>PGZZ01000003.1 GCA_002841545.1 Firmicutes bacterium HGW-Firmicutes-16
TTGTCAAGCCTTTTCTTCAACCACTTTCTGGCTTTTTGGCCTGCCCCCGTGGCGAGAGCTTGTTTATAATAACACCTCACCTACCTCTTGTCAAGTTGTTTATGTGCTCTTTTTTTCCCTTTTTGAACTTTATTTTACATTGCTTTTTCATTCGCTAAATATAGTGTTCTCTTAACCCGGAAATCCCTCCATACTGTATTTTCCCATATGCACTATTAATATATAAGAAAAGGAACGCGCAAATTGACGCGTTCCTTGCTATATATTTAATATAGTAAACAATCAGCTAGCGGAAGAAGTCCTTGTTGCTTTAGCGAAAACGTCCGCAAGGTCCATCTTATCATAGGCTTTCGTTGTTTCGACCTTACTCTCTTTCGCCCAGTTATCGGCCTCGGCACTGAATATCTCCTGTGCGACATAATAGGAAAGTGGGGACATCTCGGTCTCGCTCGTATATTCGACCGCCGCTGCCGCCTTAAGCGGTAGACGCAGGATTATATGGTAGCCGAAGTCCGTCTTGACGACATCGGAAAGTTCGTATTCGCCGAGACCGGTTGACGCAGCTTCGAAGGTGCTGTCCATGGTACCGGAGCCGGTCTGGAATGTATAGCCGTCTGTATAATACTGTGTTCCGGGATCCTCACCGTTTGCTGCGATAATCTCGTCGAAGCGGGCCTCGAGCTTAGTTTTGTCAGCTATGTCCTTGAGTTCAGCCAACAAACTATCGGCGGTGGCTTTCTTAGCGGCTATTTGATCGTCCGGAAGCGCAGCTCTCGTATCGTCCAGCGTTGAAAGGAGGATGTGCTTTACGCGGATATAGCCCATTTCGATAGCCTTCTGGGCAACTTCGTCCTCGCTGAGCTTTTCGCCCTTTTCGCCAAACATGTTCTCAAGCAAGCGCTCATAGAGCTTGTTGGCTTCGCTCAGGTGATTAAAAAGGTCTTTGGTAAGATACGCTTTTTTAAGGTATTCAATGAAGGCTGCCTCATCGCCGTTTCCATAGCTATCGACATTATTCTGCCATGTAGTCTGGAGAGCCGCTTTATCTTCATCCGTCAGCGTGACGCCCATATCCTTTGCCTTGCTTTGGAGGGCGCAATAGTGCTTAATTGTGTCAAGCGCGTTTTCCATCACATATTCGCGGTTGGTTTTTCCGGCAGCAAAGCTGCAGTCGGCATCCCAGTCTGTTATATCTCCGCTTTGGTTTTCGATATTACTGACGTCGAATTCATACCAATAGAAAAGCTCGCTCCATGTAACATCTATTCCGTTAACCGTGAGCATCACCTCGTCCGGGTCGTATGCTTCATAGCACGGAGTGTAGTCCTTCGTCGTCTGCGAGGTGTCGGTTGACGGCGAGGGGCTTGCGCTCGCCGCGTCCTCGGAAAGAGACTTGAGCTCGCTGCTCTGGCAGCCAGCAAACAGTCCGAGGCAAACCGTTGCCGCAAGGACGAAAGGAATTAGTTTTGTTTTCATTGTGTTCTCCTTAGTTCTCCTAATTATAATGTATAATGCTTTTTCGATAATAGCACAGTGCTGCGTGAGGAACAAGTCGGAAATTGTAAATATTATTCTACGGGCGGCGCCGCCGCGGCCTTATAGTCTGCAACAAACTTTCTCGCGGTTTCGATAATCCGTTTCCCAGAGCGCAGATGAACGCTTATGCAGGGTTTCGCTCCGGGCTCAACCTTTACCCTACCTTTATAATCTGGCTGTCCGTGTAATACGGACACTTTTGTCAGGTCGAACTCAGCCAGCGTAAAGAGCAGGACTCCTGATTTTTGTGAAATCTCACTGATGCCGGCCTCCTCCGCCTCTCCGCGCAATAGCGCGACGTGTATGAGCGAATTTACGCTCTGCGGAGGGTCTCCGAAGCGATCTATGAGCTCGTCTGTGAGGTCATCCGCCTCCTCCTCGGATCGTATCATTGCGATTCGGCGGTAGAGGTCCATGCGCTGCTCAGAGCTCGCTACATAGCTGTCGGGAATGTTTGCCGAAACTGCGAGGTCAGCGCTGCAGGAGGTGTGGACTCTCGGTTTTTGACCTCTTTCCTCCAAAACTGCATCTTCTAGCAATTTCAGGTACAAATCGTATCCTACATCGATAAGGTGACCTGACTGCTCTGCTCCGAGAAGGTTTCCCGCACCGCGTATCTCAAGATCGCGCATCGCGATTTTGAAGCCCGAGTTAAACTCCGCAAATTCGCGGATCGCGGAGAGGCGCTTTTCAGCGATCTCAGTCAGCACCTTATCCTTGCGGAATGTAAGATATGCGCTCGCCCTTCTCGACGAGCGTCCGACTCTGCCACGGAGCTGGTGGAGTTGGGCAAGTCCGAGCTTGTCGGCATCCTCGATTATGAGCGTGTTGACGTTCGGAATATCAATGCCGGTTTCAATTATCGTGGTGCAAACGAGTACCTGTGTATCGCCCGCGACCATGCTTTCCATCACGCCCGAAAGCGTTTCTTCGTCCATCTGTCCGTGAGCTACAGACACGGTTGCATCTTCAAGCGTTTTCTTTATCCGTGACGCGGTGCGTTCAATGCTCTCGATTCGATTGTGAACGTAATAGACCTGTCCGCCTCGCAGTATCTCGCGCCTCATTGCGTCGCATACTACGCCCCAGTCATGCTCCATGACATAGGTTTGAACAGGCTGTCTGTCCTGCGGTGGCTCCTCAATCGTGGACATATCTCGAAGGCCGGAAAACGCCATATTGAGCGTCCTCGGTATAGGCGTTGCCGAAAGCGTGAGGCTGTCGACCTGCCGGCTCATCTCCTTCAGGCGCTCCTTGTGGGAAACTCCGAAGCGCTGCTCCTCGTCCACAACCAGAAGACCGAGGTTTTTGAAAACAATGTCCTTCTGTAGAAGCCGATGTGTGCCGATGATGAGATCAGCCTTACCGCTTTTAACGTCCATAAGCGTCTGTTTCACCTGAGCAGGAGAGCGGTAGCGGTTGAGAAGGTGGATGCTCACCGGAAACCCGTAAAAGCGCTGCAACGCAGTCTGGTAGTGCTGCTGGGCAAGCACCGTAGTCGGGACGAGGATCGCCGCCTGCTTGCCGTCAAGTATGCATTTCATCACGGCTCGGAGCGCAACCTCAGTCTTTCCGTAGCCCACGTCGCCACAAAGGAGCCTATCCATCGGCAGCACTTTCTCCATGTCTGCTTTTATCTCTGCGATGCTCCGAAGCTGGTCGTCAGTCTCCTGATAGCCGAAATTTTCCTCAAATTCTATCTGCCAAGGAGAATCCGGCGCAAAAGCGTGCCCTTCTAGCTTCTGCCTTTCAGCGTATAACTGGATGAGCCCTTTAGCAAGCTCTTTGGTTGAGGCCTTTGCTCGAGCTTTTGTTTTGGTCCACTCGGCACCACCCATTCTCGAGAGCCTGACAGGGCTGTCCTCGCCGCCTCCAATGTATTTGGAGACAAGATCTAGCTGGGTTGCGGGAACATAGAGGCTGTCCGTGCCCGCGTAGCATATCTTTATATAGTCCTTATCGATTCCGTCCACGGGCATTTTGAAGATGCCCGCAAAGCGTCCGATTCCATGGTATTCGTGTACGACGAGGTCACCAACCGAGAGATCGGCATAGTTTAAAATGCCCTGTCTATCCTTGAGAGCTTTTTTCTTCTTTGACTTTCGTAGTCCGCCCTGAACTATCTGGTTGTCTGTCAGCACCGCAAACTTCGCGTCGGGGTATTCATATCCCGTTGTGAGGGCTCCGACCGTTATGACGCAGCTTCCCTCCGGCGGTAGTCTTTTTAGCTCGGTATCAAGCGATACTTTGACCCCTTTACCGACAAAATGATCACATAGAAGCTCAGCCCGACGCTTATCCGAGGCAAGCACGACAACGCTAAACTTCTGGCTGATGTAATGTTTAACGTCCTCAATTGCGGTCTCCGCGCTGCCGCCATAGGACGGGAGCTGCTTGACAGTTGCTGAGACTATGCTTTTAGGTTCGACAGGGTAACGCCCCGAAGTAAAATTGTCCGCCATGAGAAGCGCAAAGTCACGCAGCCTTTCTCCTGCCATCTCCCACGGAAGGAAAAACTGCGCAGCTTTGCCCGCGATAAGTCCGCTTTCGAGGAGTATGTTCAAATCCTCCGCGTGCTGTTTAAAAAACGATGTCGCCGTCTCTGTAATCTTCGCGGGCTTGTCAAGAAAGACGAGTGCTTCCTGCGAAATATAATCAAGCGCGGTGATGAAGCTGGGATATATTATGCCGGCATATCTGTCCGAGGCGGCGATACTGCCCGTTTCGGAAAACTTCTCCGCGTCCTCGCGCAGGGTTGCCACGAGCTTAGTGTTTCCGCGCTTTTCCGCCTGCTTAATAAGCTCGTGCAGTTTATCTATAAGTATCTCACTATTACTAAAGGTCGGAAGAACTTCTCTTGATGGGAGAATTTCACAGCTTTCCAGCCTATCAGTTCTTCGCTGACTGTCTGTGTCAAAAAAACCCATGGAGTCCACTTCGTCGCCCCAGAACTCGCATCTGACGGGGTTTTCATAGGCCGGGGAGAAAAAGTCCAGTATGCCTCCGCGCCGAGAAAACTGCCCGGCACCCTCGACCTGCGAACCGCGATTATATCCGCAACGGACGAGCGCTTTTTCAACTTCCTGCGGTGGGACGCTCTTTCCGTCTTCAAGCGTGAAGGCAGACGCCAACAGCTCTTCCGGCGGTATCGTCCTCTGAAGCAGCCCCGTGACCGTACATACGACGACAGGTGCCTTGTTTTTCAAAAGGGCATAGAGGGTTCGGATGCGCTTTTGCTCGCTGCCTCGCGAGACGCCCTCCGCTCCATAAAAATTCATGTCTCGGGAAAGCAGGGTTTCGCAGGGTTCCTCGAGAAACAACTCTAGATCGCGCCTAAAATTATCCGCGGAGGTCTCGTCCGCACAGACTACAAAAAGTGGCCTGCCTGTCCGGAGCCTTAGCCCTGCGGCAATGTTGGCTCTGCTCGTTTTGCCCGGGCCAACGATAAGGGCAGGCAAAGCGCCCCCTTCCACGTAGTCCGGGAGGCGGTTCAAATTTCTATCATTAAAGATAGCCTGTGCCAGTGTTCGCATTTTAAGTCCTTTCGGTTCTGAAACACGGATTTTCGGGCATACGCAATTATCCCCGAATGAATAATATCCGGGGTGCTCATATTTTACCCCTCCGATAAGTTTAAATCAAGCCAAAAATGTTGAATAAGGTGGAATATACATTATATATATTTATGTATAAAAATTAGCTTGTAAAACTGGTGGTTTTTTGTTATAATGGATTAGTTATGATATGCACAATCCTTTCCGGAAAAGGAGATAACCTATTGATGAATTCAGTTAACGACATTTGGAACAGTATAATGGGACTTCTCGCGACAGAGCTCACCAGTACTTCCATAAACACTTGGTTTTCCGACTGTAAGCCCGTCGAGATTTCCGAAACTCGCTTGGTAATCTATACACCGACGGAGTTTAAGCGCAACATCATCACGCAGCGCTTCGCCGGAGCAATAACCTCCGCTCTGTCGGAGCTCTTTTCATGTCCTTTCGATCTTCTTGTTCTGGCGGAGGACGAGCTTGATGACTACGAGCAGAGCTGCGAAAGCGACGACAGCCTTCCTGAAGTCGCGGGCTACACCTTTGATAAGTTCATTGTCGGAAACTCGAATAAGTTCGCTCACGCCGCCGCGGTCGCCGTTGCGGATAATCCCGGCATAGCCTATAACCCTCTCTTTATCTACGGCAACTCCGGTCTCGGCAAGACTCACCTTCTTCTCTCAATTGGGCAGAAGATCCACGAAACCAATAACCAGGCGTCGATTGCCTATGTTAAGGGCGACGACTTTATAAACCAAATGGTTCAGTCCATTAAAGACAACACTCAAGAGGAATTTCGAAATAAATACCGCTATGTGGACCTGCTCCTCGTAGACGATATCCAGTTCATCGCGGGAAAAATCGGAGTTCAGGAGGAATTCTTCCATACTTTTAACAACCTCTATGAATCGGGAAAGCAAATTGTCATTACCTCCGACCGTCCGCCTATGGAGATGGTTAAGCTTGAGGACAGACTCCGCACCCGCTTTGAGGGCGGTCTTATGGCGGATATCCAGCCCCCCGATATGGAAACACGTATGGCTATCATCAGGAACAAGGCAGCACAGCTTGGAATGGGCTTGCCGGACGATGTTGTTGAGTACATAGCGGATACTATTAAGTCCAACATCCGCCAGATTGAGGGCGTTGTGAAACGCCTTACTGCGTATAATTCCATTCTTAACGACGAAATGAATATCGGTTCCGCAAAAAGAGCCATTAAGGACGTCATACGCGTAGGCGAATTTGTTCCGACACCCGATATCATCATCGAGGAAACGGCCAGATATTTTTCGCTCGAGCCGGTTGATCTGCGCGGACAGCGCCGTTCAAAAAACACCGCGATGGCTCGTCAAATTTCGATGTATCTTATGCGGAGCCTCACAAATCTCTCACTCAAGGATATCGGAGAACAGTATGAGGACAGAAACCACTCCACCGTTCTAAGTTCCATACGAAAGGTTGAAGAGCTCATAATTAAAGACGCATCCGTCGGCAGCACAATTCGTGACATTACTAGCAACATCAATACATCACACGGACAGTGATGATTTATATCTTTAACGTTCGTAGTTTTCAACGTCCGTCTGTGGATTGACGAAAACACCTCTGTTGAAAACTTTTGTATTGCAGGCAGTTAAATAATCAGTGTTCAAAACCTTTTTCTTTTGAACTTTTTTATCAACACGGTTTTCTCTGGGATTTCAGAGCTTCAGCTAACTTTTCAACACTTTTTCTTACTACTACTAACACTACTACTTATTATTCTATCTATCTGTCTATCTTTCTATAAAGATAAGCAGCACAATTCAAATTGACGGAGGAAACGATATGAAATTTACCTGTGAAAAATACCTGCTTCAAACTGCGGTAGCCACGACTTCCCGAGCCGCCGCCTCAAAAAGTCCGAATCCGGCTCTTGAGGGACTTCTGGTAGAGGCAGCGGACGGAGTCAAAATCACCGGTTATGATTTAGTAAAGGGCATCTATACAAGCTTTGCTGCCGACGTAGCAGAGCCCGGCTCAGTCATAATTTCCGCCAGACTTTTTGATAATATCATCCGCAGTCTGCCGGATGATATCGTGACCGTTTCGACAGACGACAATAACCTCACCCGTATCACCTGCGGCAATGCGGACTTTTCAATAATGGGCCTATATTCTGAGAGCTATCCTGAGCTTCCGTCCGTTGAGCATCAAAAGGCGGTGTCTATACCTCAAAAGACCATGAAAGAAATGATAGATCAGACGATTTTTGCCGTAAGCGATAATGAGGCAAGACCGGTATATACCGGAGCGCTCTTTGAAATCGAGAGCGGTAAGCTGACAGTTGTCGCTGTGGATGGATACAGGCTCGCTCTGCGCCGCGAAACTCCCGAATCCTCCGATATGAATGACTGCAGCTTTATCGCACCGGGAACGGCGCTGACAGATCTTGTAAAAATATGTTCGGATGCAGACGAAACGGTTAAGATAGTTGTAGGTAGTAAACACATATCCTTCTCCGTCGGAAACTGTGTTCTGATAACCAGAAGACTTGAGGGTGAATTTTTAGATTACAAAAAAGCTATTCCGAAGGACTTTACTTACACGATAAAGGCAGAGCGTACAAAGGTTCTCAAGGCAGTAGACCGCGTTTCGCTGATTATTGACGATAGAGTCAAAAACCCCCTCCGCTGTATTTTCGGAAGAAACAAGCTCAGCTTGCACTGCGTGACAGCCATCGGCAAGGGCGAGGATATCTGCGAATATGAAGGCGACGGCGAAGGACTTGAAATCGGCTTCAATAACCGCTATCTGCAGGACGCGTTAAAGGCCGCACCGGCTGAAAAAATCGAGATCGGGCTGAATTCCGGCTCAACCCCCTGCGTAATTGTTCCCGAGGGCGGGAGCGACAAGTTCCTTTACATGATTTTACCCGTCAGACTCAAGGCATAAAACGCGGCTTATACCCCGAAAGGAAGGGTCATAAATAATGACTTCATCACAAGAACCTATAGAAATAAAGACAGAGTTCATCCGCCTTGACGCTCTCCTGAAATTTGCAGCTGCCGTTGAATCGGGCGGCGCGGCAAAACTCCTGATACAGGACGGACAGGTCAAGGTCAACAGGGAAACCTGCACGCAGCGCGGAAAAAAGCTCTATGAGGGCGACACCGTCGTAGTGGAAGGAAATAATTATATTATCCGCGGAGGCGCGAAATGATTGTTAGGTCCGTCCGAATGGAGGGCTTTCGCAACTATCTGGATGAAACCGTCGAATTGTCGCCAGGGATTAATGTTATAACGGGCGAGAATGCGCAAGGGAAGACAAATTTTCTTGAGGCGGTGTATCTTCTTAGCTGCGGGCGCGGCTTTCGTACGCGGCTTGATAGCGAGCTCCTAGCCTTCGGTAGCGATTATACAAAAGTGACCGGAAAGGTCTTTTCGGCGGAACGTGAGCAGAGCATCGAAATCAGCATGAGGAGCGGGACGAGGAAACAGATACTTGTAAACGGCGTACGGAAAAATTCCTCTGACCTAAGCGAGATACTGCGCGTGGTTTTGTTTTGTCCGGATGATCTGAATATGATAAAAGATGGAGCAAAGGCCCGCCGCCGGTTCATGGACATGGCCATCTCCCAACTACGCCCCTCTTATGCGGCACTCATTTCGGAATATACGCGGCTTTATGAGCATAAAAAGCGTATCCTCTCGGACTGGCGCGAAAAACCGTCACTTCTCGATACGCTTGACGAGTTTTCGGACAGCCTGAGCCGCTGCTCGGCGCAGATAATCAGATACCGCGCTGCGTTCGCCAGAAGGCTCACCGAAACGGCAGTGCCGATTCACAGCGAGTTTTCCGGCAACGGAGAAACGCTTTCTCTCGATTATCAGACCGTCGGCACGGTCACTGACTCCTTTGCTGCGGCAAGCGAGATATATGCCGAACTTCTAGAGCACCAAAAAGCTCACAGGGAGGCGGAAATTGCCTCGGGAAACGTCCTTTCGGGTGTCCACAAGGACGACCTTGATATTGGCATAAACGGCGTGAACGCCAGAGTATTCGCCTCTCAGGGACAGACCCGAACAGCCGCGCTCTCGCTAAAAATGGCGGAGCGCGAAATCTCGCTAGAGGACACTAATGACTGCCCGATTCTACTTTTGGACGACGTTCTAAGCGAGCTTGACGCGAAACGTCAAGAATTCGTCCTCAACCGTATCGGCGGAGGGCAGACGCTAATTACCTGCTGCGAGAACGGACAGCTCCGAGAGCGCACAGGCGGAAAGATAATCGGCATTGCCGGAGGAAAGACAATCCGGCTTTAAGGAGACTGGAATGTATTTGCATCTTGGAAAAAACGTAGTTGTGGCGTATTCGGAAATAGTTGCTGTTTGCGACCTAGACAATTCGTCACACTCGCATATTACCCGCGCCTATCTCACAACCGCTGAAAAAAGCGGTCAGGTCGTCAATGTTTGCGACGATCTTCCGAAGTCCTTTGTCGTCTGCCAGAAAAAAGATGGCAGTCGAACCCTATATCTGTCCCAGCTCGCGTCCTCGACGCTTCTCAAGAGAGCGAACACGCTGAGCTTTGAATAATAACGACCCCGATAAAACGGAAGGAAGAAACAAATGGCTGAAATCACCGACAAGATTACACAGGAATACGACGCCTCGCAGATACAGGTCCTAGAGGGACTCGAGGCAGTCCGCAAAAGGCCGGGTATGTACATCGGCTCGACCTCCTCAAGCGGACTTCACCACCTCGTATATGAAATCGTCGATAACGCTATCGACGAGGCCCTGGCGGGCTACTGCACCCACATCGAAGTATCTATAGAGCCCGGAAACACTATCCGCGTATCCGATGACGGACGCGGAATTCCGGTTGACATTCAGGAGCAAACCGGAAAGCCTGCGCTCGAAGTTGTTTACACAGTTCTGCACGCCGGAGGAAAATTCGGTGGCGGAGGCTATAAAGTCGCAGGCGGACTTCACGGCGTCGGCGCATCTGTCGTAAACGCTCTCTCGGAGTGGCTCGAGGTCGACGTACACAAGAACGGCAATATTTATCAGATGAAATTCTCCCGCGGAGATATTACGCAGGAGATGAAGATAGTTGGCACGACGGACAAGATCGGAACGGTCGTGCGTTTCAAGCCGGATCCGCAGATATTTGAGGAAACTGTTTTTGATTATGAGACGCTCCATATCCGTATGAGAGAACAGGCGTTCCTCAATGCGGGACTTCACATCTCGACCGAGGACAGGCGCGTAGAAGACTCTGTGCGCGATGACATGCTGTATGAAGGCGGAATTCGCGAATTCGTTAAATATTTGAACCGCAACAAAACCGGCCTGCATAACGATGTAATTTATATGAGCGGTAGCAGGGAAGACAGCATTGCCGAAGTCGCAATTCAGTATAACGATAGTTACAACGAAACCATGTTATCCTTTGCAAATAACATCCACACGCCTGAAGGCGGCATGCACGAAACCGGCTTCAAAACGGCGCTAACTCGCGTTCTCAACGCATACGGGACAAAAATTGGTCTGCTTAAAAACGACGACAAAGTATCGGGCGAGGATTGCCGCGAGGGTCTTGCCTGCATCATTTCCGTTAAGCTCACAGACGCGCAGTTCGAGGGACAAACAAAGGCAAAGCTGGGTAACAGCGAAATCCGAACACTTATTGATAATATAGTTTTTGAAAAGCTCACAATTTTCCTTGAGGAAAATCCCGTAGTCGGAAGAATTATTATTGATAAGGCGATGACAGCGAGCCGTGCCCGCGAAGCGGCTCGAAAGGCAAGAGAAAACATACGGCGCAAAAACGCGCTGGACGGCTCGACACTCCCCGGAAAGCTCCGCGACTGCAACGAACGCGACGCATCCCTAACCGAAATATATATCGTCGAGGGAGATTCCGCAGGCGGCAGCGCCACGGGCGGACGCGACAGCCGTTTTCAGGCTATACTGCCGCTTTGGGGCAAGATGCTCAACGTCGAAAAGGCGCGCGCCGACAAGGTTTACGGCAACGACAAGCTTATGCCTGTCATAACGGCTCTGGGAGCGGGTATCGGTGAGGAGTTTGACACAAGCAAGCTTCGCTACCACAAAGTAGTTATAATGGCCGATGCCGACGTCGACGGAAGCCATATTAGAACCCTTCTGCTTACGTTTTTCTTCCGATTTATGCAGCCGCTGATTGCACACGGCTATGTTTACGCCGCAATGCCTCCTCTCTATAAACTTGTTCGCGGCAAGCAGACTCGTTACGCCTTCTCGGATGAGGAGCGCGACCGCATCTCCGCGGAAATGCGCGGAGACGACGGCAAGGGTAAAATCGATATCAGCCGAAACAAGGGTCTTGGTGAGATGGATCCGCACGAGCTTTGGGACACCACGATGAACCCCGAAACACGCACCTTAAAGCAAATACGGCTTGAAGATGCGATACTCGCGGACGAAACCTTTACTATCCTGATGGGAGAAAAAGTTGAGCCGCGCAAGGAATTTATCGAGAAAAACGCGAAGTACGCGGTAAACTTGGATATATAGTCCGCACTTCCCCATTAAATTTCCCCTCGAATGTTGGGGCAGATAATTATGGCTCAGAGCCGCTATGCGGCAGGCCTTAAAAAAGACGGATAGTTCTATCCATAAAAATAAGGTGGTCACAAAAAATGGCAAAAGATTATAAGCCGGAGGACATCCGGTACCCAGATCAAAAAATCATCGCGTCTGAACTTGTCAGCGAGATGCAGACTTCATACATTGACTACGCAATGAGCGTCATTGTCGGACGCGCTCTTCCCGATGTGCGCGACGGCTTAAAGCCCGTACACCGCCGCATACTTTACGCAATGTACGAGGATAATCTTACTAACGACCGTCCCTTCAAAAAGTCCGCCACCTGCGTCGGCGACGTGCTGGGACGTTATCATCCGCACGGCGACCAGTCCGTTTACGATGCCTTGGTACGTCTGGCGCAGGACTTTTCCATGCGCTACCCGCTGGTAGACGGACACGGAAACTTCGGATCTATCGACGGCGATCCCCCGGCAGCTTACCGTTACACAGAAGCCAAACTGGCTAAGATTTCCGATGAGCTTTTAAGGGACATAGATAAGGACACTATTGACTGGGACCCGAACTTTGACGAAACTCGCAAGGAACCTCGAGTTCTGCCTAGCCGCTTCCCGAATCTGCTCGTGAACGGTTCGAGCGGCATCGCGGTCGGCATGGCAACGAATATTCCTCCACATAGCCTCCGGGAGGTAATCGGCGCGTGTGTCTGCGTTCTGGAAAACCCCGATACGGATATTTCAGAGCTCATGGAGCACGTAACGGGACCCGATTTCCCGACTAAGGGTATCATTATGGGAAGAGCCGGAATCAGGGCCGCCTATGCAACCGGAAAAGGCCGCGTCGTTATCCGCTCGCGTACGGAAATCGAGGAATATGGACAGGGACGTTACCGCATTATTGTGACGGAACTGCCCTATCAGGTGAACAAGAGAACACTAATCGAGAACATCGCCGACCAGGTGCGGGACAAGCGACTGGACGGTATCTCGGGTCTGCGCGACGAATCCGACCGAAACGGTATGCGCATTGTCATAGAGCTCAAAAAGGACGCGAATTCTCAGGTCGTTTTGAACCGTCTGTTTGCTCAGACACAGCTGCAGGCATCCTTTGCAATCAATATGCTTGCGCTTGTTAACAACCAGAGCCAGCCGAAAATATTGTCTCTACGTCATATTTTGGACGAGTATCTCGCTTTCCAGAAGGAAATCATCGTCCGCCGCACAAAGTTCGACCTTCGAAAGGCACTCGAGCGCGCACATCTGCTGGAAGGACTACTCATTGCGCAGGACCACATAGACGAAGTAATCCATATAATCCGCACCAGCTACGACAACGCAAAGCTGAACCTGATGGAACGATTCGGACTTTCTGAAATACAGTCTCAGGCGATTCTCGACATGCAGCTCAAGCGTTTGCAGGGTCTTGAAAAAGAAAAGCTTGAAAATGAATACCACGAGCTCGAAGAAAAAATTGCCTATTTCAACAAACTGTTAGCTTCTGAGGAGTTGCTTCGCGAAGTTCTGAAAAAGGAGCTTATGGAGATCAGTGACAAATTCGGCGACAATCGTAAAACAGAGATTCAGGACGTTGAGGACGATATCGACATCGAGGACCTTATTGATGAAGAGGACTGCGTATATACCCTGACCCACGCGGGATATATCAAGCGTCTGCCGGCTGACACCTACAGAGCGCAGCGTCGCGGAGGCAGGGGCATCACGGCTCAGACCCTTCGCGAGGAGGACTATATCGAGACTGTGTTCACCGCCTCGACCCACGATTTTATCCTCTTCTTTACGAATTTCGGCAGGGTCTACCGCAAGAAGGGATATCAAATTCCCGAGGCGGGACGTACCGCGAAGGGCACCAATATTGTCAACCTCCTGCCCATTGAACCGGGTGAAAAGGTAAGCGCGATGATTCAGACGCGCGACCTTGAGGCCAAGGACGAGTATCTTGTTATGATAACAAAAGACGGTACGGTCAAGAGAATGTATCTCAACGAGCTAAAAAACATTAGAAATGTCGGCATACGCGCGATTAACATCGAGGATGGCGATGAGCTTATATCCGTCCGCCGGACAGACGGCAACCAAAACATACTCATTGCAACGCATGAAGGTATGGCAATCTGCTTTGACGAAAAAGACGTTCGTCCGATGGGTAGAACAGCAACGGGCGTGCGTGGAATCCGTCTGCGCGAGGGCGACTATGTTGTCGGCGCGGCGCGTGCAAGAGTGGGCGGAGCCCTGCTCTCCGTAACCGATAACGGCTACGGTAAACGTACGGAGATTGAGGAATATCTCCGCGGCAACGACGGCACGCCTCAGCGCCGGGGCGGCATGGGGCTTCGAAACTATAATATTACCGATAAAACAGGTAAGGTCGCGGATGTGAAGGTGGTCGACGGAAACGACGACGTTCTGCTCATATCTGATGACGGAACAATAATCCGCATGGATGCCGACGCAATCAGTACCTTCGGCAGAGCCACGCAAGGCGTCCGCCTAATGCGGCTTTCTGAAGGCTCGAAGGTTATTTCCGTGGCTAGAACTGATAAGGAAGAAGCGGAAGATGAAATTGCGCAGGCCTCTGAGGAAGTCTGATATCCGCCTGGCGGCTTCGCGATTTTAAGCGGGGAATAATCCCCCTTAAAGCCCCCCAGCTCTCCGAGGTAATAAAGAGGACTACTATGAAAAAGATTACTATCTATACTGACGGCGCCTGTTCGGGAAACCCCGGACCCGGCGGCTGGGGGGCAATCCTCCGCTATCAGGACACCGAGCGCGAGCTTTCCGGCGGAGAAAAGCAAACCACAAATAATCGAATGGAGCTTCTTGGCGCGATTTCCGCGCTCGCAGCTCTCAAAGAGCCCTGCGAGGTTGAGCTTTTCACCGATTCGCAGTATATCGTGAAGGCAATAAACGAGGGTTGGCTGAAAGGTTGGAAAGCGAAGAACTGGACGCGCAAGGGCGGTGAGCTGAAAAACATCGACCTCTGGCAGGAGCTAGACAGATTACTTGCCCAACACACGGTCAGCTTTCACTGGGTCAAAGGGCACGCCGACAACAAATTCAACAACCGCTGTGATGAGCTTGCCGTAAAAGAACGCGACAGGTACGCAGGATAAAAAAATCCCTTCGTTCGATCGAACGAAGGGATTTTACTTGTTATTAGAATTCCGCAGTACCGACCGTCCTCGGATGCAGTTCCACGTCGCGGATGTTGCTCACGCCTGTTAAATACATGATGAGGCGCTCAAAACCGAGACCGTAGCCCGCGTGGCGGCAGGAACCGTAGCGACGAAGGTCAAGATACCACCAGTAGTCCTCCTTGTTGAGTCCCAGGTCCGCCATGCGCTTTTCCAGCATTTCAAGGCGCTCCTCGCGCTGGCTGCCGCCGACAATCTCGCCGATCGCGGGTACGAGGCAGTCCGCCGCCGCGACGGTTTTTCCGTCGTCGTCCAGACGCATATAGAAGGCTTTTATCTCTTTGGGATAATTAGTTACGAAAATAGGCTTCATGAATATCTTCTCGGTCAAGTAACGCTCGTGCTCGGTCTGAAGGTCAGTGCCCCACTCGACCTTGTAGTCAAACTCGTCATTGTGCTTTTTCAAAATCTCAACAGCCTCGGTATAGGTGACCCTGCCGAAATCGGAGCTTGCGACGTGGTTCAGGCGTTCGAGCAGTCCCGTGTCCACGAAGCTGTTGAAAAACTCCATATCCTGCGGGCATCTTTCCAAAACTGTGCGAATGACATATTTTATTAGGCCCTCAGCGTTGTCCATATAGTCGTTAAGGTCGGCGAAAGCCATTTCAGGTTCGATCATCCAGAATTCGGCGGCATGGCGTGCTGTGTTAGAGTTTTCGGCACGGAAGGTCGGGCCGAAGGTGTAGACGTCGCCGAAAGCCATCGCAAAGTTCTCGGCGTTGAGCTGTCCGGAGACCGTGAGGTTCGTTACCTTGCCGAAGAAATCCTTGGAATTGTCGACCTTGCCATCCTCAGTGCGGGGCGGATTGTCTATATCGAGCGTCGTTACGCGGAACATCTCGCCCGCACCCTCGCAGTCCGAGCCTGTGATAATCGGCGTATGAACATATACGAAGCCCTGCTGCTGAAAATACTCATGTATAGCGGCGGCCGCGACACTGCGGACGCGGAACACGGCTGAAAACAGGTTCGTGCGCGGGCGCAGATGCGCAATCGTACGTAAATATTCAAGGCTGTGGCGCTTCTTCTGAAGAGGGTATTCCGGAGTGGACACTCCCTCAATCTCGACTGAAGATGCTTTTAGCTCGAAAGGCTGCTTCGCATCTGGCGTGAGCGAAAGATCTCCTTTTACAATGAAAGCCGCCCCTACGTTCTGGCGGGCAATTTCGTCATAATTATTCAATGTATTTCTATCAAAAACGACCTGCAGGCTTTTGTGTGAGCTGCCGTCGTTGAGCTCAGCGAAGGCAAAATTCTTCATGTCTCGGAGGGTGCGTACCCAGCCACAGACAGTGAGCTCTTCGCTTGTAAAAGCAGAGGCGTCCGCATACAGTGCGGAAATTTTCGTACGTTTCATAATTTGACACTTGCCTTTCCGGTTTTTTACGCCGTTCAAATGCGGCGCATTATAAAACTTCTCCCTTGTTATTGAGGGTATAATGAAGTATTATACCTATTGAAACCGATTATTTCAACAGTATGTTGAAATAAAACTCGATGGAGTGATTAAAATGGAGAAAATATATCACAATATAACCGAACTGATTGGGAATACACCGCTTGTTGAGCTAGGAGTGTTTGGAAAGAAGCATTGCCCCGATGTGCGTTTTTTGGCAAAGCTTGAGAGAAACAATCCGGCAGGTAGCGCAAAGGACAGAGTTGCCCTCAGCATCATCAGAGCCGCGGAGGGTGAAGGTAAGCTCAAAAAGGGCGGCATGATAATCGAGGCGACAAGCGGTAACACTGGCGTCGGACTCGCGGCGGTCGCTTCCGTTCTGGGGTATGAAACGGTTATTGTTTTGCCCGATAATATGAGTGTCGAGAGAATAAAACTAATAAAAGCCTACGGCGCAAAGATTGTCCTGACAGAGGGCGCTAAAGGTATGTCGGGCGCACTCGATAAGGCGGAGGAACTCCACCACAAAAATGAGGGTAGCATCATCGCCGGACAATTTGAAAATCCCGCAAATCCTGAGGCGCACTATAAGACCACCGGACCGGAGATTTGGCGAGACACGGACGGCAAGGTAGATGCCTTTGTCGCGGGAGTCGGTTCCGGAGGCACGATTACTGGAGTTGGGAGATATCTCAAGGAAAAAAACTCGCTTATTAGGATAATTGCGGTGGAACCGGATAGCTCCGCCCTGCTTTCTGGAGAAAGCGCGGGAGCGCATAGAATACAGGGCATCGGCGCGAACTTTATCCCCGAAGTACTGGATCGGTTGGTATATGACGAGGTCGCCAGAGTCACCGATGATGAGGCGTTTGACGCAATGCGAGAGCTTGCGGAGACGGAGGGGCTTTTTGTGGGCATTTCGTCCGGCGCGGCTACGATTGCGGCAGCAAAGATTGCAGCACGATCCGAATACAAGGGCAAAACCGTGGTAGTTCTGCTCCCCGACACAGGAGAGCGCTATTTGAGCATGCTGTAATTCGTGTTAAATAAACGCCGCCTACGAAGACCGATAGTTCGTGCGGAGCTGCGCAATGGCGCGCAAAAAATGTCGATACTTTGCTTGATTATGCTCCGGGAAAAGCCTTGACTTTTAATTTGGTACGTGTTATGCTGTTTAAGCTCTCAAAAGAGCGCAAGTATTTGAATATCGCGGAGTGGAGCAGTCTGGCAGCTCGTCGGGCTCATAACCCGAAGGTCGTAGGTTCAAATCCTGCCTCCGCAACCATCGAAACAGCCCTAAATCAATGATTTAGGGCTGTTTTTCTAACTTTTTAGGGCGATTTGAAGTTAGCTGAAAGTGGGATACGTTCAACAATACGTTCAAGTGCTTTATAATTAGATAGTCGACCTTCTGTAAATACGCAGAAAGTCGGCTATTTTTTGCATCTTAAAATTAAATTATCGAGCTATTTGTTGGTACTTAGCAAGAAAGTTGATACTGTGACGAGAGAAAATGTGGGTAAGGGAGTCCAAGCTTTTTTTGAAAGCGCGCTTTATTCCTCAGGTAGCTCAATTTTGCCGTGCTCTTTTTCAAACTCCGCTATGCACCTACCGATTAAATACAAGATCTGGCCATTACCGCTGCGCCCCTCGTACTGGGAGATATATTGAAGTTTATAGTGAGTTTCACTGTCAATCCGTAGGCCTAAGTGCTTGTCCTTTTCCTTTTTCGGTGATTTCATCAAAAGTGCCTCCTAAAAATGTGCTTTTAGTATGTCATATTAAGTACATTTTAAGTACAAATTGTGTTATGATGTGAAAACGAACTTGAATTAAGTACACATTATTTGGAGGCAATTAGAATGTCTGAGAATTTTGCTTTTTTTGTGGAGCATCCACGTAAGATAGATGAGCTTATAAAACCACATGACATAAGGGATGAGAAGCAATTTGAGGTGGTCAAGCTAATTGTTCTTAGGCATATGGACTACGAAAATTTTGTCACAGATATGCTTGTGCAGAGGGATTATCTCGAGAAAAACGCCGCCCTTTGTGGGGGCGGCGAAGATGTGAGGTGCATGCTTGTTACAGCCAGCAGTTGCGAAATCGGCGTTCTTGTAGTACCGGATTATCGGGGATTTGTTGTCAAGGCAGGGTACTGGAAAAATTATGCCGAGAAAAAATGAGCAATTATATATAAAATTTACTCACCAAATCCATAGCACTGCGCTTTTGCTCCGTTAGCACGTGGGCGTATTTGTTCAGCGTAGTTGAAACATCCGCGTGACCTAAGATTATGCTTAGAGTTTTTATGTCCATACCCGCCTCAATTGCCCTTGTCGCAAAGGTGTGACGGGTGCAGTGGTAGTTAGCATTTTCTATGCTCGCTGCTTTTATGAGCCGCTGAAAGGTGTCTTGGAGGGTGCGTGGCTCTGTGCAGCACCCAAGCTCATTACAGATTACGAAGTTTTGGTTGTCGTAGGTCTCTTCTGCTCGGGACTTCTCTTTTTCTCTTTCGGCTCTGTATTCCTTTAGATAATCAATTAAAAAGTCTGGTAAAGGAATGTCGCGAACTCCGTTCTTGCTTTTGGGACTGCCGATTACAATTTCTGTTTTGCTCTTGGTGGTGTCCATGGATGGCAGCCTTCCGAGAGTTCGGCGAATCTTTAAAAGGTTATTGTTAAAATCAATATCATGCCACTGGAGACCGGCAAGTTCTCCCACCCTTATTCCCGTTGCCAGACAAATCAGTATGCCAATTTTGTAGCGCTCCTTACTGACTTTAATTTCATCGAAAAGTCGCTGGTGCTCGTCCCGTGTTAATACACGCATTTCGACCTCAGTGACCGTCGGCAGCGAAACAAACTCGGCATAGTTTTTTGGAATAAGCCCGTTTTTGCATGCCTGCTTTAGCGCTGAGTGTATCATCAGGTATATGTTCCTTACGGTTTTGGCAGACAAGCCCTCGTCAGGATGCTTTGAATTACCATGCTCGTATTGTTCATTCAGAAAACGCTGCAGGGTGTCAACCTTTAGCTTTTCAAGTCTTATATGACCTATCATTGGAATAATGCGTTTGTCGATATGTCCACGGTAATTAACATATGTAGACTGCTTGACCTTTGGCCTTGCATACATTTCAAGCCACTGCGTAAACCATGCGCCGACCGTTATTTTGCTCGGCTCTGTATATTCCCCATTAAGAAAAGAGGTGAGCTTCTGCTCCATTTTCTCCTCGGCTTCGTTCTTCGTTTTGCCATAGCAGGTAATTTTCTTTCGCTTACCAGTGATGTCGTCGGTGGAATAGTAGTAAATTACCTCCCAACCGCCGCTTTTGCGTTCGTGAGCCTTGGGGCTAATTTTTCCCAATGAGGTCACCTCCGTTATAAACTCATATGATGATAAAAAGTTGGTACAATTGTTCTTCCGATGTGATTACCGCCGTCGCTTTGGAAGTAATTATGTATCAACTTTTTCGATTTTGTTGATACAGTACCGACTTTAATTCGGTATGGCTATTTTGCGTCCGGAATTTGAGTTTCCATGTCAAAATCCTCCGGAGACAGCTCGCCTCTATTCACCTGCTCCAGAAGTCCGCGTGCGCGCTCCTTCCACGCCTCATAATCTTCATGAGAGTAACAACTCGGTGCACGACGACATCGCATTTGATAAGCGTTAGCCCTTTTGCGGTATAGCGCCAATGCCTCATTTTGACTAATCTTATCTGAGTACTTTTCCATAGCCGCAATGTCCTTGCAGGTTTTTTTGGTGTTAAGGTCGGCAAGGCGATCACAATACCTCGAGATTTTGGAAAATGGGAGAAAGTAGCGTTCGCAGCGTGCGCATCTTCTGACGTGAATATCGTTAACACACATATACTTGAATTCAAAGAAGGCGAGAGTGCAGAGGTTTTCGCTGTGGTATCCGATGTATGCGGTGCCTTCGGTGATACGGCTTTGAACAATTAACTGAGAGTGTGCATTTTCGTATTTATTTATCAGCGTTCGAGGAATGGAGGAATACCGTTGACCGACTGACAATTCGGATAAGTTTCCGTTGGCATCAAGAGCATAAGCAAGCAGCGTTTCGATTTCCTCTTGAAACGTAATTAGTTGCTCAAGCTGCCATCTAACATCGGCAACAAAACGAATTGCGAGGGCTGAAAGAGTGTTATCCTCCACATCTTCAAAGCCATAAAGACTTTTTTTATAACATGGATATTCCTTAATCAGCTTTTGAAGAATATTTGCTCTGATGCACAAATCTCCAAGCTCCCTAAGCTTATTTATACGCCAGTCAGCGTAGTGCCAGTTTTCTTCCTGAGCAATATCCGACACAATGTCGAAAACATCACCCTCATAGCTAAGCTTTTCCTGCTCCGCATCGAAGCTGTATCTAAAGTAATCCACGCGCTGCTCCGCAAAAAGATGAAGCAGGTGGGGGTTGTTTTTGAAATAATCCTTCACGGCGCTGGAAAAGGCCGCGGCGGTGTAATATGGGCAAGTTTCAAGCTCTTGCATACGGTCACCGATGGTTATGCCTTCTGTGCCGCAGCAAGCCGACAATTTCCGCTCGGTTTCCTTTGCGAGCTGAAGCATTGGATGAAAGTCTGCGTCGAGTAGGGACAATATCAGTTGTCCTACATCTGCTTCGGCCGTGCCGCCCTCATACTCGATATATTCTGTTTTGCCCTCAAATCTCAAAGCATTAAACTGCATGGCGGCTCTCCTCTGTGTTGAATAGTTCCATGAAAATGTGTGACATCAGATAAATTCAACATCACACTGCAGTGTTATATCATTTTACACGCAATTATAATAACACCCGTTGACTTTGATGTCAATAGGTGTTACCTTGTAAGTGTAAAATAAATTAGCTGCTATTAGGTATAACACGATAGTAGCAAGCACGAGGAGGAATATTAATGAAAAAAGATAACAGCGCAGTAAACAGCTTTGATAATCTGCCCATAACGCTAACAGTCAGCGATATTAGCAAGGTGATGGGATTGAGCCTTGCAAAAACCTACGAACTGACACGGCGAAGCGATTTTCCCTGCATACACGTTGGACGGAGATTAGTTGTTCCTAAAAGCAGCTTTATAAAATGGCTGGATAACACAGCCTCCAAGGAGGTGTAGTTTGAAACGACGATGGCAAAATTGAATAAGCAAGCGCAAATGGATGAATATTTGGCGGCACTTCCTGATTGCAAAATGGAGGAGGGATTACTGAAACGGTTTTCGGAAAACAAGGTTTATCCCCTTTCAAACTTTTTGCCCGTACCGGTTGAGGAAATTGTTTATGACGATGGCAACACAATAGAACGTTTCTTTAAAATTACAGCCTACAAGCATTACGGGGAAGACGTCCTTGAACTTAACCCTGTACTGGTGAAGGCCGCCAATTTATCCTCTATGAACTGGGTGAGCGAGGCGTGGGGCTTTGAAGCGAATATACTACCGCCAATCCAAGCTAAAAAAGATTACTTACGCTCTATAATCTGTACAATAGGATCGAGATGGGTAGTTCGACGCACGGTTTATACCCACACCGGCTGGCGAAAAATCGATGGCGCTTGGTGCTTTCTTCATAAGGGCGGAGCCGTGGGCGGGAAAAATGTCTCGGTGGAGCTATCAAACAAAATGAGTGCTTATGATATGGGCGGTTGTGAAGCTACCATGGAGGAAAAAACGCAAGCGGTGATCAATTTATTCATAATATCTCCCAAGCAGATATTATATCCTCTTATTGGGATAGCTTTTCTCTCCCCGCTGAACGAATTCCTACGTCAAAGCGGCTTTGAACCGGCCTTTATTATGTATCTGCTGGGCAGAACACAGACAAAGAAAAGCACAATCGCTGCCATCATACTCTCCTTTTTTGGGAGGTTCACTGCCTCCAATTTACCAGGAAGCTTCAAGGACACCGAGAATGCCACCGAGAAAAAATGCCACGCCCTGAAGGACGTCTTGACGGTCATAGACGACTATCATCCCGTCGCCCATTACCGTGACAGGCAAAACATGAATAAGTTGGCGCAGGCTCTTGCAAGGGGCTTTGGTGATCGCACGGGCAAGGATAGAATGCAGGCCGACACATCAATCCGGCAAGGCTATGCGCCGAGAGGGAACGCTATTATAACCGGAGAGGACTTCCCCCAAATCGGACAATCAGGCAGTGCCCGAAATTTTATAATTGAGCTTAACCCAGGCGATATTCCTGCAAGCAATGAGCTTGATAAAGCTCAAGAGGATGCCGCAAACGGTCTTCTTGCGGCATTCATGTGTGGCTACATAGAATGGTTGTTACCTCAAACGGATGACCTGCCGGAAAGGCTAAAGGCAAGCTTTCTTGAGTTTCGATCAAAGTCGATAAAGGAGAACATATCCGGTCTCGGGCGCACGGGAGACATCGTTGCTTGGTTGCAAATCGGAATGGATTTTTTCATAGACTACCTTGTAAATCTAAAAGCGATAACAGCTGCGGAGGCGAAAAAACAAAAGGATAAAGCGTGGGATGTCCTTTCCGGGCTATCCAATCTACAGCTTGAACGCTCAGAAGAGGACAAGCCGAGTTATATGTTTGTTGATGCTATCAAGGAGCTTTTGCAAAGTGGAAAAATTTATGTCAAACATCACCCGGAGGAAACGGAGTCCGAGCTTGATCGCCGCGGTGAAATGGTCGGATATGTGGACAAGGATAATTATTATTTTTTACCGGCAAACACTTATTGTGCAGTTGCGCAGTTTTACAGCAAGCAGAATACTGTCTTTCCATTAACGAAAACCTTGCTTTTCAAACAGATGGAGAGCGAAGGAATTATTGATGGGGAGACCTCCGGTGGCAAGAAAAGCTATGCAAAGCAAAAGCGTTTTGGGAAGGAAAAGGGTCGATATTTAGTAATACGGCGGGAGCTTTTTGAAGAAGACTAATAGTGGGCTAAGTGCAAGGGAATTTTCTTGCAAGCATAGCACCTTTGCAGGCAAAGTGCGAAAAAGTCTGGGCAAACCGCCCAGACTTGTTTGTTAAGGGGGCGCCCCTTAATATCCCCGGCATGGCAATGTTTTGAAAGGAGCGACAAATGAAAATAATGCGAAACAAGATAATCACGGTGCGCCTCACTGAAGAGGAACTTGCCTTTCTCAAAACAAAGGCAGAGGAATCGTCAATGAAAATGGAGCCGCTAATAAGAGCTCTCATCGGTGGTCAAAGGTTTCAAAAATGTCCCCAGGAGGAAAAGCGAAGGCTGTTACGTCAATTGTCGGGTATCTCCAACAACCTAAGTCAAATCTTTAGATGTGCGGATTTGCATGACCCGGGTATGGCAGAAATGAAGGGAGAAATTGAGGCTTTGCAGACCAAAATCCTAAAGAAGGCAAAGGAACTTTGATATGGCGATAACGAAAATATTCGCCATACGCGAGGGACTAAAAAAGTCCGTTCAGTATGCCGCCAACGAGCAGAAAACCACCTTGGACGGAGCCATCGCGTATGCGATAAACCCCGACAAAACGGAGCAGAGACTTTTTGAAAGCACCCTCAATTGTGGCTCAGTGAAAACCGCTTATGACGATATGCAAGCCACGAAAGAGCGCTACGGCAAGACCGACGGTGTTTTGGGTTACCACTTTATTCAGTCCTTCAGGCCAGGAGAAATAACGCCAGAAAAAGCGCATGAGTTAGGCGTTGAGTTCGCAGACCGTCTCTTTGGCAATCGCTTTGAGGCGGTCATCGGAACCCATTTAGATAAACAGCACCTACATAACCATGTGGTGATAAATTCCGTTTCATTTGAGGATGGGAAAAAGCTTCGATGTAACATTCAGACCTATTTCAAAGAGGTGCAGCACGTCTCCGACGAGTTGTGTCGAGAGAACGGCTTGTCAGTGATTGTCCCCAAAGGCCACGGAAAACAGTATCAACAATGGAAAGCGGAAAAGGAGGACAAGCCCACCATCCGGGGTCAATTGCAAAACGATATAGACGGTTTGATTTCACAGTCACTCAACTTCACAACCTTTTTGGATGCGCTGAGGAAAAACGGTTACACGGTGAAATACGGCAACGTGAAGCACACCGCCATCAAGCCGCCTTATAGTGAAAGGTTCATACGTCTGGATAGCTTGGGTGAAAACTACACCGATACGGCTATTTCGGATAGAATACAAACTATGAAAAGCTGGAACCGTAAACACTTACCAGAGCCCAAAAAGCTCTATCACTATAACGGTAACTTCAAGAATACGTCCAAAATCACGGGACTACGGGCGCTGTATTTTCACTATGTTTACCTCCTCCGAGGGGCGACCAAGGGCACCGGAAACAAAAAGGTTAGCCGATACCTTTTAGAGGATACCGTCAAGTTTGATCGCTATCTTGCCCAACATAAGTTCTTGGTGAAAAAGCAAATTGAGAATACGAGCGAACTACACATTATGAAAGAGAGCCTCGAAAAAGAAATAGCGTTCCAAATATCGGTGCGCAAGCCACTGTATAAAGTCAGGGCAAATGCCGAGGACAAGGAGGAGTGTAAGGCTGTGTCGAAGAAAATTGAGGAGCTAACAGGAAGCTTGAAAAACCTCCGAAGTGATATGCGAATGTGCGGGCAGATTGAGGCGGATTTGGACAAAATACGTGAGAAGATAAGTCAAGTGATCGAGCTTGAGAAAGGGTCTGAGCCGAAAAAGAGTAAAGAAAGAGAAAAGACTCGAGGCTTAGCAATTTAAATCGTTGAATTGAGTTGCGGCATGTGCTATGCTTTTGTCATACTAAGGAAAGGGTGATAATATGACATCACAGTACGAGCGGCAAGGTGGCAGCTACACGGAAATAGATGGGATTATGTTCCCAAATTTATTGGAGCAAAAGCAGGAATACACAATCGGGAAATACGGTCGTCAGCACCTCCGCTACCTTATAGAGCATCGGCGCGTGTTGTTTACGAACCTAAAAACCACCGGCAAGCTGAACTCATATATCCATGATTTTGACACTCAAGCGAGGGCGCAAGAGGAGCGCATAGTCCGGCAAATGGCGGCAGCGGAGGGCACCGACGAACGACTAAAAGTCACCGATCCACTACGCTGGACCGGACTAATGAACAATTATAGGAGCTGTGCGGAGGAAATTGCAACAAGTAAGGTGCTAGAACAAAACAGCACAATAAAGATAAAATATAAATTATAGTGGAGATTTATCGACTTCTAAATATGATGTAAATGAATTACACTTAAAAAACTTGACATTTCAATACAGGCCTGTTATAATCACGCTAGACAACAAAAAACTCCCGTCTATACACTGGGCATAGATGAGAGTTGTCCGCATCTTGCGACACGGGTCGGCAAACTTAGTATATCGCATCTAGTGGGCTGTTGTCAAATTAAAATTTGCAAGGAGATCCTAAAATATGGTCTATATTGACGCGGTACACTATGAAACGGATATTCATGGATGTGAAGTAATCAGTAAATTAAAATGGACGAACACCTTGACTGAACAAGCAGCAAATGTTTGCACAAAGAAAGAGATGATTGATTTCATCAATAAAAACCCTAATAGTACCAAAACCAAGTATTTAAAAAATAATGGTTGGCAGGGATATCAATGGGTTATTGGCGAAGATGTTCGTGTGGTTGATAATGCTTACTTAAGAACGGATGCTAATAACATCAAAAAAGACAATCTTGAATCATTGCCAAGGTTCTAATTAAATTTTAAGTAGCACTGAGCCCAGCAGTGCTACTTAATACTATAATAGGAGGGTATTATGCAAAAAAAATTAAAAGATGTTGCCGATATTAAATTTTGTTTGTCCGGAAGCGGCAAAGGTTCGGAAAGGACAAAATGGTTAATGCCGATAAATCTTCTGGAGAATAATATGGTTTCTGAAATTGTTACAAATGATAATTATCAGCGTGAAAAAAACAGCAAAATAAGCAAAGAAGATATAATTATAAAAAGGATAAGTCCCTCGTTTATAAATTACATTGATAAAGTTGAAGATGATGTATACGCAAGTGGAAATTTAATCATTGTAAGAGCAAAAAAAATTGAAGCAAAGTATCTTGCGTATCTTTTAAATAAAAACATCGGTAAAATGATTGATGCCTATTCTGGTTCCACTATACCGTCAATAGGACGGAAAGATGTTGAAGATTTTATAGTACCTATATTACCTGCTGAAAGTCAGAAAGTCATAGGGGAATTATGGTTATCTAGCGGAGAACTAAAAAAGCTAAGAAATAGATTATCTGAACTAGAAAAAATAAAAACAAATTATTTAATAAGTGATTTTATGAATCAGCAAATTGGAGGAAGAAAAAATGGCTAATAAGAAAACAACTTTTGAAGATATAAAAAACGCATTGTGGGCAGGAGCAAATACATTCAGAGATAATATCGATGCATCTAATTATAAAGACTATGTGCTTTCAATGCTATTTGTCAAATATTTAAGCGACACCTTTGAGGAGAGCGTAGAAAATCTAAAAAAAGAATATGAAGGTATTCGCCTGGAAAGGCAGATTGATAACTTGCCATTTGTACTTAGAGAAGAGCACACATTTGATTATCTATTGAAAAACAAATATGCCGTTGATATTGGAACGAAAATCAGCGAAGCATTAACGGGCATTGAAAGCTCAAACTCTATACTTGGCGGAATATTTAGAGGTATTGATTTCAATAGC
This sequence comes from Firmicutes bacterium HGW-Firmicutes-16, assembly GCA_002841545.1. GTDB lineage: Bacteria > Bacillota > Clostridia > Oscillospirales > Oscillospiraceae > UBA2658. The sequence continues at coordinate 26,965 of PGZZ01000003.1, forward strand.
GAAAACAATTTAGGTAAAAAAGAGCAAAAAAATCCTATTCTTAGAAATTTGCTCGACGACTTCGCTGACCTTGATTTAAGGCCGAGCAATATTGAAACCAACGAAAATCAAGTGCCTGCCGATGTTGTTGGTGATGCATATGAATATATGATTGGCGAATTTGCAACTATGGCTGGTAAAAAAGCAGGAAGTTTCTTTACGCCACAACAGGTATCAGAAATTATGGCACAAATAGTTGCACCACAAGAAAGCGATCGTGTATATGACCCCACTTGCGGTTCGGGTTCATTGCTTATTCGCGCGGCTCGTAAAGGTGGACTTGATAAAGTGTCTATCTACGGCCAGGAGGTTAACAATTCCGCTATCTCTATGGCAAGAATGAATATGTTTATCCATGACATTAAAGACGCGCATATCGCATGGGGTGATACACTCGCAAATCCTCAGCACCTTGATAGTGACGGAAATCTGATGAAGTTTGATTGTATCGTCGCCAACATGCCATTTAGCAAGGATAAATGGGCAGAAGGTTTTAACCCGGGTGGAGAGGTATCCACAGATGATGGTGAAGAACTTAACGGAAAAAAAGGAAAGAAAAAAGAATTTAAGATGGAGCCTGCACTAGATAGGCACCATAGGTTCGACGTGGGAGTCCCACCGACAAGTAAAGGGGACTGGGCATTCCTTCTTCATATGATTAACAGCATGAGCGGAAACGGAAGAGTGGCTGCGGTTGCACCCCACGGTGTGCTTTTCAGAGGTGCAGGGGAAGGCAGAATTCGTCAAGCTGTTATTGAAAAAAACTTAATTGATGCGGTTATTGGTTTGCCCGAAAACTTGTTTTATGGCACTTCTATCCCTGCTTGTGTTGTTGTTTTTAAAAAAGGCAGAACCACGACCGATATTTTGTTTGTCGATGCTTCGAAAGATTTTTCCAAAGAAAAATCAAAAAACAAACTTAGTGACGATGATGTAAAAAAGATTGTTGACACTTATAAAGCATTTACAAAAGGCGAAAGTGTAGAATACGACAAGTATAGCCATTCTGCTCCATTAACTGAGATTCAAGAAAATGAATATAACCTAAACATTCCACGTTATGTTGATACTTTTGATGAAGAAAAAATCATTGATATTGAGGCCATCAACTCTGAAATAGCTATTATTAAAGTGCAAATTGCCGAAGTAGAAGCACAGATGGAAACGTATATGAAGGAGCTTGGAATATGAGTAATATTGCAAAATATGATGTTGAAACATTTGACAGCATTAAGCATATTAACGAAGATGGTCAAGAGTTCTGGTATGCGCGCGAGCTTCAAAAAGTTTTAGAATATACCGAATGGCGTAATTTTGAAGGAGTCATCGGGAAAGCGCAAACCGCTTGTGAACAAAGCGGAAATCAGATCGATGATCATTTTGTTGATGTCAACAAAACGATAGAGATGCCTAAAAAGGCAACAAAATCCGTTAATGACTACGAACTTTCCCGATATGCTTGTTATCTTATAGTTATGAACGGTGATCCTCGGAAAGAGGTTATTGCACTCGGTCAAACATATTTTGCTGTTAAAACAAGGCAACAGGAGATTATTGAGAATTATGAAAATCTTTCGGAAGCTCAAAAAAGGCTCGCTATCAGAAACGAAATAGTTAATCATAACAAGGCTTTGGCGGATGCCGCAAATAAAGCAGGCGTTAAAGAGCCCGTTGAGTTTGCTGTTTTCCAAAACTATGGCTATAGAGGCCTTTATGGTGGAATGGATATGAAAGCTATTCATGCACACAAAGGGTTGAAAAAAAGCCAAAAGATACTTGACCATATGGGCAGTACAGAACTTGCCGCCAATTTATTCCGCGCAACACAAGCAGAAGAAAAATTGCGAAGAGATAATGTGCAAGGCAAAGCAAATGCGAACAAAACACATTATGAGGTTGGCGCAAAGGTTAGACAAACCATCAAAGAACTCGGCGGTACCATGCCGGAAGACTTGCCTACTCCCAACAAAAGCATACAGCAAATTGAGCGTGAAATCGAAAAGAAAAAGTTGCGAGGAAATGACAATGAATAACATAGATGGGTTTGATTTTTCAAAATCAAGCTTACCTAAACTCGATTTTGATACCTCAGCAATAACAAGACAGTTTGCTCAACAGCAGGAGGCAATGAATGCTTCCCTGAACGCTATATCGGAACATAACCGCAAAAAAGATGCTGCTTTGTTTGAAACGGCTGAAGCAAGCGTTGCGCAAAAAGAATTATTGAAGCAACAACTTGTTGAAGTGAAAGAGCAAAACCAGTTTCTTAAAGACAACTACACAACGTTAAAAGAACTTTACGAAATGACAAAGAAAGAAGCTGCAAGTAGTGCAAAAGATGCAAAGGTGAATAGAGTTTTTGGTTGGGTATCTTTTTCCGTTGGCACACTTATAGGCGTCGCCGGTGTAGTTGTTGGAATTATAATTTAGGAGGTCTACTCATGACCCAAGAAATAAAACGGCGAATTGAACAAATCAATTGTGGTGAAGTTCCGCAAGGATATAAAAAAACAGCAGTTGGTATAGTGCCGGCTGAGTGGCAAAAAGTCAATTTAAATACCTTGCTGGAATTTAAAAACGGTATAAATGCAGAGAAAGGAAAGTTTGGAACAGGAATAAAGATGATTAGTGTTATGGACATTTTGGAGAATGAGCCGATATACTATTCTACTATTAAAGGGTCTATTGATATTGATGCCGATACATTAGAAAAATATTGTGTGAACTTTGGGGATATATTATTTCAACGCAGCTCTGAAACTTTTGATGACGCGGGGAAATCCAATGTATACTTGGATGAAGAACACACGGCTACGTATAGTGGATTTGTAATACGAGGTAAAAAGATATCAGACTATGATCCCTCATATTTGAATGAGTTACTTAAAACGCAGAGCATTAGAAAGCAAGTAATTCGACTATCAGCCGGCTCTCAGCACATCAACATAGGACAAGACGCCCTTTCTGAAATCGTCTTAAATATGTCCAAGATAGATGAGCAACACGATATTTCAGAAGTTCTTTCCAAGTGGGTCGAGGCCGTTTCTTTACAAAAAAAGTTGATTGAGAAACTGGAATTACAGAAAAAAGCCCTAATACAGAAACTACTTACCCCTAAAAAGGGGTGGAACCCCGTTTCTCTTGGAGAGATTTTAAAGGAAGCAAGTACGAAAACTGAGATTATCAACCAATATCCGACGATTTCTTCGACGAAAAAGGGGCTGTTTTTGCAAAGTGAATATTTTGATAAAGACGTGGCTTCAGAAGATAATGTGGGATATAAAGTATTAAAACTCGGGCAAATAGTACTTAGTCCTCAAAATTTGTGGTTAGGAAATATCAATTTCAATAACAAGTATGAGTTTGGAATGGTGTCACCATCATATAAAATATTTGACATAAGCGAGAACTGTAATAGGGTGTTGATTTCTACAATCATGCAAACGCCAAGGATGTTATATCAATATGTTTTATCTTCGGAGCAAGGAGCAAGTGTTGTTCGCAGAAATCTTAATATGGATCTATTTAATCAAATTGTAATACATCTTCCCATAATAGATAAGCAAAATTGTATTGCAAATCAAATCGAAAAATTTAATACGTTGTTTGAACTTGAAACCCAAAAGCTCGACAAACTAAAACAGCAGCAAAAAGCTATGCAACAGCTTTTATTAACAGGAATTGTAAGAGTAAGTTAACAGGAGAGATATGCTATGACAAAAACTAAGCAAGAAGTTCTTAATGACATTAGCAAAGGATACAATGTAAATGCATTTGACAATCACAACCATAAAACTAAGGTTATTAATGTTAACGATGAATATGTACGGACTGTACACGACAAAAAAGATTGCGCTAAATTAGGGGATTTATAAGATAAAGATAAGCAGAGCCGTTTAATGCTCTGCTATATCTGCATATAGAGGAGATAGCCGAAATGCCAAGTCATACCATTTTTAATGAAAGACCTGAATGCCAAGACAGGTTTATTCAGTTTCTTATCAATATGGGCTATGAGTATGTTTCACGCAGTGAGGCGGAAAGTAAAAGAAAAAATTTGAATACAGTTTTGTTTGAAGATGAGCTCATTCGTTTTCTTAAAAAACAAACTTATAAATATAATGGTCACGAACTGCTTTTTTCGGGTGAGTCTATTACCAAAGCGGTAAATGCTTTAGATGCGTCGCTTTTACAGGGGCTTTCGATGGCAAGCAAAGAAATATATAACCTCATTACATTGGGAATTAGCTTAGAGGAAAGCATTGCCATCGATAAAGATATTCCTGTAAGGCAATCCTTCGATTTGCGTTATGTGGATTTTGAGCATCCTGCCAATAATATCTGGCAAGTAACAGAGGAATTTAGCGTGCAAAGATCAAACGGAAGTTATTCACGACCTGACGTTGTACTTATGGTAAACGGCATTCCTTTTGTTGTCATCGAGTGCAAAAAATCAAGCATTGATGCAAGAGAAGGTATTTTACAAAATGTCAGAAATATGATGCCCGACTATATTCCTCAGCTTTTCAAATTTAGTCAGCTGGTTATGGCATTAAATCCCCAAAAAGTAGTTTACGGTACCAGTGGCACAACTGCCGATTATTTTGTGGAATGGCGCGAAGATGACTACGAATGGCAAAATGAGGTGTGTCGCAAATGTTCTCCAGATGGGCAGATTTTGGAACAGGATAAAATAGCCGCTTCTATGCTTGATAAAAAGCGTTTGCTTGACCTTGTGCAAAACTTTATTTTATACGATAACAATATCAAGAAAATTGCAAGACACCAACAATATTATGCTGTAAATAAATCTATGGGCAGAATTAACGGAATAGATGGAAAGGACAGCAAGGGTGGTGTTATTTGGCATACCCAAGGTAGTGGAAAATCTCTCACTATGGTTATGCTTGTGAAAAAAATTCAGCTTGAAAAGGGCAAGGAAAACCCAAGATTTATTATTATTACTGATAGGGTTAATTTGGATAAGCAGATTAGGGATAACTTTGCAAACTCTCAAATGGCACCCGTTCGTGCGGCAACCGGAAAAGGTCTAAAAACACTTTTGAAAGACAAAAGCAATATTGTCATAACTACCCTTATCAATAAATTTGAAACTGTTTGCAAAAACAAATATCTCGAGCCTGATAGTGACCGCTTTTATGTTCTTATCGACGAGGCTCACCGTTCGCAGTATAGCTCTATGTATAACTATATGCGTGAAGTCCTGCCCAATGCCACCTTGATTGCCTTTACAGGTACACCGCTTATATCTAAATCGAAGAAAAACACTTATAACAAATTCGGAGAACCTATTCATAATTACACAATGAGAAGATCCATAGAAGATGGAATTACCGTTCCTCTTGTTTATGAAGGACGAAAAGTGCAGCAGGAAGAGCCAACGCTTAAAATTAACGACTATTTTGACAGTCTAACAAGCGATTTGCCTAAAGAATTAAAGGACAAACTATCAGATAAATTCAGCAGGTTTAAAGCTATTTCCGAAGCTCGGAGCAGAATTAACCTAATCGCCTTTGATATTATAGACCATTATAAAAACTATTGTATTCCAAACGGCTTAAAAGCAATGGTTGTATGTTCGTCTCGTGCTGCAGCTGTTGAGATGTACCACATTTTAAAAAGCGATCCGGCAATCACCCCTCGTGTTGTTATTACATTTGGAGATAAACGAGAGGGTGACGATGATGAAGCCACAACAGAGGCTATTAAAATAATTAAAGATTATCGTGAAAAAATGGTGAAACCACTGTTTGGCGATAGCGTTGAAAAATATGATGACCACGTCTGTGAAGATTTTAAAAATCCTGAAGGCGCCATCAATATTTTGATTGTAAAGGATAAATTGTTGACCGGTTTTGATGCTCCTGTTGCAGGCGTGCTATATCTTGATAAGCCTATTCAAAGTCATTCTTTGTTGCAGGCAATTGCGAGAGTAAACCGAGTATACAAAGGCAAAGATTTTGGCCTTGTAGTCGATTACTGGGGTGTTTTTGGAAAGCTCAATTCTGCAATTGATATATATGATGATGCGGAATCGGGAATGAATGGCTTTGACAAAGCCGATATTGACGGTGCTATTTTTGGACCGGTAGATGAAAAAAACAAACTTGCAAAAGCCTATAAAGAATTAGTAAATATGTTTAAGGAACTCGGTAAAACAGCATCATCAGATGTTTGGCAAAAGAGCCTAGCCGAAGAATCTAAGCGAAAAGAGTTTTATAATCGATTAAAAACTTTTGCTAATTTATTGAATCTCGCATTATCAAATAGGGATATATTTATTGAGGTAGGTTCTGAACATATAGATAAATATCGTAGTGAATATCTGTTTTACAAAAAACTAAAAGATGCTGTTGCTTTGCGTTATGATGACGAACCTGACCTTTCAAAATATGAGCAAGGAATGAAAAACTTGATTGATACTTTTGTCAATGCAACGGAGATATTTACAGTTGTAAGGCCTATATCAATAGGTGATGAAAAAGCAATGAGAAAATTGCTTGAAAATATGGGTTCCAACGAATCAAGGGCAGATGCTATCAAAACAAGAATTGAATCTACACTCAAGCAAATAAGATACGATGATCCATTGTTATTTGAAGAATTCTCGCATAAAATCAAAAAGACAATCGAAATTTATAACCTAACTCGTGATGCTGATCAATATTATGCAACTATGGAAGTAATGGCAGACGATTTTCGAAATGGAATTACATCACAGGATTATCCGTCTCAAATTGCCAGTGACAGCGATGCAAAGGCTTTTTATGGTGCTGTTGTTACAAACATTAAGAAAAGCAATATGATAACCATTACACCAGAAAAAGAAGAAATCATTGCGGAATATTCTTTTAAAATCAAAGAGGCCGTGAGCCAAAATGCAAAACGAGATTGGAAACATAACGAAGTTGCACATAAGGCAATACACAGAAATCTTGACGACTGTTTGTTTGATATGTTTGAAGCGTTAGGGGTTGTTATTGATAAATCTAATGTTGATATGCTGGATTTGATTATCGATGAAACAATGAGAGTGGCGGTGGCGCGATACTAATGAATGAGTATAGATTTAATTTAGGGCCACCATTTAATGAAGCCGTGATTGAAGTGCAACATAAAAACGTTAAGAATGTTAATCTTAAAGTGTTTAGAGATTTGAGAATTGTTCTATCTGTTCCGCATAGCGTTCCCAATGAATGGATTATTTTATACTTAAATAAAAAATCTGAATGGCTGACAAAACAGCTTTCAAAGTACAAACAATCAAGTGGTTACAACAACTTAAATAATATTAAAAGCGGAAGCTCTACCCAACTTTTAGGCAAAGACCGAAGAATTAAAAAAGTTCAATCATCAACCAACTATGTTGGAGAAGATGAAAAGAATATTATCTTATACCAACTAAATGTTGACGATGAAGAACTATCTCAAAGAATACTTGCAAAATGGTGGAGAGATAAAGCAAACGCCGTATATTCAAATGAACTAGATATGCTATATGACAAAATATTTCGTAAATATAATGTTGATAAGCCCGCCTTACAAATACGAAAAATGAAAACCCAATGGGGCAGTTGTACACCTTCTAAAAGCAAAATAACACTAAATGAATATTTATTAAAAGCGGATTTGCGTTGCATTCAATATGTAGTTTTGCACGAACTTACACACCTACTGTATCAGTATCACAATAACAATTTTTACGATTTTTTAACGATACAGCTACCAGATTGGAAAACAAGAAAAGAACAGCTCGATAAAGAAGTTGTGCAAGGGCTATAATGAATATAAATTTAAACGGGTTTGAGGTTTGCGAAAATAATGCCGCGTTGGAATAAAGCGGGGTAACACCTGTCCCACCATTTCCACCCCTAAGCCAAAGGCTAAACTTTTTAGGTAAAAATAGTGTACGTTCAAAAGCACGTTCAAGACGACGAAATCACATAGTGTTAGGTGAAATTAAATGGTGCCAAAAGTTCTGAATATTGACTAAAAATATAATAAAATAACCATTTAAGGCCATACAACATGCTGATAAGGAAACTCATAACCCGAAGGTCGTAGGTTCAAATCCTGCCTCCGCAACCATTTTCACTTAAGACCGAAGTCAACGTACTCGTTACGATGATTTCGGTCTTTTGCTTTATATCTATGCGCTCTACCAGTAGATGCACGGCCTTTTCATCAGGGCAGGCCTTGAGCGCGTCCAGCCAGGAGCGGACCTGATCAACGGTGAAATCCTTCGGGGGCTCGGTGGCCTCGAGGGCGGCTATTTCTTCCTTCAGTTCCTTCATTTGTTAGTATCAAGACTTCGAGGGCTATCCATAACAGTCGACAGCACTCACCTTAATAGACACATGGCAAAGAAATTTGCGAAAGAAGTAGAAATAAAGTTTCTATAATATGTACATTTTGAGCACAATTAGCAGCAGTTGCATTTTTGTGAGATTCGCATTATCCATAAAATACGAGATAAGTTTTGGCGGTATAATATGAAAAACGAACATACTGAACTATTATCCCAAATGATAGCGTCTTACAAAGAAAAGGCTAAGATGCTTCTTCAATCTGATGCAGATTATACTGAAGTCTGTTATTTGTCAAAGAAAAATAAGGAATATGGTAAATATGATGGAAATTACATAAACCGATCCATTACGGCTATTACGCTTTCTCCAAAGAATTTCAACAGGAAAAGCAACGATTGCAGTTCTGATGCAGTATGCGCTATGCCTCTTGGCTGAACAATGACTTCGTCGTAGGATTTCATTATGCAGACTGTACTTTTTCCTTTTGCAGCATCAAACGGGAATGAGCGATACAGCCACATTAGTGGCTGTATATTTTTGCCAGGATGTCAGCACGCATTGACAATTTCCTAATTTACATGGTAATATTATTCTACAAAATATGGCATATTTTGCCGATATTTGCTTTTTATTCTAATAAATTGGGGAGAGCATATGAAAAAGAAAATTACAGGCACATTACTGATCATTGCAATGCTCATAACACTTTTACCAAACTTCACCATTCCGGCCTTTGCAAAGTTAGCAACATGTTGGGCGGAGCTAGGAGCATCTGCTGACAGCGGCGTGGACTATATCGTCAGCGAGGACGGAAATACCTATACGATAAAAACCGAGCTTGGACTCGGCTGGTTGGCGTATCAGGTTGACTACGATAGTGAAAAAGTTATTATTTCTGACAGCTCTCAGACAGCCCAAATTGACTTTACGGGAAAAACTATTATTTTAGAAAAAGCTGACGGCGACGCGTTTGATATGTCTAATTACGAAGGTTATCCAATGGATTGGATACCCATCGGCAACTGCTTTACTAACTTTAATGCGACGGCGTTTTATGGCGAGGGGAATCAGACCATTAGCAATCTACGTATTATTGCAGACAAAACGAACGAGTGCAATGGCTTTTTCGGAAATTATTCATCTGATTCAGCGGCGTCGATTTATAATTTGACATTTATAAATGCTAATATTACTGCGGACTTCGATGATGAGGTTGGTGTTTTACAAACAATTGGCGTACTTGCGGGTAAATTTATGAATGGAACTGTCTCAAACGTGTCAGTTATAGATAGCTCAATCGATTATTCAAGTGCATCAAGTAATAGTGTAAACATCGGCGGTCTAATCGGTTATTCTACCGGGGTAGCTTTGGAGAACGTATCAGTATTAAGCACATCCGGCACTTCGTTCACTTCTATCACAGCTTCTACAACTTCTACACAGTCCGGCACAGGTTATTTCGGCGGTATTATCGGTAGATTAAGAGACGGAAGCATGAACAAGTCTTTCTGCAATGCCGATATTCAGATAAACGACGTTTTATCCGATAACACAGCGGGAGGCGGATTGGTAGGCCAAAATAATGGCGTGATTTACAATTCCAGTGCAACAGGCACGCTTTCGCTGTTATCAGGGGGAAACGCAGATGACAGTGTCGGAGCTATTGCCGGAGGAATAGCTGGAAATAATCCAGAAAGTATATACAACTGCTATTCAACTGTTACAGTATCGGGTTCTGACAGTGTTTATGTTGGAGGGATAGCAGGGTATAATGCCGCAGTTGAAACAATTCAGAATTGTTACGCGATGGGAACACTGTCTGGAGCCGTCGGAAAAGTCGGCGGTATTTCAGGCAAGGGAACAGGCACAATAAAGGACTCCTATTGGTTGGAAGGTCAAATCGGAAGTGATGATATAGAGTTAACCTCAGGTTCTTATCTTGGTTCAAATTGCAGTGCAAAAACACTGTCCGACTTTAAGAACCCTGATATGGTCGCTTCACTAAACAGCAACATTAGCAAGCTCAACACATCGTACATATGGTTAAACTGGACTATCATTTCAAATCAAAACAACGGCGCGCCTGTGTTTGATACGCCATGGGATGAAGTCGGAAAAACCGCCGTTCAAGATACCGACTACACCATTAGTTCAGACGGAAACACCTATACGATACTTACCGAGAAGGGACTCGGCTGGGTTGCTTATCAGGTGAATTACACCGCGTTTGGGGAGCTCATAACAAACGACGGAATGACACCAGCGAATAATTTCTCAGGGAAAACGATAATACTTAACGCTTCCGACGGCGAATTTAATATGTCCGGACACTTCTGGAATCCGATAGGCAACAGAATGAACGGATTTCGCGTAGCCGAGTTTAATGGCGGCGGACAGACAATAAGAAATATGAGCATACCTGCCGGAACAGGAAGCAGTTTTGGTGTCGTGGGATTCATAGGACAATCGCATACTAAATCTAAAGCAAAATACCATGATCTGACTTTTTTGAATGCGACGATCATACAGATTGCTTCATCTGTATCGAGCAAAGAGGGATTATCCATGGGAGTTTTCTGCGGAGCAATCGCCAATGCAGATATTACAAACATAAACGTTAAAAACAGCAGCATCAATTATTCATGTAGTGTAAATGACGCTATCTCCTATGTTGGCGGGCTTGTCGGTTTCTGCGAAGAAGATAAAGTTGAAGATGTAAGCGTTTCTGGTACAAAGATTACAACGCTCGGTTCTTCTGCTGTTGGCGGCGTTATTGGGGTTCTTGAATATGAAAGTCTGCTGAACAAAGCATACTGCGACGCAGATATTCAAGCAAATGCTTCCGGAGGAGAAGGATATGTAGGTGGTCTGGTAGGCGCAGCCGGAGTAATAATTAATTCCTACTCAACTGGAACAATATCACTCTCTGACGTTAATAGTAGTGATCTTGGGTTAATTGGTGGTATTATAGGCTTTAACATGGGAAGCGTTTACAACTGCTATTCGACAACTGCCGTAACAGGTGTAGACAACGTATATGTAGGAGGCATAGCAGGAGCAAACGCCTCACCAAAAACAATACGAAACTGTTATGCCGCGGGGACACTTGTGGGAACGCTTGCAGTTGAAAGCACTTCGACTAACCATGTCGGCGGTCTTGCCGGCATTGGAGATGGGGGCGCATTCAAGGATTCATACTGGCTTAGCAGCAATGGAACGGTAGCAACAGTAACAATCGATGGAGAGGTTGAATATATAGAAAACTGCGCTGCAAAAACTTTGTCCGAGCTTCAAAAAAAGGACGGCGTTCTAAAGGATTTAAACGCGAAAATAGACGGACTTCCGACGGAAAATGAAGAATATAAATATACATGGACGATTTGGATAATAAAATCCGGAGTGAATAACGGTATGCCGGTTTTGGAATGCTTCTACAAGGGTGATACGACTCAGCCAGACAACAGCACAGGGGGTGTTTCCAATTCCGGAAGCAACGTGCCGGTGAAGATTGGAAATGAAACGGTTTATGCTGGACGCCAGACTACAGGCACAACAGCTGACGGAAGGTCGAGCACAACGGTCACGGTTGATCCCAAGCTAATCGATACACAACTGAAGGCGGCCGGAGAAAAAGCCACGGTTACAGTCCCGATATCCGGTTCTCAGGCAGAAAAAACCGGCGTTTTAACGGGGCAGATGGTTAAGGACATGGAGGCGAGAACGGCGGTCCTTGAGATTAAGACCGACAGCGTTTCCTACACACTGCCTGCATCCCAGATTTACATCGACGCAGTTTCGGCGCAGCTCGGTTCACAGGTGGCGCTCAAGGATATCAAGGTGAGCATAAGGATAGCTGAGCCACCAGCAGACACGGTGAAAATAGTTCAGGACACGGCAAACAAGAACAGCTATCAGCTCGTTGTTAAGCCGGTGGAGTTCGAGATTACATGCACAAGTGGCGGAAAGACGGTTGATGTTAGCCGTTTCAACGGCTACGTTGAGAGAACGGTTGCAATACCCGATGGCATTGACCCTTCGAAGATTACGACAGGTATAGTGCTGAACAATGACGGAACTTTCAGTCATGTTCCCACACAGATAGTCAAAATAGACGGCAAGTACTATGCAAAAATAAACAGTCTTACTAACAGCACATACTCGGTTTTATTTAATCCCATAACCTTTACCGATGTTGCTAACCATTGGGCAAAGGATGCAATTAACGACATGGGCTCAAGAATGGTAGTGACAGGAGTGGGCGACGGTAGCTATGAACCTGACAGAAGCATAACGAGAGCAGAATTTGCTGCAATCGCAGTTCGTGCGTTGGGTCTGCAGAAGAGCACAACTGAGAGTAGCTTCGGCGACGTTTCGGCAACAGACTGGTTCAACGGCTATGTTGATAAGGCAACGGAATATGGGATTATAACAGGATATAATGCAACGACTTATAGCCCTAACGACACTATAACCCGCGAACAAGCAATGGCAATTCTTGCTCGTGCGATGAAGCTTACAGGTTTGAGTGTAAGTCTGACAAACAGCGAAGTGAGTACTCTGCTCGCAAGCTTCACGGACGGCGCTACTATTTCGGACTACGCTAAGGCGAGCGTTGCGTCTTGCATAAAAGAAGGACTCGTAACGGGAACAAGCTCAACGACAATTTCGCCAAAGGCATATGTTACACGTGCGGAGGTCGCAGTCATGGTTCAGAGATTGCTACAAAAATCAGGACTTATATAAAATATTATAAAACAATACAAAGCACCGGCAGTGGAAACCCTGCCGGTGCTTCATTAAAGGACTATGTATGATTGCATTTTGACTCCAAAGTCTTTGACAAGGTAAAGATACTTAAGAGAATAAATGATTGAAATTCCCATGATGAGAAGAACGCGCCTGTTCCACACGTGCAATGAACTTCCCATTGGTACTATAACGCTGGGATGTTGAGGATTCCATACTGTCTTCTAGTTCATTGTAATCCACTCAAGTACCAAAACAGTATTTCAGGTAAACTATGTTGCGCACCTCCGCAACCAAAAGAAACCCTGTATTCTCAATGGATACAGGGTTTCTTCATTTCATTACACAGCTCACAAAAACGTTTGCTGGTGTTTGTTTGGTGTTTGCGTAAGCGAAAACATCATTTAATTTATTAACAATAGCTAAAAAAATTAAGAAACACTAATACTGAATTGTATTTCCATTTGTATTATTATAAAATATGACTACAGTTGCCAAATAATTAAAAAGGAGTTTCAGAGCCATGTCTACAACTATACCTTCATATCATTCTCTAATGGTACCAGTGGTTCAAGCGTTACAAAAACTTGGTGGGACTGCATCAAATGATGAGATTGGGGAATGAGTTTTCAGTACATTAGGACTGTCTGATGACGCAAAAGAAGAGGTGTTTTATCGCATAACATGGGCACGAACATATCTAAAGAAATATGGAATTATTCATAGTGAGAAGCGTACCGTCTGGTCAATAAGTAAAGACTATACCAGTACAAGCTCAGAGGAACTAAAAGAAATAATCAAAGCAAAAAAAGTTAAAGAAAGCCGGAGGTCTTTTGATCTCCGGCTTTAAATCTACTTAAGAGCTTTTTATCCAAGCTTACTCTGGCTAAGCTAAAAGAGGGAGTTTCAAATCTCATGGCACGCAAAGACATAAAGGAAGTAATGACCCAAAAACGAAATAAGGTCTGCGGCGAGGTGAGCCGCAGACCTTATTCGCGCACAAAGATGAAAAATGTATTGCAACAAAAGAGCGTTTGTGGTTCAAGGAAAAAACTGTTTTACTGTGCTCTTGACATGAAGTTATACAGCATTACAGCCGTGTCCTGACGGGTGATGACACTTGTGGGGTAAAACTTATTTTTTGAGTCGCCACTCACAATGCCCAGAGCCTTGGCAATTGCCACATAGCCATAATAATCCTTTGTTATGCTGCTGTCATCCTTGAAGCCGCATTTATATATTCCGTCCAGCTTCGCGGCGGAGCCATATTCCGTTGCACGTACGAGCATTTTGACAAATTCGGCGCGCGCTATTTGTTTATCGGCGGCTCTTTCGGCCTTTGTCAACATTTTATTATTGTATGCCATCTGATAGAGACTGTCGTCATCGTCCGTTGAGTAACCCACAGCGGACAGAAGCAGCGTCAGTGCGTCCTTCTGAGTCAGAGGGGCTGTCGGCTTGAAGCTCGTTCCGGTGAAGCCGATACCGTACTGAGCCAGCTTTTCGATCTGTTGCTTTGCGGAGCAGCTGCCAATGTCGTCATAGGCAGAGGTCTGAGCCGGACTGCCGGTTTCGGTCAATACCTTGCCGGACTTGGCGTCGACGCCCGTGACATATCTGTCGGATTCAAACTTAAACGCCAGCGCCAGCTTGCTGTCGTTTCTGTATTTGGAGGTATCAGTCTTTGAAGTGTCAACCGCTACCGGCACATATTGAAGCACTGTTTTGAAGCAGGAGATATAGGGGGTTATAGCGGCGTCCGCCGTAACAATGCCGTCCTTCGACGCGAAGGTCACGCCGTCCGTCCAGTTTGCAAAGAAGTTGTCGATAGTACCGTCGTACATGTTAACAGAAACAGAGATCGAGTTTGTCGGGAAAAGAATCCCGTTTGCCGTCTGAGAATATACGAAGTAGCCTTTGTCTGCTGAGCTTTCGTATTCATTGAAAGCGGACGCCTTGAATTTGTCAAGGAAATACTTGCCTAAGAACGACTCGGCAGTCGCCTTACACTGATCGTTTGTCTGCGAAACGGTTTCTTTGCCAACACTGTAGTAAGTATTCATTGAAATCAGAGCGCAGGTCTTCGCGTCCAGATTGATGGTTTTGCCAAAATGGACAGGATAAATGCTGCCAGAGGATTTCATACTGCTGTACGCGGTAGGGAATCTTGCCTGAATTGTCGCTTCATCGCTAATATCCTTGACGTAGTCGAGCGCACACTGCACCGCGCTGGTTGTCTTGTCCGTCGAGTAATGCGCGGAATCCAGAGTGTAGGCGCTGTCTATCCCCAGAGAACCTATCGCACGCACGATGGTGTCAAGCTGAGCCTTGGAATATACACCCTTGAGGGTATCGACCGTGCTCTGCTCCACCTCGGTAAGGCCGGTCTCATTCTTGGCGAGATCTTCAGTAGAATTCTCAGATCTTCCGTAAGTGGGGTAGGGGTGATACCCGCCTTGATAAATGTCAATTAGAGCGCCTGTATTGGCGTCGACCGCCTTATCTGTCGAATAAACTGGCAGATACTGCAAAGTAGCCGTTTTACCGTCGTCACCAAGGACGTACTGAAGCCGTAACTTGACGATTCCCGTGAGCGCTGCCGTCGCTTTGTCCGTGGTTATTACAGGCGTCTCCGAGGGAATAGAGCCGGTATAACTTCGGCTGAACTCATCCCTTGAAAAGCTGGTTATGCTCAGATCGCTTGTATGTACATTGACAGAAAAGGTGAGAGGCGATTTCAGACCGCTGAGATTGATGGTGCCATTGAATTGATAATACTCCATATTCTGTGCGCTGAGTCTCGAATTGTCCTTGCTAAAGCTTATCGTCTCGCCCTGCGAGAGCAGCTTTTCAACAAAAGCCTTCGCCGCCGACTGAGCCTGGTCGCGGCTCACCTTCTGAAAAGTCGGCGAATAATAGGGATTGTAGTAATAAGTGTCTCCGTCCGTGCTCTTATAATAGGATATTACCTTCCCGTTCATATCCGCGCAGACGCTAACAGACTCTCCGTCCTTGCTCCAGTCCAGATTCCAATAGCTGAAGCTTCCTTCGGTTGAGAGGTTGCCGTTAAAGTCCGTATAGCTGTTGTCTATGCCCAGAGTATTCTTAACAAGCAGCGTAACCTGCTTGAGCGCAGCATCCTGACTATCCTCCGCCATTACCGGAACCGCCATGGAGATAAGAAGCATTACGCTCAAAACAACTGAAATGATACCTTTCTTCATATATACTCCTCCATTAAATTATCAATTATTCGCTATCGGTATTTCCTGTATGACGAATTTAAAACGGCTTTGTTACGTGAACCTTAAAAACTTTTCAATTTTTAAATAAACTTCACCGGTTTTGTATGTTTGCCTGTGTTCACCAAAAAACAGCAGGCCCGGGGCGAGGGGAGCCGCAGACCTGATTGAATTAGAGCGTTTTTAAGGGAATCCGATGACGGGAGAGCTTACTGATTTTTTATGGTGTTCAATACCCGATAGGGTTAACCGTTTTTTATTTAGTTCTTACACAAAAAAACTAATCCCAAGCCACACAATATGTGCTTAGCTTAGATCATGTTTTGCGTTATTGTCTTTAACGTTTGACATATCACATCCCCAATCAGCTTAAGAGGTCACACCTAAATGAAAGCCAATAATTGATGGTTTGTTTAATTGGATCATTTGACTGAAAATGTCAATCCGTTGCGCGAAATTCCGGCAAACATTATCTGTACACAGAAATAGGATAACAATTATTTTGACAGGTTCTTTAATATGACTTTTCCGCTTGCTCTTTTACCGCTTATTTGAATGATATACTCGTCAGCTTCGGATACCGTAACGGTGAATATACCTGTATCTAGACCACTACCCGTATAGGCTTCGGCGCCGTATTTTCCAAAGATTTCAAGGTCAATCCCCCCGCTTTCAGAGACAATCTCAACCTGAAGCGTATCGTCCTTGTTTAGGAAAAGATTGCACTTGTTCTGCGCACTCCATTGATTAAACTCCATTTCACACCCTGTCCCTTGCATGTTTTCGCGAATTATAATGCTGCCTTTGGTGATTGTACAGGCAGTTAGTGTCAAAATAATGGAAATTACCAGCGGCAGAAAAATAGCTATGTTCATTTTCTTTATATACCTTATCCCTGCGTTTTGTTGTCTAAAAAGCATGACAATACCTCCTTCACGAACTTATCCCGCTCGTTAATCCATGGGCTGTGACCCGAGTGTTCAAAGAATACGATTTCCTTGTGGGGCGCATCCAGCACCTCCATATATTCTTCGACCAAAGATGCGGGCGCATTGACATCGTGCCGTCCCAGAAAGAAGTAAACAGGGACTGACAGCTTAGTATAATCCGTTCTCATGTCAATGTCATATAGTTGTTGGTATACTTGGTTGAACGTATTGATAACACCTCTGGCATAGTTGATTTTATCAAGCAGTCCGTATTCTGAGGAAGTGATGTCGCGGTCGGTACTGTACCCCGGGTTGTGTATTGCTGGATTACTTGCCATGTAGGCGCTGAGGTAATTCAAATACACTGCACTTTTTAATGTAACATTCCGCCCGTAATAAGGGGGAATACCATTTGCCTCCATCTGTTTGATGATGGTCACATCATTTTTCTCTCCTGCGATTTCCATTGCTTTCACGTAATCCATTTGCTCTGTTTCGACAAAGTTTATCATCTGCGCCGTGCCGATGAAAGCATGATAGCACTCAGGGTATCTGTCAATCAGGAAAATCCCAAGAGCGCTGCCCCATGATTCTCCTACTAGATAGATCTTTTCCTGCGAAAAGCGTTCCTTTAGGTATTCTGTCAGGGCATAGCCATCGTGAATATAGGTGTCAACGGTGATGTTTTCAATTTTTTCGGCATAATACGATTTTCCGGAGCCGGGCTGATCCCAATTGACCACAACAAAATACTTCTCAAGTTCTGAGAGCTCATGCCGCACAGCTGCCATCTGGGTGCCACCTGGTCCGCCCGCCAAAAACAACAGGACGGGCTTGCTCTTATCCCAGCCTCTGAGGCTAATCCACTGCTTACTGCCGCCAAGTTCAATCTCGATCAGCTCTGCTATGCTGTTCTCGGGGGTATTGCCGTTCTCGTCGACAATACGAGGCGTGGAAGCGGTGAATTGCGTGATCGTAACCAAGCCTACATTTAGAACCATTACCACTGCAAGGAATATTACGGTTTTTTTCAGGCGTGTGACTTGTTTGGAATTCGTCTTTTTCCTTATCAGAGCGATGATGCGGTAAATCGACAGAAATAAAACCCCTGCAAGGGCGACGACTGCCAAAACAGTCAAAAGTAAAAATAGTATTGTTTGAGTCATATGAAAATCCTCCATTAAAGTTTAATATAAATGCTCTCAAGAGCGTTGCCCATATGCGGAACATCGGTGATACGGCTATCTTTTCTTGACAGTCCATTTTGCTCGGCCAGACGTTTAATAATGCTCAGTTTTTGAGCCTCTTTCAACGGTTCGCGGAAAGCGAGTATGCCGCCAGATTTCAAACAATCTGCCAGCGCAGAAATAACGCGAGCCAATTCTTTTTCTGGTATATCGTGCAAAACATAGTGGAAATACGCTACATCAAAGCTTTTTTTACCCAATGCCGGAAATCCCGGGTTGCTATGCAGGAACACGACGTTGCCTTTTCGTCGCAGGGTTTTGCGGCAAGCACTTAACCACCGCTGTGAAATATCTGCACAAACCAGTTGTCCATGGGGAAGCCTTTTCGCAGCATAATACGCCACCGTCCCCATGCCACATCCAAAGTCAAGTACATATTCATTCCCCATGAGCGGCAGACGGTCTGCAAAGTCTTTGTATACTGACTTGCCGTATAGTAAAAATGCAAGCTTTGTCAACAGCGGCTTAAAAACAGAAGGTTCAACCTTACCCATCTGCCACCTCATGACAGCCACCCCTGACTGCGCCAGTACTGTGCGTCCGAAGACGGCGTGCAGGTGTTTTTTAAGCTTTTCTGAATCATCATTTTACTTATGGCAAAGAGAAAATGTACTTTTATGCTTTTTTTCGTAGGAGCTATAGAGCGGTAGTTGCAAGCCATTTTTCGCACGGTCCTGTCGATTTTTTTTATACGCTTTTGTGTTAATTCATCCCACAAATAGCTGTCCTTGAGCGTAAATCCCATCGATTTGATGTCGGATATACCAAGCCAGGTAAGGTTGTTTTCCACTTCTCTTTGTCCTGTACGGTTTGAAGACCGCAGGCTTTGCGAAAGGATAACCGCTCTTTTTGCAAACATGCCCTTGTCGGGTTTATGAACCATGTGATGACAGGCAAAATGATCAAGAAGTGCTTTCAGTTGCCCCGGTATGCCTGATACATAGACCGGATAGGCAATTACAAGCAAATCCGCCTCCAGTATGGCGTCCCAGATTTTCATGGTATGCTCGGCATGAGGGCATCTGTCTTCGCTTTGCATAAAACAGGTTTTGCACCCAAGGCAGAAATGCGGAAAATCCCCCGGCAGATAAAATTCCGTGATTTCATTGCCCTCCTGCAAAGGACTTAGAAAGCACTCCTTCAGATGAAAGGTGCAGCCCTTTTGTTCTGTTCCGTTGATTACGGTTATTCTCATAATTATCACTCCAATAAAAAGTCAGCTGTATTTCAGGTTCAATGCTATCATAGCAACCGAACCTTTCATACAGCTGATTGGAGTCTTAAATTTACCTTAAATCGTTGGGATTGTTATGATAAAAATACTGCCCTTGTTGTGATTGGAACGCAGGGTCAGATCCCCACCGTGCGCCTCGGTAATTTTCTTAGCAATAGAAAGTCCGAGTCCGCTCCCGCCCGTTTTAAAATTGCGGGAATCATCTGCCCTCACAAATGGCTTGAAGATATCCTCCGCAATATGGGCGGGAATCCCGTATCCATCATCGACAAAACGTATTATCGCCTGATTGTTTTGTTCCGTCATGCTCACAGAAACCGTTGTCCCTTGCGGATTATACCGCACAGCATTGTCTGCAAGGTTTTGAATAATACGGCTAAATCGGTTTGTATCCAGCATGGCGAAGATGCTGTTTTCGGGAATATTAAATTCATACTCGAAGCCCGCGCGCTCAAGCTGCGGTACAAGCTCACCGCACATTTGCCTAAGATATTCGCATAGGTCTGTTTTTACAGGCTTTATTGAAAACTCGGGGCTGTCCATCTGAGAGAGCTCAAACAGCTCGGACAGCAACATGTTTGCTCTTTGGCTGTTTTGAAGGATGATTTGCAGATACTCCTCGCGCTCCCGCTCGGGCAGCTCCGGTTTCTTCATACAAAACTCTGCATAGCCCTGTATGCTGGACAGCGGATTTTTCAGGTCGTGGGAGATGTCAAGAATCAATCGCTTCCTGTCGTTTTCAGACTTCTTCCGTAGGGACATTTCATGCTCAATTCGGGCTGCCATGTCATTGAAGGTGTTTTGCAGCTTGGCAAATTCATTCTTCAGGCGCAGGTCTACCCGAGCCGAATAATCCCCTTCCCGTAGAAGCCTTGTACCCTCGCTCAGCTTCCGAAGGGGGACAGTAATCGCCGCCGCTGTAATCCGAGAATAGACAAAAGTGAACAGTGCAAGAAGCAAAAGGTAGATAAGTGTGACCGTAGCAAGCACTCCACTCACTAGCGCTAAATCACCGGAAGTAGCCCCTTTATTATACACCAAAGAAAAACCCAACCTAATAGAGGTGGGGAAAGTTACAATCAGCCAGAACTCGCCTTTGGGCTGATAGAGAATATCGTAATTGTAAGGCTTCTCTCTGCTTTCTACCATAAAATCCGTAAATTCCTCGGCGTTCAGTTGGCTTTTTCCGATAGTGTCAAGCCCGCTTGAATAGACAACACGGTATGCCTTATCCACAACTTGTACACCACCGCCGTTTTTCACGACTTCGGATGAGTCAATCTGTGTATAATCCTCTTTAATAATAGCACTTGCGGGGTATCTGTTCTTGGCAAGGGTGTTTGAAATTAGTCCGTTTGCAAATGAAAGCATGACAAACGCAAGCGCGGTCGCCAGTATCGTTAGCAGGAATACAGTCAGATAGTTGGTAAGAAATTGATTAGAGAGTTTTCTTTTCATGTTTTTTCACCCGTGTAATGGAGTTTATAGCCGATTCCGCGAATGGTTTTTAAGTATTTGGGGTTCTGGGGGTCATCCTCAATCAGCTTTCTGATTCGGCTGATATGCACCATCACAGTATTATCGTCAAAGTAAAACTCCTCCTCCCACACCGCGTGATAAAGCTGTCTTTTTGTGAAAATCCGCTCTGGGTTCTCTACAAAATGCAATAACAGTTTATACTCCTTTGCGCCCAGTTCTATGGGATTTCCGGATTTGATGGCATAGCACTTTTCCTTATCTATTGTTAAATCACCGTATGTAATGATTGAGGCGTTCACTTCTTTGGGCGACAGGTACTCGTTATTGCGGCGTAGTTGTGCCCCCACGCGGGCAAGTAGCTCTGTGATTGAAAAGGGTTTTGAGAGGTAATCGTCCGCTCCCAATCCAAGTCCAAGAACCTTATCCATATCGTCGTTTCTTGCTGTCAAAAAGATCACGGGGATTGTGCTTTTCTCCCTTATCTTCCTAAGCAGATTAAAGCCGTCCAACACCGGCATCATTACATCGAGAATCGCCAGGTGGATGGTCTGTGTTTGCAGGATGTCTAGGGCTTGCTTCCCGTTTTCCGCCGTGACAACCGTATATAAGTTTTCTTCAAGGCTGATTTTTAATAAGTTTCGGATATCGCTTTCGTCATCCGCTACCAAAATCGTCATAGCTGACGCTGCACCTCCTTTTTCTATAAGTTTAGATTTATGAGGCATATGCCTCCACCGTCATCGGTAGCTCTTTATGATGCTGAACTGAAAAGGGCATATCTAGAGTATCCTGACGGTCGTCGGGACTATGAATTTGTGACCGAGTCGTTTTGATCTTCAGTTAACGAAGCAATTTTGGTTGGCCACAGAGAATACTAACTGATCGTCGATGACATTTCTTTAACTGTATCAGTTACACTCTCATGCCTAATGCTTTTTACATCAAAGCGCAGTAATTTAAAAGTCAACTGCAAAATGAGTCCAATGCCGAATACAGATATAACTGTCCCAATGCCAATCTTTGCACCTAACAGCCATCCAACAAAAAGAACAGTGCCTTCTATTAAGCCTCGTATTGCGCCTATGGGTACTTTGGGCATTCGCTTTCCCAGTGCAACCATGAGTGCATCACGGGGTCCACACCCGAGGGATGCACCAATATATAAATAGCTTGCAATAGAGATAACAACTTGTCCTATCAAAAGCATTAGTAAGCCAAGCCAAAAATTGGACATCATGGGAATAAAATTGAACAATTGAATCAGATCCACAAACGTTCCTATCAGTATGGCATTGAGAATTGTACCAAATCCAATTTTTTCTTTCAACACATAATCAATCGCAATGATTATAAATCCAGTAATAACAACGATATTTCCATACGATAAATGAGTCAGATAAGATCCACCCATGCTGAATGCTTCCCAAGGGGCTAGACCTATGTTAGCTTGTATGCTCAAAAAAATGCCGAGTGCATATAAAAACAGTCCAAATATCAATCTAATTGTTCGTTTCACATAGTTATTCATAGTAGAATACGTCTTTCTATTCATGAAATAGAAGCATAACAATATTTACTTCTTCATTAGTTTCATTCAAATATTTATGCTGGTAATTTGCAAGAAACTGTATTGCTTCACCTTCTTGCAAATGAAACGCTTCGTCTCCGACGTGTAAGCTAAAAACACCCTTTGTACAAATAATATATTCTCTGATGCCAGCTTCATGGCACTCGGATACACGTTCTGAATGGGGAGAAATTACATGACGGAATATTTCAAACTTTTTATTTGAATCAAATTCAAATAAAACAAATAGTTCAAATCCATCCCATGCAGAATAGTGTTTAACGGTATCATTCGTTGCAATAGATAATTGAGGCGTCTGTGTATGCGTAAGTTGAGCGAGTGGAATATTAATCCCATCACATATTTTTTCAAGCACAGATATGGTAGGACTTTTCGTGCAACGTTCAATTTCACTCAGCATACTTTTGCTGACTCCCGTTAAGATAGCTAGATCATCCAATGTAAGATTTCTTTCTTGCCGAACGCTTTTTATGTTTCTACTTATGGTTTCGCTTGCTGAAATCATACGCGCCTCCGTAGTGCTATGGTGGATATAATTCGTTATAGTGGAGAGACTACTATGATTTGAATTGTTTGTCAAGTGTTTCTTGCAATAACGCTCCTAATATCATGTTGATTATTAGCATATCACCCTCAGTGACCCGCCTGGGCACGTCTCACGAGATGGTTAATAAAATTCAACGTTAGGAACAGTCTCCGCTCTCACCAGTAGACAACCTCTTTGCAATAAGCAAAATTCTTGATGCACCAACAGAGGGCATCCTAGTTTAATGAAACCGGGATGCCCTCACATATACTCAAGCTGGAAATATAATCTCTTTTCTTTTCTTACACCAAAAGAGCGCTTCTTCTGATGTAATGCAATGCTAAAAATCAATAACCACATTATTGTTGTAAGCGGTCCATTACCTACCATCGCCTTTTATAGTCTTCGTCGATGAGTTGCTTCCACGCTGAGGATATTGGGCGGCTTGAGCACAGATTGCTTACCGTTTCACTTACTACTTCAAAATTGTGCTGAGTGCCACGGCTGGCGTTTTCTATGTCGTCCGTCGTAAGGACAAAAATGATCTTTTCCGCTCGCTAGCTGTCGGTGGTGTGCTTCTGTGCCGTGTCAATCTTGCTAATGGTTTTCCCGATAGCGTCAAGCCTAGCTGTATAACCCCTAACATAGTCCTCGCGGTTAGTGGCTGGGGAAACCCCTTTAAGGCTTATACGGTCGCACCAACCAATCAGGAAAGGAAAGCATGAATCTCCATATTAATTGAACCATAACCATAACCGCAATTGTGCTTTATAATTTTTGTCCTACTTTACTAAGCATTGCTTCTCTATATATATAAATAAAACTGGCGCTCGTCGCGCACAAAACAAGAAGTAACACTACCGCTCCGCTTTTTGAAAAAATCAATGGTACGAATCCAAGCGATAAATTTCCCATGGTATGAAATAGTATGGAACCTAGTACGCTGCCATTGCTCTTGATATAAAGCAAGGTAATTAAAATCGAAATCATAACGGTATACAGCAAGTAACAAAAGAGCGCCGGAAGTAGTCCGAATTCAGTAAGGGCATTCTGCGTTGTACCATTTATAAAAAACAAAGGCAGATGCCATAACGACCAGACTATCCCAATCAGCACCGCCGACATTAACGGGGTAAAATTCCGCATAATCCGCTTAAGCGTAAAACCCCGCCAGCCTGCCTCTTCCCCCAGTGGCCCCATGAAAACAAGAATATATGCAAAAGCAACCGGGATAAACCATGGCTTAAACTGCAGCTGCGGCAAGCTACCGCCTGAAAGCGTAATAATTAGGAAGGAAACTGCCGAAACCCCGGGCAAAACAAGGAAAGCAAAAAACAGCCATTTTGGCTTGATGTGGTTATTCAACATGGACCTGAACAAGGAATAGAGACCTGCTTTTCCTCCGAATACATATGCCAGAATAAAACCTAATACTGAAGGCCCGAAGCTACCGGCCTTCAAAAACAAATCGTAAGAAAAAGGAAGGAAAAGTCCATGGTTTTGTATCAGGAAAGCAGGAAGCCATAAGAGCCAGGAAACTGCAAACGTAGCTACAAAATACACCGTTAATTCCCGTTTAAATTCAAAACGAACCGGCAGCCCCATTTCAAACACCTTTCCTTATATAGTGGCAGTATATCATTCCCAATGCAATAACTATAAACGCTGCAGTTCTGATCATTTCCGCCGCAGGGGTAAGCGGAATAAGCTCCCCCGTAAAGTTGATTGTAAAGTGGAACAGGATTGCCGGCAGGATGCTGCCGGTTCGTTTTGCGATTTCCCCAATTATAACGCCGAGAGCCACTGTTGACAGAGCGAAGCATAGTACTGGTACCACCCCATGCATCAACAGAGAGTTTTGATAGGTACCATTTATAAAAAACATTGGCAGATGCCATATTGTCCATATAAAGCCAATTCCGGCGCCGTAAAACAAAATCCCCTTATCCTTCCAGCAATCCAGCAGATATCCTCTCCAACCGATTTCCTCAGCGAAAGGACCAAAAATTAGCGTAAAGACCGCAAATGCTAAAAGTCCGGCGGGGTCATTTATATAAGCTCCAAGCGTAGACCAGTCCGGAGGCGTAGAAGTAAATAATTGATTTAAATAGGCAGACAGGACCGTTACGGCCGGAACCAGCGCGAACAGAACCGCTAACCCCTTTCCCCCCACTTTGCCCAACCCAACGATTCGGCAAAAGAAGCAGCGCTTGTATGCTATGTCGTCCGAAAGGAATACAAAGATCAGCCCTACAATGGATGGGGAAGCACCACCAAGCACATATGCGGCTTTGGTGACAGAGTTTTCGAAATCAAGCCCCAACAAGGCCGGAATAGACAGCGCGCCCCATGTCCAGAGTAATGTCACGGCAACAAACAGGGTGGCGTGTCTTTTGCCTTTTATAAAGCACATAACACCATCAAACCTTTTATTTTCCAGATTTTCGATTGTCAATGATCGCTCCCCAAATAAGTCCTACTGCAGTACCTACGCCTGCCCATATAATATTGATTGAAATAATTATGCAGAATGCCGCTCCCAAGGCGGTCCCAAATATTAAACCCAGCCCAGTAAATGAGGTCATATTAGAATTTGGCTTGTTGTTATTATTCATATAACTTAACACTCCTAATTTCATACAGAATTCCTATTTTTGTCTGGCCTTGTATTCCTTCAGTTTCTGATTCATGATTTTTTCGTCTTTGCTGTCACCAAGAAAATTCATTAACCAGACAATTAGATATACCGCGACAAGAAGCCCGAAGAAGGTAAGCACAACACCGTTGTTTTCAAAAGAAAACCATTCGAAATATAAAGCGCAGCCGGTGACCGTTGATATAAGCAAAAAGAAATGAATCGTTGTCCTAATGATCATAGATTTTTTGCTTATTGGATGCTCGGAATAATAGATAAAGTTCAATACCGACGATACGGCAGCAATAATGGCTGCCTGAGCAATAAGCTTAAACGGTAGATATGGATTTGAATACAGTCTGATAAATATTGTACTTGCAATAATTACGCAGGTAAAAACCGATGTAAACGACATCAAAAATTTTCTGATGTAACCCAACTGTTTTTTCATGACCTTTTCACCTTCATGCCAAGTTTTTGTTTCAGAGTCGGAACATTCTGACGAGAGATGATGATTTTTTCGCCGTTCAGCAAACGCGCCTCAAATCGGCCGTTAAAAACCGCCTGAAAGCTTGCAATTTTGGATATGTTTGCTACAACGGACTTGGAAGCCCTAAAGAAATCTGTGTCCTCGAAGCGCGATTCGATTTCATAAAGTCGTAGAGAAGTTTCGTAGACCAGCTTTTGGGTATAAATAAAAACCTTATTGTCCACAGACTCAAAATAGTATACGTCCTCCGCATCGATCACATGGGAGACTGTATCTTGCCTGCCGATTAACTTACCATTCACCAGACGTATGGCGGCAATTACCCTGCGCAGTGGCGAGTCAAGCTCCCTGCATCTGAGTATTACCTCGGGTTCATCATATAACAGCGACTCATCCACCGTAACCTTCATTACTTCACCCCAGTTTCATTACTGTTTAAAATATAGTTTATATTACATAGTCTTTCAATAGGTAAAATTGTAAGATGCAAATATAGCCATGTAAGGTGTATAATGAGGAAGCGCTTAAAATGCTTGATTTTTATACATAGCAGTAATTTAATTGATAAATGTATATGCTCTTATTGATAAATACTTCATCATTGCTTGATCTTTTATCGGTTCCATTTGCAACCTTTTTTCGTTTATGTGATCATCGATTCAGCCAATGGACGAAATTATTTCAGAGTAAATCTAAATATACTGAGAGCCCAGCCCCCTTCATTGCAAGCTTAACAATAGACCCTTATCGCCCATATCTCAAAAGATGAAAGCGCCTCATTATGAAATGCGCGGTAATATTTAACGTTCTTACCACACATTGTAATATTATCTTATAATACTTAAAATCAGAAACAACGAGAAAGGTAACAAGTATATGAATTATGTATATGTTGACTGGGAAACAATGGAGAGCTTTGTTAACGATGTGTTTCGGGGCTATGGCATACCGGCAGAGGATGCGCGAATATGCACCGATGTGCTGATCGAATCAGACAGGCGCGGAATAGAGTCGCACGGAGTTAATCGTTTTAAGCCGATATATCTGGATCGGATCAAGGCAGGAATTCAAAAGCCCATTACGGAATTTGAGCTCGTCCGGCAGACGGATACAACAGCAGTCGTGGACGGGCATGATGGAATGGGACAGGTTGTTGGATATCGCAGTATGCAGCTGGCAATTAATAAAGCAAAAAAGCACGGCATGGGGATGGTAGCTGTTCGCAACTCCACGCATTATGGGATTGCCGGGTACTATGCTTCAATGGCGACAGAAGCTGGTTGCATAGGAATTACAGGTACCAATGCACGCCCCTCTATTGCACCGACGTTCGGGGTTGAAAATATGCTGGGCACGAACCCTCTGACATTCGGGTTGCCTACGGATGAAGACTTTCCGTTTTTGCTTGATTGCGCGACTTCAATAACACAGCGCGGAAAGATTGAATACTATGCGCGTCTTGGAAAGGATACACCTGCCGGCATGGTCATCGGGCGAGACGGCAGTGCACTTACGGATTCGGAATCTATTTTAATCAGACTAAACGATGGTTCGGCCGCGCTTGCTCCGCTTGGAGGCATAGGTGATGAGCTCGCTGGCTACAAGGGATATGGCTATGCGACGGTCGTCGAGATTTTATCAGCGGCACTTCAGGCAGGCAACTATCTCAAAATGTTGACCGGTATTCATGACGGTAAGAAAGTCCCGTATCATCTGGGGCATTTCTTTATTGCGATTGATACCGAGGCGTTCATGGGGCTTGAATCGTTCAGGAAAACCGCAGGAGACATCCTGAGGCAATTGCGCGCCGCTCAGCTCGCTCCGGGCTATGACTGCATTTATACAGCCGGAGAAAAAGAGCATCTTGTATGGCTTGAACGCAAGGATAAGGGAGTACCCGTTAGCGAGGGCGTACAGAAGGAACTGATAGCCGTACGCGATGAGCTGAAGCTTTATCAGTACCGTTTCCCTTTTGAAAGGTAGATACATGTGATAAGTAAAAGAAAGCGTTATCCATATTATGGATAACGCTTTCTGGCTTTATCTCAATTTTGTTAAGAGGCTCTACAAA
Source organism: Firmicutes bacterium HGW-Firmicutes-16 (assembly GCA_002841545.1). Classification (GTDB taxonomy): domain Bacteria; phylum Bacillota; class Clostridia; order Oscillospirales; family Oscillospiraceae; genus UBA2658. The sequence goes on from PGZZ01000003.1 coordinate 55,521, forward strand.
AAACATTATATTCCCGGCACGGCGGCCGGCAACTTCCTGTTTATAAAATAGCTCATTCATGATGCCTATCAATTTAAATATAAAAGCGGGCTACCTTCCGCTGGCTATTCAAAAAGAATTAACCCATATGCTGTATGCTAATCGCCTTTCAATCTCCGAGTAACAGTTGAAAGCATACTGTTAAGAATCATCCCGGACACAATTAAAAATATACCGATTGCACCCAGCAAATCCGGAGGGGTGTCCCCAAGGAACAGAATACCTCCCAACAGAGTAAATATGACTTCCCCCGATTGTGTTGATTCTATCACCGCTAGCTGCTTATGGTTTGACTTCACCAAATCGGTGGCTTTAAAAAACATTAGAGTAGCAGCAGCCCCGGAAAGCATTGCAACACAAAAGGCCTGCAGGATCTGACTGACAGAGGGAGCTCCGGCCTTTACCAACCCGAATGTGGATAGAATAAGCCAAAACGGGAGGCTACATAATGTCATTCCGTATGTTCGTTCGACGGTAGTTAGCTGATCTCCACTGATTTCCATCATTTTTCTGTTTCCTAGCGGATAGGAGATGGCCGCCAAGAGGATAGGAACAAGTGTTAAGAGTGTCGTATGTATATCCAAATTCACAACATTTTGTGCCTGCAGGAGAAAAACTCCAATTAAAATGACTCCCGAAGCGCATAAATTTTTCATCGGCACACGCTTATGAAATAAAGGCGACATCAACACACCCATTACAATGGTCAGTTGCCAAGAGGCCGCAATCAGCCAGGATTCTCCGTAATCACCTGCATAAGAAAGCGACGCATAAAAAACCCCAAATCCAACCGTGCTCCATATAAGCCAAGTTGAGGGACTTTTTTGTATGACCTGATGGACATGCTGAAATCCATGTCGTTTTCCAACAATCAGAGCCAAAATTGGAAAGACAAATAAGTAGCGAAGGCTTGCGCTCCAAATCCAGTTACCCCCGGACAGATGCATGCTCCGATTGAGAACAAATGTAAACGCAAAGAAAAACGAGCCTGCAATACCTAAGAGAAATGCTTTTTTCATGTTGGTTTCTGCTTACTCCTTTCGTGAAATCGCTGGATAGAAAGGGGGCTAATCTCACATCATGCTCTTTCACAATTCTGAGAATTATAACTGTTTTTTGCGTGGTTAATTTTTTATCTTATCAATAAACTAATCATATTAAAAAATATCTGTTTCGATAAAAAATATTGTAGTATAATATCTCCGACCTTAACTTGTTATGAGGCTGTTTTACTGGGAGAAAATCGGACAATTAAGAGGAGAAGGGATTATATGAATATCGATAATAAGGTAATTCTGATCACTGGCGCTTCTTCAGGAATAGGGCGAGCGACGGCTTTAATGATGGCCGGACACAACAATAGACTTGTTATAGTTGCTAGAAGAGAAAATCTGCTTCGGGAGGTATCCGCAAAAATCAGAGACCAGGGAAGCGAATGCCTGTACTTTGCAGGAGACGCAATGGATGAGCAGTTCGGCGAATACGTCGTGCGGAAAACCGTTGAAGCGTACGGAGGAATAGACATAGCCATCATGGTTGTAGGGATAGGGCCTCCTTCCAACACCTTGACCGCTTCCTCGGAGAAAATCAAATTTTGCATGGATGCGAACTTCGATACTTTCATAAATTTCTATGTGCCGATAATGAGACAAATGAAAACCCAGAAGACCGAATGCATGATAAGCCATGTCAACTCGCTAGCTTCATTTTTCGGGGTGCCCATGCAGGGTGATTATGTGGCGGCAAAGGGCGGAGTCCGCCTTTTCCTTGATACTGCACGCATGGAGCTCAAGCACTTCGGATATAAAAACATTCACATTCAGACGATACATCCGTCTTTTGTAGATACAGAAGCTGTCCGGAACGACGGCATTCCAGCTCCAGGCGAAATCAGCGAAGAAAAATCCGCCGAGTACATAATCAAGGGAATAAAGAAAAACACAAAGCGCAATATGTTCCCATTTACCCCCGCGCTGCTCACCAGGCTGTCGGTAAGAGTTTTTACCGACTGGCTGATAACGAAAGTCGAGCTTTCACAGACTCCGAAAAATTACTAACTATTTACATTCTTTGATTTGTTTCAAAACCAGAACTCATTTTATTGATAATAACATCGCCGAAGAATTGGAAACGCCTAAGCAGCCGAAACGCATCGTCAGATGCTGACGTTAGAGGGTTCCGCACGGCTGCTCATGAGACAAGAACCAGTTCCATGCGAGATAATAGCATTATTACAATTTTCTTGAACTGTCCTTTGCGCTTGTCCAAATTGGCATCATTAAATATAGACCAAGTGAATACAGATGTGTTATCGGTTATTGGCAAAGGCAAAAAAGACGAGAGATTTACATGACACAGGCTGTTAAGCAGTCTTTATCGCAGTGACTTCCACTAAGGGCATCGATTTCCGATAGGAATCAGGGATACTTTCCCGCTAGACAGCGCATCCCTGGCCACGGTTTCGTGCTATGGGATTATCCAACCAAAGGCAGCCGAGATGTTTCTTCTCGGTTGCTTTTTTGCATGCCTTTACTCGAATAATTCGCTAATCATAATGAGCAAATCAATCTGCTGGACTGCGCTGAAAAAAGGTCAGTGGTTACTGCAAAGTCATCTACATAGAAAACACTTGTTTTAAGCAGCTTCGCCGACTCGATTCTTTCTTCTGTATGCAACCGGACTCAGATAACCCAGCACTGAATGCATACGCTTCCGATTGTAAAAACAGCTCTACATACGAGAAAATCCCGCCTAACTTCTTCCATTGTAGCATAACGCCGCCGGTAGATGCACTCTTTTTTCAACGTTGCGAAAAATAGCTGTTACCTGCGTTTTTGGGCTTAATTTGTAGCCTGACGAAAAACCAAAAGTTCATCTATTTACACAAAAGCGTTGTTTGTTTTTGAATGATAGGCTTTAGCTATTGATTAATGTTTTAGGTACTAGGAGTTCCGATTGGAGCTTGGCGGGCTGCAATGATATGATTTATACAGCAAATTACAATTATTTGTAAAATTACAACAGGAAGGATGAAGCGATATGAGTTTAATTTACACCGATGATCAAAAAGAACTCATCGAAATGGTCCGCAACATGGCCGAAAAGGAAATCAAGCCCCATGTAGCGGAATGCGATGAAAAGGGAGAATGCCCAATTGAGCTGTTTAAGCCTGCAATCGATATGGGTCTGCATCTCCTGGAAATACCGGAAGAATACGGCGGCGAAGGCATGAGCTTTGAGACCACCGCCATGGTTTTCGAAGAACTGGCGAAGGTTGATGCCGGTTATGCCGATACCATAGTCACAAACTTCGTTGCTCTCCGCAACGTTATCCTCGCAGGCACCCCGGATCAGGCACGCCGCTTCGCGGATGTCGTAGTACCAGGCAATTTCGCGTGCTTTGCAATCACCGAGCCAGGTGCGGGCTCCGACGCAAGTGCTCTGCGTGCGACCGCTGTCCGCGACGGTGACGACTATATACTAAATGGCACAAAGACATTCGCTACAAATGGCGCGTGCGCAAGCATCTATGTCAGCTTTTTCAAAACCGACCCCGCTGCAGGCAAGAAGGGCATCTCCGCTTTCATGATTGACCGCAACAACAAGGGACTCATTGTCGGCGCGCATGAAAACAAAATGGGCTTCCGTCTGTCGAATACCACCGAGCTTGTCTTCGACAACGTCCGCGTTCCCGCGTCAAACCGTATAGGTGAAGAGGGTGAGGGCCTCCACATTGCGCTCAATGCGCTGAACCTATCCCGTGCGTTCATCGCGACCCTCGGCGTTGGCATAATGCAGCGCGCTCTCGATGAGGCTATGGCTTATGCCATGCAGCGTCAGCAGTTCGGTCAACCGATTATCAAATTCCAGATGGTTCAGTCGATGCTCGCTGACATGGCTATCAAGATTGAAGCCTCGCGCTGCCTTGTCAACAACACGATGAAACTCATGGACGCAGGTCAGCTCGTTCAAAAGGAAGGCGCCATCACCAAAACTTTTGTAACGGACTGCATGCAGGAAGTTACCTCAAACGCCGTCCAGATTTTAGGTGGCTATGGCTACAGCAAAGAATATCCGGTGGAGAAGCTTATGCGTGATTCGAAGATATTCCAAATCTTCGAAGGCACTAACCAGATACAGAGACTGACCATCGCAAAGGCACTCGAACGGGAATATAGATAAAATCCCATTTTCAGCGTTAAGCGCAGAATTGTGCGGAAAGGCGGCTTTGGTTTTGAACGGAGTAAAGATAAATAAGTCTCTGAAAAAGCTGTATGAAGAGAAGGGATACTGGAAAAGCGCAACACTGCTAAATCGCTGGAAAGATTCTGTTTCACAGTTCGGCGGTCGGGAATTCGTCTCGGATGATCACGGGATTCGCTATAACTATTCCCAGCTCGACGAAAAAGCGGACGCGCTCGCAGGCTTCCTTGAAAAGTGCGGCATAGGCCCTGAGGATGTGGTGAGCTTTCAAATACCGCCCCGAAGCGAATTTGTGATAACGCTCTTCGCTTGTCTTAAGATCGGCGCCGTGCCCGCTCCTCTGGGTATGTGCTTTGTTGACGACGAGCTGAAAGGCCTTCTTTCCATGCTGGGAAGCAGCCTGCATATCAGCACCGCTACTTACAGAGTCTCGAACCGCACAGAAATGATGCTGAGGCTAAAAAACGAGCTTCATTTGCTCCGCGACCTCATTTTCGTTTGCGATAGCGAATCCGAAATAGCTGCTCTGCCCGAAGGTGCGGGGGACTTAAAAGAGATAATTGCCTACACTACCCCTCCCCCAAAAGCATCGCCTGCGACTGGCGACGACGTAGCTCTGATACTCTGCACCTCTGGTACGACAAAGGGTTGCAAGGCTGTGATGTACACCCACAACAACATCATTTACAGTGAGGAAGTATTCAACGAGACGCTGGGTCTGACGGACGAGGACAGTATCTTCATGCCCGCGCCTTTGAGTCACGCGACTGGACTCCACCATGGAATAATCTCCCCTATGCTCCGCGGCGGCAGACTGGTTCTTGAGGAAAGGTTCAGCTGCTCTGAAGCCGTTAGGATCATGAACAGGGAGAGATGTACCTATTCCATGGGGGCAACCCCGTTCATCTATGACCTTTTGAAGCAGCTTGAGGAATCGGGAAGCAGTCTGCCCTATCTGCGCTTCTATATCTGCGGCGGTGCTCCGGTTCCCAAAGAACTTGTGCAGAGAGGTTGGAGCAAATTTGAGATACTCGTCTGCGAATGCTACGGCTCGACCGAGAGCGTTCCGCACGTTTGCGTACGCCCCGAAGAGTGCCTTGATAACCTCGGAAAATGGTCAGGGCGTGCAATGGGCGCAATCGAAGTCCGCATCGTTGACAAGAACAGACAGCCTGTCCCTCCCGGTGTTATAGGAGAGGAAGCCTCACGGGGACCCAATGTTTTCGTGGGTTATCTTGGAGCGCCGGCTCTGACTGACGCGGCGCTCGACGATGAGGGCTGGTTCTATTCCGGAGACCTATGTGTTTCCGACGAAAATGGGAACATCAAGATGGTTGGGAGAGAAAAAGACATCATCATCCGTGGCGGCGAAAACCTGAACTCGAACGACATAAACGAGAATCTCGAGGGCTGTCCAGGTGTTGCCGACCACACGGTCATCGGTGTGCCTGACGAGCGCCTTGGAGAGCGCATCTGCGCTTTCGTCGCGCTTGCCCCTGGAACTGAAACTGTTACTAAAGAGGATATCATCGCCTATCTACAGAGCAAAAAAGTACATAAGCGCCACTGGCCCGAACGCATTGAGATCATAGAAAAAATCCCGCGCACCGAGAGCGGGAAGGTAAAAAAACATGTACTTGCGGGTGAACTCGCAAAACGTATGAGTAGGGAGGCGGACAAAGCATGAGCGATGCAAAGCGTATCGGCCCTTGCCGTTATCTGGCTGCTTCAAAGCCGCAAATTAAGAGACCCCCAGTGTCGTTTTACCGCTGCCCCATCTGCGGTACGGTACTCAGGGGCTCGTTTCCTGAAGGCAAGGTCTGCGAGGTTCTTTGCTGCGGGACAAAAGCCGAAAGGCTTTTGACGAAGCCTACGGAGAAACTGCCGGATGACAGAACGCTCAGCTATGATATTGTCGGCGGCCTGAACGAAAACTGTGTACGTGTGTTCTGGGAAGGCAAAAAACCCGACTGGCTCTATCTAGAGACCTTCACGGGCGGACAGTATATGTATATAAAAAAGCGCCCTCCCGCGGTGTTCGCTCTCGCAGGTGAGGACGCCTATGCTTATTGTGACAAGAACCCGTGTGAAAAATGCAGCTTTCGCTGTAAAAATGGGTTCGTACTGTACGCGTGGTACGAGGGCGAGGGGCTCTATTCCCTGCAGCTCAATCAAATTGCCTCCACCCCAGGAAGCTCGGCGAATACGACCAGAAAGCCGCAACGTAGTCAATGAAGCTCTCGACCGCGTGGCACTTATAGGCTTTCTGGTTGAATGCCATGTGAACGACGCGGAAATCATCCGGTACCTCGAGAAGTGGTATTGCGACGAGATCATTGAACTGACGTATGCTTGGAGTTTGCAGAATTACGGCGACGCTGTTTGAAATAGACGCGATACCGCTCATATCCAACTCGTTTGAATACTGGTGAGCGGCCTTGAGCCCGTGCTCCTCCAGAAGTTTCGCGATCTTTTTCCCAATTGGCTGCTCAGTATGGTAAGAAAGCAGCTCATAGCCGTGCAGTTGTGTGAACTTCAGATGGGGTTCCTTTGCAAGCTGATGATTCTTGCTTACGACTACCACCAGAGGCTGCTGGAGTACCGGCACGAAAAACAGGTCGGGGGCGTCTTCAACCGGCGAGCAGAACCCGATGTCCCAGACACCGCTCTGAATGGCGGAAACTATTGCGTTGGTCTGCTCCTGATGGATGATGAACTTCACGTTACTGCCCTTCTCGGAGATAAATGAGCGAATTACCATGGGCAGATAATCTCCCTGAATGGTAGAAATACTGCCGATATCCACAGTTCCGCTCAATGCCCCGGCGTGCTCTTTTGCCACCTCGATGCCTCTTTCGAGAAACTGCAGAGAATTGCAGACGTACTGGTAAAACTCCTTGCCGTATTTGGTCAGATACACGTTCCTGCCGCGCTTTTCAAACAGAGACATCCCCAGTTCGTCCTCCAAATTGGCGATTGCCCCGCTGAGACTGGGCTGAGTGATATAGAGTTCCTGAGACGCCTGCGTGTAATGCTGAAGCTCGGCGAGCTTGCGGAAATAGTAGAGCTGTGAGAGATTCATGTTTTCACCTCCGAGGTCTTAAATCGCTTATAATGATTATCCGTACAACCAACACCAGATAAATATATCGTTCTTTTTTGAGTATAAAGATACTTTGCCCGGAATGTCAATCCCCTATGGCCTTATTCCCATAAATTAGATTAGGAAAAATGGAGATTTATAGGCTGTACCTATTAATTCTGCAAAGAATGTTAAATTAATTGCAATTGGACAGTTAATCCTGCGGAGACTACACTGATACTTGGAACTGACTAGATAGAACAGTTTTTTTATTCCAATAACTACAGCAATATCGCTAATTTGCAGTGTATTTGATTGGTAATATTACATGAAATAAGGAGTGCTAACAATGAAAATGACTAAACAGGAATTCAATAACTATTTGCTGAAGATTCGCGCACTTGCCGAAGGTCCCTTTGACGAGATGCAGAAGGAAATTGAAGTAACAAATACCTTCCCTGCGGAATTCTATAAGCTCGCCATAGAGAATGACCTTTACCGCTTTGCTCTTCCGGAGAAATACGGCGGATTCGGACTTTCCGAAAAGCAGATACTAATGGTTCAGGAAGAGTTCAGCCGTGGCCCCGGCGGAATGCGTATGCACCTCCATCACGCGGCAGACCTTGACTGGCGTATTCTCGATGATTTCGGTAGCGAAGAACTGAAGTCTCAGTATATGGACAAGTTCCAGGACAAGACCCTATATTCAAACTTTGCACTCACCGAAGCCTCTGGCGGCACGGGAGCCGACATTCACACAACCGCTGTCAAGGATGGCGATTATTATGTGATTAACGGCGAAAAGACACTCATCTCCCACACCGACTGCTCTGACTTCACGTATCTTATAGTCTCCACGGACCCTACCTCCGAAAAGGACAGCCGTCTTTCTGCGTTCTTTGTAGACGTTAACACTCCCGGCTATGAAATTGTTCCAATGTCCCACATGATGGGTTGCCGCGGTGCGGGTCACGCGGGACTTAAGTTCACCAACATGAGAGTACACAAGAATTTCCTTCTCGGCAAGGAAGGCATGGGCCTTGAGATCGCAATGCATTCTCTGGCAGTTTCACGCGCTCACATAGCAGTTTCAAACCTCGGTATGGCACAGCGCATGCTCGAAATGACCATTCGCCGCGCAAAAGACCGTGTAACCTTCGGCAAGCCACTATCTAAGCGTCAGGCAATCCAGCAGACTATTGCCGATATGGGCACCGAAATCAATGCACTCCGCCTTATGATTTGGGACTTCGCAAAGGACTACGATGCAGGCAAGAAAATTGACATGAAGGCCTCAATGTGCAAGCTGCATTCCATAAACACTGTCCGTACCGTTTCCGACTCTATGCTTGAAATCTTTGGCGGCATCGGCTACTTCGAGGACTGCGAGTACGGCCCCGTCGAGCGCCTTTACCGAGACTGCCGCGCAATGTGGCTTGAAGAAGGCCCCCGCACAGTTCAGCGCCTGACCGCTTACCGCGGACTGGAAGCGTGCGGCGGCGCAATCGAATATATCGACGACTAATAGCTTTTTAACTTTAAACTGCCCGCCGGGTCTGCGGTAATATAGCAAAACTCGGCGGGAAATCATTTTAGAGAATGGATGAATGACTATGAAACCCTTAGAAGGAATTAAGGTAGTTGACCTCACAACGTTCCTTGCCGCACCCACAATGGCGCGTGTTTTGGGCGAGTGGGGCGCGCAAGTCATCAAAGTCGAGTCCCCTTCCGGAGATCCGGGACGAACGCAGGGAGCTGTTTTCGGAATGCCCTATGAGGATGATGAAAACCTCGGCTTTGACATGTCCAACATGAACAAGCGCTTTGTAACCCTTAACCTTAAAAGCGAAAGCGGTCTTGAGGTGCTTTATAAGTTGCTTTCCGACGCTGACGTCTTTGTTACGAATATCCGCACAAAATCGCTTGTCAAGCTCGGTCTTGATTATGACTCTCTCAAAGAAAAATATCCTAAGCTTATTTTTGCTCATTGTCTAGGCTACGGCGAAAACGGACCCGAAAAAGACACTGCAGGCTTTGATGTAACCTGCTACATGGCTCGCGGCGGTGTTTTCGGCACAACCGTCAACAAAGGCGATTCTCCGATGATTCCGACAAACGGCTTCGGTGACTTTCAGGTTTCCATGTGCATGGCTTCGGGCGTTTGCGCGGCTCTCTTTAACCGCGGACGCACCGGCTTGGGCGATAAGATTAGCGTAAGCCTGCACCATGCGGCGATATTCATGCTCTCAACAGGCGTAGTTTCCGCTCAGTACGGCAACAAATATCCTAAAAGCCGCACCGAGGTTATCTGCCCGACAAATAATGTGTTCCGCACTAAGGACGAAAAATGGGTCGCGCTGTGCGCACCGCAGTATGACAGGGATTACAACAAGATTATGTCCCTCATCGGATGTAACGACCTTGTCGACAACGAAAACTACTGCAACTGTGACCGTCTAAACGATTTCAAGCTCAACAGCGAAATTATCGCAATTCTTGATGAAGCTATCGCGAAATTCACAAGAGCCGAGATTTTGAAGATTTTCAAGGACAATGATCTGCCCTGCGAAGCCTGCTACGAGCCTAGCGACATGTACGAAGACGAACAGGTTTGGGCAAATGGAATAATGACAAAGCTCGATTGTCCGTCCGGAAAAAGAAATATCGCAACAAATCCCGTGAAATTTCAATCTTATCCCGAACCGACTTATAAGGTGAGCTCCGCTCAGGGATCTCATACAGAGGAAATAATGCGTGAGCTCGGCTATGACGAGGGCACCATTAAAAATTATTTGGATTCCGGCGCAGTAGTTGGCAAAAAAGCGCTGAAATAGAGAAACAAAACAGAGAGGAAGGATTTTACTAATGAGAGGTAAAAAGTATCTTTGGACTCTTGCCGCCGTCTACATGGCATATTTGACTCATGGTATTCAGGCGATTATTATTTCGCAGAACCTTGATCAGTTTGTTGTGCAGTGGGGCACAGATGCCGCGGGCGTTTACAAAATAATCGCTTACACAGGACTTGCTAAGTTCGTCAGTGTATGGATTTGCGGTGAATTGTCCGACAAAATCGGGCGCAAGCTCATGATAGCCATCGGCGCAGTCATGTACATAGGATTCTTTGCTGGGTTGCTTACAACAACAAGCTTTGCAGTTGCGGGCGTATGTGCATTTATGGCAGGCCTTGCAACATCGTTCTTCGACGGCGCTTGCTATCCCGCAGCACAGGAGAGCTGGAACAAGGCTCCAAGCTCCGCAGTTATACTCATCAAGGGCGTTATCTCCGTATCCGGACTTGTGTATCCGCTTCTCCTCGTTTCTTTGAAAGCTGCAGGAAATTGGCAGGTCGGCATCATCATCCCTATCGTTATGTCTGTTCTTATTTTTGCTCTGGCTATACTCGCTCCCTATTCCTACGACAAGGAACTTAAGGAAAAGCGCGCTAAGACAAAAGAACTGAAGGCAGCCGGCAAGACGGCTGATAAGCTCACTAAGGAAGAGAAGCTCGACGCGGACGCTCAGCGAGCCGCCGCACGTTTCGTTAAAAAGCCACCCCTTGGTGTTACTATTGGCTGTGCTCTATACGGTTTCATAGCAATGGCCACAATGTACTCCGCTCAGCAGCTGCTCAAGCGTTACGGTCTTACAGTTATCGGTATGGACGAGCTCACAGCAGCCTCTCTCACAAGTCTTTACACCTTCGGCAGCATTGCTGCAGTTCTTACTTGGGCATTCATGATGGCAAAGCTTCGCTGGAGAACTCTCAAGGTTCTTCTCATCGACCTCGCTGGCTCAATACTTGCGTACATTCTGGTTTGCACGGTTAAATCCGCCGTCGTTGTTCAGATAGCTTCCGCAGCAATCGGCTTCTTTGCAGCCGGCGGCGCTCTGCAGTGTGGTGTTTCCCTCATTCAGGAATTCCACCCCGGAAACAAGGGCAGAAACCTTGGCATCTACTACACCTTCATGGGACTTGCGTCCTATGCAATGCCCCAGATCCAGTCCTGGTTCACCGCTGACGTCGGAGAAGGACAGGCTATCGTCAACAGTATGCTCCTAAACCTCGGACTTGCTGTTGTCGGAGCTTGCTTCATGGTATATCTCGCACTCAACTACAAGAAGTGGTTCGGTGTAAGCGTCTTCAGCAAAAAAGGCGAGGACGAATAAGAAAAAACCGCTTAACAGGCGGGTGTGCCGACAGTTATCTACACGTCGCACGCCTGCCTGTTTAGTGTTTGCCCGTCAGAGACCCTGACAGATCAAGAAAGATGGGGTGCTCCCTATTATCACAAATATCAAAAGATCGATAACCGAAACCCATATCATCAGACGGCTTGCAATTTATATTGTCGGTCTTTTCATCCTCTCCGTCGGTCTTGCGTTTTTCCTTCAGGCGGGTCTCGGGCTCCCAGTGAACTCGTCTGTCGCCTATGTTCTTAGCCGCATTATATCCGTCAGATACAGCGTTTGCGTTGTATTGGTGAATGTCGTGCTCGTATTCATTCAATTTGCTGTTTTGCAAAAGGAGTTCCGTCCCATTCAGCTTTTGCAGATACCGCTTTCAGTTTTGTTCGGCTTCTTCGTAGATTTTACCTGCAGGCTAACGGAGAAGATTCAACCGTCAGGCTATATCGCAAATCTTGTGGTGATGTTTCTGGGAATAACATTTTTAGGTCTCGGGCTTTCCCTGTATGTAAAGATGAATCTCATCCCCCTCCCATTGGAAGGCCTTGCGCTAGCGGTCACGGAAAAACTCGGGCGCTTCCATCTCTATGCCGTTAAACGAGCTCTGGATGTAGGTCTTTTACTGCTTTCGGTGAGCCTCTCCCTCATTTTCCTTCATAATCTAGAGGCCGTAAGGGAGGGTACGGCGGTCGCTGCCCTGTTCGCAGGCAGGCTCATGGGATTTTTCAGCAGATTCGTTCACTTTTCTTCAGCGGATTTTCGATATAAGCATTAAATATACGCAAAAAAGAGAATACTGCAAACAAGCATTTGCCCGTCCGGGTTTGTCCGGACGGGCTTTTTTTGCTATGCCTTATCCTGTATGCGTCTCAGATTCAGAGCATCAATTAGTACCGCAATGAAAATAATGAAGCCCTGTGCGAACTGCGACCAAAAAGGCGAAATGTTTAGAAGATTCAGGCCATTATTCAAAACGCCGATAATCAGAACGCCTATTAATGTACCAAACATATTGCCTTTGCCCCCGCTCAATGAACCGCCGCCGATTACAATTGCGGATATTGCACTGAATTCCAGCCCCACCGCCGCTGTAGGCAAGGCGGCTGCAAGACGACCTGTAAGAACGAGCGCGGCAACGGCGGTGAGCCCTCCGGCAATTAGATATGTTGTCAGTTCAATACGCTTTACGTTAATACCCGCGAGATAAGCTGCCTCGCGGTTTCCTCCGACGGCATACACCTGATGTCCGAATACTGTTTTTGATAAAACGTAATGCGCTAAAATAAAAAGGAAAATTAGCAGAATTACCGGAAAAGGAATGCCCCATAGCTTTCCTCCTCCTATAAAATTAAAACTGTCAGGCATCCCGGAAATCGTAGTACCCATTGAATATACGTTGCCCAGGCCCCTCAGCATCGACTGCATTGCCAATGTTACAATAAACGGAGACATCCTGAGCCTGGTCACGCTAAGACCGTTAACAAATCCAAGCACAATGCCCATAATAATTCCCAGCACAATCGCAATAGGAACGGGAAAGCCGTTATCAACACAAAAGCCGGCCATAAACAGACCCAGTATGGCGCTCATTGACCCCGAGGATAAATCGATACCGCCTGTAAGGATAACAAACATTCCGCCGATAGCTACAATTCCGACGTTTGATACCTGCAGGAGTATATTGATAAAATTACTTGCAGATAGAAATTTGCTGGAGGCAATACTGAAAAATATGCATAATACTACTAATCCCATCAGGATTGACAGATTGCCTTTCATCTCAAATTTTATTTTATTCTTTTTTGCGGCATCCATTTCTATTTGCCCCCTGTAGCATAATCCATGATAATTTTGGAATCAGCGTCCTTTGTATTCACTTCCACAACTATTGTGCCTTCCTTCATTACTAGAACCCGATCCGTCAGCCCCAGAATTTCCAAAATATCCGAAGACACAATTATTATGGCAGTACCTTTTTCGGCAAAATCCATGATTTTATTATATATTTCAACCTTTGACCCGATATCAATGCCTCGGGTAGGTTCATCCAGCAACAGGATTCTTGGATTCGTTTCAGCAATCCTTGCAAAAACTATCTTCTGCTGGTTTCCGCCGCTCAGTTTTATTACCTTCTGGTTTCTCGAAGAGGTTCTGATATCAAAATACTTTACCGCATAATCGGTGATTTTGTTAATTGTATTCACGCTTATAAAAGTAAATCTGGAAATTTTTTTAAGCACTGACATAACAACGTTTTCCTTGACCGTACTCTCTAGTACCAACCCTTCCGCCTTGCGGTTTTCGGGCACTAAGGCTATACCGTGTTTCAGCGCGCTTTGTGGTGAGTCAATTCTGCATTGTTTGCCATCAATTTGAATATTACCTTTTTTCAAACGGTAAACGCCATAAATTGTTTTTACAAGTTCAGACCTGCCGGATCCCATCAAGCCCGAGATTCCGACAATCTCTCCTGCCCGTATTGAAAAGCTTATATCGTGTATTAGCTTGTTCTCCAAATTTGTAGTGGTAAGTACTTTTTCACCTATTGGAACCTCGCGCTTAGGGTAAAACTGGTCTATTTTTCTGTTGACCATCGCAAAAACCAGTGAGTCCATATCCCATGTTTTTGTCGGACGGGTTTCAATTATTTCGCCATCCCGAAGGACGGTTATGTGGTCCGTAACACCGAATAACTCATTAAGACGATGAGAAATAAATATGATACCATAACCCTTTTGCTTCAGGTTTTTCATTGTTAGGAAAAGGCGTTCAGCGTCTTCTCTGCCGAGAGAAGAGGTTGGCTCGTCCATAATCAGGATCTTTGCGTCTCTGACCAGAGCTTTTCCGATTTCAACAAGTTGCTGAATGCTTATGCCAAGACCGCCAACTTTTGTTTTGGGGCTAATATCAAGTCCCAAAATGTTCAGAATTTCCCTGCTGTTTTCGTAAAGCGTCTTAAAATCTATCCTACCCGCCTGCTTTTTCGGTAAAGCTCCGAGATATAGGTTCTCTGCAACGCTAAGCTCCGGTACAAGACTAAGCTCTTGATAAATGATACTGATACCCATTTCGATGGCGGCATGTGAGTTCTGGATTTCCGTCTGTTTGCCGTACAGCTCAATGCTTCCTTCATCCGGCTGATGAACACCGCCCAAAATTTTTATAAGCGTTGACTTTCCGGCTCCGTTTTCACCCGCCAATCCGAGAATTTCATTTGTGTTCAGCGTCAGATTGACATTTTTCAGGGCGTTTACACCAGGAAATCTTTTTGAAACATTCGTTAGTTCCAATATTGGTGTGGAATTCATAGCAGGTCCCATCTCCCGTCTACATCTATATATAGTTAGCTTCCGGTACGTGACCTCAGCAGATCAGCCCATAGACCAAATTGCTGTACTTCCTGAGAATCTATATTAGCTTTCGTAATCATCATTTGGAGTGACTCTGTGTTTGCCTCCGGTGCTGTTCCGTTTTTAACATAGTCATAAACCATTTGAATTGTATTGGCAGACATTGAAATCGGGTTTTG
Source organism: Firmicutes bacterium HGW-Firmicutes-16 (assembly GCA_002841545.1). GTDB lineage: Bacteria > Bacillota > Clostridia > Oscillospirales > Oscillospiraceae > UBA2658. The sequence continues at coordinate 70,562 of PGZZ01000003.1, forward strand.
AGAGATGGTTGCATCAAGTCTGCCTTCGCGTATTGCCTGAACACCTTCAGGGTTACCGTCTATACCAACTACATAAATATGCTTCGAGTCTCCCTGAGAATAAAAACGGTTTGCCTGTTCAATTGCTTTTATTGCTCCAAGAGCCGTGTTGTCGTTAGCCGCAAAAACAGCGTCAACCGTTTCGTTTGCCTGCAGAGCGTTCATCATTGCATTCATTGATTTTTCCTGATCAAACGCACAGTCCTGTCTGAATACCACCTTAATATCCGGATAGTTTGCTATTTCATCCATAAAGCCTTTATCTCTATCGTAACCCGAGGCCTGGCTGATTGTTCCTGCCAAATTAACCACAGTTCCCCTATATTCGCCATTTTTTTCTTTTAATTTTTCAGCAATATAATCTGCTGCAGTTTTGCCTGCTTTTATGTTATTCGTAGCATTTCTATTTACAATTTCCCCGCCGTCGGCATTCGTATCAATAATGAATACCGGGATTCCTTTTAAATTTGCAAGCTCAATTGAAGGAATAATACCCTTGCTGTCGATCGGGTTTATAACTATCGCGCTGACACCCTGAGTAATGTAATTCTGCATATTGTCAGCCTGCACACTGGCATCGCCGTTAGCATTTGAAACATTTACGGTAATTCCCAGTTCCTTGCCTTTATCTGTAACGGCCTGATTAACTGCAGTCATAAATCCGGCGTGGAATGAGCTAAGGCAAACACCAACAGTAATGTTGTTGTCGGTTGAACTCGGCCCCCCCGATTTGCTGCATCCCGTTACCAAAAGCATAAAAGAAAGAAAAGCCACCAGTAGTTTTAAACTCCTGAGAAATCCTCTCATTTTTTCACTCCTCGCAAAAATTATTACCCCAAACCATATTTATATATAATACTAATCTATACAACTTTAACGAATGAATCAAGCATTAACATATAGAAAACTTCTATTAATATCCGCTATATGTCTTATAAAAAACTATACAACACGGAAGATTAGTTGAAGTGCACAATATGTTGCCTAATATTAAAACAAACTAGCTTAACTTATACTTATATACGTTTGCTTTGGCTTATTTTGCATCAAACAGGGTCTATCCTGATACAACTGAAATCAGGATAGACCCTGTTAAACTAAGATTGAGGCAGCAAAGAAGTACGCGTTAAGCAATACCACTCGCTCAAGCGCCACAAATTATAAAATGCAGAAAGCAGATCTAATGCATTAGTTTTTGCAAAGCCCTGACGACCATGGTTTCGTTTTCATTTATGTTACTATATCATACGGCCAGTCAATAATTCCGCCGAAGTCATAGACATTTGTATATCCGATTGAAAGCAGTTTTTTTGCGGCCTGCGCACTGCGGTTTCCTGAACGGCAGTAAATCAAGATTTCGGCCTCGAGGTCTGGCAATAAATCCGGCATTTTGTCGGTTATAGTCTCATTCGACATCAAAACTGCATTTGTAATGTGTCCAGAAGTATACTCCTCTTCAGTACGCACATCGAGTATGATTATTTCGTCCCCGCTGTCGAGTCTAGCTTTGGCTTCTTCCGGTGTAATCTTCTTATACTCTATTGCGGGGATTTGAGTTGTGTCCTCTGAATTAGCTGTTCTAGCCGGTGATGCTATTACTCCTGCAAGGAGAACTCCCAATACTATTCCATATATTGTAGATAAATATGGATTCGCGGTAATAGGACAGCTCCCGTTCGAACATCCAATTAGCTTATAAAACACAAAATATCCAACAACACCGCCTATCAACGCTCCAATTAAATATTTTATCATAATACTCTGTCTCCTCCAGCATGATTGTTTAACTTATACTTTTCAATCATTCTACAGCAAACCACTATAATCTACTGTAACTTCATCACTTAGGAGATAGACATAGGACACGGTCAACCGGCTGTTCAAGCTTGACCGAAACTGGAAGGTGTACTAATAAGCTACAGAAAAATGTTAATAGACATTTAGATATACCTGTTAGCAATTTACATCCTTGTGGCGGCTACCGTCCTGCGTGAAGTTTTAATCACAACAAGCTGCTCGATCTGCGTGTAGTAGAAAAAGCGAGAAGAGCAATTAGCTAGTGTTTGTGTAAATTGCCATTATTATACATTAACACTCTTGTATTTTTGTAATTTCGTATAATACATTCATTGTGGTTAAAAAATTTCGCAAATTTCTATTGTTAGATTGACACTAGGTGAGAGTGGAAAAACCTGTTTTGTTGGGGACGCAGGAAACGTAGATGTAATCAAAGAACACTTCGAATAAGTTCTTCAAAAGAAAACGCTCACTGGGAAAATTACAAAAAAGACAAAATCCAGTCTTTATGGAGGTAGTATTTATGAAAAGTCTAAAAGTAAAACTAACGGTAATAATTCTTATTATGGTTATTATTTCATCTATGTCAACACTGATAATCGGGCTTAATAAGAGCTTCAATATGACGAAAAACATCATACAAACGCAGACAACTAGTGAGCTGAGCAGCGCCAGCAATATGTTGTCAACTTATTTAGAAAGTCAGTTAGGTTCGCTTGATTTAAACAGTGATGGGAACTTATGTGACCAGAACGGTAAGCCCATTGAAGGTAACTATGAGGCTATCGATAAGTTTTGCACGGATATGAATGTAGTTGCAACGGTATTTGAAAAACAAGGAGACAATTTTATCAGGATCATCACCACAATAAAGGATGACACTGGCGCAAGGGCAGTCGGAACCGCGCTAGATTCAGCAGGAAAGGCATATGCGGAAATAGCAAAAGGAAATTCGTATATTGGCAAAAACGAAATACTCGGCGTTCAGTATATGACCCAGTATGTCCCAATGTATAATGCTGATCATCAGGAAATCGGGTTATACTTTGTTGGGGTTCCAATGTCGGCAGTAAATGCGATATACGACAACGGGACGTCGGCCACCATTAGGACACTGGCAATAATCATCGCTCTACTGCTCCTTGTAGCGGCAGCAGTGACAATCTTTTTAAGTGGCACAATCGTAAATCCAATTAAGAAAGTCACCGATGTTGCTCAGAGAATTGCTGACGGCAACTTTGACGTCTCACTCAGCATAAACTCTAAGGATGAGGTTGGTCAGCTTGCAGGTGCATTTAACCTTACAATTGAAAAGCTTATTAACTATCAGGGATATATTGACGAAATATCCGACACACTACATAATCTCTCTCTAGGCAACCTGAGAGTTAAGCTAACTAGGGAATATACCGGTCAGTTCAAGAAACTTAAAGACAATATGTTGAATCTGCTCAGTAATCTCAATACTACTATGATTCAGATCAATCAGTCCATGATTCAGGTTGACAGCGGTTCTGCACAGGTATCAAACGGAGCTCAATCGCTTGCACAGGGAGCAACCGAACAGGCAAGTGCTATTGAGGAGCTTTCGGCCTCTATTGCTGATGTCAGCCAGCAGATTAAGCTTAATGCGGATAACGCTAAGTCGGCACTTGACAAATCGGCTTATGCGGGAGAGGAGCTTAGTAATAGTGCCACCCAAATGCAGGATATGATTAGCGCGATGCAGAAAATTACAGCCAAATCCTCTGAAATTTCGAAAATAATAAAAATAATAGATGATATTGCATTTCAGACCAACATTCTTGCACTTAATGCGGCGGTTGAAGCAGCTCGTGCCGGTGCGGCTGGAAAAGGATTTGCGGTGGTCGCCGATGAGGTTAGGAATCTCGCCGGTAAATCTGCTGAGGCCGCTAAGAACACAGCCGTGCTGATTGAAGAAACCATAAAAGCCGTTGACGCGGGATCTAATATTGCCGACAGGACTTCGGGTTCGTTGGCCAAGACAAGCGCGGTCACAAATGAGGCTGTCGTTCTTATCGACAGGATTGCGCAGGCTACTGAGGATCAGGCAGTGTCTATTTCTCAGATCAACCAGGGTGTTGAACAGATTTCCTCAGTTGTTCAGACAAATGCCGCTACTGCCGAAGAAAGCGCGGCGGCAAGCGAGGAGCTGTCAGAACAGGCCAATATCCTTAAGCAACTTATCAACAAATTCGAACTTGCAGATGTAAGCAGCGCAAAGAGTTAAATTGTCCGGTACATGTGGGGCTCATGTCAAAACACTCTCGGGCTTTCGTTTTCGCAATAGATTTGGCAACCATTTTGCCCTCGTGGACACCATAATAAAGCAAACCGATGCCAATAACGCATTTCAGCAGTTTTATAGCCTTTCGAGCTGGGGGAAGCCCCAATTCGTCCGGATTTCTGTGAATAAGTATGCCTGGGTATGGAATACTTATTCCGAGGAAACAGATTATGTTCGGGGCCCGAACGCCGAACCACAAAACGAGAGGTAAACACTATGCCGAAAGGTCAGCAGAATAATAAACCCAGAATTGATAGATCGATTGAAAAAATCCCGATAGCGCGGGAAAAACAAAATTCAAACAAAAGCGTTAATAAGCAGTCCGTGAAGAACAAGAACGTTTAAGATTCGATACAGAGGTGCGCCGCAAAACACAGCTAAATGTTTTGCGGCGCACCCATTAGGTTGGAAGCCTTTCCGAATACTTCGGACTAACCAAAGATGAGGCAAGAAGACCGATATTAAAGCACTAGGATGGCTCAATTTATCTGGCCGTTTTTGGCTCGAAATACTTGACCGTTTTTTATCATTTCTATTAGGCCTTGTTTTATCCAAAAAGGATGTTGTTGAAAACAGTTTCGAGATATTCCTGTCTGCCGCTTTCGACTGACACGTCGGTAAGATTCATGGCGTAGTCGGATAGTTCCTCAAAAGCGGTTGTGCCCTCTACTATCTTTTTGCCTATGCCTTCCCGATAGCTGCGGTAACGGTTATCCACAAAGGCGTCTATCCGGCCGTCTTCAATGATCTTTAACGCGGTACGCAGGCCGAGTGCAAAGGAATCCATGCCTGCGATATAGGCAAGCAGAATATCCTCAAGAGTGTTTGAGGGACGGCGCGTCTTTGCGTCGAAATTTAAACCGCCATTTGTAAATCCGCCAGCCTTGAATACCTCGAGCATACACAGCGTTGTATCATACACATTGGTCGGGAACTGGTCGGTATCCCAGCCGAGAAGCATATCGCCCTGATTGGCATCAATTGAGCCGAAAGCATCATTGACGGCTGCCATGCGCAATTCATGCTGGAATGTATGTCCCGCAAGAGTTGCGTGGTTAGCTTCGATATTCATTTTGAAGTCGCCAGTCAGATTGTACTTACGAAGGAAATTCAGGCAAGTCGCGGCGTCAAAATCGTACTGGTGCTTTGTGGGCTCTTTCGGCTTTGGTTCAATGTAGAAATCTCCCGTAAAGCCGTTCTTGCGTCCGTAATCACGGGCCATAGTGAGGAATCTCGCCATATTGTCAAGCTCGAGCGCGACATCGGTGTTGAGTAGGGTCTCATAGCCCTCGCGTCCGCCCCAGAAAACATAGCCCATACCGCCTAGCTTGATCGTTGCGTCGATACAGGACTTGACTTTCGCCGCTGCGACAGCAAAAACGTCCGCGCTGCAGGAGGTTGCAGCACCCGCCATAAATTTTTTATCGCCGAAATTGTTGGCCGTTGCCCATAGCAGCTTCTTGTTGTGCCTCTTCTGGAGACCACAAATGTAGTCCACCATGACTTCGAAGTTTTCGAGGCTCTCTCTGACGGTCCTTCCCTCGGGAGCGACATCCGCGTCATGGAAGCAATAATACTCAATGCCGAGCTTGTCCATTAGCTCAAAAGCGAAATCCGCCTTTGCTCTGTACATTTCCATGGGGTCAATCTTTCCGAATTTCTTATCCATGGACGGGCCGCCAAACATATCAACGCCTTCGGCGTCAATCGTATGCCAGTAGCTCATTGAGAATTTCAGATGTTCCTTCATTGTTTTTCCGGCAATGACTTCTTCGGGGTTATAGTATTTGAACGCGAAGGGCTCGCGGCTGTCTTTTCCTTCGTAACGGATGCCGGTGATTTCACCGTAATTTTTCATATGTCCATCTCCTTTTAGCAATAAGTCTTCGCATACATTTTATATTGTTTTCGGTTTTCTGATTCTTTCGCGGATTGCCGGAACAACTATTTGTGCGAACACCGCGATTAGTAAAATGGAACCCTTGATCGTGTCGTTGATGAGTGCGTCGAATCCAAGCGAAGCTATTATTTTGTCAATGATTGTATAAGACATTGCGCCGAACAGAACTCCGAGCAAACGACCCTTGCCGCCGCTCATGCTGATTCCGCCGATAACGACCGCAGCAATAGCGTACATCTCGTAGCTTTTGCCTATCGTCGCGGGGTCAACAGAACCATTCATTCCCAACCACAGGAACGAACTGAGGCCGCAAAGCAGTCCCGTTATCACGAAAACAAGAACTCTGGTTCTTTTTACACTGATACCGGCAAGCTGCGCCGCTTTTTCATTGGACCCGACCGCAAAAACAGTCTTACCGAATTTCGTCATCGTGGAAACATAGACCATTATCGCCGTGATGGCGATGAGAACGACGCCGACGACTGGAACTGTCAGCCATTTTGCCTGCCCGAAGCCGTAAAACGCGTCATAGCTTGAGAGCGTGCCTTCCATGTTATAAATGGACTGTCCCATCGTTCTCAGGTAGTATTGCGCAATTGAGCGGTAAATAAGCATTGTAGATAGCGTTACGATAAACGCAGGCATTTTGGCAATACCGACGAAAACGCCGTTTATCAGTCCGCAGAAAATGCCGGCTCCCAGCGCGAATATCAGAGTAATGATGGGGCTGTTTGTCGAGTTGAACACGACAACGGAAAGTCCACCAATAAGGGACAGCATCGAGCCGACAGAAAGGTCAATACCGCCGGTAATGATAACAAGGCCCATACCGAAGGCAAGAACGCCGACGACCGCCGAGTGACGCAAAATGTTCATGACGCCACTCCATGTGGTCGCTCCGCCGTTTATCAGCAGGAAAGCAATAAGTATCACGAGGAAAATCAGTATAAAGCTGTAGTTGCCCAGGGTTTTTGTAATCGAAGTGCCTGTTTTGGGCTTTAGTTTGGTTTCGTTCATGTTATTTAGCCACCTCCAAAGAATTGATAGCGTTAGTCGCCCACAGCATAACGGTCTCCTCCGACATATCATCACGGCTCAATTCAGTCTGCAGATGTCCATGATAGAATACTACGCAGCGATCCGCAACCTGCTGGAGTTCCGGTATTTCCAGAGTGTTGACCAAAATGGTCTTTCCCTCTTTTGCCAGTTGGTTTATGAGCTTATATATCTCCGCTTTTGCACCAACATCAATTCCCTGTGTGGGATTGTCCATAAGCAGGATATCTGCCTTTGTGTTCAGCCATCGGGCAAGAATGACTTTCTGCTGATTACCGCCAGACAGCGAGGTTATCATATCCCCGGGTGAATTTGACTTGATATTAAGAACCTTTTCGAGCTTGCAGAACTTTTTGTTTTCTTTTCTACTGAATATGTGCTGAATTTTATGTGAAAGCGTATGCTCAGAAACATAGCAATTTTCAAGCAGAGTAAAGTCCTGAATAACCGAGTTTTCCTTGCGGTTGGAAGGAATCATGGAAACTCTTTTTTTCATTGCGTTGTGTATGGAATGCATCGAAACCGCGGAGTCCCTGATTTTTAACGTTCCGCCGGTAATCGGAAGCACGCCGAAAATCGTCTGGAACATTTCACTCACTCCGGAACCGACAAGCCCCGTAAAGCCAATGACCTCGCCCTTATTGATTGAAAGGCTTACGTCTGAAAAACCATGACCCGAAAGATGGCCGAGTTCAAGAACTGGCTCTCCGCACTCGCGAGTCTCATAGGCTTCCTGCTCGCAGTACTTACTGCCGACCATCATTCTGGTAACTTCATGTGGGTTCGTCTCCGTGATTTTCCCTGTATTTATAAACTCGCCGTTGCGCAGAACCGTGTATTGATCTGCAATGGTGAATATTTCTGTCATCTTGTGTGAAATGAACACGAAGGATTTCCCCTGTTCTTTCAGCTTTCGGATAATGGTAAACAGGTGGCCGATTTCTTCATTGTTCAGCGCTGTGGTCGGTTCATCCAAAATGAACAGCTTTGCATTTGCATATAGCGCTTTTGCTATTTCCAAAAGCTGTTTTTTACCGGTCTCAAGCTCGGAAACCATCATGGTCGGCTCAATTTCAACACCAAGGCTTTCGAACAGTTCCCCAGCCTTTTTTATCATAGCCTTCTTGTCAAGCATCCCTGATTTTTTCGTTATTTCTTTGCACAGAAAAATGTTCTCGAATGCTTTAAGGTCGTTAAACAGGTTCAGCTCCTGATGCACGAAGGCTATGCCCACTGCGTCAGAAGATTTAACCGTCGTATGCTCAAGTTTTTCACCGTTAAACAATACCGTACCTGAGTCCCGTGTATAGACTCCCGCCAGAATATTCATCAGCGTAGACTTTCCCGCTCCGTTTTCGCCCAGAAGAGCGTGGACTTCTCCCTGCTCGACACTGAAATCAACGTGCTTCAGGACAGGCACGCCGAAAAACGATTTTGAGATGTCAGTCATTTTCAGCATTTCCACTGCCGTGTCTCCTCCTTCATGGAGTTTCTCAATGCCCGCAGGAGTAATAATACTCCCGCGGGCAAATTTTGTTTTGTTGAGCTTACTTAGAAACTGCGTCGCCGAAGCCCTGGAAGTCGGCTACATTTGTTGCGTCAACAACGGATACGGGAACAACGTGATCCTGAGCAACTTCTTTGCCGTCGAGGCTGTCAGCCATGTCCTGAATAGCAATCTTGATCATGCCGGGATCATAGGTTACGGAGAAGAGGTCTGCGAGCTTTGCAACTTCTGCCGTATAGTCCTTCTGGTGAATGCCCTTAAGTACGCTGTACATTTCGTTGAGGCCGGAGGAGGTACCGAGGTTTACGCCTGCATTGAGGAACGCATCCTTCTTGGCCTGGTCGATATCGGAGCCCTTGAGAGCTTCAAGGATGCCCATTGCGATTTCGTCGTCGTGCGTGAAGATCCATTTTGTAGCAGTGATTTCATCAACTGTGGAGGTTTCGAGCCACTCGGTGAAGAGCTTCTTGCCTTCGCTGCGGGACCAGCCGGTGTATGCTGTGGACTTAATGGCGTCAACCTGCTCCTGTGTCCAGCCGTTTGCGAGGAGAGTATCAAAGAAGCCCTTGTTTCTCATTTCGGGAACGGAGGAGTTATCTCCGGGCATGATGAGGATTTTGTCACCGGGCTTCATGCCGTTTGCAATAAAACGCTCTGCGGTTGCGATGCCGATGCCTTGGTTGTCGCCCTTAACACTGGCAACTGCCTGAGATGCAACTGAGTCGATAACGCGGTCAAACATTACGAAGGGGATGCCGCTGTTGGCAAGCTTCTTCATTGTTGCTTCGAGAGTATTATCCTGTGGCAGGATTACGACTGCGTCGGCGGATTTGTTCTCGATAAGGTCCTCGACCTGGGAAATCTGGTTTGCGGGATCGGTGGAGGTGATAACCTTTGCGTTGTAGGTTCCAGCTGCGGTGATTTCGTCAGCTTTTTCCTGCGCATAAGTCATAACAGCTCCGGTCCAACCGTGGTCAGCGTTGGGAACGAGGATAACTAAGTTTTTCACTGTAGCAGCGGGCTCTTCTGATGCCGCGGGTGCTGCAGATTCGGTCGTTGCGCCGCCGCCGCAAGCGGCAAGGCCCAGTGCAAGAGTGAGCGCCAGAAGCAATGCTAGAATCTTTTTCATCAATTGTTCCTCCTAAAAAATTTGTTGTCTATAATGATGTCCTTGCGGACCTTCATTTGATTATAGTTCCATCCAAGAGGAGTTGTTCTTTGCGCTGCCGATAACAGCGTGGATAAATTTAACGCCGGAAAGACCGTCCGAAACCGTGGGGAAATCTGCGCCGGAAACATCCTTGCCGTTCTTTTTGTCGATAAGCGCCGAAATGAAGTTTCTGTATATGTTTGCAAACGCGATATAGAGTCCCTCGGGATGTCCGACGGGGATGCGGCTTGATGCTCCCGCCTTTTCTTTGATATAACCATCTCCGCGAGAGAGCATTTGGGGCGCTCCGCCCTTTGGCGTAAAGCGCAGATAGTCGGGATGCTCCTGCTGCCACTCAAGAGAGCCGAGCTCACCGAATACGCGGACAACAAGCCCATTCAAGTGACCCATTGCGATCTGCGAGCACCAGTAGGCACCGTTAACGCCGTTTTCGTATTCGACTATAATGTTGGAGTTGAGGTCAAGTGCGTGACCGTAGGTGTTTGCTGTGGCTAGAAGACGCTTGATTTTAAGCCCTGTAACATAGTGGACATAGTTCTCGATGTGAGTGCCAATATCGCCCACGCAGTTGGAAATGCCGGAATACTTCGGGTCCTTTCTCCAAACCGATAGGTTTTCCTGTGCACCCTCGACCGGCGAAAGCTCGTTTATGAGCCAATCCTGAGCATACTCGGCGCTGACGGAGGCGATTTTGCCAATCTTTCCTTCGGCGATCATCTCCTTCATTACCTTTGTCATCGTGTATCCCGTATATGTATATGTGATTCCGAAAAGAAGTCCCTTATCCTTCGCAAGTTTCACAAGCTCCTCGCCCTGCTCAATTTCGAAGCAGAGAGGCTTTTCGCAGACGACGTTGATGCCGTGAGAGAGGAATTCCTTTGCCACTTCGTAATGCAGAAAGTTGGGTGTTGCTATGGAAACAAAGTCTATACCGTCCTCTCTGGCGGATTCCTTGGCAGCCATTTCCTTGTAGTCATCGTATACACGGGATCCATTTACGCAATAAGCCTCGGCGGTTTCAACATTATATTCGGGAATGTTGCTGAAGCAGCCGGCAACCAACTCCGCGCGGGTGTCAAAGTTTATCGCTTTGCGGTGAACCTCGCCGATAAAGGCGTGAAGGTCACCGCCCACCATACCATATCGAATTTGTTTTGCCATTTTGCGCGCCTCCTTAGTTTGAGATAGCGTCGTCAAATTTAAAGTCGGACGCCTTAAAGTCTATTTTTTTGACAAATGCGCAGGCTTCGGTCGCGCCGTCGATGCGATCCATGCCACTGTCCTCCCATTCGACTGAGAGAGGTCCGTCATAGCCCATATCGTTGAGAACACGGATGATATCCTCGAAGTTTACGCTGCCGTGGCCGAGACTGCGGAAATTCCAGCCGCGCTTCATGCTGCCGAAGTCAATGTGCGAGCCCAGAAGACCCGTGCGCCCGTCAAGCGTGACCGCAGCATCCTTCATGTGGACGTGATAAATACGTTCGCGAAAATCGGAAAGAAAAAGATGCGGCGTCATACCCTGCCAGATGAGGTGGCTGGGGTCAAAGTTTATACCAAATTCGGGACGATCTGCAAATTTCTCAAGCAGTTTTTTAGTGGAATAGTAGTCAAAGGCAATTTCGCCTGGATGTACTTCGAGCGCAAACTTGACGTCGTTTTTGCTGAACTCGTCCAGAATCGGAGACCACAGCCTTACGATTTCGTCAAAACCATCTTCCACCATTTGTTCAGTGGTTTGCGGGAAGGAATAGAGGTATTTCCAAATAGGCGAACCGGTAAAGCCGGTGACTATGTTAACACCGAGTTTTTTTGCGACTACCGCCGACTTCTTCATGGTTTCGATACCCCATGCTCGGATTTCTTCGGGTTTGTTGGCACATGACGCAGGGGCAAAGTTGTTGAGACGGGGGTCAGGAGCGTCGCCGACGCACTGTCCGATAATATGTGTTGCTATCGCGCGGCAGACAAGCCCGTGCTTTTTGAGCGTATCCAACACATATTGGACATAGCTGTCGTCGCTATAGGCTTTGTCCAAGTCCAGATTGTTGCCCCAGCATGCGAGCTCAAGCCCGTCATAACCCATTTTTTTCGCCAGAGCGCACAGGTCGTCGAGCGGCAAATCTGCCCACTGACAAGTGCACAAAGTAACCAGTCTTTTACCCATTTAGTTTTTCCTCCTTGTAATTGTTTTTTATATTCACCCTTCTATTACACTACTTTTCATTTGACTTATGAAAGCGTATTTTGTATATTACTATTTCGAATTCCTCAATTTTACCTGATTTTCAGTATAATTGTATCTTTCACGAGGCGGTTTTTTGCTTGAAAGGTAGTTATACAGGATTTTGATTGTCAATACGCCTTGTATATAGGGTTGCTGCGTAACGGTTGCTGAGATAACACCCTTATCCAAATATTCTCGTGTAGGTGTCGTTTCATCAACAGTAATGATTTGGATATTTTCATTGCTGTCGAGTACCGCTTCGACACCGCCTTTAACACCTGCGGCACCAAAATAGATTAGGTCGGGGTGGTGCTCGGATATAAGCTCTTTTGTCACCTCATAGGAACGCGAATCATCATCGGCGTTTTCTACGCAAGCTACGATGTTCATATTTTCGTTTGTATTCACGCTGTCTGTAAAGCCGGAAATTCGGAGTTTGTGTCCTTGCATCATAAAGCTTCCGATGACTATGCCGATTTTGCCGCCTCGAGAACCCATGATGAGCTTTGCAATATCTCCGCTGAGTCCTCCGCTATTATAGTAATCACAGCCCACGAATGCGAGCTTGTCCATTTGTATATCTGTATTGAACATAACGATCGGTATTTTCAGAGATTTTAGTTTTTCTCTAACCTCAGGTAAATCAAGCGGCATTATCGCCAGTGCGTCAACATCGTGTTCGAGAACCATATCTATAGCGCTGATTTGTTCATTGCCGTCATAGCCCTTGATTTCTTTTACAATAATGCTGAAACCGGAGCTTAGGTATTTCTGGGCTCTGTCGTGTATTCCGCGCAGAACGTCATCAAAAAACTCGTTTCCTAGCGAGTTTATTACAACACCAATAGTCATATGTTTGCGGGATTTAATAAGTGCTTGTGCGTGTTGGTTTGGCTGATAGTTGTTCTGGGTTGCTATACTAATAATTCTGTCTGCAAGCTCTGAATTTACGTTTCCTCTTCCGTTTAGAACGCGGTCAACAGTACCTCTGCTGGTTCCCGCCAAAGCGGCAATTTCTTTTATCGTCATTTGGTATCCCCATAATTTGTATTGTTGAAGAGTCCCGAGTCTTTTGAGCTTAATATACTGTGCTCGAGCACAGTGCTAGACTACCACAAACGTCATCAACTTGTCAATATGTATTAAATGCGGCTGGCAATATCGTCGCATATTTGTGATTTAAGCTACATTGGGTGGCGCATTTTTGTAAATCAACGTATAGGAAATAAACTTGTTTTAAATATTTGCCGTGTTTTAAGGCTCCCCGATAATACTCGAGGAGCCTTAAATTGTTTAATGTAGGCTCACCTTTTTTTGATAATTCTCTACTTTTGAAGTAAGCGCTGAACCATGACAGCAACCTCACCTGCCCTTGAATATGCCTCAAACGGCCTTTTCTGTATGGTGACATGGTATTTCGCGTTGATTACCGGAATGGGAAGCATCGGAGTTTTTGGCTGTTTGACGGGGGCTTACCCTTGCCCGTAATATGCGTTCTTACCATGCTTGCGGAGGTAGTGCTTGTCCAAAAGCGTCTGTTGCATTCTGTCGAGCGCGGGGTTTATCATCATGGCGTGCCAATCCATGAAGGCCACTTCTTCCATAACGACCGCATTGTGAACTGCGTTAATGGCGTCCGTGCCCCACGCGAAGGGTCCGTGGCTGTATACCACCACGCCGGGGATGGCGGCAGGGTCTTTATCCTTAAAGGTCTCAATAATGACCGTGCCGGTCTCCTTCTCGTACCTGCCGTGTATTTCTGCATAAGTCATGGGCCTAGTGCATGGGATAGCTCCGTAGAAATAGTCCGCGTGAGTGGTCCCCATTGCCGGTATATCCATGCCCGCCTGTGCAAAGGTGGTTGCCCAGCGGGAGTGGGTGTGAACTATTCCCCCGATTGTGGGAAACGCCTTGTATAGCTCCAGATGGGTAGGCGTGTCGGATGAGGGCTTATATTTGCCCTCGACTACATTGCCGTCCAGATCGACAACGACCATATCCTCAACTGTCATCCCCTCATAAGATACTCCGGATGGCTTAATGACCACCAGCCCGGATTCCCTGTCTATGCCGGATACATTGCCCCATGTAAAGGTTACAAGGCCATGTTTCGGTAGTAGGAGATTTGCCTCCAAGACCTGTTGTTTCAGTTTTTCAAGCATATCTTACCTCACATAGTTTTGACTGCTGTTCGCTCAACTTCAAAGGCGTCCTTGTATTTTTCGAGGAATACATTGAAGCCTTCTATTTCGAAAACATCCGCGCTTAGCGTTGAATATTCAGCATCCTTGAAAACCTTGTTGTCAAGATAATCTTCTAGCGATTCGTTCTCATCCTTCCACAACATGTACGTACACAGCAAAGCCATGCCGAAGGGGCCACCCTCGCCCGCGGTCACCATCACAGACACCGGAGCGCCGACGGCTGCCGACAGAAGCTTCTGTCCCACTACCGGAGTTTTAAAGAACCCCCCGTGACCATATAGCTTGTCAACCTGTACGTTCTCTTCCTTCGTGAGAATATCCAGACCGATTTTTAGTGTTGCAAGTGCCGACAGCAAATGAGAGCGCATGAAGTTTGCAAGGCTGAAATTGCAGTTTGGGAATCTTGCAAACACCGGCCTGCCCTCGTTCAGATCGGTGACGCCCTCGCCGGAGAAGTAGTTGTAGGAGAGCAGTCCGCCACAGTCCGCGTCGCCTTCAAGGGCTTTGTTAAAGAGCAAAGTAAAGAGAGCTCCCTTATCCTGCGGTTCGCCTATGGCATCGGCGAACTGGGAAAAAAGATTCACCCATGCGTTAATGTCCGAGGTGCAGTTGTTGCAGTGTACCATCGCAACTGGTAAGCCTGTGGGAGTGGTAACCATATCAATCTCACGGTGTACGCCAAGATCGTGATCGGACACCAGCATTGCAAAGTCCGAAGTCCCGGCGGATACATTGCCTGTTCTAACACGCACCGAGTTCGTCGCTACCATACCTGTTCCAGCGTCGCCCTCACAGGGCGCGACGGGAACACCGGGCTTCAATGTACCTGTTGGGTCAAGAAACAATGCGCCCGCGTCTATGAGCATTCCGCCGCTGACTCCTGCGGGCAAGACTTTCGGCAGAACATCCCGTAGCTTCCATGGGAACGGCTGATTACAAATCAGCTGGTCAAACTGCTCTACCATGCACTGATTGAAAGAAAGCCTTGCACTGTCTATTGGAAACATGCCAGAGGCTTCGCCAATGCCAATGACCTTCTCGCCGGTGAGCTGCCAGTGGACATATCCTGCCAGTGTCGTCAGGAAAGAGATGTCTTCTACGTGCGCTTCGCCGTTTAAGATGGCCTGATACAGGTGCGCAATGCTCCAGCGCTGGGGGATGTTGAAGCCGAACAAGGTAGATAGCTTCTCAGCTGCTTCGCCAGTGATGGTGTTGCGCCATGTGCGAAACTCCGCAAGCTGTTTTCCATCCCGGTCGAAGGGCAGATAGCCATGCATCATTGCGGAGACACCTATTGCGCCCACGGTGGTCAGCTCCATATTGAACTTCGCTCTCACGTCACATGCAAGTTCTGCATAGCAGGCGTGAAGGCCCTTGTGAACCTCATCCATGGCGTAAGTCCATACGCCGTTAACGAAATGGTTTTCCCACTCATAGTTGCCGGAGGCAACGGGTATGTGCCGCTCGTCCAGCAGCACGGCCTTTATTCTGGTAGAGCCCAGTTCTATTCCGATTACAGACTTTTCAAGTTCCATATGTTCACCTTATTTCAGCTTCCAAATTAGGTCTTTTATTAGCAGATTTTCTTCCAATTTTTCAGGTGTAGTGTCCTTGCTTATATGGACGAATTCAATATCCATCATTCTTGCCCAGTCGCACATCTGTTCTGCGTTAACGTCGTAGGACAGCACCGTATGATGGGCTCCGCCCGCGGTGATCCAGCATTCAACGCCTGTGGTCAGATCTGGCATGGCTCTCCACATCACTCTTGCGACAGGGAGATTAGGCATGGGCATGATGGGCTTTACGCACTCGATGTCCTGAACAATAAGCCGCAGTCTTCCGCCCATGTCTATAAGGCTTACAACTATGGCTTTTCCAGCCTTTCCCTCAAATACCAGACGGGCAGGGTCTTTTTCATTCATGCCAATACCAAGACGATGGGTTTCGATGCGGGGCTTATCTGCCGCAAGCGACGGACAGACCTCCAGCATATGAGCGCCGAGGGAATACTCCTGTCCTTCAGCAAGATGATATGTATAATCCTCCATAAATGCAGAAGAGCCGTTTCCGTTCTTGCCCATGGCTTTCATTATGGCGGTCATTGCGGAGACCTTCCAGTCGCCTTCGCCGCCGTAGCCGTAGCCCTGTGCCATAAGATGCTGTGAGGCGAGGCCGGGCAACTGCTCCATACCGTATAGATCCTGGAAGGTGTTGGAGAAGGCAATGCAGCCCTCGCGTTCCATCATCTTTCTGATGGCTGTCTCTTCCTTCGCCTGGTAGCGGATGGCATCCAAATTGTCTGTGTTGACATCATAGGCATTAAGATACTCAGCGACTAATGCGTCAATATCAGCATCAGAGACGGCGTTCATTTCCTTGACCAGATCGCCCACGGCCCAGGTGTTTACCTGCCAGCCAAGCTTCCGCTGGACTTCAACCTTATCGCCCTCGGTGACGGCCACTTCGCGCATATTGTCGCCGAAGCGCATGACGCACATCTTTTTGGAGACTGCAACACCAACAGCGACCTTCATCCAGTCCGAAAGGCGCTTATGCACCTTCTCATCGTTCCAGTATCCTGCGATAATCTTTCGGGGCATGCGGAGCCGCGCTCCTATGAAGCCGTGTTCTCTGTCACCGTGAGCGGCCTGATTGAGATTCATGAAGTCCATGTCGATCTCTTCGTTGGGAATCTCTTTGTTATATTGTGTGGCCAGATGGCAGTAAGGCTTCTGCAATGCCGCAAGACCGTTAATCCACATTTTAGAAGGCGAGAAAGTGTGGCACCAAGTGATAATACCGCTGCACTCATCGGAAAAGTTTGCCTCTTTGACCACATCGGTGATCTCTTTATTGGTCTTGGCTGTTACCTTGTACACCAGAGGGTAAGGCAGTACCTTGCTTAATTCTGCCGCCATTTTTTCAGCTCTGGCGGCAACTGTTTCCAAAACCTCTGAGCCATATAAAAACTGTGAGCCCACTACAAACCAAAATTCACGATTTTCCATACTTGACCTCCTATGATCGATTTCGACATCAGTAATCATAGCTTATTCTTGTTCTTGCGCGACAGCACGACGCTCTGGATCAAGAGGAAGAGACAGATCATGGCTGCAACTGTGATATTGGTCCACCACGCCTCATCCAGCCCCAGTGAAGATACGATGTTTTTGATAGTGCTCAGCGACAGCACACCGAAGAAGGTGCCGATGATGTTACCGACGCCGCCAGTAAGCATCGTACCGCCGATGATCGACGATGCTATTGCATTCATTTCGGCGCCGCTTGCGTGGGAGGGAGAGCCTGAGCCTACATGGAGAAAGTACACAAAACCGCCTATACCTGCCAGCAAGCCGCAGAGAATGTGTGCAAGAAACTTTGTACGCTTGACGTTAATGCCCAGCATGTTCGCGCTTTGACTGTTGCCGCCCACCGCATAGAAATTGCGGCCGAGCTTTGTCCAGCGAAGAACCATAAAAAGCACAACCACCGTGATTATAGCGACGATGACCCCGATTTCCACATAGGCCGGCACAACAATACCAAGCTTGTTGTATGAGCCCATTCCGGGGATGTTTATTCTGGTCGATTTCAGCTTCTGGAAGCCTTCATGCACAACATTGAACTGGGTAGAGTTGACTATGGTGGTCATTCCTTTTGCGAAAAACATACCTGCAAGAGTGACTATGAAGGGCTGGACCTCAAGATAAGCAACAAGGAAACCCTGAACCAGACCGAACATGAGCCCTACAAAAAGAGCAAGAAGGATTGCGGTCAGAACGCTTCCCCCGTTAAAGTCAAGGTTGACAGCGCAGCTCATGCATACAAGGGCTGTGACGGCACCCACGGATATGTCGATGCCTCCGGAGATCATTACTATACTCATTCCGCAGGAAAGGATGATGAGCGCCGCGTTTTCGTTTAGAATGCTAAAAAAAGTTTGTGGCTTCAAAAACCCGGAACCTAGAAATATTATTGCTGCAGCATACATTACGACGAATACCGCAAAAGTGATGTACAATAGTATATTAGTGTCGGAGATGCTGTGACGATTCATGAGAGGATTTCTCTCTTTTGCGCTCTTCTGTAACAGCATACTAACTCGCCTCCTTTGCAATTTTTACAGGGGCGAGCTTCTTCCATGTTTCCGTAATCTTGTCCCTGACGATCGGTGCACTCAATACCACCAAAATTATTACGACGACTGCCTTATATGCTGGTAGCGCGCTGGATACGACGTTGAATTTATATAAGGTTGTGGTAAGAAACTGTATCACGTACGCGCCTAGAATGGATGCGCCCATGTTGAATTTACCGCCGTTGAGGGCGTTGCCGCCTAGAGCGACCGCCAGAATCGCGTCCATCTCGATGTCCTTTGCAATGACGGAGTAATTTATGGTCGAGAAGCGGCTGACCTTGATAAATCCGGCGACAGCAACACACAGACCCAGTATGACAAAGGTGATGAATTTTATAAGAGCGGGATCGATACCGTTGAGTCTGGACGAATTAGCGTTAATACCGACAGACTGCGTGTAAAGGCCAAGATTGGTGAATTTCAGCACCAACGCAATCAATATCATACAGGCAACGGCGATGAATATGGGTGTCGGGATCGGGATCCCCGGGATAAAGTTTCCGTAATAGCCAAAGGAAGCGTCACTGATGATGGGTAGCTCGTTTTTGTTTATCCATGCTGCTACGGAACGACCGGCGGTAAACAGGATAAGGGTCGCGACCATAGGCTGGATCTTGAAAATGGCGACGAGCGTTCCGTTGAATGCGCCGAACAGCATTGCGACCACGCAGCAGACCAGGAATGCAACGATAATGGGAGCCTGAAGAACTTCCGGGCGAGAGTTGGTCCCGCACAGCACGCGGAGCATAACGCTGCCGCTGATCGCTATCGCGGAGCCGACGCTAATATCCTGGCCGCCGGAGGCCGCCGTTACAAGCGTCATGCCTATTGCTAGGATGACAAGCTCCGAAGCGTTATCCAGTATCGTTATCAGGTAGCCGGAAAACACCGGATTACCTAAACTGTTTTGATCAAGAGATATCGCAAAAAACGACGGGTCGGCAAT
This sequence comes from Firmicutes bacterium HGW-Firmicutes-16, assembly GCA_002841545.1. GTDB lineage: Bacteria > Bacillota > Clostridia > Oscillospirales > Oscillospiraceae > UBA2658. Next base: position 89,858 of record PGZZ01000003.1, read on the forward strand.
TAGGTTGAATATTACAAGAATCAGCAGCGCAGCGATGGGAATGAATATCTGGTGTTTGACCAGTTTGGCTAAAAAAGAACCAATCCTTTTTGCGGCAGATTCTTGGGATGCACTTTTAAAAGAAGCCATAATCAATCACCTCCGGCAATGGTTGCCATGATCTTGTTTTGGGTCAAATCTTCACCTCTCAGCTCGCCCACAACTCTGCGGTCGCGCATGACAATGAGCCGCGAGCAGGTGCGGTACATTTCATCTATCTCGGATGAGATGAAAGTTATACTCTTGCCTTCGGCCGCGAGTTTGAGCACCAGCTTCTGGATTTCGACCTTTGTGCCGATGTCAATGCCACGGGTCGGTTCATCGAGAATCAGGTACACAGGATTTGACAAAAGCCAGCGGGCAAGTATGACCTTCTGCTGGTTTCCACCCGAAAGGGATTTGATGGGCGTGTCGGAAGAAGCGGTCTTTATATCGAGGAGCTTTATGTACTCGTCCGCGAAAGCTTCCGCCTGGGCTCGGCTGAACGGGCGGAAAAATCCCTTCATGACCTGTAGGGCTAGAATGATGTTCTCCCTTACGGAAAGATCCCCCACGATTCCGTCGCGCTTGCGGTCTTCGGGAAGGTAGCTGATGCCGTGCTTCATTGCGTCGAGCGGCTTTGAAATCCTTGCCTTCTTCCCGTCTATCCTAATTGTGCCGCCTGTTGTCTTGTCAGCGCCGAAAATCGCTCGGACACACTCACTTCTGCCGGAGCCAAGAAGACCGGTAAATCCGTTCACCTCGCCTCTGTATATGGCAAAGTCAAAGGGCTTGATGTTGGCGGAGCTTTTAAGCTGAATGGCCTCGAACACGGGGACCTCCGTCCGGCCCACATATATCTCGTCGGCGTTCTTCTGAATGCCGGAAAGATCGTCTAGCTCCTTGCCTAGCATCTTTGAAACCAACTGGACCTTGGGCAGATCTCCGATCACATACTCGCCCACAAGTTTACCGTCGCGAAGTACGGTTATCCTGTCGCAGACTTCGTAAACTTGATCGAGGAAGTGTGTCACAAAGATAATGCCCACGCCCTTGGCTTTCAGATCCAACATCAGCCTGAACAGCTTGGATACTTCCTGGTCATCCAGTGAGGATGTGGGTTCGTCAAGAATGAGGACCTTGCACTCCATGTCCACCGCTCGGGCAATGGCGACCATTTGCTGCACTGCAATGGAACAGCTTGACAGTTGCATGGTGGGACTTGCCGGTATTCCCAGCGAGTCAAGGAGTTTACCGGCCTCCGTGTTGATTTTCTTCCAGTGGGTAAGAGAGCCTTTTGTCCTGCCTATATACATATTCTCCGCGACCGTAAGGTTGGGGCAGAGAGTTATTTCCTGATATACTGTGCTTATGCCAATCTTTTGGGCATCCTCCGGTGATCTTATGGACACGGAGCCAGAACTGCCTTTAATACAAATTTGCCCCGCATCTTTCGAATAGACGCCAGTTAAAACCTTGATCAATGTTGATTTTCCCGCTCCGTTTTCGCCCATCAGAGCGTGGATCTCACCCTCGTGTAGAGTAAAGTCCACATCATGAAGGGCGCGCACGCCGGGAAAATATTTGCTTATGCCACGCATTTCCAATATTGCGCCGTCTTGCATAGTTTGTTCGCCTCCCCAAAAGTCGAGTCCCAGTTCCCTGGTAAAGCCGACAAGGACTAATTTTCTTTGTGATAAGAATGCACGCGGTGCGGTTACAAGGATATATCATCCATATATACCGTACCGCGTGCCGCTTCTCACCTGATAGTCAGGCGAGAGTAATTATGTGTTAGATGCCGTACTTGTCGACGTCCTCCTGAGTAATGGTGCTTGCGTCAAAGCCCTTCTCCTGCATGATGACTACCTTCTTTGCGGGGGCCGTGCCTTTTTCAAGATCCTTGATGATGGTGTCTATGTAGGCGGCCTGGAAAGGATTGCACTGGCCGTCGTAGTTCCAGTTGCCTGCGAGCAGCTCTTCGAGCGCCCACTTGTTGCAGTCAAAGCCAATAACAATAACGTCCTTGCCAACGCCATGGGAGATGTTTGCCTTGTCAAGAGCTGCAACTGCGCCCTTTGCCATATCGTCGTTCTCAGCATAGATAACATTGAATTCTTTGCCGGAGTCTATAACAGCCTGAACGATTTGCTGTGCGGTCTCCGCATTCCATTCTGCGGTCTGCTGAGTTACCAGTTTCCATTTGTCGTTTGCTGCGACCATCTCATCGAGAGCGCCGGTGCGGCCGATTTGAGCGGAGGAGCCCATAACGCCCTGAATGTGGATGACGTTGTAAGTTTCGAGGTTCTGAGATGCAAGCCAATCAACTGCGGTCTTGCCTTCAAGAGCCATGTCGGAGACAATAGAGGCCTCGTAAAGACTTTCGTCAGCGTCGATGGTGCGATCGAACAGAATTACGCGGATGCCTGCTGCCTGTGCATCCTTCAGAACGGAATCCCAGCCGGAAGTGCCTGCTGCGGAGATGAGAAGGTAATCGACTTCATCCTGGATGAACTTCTGGGCTGCGGCTATCTGCTCATCATTCTTTAGGCTGTACGCAAAGGATGCCTCGTAGCCGCTTTCTTTGGTGAAGGTTGCCTTCATGTCTTTGTCGTTGGCGGTGCGGTAGCCGGATTCGTTGGGGTCGTTGTTGATGATGCCGACCTTAATCAGTTCGGCTGCGGGTTCAACTGAAGCTGCGGTAGCGTCTTTGCTGGCTTCAGGTGCTGCTTTCTGGCCGCATGCGCAAAGCGCAAACACCATGCACAGAGCAAGAACTAATGCTAAATACTTCTTCATAATCTTTCCTCTTTCATAAAAATTTTTAAACCGCCGTTTACTGAGTTGCTGGCATTATCAAATCATAAAAAAATGGCACAGTAAACTCTTTGTAAGCCCCTAAAACCAAAATCGTGATACTGAATAAATACAACTTTTGGCCGGTTTTTTGCAAATAATACAACTTTTTAGAAGAGTACCAATTTCCGTATTTTTGCTGAATATTTACGATAAAATGTTTGAAATATTAATGCCCGCTTATTTTAAGATATAACTTTCTGTTATGAAATATGCCGTCTGAGTTCTTCGGATTCGGATTATTTAATGATAAAGAAAATAAACTGCGTTAAATTTTTGTTGAATCAAAAACTTAACGCAGTTTGAGAATAATTTTGCTATAAAAGATGCGAAATTATCTGTCATTAATAGAATTGTAAGTATTATTTTACATGCTATTCTAAATATGTATAAAGCTCTAAGGCGGTATTGCGATATGGCGGCAAAGTATATTAGCATAGCCAAAGATATTACAGAAGAAATGCGGACTATGCAACAGTCCGGCACCAAAAAACTGCCGAGCGAAGCCCAATTTGCGGAAAAATACGGCTGCAGCCGGCAAACGGTACGCACCGCGCTGGCACTACTCGAAAAGAAGGGACTTGTCGTCAAGTGTCGGGGTAGCGGTTCATATCTCGCCGACACTGCAAATAACAGCAAGCTGGTGGCGGTCGTGCTACCGGATAAAAGTGAATACATATATCCGGGCATAGTACGAGACCTGCAAAACAACTTGTCAGCTAAAGGCTATTCGGTTTGCTGCCATAACACAAACGGGCGCGTGATCAATGAGCGTGCTGTTCTTACCGCGCTCGTGGAAACTCCTCCCGCCGGCATCGTAATCGAAGCCTTGAACAATGTGCTGGCCAGTCCCAATATCGATCTGCTTGAACAGGTAGAGGCCGTAGGAGTACCGTTGGTCTACCTCCACTGCGGATATAACCGCCCGGTTTCCGCTGTTTGTATCAGCGAGGACGATTATACCGGAGCATACAGCCTTGTAAAGTACCTTGCAGCCAAGGGCCATAAGAACATTGCCGGAATAATGAAAAGCGATGATTCGAGAGGCCTTGAGCGTTATCATGGCTGCGTTCAGGCAAGTCTGGACCTCGGTATGAACTTCAGCGAAAGTAATTATTACTGGTTATCATCCGAGAGCCGCAGACGTCTTTTAAACAACAATGACAGTATTCTCCACAGCTTTATTAAAGATTATCTCAAGCCCTGTACGGCAGTTATCTGCTACAATGACGAGATTGCTTTTTATCTGATTCGGGCGCTGCGTCTGAACAATATCGACGTGCCGGGAGAAGTATCAGTCGTAAGCTTTGACAACAGCTATTATGCAACTGCTAGGGCGATGGGCATCACCTCGCTGGGGCATGAGGCCCATGCAGTGGGTAAAGTAGCGGCGGAAGCACTGCTTGCACTTATGGCCGGCAGGACCGGCCGCTCCGCAGCCCTTTCGTGGAATCTGACTGAACGCGAAAGCGGCTGATGTTCGCGTAAAAATCGTTCTCACGTTCTCCTCTAAATCAAACACACAGCCGCTTTAATACGGCTGTGTGTTTGACTAATCGGGTATTGGGCACGCATTAATTCAGAGACCAACGCCCACACCGCCGTACGTATCGTAGAGTATACAGTTCCATAGTGTATGCTTTAACATTCTTTCTGTAACACTTATGATTTGGCTATTGGCAATTCGCTAATAGCCTTTTTTTGTGTTCTCTGGGTCGAGTCCGTCTGTTTAATATTCTCTGTTGCAGATGATTTCCAGTGAAAGATTGGACCGCGTAAAATAGGTCTCTTCAACGTAAGTCTGCTTCGGTATCTCCGCACCTGACTCGTACTGCCTTATCAGCTCATCCACACGAGGCCCGTGCAGGGGGTTGCATTCTACGCACAGGTTTATCTTTCCCTCGAGGCAATACTCCAACGCTTCTCTGACTGCGTCAAAGGAGATGATGATCACGTCTCCGTTCTCGCCGTAACTAAGCCCCGCCTCGTCGAGCGCTCTCATCGCACCGAAAGTCATATTGTCGTTCTCGCTGTATATTACATCGATATCCTGATCGTTCTTAAGATAATCTCTAACGACTTCATATCCCTTCGCCTCAGTAAAATCTCCCGAAAGCTGGGCAGAGATAGTCCAAAGACTTTGCCGGAGCACACCATCCTCTATCGCTTTCGTTCTCATAAGCTGCGCGGTTGCACCATCGGTGCCCTTGATATGTAGGATCTTTATTTCCTCGTCGTTCCGTCCCTGCCTTGCAAGTTCCTTTTCAAGCCAGTCGACCGCAAGTCTGCCTTCCTTCAGAAAATCCGATCCGACGCTGCTGAGATAAAGGCTTTCATCCTCGACTGATACCTCCCTGTCAACGATTATAACGGGGATACCCGCAGCTTTAGCTTCAGAAAGTACATTGTCCCAGCCGGTTTCCGCATCGGGCGCGAGAACTATTATATCCACGCCCTGCAAAATGAAGTTGCGAACCGCTATAAGCTGGTTTTCCTGCTTCTGCTTTGCGTTATCAAACAGCAGCTCATAACCGTTTTCCTCGCTGAACGCCTGAGTCATGGACTGTGTGTTAGCAATGCGCCAGTCCGATTCAGACCCTAATTGAGAGAAGCCCACCACCAGAAGATCTTTCTCGTATGCGGATCCTTGTGAGCCGGCGCAACCGACCAATAAGCACAAAACCAGAAGGCAGCATGTTGTTTTAATCGTTCGCATCATTGGGCTCCTCCGTTTTATATGGAATACGGATGGTAATGGCGGTGCCTGCGTTGAGTTCGCTGTCGATGGTGAAGGTGTAATCGGATCCGTAAACAAGGCCGAGACGCTTATAAGCCGCCACAAGGCCGAAGCCGGAGGCGTCGCCGTTTGCCACCTGTTCCCGTAGCTTTTCCAGAGCCTCTTTGTCCATGCCTACTCCGGTGTCCTCGACCCTGATGGTAACGCTGCCGTAAGCAATGCTGCTGCTTATGTAGATTGTGCCCTTTCCTCTCTTAGACTTGAGCCCGTGATATATCGCATTTTCAACCATCGGCTGAAGCGTCATCTTCGGTATAAGACATTTGTTTAGCGTCTCGTCCATTTTGATCTCATAATCCAGTACGTCCTTGTAACGTACCTGCTGAATCTCAAGATAGCTTCGGACATGCTGCGTCTCTTCGGAGAGGGTAATTATATCCTTTCCGTGGCTGAGGGAAGATCTGAAATAGGTGGAAAGACTGGTGACCATCTCCTCCGCTTCCTGATTCTTTCCGGTTTCGATGAGCCACACAATAGTGTCCAGAGTGTTATAAAGGAAATGAGGGTTCATCTGCGCTTGGATAAGAGACAATTCAATGCCGCGGAGCCTAATCTGCTCCTGCCGGTTTAGCTCAATCTGGCGGTCCAGCTTACCAGCCATCTGCTCGATGCCGTTGCTGAGGGATATGAGCTTAACGTCGTCCGCTTCTACAGGCGTTTTTTCTTCGAGATCGCCTTTACCTATCTCCTCAACACGGGTGGAAAGAGCGTCTATTGGGTCTGTTATGCTCTTGCTAATGCTGAATGCGTTTTTTACCGAGGCGGTGGCAATGATAATCATGAACAAGACTGCTACAATAATCTCGGTGGTGAGCCAGTATTTAAGGTTCTGTTGGAGAGAGGCAATTTCTCCCGCTTCATAGTAGAGGTAGGTGTATATATACTCCTCAATGAGCTCGGTAATAACATAAATGTTCGTTTCGAGCTGCTCCATCCGGTTGTCATAGCCCGTGGTGTTCTCTATTTTTTCGATGCTGGCGTTCAGATTTTCACACAGATTTAAAACACTGCTGATTGCATTGCGGCTTTCACTGTTTTTTGTATTGGTCAATAGCGTCTCGGCCAACTCCTGTGCGGTCTGCACTTCTTCCCATGGGAGCACATCGCTGCTTCCGCTGACAAAATAGTACATTTTTAGATCCACATCGTTTTTAAAATTCTGATTGAACCCAGAGGCTTTGATGATATTGCTGCTGACGGATGAGTATTGTAGATAATATACGATTAACAGGAACAGAATGAACACTGACAGCGCAAGCATGGGCAAGAAGATGTTCTTGATAAGGGTGTACATTCTTCCGCTGATTGACTTTTTGTCATAATGGGGCAGTTTCATTGCTTGTCCATCTCCCCTGTGCGGAAACTTCTGGGTGTGCAGCCCTGAGTCTTCTTGAATACAAACGAGAAGTATCTGGGGTCTTTATATCCCACTTCATATGCAATCTCTCCGGAGCGCTTATTGCTCCGTTGGAGTAGCTGTCTGGCCCGTGCCATGCGCTTTTGCGTCAGGTATTCCACAAAAGATATCCCCATTTTCTGGCTGAACAGAGCGCTGAGGTAGTTGGCACTGATGTTTATAGCCTGCGCAACGTTGTTGAGAGAGATGTTCTCATCAGAGTAGTTCTTATCTATGTATTTTATGGCGCTATCGATAATGTCACTGTTTTGCCGTTGGGACGCTAGATCGCGCATATCCACCGCGGTCTTGAATACACTGATAAGATAGTCCTTGAGGTTTTCAACGGGCATGTTGAGTTCTGCCGGCGGAATTTGCCGGAGGTACTCTTCCTTGGTACAACCCATCTCCTGCAGGATAAGTTCCGCGTTGATCCTTGCGCTGATGATAAGGTAGTGCCTGAAAAGGACAGAGCGCTCCACCCCACCAAGATTGCTTATATACTCTTCAACAAAGGCTTCGGTCTCCTCGGATATGCCGGCCTGTATGAAATTCCGGATAACCATAGGGTCTACCTTTACCAGGTCCAATGCGTCCAGATTCTTTGCTGCGCCCTGTTCACGCTCGACTTTGAGCATTTCGGCCGTAAATATATGCTTTGTCGGCAGAAGATGGCGATAAGCCAGAACGTGATTGGTATCAGCGTAGCATCGCGGCAAACCGCTAAGACGATAGGTTGGGGAACCTACTGCCACATACCAGTTCAGCTGCGTTTCCGACTCGCAGCAGCGGTGCTGGATTATATCTATGCCGCGTTGGGTGAGCTCCGCCAGATTATCCGCATCGCCCTTTACGAGCAAGGCGTAAGAGAGCAGATTGCAGCGGAAAAGTATATAATCCGGGTAGCGTAGGAAATAATTCAGTAGCTCATCCAGAATTACAGCAGCAGGCTCGGAATAAGCGGTCTCGTTGATGGCCTGAACCGTGAATATCACGAAATTGTAGCCGTCTGCGTTGAGATCGAGATGTAGCTTGTCTGCCTGCTCGTATATCTGCTGGACCGTCAGGGAGCCCTCCACCAGCGTCTCAAAGAAAGCGCGGCGGGAAAAGCTTTCATACTTTTTGCTTTCCTGTTCGTATCTGAGCAGAAAATCCTTTTGCTCCTGCTCCTCCTCGATTTTTTGCCTTGTCTGCTCCAGCGCCTTTATCATCGCGGCTTTTGTGATTGGCTTGAGGAGATACTGGTCAACGTTCAGTTCGATAGCCTGCCTTGCATATTCAAAATCGCTGTAGCCGCTGATAATTATTATCTTCGTATCGGGAAGCTCACGACTGACGATATTGCTCAGCGAAAGACCGTCCATAAACGGCATCTTGATATCGGTGATCAGTACATCAGGCTTCAGCTTGCGGATCATCGGCAGCGCCATCTCGCCGTCAGGCGCATCTCCCACGAATTCAAAACCGTGCTTCTCCCATGGAATAATGTCGCGCAGTCCCTCGCGGACGATGCTCTCATCCTCGGTTATGAATACCTTTATCAAATCCATGGCGCAACCCTCTTCCCAAACTATTCAAATGAATTATAGCATGGCAGAATCAGCGTTTTCAATGAATGCTGTTTTCAACAAAGGAAATTCGTAAAATATTCGGGTAAATTCTCTAAAAATAACACGTTTTACTCACTGACACCTTTGAAATCAACTATCTTCTAAATAGACCCGGATTTTTGCAGCAGGCACTGTATCACGACTGATTGTGAAGGTCGGCTCTAGTCAACAACGCAATTGGCGAAATTAGATAGCGCAGTATCCATGAAAAATCGCCGTTGCAATCATGATAGCCTAAGGATCTTAGAATCCATAAATATTGATAGCTGCTTTTTCAAAAACATCCCGCTGTGTATTATTTGCGATTTCCATGTACTCCATATCCACCGAAGGATGCTCCGATATCTGAGCTTACAACAAAAACGTGAGTTGTGATATTATGTATATCTTTAATTATTTGTTTTTCTGCTTTGCGGGGAATCACGGTGTTTATTTTGTATTTCTTTCCTTCATAGCCAAAGCCCTCAAATGCGGTAAATCCTCTGCCACGTTTAATCAGATACTCAATTATCGTGTTCCCGTCGTCTTCATCAGTCATGAGCTGCAAATTTGTTTCGCCAAGCGCCAGCTTGTTTTCCAAGACAGAGCCCAAATATATTCCGGACGCAAACCCTACACAATAGGCAAGCAGCCAGTACATATTGTCCGCCAGAGTAGTTATAACAGCTGAGGCTACAAGCCCCCAAATTGCACATTCTAGGAACGCCAAAAGCGTTGAGGCTAACTTTTGACCTTTTACCTGCATTATAACTCTTATTGACTGTACTGATATTTCGATTATTTTTACGCAGCAAATTAACAAGCAGGTTAAGATTTGCGGAAGGCTATTTAATAGTTCTGTCATTAGCAAAAGTTCTCCTTTAGGCTTTTATCGGTTAAAGATATGGACACGCTGCACTCGAATACAACCGTCTTAACTTCCCCAAGTGTAGCATATTTACTGCGGCAAGTACATTCCTTTTTCATTGCGGCAAAAAAGCTGTCGTCTGAGCAGGAATATTAGCCCCTGGATCAACAACGCCTGAAACTCGTTGTCTGGCCAAGTGCGGGATACATGAAAGTCAAAGTACCGACGCTGCCCATCACCGCAGTCCGATCTTCAGTTTATATATTTTACTGTAATAATGTTGTATGAAATCTTCGCAAATGATATAATTTAGGTAGTTTCGATTATGAAGGAATGACGGCTGTTATGGACAAGAAAGATAATAAATATTCTGAATATATCAAAATACTTAAAGAAGAACTAATACCTGCAACGGGGTGTACCGAGCCGATTGCGTTAGCTTATGCTGCGGCAAAAGCCAGAGAGGTTCTAGGCGTCCTCCCTGAAAAATGCAGGGTCGAAGTCAGCGGCAATATTATTAAAAACGTTAAAAGCGTTATAGTGCCTAACACGAACGGCCTGAAGGGAATCGAAGCCACCCTCGCCGCCGGCATAACAGTCGGTGACCCGTTGAAAATGCTTGAGGTGTTATCAGAGATTCGAGAAGAGGATAAGTCGAAAATTGCACAATACCAGAAGCAACATGAAATAAGCGTCGTTCCGTACGAAGGCGACGCGGTTTTCTATATTGATGTAACACTATACGAGGGCGACGCGTATTCCAAAGTTGTAATTGAAAGTTATCATACAAATATAGTTCTCATTGAAAAAAATGGCGAAACGCTATTTAAAGCCGGGTCAAAGAACGAAGGCACTATTGGCGTTACCGACCGAAGTCTGCTCAATGTACAGGATATAGTTGATTTTGCGGATACGGTTGAGCTGTCTGATATTCAAGAAGTTATCGAGCGTCAGCTAAAGTATAACAGCGCAATCGCCGCCGAAGGAATGACGAAAGATTGGGGCGCGAACATCGGCAAAACGCTGATTGATACATATGGTTCCGATATAAAAGTCCGCGCAAGAGCAAGCGCGGCAGCAGGGTCGGATGCCAGAATGGGTGGCTGCGAGATGCCAGTCATCATTCTATCAGGGAGTGGTAATCAAAGCCTGACCGCTTCTCTTCCTGTTATCGAATTTGCTTCCGAGCTCATGGTATCTCACGAAAAGCTCATTCGAGCGGTCGCGCTATCCGATCTTATCGCCATCCATCAGAAAACGAGCATAGGACGTCTGTCCGCATTTTGTGGAGCAATCAGCGCGGGCTGTGCTGCAGGCGCAGGAATCGCCTATCTCAACGGCGGCGATTATGAGGCGGTTTCGCATACTGTTGTCAATGCGCTCGCCGTCGTTTCCGGAATTGTCTGCGATGGAGCAAAGGCCTCCTGTGCCGCCAAAATCGCTATGGCGGTTGACGCCGGAATACTCGGCTACAGTATGTATCAGAACGGACAACAGTTTTTCAGCGGTGACGGAATAGTTTCCAAGGGTGTAGACAATACGATTGCCAACATTGGAAGAATGGCAAGCAAGGGAATGCGCGAAACGGATAGAGAAATCCTGAATATCATGGTAGGCAGAAACTGCTAGGAATAAACCAAACTATCGGAAGTGTAACTTTCATATTCGTTTTTGACAATAGAGTAGGCTCGATGCTGTTTGCCGGCATCGAGCCTTACTACTATATAACCTTCTTATGTCCTTGTTTTATTCAGATTGATTCATTTCATATAACTCTTTTTGGTGTTCGGGTTTTTAACAATTTTTCGGTTATACCCGCTATGATAATGATGCCTATTATACTTAGTGCCAGTCTGGTCAATGTGAACGCAATGCCCAAATTAGCAGCCTCGAAAGTCAGCATTGGGATTTTAGTCGTTGACCATGCGCCAATAAAAATTAAAACGTTAAACAAACTGCTGCCCTTCTTAAGCATTACTCCGGCGACGGGAAATGCGGCATATAAAGGACCGGCAGCTGCAGACCCAAGAACAAAGGCTATTAAAACGCCTTTAAAACCAGACCCTTTGCCGGTATACTTCATCATGGTGGCACGATCTACCCATACGTCCAACAGCCCCAACAATATAAAAATCGGGGGAATTATTGAGATCATCTCAATTAAGTTTTGCTTTGTTATATTAACAGACTTCAGCCCGACTTCCGGCATGACAAATCCGATTGCTGCATTTATTATAATTAGCAGCAAAAATACTTTGTACCTTTTGAGGAAATCTTTCATCATAACACCATCCCAATAACAAAAGCTGAAACCAGAGAAAATACAAAAGCCAAAGCGTTACGTATTATAGTTGCGCGTTTTCCAAAGGTTTTAATTTCAAGCGGCATTGTCACAATTCCAACCATCATTAGAGTGGAAACAAAAGCCGTAATCTGCATATAACCGGCACCATTTTTCAAAAGTGCGGCAGCAAGAGGAAAAGCGATGAACCCGGGTATTAGGGTTATTGATCCAATAACAGAAGCCGCTGCCACACCCCATATGCCGGAGTTTGTCCCGAGCAGTTTTGTGATTGTTTCCGGACTCAAAATGGCCAGCGCGAGCCCTATAATAATCAAAATGGATAGGAACTGAGGAAGAATGTTCTCAAAAGATTTCCATGCCTTTTTAAGCGCCATTATAGTCTTATTTCTATCCTTGAAAAACGACACCGCCAGTCCAGTACCGGCAAGTCCGTACAAAACATAAGTAAACATAGTTATACCTCATCATTTGAATACCCCCAGAAAAGATTCAGTATTCTTATCGGGAGATGAATATAAAGGATATGCTCAGCAATGTCGCTGTAATTGATTCAGTTTTTCAACATACTGGAGCCTGACAGCAACAAATTGTTGGCACATTTCTTCGCAGCTTGGAGCTGTTTGTTCAATCTTAATTACTCTGAATTCTTTTTGCATATTGTTGCGCTTGCTGCGGAATTCTTCTCTAAGTATTTCGGCGGCTTCCTTAGTGATTATATTATTCAAAACAGTATGTTCAATTCTATACTCATTAACACTTAAAGCGTTTGACCCCTCCGAAAAATCGTAATTATCATATTGAACGATGTTAACAACCCAATTACAAAACGGGCATTCTTCAAGGCTGTCAAATTCCTGAAAATAGTATTTGCCACAAATCGGGCATTCAAATCCAACTTCTCTCATCTTTACTCCGCCTCGTCATTTGTTTTATAAAAATAAGGCTTGGCCACTTCGAGGAAATGGCCAAGCGCTATTGTTACACCTTAGTACCCGCCGAACATTCCGCTGCTGATGATGACATTAACACCGCGATCTGCAAGATAATTGGGCAGGAATCCCGGCCTTTGTTCTTGATAAGGCAATGATTCTTCAAAATTTGTGAAACGGGTCAATCCAGAGGCCTTCATCAAGAACTACGTTTCTTTAGCAATAATTCTCGAGAACTAGTTTCTTTGCTTTTTCCTGCAATTCCTTGAAGTCCCGCTCCGTCGGAAGCCCCCTGATGTCGCCCATGCGTCCCTGCGTGCTCATTTCCTCGGAGCCTATGAATTCGCTCAGGATATACCATTTGTCCAGTACATCGAAGCCCATGTGGTCGAAAAACTGCCCCATGTAGAGTCCCGTCGGGATAGCTTCGTCGATTCCGGTGTGTGGTCCGGAATAGGTGCAGAAGATAAGTGCCGCTTCCCCAACACGGGGACTGTTCGGAACAATTTTTCCTATGCTTTTATAGTAAGCGAACTTCTTCTTCAGAAATTCATTGACAGGATGAGGAGCGCTCCAGTTGTAGCTTGGCGCTCCGACGCATACAAGGTCGTAATTGAAATAATCAATACCTTCCGCCTCCTGAAACTTCATAAGCGTCGTCTCCATTCCGCCTTCTTTAAGTCCGGCGTCAATGGCTTTTGCGACCTTTTCGGTATTCCCGGTGAAGGAACAGTACAAAATAATAGCTTTCTTCATAAAAGTCGCCCTCGTTTTTTATTATTACGCCTTAGTGCCCACATTCATCATGATGCTGGTGCTCATGGCAAATTGAGCCGGTGGTTTTCAATTCGCCTCTAAGATATTTTTCGACCGCCACTTTCGCATTGCCGGAAGCACCAACGATAACTTCGACATTTCTTTCGTTAAAGATGTCTACAGCACCGCCCCCCATTCCGCCGCTGATGATGACATTAACACCGCGATCTGCGAGATAATTGGGCAGGAATCCCGGCTTGTGCCCAGGATTGGGCAACGATTCTTCCTTGACAATTATGCCGTCTTCAACATCAAAGACAAGGAATACCTCACAGTGTCCAAAGTGCTCCGTAACATTTTTGCCTTCGCCGGCAATTGCAATTCTTAACATTTCTTTTTCCTCCGAATTTTTTAATATTTGTGCAATAGGATCAAGCCAGTCACCCTCAAACAGTTCTATCAAACCTTTATCACAGGCCGCTGAAATTCTGGAATCGATAGGTAATTTGGCTAGAACTTTCAAGTTGTGTTTTTCTGCGATCTCGTCTATATGGCTTTCACCGAACACCTTGTATTCTTTATCGTTGTCCGGGCATTTGAAATAAGACATATTTTCGACCAGCCCTACAATAGGGATGTTCATCATCTCGGCCATTTTTACCGCTTTAGTTACGATCATTGAAACGAGCTCCTGAGGGGATGTAACGACGATAATGCCATCTACTGGAATTGATTGGAAAACGGTAAGCGGAACGTCGCCTGTACCCGGTGGCATATCCACAAACATGAAGTCAATGTCGCCCCATATTACATCTGTCCAGAACTGTTTTACGGTATTTGCAATAATCGGGCCTCTCCATACAACCGGATCGGTATCGTTTGGCAGAAGCAGATTTACCGACATCACATCTATTCCTGTCATGCTTTTGATGGGATATATTCCAAGTTCGCTGCCCGTAGCTTTTTCATTAATGCCGAATGCTTTGGGTATAGAGGGGCCTGTAATATCCGCATCAAGAATTGCAGTATGGTAGCCCAGCCTGTTCATCATTACCGCGAGCATCGATGTGACCAAAGATTTACCTACGCCGCCTTTGCCGCTGACTACTCCGAACACTTTCTTGATTGAGCTGAGCTCGTGCGGTTTTTCGAAAAGACCAGTCTTTTCTTCTTTTCTGTCTGCGCAGTCTTCTTCACAGCTATCGCAGCATTTGTTGCAGTTTTCACTCATTATGTTTGACTCCTTACGTTTGATCTGAAAACACCGTCATTGTGTTATTGAAAACCTGTTTCACCGCTTCCCCGGATGGGCATTCGACGTCAGCAATTGTCAGTCCAATGTTTATCGCCTTCGCCGCTTCCGGATCGAAGGGGATTTTTCCCACGAAGGAAAGTCTTTTTGACTGACAGAATTCTTCGATTTTTTTTGTGTTTATTAAATTCGTATCATACTTGTTTATGCATACAGCAATCTGAGGTCCGAACATATAAGAAGTTTTTATAATACGTTCCATGTCACTGATTCCCGAAACTGAGGGTTCTGCGACTATTAAAACCAAATCGACTCCGCTGAGAGACGCTATAACGGGGCAGCCAATCCCTGGCGAGCCGTCTATGATTGCAAAATTCGCTTTGCCCGCGTTGTCTCTCATCTGCCTTTTCACTTCTGTGACCAGTTTGCCAGAATGACCGCTTCCCATTTTCAGCTGCGCTGTTGAGAAAACTCTATCGTCATCATTAAAAAGCATTAGCTCGCCGGCTTTTGCTGGTTCTGATGATATGGCACCTGCAGGGCAGGCATACTCGCACAAGCCGCAGCCCTCGCAGTCGAATAGTTTGACCTTATATAAACCGTCCTCAACAGAAATTGCGTTAAATCGGCAGAGCTCGATGCACTTTCCGCAGTTTATGCACTTATCAGTGTCGATTTCGGCTTTCGGATTTCCGAAATAGTCCGTTTTCTTCGGCAAGGAGCTATGCTCTATAACGAGGTGCAGATTAGGAGCATCCACGTCACAGTCTGCAAAGGCTTTGGCGTTGGACAGCTTTATGAAAGCGCTTGCCATCGTCGTTTTTCCCGTTCCGCCCTTACCGCTAAGGATTAACAGCTGGTTCATGCTGCACCTCCTCTATCACCTTTTGAAGCAAGGATGAGAATAAATCTTTAAATTCCTGACTCCCCCTGGATACTATGGCTCCGTTTGAATTCAATCTTCCAAGCTCCGAGTCAAATGGAATCCGACCCAAAATGGGTATGTTGTGTTCTGAACAAAACTTCTCGGAAGGATTTTCTCCTTCGAGGCATTTGTTAAGCACCACACCGTAAGGCTTGTTAAACAGCTGTACCAATTCATATACCATGTTCAGGTTGTGGACGCCAAACACGGTCGGTTCAGCTACCAGCACGCAATAATCTGCGTCCTTTATACTCTCCATCACAACGCAGTTGCTTCCCGGAGGACAGTCTATTATTTTCAGGAGATCTTCGTCATTTCTGCTCTCAAGAAGCTTTTTGATTATCGGGACACCTGATTCTTCACCGGTATATAAAAACCCTGTATAGACAGTTACGGTATCGGATACACCTTTTTGAATTTCGCCAATAATCCTGTCCGCTTCCAAAATGGCTTTTTCTGAACACACAAATGCACATCCACCGCAGGGATGACAGACGTCTTCAAAAATCATTGGCTTTTCGCCTATGAAGGCAAGCGCGTTGAATCTGCAAAAATCAACGCATTTCCGGCATCCGCTGCACAGTGAGTAGTCTATCTCGGGCATTTTCACGGTCACGTCCGCATATTCGACGTCCTCAGGCTCGAAAAACAAGTGCCCATTTGGCTCCTCAACGTCGCAGTCTATATAGACGGCTTTATCTGCGACCGAAGCCAAGTTGACGGATACCAATGTTTTTCCCGTACCACCCTTGCCGCTTAAAATAGCAATTTTGATACCTTTACTTTTCATGTCCATGAAATCCCTTGTGAAAATCGCTAAGCAAAACAAGCTCCTCGGATGCAAGTGCATCAATATTTTGCTGTACAGTACCGGGTATTGTCTTATATATCAGCACCTCAGATTTACTTAAGACTACTTCCGCATTTTCGCCGCAGCGGGGGGTTAATAGTACCTTGACACCATGATCCGCAATTACCTGTGCAGCTTTGATACCAGCCCCGCCTTGGCTGGCAATGGCGCTGTTATCAAGGTAATAGCTTTCTTTTGTGATCATATTATAAAAGAGAAAATATGGTGCACGCCCAAAGGACGGGCAAACGTTTGATTCTAGACTTTTATCATCTACCGGTATCGCTATTTTCATAATACATCTCCATTTTGTTTACATTTTCTGATTATTGTCAATATCCGAAACGACTAAAAGCTCTCTGCCACATCTGTGCTTCCAGCACCCGCCACAACGACAGCGCTCCTCTTGGCCTTCACAGAGTCTGTATTCGCCACCTTCAATTAGCAACATTTTGCCGTTAACCAAAGAGTCCGCCACTTTTTTCCTTGCTTCGGTGTATATTCCTTGTACCGTTGTGCGGGCAACGTTCATTTGACCTGCGCATTCTTCTTGTGTATATTCTTCAAGGTCAATTAGCCTAATAGTCTCATATTCATCAACCGTCATTTTTACAATATTGTCCACATCTGACGGCGAGTCCAAAGAGCCAAATCGTTTGCTTTCTGGTAGGCAACAAACCTTTCTCCATTTTATTGGTCTTGGCATTTATTTCACCTCCTTGTAGTTTGTGACATATGTCGCTTACTATTCGTAGTATACACCATTAACGACATATGTCAATATCTATTTTAGAATCACAGGCTTAACCGGCAATCATCATGGTGAGCATAATTGCAAAATGCAAAAAACGGATAATGACGCGTCTCTCGGAAGCCTTAATCGAGAGACGCGTCATTATACCCTTGTATTTGATTTTTTAGCTTACCATCAAGCGCTTTCGCCTTCAAGCCCCCGGGAGGGATGATAAAGCGATAAAATCCCTAAAGTTTTTAGGGATTTTATATTTTTGTAAAAATCGCTCTCATACCTTGTCTGAAATATGTCGGATTTT
Organism: Firmicutes bacterium HGW-Firmicutes-16; assembly: GCA_002841545.1. Lineage (GTDB taxonomy): Bacteria > Bacillota > Clostridia > Oscillospirales > Oscillospiraceae > UBA2658. The sequence goes on from PGZZ01000003.1 coordinate 107,451, forward strand.
GCGTCCCCCTCAGGGGCTTGCGCGTAATAGATACAATAGTAAAATTGTAATTAAGTCTGGAAAGACAAGGAAAATCTGAAAAGGGACGGTTAAAAAGGATGTACGATATTGAAAAATGGGAAAAAGCAGCTGCGTTCCACGGTCACAAATGCGGTGGGCTCGCAATAGGCTTCAAGGCTGTTGAGGCTCTCATGCAGCATATTACGACCGGTGCCGCCGAGGATGAGCAGATAGTCTGCATCACTGAGAACGATGCCTGCGGTGTAGACGCAATACAGGCTTTACTCAGCTGCACAATAGGAAAAGGAAACATGATATATAAACCGCTTGGGAAGATGGCCTTCAACTTCTACTTCCGTGAAAAGGGCGAAGCTCTGCGCCTGTATTTCAAGGCGGCAAAAGCTGAGGATATGCCCCACGACGAGTGGCTGGAGTACATACTCAACGCGCCAGCCGAGGAGCTTTTCGATTACTCAAAGCCCTCGTTCGAGCTACCTGAAAGGGCGCGTTTGTTCCGCTCGGAGACCTGCTCAATATGCGGGGAAAGAGCTCGCGAGGACAAATTCCGTCTCAAGGACGGCAAACCTGTCTGCCTGGGCTGCTTTAATGAATACGACAGATAAAATAAGGGGTAATAATATGAAAACAAAAAAGATTTCGGCACTTTTGCTTGCAATGACCCTTTTACTCGCGCTTTTTGCAGGATGCTCGTCCAAAGCAGGAAAAGCTTCGGCTGAGCCTTCCACTTCACCCGATCAGACCGCAACAGCAACAACCCGCACAATAACAGACATGGTTGGCCGTACAGTTGAAATACCATCAACTGTTGGAAAAATAGTTCCTCTTGGCAACACGCCACGAATGATTACATATCTGGGACTTGCGGACAAAGTAGTAGGAGTAGGGGGTATGGCGGCGGATAAGATATCTCCTGTAACAGCCTATGCTTACGCCAACAAGGACCTGTGGGCAAATGTACCCATCGTCGGCACTGATGCGGCTGGCGCGACAGATTATTATCCGGAACAAATTATCGCTGTTCATCCCGATGTAATACTTTGCTCATATACTGCAGAGCTGGCGGATGAAATCCAGACGAAAACCAGCATTCCGACAGTTGTAGTAGCTATGGGAACACTGTTTGGCGATGACTACAACGAAGCTCTTCGGATTCTTGGTGATGTTTGCGGAGTAAAAGACAGAGCGGAGGAAGTTATCTCCTACATAGACGAATGTCTCAACGATCTCGCAACCAGAACGGCAGAGATTCCCGATGAGGATAAGCCCACCGTTCTTGGCGCTGCCGCAACTTTTAAAGGCGCACACGGCATAGAGGGCGTGTATTCCAAATATGCTGTGTTCCAAGCGATAGCCGCAAACGATGTCACCGATGGCATCTCCGACACAATTGGCGGAGTTCTGGTTGACAAGGAACAAATCCTTGGCTGGAATCCCCAAATTATCTTCTTTGATTTTGGCGGGGTAGCGCTTGTCAAGACAGATTATGCAGAAAACCCAGACTTTTATGCGCAGCTGACAGCCGTAAAAGACGGAAATCTTTATCAGTACCCTAGCTCTACTTCATATTATTCGAATGTCGAGATTCCGATTGTCAATAGCTATTATGTTGCAAGTTTGTTATATCCCGAGCAGTTCAAAGATATCGTGTTCGAAGAAAATTCAAATGAAATATTTAAATTTTTCCTTGGAACAGACGATTATCTGAGTAAGCTTGAGGCTGCCGGTGCAGGCTACGGCAAAGTTGAGCTTGGTGCAAAATAATGTCAAACGACCGCATTACTCAGCTACAGCTATACGACGCTTTTATCAGACGGAAAAAGCTTACGTTTGCAATATCTGTGGTTGCGACTATAGTGATCGCACTCTTTGCTGTTAGCGCAGGCTCTCTGGATATCCCCATACCTGAAGTAATAAAAAGTCTATTCGGTAAAGGAGAGCCCCAATCCCAGATAGCCGTTATGGGGATAAGGCTGCCACGCGTCGTAGCGGCTATCATTGTAGGTGCGACCCTGGCTGTATCCGGTGCCGTAATGCAGTGCGTGCTGCAAAACCCACTCGCTTCGGCATCAACAATTGGGGTATCTCAGGGTGCCGCTTTTGGTGCCGCTTTGGGAATTATAGTGTTTGGCGGCGGAGTCGTTAATTCCGACTCTGCCGCCACGGCGGTTTCCATTAATAATCCTTACATAGTTACTATATGCGCTTTTGTGTGCGGCTCGTTGTCTACTGGAGTAGTTATTCTTCTATCCCAGTTTAAAAAGGATTTGGGGCCCGGAGGGCTTATTTTGGCTGGCGTTGCTTTAAGCTCCCTATTTACCGGCTGCAGTACTTTGCTTCAATATTTTGCGGATGAAACAAAAATCAGCGCTGTTGTGTTCTGGACTTTTGGAAATTTAGGCTCGGCAGGCTGGACGGAGCTGCTCATTCTTGCGGTTGTGCTTTTCGCTTCACTGGCGTATTTCCTGCTGAACCGCTGGAACTATAACGCGATGGAAAGCGGAGCCGATACCGCAAAGAGCCTCGGCGTCAACACAAGAGCCGTAATCCTGATTAGCATGGCTATTTGCTCTCTTGCTGCCGCCGTGGCTGTATCTTTTGTTGGGATAATCAGCTTCGTCGGACTTGTGGCTCCGCATATAATGCGCAGATTTGTCGGCAACGACTACAGATATCTTATACCGTGCTCCGCAGTTGCCGGAGCGCTGCTTCTTATTCTGGCCGACACCTTCGGCAGACTGATAATCGCGCCCGTCATACTTCCAATCGGAGCCATTACTTCCTTCCTAGGGGCGCCCTTGTTCCTCTATCTTCTGTTTAGGGGGTTCAAGAGCAATGGTTGAAGTAAGAAATATGACATTCGCTTATGATAAGACCACGAGAAACATCCTCGAGGATGTAAGCTTTGATATACAGCGAAATGAATGTATCGCCATTCTCGGAAATAACGGAGCCGGTAAAAGTACGTTGCTGAAATGCATCGACCGAATCTGCCCTGCCGAAAAGGGTGTAGTGCTTGTTGATAGTCAAAACGCGTACAAAATGAGCAGAACCGAAATGGCGCAGAATATTGCATATGTGCCGCAGATCAGCACATACGCAAACATGACCGTTTTCGATTCGATACTACTTGGCAGGAAGCCGTATATCAAGTGGGACGCAACCACAGAGGACAGAGAGATTGTATCCGATATCATCCATAAGATGAAGCTGGATTCTTTCGCTCTTCGAACCGTATCGCAGCTCTCAGGCGGTGAGGCACAGAAGGTAATGCTGGCACGCGCACTGGCACAGCAGCCGAAGCTCCTGCTCTTGGACGAGCCTACGAGTAACCTTGACCCGCGCAATCAGCACGAGGTTCTTCAGACAGTAAAGAAAATCGCGCAGGAGAATAACATCTGCGTCGCAATTATTATTCACGATCTTAATCTTGCAATCCGTTATTGCGACCGCTTTGTGTTTCTCAAGGATTCGCGTGTTTTCTCCTATGGCGGGCTGGATACAATGACGCCGGAAAACATTGAAGCGGTATACCAAATGCATGTTCACATCATCGATTATATGGGGATCCCGGTCATCGTTCCTTTCCCTGACGAGAAAGTGACGGTGAAATCAGGCGAAACGAACAGTCCTGAAAATTTATGCGGAATTATGGCTAGAGTCCGGTAGATAAAGCTATCGCTAACGGTTAAGGTGTTTCCGTCGGGGCGTCGGCAACTAATTGTCCCTGTTCATGATTCGCAAATTACGGCGAATTATTTTTCTCGCTGTTCCGGCGGTTACATATTATGCCCCTCGCACGGTCTGTTGCAGGCTGCGAGGGGCGCGTTGCGGTTGCTCGTATCCACCCTGCAGCAGGCCGGTGCCGAGCCTATTGTCGTAGTGACAGGAAATCAAGCTGATGCTCTCGAAAAAGAGCTTTCAAAGAGCGGAGTCGTATTCCTGCACAACAAAGATTATATGACCTCTCAAATGTTCGATTCAGTGAAGCTCGGTTTGAGCTATATAAATGACAAGTGTGATCGCGTTCTGTTTACCATTAGCGATGCCCCACTGTTTACTATGCAGACCATTGCGGAGCTTTTTCGCAGCGACGCAGACATTGCTATCCCTGTCTTCACGGGCAGAAAAGGACATCCTTTGCTTATAAAGACCACGGTTATTCCGCGGATACTTGAGACTGAAAGCGACAACGGACTTCGCGGCGCAATAAGAGCATCCGGAGTGGAAACGGAGCTCGTTACCGTCGAGGACGAGGGCGTTCTCTTCTATACGAGCTCGTCGAGCAGCACAACCGCCAGCTTTTTCGGCCGGTGTACGCGCTGAGACTTGCGCGTGAAGACATATTTTTCGGTCCGGAGGAAGCGAGACTTCTAGGACTTGTTCGCGATACGGGTTCTGTAAAGCTTGCCTGCGCCCAACTTAGCCTCTCATACAGCAAGGGCTGGTACATTCTCAAAAGAATCAATCTCGGAGTCGGAACCCCGGTGGTGGAGAGCATTCAGGGCGGCACAGGCGGTGGCTACACCGTTCTAACTGAAAAAGGGCGGTGGCTGCTTGATAGGTTCGCAGCCTTCGAAGCCGATTGCCGCGAATATGCGAAAAAGAGCTTTCAGACGCATTTTTCTGAAGGCTGAGACTAAAGGAATATTTGCTGTTCACAATTCAAATAAACCAAAGCGGAGCCGAAGTGACTTCTTTTGAAGTCACGTTGGCTCTGTTTTTGTACCGTTTTGCTATTTATAGATATTTCGGCCAAGATATCTGATTTAACGCACACTTAACGCATTTGCATAAAGAATACATCATTTTAGAAAGTTCGGAAGGCTATGCAATTTATACTTTTATATAACGGACTGCGGAGGAGAATTGGACTACGGGGATGTGTTCAGATTAGGTTCAATTATTATGGTGCAATACCCTGTTTGTCGGCGCACAAAATACCTAGAGCATCCAGATATCCCTCAAGTCCGCGTCCTTTTATCGTGGCAATGCAAGCAGAACGGATATAGGAGACTTTTCGGAAATTTTCTCGCTTATCGGGGTCTGATATGTGCACCTCCACGGCAGGAATTCCAACGGCTTTTACCGCGTCAAGCAAGGCTATACTCGTGTGAGTGTAAGCCGCCGGATTGATAATGATGCCTTCGAATGTGCCGTATGCTCCCTGAATAGCGTCCACCAGCGCTCCCTCGTGATTCGACTGAAAGAACTCCACCGAAACGCCGAGCTTATCCGCTTCCCCGCAAAGCATTGACTTAAGGTCCTCATAAGTTCGGCTTCCGTAAAGCTCGGGTTCACGAACACCCAGCATATTTATATTAGGCCCGTTTATCACTAATATTTTCATTAAATTCCCTCCAGATAACTGCTGCGGTGTCTTCAGGTGTGAGACGGGTTTCAACACAGACGTCGCGGAAGCGTAGATAAGCCGTAAGCCGCTCGCTGTACATTTCCGAAAGATTGGTTCCTTGTGACAGCGGCCGCCCATCTCGCGAAAGCAGCGACAAGTCCCGCTCAAGATAATAGACACGTCCGTTTTGGCGCAGCGGAATATAGTTGCGTTCGTCTTTTACAGCGCCGCCGCCGACAGAGATGATTTTTCCGGTCAACAGTCCTAGCTTCGCAATCATTTCGCGCTCAAGCTCTCGAAATCCATCTTCGCCATTTTTTGCAAAAATGTCGGATATTGTACAGCCGGTAATTTTCTCGATTTCCGCGTCTGTATCTATCAGGTCTCTTCCCGTAATCTTTGCCAAAGCGGCGCCGACTGTGCTTTTTCCGCATCCCGGCATACCGATAAGAACGATATTGTCAGTTTCACGGCGAAGCTTTTCGTATGTTTTCAAATTCTCGGAGTCGTCTATGTTGATGCCGAAAAACAGTTCTTCCGCAGCCTTGGCCTGAGCGACCAGCATTGGTAGTCCGTTAATGTTCGAAATTCCAAGCTCATCCGCCTGCATAAGAAACGCTGTGCGCGCCGGATTGAAAATAAGCTCAATCGCACCTTCGCATTTTGTGAAAACATGTAAATCAACAGGAGCTCTGCCGACCGCTGGATACATGCCGACAGGAGTTGCGTTTACAACTATCTCGGCGTTGCTGTGCCTGTTCAAATTATCGTAGTTGTTCTCGCCATTTCTGGAAACGACGACGACTTCTGATGCGCCAAGCTTTTTTGCCACATACGCAACTGTAAGCGACGCGCCGCCGCTGCCGAGTACCACTGTTTTCTTTCCCTTGAAGTCAATACCAGACAGTTTGACCTGAAACTCAAAGCCATAGGCGTCGGTGTTGAAGCCGTATAGCAAACCGTCAGACTTGCGGACTATGGTGTTTACGCTGCCAATAGCCTGCGCAACGGGTGACAAAACGTCGCAGTATTTCATTACCTCTAGCTTGTATGGAATAGTCACATTTAGTCCGCCGATATCGTCCCGACGGAAGAAATCGTCCAGTTGCTCGGGCTCAAGTTCAAAGAGGCTGTAGTTGCAGTTTCCGAGCTCGCGGTGGATCGCAACGGAATAGCTGTGACCCAGCTTTCTGCCGATTAGGCCATAAAGTCTATCTTCCATATTTACACTTCTTCATAATTCCCGAGAAATACGAAGGTTTCACAGCTGCGCTCAAGATCCTCCAGCATTGACATGACAAGCGGTTCGCGCACGGATGCGTCGAGATCCAGGAAGAAAACAAACTCAAAATTTCGACCTGAGACAGGACAGCTTTCCAGCTTGTTCATATTAATCCCGAGGATTGCCGGCTTTGATATTATATCATATAGTGCTCCCGGCTTGTTGTCGCAGACAAATATCATGCTAAGTTTGTTTGCGCCATCGTAAATCTTAGGCTCTTTTGTGATACAAATAAAACGTGTATAGTTATTTTCACTGTCCTGCACGGAGTCGGATACGACAGTTAGTCCGTACAGCTCGGCGCAGGCGTGTGAAGAAAGGGCCGCAATGTGAGGATTATTTGATTCGGAAATCATTTTTGCGGCCAAAGCGGTGTTCCCACAGGGAATGACCTTGACATCTTTGAGGGAAGAAAGGAATTTACCGCACTGATTTATAGCCTGCTCGTGCGAATAGATTTCTTTGATGTCTGAGAGCGCAGCTCCGGGCTTTGCCAGAAGCTCGTGACGGATACACAGCTTTGTGCTGCGCACAACAGAAAAATTCCTGTTCTGAAGCAGTTTGTATATCGACCGAACAGAGCCGCTTGAGCTGTTCTCTATTGGAAGAACGCCGAATGCGCACAGACCGGAATCAACCGCGTCAAAAACCGCTTCAAAGGTCTTTACATACACGATATTTGCTCGTGTAAGCAGCTTCTCGCAAGCAGCCTGAGAGTTTGAACCCTCAATGCCCTGACAGGCAACGGTACCGCTGCGGGGAAAAACCGCTTCGCTGGCTGAGAGGGCCCGCTCAATCTGCGTCCTTACATTTGACGATACGGAGAGAAGTTCGTTTTGGCGGGACTTGGAAAGCTTGAACAAGGTGGAAAAAAGGTTAAATGCGTAAGGCTCCATATTCCCGGATTTCTCCGAGACTTTAGCCAGAATTTCCCGCTCCCGCTCTCTGTCAAATGTCGGGAGACCGAGATTTTTTTTGGCTGCGCCCATCTCGTCGGCCAGCTCCATTCTTTTTAGAAAAAGTGACAGCATACTGTCGTCGACCTCGTCGATTTGTTTTCTGATTTCAGTTTTATCCATATCACATGCCCTCCTCAAGCAATAAATCCAAAATAACAATGGCAGTCACAGCTTCTAGCACCGGAACCGCACGGTGAGCGATGCAGGGATCATGCCGTCCTTTGATTACAATCTGCGTCTGTTCCATTCGTGACAAGCTTACCGTTTTTTGTTCGCGCCCGATGGACGGTGTCGGCTTGATTGCAACACGGAATACCAAGGGCATTGAGTTTGATATACCGCCAAGAATTCCCCCGCTGTTGTTGGTTTCCGTGGCAATAGCGCCGCGTTCGTCAATGCAGAACGGGTCGTTGCATTCCGAGCCTTTCATAGCGGTACAGGCAAAGCCTGCGCCAAATTCGATGCCCTTTACAGCAGGAATTCCGAAAACTGTGGCGGCAATTCGGTTTTCAATACCATCGAACATAGGCTCGCCCAGTCCGACCGGTAAGCCGACAGCGGCACATTCAATAGTTCCGCCAACAGAATCGGACGATGCAGCCGCCTCCAATATAGCTTCCTGCATCAATCGTCCCTTCTCATCTTCGATGACAGGAAAGGCTTTGAGGGCGATTTCGTCAAAGAGCTGTTTTTCCGGTCGGAGCGGGAACAAAGAGTCGGAAACGGTACCCACAGAGGCGAGATGTGCTCCGATAAATATACCGCGACGGTTAAGAATTTGTTTTGCGATACCGCCCGCTATGCAGAGCGGAGCGGTCATACGACCGGAAAAATGTCCGCCGCCGCGCATATCAGCCGCCCCTCCCCACTTCACACGGGCTGTGTAGTCCGCATGGGATGGACGAGGAGTATCGTAAAGCTCGAAATAGTCTGCGGAACGGGTATCATTATTTTCAATTATTGCGCAGAGCGGGCTTGCGCAGGTTAATCCGTCATGGAGTCCCGAAAGAAAAATCGGCACGTCCGTCTCGCGCCTTGCGGATGAAACTGCGTCTTTTCCCGGACGGCGCCGTTCCATGAAGCGCATGAGCTCTTCCATATCGATTGGCTCTCCTGACGGAAGCCCGTCAATGTTCACGCCGATTGCTTTGCCATGTGACTGTCCGAAAACCGAAATCTTAAGGCGTTTTCCTATTTCAGATGACATCCGCTTTGCCTCCCAGTTTCACATAGTCGCTGAAAAAAGCTGGGTGCGACTTGTTTACGGCCTCCGCTCCTGTAATGGTAACCGGACCGGAGCAAGCGCTGCCGGCGATAGCCGCCGCCATTGCGATCCTGTGGTCGTTAAAGCTGGATACGGTTCCGCCGGAAAGGGCTCCGCCGAAGACCGTCAGAGCGTCTGAGTACGCTTGCGCTTTGCCGCCCATCGCATTAATCATCGAGGCGGTTGAAGCGAGCCTGTCACTTTCTTTATACCTTAAATGTGCACCGTTCACGAAGTTCGTCTCACCTTCCGCATATGCCGCGACAACTGAAAGCGCGGGCAGAAGATCAGGCACTTCGGACAGATCGATTTCGCAGCCGCGAAGCCTACCCGGTTTAACCGTGAACTGCGTTCCTTCGGACGAAACCTCCGCTCCGAATCGTTGCAGCAGAGCGACGATGGCCTTATCTCCCTGAGGCGAACTCGAATCCAGGCCCGTTACCGTCACCGGAACTCCAATGGCTCCTGCCGCGAGGAAAAACGCGGCATTGGACCAGTCACCGTCCACCGATAGACGTTCGGGAGAGCGGAATTTATTGCTTCCGGATATTTGATATTCGTTTTCGGAGCGTTTTACCTTAACACCGAAACGCTCAAGGGCTAAAAGAGTAATATCAACATATGCGGAAGAAACAAGTTTTGACGATAATTTAATCGAGCTGTCCTCCTCCAAAGAAGGCAGGGCCAGCAAAAGACCGGTGAGGTACTGAGAGCTGACGCCGCCTGAAATGATGAATTCTCCTCCGGTTAGTCTGCCGTTCATTTCATAAGGAAGTTTATCCGAACTAAATGAAACGCCGTGCCGCTTCATAGCGTCAGAAAGCTCCGTTATCGGTCTCTCAGGTAAGCGCCCGCCGCCCGTAAAGCTGACATGCTCACAGAGCGCCGCGGCTACCGGAAGCATGAATCGGAGAGTAGAGCCGCTCTCGCGGCAGTCTAAAACTGGATTTTCGGGAACTTCTCCGATTGGCGTTATAGTGACGGTGTCATCCTCTCTTTCAATAACCGCGCCCAGAGCTTTAAGAGCGCCTATCGTCGCATCTATATCGTCCGAGGAGGAAGGAAGAACCAAAGAGGTCGGCTTATCTGCCAGTGCCGCACAGATGAGAAGGCGGTGCGCCACAGACTTTGAAGGAATCGACGAAACGCTGCCCGACAGCTTTGACGGAGTAACAATAACATCCATTATCGTTCCTCCAATCCCGCTTTAATTACGGAATTCAGCTCCGTGACGGGAATCGTTTTCAGATAACAAGAGCCGATGCCGCCCGGAATGACCAAAGTTATTTCGTCTCCCGCGCGTTTTTTATCCGAAAGCGCGGCGGCGGTAAGCTCCTCCGCCGAAAAATCTGTATGAACGGTAAGCCCGTTTCTAATAAGAGCTTTTTCGATTCGCGGGGCAACAGGAGGATCGCTGAGCCCGAGTCTGTCCGCGGCGCGGGCGATAACCGCCATTCCTACGGCTACTGCGTGTCCGTGAGATATGGTGTAGTTGCTGCATTTCTCTATTGCATGACCAATAGTGTGACCGAGATTGAGCGTTTTGCGAAGCCCGTTTTCAAACTGATCGGTCTCCACGATACTACCCTTGAAGGCGACGCAGGTTTCAATAATTTTAGTCAGAGACGATTTGACGTCCCCGTTTTCAAAAAGGGAAAACAGCTGCTCGCCTGAAAGAATTCCGGTCTTGATTGCCTCAGCCGCACCGTCGGAAAAAACTTCGCCGGGAAGCTGTTCTAGGCAGTCGGTATCGCAAACGACAGCTTCAGGCTGAATAAACATACCTGCCAGATTCTTGCCGACTCTTAGGTCAACGCCTGTTTTTCCTCCGACTGATGAATCAACAGCCGCTAGAAAGGTGGTTGGAATCTGCACGTATCTTATTCCTCGAAGGTAACATCCGGCGGCAAAGCCTGCAATGTCGCCCACAACCCCGCCGCCCAGAGCAATCACGCAGTCTGTCCGGGTTAGGTGGTTTTCCGCGAGAAATTCAAGGATAGCGGAAAGCGTTTCAATCGTTTTCGACTGTTCGCCCGCAGGAAAGGAGAAAGCGCAAACGGTAAAACCTGCGTTTCTGAGGCTCTCCGCAACAGTCACGAGGAAAAGCTTTTCAACAGTCGAGTCGGTTATTATGGCTGCACGGCAGGGCTTGACGGCTTTTACTATGAGCTCGCCGCAGGAGCCAAGAAGGTTTTTCCCGATAGAAACGTCATAGCCTTTTCCAACGCTAATACGAACAGATTTAATTTCCACGCTAATTACCTCCTGCGGCGGTTTTCTTCTCCCTGCCGTCCCTCAGCAGAGCGCAGAGTTTTTCGGCATCATCTTTTCGCAGAGCTTCAAGATATTCATTCAAATGGTTGATTAATATATCAAGCTGATCTGTAAGATAGTCAGAGTTTGCCATCATCAGCTCCGTCCACATGTCTTCGTCCAGACGAGCCACACGTGTCATATCCTTGAAGCTGCCTGCGGAAAAGCCTCTCCTAAGCAGAGCATCCGGTGATCTGATGTAGGCGCTGGAGGTCAGATGAGCCAGCTGGGAGGTATAAGCGATTACCCTGTCATGCTCGTCAGGAGTTGTAAAGGTCAGTCCTGAAAAGCCGATGTCGGTAAAAAAGACCTTAAGCTTTTCCAACATGTTCATGTCGGTCTTTTCGTCGGGAGTCAGTATCATAGGCGCGCCTGCAAAAAGATCGTCGGAAGAATTGACAAAGCCTCCGCGCTCCTTGCCAGCCATGGGATGCCCGCCGATATAAGAAAACCCGAATTGTTCAGCGAGAGGCGTGAGCTCTGAGCAGACAGCGCGTTTTATTCCGCACATATCCACAAGGATAGCTCGAGGCGAAATGCTTAAACCGTGTTCTTTGACCCAATCTATCGTTGATTTCGGACGAATGGCCGCGAGTATTAGGTCGCATTCGCCCAGATTATCGTCAGTCAACAGCTCGTCAATCGCGCCGCAGAGCCTTGCAAACATGATTGCTTCAGGATTGAGGTCAGTAGCGGCAACGGTGTACTGAGTTCGGGATTTTATGCTTTTTGCTAGAGAGCCGCCTATTAGTCCGAGGCCGACGATGCCGATTTTCATGCCTAGTCCTCCTGTGCCTTGATAAATTGATGCAGAGCAAAGAGCCTTTTTGCAAGCTTATCGAAGGCTTCCGGTCTAAGTGACTGTTTGCCGTCGCAAAGAGCGTGTTCGGGATCGTTATGCACTTCAATAATAAGCCCGTCAACACCACAGCCTACAGCCGCGTTTGAAAGCGGAGCCACGAGAGCCGCGTCGCCCGCGGAATGACTCGGATCGACTACAATTGGAAGGTGGGTGAGTCGGCGAAGAACAGGAATAGCGGAAATATCAAGAGTGTTGCGGGTGTATGTCTCAAAAGTCCGGATTCCGCGTTCGCAGAGAATGACGTTTTTATTGCCGCCAGCCATGACGTATTCGGCGCTCATGAGCCACTCCTCATAGGTGGTTGACATTCCGCGCTTAATCATTACGGGCTTATCCTGTGTGCCCAGAACCTTCAGAAGGTTAAAATTCTGAATATTTCGAGCTCCGACCTGAATGACGTCAACATCGTCGAATAAGGGTAGCTGCGAAATGTCCATAATTTCGGTAACTATTGGAAGACCTGTCTCCTTCTTTGCGAGAGAGAGAAGGCGAAGACCGTCATCCCCGAGACCTTGAAAGGCATATGGTGAGGTTCTGGGCTTGAATGCGCCGCCGCGCAGCATTGTCGCGCCGCTGGCTTTAACCGCCTTTGCGACGGCAACAATCTGCTCCTCCGTCTCGACCGAGCAGGGACCTGCCATGAGCGTCAGATTACCGCCGCCGATTGACGTGTTCCCGATGGTTATAACAGTATCGTCGGGGTGAAATTTCCGATTTGCATTTTTGTAAGGTTCCTGAACGCGCTTAACGTTATCAACGATGTCAAGGGCAGAAATAAGGTCTGTATCAAGAGTGGCCGTGTCGCCAACAAGCCCGAGAATGATACGGGAAGTCCCTTCGGAGATGTGCACCTGCAGCCCTTTATCCTCAAGCCACAGCAACAGGCTTTCAAGCTGGCTTTTATTCGGTTTTTCTTTCAGTACTATAATCATTTTAATTTCCCCTTCTGAATTAAGTCCGGAATGCAAAAGGCCCGCAGTCGGTTTGACTGCGGGCTTAAACACAATGAATTGGAATTAGGCTTTCATTGCAAATCGCACGTTTTTGTCAAACCGAAATAAGCTTTACCAAAAAAATAATAGGTAAAGCTAAAGAAACGATATTCAGCTGTGTAAATAGTGTTCGACATAAATGTACTCCATTTTGAATAAAAGCGCAAATTGTTTTTATCAACATACCATGAAACAAATAATAAAGAAAGTGGAGAATAATACAAACTTACGAGGATAGTATGCACAGAACTTGTGCATATATATCTGCAAGGACGCCTCTATTATTCTCCATCTTCCCTATTTTTATAAATGTCAGACACTTTTCGATGCAACTATTTAATGTCGATAAGATATTCATGCCGTCAATCGACCAAGTGAAGCGGATTTATGAGCCGCCGATCGACCCGTCCCATGTGTCGATTTTGGTATTTTTTATTTTGTTATCGTCAAACCATTTTGTAGTTACGGCTTTCGTTTCTGTGAAGAAACGGAGGCCGTCTTTTCCGAGGACGTGCAAGTCGCCGAAAAAGGACTGCTTGTGTCCGGTGAACGGGAATATGCTGACGGGCACGGGAATGCCGACATTTACTCCGACCATTCCGCCATGAGTGCGGGCGGCAAATTCGCGTGCGTAGTAGCCGCTGCTTGTATATATGACGGAGCCGTTGGCAAAGCAGTTTTTGTTCATCAGCTCTAAGCCCTCTTCAAAGCCGCGCACCCGCTTAATGCACAGTACCGGTCCGAAGACCTCCTCGTCGCCTATGCTCATTTCGGGAGTAACGTGGTCAAATATTGTGGGGCCCAGATAAAAGCCCGATTCAAAGTCCTTAACAATTGTATTTCTGCCGTCCAAAACGAGCGTTGCGCCCTCGTCCTCGCCCTTTTTTATCCAGTCAAGCACGGATTTCCTGTGCGCCGCCGTAACGAGGGGCCCAAGCGAGCTTGTTTTGTCGTATGCCGGACCAATTACGAGTTCCGAAGCAAATTTGACGAGATATTGCAGCAATTTATCAGCTATGCTTTCCTGAGCCACAATTGCTGGCAGCGCCATGCAGCGCTCTCCCGCGCAGCCGAAGGCAGAGTTGATGATGCCGCGCGCGGCTTGCTCCAAGGATGCGTCCTCAAGGACAAGGGCGTGGTTCTTCGCCTCGCAAAGCGCCTGTACACGCTTGCCGCTTGCCGCCGCTTTTGAGTATATATGCAGACCCACGGAAGTAGAGCCGACGAAGCTCACGCCTTTTACGTCGGGGTGCTCAAGGAAGATTTCTGCTTCGTTTCTGCTGCAGGTAACTATATTTAAAACACCGTCAGGCAGCCCGGCCTCAATAAACAGTTCCGCGCAGCGCATGGCGGTCATTGGTGTCATGGAAGCGGCTTTAATCACAAGAGTATTTCCCGCTGCGATACAGAGCGGAGCCATCCAGCCCATAGGTATCATGCCGGGAAAGTTGAAAGGCACAATGCCTGCAAACACGCCCACGGGCTCACGGTATAAAACCGTGTCGTAGCCGTCGGAGGTGTTCATGAGCGCCTCACCCAGCATTAGGCTCGGCGTACCGCAGGCGAATTCGACTGCCTCCCTGACCTTCAATATGTCACCCTTTGCCTCGCTCCATACCTTTCCGTGTTCTCGAGCGACCAGCATAGTCAGCTCGTCCATGTGCTTCTCCAACAGAGCACGGAAGTTATACAGCACCTGAACGCGCCGCATAACCGGAGTTCCTGACCATGCCGGAAACGAATTCTTCGCGGCAGAAATCGCGCTCCGCACTTCATCTTTTGTGCAGCATGGCGTTTGAGCTATGATTTCACCAAGGCTTGGGTCGAAAATATCCATGTACTTTTCCGCTTTTGAGTCAATCCATTCTCCGTTAATTAGACACTTAAGTCTTTGTATTTCACTCATGTGTAACACTCCTTTGCTTTTGGCTGATGCCGCCCCAAAGTCCGGCTTTCTCCGTGCCGGCGGCAATTAGAACATCTTCAAGTTCCTCCGGGGTCATACTATCCAGCGTTCCGCCTTCTTTGAACGCGGCAACGCCTTTGAGCACCGCGTCAAATCTGCGCTTGTTTGTTTTATTGCGCTGTGCAAAAATGATGCAAGTCGTCAGCAAAACAAACGGTATAATAATGAACATCCACTTGATTCCCAAAACCACACCGCTCTGGGCGTAGGACGCTGGGTTAAAGTCGACGGTACTGGCTTTTAAGAGGGAGTACTCGTTTTGGTCAAAGCCCATTGCCCTCAGGCCATATCCGAGGAGAAGAACGGCGACGCCGCTGGCAAACTTGCGTAAAAAGGTCGTCAGGCCGCTATATATGCCTTCCCTGCGTTTACCGGTTCGTATTTCGTCAATGTCAAAAATGTCAGTCAGAAGAGACCATGTTGCCAGATTTCCCGCTGCGGAGCCGACTGCAATCAGTGCGGCCAGAATGAACAGGACGAAAACTGGCGTGCTCGCGTCTATCCAGATAAAAGCAAGAATTGAAAGAAGCCACGTCGGAATGCCGATAAAGAGCGGGAATACTTTGCCTTTCTTTTTTGCTACCGATCCCATTACCACCATGAGGATAACTGAGCAAACGAGCATGGTTCCGACTATCATCTCGTAGCTTTCATATTTCAAAACTACAATGTCAATATAGAAAATAAACAGCGCAAGGACTAAGTCAACCGCAATCTGGAAGGACAGAAAGATGCCCAGAAAATTTCTGTACGCTGGGTTTGAGAAGACGGACGCATAGCTTTTAAGTTTAATATTCTCAACCGGCGGGAGGTTTTCCTGCTCTCGTGTCCCAAGAAACGTAATCAGCCAGCTGATGCCAAAGATTACACCCATCGCAATTGCCATGATGAGGTATCCGATTCTCTGCTCAGGGCCGTTCTCGCTTCCGCCGGCGGACTTTATTATGATTCCTGGCACGACCGCCGCAATAAGCGAAGCTCCTCCTGAAAACACCATGCGCATTGTGGTAAAGCTCGTGCGCTCGTTATAGTCGGAGGTGATATCTGAAAGTATGGCGTTATAGGGTATCATTACGATGGTGAACGCCGTCCCGAAGAACATGTACGCAAATACATAATATACGACTTTGGCTGTGACGCTCTCCAAGCCGAAGGAATAAAAGAGCATGACAAAGGACAGGAAAACCGGCACAATTCCTATCAGGAAAAAAATGCGACGCCGTCCGAAGCGCGTGCGGGTTCTGTCTGAAAGGGATCCAACTATGGGGTCGGTGATTGCGTCCCAAAGCTTGCCGATGAAAATGATGAGGGTAGCTGAGACAACAGGCAGGCCCTCCACCAACACCAGAAAGTTCATAAACAGCAGACTGAAAACCATAAAGGCTCCACCGCCGTATATATCGCCGCAGGCATAGCTGAGCTTTTCCTTGAGCCGTCCTTTCATAAACATGCCATCCTTTCTAATTAATGATACTTGCCGCGGTTTTTAGCATAAGTGGGATAATCCGCTCTATCTTCTCTTGAGTCATCCGGCTCATTGCACCGGACGCGCCAAGCGAATACCGACATGTGCCTTTCTCGTCTAGGATGGGAACGGCCACACACCTGACATGCTCGCTGAGCTCGCCGTTATCTATGGCCCAGCCCTGCGCACGGACGCGCTCAAGCTCAGAGTTAAACTCCTCGGCGCTGCAAATTGTCTTGTCTGTATGTGCCTCATAGGTGATGCCGGATAACATCTTTGCCCTATCTTCCTCAAGCGCAAACGCCACAAGGCACTTTCCGACAGCCGAGCAGTACAGCGGCTCAATGTCCCCGATTTTGGCGTTGACGACTAGGCGCGAATCAGACATGGTCTGCTCGATTACGACCGCTTTGCTATTCGCGCACACACAAAGATGCACGGATTCGCGGATTTCCACTGCGAGGCGGTCCATCAAGGGCTTTGCCGCGTCTATGACGCTGTAGTTCTTATAATACTGCTCGGAAAGCTTCAAAATAGCGGGGCCGAGCTTGTATTTCTGCGTGTGTTTTGCCTTTTCTACCATGTTGGCCTCAAGGAAAGTGTCGAGAATACGAAACGCGGTGCTCTTGTTTATATCCAATGCCTGGGCTAGCTCAGTTACGCCCACGCTCTTGCGCGAAGCCAGAAACAGCAGGGCTTCTATGCCCTTTTTCAGCGATTGGCTCATAGCGCCCTCCTTATCTGTTCAGGATAATGTCCCTGATCTCCCCTTCGCTCCCGTAACTGCTTATAAAATCAGTAAAGGCTTTGTGACTGAGTACCGTTTCGAGAGTGCTTTTGTCGAGTCTCTCCAGAATGGAGGCAAAATCCATATGCGTTGTCCTACTGATGTCCTCCAAAAGCTTTCGGCTCTCCTGCTGGCTTTTGCTACGGTGCGGTGGATAGCCGCGGCCAGCTTCGTCGCAAAAAAGCTTTTCAAAGATATATTTAAGATTAATGTCAGCGGCCCAGCCAAAGCCCTTGTTCAGCGCCAGCGAGACGCAATTGCCGCCGTTTATCTGCGAAAACAGCCAAGCGTCCACAGGGTCGATAATAAGTCCGCAAAATACCTTCGGATACTGCATGACGGACATAAGAAAGCCCAGCCCCGTGCCGCAGCCGCCAATGACAAAGTCCGCCGCGCCCGTTTCCAGCGCGAGCGCCGCCATAAGGCCGGTGTGGATATATGTAAGCTCCGGCTCAAGGGTCCCGTCGGCCATGCCGATATTAAAAACCTCCGTGTTAATCTCCCGCAGGGCTTCGAGTATAAATGCGTTTTTATCCCTCGCGGAAACCTCACTAATGACGGCTATTCTCATTTTTCCTCCTTATGCACTTCTCGGCTTTTTCAGCTATATCGCGCGCAGTCAGATGAAAGCGCTCCTGTAAATAGTCCTGTGTGCCGACTTCGCCGAAGCTTTCAAAAACTGCCACGCGCTCAAGTGGCACGGGGTATTTTTCCGAAAGTACTTCAGAAACGGCGCTTCCCAACCCGCCGATGGCATTGTGGTTTTCCGCCGTCACAACCGCGCCGCAATTCTGTGCGGCTTTGACAATGGCTTCCTCGTCCAGCGGCTTTATGGTGTGCATGTCGAGCACTGCCGCCGAAATCCCCTTTTCCAGGAGCATTTCGCGCGCACGAAGTGCCTCGAGCACCATAATTCCGCAGGCTACTATTGCGACATCGCAGCCTTCTTCAAGCAAGTTTGCCTTGCCTATAGTGAATTTCGCGCTGTCACTGTATATGCGCGTGACCTTGCGGCGGCTTGAGCGCATGTAGAATACGCCGTATGTATCTGCCATAAGTTTAACCGCCGTTTCATACATGGCGGTGTCAGCGGGCTCGATCACTGTTGCGCCGGGTACGGCGCGCATCAAGGCCATATCCTCAAAGGGCATGTGCGTGCCGCCGTTTGCCGTCGCGGTAACGCCCGCGTCTCCGCCTATGATTTTCACGTTGAGCTTTTGATATGCGCAGGAAATGAAAATTTGGTCGAAAACGCGCCGTGTGGCAAATGTGCCGAACGCATGAAAAAATGGTATTAGCCCCGTTGCCGACATACCCGCGCACATGCCGACCCCGTGCGCCTCCATGATGCCGCAGTTTATTCCCCGCTCGGGGAAAACGTCGTAAAAGCGTTTGGTGCCCATTGAATACTGAACGTCAGCGTCCACCGCGACAATGCGAGAGTTCTCCCGTGCCGCCGATATAAGCGCATCGCAGTAAACAGCGCGCATTTCATGTTCGTCGATTTTGGGATTGTCAAGCAGAAATTTCATCGCGCAACCTCGCATCTATGTCTTTTATAGCGCTCGCAGCCATCTCCGCTGAAATGACCATATAGTGGTTGAATTCCTTTGTTTCCGAAAAGTAGCAGCCGTGGCCCTTTTCGGTGTTGAGTATGACAACGGACGGCTTTTTTGAGCTTTTTGCGGCAAGAAGAGCGTCATAAATCTCGCTCACATCGTGGCCGCCTACTTCCGCCGCATCAAGTCCAAATGCGGTAAATTTCTCCCGCAAGTCGAAGGGTTTGCAGATGTCCTCCGTGAAACCGTCAAGCTGACGTCGGTTATAGTCCACAAGAAGCACAATATTGTCAAGCTGCCAGTGGGCGATGAACTGAATTGCCTCCCAGTTTTGCCCCTCCTGCAGCTCGCCGTCACCCACCATAACAAAGACCGTGCTGTCTATGCGTTGAAGGCGGTTCCCCATCGCCGCGCCGACCGCAAGGGAAAGGCCCTGGCCGAGCGAGCCCGTGGAGAGATCAACACCCGCTGTCTTCAGCCTGTCGCAATGGCTGGGAAGGTTTGTTCCGTTGGAGTTGAGCGTTTTCAAGAGTTCCTTGTCAAAATAGCCGCGATATGAGAGGGCGGCGTAGAGCGCCGGACCGCAGTGCCCTTTAGAGAGCACGAACCAGTCGCGATCGCGTTTTGAACAGTCAGTGGGGTCAATATTGAGAATGTCTGTGTACAGCACGGCGAGCGTGTCACAAATGGACATACTGCCACCAATGTGCCCGTAACCGGCTGCCGCCATAGCCGTGATTGTCAGCTTTCGGATTTCCGCGGCGGCGCTCATCGTAACTTTTTTGTCCACGACTAACTCCTTCCATGCAGAAGATTTCCTATAAACCCGCGCTTTTTGGGCAGAGGCTTATCCTCGTATGAGTCTAGGTATACTTCGGTGCAGAGTCTTGCCGAATCAACCGCCGCAAGCGCGAATTTGAGCACCTCTCTGCCTTGCTGCCCACTCAGAACCGGTTCGCGGTCATTCTTTATTGCGTCCACGAAATCGCGGGTGGAGGCCTCAAAGGAGTCAGCCCAGTCACTCTTCATGTCCCAAAACTCCGTCGTTTTGCCGTCGCGGTACATAAAAACAGGCGCAACATCGGGGAGCATGGTGGCCGTGCAGCGCGTTATCCAAATAACGCCGCGGGAGCCGGTGATTTCCACCCGCTCATCGCAAGTGTAGTATTTGCTTTGGACATACATGTCGTCGGAGCTCATAATATCCCAAACGCCGTAGAGCTTCTTGTCGCGATGCTTCCACATGATGACGGCGGGGGAGTCGTTATATACGCCGGGAATCACCGGCGTTTTGTCTATCCAAGCCGTAACCTTCTCAACGTCGCCCAGCAGGTACATTACCGTTGAGAATTTGTGGTAGCCGTCGTCAAAAACTGTGGGGCCGCCGCCGGAAAGCGTGGAGTTGAGCCGCCAGAGCCATGACTTGGGGTCGACCTCCCAGCCGGTTTCCTTGACGCCTTCCGTCTCGGGATCGCCCTTTTTCGGCATGTTGCCGACGATGGGGATATTGCGCGAGGCGAGAGACGCGTTATTCATCTTGAGGCGTATGCCGACAGGCGCACCGATTTCGCCGTCGTCCAGCAGCTTCTTGGCAAAGCGGTAGGGCGGATAGAAAACAAAGTTTTCAAACACTTTGAGCAGAACTTTGTTTTCGCGCGCGGCTTTGATCATTTCGTCGCACTCGGCGAGGTTTAACGCCATGGGCTTTTGCACAGAGACGTGCTTTCCCGCCTTACATGCCTTGACCGTGTACTCACAGTGGAGATGATGGGGCAATAGCAGCTCGACGGCCGTGACTTCCTTGTCCGCAAGCACCTCATCAAAGTCCTTATAAATTTTTGGGATGCCGTGCTCCTGAGCAAATTTCTTCGCAGTGGACGCATTTGTGTCGCAGACTCCCCAAAGCTCCGCGTCCGGATTATCCTTATATCCCGCGACGTGTAGTGTGGCAATTCTGCCGCAGCCGATAAGGACAAATTTCATTTTATCCATAACATTTCCCCCTTTGCTCGTCGTAGCAACCCTATACGGTTTCCTCTGCTGCTTCACGCTCATACTTATCGCGTTTCTTATTCATATAGGAAGGGATGGGTACATCCCACCAGCCAAAGGCTTTTCCGCCCGAGTTAGGGTAGTCCCTGCACACTTTCACATTAATGAGTGCCGGAGCGTTTGACTTGAGAGCCTCGCGGAGCGCCGCCGAAATACCCTCCGGCGTACTCTCTTCATAAGCATTAATCCCAAATGAGCGCGCCATTGCCGCAAAATCAGGGCTATAGATTTTTCCGTCACGGGTTACAAAATCGTTTCCGAATGCACACGTTTCGCCGAGCACGTCCCTTTGCAGATCACTTATCGCGAGCCAACCGCTGTTGTTGGCGAGAACTATTACAACCGGTATGTCGTACTGAGCGATTGTCGAAAGCTCTTGCACGGTCATCAGAAAATCGCCGTCACCCATAAGAGCGATAACAGGTTTTTCCGGCGCGGCGAGCTTCGCTCCCACGGCTGCCGGAACAGCCCAGCCCATGGTCGAGAAGCCGCCCGTTGTAAGGTTACAGTAGGGCTTTTTGTAGCAGTATTCCTGAAACAGCTGTGCCTGCGTGTTGCCGGATGAGGTGGTGATGATAGTGTCATCGGGCAGGGTGTTTTCGAGTACGGCAAGTAGCTGTGAAATGGTTATCTGCTCCGTTTTTACTGCCCTCACGCCGTCAATATAGCAAAACCACTCAGTTCTGAGCCGTTCGATTTCAGCAAGGTATTCGGTATTGATATCAAACGAGGGGTTCATTTCCAGAAGTGTGCTTAAAAAGTCATTCAAATCCGCGGCGACGGCAACGTCCGGCTCATAGTTTTTAGAAAGCTCGCCGGGGTCTATATCTACATGAATTAGTTTTGTGTCGGGGAAGTTGAAGGCAATACCCTTTCTGTAAGAGCAAGTCGTCTCGTCCGCAAATCGCGTTCCGAGAGCCAGAACCACATCCGCCTCGCGGCTGATTTTAAGACCGATAGCAGTGCCTTTCGAGCCGGTATGGAAGCAGTATTGCCCGTGCGTCTCCGCAACGGTACCCTTTGCCGCAAGCGTTGTAATAATCGCCGCGCCCCACTTTTCGGCAAGTTCTATTACTTTTTCACCCGCCTTGGCACTCATCGCACCCGCGCCGAGTAATATCAGCGGGCGCTTTGCCGTCTTCATCAGTGCCACAGCGTGCAGAGCGGCGGCGGCATCCGCGCAGGGCTGATAAACAGTCTTTTCCTTAACGCCTCTGCCGATTTGACAGTCGCAATAAGCGCACTGAACGTCCATGGGAAGAGTGACGACGCAGGGGCCGCGCCGCCCCGAAGTCATCTGGTTGAAAGCGCGCTTCATAATTCTGGGAAGTTGACGGACGGACTCCGCGCGCCAGCTTCGTTTTGCAAGCGGCTCGAGGCTCCTGATGATGTTGCTGTCTTGATAGCGCTCAAGCTCCTGCAGTACACCCACGCCCTTCATATGCACGTGCGTGTCTCCGCAGAGAGCCAAAAACGCAGTTGAATCGGCATATGCTGTGCCCAAGCCGACGCTCAGGTTGAGCGTTCCGGGGCCTATCGACGAAAAAACGGCAAGTGGGCTGCCCTTGATGCGGAAATAACCGTCGGCAATCGCGGCCGCTGACTGCTCGTGCTTAACCTGTATGTATTTAATGTTGCCCGAGGCCTCTTCCTTCCTTATGGCGTCAAATAAGCCCAGAACGCCATGGCCCGGTATTCCAATAATATACGGAACACCCTCGTGAGCAAGCTGTTTTACAATAATTTCCCCGCCTGTATATTGCATTAGAAGCCCTCCCCTACCTTGATAATATCAGTGTATATAGGTGGTGCCCCTTTTACAATAGAATTTGAAAAAGGGGTTGCACAGTGAGCAACCAAAATGTCCGGAGTTTGCTATTTCTAGCTGAACAATTTTTCTGCCGAGCAAGAATCAAGCACTAAAGATCAACTGCGCTTAGTCTTGGAGAGCCATCAACCGATGCCGCGTGATAAAATTCGTTTTGCACCGGCCTCAAATTTCATATTCGTGTTGTAATCTTTTTGGACCATAGTATTAATCAGTTGTGGGTTAATAATCACTAATGGAATCATGGATAAAGATATAATCTGTGGTTGTTTCAATTAAGGAGGATAGGTGATGAAAAACGCAAAAATTACTTTAAAATTCACGCTATTAATAGTGCCGCTCTTACTGGTGGCTATACTGGCTCTCGTGATGTTAGTTATATACAACAAGCAAATCTCATCGAGTGTATTACTATTTCTGATCGTTTTTTGTGTGATTACTGCTTTAGCAGGTGCTTATGGGGTGTTTCTTTTACGTTCAATAGGTAGCAATCTAAAGTATATCACTGACATAAACAAGAAACTTGTAAATGGGGACTATTCGGTCAGCGTTGACAAAAAACGTATTACAAAGGATGAAGTAGGACAGCTATGTGGCGCAACTGACAGCGTTGTAACGCGTCTTCGCGGATACACAGGTTACATATCGGAAGTTGTTGAGGTTCTTACCGCAATGACTAACGGAAAGATGTGGGTATCCCTAAAGCAAGATTTTGACGGAGAGTTTGAAGCGCTCAAACTGGCGCTTTTCCACTTTTCCGATACTATCAATGCGACGCTGACTGTTATTGCCAATACCGCAAATCAGGTAGATGACGGCGCGAGCGTTATCGCGTCCTCCGCGCAGACTCTTGCACAGGGTGCGTCTGAGCAGGCAAGCAGCGTACAGGAGCTTTCCGCCTCCATTGCGGAGGTTTCGCAGCGTATAAGACAAAACGCCGAGGGTGCGGAGAAGGCAAAAATACTGTCCTCAGAAGCCGAAAAAATAATGCACGGCAGCGTTACTGATATGGAGTTCGCCCGTCAGGCTATGGACGAGATTTCTGAAACCTCCAAGAATATAAGCAAGGTTATCAAGGCTATCGACGATATTGCATTTCAGACAAACATCCTCGCGCTTAACGCAGCCGTTGAAGCTGCAAGAGCGGGAGTTGCCGGTAAGGGCTTTGCCGTTGTCGCAGATGAGGTCCGCAACCTGTCACAAAAATCCGCTGAAGCCGCGAAAAATACCACGGCACTCATTGAAAGCTCCATTGAAGCTGTTGAAAAAGGAACTGCTCTTGTGAACAAGACTAGCATAGGATTTTCCGAGCTTGCCGCAAAATCAGCCGAGGTCGGCAAACTTGTCGAAGAAATTTCCGCTCAGGCACAAGAACAATCTGCCGCGATTTCTCAAATTTCAAATGGGGTAGAGCAGGTTTCTTCTGTAGTTCAGATGAACTCTGCGGCAGCGGAAGAAAATGCGGCGGCAAGTGAAGAACTGCAAGGGCAGGCAGAAAGCCTGAAAAATGCAGTATCGCATTTTGAACTCTTTTAAAAAAAGAAGAGGCCCTGTAGTTTTAATGACTACAGGGCTTCTTCTTTTTATAATTAAACAATACAGCTAACGTTTGGGTTAACAAAGACTACATTTATCAGAGCTCGAGTTCAGCAAGCCAGAATTTCCTTGATGTTAAACGCTGTTCCGCTTATCACTGAAAAATTCTTTTCTCCGCATTCCGGACAAACTCCGTTTACCGGCAGTAATTGGTACATGTGTGAGCAGGAATTGCATCTACCCAAGCCGGGAATTACTTCGATTTCCAGTTTGGTACGCTCGAAGATAGTCCCGTCCACCGCGGCGGGGAAACATTCCTCCATGTATTTTGGAATCATGGAAGATAGCTCGCCGATTTCGAGCGTTACGCTTTGAACCTCGGTCAGCCCATTTTCGGCGACAAGTTCCTCAAGAGTCCGAACCACCTCAAAGCAGACGGATAATTCATGCATAATCAGCCCTCGTTTTTACTGAAGGTATTTTTGATATTCTTGACTGCAATTTTGCCTTTGCGCTTAATCATTGTCTTTAAAACGGCAGGCTTAACATGCTCAAACGAAAGACTTTCGTTATTGTATTTTCTCTCTAGATGAATCGCGTCAAACTTGCACTTTGTCGTACACTGACCACAACCAATGCATTTATAAGGGTCAACAATTGCCAAACCGCAGCCTAGACAGCGCTTTGTTTCAGTTAGCAGCTGCTCCTCGGTGAAGGTCATGCGATTATCAGAGAAAACTTCATTAACCGTTTTGTGCGCCGCTTTTTGACGAGGAATGTTGTCATAGCCCTGCAGCTCAAGATTTTGCTTATCCAAGGACTTATAGGCATGACGGTCACGGCCGAACATCAGGCTTTGTCCCGGCTGTACAAAGCGGTGAAGGGAAATTGCGGCCTGCTTTCCGGCAGCAATCGCATCAATGGCAAAACGCGGGCCTGTATAGCAGTCGCCGCCGACAAAAACATCTGGCTCGGAGGACTGATAGGTAAAGTCATCGCCCTTTATGGTCTGGTTCGGATTTTGCTCACATCTGGAACCGCGCAGCAGCCCGCCCCATTCAATTGCCTGACCGACCGATACCAGAACGGTGCCGCAAGGTACGACTATGGTGTCGTTTTCGTCGTATAGGGGCGCAAAGCGTCCGTTTTCATCAAACACACGTATGCACTTCTCAAATTCCACTCCGGTTACTATGCTGTTTTCGATGATAATACGCTTCGGACCGTAAGAATTAATTATTTCAACCTTCTCGGCCAGTGCTTCCTCGATTTCTTCCTCAAGGGCCGGCATGGTGTCGCGGCTCTCCAAGCAGAACATCATGGTTTTCTCCGCTCCGACACGGGTGGCTGTTCGAGCAACATCGATGGCAACGTTGCCGCCGCCGATAACGACTACATCCCCACTCAGCTTAACATCTTTGCCAAGGTTAACGTCTCGAAGGAACTCGATTCCTCCGATAACAGACTCGTTTCCTTCACCCTCAATATTTAGCTTTCTTGCCGACTGTGCTCCAATTGCAATATAGAAACCCTTGTAGCCATCTTGACGTAGTGCGTCCAGCGTTATATCCTTACCAACTTCTACGCCGGTTCTGATTTCGACGCCCATTGCTCTGAGTATTTCGATTTCCGCATTTACAACGTCCTTTTGCAGACGGAAAGAGGGAATACCCAAAGTGAGCATGCCACCCGGTTTTTCTTCTTTTTCGAACACTGTGACGGTATATCCATCAAGCGCGAGGTAATATGCGCAGGAAAGTCCGGCAGGGCCTGCACCGATTATAGCAATCTTTTTGTCACTGTAGTTATGGCGTTTCTTAGGGACGAAACGCTGCAGTTCATTCATATCTTGAGCGGCAATGAACTTCTTGATTTCATCAATTGCTATCGCTCCGTCTATTTCCCCGCGAGTACAAGCCGATTCGCATTTTCTTGGGCAGATTCGACCGCAGACAGCCGGGAAGGGATTCTCCTTCTTTATCAGCTCAAGAGCTTCGGCGTAGCGAGCTTCGGAAGCAAGCTTAATATAGCCCTGAATAGCAATATGTGCGGGACACTCGGTCTTGCAGGGAGAGGTTCCTGTTTCGTCAACAACGTTTTCGCGGTTGATGCGATAGTTAATATTAAAGCGCTCGGGCGGCCATTCCGTGTCGCGCTGATTTTCCGGCACTTTAATTTTTATCGGCGTCTTGGTACATAGCTTTTCACCGAGCCTAACTGCATTAGTCGGGCAGTTAGCAACGCATTCTCCGCATGCAACACACTTGTCTCGAGTCACTTCCGCAAGGAAGTTACTGCGCACCATGTCAGTGTTTTGATACATGTTCGCAATTCTCATCGCAAAGCAGGAGCAGCCGCAGCAGTTGCAAATCGCGTGCGTTTTTCCGTTTCCATCGAAGTTTGGAATAGTGTGCAACAGACCGTTTTCTTCCGCACGCTTTATTATTTCAAACGCTTCCTCGCGTGTAATTTGGCGTCCGCGACCGGTGCGAATATAATATTCTGCCGCGTGGCCCATCTGAATGCACATATCCTCTTTCAGATGTCCGCAGCCTTCGCCCATGACTTCGCGGGAAGTACGGCAGGAACAGTCGGATACAGTGAAAACTGTATTTTCGTTTAGATACTTAGACACTTCTTCATACGAAGCGTGTCTTGACTCACCTTGGATGGCCGTTTCTATTGGAATAACGCGCATTACGCCAACACCCATCGGAAAAATACCAACTGATCTCGGGCTGATAATTCTTCCGTAGTGTTCGAAGGCTCGCGCGATTTGCGGATATTTCGCAACATTTTCCTTGTTGTTGACCATCATCTCCATGATTCCGGGAACCCAAGTGTCATACCAATACTTGTCTGTGCCATCAACGTTGTTGACAAAACAAACGCCTGCTTTAGCCAGTTCAAAGGCCAGAGCTGCAGTAGTTACTTCATCCTTGCCGCATATCTTAGAAAGCTCATTAACGCTCTTCGGCTTTCTGAAATCCATACATAGAGCGACCTCCGCCATTTCGTTGGTGACGACAGGCTCCATTATGTAATATCGGGGGTCATCGGGAGTAATCGATCCCTTTTTTCCTACCTTAGTGCCCTGAACCTTGTTAACAAACTCCAAAACCTTTTTCTTTACTTCTGCCATTTCAGTTCTCCTCTTATGTATTTGAGCTGGTCCGACCAGAGTTTGTTTATATAATAACATGGAAATAAATTTATATCAATCACTATTTTCTTGCGTAGCCACAACATTCATGCTATGATTTAACCGTGGCCTTTGGTCTGACCAATGCGAAAGGAAGTTCCCGATGAAACTTAAACCTATTGTTGCTCCCAGCACAAAAGAACTGTTTATAAGCGAAATAGAGCGGCTGATTGTATCAAAAGAATTAATGTTTGATGAAAAACTGCCCACGGAGCGTGAACTTGAGCAAGAGATGAAAGTATCCAAAACTGTAATAAATTCCGGATTAAACGAGCTGGCAAAACGCGGATTTCTTAAAATAGCACCTCGGCAAGGCGTGTTTGTAGATGACTACATAAAAAACGGGAATTTAGATACTCTAAACTCCATTATCCGTTGCAACGGAGGAAAACTTGATATTAAAACTTTTGATTCCTTGACAGCATTCAAAATATGCATCGATACGCAATGTGCAGGACTCGCAGCGGCAAATCGCAGTGAGCACGATATTGCGGCAATGAAATCATTGCATGAAAAAATGGAGGGTACAACTGACCCCTTGAATATGGCGGACTTGAGATATGAATTTACAAAGACACTATATTTCGCGACAGGCAATCACATATATCCGCTATTATTAAACTCTCTAAAATCAATTGCGCTGACGTTTAATCAAATCGTATTCCGTCATTTCGGCAGCGAAGTGGCAGGCGAATATTTGGATGAACTAATTCAGGCAATCGAAGAACGAGATTCTGCAGTAGCAACCGAGATTTCTTTAAAAATCATCTCAAGCCGTATTGATGAGCTAAAGCAATGGTACTTTGTTGACTGATTAGCAGACTTTTTCTAAGCCTCACATTTTGGAGAATTAAAAAATTCACTATTTATCTTAGAAAAGAGCAACGGGGAATGGATAGCCATTCCCCGTTGCTCTTTTTTGTGTATGTAAGCGAAAATTCAATTTTTATTATCAGTCGTCGCTGCCGAAAGCTTCAAGCTTGGAGCCGGCGGGAATTGGCTTGTTGTCTCCGTGCTTAACGAACAGCATGGTGATGAAAGCAAGGAACACAAAGACGCAGCCGTAAGGGAACAGTGTGGTCATACTGACCTTATCCATAAACATACCGGAAATAAAGGGTGTCAAGGTCTGTGCTGCCATGCTGGCGGTATAGTATACGCCGGTATACTTGCCGACCTCGCTGCCTTTGGACAGCTCGACAACCATTGGATAACTGTTTACATTTATCGTAGCCCAGCCTATGCCCGCCATAGCAAACAGGATGTTCATAACAAGCGTTGAGCTTCCGGCGCGTATAAACGAGGCGGAGAGGAATGCCGTTCCGAGGAGGATTATTCCCGCCATTATGCTCTTTTTCCTGCCGATTTTCGAGGCGAGCGCGCCGACGGGAATGTATGAAAGTATTGCGGCTCCCGTGGCAATCATCAGCGTGTTGTTGTAGTCGAGATTCAGAACACTGCTGGCATATACGGAGTATTTGCTTGTAACGGCGTTATAGCCGAAAAACCAGAAAACAACTGAAGAGAGGATGAGAACAAGAGATATCTTCTCGCCTTTTGACAGCTTGCGGCTGCCGGAATCGTCGTCTTCCTCCTGATCGATATTATATTTGCGGCTCTCTTCGTGCATCGCTTTAACGAGCTTCGGCTCCTTGACCCTCCAGAGAAAAATCAGGAGAGAGACGATCATCAGCCCTGCGATGCAGATGAAGAACAGCTTATAACTCATAAGCGCATTAGCGGCACTTCCGGTTTTGAATGCCATACCCAAGCCAAGTATGATTATTCCTCCGGCCGCACCCATAAGATTGATAACAGCGTTTGCCTTGCTTCGCAAAGGTTTAATTGTGACATCCGGCATCAGCGCGACAGCCGGACTCCGGAAGGTGGACATGGAAAGAAGAAGAACGAAAAGAATGGCAATGAATATGATAAGCGGAGTTTTATCGTTTGCAACGACTGCGGCAGCATATGCATGACGCGCGGGGACGATATAGTTGGTGTAATCGGGGTTTGTCCCGCCGCTTTCCGTGGTCATTGTGATTGCGGTGTATTCATCCTTTGTAAACATATCCGAAATCGCAACTGTTTTGCCGTCTGGTGTGGTAATAGAAAGGCCCGCGTCATACAGTGTCACCTGAGCAGTTGGATTTGTGGGCGCAACGGCGGAAATGTTCTTTAGCTGCATGCTGTCTGCGAACGACAGCATGACGAGAAAGACTGCGGCAATGACTGTTCCGGCAATGATAAACGGAGTACGTCTGCCTCTTGGGCTTTTGCATTTATCTGACAGCACACCAAAAAGCGGAAGCATAAAAAGCGCGAGGATATTGTCCAGCCCCATAATTGCGCCGGACAAGCTTTGAGACATGCCAAATTTATCCGTAAGTATTTTTGGGATGATAGTATCATAGCCCTGCCAGAACGCGCTGATAAGGAAAAATGCAAATCCTACGAAGATGGTGCGTTTGTAATTCAGCTTCATGCCATCACTCTCTCTATGTAAAAATTTTTATATATTAAAGTTTATACTATTTTTCTCATCGATTCAACATTAATTTGACTACAAAACAGCCTTGAGGTAAAATATAGCAGGATCGGAGGTGTTTCGATAGTGAAGAAGGAAAAATTAAGGATGTGTTTTTGTTATGCCGGGACAATTTTGGCGGCTGCGGGTTTTGTCGCATACCTCGTCGCACCGGACAAAGTTTCCAAGGATAAATGCACCCCGTTTACAGGGCGAAACTACGCACATAGGGGACTTCACAATATAGATAAAACTGTTCCTGAAAATTCACTTTCGGCCTTCGCTGCCGCAGCCGCTATCGGCTACGGAGTCGAGCTGGATGTACATATCACGCGCGACGGAAAACTGGTGGTAATCCACGACGGCGATACAAAGCGCGTCTGTGGCTTTAACGGCATCGTGGAAGAAATGACGTGGGACGAACTGAGTAAACTAAGGCTCTTCGAAACCGAATATGGCATACCGCTGCTTTCGGAGGTATTGGAAGTTATGGGAACGCAGTGTCCGGTAATCATTGAACTAAAACGCGGGGTACGCAACAGGGAACTCTGCGAAAAAACATACGCGCTGATGAGAAAATACGATGGTAGATACTGTGTCGAGAGTTTCGATCCGCGCATTGTCGCATGGTTCCGGCATCACGCGCCGGAGGTTCTGCGCGGACAGCTCGCATCAGATCCGATTGAAATGGCAAAGGATACGAACAAGCTCAGCGCTTTTGCGGTTGGAAATCTTCTTACAAACTTTTTGTCAAGACCGAACTTTATCGCTTACGGGCTGGGACGGAAACCGCTTATAGTAAAGCTCTGCGAGAAAATGGGAGCCATGAAGGTGGCGTGGGTCGCCAAAGACAGCACCTATGAAAAAACAAATGACGCGGTTATATTCGAGCATTACATACCGAGTGTAAAGTTTTGATAGAAGCTTCTTTGCCTGATCCGAGTAACAAACGACTGTAATAAGCTTCGCATTGGTATAATATAAGCACATGCAAAAGACCCATTTTGGGTTAGCTGCTTGTGCTTATGCTTATATAGCAAAGGGACAAATAGTCTGGCGAACTTATGGTCGGATAATCTGCCAGCCATCCTAATTTGACATTGTTATACTTGTGGCAATTTGTGATTGTTTAAGATAGTTTGCTCAAATACAATTGGTATAAAGTAATTAGAATTGAAGAAAATAAAGATAATAATGTCCATATTCAAAATAATTCTAGTAAGGAAAATAGTGTATGAAAAAATTATTAGTCTTTATGCTTGTATATATGCTTTTAATAACTTGTTTTACTGGCTGTTCAAAATCCTCATCTTCAAGTAGCCCAAGCCCTTCTTCCAGTTCATCCTCAAGCTCATCAAGCAGCTCAAGCTCATCCGATTCATCTTCAAGTAGTTCAAGTCCGTCCGAAGATTCAAAAACAGGTAACATTTCCGCCAGCGGATCTATAGTACTTCAACCGTTGCTTACACAGGCTGTTGGCACATATAAATCTGATAAAGAGTTTACCGGTACTATTACTATTAACGGCGGAGGTTCAGCCCAAGGTATATCTGATGTTGCTGCAGGCGAAGTTGATATCGGAAATGCGGACATTTCCCCCGAGCAAGCAGGTTTGGACGGCGAAGGACTTGTAGATCATCAAATTGGAGTTGTTGCCGTTGGTGTAGTTGTAAGCTCCGATGTTTCAGCCAATCTGAAAGAAATTTCAACATCTGACCTCAAGGATATTTATGAAGGTAAAATTACAGACTGGAAAAAGGTTGCAGGCTGGAAAGGCTCAAGCTTGCCTATATCAGGCTACTACTTTAAGTCTGGTTCAGGAATCCGCTATATATTTGACACATATGGAATTACAACTTCCCAAACCGATGCTCAATTTAAAGAAATTAAAAACCTTATAGAGACTGAATCACCTGCAAGCCTTCAAAGCGCTGTTGGAACCGGCACGGGTGTAATTGGCTATGCGGCGCTGCCATATTGCTCGAATCTAACATTATTGAAAGTCGATAGTGTTGAAGCAAGCTATGAAAATGTTTATTCCGGCAAATATAAAATGTGGGGTTGTGAGCATATGTATACAAAGGGCGAACCGATTGGAGCTGTAAAAGCATTTATTGAATATTTAACTTCATCCGATTTCGAAGAAACAATTACCTCAAACGGATATGGTATAATTTCCGAGATGAAAGTGAGCAGATAGTAATTTCATTGACGAGTAAAAATGCAAAGTAGAACATTGGCATAAACACTTACCTTAACATTAAAAAGCCATGTAATCGTTGTGATTACATGGCTTTCCTTGTTTTTATCTCAAATCAGAAAATTATAGTTTAGGTAAGCGAAATCTGCTGCCGGGAATATTAATGCTAAGAACTTTTACTTATGCTTGCGGAGTCCGAATTGATACAAATATTAGCGCTGG
This sequence comes from Firmicutes bacterium HGW-Firmicutes-16, assembly GCA_002841545.1. Taxonomy (GTDB): domain Bacteria; phylum Bacillota; class Clostridia; order Oscillospirales; family Oscillospiraceae; genus UBA2658. The sequence continues at coordinate 139,838 of PGZZ01000003.1, forward strand.
ACGCGCCCGGAGCCGTCGCCGCCGGCAAGAGTTTCCACGTCCTTAACAGATGCTCTGTTGAAGTCGCCGGAGATGGAGTGCTTTAGGCAGGAGGCTGCCACCGCGAACTCCAGCGCTTTTTGTCTGCTCTCAAAGCTGTTCAGCCCGTATATGAGCCCGCCCGCAAACGCATCGCCGCCTCCTACGCGATCGACTATGTCGCTGATCTCATACCGGCGACTTACATAGAAATTCTCTCTGTCGTTGAGACAGGCGGCCCAACCGTTTGAATTGGCGCTCCGGCTCTCCCTGAGCGTGATGGCTATCATCTTCATTTCCGGATATTCCTTCAGCACCGCGTCGGAGAGGAGCCTATATTTCTCGCGGTCGAGCTCTCCGCCTTCCACGCGCACATCGGCGGTAATGCCGAGAGACTTCTGAACGTCCTCCTCATTGGCTATGGCGACGTCGACAAAGCTTGTCAGCTCTCGCATTACTTCGGGAGCCGTTTTGCCGTATTTCCAGAGGTTTTTGCGGAAGTTCAGGTCGCAGGAGACAGTAATGCCTCGCGCCTTGGCAAGCATTACGCTCTCCATACTGAGTTGCATCGCGCTGTCGCTGATTGCGGGAGTGATGCCAGTGATATGGAACCAGCCTACGTCCTCAAAAGCTCTGTCCCAGTCGATATCGCCCGGCTTTGCGAGAGCTGCGGAGCTGTGTTCACGGTCGTAAATAACCTTGCTGGGGAGCTGGTTTGCTCCGCCCTCTAGGTAATAGATACCCATACGGCCCGGACCGCGCTGGATAAGCGAGGTGCAGACCCCAAAGCGCCGCAGTTCTTTCACGCACTCGTCGCCAATGGCGTTGTCGGGCAGAACTGTCAGAAAAGAGGCGTCACAGCCGTAATTTGCGAGACTCACCGCCACGTTTGCTTCGCCACCGCCAAATGTGGCCTCCAGCATGGGGCGTTGAAAAAACCTTTCGACTCCGGGTGTTTTGAGCCTCAGCATTATTTCTCCGAAGGTAAGATATTTCATTAATGTCCCTCCGATTCTCTTTTCAGGACTCGGTTTTTTATCGGTTGACTATGAATTTGCAGTCCGCGCCGGTCAGAACCGCTATAAGGTTATCCGCCGACATATCGGCCATTTTGGTTGAGGATTCCTCTGTATGAGCGCCCGTATGAGGTGTGGCGACCACGTTGCTGAAGGATAACAGCGGCGAGCCGATAGGGGGCTCAATCTCGAAAGCGTCCAGTCCCATGCCGCCGAGCTTACCGCTTCTGAGCGCGTCGATCGCGGCTTCTTCGTCGATGATTCCGCCGCGGGACGCGTTGATGATAATGACACCTTGCTTCATCCTCGCGATGGACTCGGCGTTTATTAGGTGCTTTGTTCCCTCGTTCAGAGGCAGATGCAGGCTTATTACATCGGCGCTTTCGATTATTTCATCCAGAGTGCAGCCGGTTATATCATGTTCGGAGCAGTATTGGAGATCTATGTACGGGTCGTAGGCCATGACCTTCATTTCGAAGCCCTTCGCGCATCTCGCGACAACCTTACCAATGGCTCCAAGCCCCAGTATGCCGATGGTTTTGCCCTTGAGCTCCATGCCTGTCGAACGAACCCACTGGCCTTCTTTGGTTTTTTGATTCAAGGTAGGAATATTGCGTGCAACGGACAGAAGCAGGGCAAAGGTCAGCTCACCTACGGCTTCGGAGTTGGCTCCGGGTGTGTTGGTGACAATTATCCCCTTTTCGGTTGCTGCGGCAACGTCCACGCGGTCATAACCCACGCCGTAGCGTGAAATAACTTTCAATTTTGGGCACTGATCCAACACGCGCTTTGTGATAAAATCAAGTCCCGCCAGAAACCCATCGCAGTCTTGAAGTAGAGGTATCAGCTCGTCCTCCGTCAGAGGTTTCCCCGTAGGGTTAAAGACAAGGTCATTGCTGAAGGCTCGCAGCTTTTCCAAAGCGTCGGAGCTTTTTCCCGGCTGGATGGACGTCGGTGTAACAAGGATTTTCAAGTCCATCCCTCCTATTTTCTAATATTTGCTATGGCTTTGACCGCTTGTCTGGTCAATTCTGTTATCTTTCCGAAATTGCCCTCGTCGATATAGGAATCCTTGACCATCCAGCTCCCGCCGACGGCAATGACCGCGGGGTGCGCCAGATATTCAAGTAAATTATCAATCCCAACGCCGCCTGTCGGCATAAAGCGGATGGACGGGAACACCGAAGCATAGGTTTTTATCGTATTCAGGCCGCCGAACACATTCGCCGGAAAGAACTTTACGACATTGAGTCCCATTTCCATGGCAGAAAGAATTTCGGTCGGGGTGCAGCAGCCGGGAAGCACAGGTATTCCCGCTTCTATCGCATACTCCACGACCTTTTGATTGTAGCCCGGGGAAACCAGAAATTTTGCCCCGGCGCCGATTGCGCGCTTTGCCTGTTCCAGATTTACGACGGTACCCGCGCCGACCAGCATTTCGCTGTATTCTCTGCTTATTAGGCGAATGGACTCTTCCGCCGCGTCCGTGCGGAAGGTGATTTCGGCGACCGGCAAGCCGCCGGCGAGCAGTGCCTCCGCCAAAGGCAGCGCCGAGCTTGAGCTTTTTAGCTTAACAACAGGTGCAAGCCCGCGGCTTTCAAGTATTTCAAAAAAATTCATTGTATTTTCCTTCTTTATTTACCAGCTTAGTATTCTCTTGGGATTCTCCTCCGTGAGCTTTCCGATTTGAGAATCGGAAACACCTGTTCTGCGCAGCATTGGCAGGAAGGCGGTCAGAATATAATCCAGACCGATTGCGTTTCCGTTATACGCTTTCAGCCTGTCGCGGGTCGTATCCAGCGAAATCAGCAGTTTATCCTCGTATCCGTTATCCAAAAGCTGCTTTATCAAAGCACATTCATACTCGTCGCTGTGGTATTTGAACCTGCCGATTGTATCGAATTCGAGGGTCACTCCGGCCCTCAGTACATTAAAAAAGATATCTATTTGGTCGCAAGCCCTGTCCATGTGGCAGAAATATAGACTCTCTGGGCGCACGCCCAAATCGTCAAGAAACCGCAGAAGCAGCTCAGGATCGCTACCCTTTTCTATGTGTACCATCATCGGCGCTCCTGTCGCGACCTGTGCGCTCGCCGCCGCGCGGAAAAGGCGCTTATATGGCTCATCCAGATTACAGACGTCCAGCGCTGTTTTGATAATTCCCGCTCGCGCCGAATGCTGTATCGGACTAAATTCGGCGTCGGTGCCCGTAAACATTCCGTCACTTAGCTCCGCCAAGAACAGCTCCGAAAGCCGCTCCTCGCTCATGCTTTTTATCCAGTGTCCCTCCGGATAGAACTCCAGCTTGTGAAAACCTGTGGACGCGATGATATTGGCTCCCGTTTCCTCCATCAGCGCAGCAAGGGCCTCGGAATCGCGACCGCAGCCCACCGGCTGCGCGTCCACGAGGGAGCGTCCTCCGTTTTGGAGGTATCTTAGCAGTTCTTCGCGTGTTTTCGTCGGGTCGTCTATGCAAAGAGCCGGATTGCAAAGAAAAGATTGGCCCTTAGTGAGCATCAAATGTTCGTGGCATTGCGTGTAGCCCAGTAATTCCGGATCGATATCGCGCAGTACCGTGCGTATCATTTTCGTTGCCATATTATTTCCACTTAGGGTTATCGATGATAACGGGCTTACCGTCTCTTTCAACAATTATCTTGCGAAAACCCTTGGTTTCGATCGCTCCGTAATCGTGTCCCGCGTCCGCCGCAAAGGTGAAAAACAGCACGAGAGGACGTTTACCCGTGTTCACGGTTCGGTGCGCATAACGTTTGGGGACATAGACAGCCTCGCCCTTTTTCAGCGGCATCTCAATCGTGTCGCCTTCGGGATTTTCCATGACCATGTAGCCCTCCCCGCTGAGCGTATAATAGACCTCCGCAGTGTCGAGCTGGTTATGAAAATGTCCCTTTGTCATGTAATATTCGTCACCGACGGTGCCGGGATATAAAATCGTAGTGCCAAAGGCCAAATCGCCCTTTCGCTCCGGAAAGCCCATTTCATGGAACGCATAAACAATCGGGTCTCCCGTCTCCAAAAGCTTCTTTACCGCCTCGCTGTCACAGTACATTTCGCTCATCTGTGAAAGGCGGCGCTTCGTGGTCTCGGCCTTTTCTGAGAATCCGGTTTCAAGGTTAAAATCCACCAGAAAGCTCTTTTCGCAATCAAAGCTATTCATATGTACCTCCTTTAAGCGTTTCTGGCTATAATACTCAGCTCGTCCACCCTGCCGGCGATGTCGTCAATGTGAAAAACCTCGGCGACGACCTGCGTCCAGCCGTGGATGAAGTAGACCCAGCCGTCCTCGACGACCAGCTTCCGTTCCGCCTGCTGAGCCTTTGCCTGAGCCATGATGAGAAGGTCTCCGCGATAATTAATTTCCCAAACAAGGCTTCCCGTGGGGAAGCTCGCGGCGTCGGTTATGGGCGAGCCGGGAGCGTCCTTTCCAAGTCCTGTTCCGTTCACTATGAGAGAATAGTCGCTCATCTCGCTGAGCGTTTTATCGTTATCCTCGGCTGTCGGGTTGAGCACAAACTCCACTTCGATTCTGTCGTTCAGTCCGGAAAGTATCTGACGGGCAGAGTCGAGACGCGCCTTGCTTCTGTTGGCGATTGTAATTTTTCTTGGGATGTCCTCTCCGGCGTTCTTGCAGAAATACAGGGCCATAGCAAGGCTCGCCCCGCCCGCTCCAAGCAGAAGCACTTCACCGTTGCGCTCCGACCAGAAATTCTTCGGCACAAAGCGCTGGAGGGCGAGCCCGCTGGATATTGGGTCCTTTGCATGTCCGCAGAGCTTTGCGCCCTGCTTGGAGATACAGGAAATCTCACCCAACTGAACGGCATAAGGATCAAGAAATTCAAAGAGGTCCTTGCACGCGTTATAGAGGTCGATTTTATGCGTTGTGACAAGAGCACCCATGGATAGAGGGTCGTTCTTGATGAACTCGACCGCTTCGCGATACTCCGCCACGGAGGAGTGCGGCACAAGGTCGATACCCGTTATTATGGCGTCCAGTCCCAGCGCTTCCGCCCACTTGGGAAAAACGCGCATGATGGAGGAACTGCCGGTGGTTACACCGATAAAATATATAGTAGGCCGTGTTGCCGGCTGTAAGGTCAGCATATTTTGTATCCTTTCAATATCCAAAAAGTCTGTATTCAGCGGGAACTGCGCTTTTTAAGCTGATCAACTATAATTGCGATTACGATTACGCAGCCTGTAATGACCTGCATTATGAAAGTATCTATACCGAACTGAGTTCCCACGTTGTCAATCAGAATGATAAGCAAGGTGCCCAGCACCGTGCCCATAATTGAGCCGCTGCCGCCTGCGAGTGACGCTCCGCCCAGTACGCTTGCCGCGATTGCGTTTGTCTCGTAGCCTTCGCCCGCGGTCGGGACGGCTGAGTTGATACGGGCTGCCAGCATAATGCCCGCGATTCCGTACAGCAGTCCTGCAAAAGCGTAAGCCATGTATGTTGTTTTCCTGATAGATATGCCGTTTAGCTTTGCAACCTCTTTCCCGCTGCCCAGCACGAACAGGTTACGTCCGAACACCACGTAGCGAAGGATAAGGAAGCAGATGACTGCGATACCGAGCCAGATGATAGCCAGATTCGGCACAAACAGAGTGGAGCCGCTGGCAAAGGAAGTAAACGATTTGTGCAGGCCGCTGACAGTACCGCCGTTGGAAATGACCTTAATAAGTCCGCGCAGGATCGTCTGCGTGCCCAGAGTTGCAACGAAAGCGGTGACGTTGAATTCGTGAACTAAAACCGCATTGAAAACGCCGCAGATGATTGCCACCACCATGGCGACGATCATCGACGGGAAGATGCCTATGCCCGACGACTGGCAGCTGGCGACCATCAGCGTGCTCATGCCCACAATGGCTCCGCAGCTAATATCAATACCGCCGGTGATGATAATGTAGGTTTCTGCCACGGCAATTACGCCGATAATTGCGCTCTGCTTTAAAATGTTTGTCAGGTTATACGCAGTCAAGAAGTTCTTGGTTCCGAATGCGGCCGCAAAAAACAGCACACCGATGATCAGAACCATGGAAATCTCTGTACGCATCAGAAGCGTTTTCATGTTGGCGCTTCTTCTCTGCTCCGCCAGATTCTTAGTATTACTAGCCATCATACTGCCTCCACAATAGGGTTGTTTTCCGCGTAGACCGCGGACGCGATGCGCAGGACGTCTTCTTCGTTAACCTTTTTAAGCTGTTCGCTGTCCAGAATACCGGCCACGTGGCCTTCCGCCATAACGACCAGACGATCAGCCATGCCCATCGCTTCCGGCAGGTAAGACGAAATGATGATTACACTCTTGCCTTGCGCTATCAGGTTTTCAATGATCTTAAATATCTCATCCTTTGCGCCCACGTCCACTCCGACGGTAGGCTCGTCAAAGATAAGTATCTCGGGATTACGGCAGAGCAGCTTTGAAATGACGACCTTCTGCTGGTTGCCGCCGGAGAGATTGTTTACGCACTGCTTGATGCTCGGCGTCTTGATGCCGATCTTTTCTCTGTAATCCTCGGCGCGCGATCTCTCCTTATTAAGATTGATGATGCTCGCCTTGCTAATCATGTCGTAAGAATAGATGTTGACGTTGAGCTCAACCGACTGCGATAGCGCAAGCCCGTCCGTGCGGCGATCTTCCGTCAGAAAACCAAAGCCGCTGAGCATGGCGTCCTTCGGGCTTTTGAAGCTGACCTTTTTGCCCCTGAGATACACGCTGCCGCCCTTGACCTTGTCAACGCCGAAAATAGCGCGCATCACCTCGCTGCGTCCTGAGCCGACCAGACCGAAAAAGCCCAAAATTTCGCCCTTACGCAGATTGAAGCTCACGTCGACGAAGCTGTTGCCGCAGAGCTTTTCCACGCGGAGCAGCTCCTCGCCCGGCTCCTGATGCTTTATATTATAAATGTCCGCCACGTCGCGTCCTACCATTTTTGATATTAGGTAGTCCTTGTTGACTTCGGTGACATTCTTTGTCTCCACGTAGGCACCGTCCTTCATGATGGTAACCGTGTCACAGATTTCCATAATTTCTTCCAGCCGGTGAGATATATAGATCACGCTAACGCCATTGGCTTTCAGTTCCTTGATATAGTTAAACAAGGTTACGACCTTTTCGTTTTCCAGCAAAGCAGTCGGTTCGTCGAAGATTACCAAGCGTACCTTCTCATTTATCGAAATCTTGCTGATATTTATCATCGCCTGTAAGGCGATTGGCAGCGATTCGATTGTCGCTCTCGGGTCCACGGTCAGTTGGAATTTGTCTATGATTTTCTGGCTGGACTCGTACATCTGATTCCAGTCCACAGTGCCGAGCTTAGTTCTCGGCAGACAGCCTAAAAAGTAATTCTCCGCCACGCTCAGGTTTTTGGCGATATTTACGTTCTGATAATTTGCCTGCATACCGAAGCTTTTGGCTTCGATGGCGTTTTTGGGAGATTCCCATTTCCCGTCGCAATTAATTTCGATTTTGCCCTCTGTAGGTGTTTCGACACCCATGATGCATTTGATCAGAGTCGATTTGCCCGCGCCGTTTTCGCCGACAAGAGCGCGAACCTCTCCCTTGTTTATGGAAGTAGTAATACCCTTCAGGGCTTGGACGCCCGGATAGGTTTTGACTATGCCGTCGATTTTTAGCAGAACATTGTCATCCATCAGTGTACACTTTCCTTTCTATGTACCTATCGATGTGCCGCAGATTTTTCAGTATATTCCGGTGGGTGTAAGGTCCACCGGAATATACTTCTGATTACTGATTATTATTTCTTCTTAAGGATGGTGGGGTCCAGAAGTGCTGCGTATTTTTCCTCGGCCATGTTCTGAGTTGTAACGGCGACCGGAGCGACGGCGAGCTGCTGCTCACTCTCGGGGTTTTTACCGTTTATTAAAGTCTCGATGGCGTTCTTAACGGAATTATAGCCCTGACCGTAAGCGTCCTGCACGATAATACTGTCGAGGGTGCCGGCTTTAAGTGCTGCAATTTCGGTCGAGTCGGAGTCTACGCCGATGGTGATGACCTTGTCTTTGATTCCTGCGTTTTCAACTGCCAGCGCAATGCCGTCGCCGGAGATGTTGTTGGCGCCGTATATGCCGATAAGCTCATCGCCGTATGTTGCGATTTCGTTCTCTATGTCTGCCTGAGCCGCTTCCATATCGTTGTTGTTGTACAGCGTGTCAAGAACGATGATGTCGGGAGCGTTAGCATTAATGTAAGCCTTGAATTCGTCCATGCGGGGCTGCAGTGAAGCGTTAACGTTTGAGAACTCCATTGCAATGTAGCCCTTAAGAGGACTGTTGGCCGCCTTCAGCATATCGAGCATCTGCTGACCGGCAAGCTTTCCGACGTCCGCGCTGGAGGTCGTATAGAACTGGTTGTAACAGTCGGCATACTGTGTGGAGCCGACGGGCTCAAGGCCGCAGTTTGTGAAGTTGACTATTATTCCCTGATCCATGGCTTCCTTGGAGACGGTGACAGTGGAATCAGGAACCTGTGTGGCGCTGATGATAACATCAGGCTTGGAGGCAATAGCATTTTCGAAGGCTCTGATATAGCCCTCTGTCTCAGCTTCGGTTGCCGGGCCCACGGTCGAGAAGTTGATGGTTACGCCATACTGCGCTTCCATGTCGGCTACGGCGTTTTCCATGCCGATCTGCTGATACTGCCAGAACTGCGATTGTGTGGAGCAGGTTACCCAAACGACGTCATAGGTTTCAGCTGCGTCTACGGCTGCACTGGGGCTGGGTTCGCTGGTGGCCTTATCGGCGCCCGCTCCGCAGGCTACCAGAGATAACGCCATTGCGAGGACAAGTAAGAGCACGAGTAGTTTTTTCATTGTCTTTTCTCCTTTTAGTTTATTCTTAAGCTCAATCCGAGCATAAGCTCCATTACATGAACCGTTCGTTTAGTTCAATGCGCTCGTTGTCGGGACCGCACAGGAATACCCAGCGCGAGCCTTTTTCAAAGACCTGCGGTGCCTCCGTGTAGCTTCCCTCTTCAAATTTAACTCCTTGGTGTGGTAGCTTCTTCATCACCGAGTCCAGATCGTCCACCCGAAGCGCCACGTGGTCGAAGCAGCCCGCGCCGCGTTTTTCCGGATTTGGGAAACGGATTAGTTCCAGAATGCAGTCCGCGTTTTGGACAAACGTGACCGCTATATCTCCCTCCGGTGATGGGTTGACGTTATTCCAGATAACTTTGAAACCCAGAACCTCGGTGTAGAACCTCACGGAACGCGCAAGGTCCGAAACGAAAAGTCCGATATGCTCAAGTCCTTCTATCGGCGTTGGCTCCCCTTCGAACGTATCCCGAAGGAACTGCACAGATTCCGCGGCGTCACGGTCGAGCCGCTCCTCCGAGGCATCCTCAAGCAGGTCGCGCCATATGCGTATATCCTGCCCGACCTGCCCTCCGTGTATCACAAAAGGCTCCATCACGATATCGTCTTTATAATCGATTTCCCGCAGAGCCGAACCAATCTCCCGCCAAGGGATAATGTTACCCTGACCGGGTAGGCGGCGGTTATTCTCGCCCGCATGGAAATGTCCCAGAAGTGAGCCGGCGGTGAGTATCGCCTCGCGGAAGCTGTCCTCCTCCATATTCATGTGATAGGTGTCAAGCATAACCTTGACGTTTGGCGCGTCCACCGCTTTGACATATTCAACGCATTCCCGCGCTGTGTTTATTAAGTATCCCTCGTGGCGGTTGAGCGATTCCATGCAGAGAGTTATACCATAGTCCTGCGCCATAGCCGCTAAGGTCCGCATATTGCGGACGCTCCGCTCGAAGTCTCCCCGTTTATCCACGCCAGTGCTGTAATCAGCAGGCCAATAGGAATATAACCCGCCCCCAACGGAGACGACGTCCAGCTTTTTCAGCGCGCTGAAGGTCTGCTTCCAAAATTCAAGCGCGTTATTAACGACGGAGGAATCAGCCGAGGCGAGGTTTTCGCAGGCTTTCGGGCCATAGCCGCCAGTAAGCCGTATACCCTTATCGTCTTTGCAGTTCCGAAGCATCTCGAGCTGTGCGTCGGTCATATCTCTTAGCCCCGCGCAAGAGATTTCTAAAATATCGAAACCTAAGCGCGCCGCTTTTTCTATATATTTAAGATAGTCCGCGCCCCACTGCTTTTCCCAGTAGGCGTAGTAAATTCCGTATTTCACAGTGGCTCCTTTCCGAAGTACGAGGGGCAAACTCTAGTTTTGATGCCACACCCGACGCCGGATATATTTTTGAATGCCGTCTCAGTGCCACTGGGCCAGATGCTTATAAGTATCCAGTAGCGCGTAGTAGCTTTCGTCGAACAGGCCTTTGAGTTCCGCATATTTTTTGTGGTTTCCCACATCCGACTGTACTGTTTCGTCGACTCTTATAAAGCGGTCGATGGCGGTGAAGTCCTCCAGCACGCCGACGCCGACGCCTGCGGCTACTGCCGCGCCCATGGATGTAGCCTCGTCCAGCCAGTTCAAACGCTTTGCGCGCACACCGTACACATCCGCCAGCACATGAAGAATTACTTCCCCGTTTGCCAAGCCGCCTATCACGTTGATGTCGGTTATATCCAGCTCTTTGCGGAACACATCCAGAATAATGCACAGATTCATCATGACGCCTTCAACACAGGCGCGCAGCATATCACCGCGAGTATGTTCCATTTTAAGCCCGATGAATGCGCCGCGAGCCTCGGAATTCCAGCGCGGACTGCGCTCACCGAGAATATACGGCAGATACAGAAGCCCATTGGCTCCCACCGGTGATTTTTCAATTTCCTTGTTCATCAGGGCGTAGCTGCTGCAGCCCTGTTCCTCTGCCAGCCGTTCAAGATCCTTGCACAGATTCTTTTTTACAAATTGGTATGAGTTGCCAGCCGCCTGCATGGTGCCGTTGGGGGAATACTTGCCCGGCACCATGTGCGCCCAGTTGTAGGTGCGCATCTGCGGATCATAGATTGGCTCGTCGCTTGTCAGCGCTATCCAGGAGGAGGAGCCCAGATAGTTGAACGTATCGCCGCTGCGCACGCTGCCGGCGCCGACGGCCGCACATACGCCGTCGCCGCCGCCTATAACGATGGGCGTGCCCGGCGCAAGACCGCATTCTTCCGCAACGGAGGCGGTTATCTGTCCGGCGACATGCGTTGAGGGATATACGTCCGCGAGAAGATCCCTATCGATACCGGCCATATCGAGTATCTGATCCGACCATTCCAGTCGGTTCAAATCAAGACAGTTGGTGCCGGAAGCGTCGGAAAAATCGGTCACAAACTCTCCGGTAAGCCGATAAATTATGTAGTCCTTGGGTTGCAGCATTTTGTAAGTTTTGCGAAAAACGTCCGGTTCATTATCCCTAATCCACATCAGCTTTTCTAGACTGTAAGAAGCGCTGATTTTATGTCCGGTAATGCGGTAAAACTTTTCCTCATCAATTTTTGTGCGGATGAAGGCTTCCTGCGCCTGACTGCGCTGATCCGCCCATATAATTGCCGGACGAAGAGGTCTGCCGCTTTTATCCACAGCCACGCAGCCCATCATCTGTCCGCTAAAAGCCATACCAGCCACTTGATGAGTGTCATATCCCTTGAGCAGCACCTTGTTATTGACGCAGACCGCGCTCCACCAGTCTTCCGGATTCTGTTCGGCCCAGGTACTGTTGAAATAGTCTGTGCCGTATGTATAAGTCACGCTGCGCACCAGTTCACCGTCCGTTGTGAACAGCGTCGCCTTATCACCGGTCGTTCCGATATCGTGCGCAATCAGGTATTTTGCCATTAGGTTTATCTCCTTGCCTCGGAATTCTCAAAAGGCTCCAGAATTTTGTCTATCTTTTTCATTTCCTCGTCGCTTATATCCCAGGTGACGCAGTGAACGTTCTCCTCGAGCTGTTCTATTGACGAAGCGCCGCCGATTATCGAGCTTACCTCCGGCTTCTGTCTGAGCCAGTTGAGCGCGACCTCATTCATGGGATGGCCCATTTCGTCCGACAGAGCCTTAATTTCTCGGGCTGCTTTCACATATATCTCGAACTCCTTGCCGGAAAGCTTCGGGTTGGCGTTGCGGATGTCGTGGGACGAGAAATCTACGCCGCTGAGGAATCTGCCCGCCAGCAGTCCCTGAAACAGCGGACTGTAAGGCAGGAGGGCCTGACCGTATTTGCGCACTGTGGGCAGCACCTCTGCCTCAGTTCGGTAATCCAGAGGAAGCCCGTGATAGCTGGCTGGGTTTCGCTCAAGCATGTTGTAAAGGCTCTGCTGGCAGTCAACGCCAATCAGCGTCATCATTTTTTCCACATCGTTCTGTGAAAAATTACTGAGGCCGACATAGCGGATTTTCCCCTCGGCTTTCATAAGCGAGAGCGCCTCGGCGGTTTCTTCTAGCGGAGTTTTGGGATCGGGCCAGTGAAGCTGATAAATATCAATATAATCGGTCTGGAGACGGCGCAGGCTGTCGTCAATTTCCCTCAAAAGACTTACTTTTGAAAGGTCATTGGCGGTTTCGTGTTTTTCGTTCCATGTTAAGCCGCCTTTTGATGCGATGAGCACATTGTCGCGGCGTCCGCCCTCTTTCAGGGCCTTTCCCAGAACGGTTTCGGATGCGCCCCAGCCATAAACAGGTGCGACGTCAAAAAGGTTGACACCCATGCCAATTGCCTCGTGTACGATGCGGATTGACTTTTTTTCCTCGGAGGAGTCCCAGTCTCCGCCCATGTTCCAGCAACCGATCCCGATTGCCGATATCTCTTCTTTAATTCTTGAAACCTTTTTGTAAATCATTTGCCACGTCTTCTTTCAACATCGTATATTGACAGTTTCATACGCTGATTTATTATTGTAACAGTCATATGTAACCGGTTCCATCTCTCTTAAAAAAAGTTGGCTGACGCCACTACTTATTGCCAACTTTTTATCTTTAAGCCCATACTTGCTAGATTTTCTGTTTTCTTTTTAGTCCTCTATAAACAGCATGTGTGACCGGTAGGTGCAAATTGTTGAAACCACACATCTCATTTCGTTATTCTTTCGGAACCCGAAAGCTGTACGCTATAGGGAATCATGTATATATTACGGGGTCTGTCGGGGTTTTCGATACGTTCCAGCAGCATCCTCAGGGCAACGCGGCCCATTTCATGATTGTCACGGTAAACACAGCTGAAAGGGATCCCCAGCATATCGAGAATAGCGATACGGTCATTTCCGATAACGGCTATGTCTCTGCCGATTTCGATCCCGCACTCATGAGTGGCTTTCAGAAAGCCCAAACTAGTACTATTGTTGCTCGTGTAGATAGCCTGAGGCCAGTCGCCGGAGTGAAACATGGCTTTAGATAATTCGTAGGCTCGGGGCGTAAGGAAATCGCCCTCAAAAATATCTTCTTCCCGTAGATTCAGCCCGCAGTCCAGCACTCCCTGCCGGAAGCCTTCCAAACGATCACGCCCGATTTTGAGCTTCAAATCGCCTGTAATCACGCCCAGACGCCGATTCCCGGCTTTATACAGCTCGATTGCGGCCTGGTATGAGCTCTGATAGTTTTCATAAAAGACGCCGTCCCACGGCATATTATCCGAATCGCGGTCCACGATAACGAGTGGAATATTCAGAGCATTCAGCTGCTTGCGCAGATTTGAGGCCATCGCGTCGTTGGAATAATCCACAGCCGGAGCAAGGATTAGTCCCCGAACGCGCTGTTGGCTCAGTGTGCGAAGAGCTCGTGCCTCTTTCTCGCCATTGTCCTGAGTGTCAAAGAAGATCAGCGATAATTCTTTCTGGTCGGCAACCTCCGTAATTCCGTGGAGCATGTCGCCGTAGAACATATTGTCAATTTCGGGAACCAGCACGCCGATTGTTGAGGTCTCCTGCCTTGAAAGGCTCACCGCGCTTGCGGACGGTATGTATTGATGCTCTTTCATGACCACTTCGACCTTTTGGCGGGTCGCCTCATTGACATAACCGCTGTTGTTCAGTACGCGGGAAACGGTTGCCTTTGACACGCCCGCCAGTTGAGCAACATCTTTAATGGTAATCAGGGTAATCCACCTCCGGGTGTGTAACTGGTTCCACATGTGATTTAGATGCATTATATCCACCAAAACTAAATACGTCAATATGTACAGCATCATTTCTATATAATGCTTACATCAACCTATACATTATTGTGGAATATGCCTAAGTATAAAGCGCTGTAACCGATTCCTTAAAATACGTCTTTTATTGTGTTCGTGCAGCAAATCATAAAATAGAAATATTGCATTCTTAAGGAAAAAGCACCTCTCTCTCGGCATAATGCAGCCGAAAAAGAGGTGTTTTGTTTTAAGTATAATTTTACACTCGATATCTCAACGGCAACATAGGAAAGCCATTTTGACCAAATATGGAAGGGTCACACTATCAGGAAGCCGCCATTAACCTGTATGCATTCGCCGGTTACATAGCTGGAATCATCGGAGGCGAGGAAGGAGACAACGGACGCGACCTCCGACACTTGACCAACTCTTCTCATGGGGTTGAGCATCAATGCCATTGACATAAGCTCCTCCGGTATGGTTTTTATCATATCGGTATCAATTAGGGATGGCGCAATAGAATTAACTGTTATGTTCTTGGGTCCAAATTCCTTGGCGAGTGTCCTTGTAAAGCTGAGAACACCGCCTTTTGAAGCACTGTAGTTTGCCTGTCCGGCATTGCCCCATGCGGCATTTGAACTGATATTGACTATTTTGCCGTAGTTCCTCCCTCGCATAGAACCCGCAACGGCCTGACAGGTGTAAAACATGCTGTTAAGATTGACGTTAATGACTTTGTTCCAGTCTTCCACATTCATTTTGTGGAACATAGCGTCCTTGGTTATTCCTGCGTTGTTTATGAGAATATCAACTCTGCCGAATTTTTCGATAATTTTGCCGAAAACTGAATTAACCTCATCCCTATTAGACACATCGCATTTCATCGCGATAACCTTCTCGCCCGAAGGATCAAGTGCTTTTGCTGTGGCTTCTGCCTGCTCGAGGTCAAGATCCAGAACGGCGAGCGCCTCGACTCCGTCTTCAAACAGACGGGAAGCGATGGCCGCACCAATGCCCTTTGCGGCCCCTGTGACAACCGCGATTTTACTATCAAGCTTGCCCATAATAATACTCCTTTAATAGAAATTGAATTTTCTCTTATCAGACAGCGGTGCTGCAAATTGCTGCTGCCATTGAGAAGTACTATTATTTATATACAGCAATAATCATGCCAGAAGTAAAACATCATTTTTTACGATATTATTTATCGGAAGCTGAAATGAGCTATAGCAAAGTGCTACTTTCGGCTAGCATTTTACCATAGCTCAAGTCTCTGTTAATTTTTCTTCAGGTATTCAGTTTGACTTGGCCCGCTTTTATTTTCCTGTGAATCGTTGACGGATATGTTCCAAGCGCCTTTGCGGCGTCGACTATAGTACCATGCTGGGCATAAGCCTCTTCAATTAGTATTTTATCTAATAATAAATGTGCTTCGGCGAGTGGCATAACGCCGTTGACGCTGATCTTATCTACAGCCCCTTCGCTGTCCATTTCCAGTGCATACTGAAGGTGTTCCTCGTCAATCACGCCATCATCACCAAGGATAACAAGCCGCTCAACGACATTTTTAATCTCTCGGGCGTTGCCGGGCCAGTCAAGTCTGGACATCCTTCGCATTACTATATTACTGAGACGAATTTTCTTGGTATACTTCTTGTTAAAGTACTCTAGAAAATGAGAAACCAGCGGGACTATATCGTCAGTACGCTCGCGAAGCGGCGGTATATGTATTGGAACCACGCAAATGCGGTAGTAAAGGTCCCGCCTGAATCTCGCCGAGTTTTTTAGTTCGTTTTCGGAAAGATTGGTTGCACTGATATATCTGACGTCAATATTAATGGGAACCGTTGCTCCTATGCGATACATCTGATTCTCCTGTACGACCCGAAGTAGCTTACTCTGCACGGAAAACGGCAGCTCGCCTATCTCATCAAGGAAGAATGTGCCTCCGTTTGCCTCCTCGAGAAGACCCTTCTTTCCTCCCTTGCTGGCTCCGGTAAAAGAGCCGGGGGCGTAGCCGAATAGTTCGGACTCGATGAGCTGTTCGGGCACAGCTGAGCAATTTATCGCAATAAAGGGCTTGTCGGCGCGTCCACTGCACCTGTGGATGTACCGTGCAACCTCCTCCTTGCCGACACCGGATTCACCAGTCAGAAAGATGGGTGCATCGGTCAACGCAACCTTTGAAGACAGTCCGAGAATATGCTCCATCTTTTTGCTGGAGCATACGGGATCATTCACGTCTTTATTCTTGACTAGTTTCATGAGTTGGCTGTAGTAAGCATTTTTGATTTTTTCGAGCTCATATAGCTGGTTTTCAAGCTGAACCATACGGGAAACGTCGCGGCCTGTCAGAACTACGTGTTTCACATTTTGCGCTTCATCTAAAACTGGGGTGTCGGTATAGGTCATATTAACACCATTGCCGTACTTCAAATTTTTTCTGACAGTGGTCTTTTCTATGATAGCCGTGGGATACAGTGCTTCACCCAGATAGTTGTTTTCTTTCAGCATCTGCCCAAGGTTTTCTCCCACGGCAAAGTACTTGGAAGCGGTATCCAGCGGCAGACCATTGCATGTGAAAATTTTTTGCATTTTTGGGGTTATACCTAAAAGCTCCCTTGAGGTTTGGTTGCATATTTCAAGATTTCCGGAAGCATCGATAACGGTCAGCCCCTCATCGACTGCTTCAAGTATCTGAGAAAGAAGCTTTGAGGAAATTGGGGTGTCTTCAAACAGCAGGACACTGTATGGGCCGGTGCCGACATCCGAAGTAAAAGTATGGACACAGACCTGAAGTTTGAAATTGCGAAGTACAACATCTCTGCAAACAAAGCCATCTTCTGCGCTTAGCTGCAAATCGGGAATGAGGTCAAATATGTTTTTGCAGCAATCAGCTTTTGATATGCTCAGAAGCGTCTTGGCGCTTTCGTTCGCGTGTAATATCATGCCGTCCAAAGCGACAATTAAAATGGGATTCGAAACCATATCTGCCAGCCGTATAAAATTTTTCAATTCGACAATACCTCCAAAGAAAACCATTAAGCAAACTTCTTAATCTAAAATGTACACTTTTAATCCATTCGGGTCAAGAATTATTGGTCTAATTGCATACGTGAATTCGAATAAAAATTAACTTGATAGTAGCAAAATGCTACTATCAAGTTAATGGACGAGCAAAAATGATTATAAAAGTCAAACATAAACGCAATAGAATTCTCATATATTGATGATTAGGCTTGGAAGGTCCGGCTAAAGATAACCCCGGCTACGATACCACCGGATTCTTTGCTCGCGGAGGTATTTCCATAAGCTTTGCGCAGAGGGACGGCGTGCCCTGCAACACGGGTGCCGGATTTGGAGACCATGTTCTTGGAACCGATCTTTTATGCGGTATACTGGCAGCTCTTTTTAACCGTGAAAAAACAGGCAAGGGTATTTTGTTACGTCAAGTCTGTTTCAGTCCGCTGTCTATCTGCTTTCAAGTATGATGGGCTTTTATCAAATAGGGGTTGAATTTCCAAACAGCCGCACCAATCCGCCAAATTCGCTTAACAATACATATCAGTGCAAGGACGGAAAATGGATAATGCTTGCGGGCGCGAGCTGGGCGTCTTATTTGCCCAAGTTCTGCGAGATTACAGGGCATAAGGATGAATTTTATTCGAATGAAGACTATCTTAATCCCATCGCCGGTCTCATATACGGGCAGGAGCTATCTAAGCTTGTTTCCGATATCATGATTGAAAAGACACGTGATGAGTGGGTGAAAATACTTTCGGCAGCCGATTTTCCGCATGAGCTTTTGCAGGATATCCCGATGATCATGCAGGATAAACAGGCGCTGGAGAATAAGTTTATTTTTAAACATGAGTTTGGTAACGGAACGTCGGCACTGTATTCAAACACGCCCGTTTTCTTTGGCAGCCAACCTATAACCGATTTCATCCACTCCGCCCCGGTAGGTGCGCATACCGTCGAAGTTCTGAGTCAGGCGGGATATACGGATGAGCAAATTGAAGTGCTGAAAGCTGCTGGAGCAATCGCCGAGTAAAAAGTTGTGATTCCCCAACGAGCATATTTTAAGATTGCCAGTTTAACTGAAAAATGTCGCCATGCGTAGAAGGCTTATTCGCGTTAGAGTCTATCAAAATTATTTCTGTACCAGATACTTTAGTGCTTTTGTATGCATTTAATTACAATATAGGCGAATAACTTTCCACGCATAAGCCGAAGAGTTTAGGATCAAATCCTGCCTACGTAACCAAAAAAACGAAAGCATTATCCAGAATGTGGGTAACGCTCTCGCTTTCTAATTTGAGACTGAAAGAACATTCTATATTGGTCAAGGGCTTAAGGGGTGATTAGGGCAAATTGTTTTTCATCGCAAATTTGCACGAAATTCACTGAGTTACCTCCATTTCTGAGCTTGCAAATGGTATGAATACTTTATAAAATTGAAATTTGTTATATAACGTGTTATACTATTAGAACAAGCGCAAAAGAAAGTCTTTTTTTATATAAAATCAATTGAAAAATTGCGATTGGAACGATGATATATTGAAGAGCTTATTTTAATAAGCTCTTTTTTGGTAACAAAGAGAGGTAATACTATGATAAAAGTTGAAAACTTATCCTACTCATTTCCGCAAAAGGATCTATATGATAAGATTTCTTTTACACTGGAGGATGGTCAACATTGCGCGTTTATCGGATCAAGTGGCAGTGGAAAAAGCACTCTGGTAGATATATTGATGAACCCCGAAAAGCATTTGTTCGATGGAAAGCTAGAAATCGACCCCAATTGCATAATTGGGTATCTAAGTCAGTTCTCTCAACTGGACGATGCAAAAGAAATCACGGTTATCGATTATATAGGTAAAGAATTTTATAGGCTGCAAAATGAACTGACAGTTATTTGTGCAGAAATGGAAACCTCCGCGGATACTGATTCTTTGCTCGAAAAGTATCAGCAGGCGTTAGACGCATTCGATGCAATTGACGGGGACAATTTTGAAAGCAATATTAAAAGGAAACTAAATCTTGCAGACTTATTGAAGCATAAAGACCTAAAAGTATCTGATCTTAGTGGCGGAGAATTCAAACTTATTCAAACGATTAAGATAATGCTGACTAATCCAGACTTAATCATTATGGATGAACCCGAAGTGTTTTTAGACTTTGAGAACCTTAATGCCCTTAAAAATCTAATTAATTCATACAAAGGTATAATGCTGGTTATTACGCACAACAGGTATCTATTGAATCAGTGTTTCAACAAAATTATTCACCTTGAAAACATGCAGCTCGAAGAGTTTGATGGAAGGTATATTGATTATAATTTCGCGTTGCTTCAGCGTAAAATCGAATTACTTGAGCTAGCTTCCGCCGATACCGAAGAAATTGAGAGAAACGAAAAATTAATCGACAGACTGAGATTTATCGCAACTAACAATGCAGAAGCCGCCAGCGGGAAATCTCTGCATGCAAGAGTTAAATTTCAAGAAAGATTAGAAGCTCGCAGAATCCCCGCACCATTTGTAGAAGTGAAAGAACCGGATATCAGTTTTGTTGCAGAAAATAAAATAGAGGAATCCATTGCTTTAAAAGTCGAAAATTACAGTGTTTCTTTTGATGATATACTTCTGGAAAATGTAAGCTTTGAGATTAAATCTACAGACAAAGTAGCCCTTATCGGTTCAAATGGCACCGGAAAGACAACTTTACTCCGAGAGATTTACGAAAATAAACAGCCGTCTATTGAGATAAATAAAGACGTTGAAGTGGCATATTTATCTCAGCTTCAAGGCGAAACGCTAAACGAGTCCAATACAATACGTGAAGAGTTCTCCTATACAGGGTATGAAACCCGCGAAGAAATTGGGTTATATATTTCAAGCTATGGGTTTGACCCTGATGTCATAAATCAGAAGATAGGAACTTTTTCCGGCGGAGAAAGAAATATACTTCAATTGGCGAAAATCTCCTCCGGTAAAGCCGGCTTGCTGTTGCTCGATGAACCAACAAGCCATTTGGACATCCATTCACAGCTCGCGCTGGAAAAAGCTATAATAAACTATAATGGTGCTATTCTCATGATTTCTCATGATTTCCATTCTATAGTAAACTGCATGGATTATGTTTTGATGATTGAAAATAAGACGATTAGAAAAATGAGTATGCGGAAGTTCAGAAAGATGATTTATGCGAATTATTTTGATAGAGACTATTTAGAAATTGAACAGAAGAAAATATCAATCGAAACGAAAATAGCTTTGGCTTTAAAAAATAAGGATTTCACGCTTGCAAAGCTTCTATCTGAAGAACTGGAAGCGCAGATAAAGCTACTATAAATCGTGTGTTCAAAATCATATAGCCAGAGGCCTCACCAATTCCGCCTTCGTCCCATAAGCTGTAAAGAATAAGGACGAAAGGCGGGCATTATATGGTTTCAATCTTATCTATTGACGGTGGGGGTATCCGAGGCATTATACCGGCGACATTTTTAATTGAATTTGAAAGGCGAACGGGAAAACCAATCTGCGAGCTTTTCGACCTCATTGCAGGTACCTCAACGGGCGGAATTCTCGCTGCCACGCTAACGCTGCCAAACAGGCATGGTAAACCGAAATACTCTGCAGAACAGGTGCGTTCCGCGTATTTTGAGCACGGAGGAGATATCTTTCACCGAAGCCTGCTTCGTTCGGCGACAACGCTTGGCGGCCTTGCGAGGCCCAAATATTCGCCGCACGGGCTGGACTCGATGCTCGAGAAATATCTCGGCAACAAACGGTTACATACAACGCTTACAGAGATTCTTGTTACGGCCTACGACATGGCGAGCAGCACACCATGGTTTTTCAAGACTTCTTTCGCCAAATTTCACCATGCACCTGCGGACGATCCGCTGTTGACTCAGGTTGCGCGCGCGACAGCCGCCGCTCCAACCTATTTTCCGCCGCTTACGATGGAAGGACATTGCATGGTTGACGGCGGCATATTTGCCTGCAATCCGGCGCTGTGCGCATACGCGCAGGCGCGCAACATGTATCCGGAGGAAAAAGAATTTTTGGTTGTATCTCTTGGTACAGGTGTGCAGGTGCATAATCGGCCTTGCTCAAAAATCGACAATTGGGGTGTTGCTGATTGGGCCGTACCAATAACCTCCGTCGTGCTGAACTCCTCGAGTGCTTCGGTAGATTACCAGATGCGCGCGCTGGTCGGAAGCGAAAACTATGTGCGCTTTCAGGTGCAGTTGGATGACGATACCAAAGAAATGGATGACGCGAGCGAAAAAAATATGAGGAAGCTCGAGGAGCTTGCGCAGCAGGCCGTTAAGCAAGAGTCCGCAACAATTGACCGGCTTTGCCGCGCGCTGAAGAAGCGAGAGCCGAAGGCTATGTCGTTTAAGTTATCCACTGCCGGAAAAGCGAACCCGGCATAAATAATGCCCGAGTTCACTATTAAAACCGTATTTGAGTACTCAGTTAATATAGACATCTCTTTTAATAATTGCGTCATTATGACGAAAATGAAAAAATTCGTTTATTCCTCGAAAGCCGATGACAAGGCAATCAGTACTAAATGTCATAAAATAACCGATCGTCAAAATGCGGCAATCGGTTATTATATTATGCCAGGAAGTAATATATAAAGGAATGTATTTACTGCAAAAAATATGCTACACTTAAGGAAGTTAATAAGGATGTCTTTGTGGACTGCAATAGGAAATGACCCTGCCAAAAACAAAGTCAATTTCTAAAGGAGAAACGATGCTATTAGCAGCAGAGCATATATATAAAAGCTATGATACGAAGCAGCTGTTGCAGGATGCCACACTGTATCTAAGCGAAAGGGACCGAATTGGTATCATCGGCATTAATGGGACGGGCAAGAGCACACTGCTGAAAATTCTTGCAGGGTTGGAGCCGCCTGATGCCGGTTCAGTTACCGTTCAAAGAAACGCACGGATAACGTTTCTGCCGCAAAATCCGGTTATGAACGATGACCTTACGGTACTTGAACAGGTTTTTGCGGAATTCACTCCACAATTTCGCGAGATAAACGAATACGAAGTAAAGTCCATGCTGACACGGTTAGGGATAACTGATCATAATGCCAAAATCGGAACGTTATCCGGCGGACAGAGAAAACGGGTGGCGCTTTCAGCTGCGCTTATTCATCCGTCGGATATACTGATTCTCGACGAGCCGACAAACCATCTTGACAGCGATATGGTCATCTGGCTGGAACAACGGCTCAGCCGCTTTTCGGGCGGACTCATCATGGTGACCCATGACCGTTATTTTCTTGAGCGGGTCGTAAACCGTATAACGGAGCTGTCGCGTGCCAAGCTCTACACATATGAAGCTAAATATTCTAAATATCTGGAGCTTAAGGCACAGCGAGACGATTATGCTGAGGCAAGCGAACGAAAAAGGCAGGCAATTTTACGCAAAGAGTATCAATGGATTATGCGCGGATCCAGAGCACGCAGCACAAAGAGCCGAGACCGCATTGAAAGATATAATGCGCTTAGGGATCAATCATCACCAACGGCGGATGATACTGTTGCGATGGCGACCATGTCCAGCCGCATGGGGAAGAAGCTGATTGAGCTCACCGATATTTCCAAGACGTTTGATAAAACCTGCGTGATTGACCATTTTTCTTATAACATTAAGCGCGACGACCGCATCGGCATTGTTGGGAAAAACGGCGCGGGAAAATCCACGCTGCTGAACATAATTGCCGGGTGTCTTACGCCGGATGAGGGCATAGTGGAAGTTGGATCTACTGTCAAAATCGGATATTTCACTCAGGAAGGCCGCGAACTGGATAGCGGAATGAGGGTTCATGACTTTACAAGCGAAATAGCAAGCGAAGTCAAGACCGAAGAAGGTACCTTCACTGCCTCGCAAATGCTGGAGAGATTTTTGTTTACTCCAGATATGCAATACGCAAGTATCGGAAAACTCAGCGGTGGGGAAAGGCGGCGGCTCTATCTTCTGAGCATCCTTATCGCCGCGCCTAATATCCTTTTGCTCGACGAGCCAACAAATGATTTGGACATTGAGACCTTGACCATTTTCGAGGATTATCTGGACTCATTTCCCGGAGCTGTCATTACCGTCTCCCATGACCGCTACTTCCTCGATAAAATTGCAAGCTCAATTTTTGAGGTGACGGACGGCGGAAAAATTACAGCCTACACAGGAAATTATTCTGACTACGCTGAAAAGCGCCCGGTGACTCAGGAATCAAACGAAAGAAAAGAAAGCTCGCAGACTGAGCTTCCCACAGCAGATAAAAACGACGTAAGGATAAAGCAAAAAAAGCTGAAATTTTCCTTCAATGAGCAGCGGGAGTTTGATACTATTGATGACGAAATTGCCGCGATTGAGACTAAAATCTCAGAATGCGGCAAGGAAACGGAAAAAGCGTCCAGCGATTATGTGCGATTGTTGGAGCTGTCAGAGCAGATGGAAATATTGAAATCGGAGCTTGAAACAAAGACCGAGCGTTGGCTGTATCTGAATGAGCTTGCCGATCAAATCAAGGCGCAGAATTAAGATTAAGGTAATTCGCATCATCCATATACAGACAAGCTGGCATAGCTGTATTGAGAAGCCTTGATACAACGAAGGAAATAACATATGAGTATTATCAATCCTCAAATTTCAAATAAGCCCATTCATATTAATGATTTTTCTTCCTATGCAGAGAATTATTTGTCGGAAGAGGCACCAATTTACGAAATTGAATGTTATGAAGAGCGAATTGAAAGAGGGAATTTTTATAGCATTGAAACCAAAAAGAGCATTTTCAAAAATTGTATTTTTCACAATTGCAGCTTTGAAAATGCAAGTTTTATTGACGTCATATTTGAATGTTGCGACTTGTCAAACAGTAAATTTACAGGGTCCTACTTTGAACGATGCCAATTTGTGTCCTGTAAGTGTATAGGTATAGATATGAGCGGTTCGATAGTTAAGCAAGTGTCTTTTGAATCGTCTAATTTTCAGTATTCCAACTTTAATAAAATTAAGATGACCGATGTTCTATTTAATAACATTAATTTTTCCGAATCGTCTATGTCTGAAGCAAAACTAAATAGATTTGAAGCAGCCAAGTCCAAATTTATAAAAAACAACTTGTTCAAAACAATGCTGGCAGCAGTGGACTTTACCGATAACGAGTTCGTTGCACCCACAGTGTCAAATCCTCCAATTGAACTAAAAGGAGCTGTTATCAATACGTTCCAAGCGGTAGATTTGATTGGTCTCTGGGGAGTTGTTGTTAAGCAATTATGAGCTGCGCTTAATTGATAATTTGTTGTGACCGGTGTAGAATCGTATCAAGGCTGAGCACCTGCACATAAATTCATAAATAAGTAATCATTGAAACAATAAAGCAAAGATTTTCAGGGAGGAAAATATGAATCAAAGGGTTTTTAATAAAGGAATGATCAGCTTGTTGCTGACGGCTGTACTCATCGTCTCGATTTTGCCGTTGCAGGCAAATGCATCAAGCCTACTGCGGCTTGATGGGACGGACTGTGTTTTCAACTATCCGGGAATTGGCGACGCAATCAGCCTCACCAATGTATCGGAGATGAACACGAGTGATCGCTTTTGTACATTTGAAGTCAACACTGCCGACGAGAATGCGGTGGTTTACGGGCAGACAACCCTGACCCTTCTGAAAAGCGGCCTGCTCTATGCCAACCACTGGAACGGCAACCGCACTTGGTCCGGCAAGCAGGTTGAAAAAACTCTGTGGGCAAACAATGTCCTGCGCGAGCCGAGCGCCAAAAACATCGGCAGCACACTTACGCTTACCGAGCCGGGGTATTATCAGATTCCGTTTGACGTCGGCGGCGACAGCTATACCTTCAGCGTTGAAGTGCGCGTTGCGGCGCCCGACTATGCAAGCTACTTAAAAACGCTGATTTCAACATACGGGATTTTGCCGCAGCTGACCGGGAATAGCCTGCCAATGTTAGAAAAGACCAATATGAGAGGCTTATTCTACGCAGGGCTTGCTGATTTTGATGGCAACGGAACACAGGAATTGGTGGTGCTATATTATAAGGACTACAAGCCAAATGAAGATCTCGACGATCTTGGCATCGTTTATGAGGTTTGGAGCCAGCAGAACGGGGAGCTGAGGATGCTGTATTCCAGCGCGGATGACAGAGGTTTGCCGTATTGCATGTCGGACAGCGGCGCGCTCGCTTCAATCGGGCTGATACAATCGGACGGCAAGCAATACCTGCATGTGCGTAACCACGGAAGCTCGTCCTGTTCTCAAGAACTGACCGATACACTTTTCAGCGTTATTGACGGTAAATGGCAAAAGACGCACACGCTCATGGTGGATACGGTTTATCCCGAGGAGGGAGACACCACGCCGAGAACGAGCTACTATGAGGATGGGGCGGTGATTACAGAGGAAGCCTATCTGCAGGCATTTTCAAAGCTCTCAAGGGAGACAACTGTTTTCATCAGCTCGCTGGATAACGACAGCAAGTTGCATATCAGCATAGCAGACTATCGCACGAAGCTGCAGGACTTTATCGCCTCGCTCAATGTCACGAAAACTGCGATGCCCTCCACTGCGAGCGTGCTGGTGGATGGCACACGCGTTCAGTTTCAGGCCTATACCATAGAGAATAACAATTACTTCAAATTGCGCGACATTGCCGCGGCTATAAGTGGGACGGCGCGTCAATTCAATGTCGAGTGGGACAGCATCCAAAACTCAATCAAGCTGATCTCCGGTACAGCATACACCAAGGTCGGCGGTGAACTCGTCACAACGGGAACTGTGGTTAGCGGCAGCGTGCCGCAGAACAAATCAAGCCTGCTGTTGGACGGCGAAGCTGTCAACCTGACCGCATACACCATTGCGGGCAACAACTATTTTAAGCTCCGCGATCTTGGACAGGCTCTGCATTTCGATGTGCGCTGGGACGGCACCGCAGGTACCATTCTAATTGACACTACGCAGGATTATTCCAACCAATAGGAACGGAAAAAACAATACGTTGGTTGTTCTGGGACATTTTAAATCCCGCCTGAAAGCCAGAAGCAACCGCCCTAAATCAACGATTTAGGGCGGTTGCTATTTAGTATATAACAATGCATTTTTTCGGATGACCCTATTTACCCTCTGCCCAGGACTCTTCGCGCGGGTCTGCTCCGCCGATTAGGGTTCCGGTTTCAGGATCTTTTATGATTGCACATACGGCGCCGAACTTATTATCCCAATCTTCAAGCCTTGCGACTTTATAGCCCATCGCTTCAAGCTGCTTTCCGCAGGTGTCATAAATTGAGGCTTCGAGCTCGATTTGTCCGGGGTAGTATTCATGCGGGGCAAAGGAATCCGGCCAATTCAGAGAGATAAATCTCGGAGCGCTGATTGCCTCCTGAGGATCCATTCCGAAAACCGTTATATTCAAGAAAACCTGAATGATTGCCTGCGTTTGAGAA
This sequence comes from Firmicutes bacterium HGW-Firmicutes-16, assembly GCA_002841545.1. Classification (GTDB taxonomy): domain Bacteria; phylum Bacillota; class Clostridia; order Oscillospirales; family Oscillospiraceae; genus UBA2658. The sequence continues at coordinate 166,439 of PGZZ01000003.1, forward strand.
TCGCCGCCCGGTGTGCCGAAGGACATAAAAAACTCTCCGTTTTTCAGTACCATACTGGGATTTGGCGTGATTCGGGGTCTTTTGCCCGGCATTAATCCGTTCGGACCAGTATCATCAAGATAAAACTGAGTCATTCGAGTGCCAAGGTTAAGACCCGTGCCCGGAATCATGGGAGATTCGGGAAAATCGCTGGGTGTCAAAGAGACTGCGTTGCCGTACTTATCGATCACCGAAATATAGCTTGTATCTTTTCCAATGCTGGGCGTTTTCTTCGGTGTAGCTGTGGTCGGCTCAGAAGTCTCGGGTTCCGAAATGACTGCTGCCGTCGCCCTGCCCGTTTCCTGATAAGCATATGGATCGCCGGCGGGTGGAGTTTGACCGAAGGCCTTTCCGGAGGTCATCATCGCCCTGCGAGCAGCCGCATATTCGGGAGATAATAGCCCTTCCGTTGGAACGTCAACGAAGGCGGGATCGCCGAAATACGCTTCTCTATCCGCCATAGCAAGCTCGATGGCCTGAATCACGGTATGTATGTATTCAGGAGAGTTATGTCCCATCGACTTCAAATCAATTCCGTCGAGAATTTGCAGAGCCATTGGGACAACGCCGCCCTGATTCCAGGTTTGGTTAGCATAGATCGTGTATTCACCATAGTCACCGGACAGAGGCACTTCCCAACCTCCGCTGTAATTGCTCAAATCCTCCAGAGTAATAAGTCCGCCGTTTTCCTCGTGATACTCAGCAATGGTTTCAGCGATTGGACCTTCATAAAAATAATCTCGAACCGCGTCAAGAGCCTCGTCTCTGCTGCCGCCGGCGGAGAGAACCCGTTGTTCTTCATCGCACAGCTCCTGCAAAGTGTTTGCAAGGTCTTCCAAAACCAGCCGTTCGTTGTGGTGAAGCGGTCTCCACCACTCCCCGTTAAAAAACACTTCCGAATTATACGGCATCATAACGGTTAGGCCCGCTCTTTCAACAAAGCTAAGATCCATGTCGTGCAGCATTTGATAATGTATGGGAACTCCCTGACTTGCGAGGCTGATTGCTGGCTGACATATATCGGTGAAGCTCATGGTGCCATGCTCTTTCAGAACAGCGATGAGCACATCCGGAGAGGCGGGTAAAAGCTGAGCAATGAGCTTATATTTAGGAACATTGTCATACCCTTCTGACTTAAAAAACTCGACTGTTGCTTTTTCGGGCGCTTTGCCTGCCCCGATATAGCTTTCAACCTCGCCTTCTTCAGCGTCATAAATAAGGATCGGCGCAACGCCCGGAAAGCTTGCGGCCTGACTGAAGGTCACATTCAAGGCAAGTAATGCGGACATCGATGCGTCAAACGCGTTTCCGCCTTTGTCCATGATATCCAAGGCTGCCTGTGTCGCAAACGGTGTCCCTGTTGACGCCATGTACTCATCCGATTCGACGGCATCTCTTGCGGTATGATAGGGGTCATCAAATTCCATGGTTTCTCTTGACCCCTTAGGCAAAATCAAATAAACCACAGTAAGAATCAGAATGACCGATAAGAGTGATAAACCAAGCCATTTAAGAATTTTTAAGAATTTTTTCATAGTTTCTTCCTTTTCAAGTCAAGTGGTTGACGTTGCTACTTTTGCAATTAATCCTATAATAAAAGCTTTGTTGGCATCAATAATCCCACTTATTGGTCAAGTTTATATTAATTTCAGAGGAACTGCAAGACAAAAGTCAACTATTATGACAATAAAGGTCACCATTAGACACTGCATTTAGTCGATCGTCTGAGTCCGTACTACTGCGATATTATTCGAAAAAAGCGGGGGTGGATTATTCCACCCCCGCTCCGAAGAACGCTCAATCTAGAGGTACATTTACAATGGCGTCCAAAGCAATGTCGATTTCGTCCTCAACCGCCTGGCTTACGGCGCTTTGGTCGGGCTTATAATCATCCACACCTACAAGCTCGAAGGCCTTGGCATCGGCGGCGAGAATCGCCCCCGCCTTCACTCCGTGGAGAGAGGATACCACGAGCAGGGCGGCTACCTCGTTGTCCATCGCAACGACGCCAGCTTTTGCGTAAAGCTTGACTCTGGATTCCAGCAGGCCCGGATAGAAAAGTGCTTGAGTCAGCACGATGCCTTTATTTGCTTTTATGTTACGTCCGCGCGCAGCGGCGCTGAGGGCTGAAACTACATCTCCATCGCATACCGCCGGATAGGACAGAGGAATCATCTTCTCGGTAACGCCCTCCTCACGGCAGGAGGCAGTGGGGATTACTATGCTGCCGGCATCGATACCGTCCTGCATTCCGCCGCAGGTGCCGACCCTTATGATGACCTTAGCTCCTGCGCGCCACAGACTCTCAAAGGCGATAGCGGCACCGCCCGCGCCCACGCCGTGGGATGTGATTGTGACAGGCGTGCCTTTATATGTTCCGGAGAAGGTCCAATATTCCCGGTTCTTTGCAAGGCATACAGGGTTCTGGAGCCGCTGCGATATCAGCTCCGCGCGTGCGGGATCTCCGCAGGTGATGACACGGGGCGCAATATCACCCTCGCCAACATGGATACAGGGGAAAATCGTTTTTTCAGACATTCAGATGCTCCTCCCGTTTTTACTTTTAAGGCTTCTCCAGCCGGACAACATTAGCGCAAGAATGGTGGCGATATAGGGCAGAGTCATCGTGAGCTGACTCTTGATAACATTCTGAAGCGCAGAACCGATGGACTGACACAGACCGAAGAAGAGGCTGGAAACTATGGTCAGTAATGGGTGACTGACGCCCAGGCTCGCCGCCGCCATGGCGATGAAGCCTCGGCCGGAGGTCATGTTCTCCGTAAACATTGTTACCTGCCCCATGCTCAGAACAACGCCGCCCAGACCGCACAGGGCTCCGGAAAGGGTCACGACGGACATCTGGATGCGCAGTGCCTTGGTTCCAAGGCTCTCCGACGCTTCCTTGTTGATGCCGACCGAGAGCGTGCGGAAGCCGGAGACGGTTTTGTATAGGTAAATGAACATAAGTATCGCAATAACATACGCCAAATAGTCGATGATTGTGAGATTCTCAAGCATGCGACCTAAAAACGGTATATCGCGTATGAGGGGCAGATTGATTTTTGGTAGAGATACCAAACTGCTGTCCACAAGCTTACCCCGCAGACCAAAAATCAGATAAAGCAGAAAGCTGGTTGCGCCGCTCACCAGCAGGTTCATCGAGGTACCGATAACCATATCTGCCGCGCGGTATTTCACCTGCAGCACTGCAACTATGTAACCTATCAGCGCTCCAGAGAATATGCCTGCCAGAACGGAAAGGTAAACGTTCCGAGTGAAGTAATTTACTACAATGGAGAAAAAGGTGGCAATAAGCATTTGAGCTTCAAGCGCGATATTGAATACGCCGACCTTACTGCAAATGGCGCTGCCCAGCGCGGCCAGAAGGATGGGTGTGGTCATGCGGAGTGTGGAATTTACTATGGATGCAATATATTCCCAATTCATGCCTTTTCACCGCCCTTCTCCGCGGCAGTGCTTTTGGCCTTACGCTTCTTAATAAAATTGAAAACCAACTTAACGGATACAAACAGCGTTATACAGCACTGAATGATGGTGGATATCTCCAGAGGAATTCCGAGGGAACGCTGGATTGCGCTGCCGCCAATTTGGAGGCCTGCCAGAAAAATGGACACAAAAAACATTCCCACGGGGTTGAGATTTGCAATAAGCGCCGCCATAAGGCCTGTCCATGCGTAGCTTGTGGAAGTAAACATGGAATCGGCATAGCGATATTTGAGACCAAATATTTCCACAGTGCCGGCGAGTGACGCTATGGCTCCCGAGAGAGCCATGGTTATCATCATGACCTTAACCTGTTTCGTTCCGCCATAGCGGGCAAAGGACGGGTTGAAGCCGCTCATTTTGGACTCGTATCCGAAGACGGTTTTTTTCGTGATAAATACCATGAATACCACTACAAGTATTGCAATGATAAAGCCGAAGTGAAGGGTGTTTTTGGGAGTTAGGCGCGGCAGCCACATACCGGGGTCTAGCTGCGCTGTCTGAAGAGCCAGACCATCGCCGGAGACATCCTTTAGGGGGTAGGTGACGAAATAGCTGGTAATATAGCTTGCAACATAGTCGAGCATCAGGGTGCATATTACCATGCTGACTCTGAATTTCCACGTCAGGACGGCTGGCAGGAGCGCATAGAGAGCACCTGCTACCATACCGATGATGAATGAGATTATGGCTATCAAAATTGGAGAGCCAGGTATGAACAATGCACTCACCGTTGCCGCAAATGCGCCTATAATCATTTGACCTTCCACACCGATGTTTATGTAGCCTGCACGCCATGCTATTGCAGTAGCCATCGCGCAGAGGATTATTGGTGTTGCGCGGGTAAGCGTGGAAAACAGATAATAGGATTTTAAGAAGGATTTATCGAACATTTCGGCATATACCGACAAAGGGTTTTTGCCGCAGGCAAGGATTACGACTGCGCCCACGAGCAGACCCAGAATTGTGGCGATGAGGGGCTGACGCATGGTGTTCCATGCACTGTGCAAGCCTGACGTAATTCTGCGATTAGACAGCTTTTGGCTCATTGCTCTCGCCTCCCATCATCAGAATACCAAGACTCTCCTCGGTGGCGTCCTGTTTTCGGAACTCTCCGGCAACCTTGCCGTCGTAAATGACATAAATACGGTCGGACAAGGTCATGATTTCAGTCAGCTCCGATGAAATAAGCAGGACTGCGTCACCCTTGGCTCGCTTGTCCAACAGACGACTGTGAATGAACTCCATTGCACCGATGTCCACGCCACGGGTAGGTTCCGCCGCAATCAGCAGATTGGAATTCAGCTCAATCTCGCGAGCAACAATCATCTTCTGGAGATTGCCGCCGGAAAGTTCTCCGGTTTTCTGGGATAGCCCGCCGCTGCGAACGTCGTAGCGCTCTAACAGACCGGAGGTGAACTTCTGTATTCCCTTTGTGTTCAGGATACCGTATCGGGAAATCGCCGGCTCACGCTGGTGCGCCATTATTGAGGTTTCCGTGAGCGTTGCCTGTTTGGCACAGCCCCAGAGATAGCGGTCCTCGGGGATGCAGGCACAGCCGGCTGTGCGTCTCTCGCCCACGGTTTTGCCGACAATGGTTTTGCCACAGATGAGAATGTCTCCCGAGGTGATTTGCGTAAGACCGGTGATGCACTCTATAAGCTCCGACTGGCCATTGCCGGATACGCCTGCGATACCGACAATCTCGCCGGCATCCACGTGTATGCTGAAATGGTCCAGAATATTCTTCTTGTCGGAACCCGAAAGCACAAGGTCTTGGACATCGAGGACGGTTCCGGTGGTCTCTTGAGGCGGAATTTTCCGCTCCACGATGTGGCGGCCAACCATTAGGAATGACAACTCCTCAATGGAGGTTTCGGACTTTGCCATCTCCTTTATGCGTTTGCCCTGGCGCATGACCATGACCCGGTCGGCGACCTCCATGACCTCGCTGAGCTTGTGGGTTATTATAATTATGCTCTTTCCCATGGAAGCGAGCTTTTTTATCGTTTTTAGCAGTTCGCCGACCTCTTGAGGAGTCAGAACTGCGGAGGGCTCATCGAAAATGATGATGCTTGCGTCCTGATACAAGACTTTCAGAATCTCTACCCTCTGCTGAAGACCAACCGGACAGTTAGAGACAATAAGACTCGGATCAATGCTCAAGCCATACTTTTCGCACAGCTCCTTAGTTATTGCCGCCGCCCGTTTGCGGTCAAAAAAAATACCGCTCTTTTTGGGCTCGTGTCCATAAACAATGTTCTCCGCCACAGTGCAGGGCTGGAGAAGCATGAAGTGCTGCTGCACCATACCGATTTTTTTCGCCATGGCGTCATGGGGACTGCGAAACTTCTGCAGCTCTCCATTAATATAGATATCGCCTTCCGTCGGTTTTTCCAAACCGTAGAGTATTTTCATAAGCGTCGATTTACCGGCGCCGTTTTCACCGACCACGGCAAGTATCTCGCCCTCACGGAGAGACAAATCCACATCGTCGTTGGCGCGTAATGTGCCGTATTCTTTTGTTATATGTTTCATTTCCAGCAGCAAAATTTCACACCTATCCTTTCCGTGCCGGGAAAGGTGACTTTCCTGCACGCAAAATAGAAGAGTCAGACGGGGAGCGGTTTTCTTCCCGTCTGACTCGTCGGTTAGACATACTATCCGTTTGTTCGGACCAACTTATTAACCCTTACTTGCAAAATATTCTTCTTCAGTGGGCATGTTTGTGAGATCCAACTTGCCGGTGCGAATATCATCGGCGGCCTGCTTTGCAATTGCGATATCAGCTTCGGTCAGGCGGTCGCTGATGGGGTTCTGGCTGTCGTGGGTGACGTAAACGGCGCCGATGGTGCCTTCTTTGACGCCCCAAACTTCATCGTCGGTGTTCCAGCCGGAGAAATACAGATCAAGCAGGTTTGTCATGGTGGCGTATGTATCCTTGATCTGGGAGGTGACTATATAGGGGTTTGCGGGATCGGTCAGGTCGACGTCCTGGCCGGAGGTGTAGAAGCCCTTCTCTTTGGCAGCTTCAAAGGTGCCGGAGTCGCCGCCTGCTGCAGCGGAGTTAATGAACACGCAGCCCTGCTCATACTGCTGAATGGCAAGTTCCTTTGCCTTGGCAGGATCGCTGTAAGAACCTACATAGTTAAATACAAATGTTGCTTCGGGATCCTGAGAAAGAACGCCTTCCATGTAGCCGTAACGCCATTTCCAGGAGCCGGGGCCCTCGTTGACATGGACAGCGCCGTACACATGAGATTCGCCGTCGGTAGTAAGAGCCGCGAGCATACCGATAAGGTATGCGCCCTCCTGCTCACGATAGGAAACGCACTTTACGTTCTCGGCCTCGACTTCAGAGTCGATGAGCGCATAATCACAGGCATCGGGGAACTCAGTGGCTACCTTGTTGATGGCGTCGCCCGCCTGCCAGCCTCCGCCTATAATGAGGTTATAGTTTTCGGCGACAAGAGCGCGCATGTTGTCCTCAAAGGCTGCGCTGTCAGCACATTCGGCAACGGTGTACTCGAAGCCGTACTTGGCGGCGGCCTCTTTTAAACCATTGACCATCTGGAGTAGGAATACCTGGGTACCAACTTTGTCGCATACTAGTGCAATCTTCATGCCGACGCCGGGAAGTGCTTCGGAGGAAGCTGCCGGAGCGGCGGACTCGGAGCCGGTATCAGCGGGTTTTGCGCTACCGCAGCCGGCTAGCAGTACGGTGAGCATCGCTAGGGAAAGGACCAGTGCAAGAATCTTTTTCATGTTCATTTTCTCCTTTTTGCATCTTTAATAATAATAAATCGATTTTCGATTGATTAAACGGTGGCAAATGAGGAGCTCTCATTGTTCATATTATATATCACGGCTAAGCCCCTGTCAATTTGAAATTTACAAAAACAAACAACATAAAAGCAAATCGACACCAAAAATTGAACAAATCTACACAATAATCAAGCACAAGCAACATGATATATAAGAATTGACAAATATACAACGACTTAATATAATCAGAAGGAAGATAACTCAAGCGGCTGATGGTATATTGAAAACTCAATCAAAGGCCAACGACGATAAGGAGAGCAAGTATGAAACAAGTTGAAGAGAAGCGTGGGAAACTGTCCGCTTCGGAGCTGGGACATCAGGACAAGGGCGCGCCCGCAAAGGCCCCGGCTTATGTTCTGCTGCCCGGAGACCCGAATCGAATTGCGGTGATGGCGTCGCAGTGGGACGGCGCGGAGGAGTATACAATGTCGCGCGGGCAGAAGGCCGCTCACGGCGTCTATCACGGGGCTGACATAGGAGCTTATTCCACAGGTATAGGCGGTCCCAGTACGGAATGTACCCTGACAGACCTTTGTGCGCGCGGCGCGCATACCTTTATACGCGTCGGGACTACCGGAGCCATTCAGGAGCATATCGGAATTGGTGACATTATTATAAACGATTCCAACGTCCGCCTTGACGGCACATCCCAGTTCTACGTCCGGCCTGAGTATCCCGCCTCGGCATCCTATGAGGTGGTGCTGGCACTGGTACAGGCCTGTGAAAATCTGGGTTTCCGCTATCATGTGGGAACGGGCTGCACCTGCGGCTCCTTCTATACCGGTCAGTGCCGCACGACTTACGGCGGTTACCGTCCCTCCGGCTTGGACGATATTTTCGAGAACCTACGGAAGGCGGGCGTGCTGAACTTTGAAATGGAGGGCGCCACAGTTACAACGCTGTCCCGTATTTTCGGCAAACACGCAGGAATGTGCGCCACGGTGGTGGCTCATCGCATCACGGGAGAGTGGAACGAAGACCCGGAAGCGGAGAAGAAAGCGTGCCTTGCGGGCGTAGAGGCACTGCGGATTTTGACTGAATGGGATGCGCTCAAAGCTGCGGCGGGGAAGAAGTATTTCTCAATGAGTCTCTTGAAAGGAGATCAAGCATGATGGAAAGCAAGCTAAAGAAGGAGCTTATAGTCAAGGCGGCCGAGGCGCGGCTCAAGGCTCGGGCATTCAGCGGCTTCCATGTGGGAGCGGCTCTGATGACCGTGAGCGGCGAGGTCTTTACCGGCTGCAACGTGGAGATCCAAAGTACGCTATCCAGCATCTGCGCCGAGCGATGTGCAATAGTTAAAGCGGTTTCCGAGGGTTATACGGACTTTGTCGCCATCGTTGTAGTTTCTGACGCGGAGCATCCGGTATCGCCTTGCGGTTTCTGCCGGCAGTACCTTATAGATTTCAATCCGGATATGGAGGTTGTCATGGCAAACGTTGACGGCAGTGAAGTACTGTCCATGACAGCGGGCGAACTTATGCCGCGCGCCTTTGTGGGCAGCGGACGGGATTAGTAAAGAAAGTGGGCAGCACGCTTTGAACTGCTCACCTTTTCATTTCTGTCAGCTGAAATGTAATTCTCCATCATTCAACAGATACTGTGAACACCATAAAATCAAAGAATGAAAAGCAATGATTGACGAAATCGTTGTTTTATGCCATAATTACAGCGATAAGCAGTAATATTATGGAATTGGGCAAACAACATGTTCCAGAAAACAATCACTGCTTTCCACATAAATGTACAAAATGCGAACTGATACGACCTTAATATAGGATCAGCGACGCGTTCAAGGCAATATTGGAAAGGGCTAAACTGCTATGATGACAGCTCAAAGAAGAGAAGAACTCAAGCACTATATGCTGGAGTATAAGAATGCCACGGTGGCCTCCATGGCGGAGAAGTTTGGTGTGAGCGGGCAGACTATACGACGGGACTTTAAGGAGCTGGAACAGGAGGGCTTTCTTCTGCGGTCGTACGGAGGTGCGGTGGTGAAGGACCGTAAGGCGGTCAATGTGCCAAACACGGTGAAAAGCGAATTGCTGGTGGATGCAAAGCGGATAATCTGTAAGCAGGCGGTTCGATTCATCTCTCCAAATGACTGCATTTTTCTGGATCATTCCACCACAGTCCTTGCGCTGTGCGATGAGATTGCTAATATTCCGCTTACGGTTGTGACGAACTCCCACAGAGTCATCGGACGATTGTCCGGCTGTTCCAACATCCAGCTGATTTCCACAGGCGGGATATTCAACAATTCTCTGGAAGGTTTCTTTGGACTGGAAACGGTAAAATATCTTCAGCAGCACTGCGTGGACAAGGCGTTCCTCTCCTGCCGCGCTATCGATTTGACCCGCGGACTGAACGATTCGGACGAGAAGACAGCCGACGTTCGCCGCAACGTTATCGAAAATTCGGACAGCGTGTACCTTTTGGCCGACCACACCAAGTTCGGTAAATCCGGGTTCATCGCCACCTGTGAGGTTGAGAAGCTCGACTATGTAATCACGGATGAACCTGTAGACGACGCATGGCACAAACTGTTCGAAAAGAAAAAAGTGGGCCTTTTAGAAGGAAAATGAGAGCTAAAAGAAGCGGAGCCAAAGCTCCGCTTCTTTATTTTATATCTGTATATCTGGCTTTTTAAACTTAAATTATGGTTGAGTTGGTTGTTTGCCTAGGGAGGGGTTAAGACTGACGCCGTCAACCGTAGATGCGCTTTAAGGCTGCCTTGACCTCGTAACGAACCTTTTCCTCATCCAGGGTGAGGAACTCGCCGTTTTCATAAAGTATCTTTCCGTCGACCATGGTCATGCACACGTCACTTCCCTGCGCGGCATAGGTCAGCAGCGCCAGAGGGTCAAAGTTTGGTATCAGGTGAGGCCTATCCAAATCAAAGGCGATGATGTCCGCCTTCATGCCGGGTTCAAGCGAACCGACATCTTCGCGGCCCTGCAGCCTTGCGCCGTTCGCGGTTGCCATTTTCAGAATCTGTGCAGGCTTCATAAGGATGGGGTCGTGCGTGTAGCCGTTGTGCATAATGGAGGCAAGATGCATTTCCTCCATCATGTTAAGGTTGTTGTTGCTAGCAGCGCCGTCGGTGCCGAGCGTTACATTGATGCCCATGTCCAGCATCTTTGGGATGGGAGCAAAACCGCTGCCCAGCTTTAGGTTGCTGGTGGGGTTGTGGATAACACTGACATTCTTTGATTTCATAATATCCATGTCGTCCTCGGAAACGGCGACGCAATGTGCTGCGGCGGTCGGTGAATCGAAGGTCCCAAGATCGCTGAACCATTTCGCCGGAGTTTTGCCGTACTTCCGGATACACTCGTCATGTTCTCTGCTGGTTTCGGAAAGATGAAGGTGCATCCTGCCTCCCAGAGCTTTGCAGTCAGCGGAGTACGCTTCTACAATATCGGGGAAGCTGGTATATTCTGCGTGTATGGCAAAGTCGATGCGTATACGTCCATCGGCAGTGCCGTGATAGTTGCGGAACAGCTCTATCGACTGCTTTACCCTAAAGTTGTCGGCGTATTTCTCGTTTGCGTCGAAAGACTGGAGCGGGCGGCAGAGATTGGCGCGGATACCGGCGGCAACTGCGTTCTCAACGGCGGTCTGGGTTTCGAAATACATGTCCGAATAGCTGGTGGTGCCGGAGGCAATCATCTCAAGCAGGGCAAGCAGATTGCCCACGCGAATGTCCTCGGCACTAAATCGGTCCTCCACGGGTATCATCTTTTCAAACAGCCATTCATGCAGAGGCAGGTCGCTTCCGATGCCACGAAGCAGCACCATGGGGGTATGTCCGTGACAGTTGATGAGACCGGGAGCAAGCAGCTTGCCTGCCATGTCCTTTTCGTTGTCGTAAGCCGCAGCGGGTTTTTCTTCACCGATATAGTCGATAACGGAGCCGTCGATGCCGAGAAAACCGTTTTGTATCCAGCGGAAATCCCCGTTCACCGTTGCCAGTATATCGCAGTTCTTTAATAGAGTTCTCATGGACTTACCTCACATTTGTTGTATAATGCGCTTAACATACTCACTGAACTTGATGGAAATGACCTTGGCAGTTTCGTCCACTTCCTCACTTGTGAGCGGGCGATCAAGCACACCTGCAGCCATGTTGGTCATAACCGAAAGTCCCAGAAGCGGCATATCACAGTGAGCGGCGGTCAGCGCCTCTGTAACAGTGGACATGCCTACTGCGTCACCGCCAAGGATGCGCGCGGCGCGGATTTCGGCAGGAGTTTCGAACTGGGGGCCGGTGAAAAAGAAATAAACGCCTTCATGCACTGTGAGACCAGAGCCCTCCGCACACTCGAGAGCCAGCTTGCGCAACTCCGGAGTATACATACGGCTGATATCAAAGAAACGAGAGCCGAACTCCGGAATGTTTTTGCCGCGGAGAGGGCTGTCGCCGTTGAATTTGATGTGGTCAGAGATTATCATGACGTCACCGGGACGGTAGGAGGTGTTCACGGCGCCTGCAGCGTTTGTAAGGATGGTGGCCTTGACGCCAAGCAGCTTGAACACGCGGATAGGAAGAACCAGCTGCTCATAGGAATAACCCTCATAGGTGTGGAAGCGGCCAGACATGCAGACCACCTTACGCCCGCAGACTGTGCCGAATATCATTTTTCCTGCGTGCGAAGGCACGGTGGATACAAGAAAATTTGGTATGTCCTTATAGTCGACGACTACGGGGTTCTCAATTTGCTCAGCAAAGGGGCCTAGGCAGGAGCCAAGGATGATAGCTATTTCCGGCGTGTAGTCAACTTTTGTTTTAAGAAAATCGGCGATTTCCTTAAAGTATTCATAGGTGTATTCCATTGTGTGACCTCCCAATTAAAATGTCTGCGTCACGCGGACGCAGGCGGAGTGTATACTGTTTTTTCTTATTGTATCACGGAAGATAATGCGTGTCAATCGGACACGAATAAACAACAATAAACAAAAAATGTGCGCAACTTGGCAGCGGAGTTTATACGCAGATAAACAATTCCACAGGAATACAGTGAAAATACTGGACAGAACACAGTGAGATGTGTTATATTTATCTTGTTAGGTCATTTGAACCACAGTACACTGGACAAAACGAAATCAAAACAACAATTACCGACCGCTCTAATAAGGGCTTACACTATAACGACAAAATTACATTGACAGAAAAATATTTGAAAGAGGAGCGGGCGTCTCTCGCTCAAGGATATATGGAAGAATTGCAGTGGGTTCGACGGGACCCCTTTAGATATTTGTTTTTGCAGGATTTTTTAAATCTCGGCGCTGATGTCCGCTATGAAGCGGAAGACGGTGTTGTGCTCAAGCGCAGGCGCATAGTTTATGCGGCGGGTACCGTTGCAGATTCCGCGCTGTTTTCCGATACTTTCTTGGCGCTTGTCTGCGAGAGCTCCGTTCGTGACCGTTTGCTGGAAACCGGAGTCTTTCGGGAGTCCTTTGAATGTCTTCAGGCTGTATACACCGGTGAACCTATCCCTTTAGTACGGGATGATGTTACGGTCAGGCAGCTTGATATTTCAGATATGCCGTTTGTTTTGGAAAACTACCACCATCCCGGCGCCAATGAGAAACATATTCGGGAACGGCTGGACGAATACATGGTGGGAGCGTTTGTGAGCGGTAAGTGCGCGGGTTTTGCCGGTATACACGAGGAGGGTGCATTAGGTCTGCTCGAGGTGCTGCCGGACTACCGTCGGCGCGGAATCGCGGAATTTGTTGAGTCGCATGTCATCAACTGGTGCATTCAAAACTCAAGGCTGCCTTATTGCCATGTGATGCCCGACAATACCGCATCTATAGCTCTTCAGAAAAAATTAAACTTTACATTTGATACAAAGCCGCTTTACTGGCTTTCATAAATTGTTTCTGCTGAACAAACCGAATTTTTGCTTTGTTCAGCGGATATTAAATAAGGACGGCACGGCAGCAGTGCCTGGAAGGAACAAACGAAACATGACGATTGAAGAGATGAAGCAGGAGGTATGCGACTACGCAAAGCAGTCGTATTCGGAGAAATTATTTGCCGGAACCAGTGGCAATCTTAGCCTTTTTAACGGGGATACTATGGTAATCACCCCAACCTCCGTTGCATATGAGACTATCACGGCGAGCGACATGGTGGCAATGAAGCTGGACGGCACAGTGCTGAACGGAAAGTATCAACCCTCCTCGGAGTGGCGTATGCACGCTGCTATATATGAGGCAAAGCCTGATGTCCGTGCCATAATCCACACACATTCCCCGTACGCTACAGCTTTTGCTGTAAATCATAAAAACATACCTACCATCCTTATCGAGATGGTGCCGTTTTTGGGCGGAGATGTGCCTCTGGCAGAGTTTGCCGTACCGGGGACGAAAGAAGTGGGACTTGAGGCTGTCAAGGTTCTCACAGAGCGTACCGGCTGTCTTTTGGCGAACCACGGTGTTTTGACCGTGGGCGATACGCTGGCACGCGCGCATATTCGCGCAGTTTATGTGGAGGATGCCGCAAAAATTTGCTCAATTGCCATGGGCCACGGGGATATTGTGACCATATCTGAAGAACATATATCCGCCATGCGCGGAAAATAGAATAAGGAGGGCATACATGAAAAGAGCTGATGAAGGTGTAGGCTTCCTGCTTCGCTATGAAAATGTGGCGTGGTATGAGGACGGCGCAGTGCGTATCTTGGATCGCCGTATATACCCTGTCCGCAAGGAATATGTTACCTGCCGCCGCCACGAGGAGGTTGCCAAGGCGATTGCCGACATGGTGACGCAGAGCGGAGGGCCCTATCTTGCCGCCGCGATGGGAATGGCGCTTGCCGCTTTTGAGGCGAAGGATTTCGGTGAGCCCGAGCTGACCGCTTATTTGGAGAAGGCAGCTTACACTCTTTCCCATGCCCGTCCGACCACTGCCGCTAAAATGGAGAGGGTAACCGAGAAGGCAATGGACGTCGCGAGGCGCGAAATTGCCGCCGGTCATATCGGTACGGCGCTGGTTGATGCGCTGCAGCAAAATGCAATTGACCAGATTGAAGAAAATTACCGGAAATACGCTGTTATCGGCAAACTTCTTGCAGATAAGATTCCAATGAACGGAACTATTATGACCCAGTGCTTCGCGGAAACAGTCGTCGGTACTATGCTGCGGGAGTGCCGCGAGCGCGGCAACGCGGTTAAGGTCATTTGTCCGGAAACGCGCCCGTATTTTCAGGGAGCACGCCTGACCGCCTCTGTCGCCTGTGATATGGGCTTTGACGTGACGGTAATCTCCGACAATATGCCCGCTTATACAATGAAGCAGAAGAAGGTGGACCTGTTCACCTCAGCGGCGGATGTAATCACTATGGATGGGCATATCATAAATAAGGTGGGCACCTTCCAGATTGCGCTTGCTGCAAGCTACTGGGGGATTCCCTATTTCGTGACAGGTACTCCTAATCAGAGCCATCCGGACATGAGCTCCGTAGTCATCGAGGAGCGCGACCCGAGTCTGGTGATGGATGCAATGGGAACGAAGACAACAATGGAGGGCGTAAAGGGCTACTATCCCGCTTTTGACGTGACCCCTCCCAAACTTTGCGACGGCGTCGTTACAGAAAAGGGTGTTTTCCCCCCCCTTGACCTGAAACGCTATTTTGAGATATAGAAATCAATAGTGCACGCTGTGGAGCGGCCGCTGCGGACGGTATCCGAGGCGGCCGTCTTAACTTTGGAAATACATATATTATAATATTAAAAGGACATAGAATTATGAACACACCAAAAATGGGCTTCGCCACACAGGCGATCCACTCGGGAAAAATGAAGGACGCCTATGGAGCAATCACAATTCCAATTTATCAGACGGCTTCTTTCGAGTTTGAATCATGTGCGCAGGGAGCGGCTGTTTTTGCCGGTGAACAAAATGCGTTTTTTTATTCGCGAGTAGGCAACCCAACCGTAAGCATGCTTGAAGACACAATCGCTATCCTGGAACATGGCGAAGCGGCTCTTGCGACAAGCTCCGGTATGGGCGCCTTTACATCAGTTATCTGGCCGCTGATTTCTTCCGGAGATCATATCGTTGCGGACAAAACTCTTTATGGCTGTACATTTGAGTTCTTTTCAAAGCACTTAAACCGCTTTGGCGTCAATGTCACCTTTGTTGATACAACAGATGAAGATGCCTTGAAATCGGCATTAACACCCGCAACAAAAGTGTTGTATCTGGAGACGCCTGCAAATCCAAACATGAAAATCGTGGATTTGAGTAAGGTTTGCGATATTGCGCACAAATATAATCCTGCGATTAAGGTCATCTGCGACAACACATTTGCCTCTCCATACCTCCAGACGCCGCTAACAATGGGTGTTGATATCGTCCTCCACTCCGCCACAAAGTATTTAAACGGCCATGGAGACGTTATTGCTGGTTTTGTAGTCAGTGATGCCGAAACAATTTCAGCCGCGAGGCTTATTGGCCTAAAGGATATGACCGGAGCGGTTATGGCTGCAAACGAAGCATATTTGATTCTGCGTGGCTTGAAGACACTCGAAGTTCGTATGCAGCGCCACTGCGAAAGCGCCATGAAAATTGCCGAGTATCTTTTGGGACATCCCAAAATTAAAAATGTATATTATCCGGGTTTACCTAGTCATATCGGTCATGACATCGCCGCGAGGCAAATGCACAATGGCTTTGGCGGTATGATTTCGTTTGAACTGAAGGGCACTCGAGAGGATGGGTCAAAGCTTCTCAACAGTCTTGAGCTGTGCACGCTGGCCGTTTCCCTTGGCGGCGCGGAAACGCTCATTGAGCATCCGGCATCTATGACTCATTCCACTTATACCCTTGAGGAGCTGGCCGTTGCCGAAATTTCAGAAGGGCTCGTGCGTCTCTCCGTCGGACTCGAAAACGTTGAAGACATTATCGAAGATTTGGATAAGGGTCTGGCAAGGCTGTAATCAAAACATAGGGGCTTATAGGACTTTCTTGTGAGAATTAGGCGCAAGCGTTTAGACGGCACGCGGGTTAAATATAACCAGCGTGCCGTTTTGTGTTTGCATATAAATAGCAAAGAAATCTATTTTCTTTTTGTGCCTACATATGAACCCACGCCACCCGATACGTTTATTACGTGATATCCGTTCCCCGCAAGCGCTCTGGAAGTCCTTTTGCTTCTTGCGCCGGATTGACACATTATATAGTAAGTTGTTTCTTTACTCAGATATTTTTCGGTTTCATTTAAAAGATCTCCCATTGGGATATTTTTTGCAGATTTAAGGCTGCCGTTCTTGTACTCATATGGCTCTCGGATATCAATAAGCTCGATTTTCCCAATAATGTTATCCAAGTCGTTAACATTAACGATATCAAGCTCATCTTTTTTTGCAAAGTTGAACATCAATTATTCCTCCTGAATTAATACAATTTAATAAACACCGCTTATTGCTTTCATGATTAATTATATACTCAAATGAAAATTAATCTGTGATTTACTCACACGCCAGACAAATTGACCCTTTGCTTCATGTATTAAGAAAGTTAAACGCCTATAAATATCTAAAGTGACTAAATATTATGGAAAATTTGATACTATTTTCAAAAGCTAGTCTTTGTGTTAGAATAAGATAGAAATCATAGGGGGGTGTTGATATGCAAAATGAGATAATTATTGGTGTGGTGTATAACGCAGCTCTACTATTGGTTCTCAGTGTAATTTATAATACTTTTTTTGTACAATACGATAAAAACGCAATTTGGAAATACGTACTAATAGGTATAGTTATAGGTGCTATTGGCGTTTCACTAATGCTAACACCCGTAACATTAATACCTGGGGTTTTCTTCGATACGCGGTCTATTCTAATTTGTGTTGCAGCAATGTTTTTTGGCGTTATACCAACTGTTTTAGCAGTAATTATTGTTTGTGCAGCTCGAATTCTTATTGGCGGAGACGGTGCTTTAATGGGGGTTTTAGTTGCTATATCGACAGCTATTGTTGGACTGTTATGGCACAAATATCGCCTAAAATACGTTGCTGAAGGAAAACAACATATTTTTATTGAGTTTTATATTGTTGGAATCTTAGCGCATATTGCAATGCTGCTATGTATGCTTGCCTTACCACCGAATAAGGCGCTTATTATATTTAAGCAAATGTGGTTTGTAGTTTTATTTATCTATCCTATAGTCTCTTTTCTGCTTGCTGTTGTCCTTTATAATGGATTCAAAAACAACCAAACGAGGCTTGCGTTAACCGACAGTGAAAATAAATATAAAGTGCTTTATCATGAAAATCAGAACAAACAAATGTTACTGAAAACTCTTATTGATTCAGTTCCTGATTTAATTTTTTATAAAGATAATAAAGGCATCTATACAGGCTGTAATGCTGCTTTTGAAAAGTATTTAGGTGTGGATGAGAGTGCATTAGTTGGGTGCTCTGATATGGAACTTTTCCAAAAAGAAAGGGCGGAATCATTTCGAGCAGTTGATAAGGAAATCATAGAACAGGGTAAACCAATTAAAGTTGAAGATATGTCTATATATCCCGACGGAACTGAAGTTTATCTGGAAACTATTAAGACGTCGTATTTTGATAAACAAGGAAATCTCTTGGGATTGATAGGAGTTAGCAGAGATATAACTGAACGCAAGAATAAAGAAGAAGAAATAATATATCTGACATATCATGATGGGTTAACCGGATTGTATAATAGAACATTTTTTGATGAGAAGATTATGCACCAAGATGTTCAGCAACAACTCCCTCTATCGGTGATAATGGGTGATATAAACGGCTTAAAGCTTATTAATGATGCTTTTGGCCATAGTGAAGGAGACAAGCTGCTCATTGTAGTAGCAAAAATACTTATGTCCTGTGTAAGGCCTGAAGATATCGTTGCCAGAATAGGCGGAGATGAATTTTGTATTTTACTCCCTCAGACGGATACACAGATTGCTAAGGCTACTGTTGAAAGGATAAAAAATGCTTGCGAGCAATACGTTAACAGAACAGATAAAGAAACTTATTATGCAAGTATTTCTTTAGGATATGGAACCAAGTATTATGCTGAAGAATCTTTTGATAAAGTTATGAAATCTGCAGAAGAATTTATGTATAGAAGGAAGCTACTTGAATATAAAAGTATTCGAAGCTCAATTATGTCTTCAATAAAAACAACAATGTACGAAAAAAGCCATGAAACAGAAGAACATACTGAAAGATTAGCGGACTTATCAAAGAAATTAGGGCTTATCTTAGGGTTAAGCGATAAAGAAATGGTTGAATTGGAATTGTTGTCAATGCTACATGATATAGGTAAAATAGGCGTTGATGACAGTATATTGACCAAATCCGGTAGGTTAACTGATGCTGAATTGCTTGAAATGAAAAAGCACCCTGAAATAGGCTACCGTATTGCAATGGCCGCCCCGGAACTAAAACATATTGCTGAGTATATACTATGTCACCATGAACGCTGGGATGGAAAAGGCTATCCACAGGGGCTAATCGGTGAAGAAATACCTATATTATCTCGAATTATATCTGTTGTAGATGCATACGATGCGATGATACATGACAGGGTATATAGAAACGCTATTCCTATAGAAATGGCAAAAACAGAAATACTGAATAATGCTGGGACTCAATTTGACCCACAAATTTCAAAATTATTTGTTGAAAAAGTTCTTAATTTTAAAACTTGATTTTATCTCTGTCGGGCGCATTCAGAATATGGTTATGCTTGTTCTATCCGGCACAAAATTAGAACAACATTGAAAAAGGATATTTTTCCCGGTATTATTGATTCAACAAGAAATTAAGGGAGGATATAATCATGCAGTTTGATTACAACGCTCGCCTTGCAAAGCTTCAGGCTTATATGAAGGCGAATGCTTTGGATGCATTCATAGTGTCCACACAAGACGGTATCTTTTATCTCTCCGGCGCATCCTATCAGCCGGTGGAACGTCCTTTTTTCATCATAGTACATCAAGAGGGCGACTACGACCTTGTGGTGCCCTATCTGGAATTCGAACATATGAAGAAAGTCCAAAATTCAGGAGAAATCAGGCATTACTTTGAGTATCCTTCAGTTGAGGGTGAGAACTGGTATGATCTGCTAAGCTCAATGCTCAGCTCCGATTCGAGAGTTGGAATTGAACCGGATTTTTCCTCCGCAAAAAGAGAAGTGCTGAATGTTAAGGAATCCGTCATATCCGATGCGCTTATTAGGCTTCGGATGATAAAGGAGCCGGAGGAAATCGAAGCTATTCGAAATGCGGCGAAGTGGACTGACCTCGGCATGAAGAATCTTCACGGGGGCATCTATCGCGGCGGCTCCGTGTTGGAGACTGTTACGCATGCCCGCAGCATTCAGACAGGCATTATCAAGACGGGAGAATATGACTATCTTAACTGCAATTTTCTTACCGCCGGCTGGCCTGCCCCCAAGAGCGCTCAGCCCCATAGTGTCCCCGATTTTCGTATGACCATGGGTGACGGACCCATTGTTCTCATGAGCTATAACAGGGTGAACGGCTACGCGGCCGAGTGTGAGCGCACTGTGTTCCTGGGCGACCCTTCGGCGTGTGATATGGAGCTTTACAATATTGTTATGGGCGCTCGTGAACTCGCATTCTCGATGGTGAGACCCGGGACACGCTGTTCAGATATCGACGAGGCAACGCAGGACTTTTTCTCATCCAAGGGTTACGAAAACAAAATCATACACAGAACCGGACACGGTATCGGCCTTGGCAATCATGAGAAGCCCTGGCTGAGCCGCGGAAGCTCCGATGTTCTTGAGGAAAACATGGTTATCAGCATAGAACCCGCCTTGTATTTTGATGATATTGGCGGTTTCCGGCACTCAGACACGGTTTTGGTCACAAAGGACGGATACGAGATTCTTACAAAATATCCGTCTGATCTGCAGCATCTGATAGTGAGGGATAGACGAATAGCCAATCGTATTAAAGGTTTCATAACCCGTAAGGCAGTGAATTTCTAATAGCCTATTAAAAAAGACTTTATGTCGGCTTTTCGAGCATATTTGTGCTTGGGAAGCCGATTTTTACTTTTTAAGACAGGTCCGAGTCCGTTATATGGGACAAACATAGCGATATAATTCACCCATAAAGATAATAAAAGGTGGGAATTATTATGCGCAGACAGGACGGCTTTGTTGGTTTTTTCGTTGATTCGTTTACGAGCTATATCGACCCACGCCCGGAGGATACGGCTTCATTTTCATCAAGCAGGAATAGTTCAAACGCAGGCAGATCACTCTCCAATTCAGACAGGCTCTGTTTACTGATATTCATATTTGCATTTATTTTCATCGGAGTCGTCTCTCCAATCTTGTGCTTTGGCAGCTTGTTTATAAAATTGAACTTCGAAGGCTTGTGGTATTTCTGGTTCATTACGTTTTCCGAAATCGCATATCTGGCGTGGTTTATTCTGCGAAAGAAAGCAATAAAGCAGCACAAACATATTTACACAAAAAACACAATGGACGTACTGCGTATGTCGATAACACATGATGTCTCCGCAGCATCTTAAAATATAATAGAGCTTGATATTATTATTTCGATTCTCTTGCTTATCTGAGCATTTCACTTATACTATAATTGTCCGGTTTATCGGACTCGACTGAGTGCTATATAGTATTTACGGAGGGATCAGCAATGCCAAAGAGCCCCAATCAGAAGCTTAAGCTTCTCTATATCATGCAGTTCCTTTTGGAGAAATCCGACGAACAGCACCCCATTTCGGTGAACGAGATAATCGCGCATCTTGAGACTAACGCCATCTCCGCCGAGCGCAAGAGCATCTATTCCGACATCGAGTCCCTGAGGGTCTTCGGTGTTGATATTATCCAGCAGCGGGGAGCGAATGGCGGCTATTATGTTGCGAGCCGCAAGTTCGAGATTCCCGAGCTGAAGCTGCTCGTGGACAGCGTACAGTCTTCAAAATTCATTACTGAGAAGAAAACCATAACGCTGATTAAAAAAATAGAGAGCTTCGCAAGTGTTCACGAAGCCCAGCTTCTTCACCGTCAGGTCTATGTTAAAAACCGTATAAAGAACATGAATGAGTCGATATATTACAACGTGGACGAAATACACACCGGTATTGCGTCGGACTGCAAAATATGCTTCAAGTATTTCGAATACTCGGTCAGTAAGGAGCGCATATGCAAGCATAACGGCGCAAAATACTGCATCAGCCCATTCGCGCTCACTTGGGATGACGAAAACTATTATATGATCGGGTTTGACAGCAGTGCCGGAATTATAAAGCATTTCCGCGTAGATAAGATGATGGATATATCCGTTTTCGATGAAAAGAGAGACGGGCGTGAGCAGTTCGAAAACCTTGATCTTGCCGCCTACTCGAAAACCCATTTTGGAATGTTCACGGGCAAGGAAGAGCGGGTTGCGCTTGAATTCTCAAACAGCCTCGCCGGCGCGGTGATTGACCGCTTTGGAAAAGATGCGGCGCTGATTCCAGCCGATGCCGAGCATTTCCGAATACATACGGATGTGGCAGTCTCGCCGCAGTTTTTCGGCTGGCTCTGCGGCTTTGGAAGCGGCGTTAAGATTTTAGCACCGGAGAGCGTTGTTCGGGAGATGAAGGAGCATATCGCCTCGATAGAAAAACATTATAGCGACTGAAAGTCGGCCATAAGGTCTTGAAAGGAGCGGAATATGGCAAAGGGCGATTTCGGATATTTCGGAAAAGGACTTAATGGCTATATACATTATCAGGTGTTTCAGGAGAGCCAAAAAGGCGGCGGTGGCGGAGGACG
This sequence comes from Firmicutes bacterium HGW-Firmicutes-16, assembly GCA_002841545.1. GTDB lineage: Bacteria > Bacillota > Clostridia > Oscillospirales > Oscillospiraceae > UBA2658. Next base: position 188,612 of record PGZZ01000003.1, read on the forward strand.
CAAGCCCTCGCAGAACAGCGGCTGTCTGACGATGATAGGCTCTATTCTGGGGGCTGCGTTATTGCTTGTTATTTTGTTTGCATACTGAATATTATTTAGGATTTACTTTTTCTTTTTCGGTGTGTTATCGTGAAGACCGAAAACTGCTCTCGCGCTTTCGGCTGATGGGTCGTGCTTAATGTGCTTGGAATGAAATTTGCCGTCTTCTTTTTTGCCGTTAGCGGTGCTTCTCATTTTATTTTCTTCGCCCATAAAATCACCTTATTTCCTAAAATTATTGTTGATAAAATATTGTTTCTCAGGCAGATGGATTTATTCAGCTTTCTTGTGTTATGCTATTATTGCCGCGGAAGAGGTAATAAACCCGAAGTGAGGAACAAATGACAGCTTCTGAATTATTTAAGGATATAGATAAGCATCTGCTTGAAGACGAAAAACCGTCTGTTTTTCTGAATGATGTTTATTATGATGACCATTTTAAAGAATACCCTTTTAAAATGCTGTTTGATCTTAAAAGCGTTGAACAGTCGCCTATACATCACCCTGAAGGGAATGTGTGGAATCATACGCTGCTGGCTGTCGATGAAGCGGCGAAGCTAAAGCACAAAAGCAAAAATCAGGCTGCTTTTATGTGGGCAGCGCTGCTTCATGATATCGGAAAGGCGACTACAACTAGAGAAAGAAAGGGAAAAATAACGTCCTATGATCATGATAAGGTAGGAGAAGAGCTTTCGGAAAAGTTTTTACTGGTATTTATGGATGACGAGAAATTCATCACTGAGGTGTCACAGCTTATCAGGTACCATATGCAGATACTTTTTGTTGTAAACAATCTGCCCTTCGCTGATATAAATGGCATGAAACGCAACAGCGACATCAATGAAGTTGCTTTGCTCGGGCTGTGCGACAGGCTCGGTAGAACGGGTTATAACAGAAATAAGGAAGAGGAAAATATAGAGCTGTTCTTGCGAAAAGCTAGTGACGGCTGACGGATGAATCTTCTTTCTGGATATATTAATCCGGTATACACATGAGAAACCCCTGTATTCGTCGTGCACTGCACCATGTTCAACGGACAGGGAAAGAAAGACCCCTATCGCAGAATATCGAAATATTACGCAGCCTGACGCCGTTTTTCGAGCGGTGTCAGG
>PGZZ01000004.1 GCA_002841545.1 Firmicutes bacterium HGW-Firmicutes-16
GCTCTTCTTTTCTGACATATTATGTACAGCCCCCAATCGTAGTTATTATCCTACAATTGGGGGCTATCTTACAATGTCCGTTTTTCTTGGTTCAGTGCACCATACTGAAATAACTTTGGGGTGTGCACTTCACAGCGGCTTTCCGGTCTGTTTTGTTAATCAAAAAATATAATCAGAAGATTAAACTGGCGGAGCTATATCAAGGAAAGTGATACTCGGGAATTTCTCCTGCAGGGGTCTTAGCGACCACTTATTCCTGCATAGGAGCACCGGTCTGTCATACTGATCCCGAACCAAAACAGAATCATTGTAGCCCAGCATTTCCTTTGTAAAATCAGTGTTAGGCCAGTATGCCATCATAAACGGCAGCCTTCTCATCTGCAAATCCACGCTATACTCGTTTTTCATTCTGTATTCAAGAACCTCAAACTGAAGCACACCGGCAACGCCGATTGTCAGCACCTCGCCTCCCATATCCGGCTGTCTGAAAACCTGAATGGCTCCTTCTTCGGCAAGCTGATTAATACCCTTGAGGAACTGCTTTCTCTTTGAAGCGTCCTTTGCCATAACTTCCGCAAAATGTTCTGCCGGAAACATTGGAATACCCTCAAATTTGAAAGTCTTATTTCCGCCGCAAATCGTATCTCCGATATTGAAGATACCCGGGTCAAATACGCCGATTATATCACCGGCATACGCTTCCTCGACAAGAACTCGGTCCTGAGCCATAAACTGCTGAGACTGAGATAACCGAATTATTTTCTTCAACCTTGTATGATTGACTTCCATGCCTTTTTCAAACATACCGGAACAAATCCTGATAAAGGCAATTCTGTCTCGATGCGCAGGATCCATATTGGCCTGAATCTTAAACACAAAGCCCGAAAAGACATCATCATCCGGCTCAACACTGCCTTCACTGTGGCATTGAGCACTGGGCGAGGGAGCAAGCTCAATAAAGGTTTCAAGAAACGGTCGCACGCCGAAATTTGTCATCGCGCTTCCGAAAAACATCGGCGTAAGCTCTCCGGCGCTGACCTTATCCATGTCGAAGTCATCACCGGCGATATCCAGCAGCTCAATATCTTCGCAAAGCTTATTATACAGGCTGTCACCCAGAATTGTTTTAAATCGTTCATCATTAACGCTGCCAGTATCTGAAACAGCAATACTCTGTCCGTGCTCACCGCTTCCAAACAGCTCAATCTGAGCACTTCTTCGGTCATAAACGCCCTTGAAATCACCGTCAACACCTATAGGCCAGTTCATGGGGCAGGAACGGATGCCCAGAGTCTCTTCGATTTCCTCCATCAGTTCAAGCGGGTTTCTGCACGCTCTGTCCAACTTGTTGACGAAGGTAAAAATGGGTATACCCCGTTTTCTGCAAACATGGAACAGCTTCTTTGTCTGCTCTTCAACGCCCTTTGCTCCGTCTATAAGCATAACGGCGCTGTCCGCTGCGGTTAGCGTTCTGTAGGTATCCTCACTGAAGTCCTGATGCCCCGGCGTATCCAATATATTAATTCGATATCCGTTATAATCAAAATTCAGAACGCTCGATGTAACAGAAATGCCTCTTTCCTTTTCGATCTGCATCCAGTCCGAAACAGCGTATTTATTTGTTTTTCTTCCTTTGACAGTACCTGCAAGCCTGATTGCTCCTCCGAACAGTAGCAGTTTTTCAGTAAGTGTCGTTTTACCGGCATCCGGGTGAGAAATAATCGCAAAGGTTTTTCTTCGATTAACTTCGTTTTCAATTGACATTTTAGTTTAACATCCTCAGCTATTTATCTTTTTATTATGATTAAATTGGCGATTTTTAAACAAAACTTCCGTTTTTGAATCCGGCGTTACCTTGTGTTAGCCCATCACCTAATGTATCAACAAATATTACTCCATTATGGAAAAGCATAAGGGAAAAATATTACCGCGCAGAGAGAATAATATAATTACCAACGCAAATTGTCAAATCTTTTTATTCACTATAAAGAAATGCAAGGGGACGTGCAAAGTGACGAGAGGACGGTTATCGTGAAACAGGGCATTAAGTAAAGTTGAAAGCACACAAAACCCAAGCCCCTGAAAAACTGGATTGAAATTCAGGAGAATTGAGCTGCAATATATCTGGTCGCCGCATGAGGCTAGGTTTGGGTTTCTGCTAGATAAGACCGGGCTATAGCGGCAGTTTCAATCCTCATAGGACATAATTTTCATATATCTTCTAAGAGAAAACTCGCCGTCATGAGGCATTCCGCAATAGCCTTCAGACATGCGTTTTCCGTTTGTAATGCGCACGAGGCCGGTCTTTGACAGCAAGGTTTCAAAAGCGTCTTTATCCCGCTCATTACAGATTAGCGCCGCTGTGTTAAGATGGTTTTTATACTGGCAGAGCTCAGCAAGCAGCCTTCCGCGAGGAAGTGGCCGCACCCAGCAGTTTCGATACATATATGATGGTGTGAGTGTCATATCGTCATATGCAATCACACTGCAATTATTTGCAGTAAAAACCCGCTTCCGGTATTTTGCAGACTCTAATCTTTCCGTATACAATTCAAGTGTATTTTGCGCTGATAAATACGGGTCATTATCATTTGGCATACTCTCCACCATGTGCTCAAGGATTAGCAGGAACCGTTCCGCAAAACTCACAACCTCATCAAAGCTATCCGTATCAACAAATATTCCTTGGCACGAATTGCAGAACACTTGATTGGTATCGCAAATATTATAGGCGACACCATCTAGCTCATTATCCGATGCATTGTCAGAAACATATGCAAAGCTTACTTTGTGTCCCCATTCGATTATGCGTGTGTCCGGGTTCGCCATGTTTCTCACCGCAGAAACTGCGCTGTCTCCTCCCCAGACCACCACCGCGTCTGACGCGCTTGCCATCTTTTTCACAGCTTCAACGTTGTGCGAAGGATAGTCGAATACAAAAACATACTGCGCTATGAGAGGCTCGATCTTTATAAGCTCCTGCAATATAAGAACGGATAGCCCATCGTCATTTCCCGGCAGCTTCAAAATGTTAATGTTGCCTGTCAGCAAGCCTTCTATCACACTGAAAACAGGTAGCGCATCAACGTTTCCCGCAGCGATATGAAGCAGCACACCAAGAGGTTTCCATTCCTGCCGTACAGATATGTTTTCACCGTATGGCGTAAAGCACCCAAGCGGCGTGCCGAGTTCCGTTTTGATTCTGTTTTCTGAGTATTCTTTAGATAAAATCTGCTTAACCAGTTGTAGTTCTTTGCGCGCCTTATTTTCAGTCATACCTGTATCAAGTAATAAATGCAGATGATCACACTCGTTGAGAGTTCGGGAGAGAACCTCGCAAGCATTAATAACTGAAGATACTGACAAAGATGCTTTTTCACGCGCCTCAAATATTAAAGTATCAAGCCTTTCGAGCTCTGCGTAACTGTCTTCATCAGTCATCAGTTTTCCTAAAATCAAATTCATTTTGCGCCTTTCCGAGCGAGCTCAGACGCATCTGATGTGCAGGTTTTTATCTGATTTACACCCGCTCTGCCCTTTAACTCAAAATAGGGCGTGCTAATTCCGCAGCCGCAGCTTTCACCGTCGTATACCACGGCGAGGTCGTCTGTAACTACGCTTGTGAGCGGCATGCTGGATACCAGTGGAGACACGAAGCTCAATAGTCCTACGCATCCCGGCGGAACAGGCTCAAGAGTTTTCACATCCCTTATGATAGCTCTACTGTAAATTGGAACATGAAAATGCCCGTTTTTGCATTTCACATAAGGCAGCGGATGCTCAACCGCACTATAAAACTCAAAACAATTGTGCTTTTCAATTCCCAAAGTATAATGTATTAACTCAAAAAAGAGATTCCTGTCAATTTCTTCGTCGGAAAACTGCTTCCACCCACCACCCAACAGCACTTTTGAATTGCTGTTCAGTTTTAGCGAGATTTGATTTTCTTTTAACGTTTTGATCAGAAAATACATATATGAGGGAAATCCTACAAGCCGCACTGGCAGCCGACTTTTTGAATACCTAATCAGAGCTTTTTTAATCCCTTCATTATTTAATTCGTATCCTGTTCCGGTATCCTTGAGTGCGTATTCCCTATGAAGCGCAGGTGCAAATTTCGTAATGCCATAAGCTGTTTTTATTGCGCCCATCTGCGTATGCTTGCTCGGTTCATAACCAAGCACTATGTAGTTTGTGGGTAGAAGTGAGATCAGTTTATGGAATGTAAGATATCTTATCATCATTAGAATACCATAAAAGAGCGTTTTCTTGTCGAAACCCACCCTGCTCTGCGATCCTTTTGTACCGGAAGATGTAGCTTTAACCGCGAGCTTCTTCTCCGGCATTGAACAGAGGTAATTGCGTTTATAGTAAAGCGTCGGAATTACCGGCACCTTATAGAGCATTTCCTCTGAATCAATATCATCAATTGAGAAGTCAAAAGATTTTAGTATCTGTGCGTATTCGGGGCAATTCTCCGCATGGAATGCAACATCGTTTCTGACCGCTTTTAGAAATAAGTCTCCGGTTTTTCGTAAATCATATGGATTTTTTCGCAGGAATAGCTTTCTTCGTAAATCCATTGCAGTTGCACCTCCATCCGTTTTACAGATATTTATATTCATAACTTGTATTGTCTTTACTCTCTTGCTGCTAAAGAATACCACACTTTTAGAGGAAATTTCAACCATGACACATTTCCAATCCTTTTTCTCGCTCGGAAAATCTCAAATACCCTGTTTACTTTCATAGGATATTGTTTTGGAGTTTTTACCTAGTTTAGTAATCTTTAGCAACTTGGAGATCACCTCTTGCTTACCGCAGCTATCCTTGTAAAAGGACTTGGGAAGTTGCCTTCCCAAGTCCTTTTTGATTTTGTTTTACGAAAAGTTTTTAACTAACTGGAAACGAAGCCAAATTGGTCTTTACTTCGTAATCTTATGCTTTTACAGCGACTTTGCGTATCGCAATGTTGTGCTTACGCTCTTCGGCATACTTTTCAAATATTTCGTTCCTGCTGAAGAACTCAACGCTTTCAACATTATATGTCTTCTTCAGGTGGATAGCGTCAAACTTGCACTTGGTGGTGCAAACGCCGCAGCCGATGCACTTGTTCGGATCTACGACGACCGCGCCGCAGCCAAGGCAACGAACGGTTTCCTTCCGCATCTGCTCCTCGGTAAAGGTGATGCGGTTATCGCTGAAGCTCTTGGCCTTCTGTGCATCGTGAAGAGGACGCTGGCGCGGGGTGTTGTCAAACCCATCGGCGGTGATGGCCTTCTTGTTAAGACCATCCTTATCCAAAGAGGTGAATATCCGGCGGTTACGTCCAATGGTCAGACTCTGGCCTTCCCAAACGAAGCGATGAATGGAGATAGCGCCTTCCTTGCCGGCTGCAATTGCGTCAATAGCATACTTTGGTCCGGTGTAAACATCGCCACCGACGAAAACGTCAGGCTGAGAGGTCTGATAAGTAAGGCCGTCCGCCACAGCAGTATTTCCGCGTCCCAGCTCGACCTTGCTGCCATCCAGCAGACCACCCCATTCGATGGACTGACCGACGGAAAGGAGAACATAGTCAGCCGGTACGGTAATGGTGGTGTTCTCATCATATTTCGGAGCGAACTTGCCCTCAGCATCGAACACGGAAACGCACTTCTTGAACTCAACGCCTGTGACCTTGCCGTCTTCTACAACGATTTTCTTGGGACCCCATCCGTTGTTGATCTCGATACCATCGGCTTTTGCCTCCTCCTGCTCCTCTGGGAGGGCGGGCATTTCCTTTTCACTTTCCAGACAGTACATCTTGGTGGATTCTGTTCTGTCCATACGTACAGCGGTGCGAGCCACGTCTATTGCCACGTTGCCGCCACCAATGACCACGACATTGCCGGAGATGCGAATCTTTTTGCAAAGGTTTACCTTGCGCAGGAAATCAACGCCTGAAATTACGCCTGCGGCGTCCTCTCCCTCGATACCCAGCTTACGTCCGCCCTGAGCACCGATAGCAATATAGAAAGCTTCAAAGCCTTGTTTACGAAGTTCGTCCAGCGTGACGTCCTTGCCGACCTCAACGCCGCACTTGAACTCGACGCCCATCCTGCGCAGGACTTCGATTTCTGCATTGACGACGCCCTTGTCCAGACGGAAGGAGGGAATTCCCAGAGTCATCATGCCGCCGGGCTTATCTTCCTTTTCAAAAACGGTGACCTTATAGCCGTCCTTGGCGAGATAATATGCACAGGAGAGGCCGGCAGGGCCGGAGCCGATGATTGCGATGGGCTTGCCGTAATTGTGCAGCTTTTCGGGAATATACATACCATCTAACTTGAGCTCTTGATCGGCGATATATTTCTTTATCTCATCAATAGCAATAGGTTCGTCAAAGCTGCCGCGGGTGCACTCGTTCTCGCAATTGTGGGGGCAGATGCGTCCGCAGATTGCCGGGAACGGGTTTTCCTTCTTAATGAGATCAAGCGCTTCAATATATCTCCCCTGAGAGGCAAGCTTTATGTATCCCTGAACGGCAATGTGTGCAGGGCAGGCGGTTTTACAGGGGGCTGTTCCGGTGGGTACGACGTTCTCGCGGTTATCGCGGTAGTTGGGATTCCACTTCTCAGGGCCCCACTCTGTATCTCTGGGAAGATCGGCGAACTTGTACTCAATGGGTGACTCGGTGCAGAGCTTCTGTCCAAGCTTAAGAGCGTTGGTCGGGCAGTATTCAACGCACTGTCCGCATGCAACGCAGGCTTCCTTGTCGACTTCGGCCTCATAGTTGCTGCGAGAAGCGTCAGGAGTGTTGAAGTACTGAGTTGCACCAAGCGCCAGACAGGTACCGGGCATGCAGTTGCATATAGCCACCGATTTACCCGGCTGCAGTGTGGTTATCTGGTGAACACAGCCAATTTTTTCAAAGTATTTAATCTTTTCATAGGCCTCATCGCTGGTAATCTGCTTGCCTTTGCCATTTTCAATGAACATGTCGGCGGCAAATCCCAGGAACAAGCACATACCGGTTTCAAGGTCAGAACCACCTTCAAGGTCACCGGCGCCTTCATTCATGTAGCGGCGAACGCGGCGGCACTGACAGGGGAGAATAGCGATATGATTCTTGTTTTTTTCGATATAGGTGCTCACCATGTCACTTGACACCTGCTCCGTATCAGCAGGGATAGCCTTTTCGACCGGGATAGCGCGCATGACGCCGGCACCCATAGGGACATTGGCTATGGTATTTGCATAGCTCTTTGTTGCGTGTCCTTCAAAAGACAAGGGAATTTCGGGATGCTCCTGGCAGAATTTGTCGTTAAGGAGCATAAATTCAAAGGCGCCGGGAGCGTAAACCAGAAGTACAAAAAGCTCCATACCGCCCTTTTCAATCCTTTGTACAACGCCAATGTCCGCCATCTCGCGAAGCATCTCCGTGACTTTATCCTCAGGCTCATCGATGTCGTATGCAACGGAAGCCGGGAGAGCCGGAGTCAGAAGTTCCATCGCCATGAGAACTTTTATCTGTTCATCCGTCATCCACTTTTCAAAAGTCTTGTACTCCGCACAATTTTCGTTGATCTCATAGTGGCCGTGAGCCATCTTTTCGCAGAGCTCGATCAGGTTTTGTCTTACTGCCATTTTTGTTCCTCCTATTATTATAGATATACGTTTTTTATGCCTGTTTTTGTCGATAAATATCTAAATTATCAAATGTATTCCAAATTTGATTATAATCTATCCAACTAAGAATGAAAAGAGAAATATTAGTTTTTCCAAAAAACTTGTTTTACCCTGTAAACCAAATAAGGGAGAAAATAAGGGAAACCTTCTGAAATGACAGAAAGAAACCCTTGAAATCACTGTAATTTCAAGGGTTTCTAAGTGGTGGACGATACAAGACTCGAACTTGTGACCTCCCGCACGTCAAGCGGATGCGCTACCAGCTGCGCCAATCGTCCGAATTTAATCGGCGAGTGTTATTTTACACCACACAAAGTAACTTTGTCAACTGAAAAATGCCGCGCATAAGAATGAGATTTTTTCGGAGCTTTGCGCAGTATGTTTTCATTCAAAAAGTGGACGGATAAGTTCCCAAATAACGCCCATCACTCCGCAGGCCAGTATGGTGACTATAACCCCCGGTTTCCACTTTCTCAAAACCAATAACGCAGCCACAATCAGTGCCAATGAAAAGATATCAGTCGACGCAAGCACGATTGCACTGCCCCATACCGTTTCGATAATAACACCGAGCCCCGCAACGGCGATGAGTCCCGCGACTCCGGGCTTAAGTCCGCTCAGCGCATTCTGGACAGTTTTAAGCTGTCCATATTTCCTGTACACCACGTAAAGCAGACTCACAATGAGAAACGGCGGCAGCATGAACGCAAATGAGGCGAGAAAAGCTCCCGCTATGCCGCCCACCTTCATCCCGACAAAGGATGCGGCGTTAATCGCGACCGGTCCCGGGGTTATTTGCGAGAGCGTCAGAAGATCCGAAAACTCAGTCATTGTCAGCCAGTGGTTCGTTTGGACGCACTGCTGCTGAATTAGTGGCAGCACCGCGTAACCTCCGCCGAAGCCAAGAACTCCAATAAGCAAAAACGAAAGCATCAGTTTTATATAGATCATACTTTTTTTCTCCTGCCGCGCACCGCGCCGATTACAACACCCACGGTGCCGCAGGCGACGATGATAATCGCGACATTTATGTTAAGGAAAAACGCTGCTGCAAAAGCCCCAACCATTATGAGGGCATAAAGCACCTGTTCCTTTTTAATATATGGCGCTGCCATGCTGACGACCAAATCGGCAATGACCGCCGCAACTCCGGCGTTCATTCCACGGAACGCCGCCGAAACTAAGCGGTTGCCGCGTATGAGATCATAAAAATAGCACATAGCGGCGAGCAAAACTATCGCGGGAAGTGAGGTGCCTAGAAGTGCGCAGACCGCACCCCAAAAGCCGTGCAGTCGATAGCCAACGAGGACGCTTACGTTAATTATCATAGCTCCCGGCGACGACTGCCCAATCGCGGTCATTTCCGTAAGCTCGTTTTCATCAATCCAGCCGAGTTTTTTAACGAAGCGCTCCCGCAGCAGCGGTATCATCACATATCCGCCTCCCAGAGTAAAGGTGGCTATACCCAGCGTTTGCAGAAAAATACCGATGCATGTTGGCTTTTTATTTTCGCTTTGCATATAATAATAGTCCTTCCGGAATAAATAAACCGGCGGACAGGCGGCTTACGGGGGGTAAGCCCGGAGCGACCATCCGCCGGAAAAATTACTTTTTTATCGTACCCAGACCTTGCATTCGGCCGCCCCATTGTAGCAGCGGGCAATAACGCTTGCAGTACCGGCACCGACAGCGGTGACAAGTCCGTTCTGGTCAACCGTCAGCTTAGTCTCATCCGAGGAAGACCATTCGATTGTTCCCTCAATGCCCAAGGGATAAATCGTCGCTCCAAGCTGAGTCGTATTGCCGACATTTGTAGCAAACTCGCTTCTCGCCTCTCCATAAAAAGTAATTGTAATCGATTCGACCGTGGGTGTCGGAGTCGGCGTCGGCGTTGGCGAGGGAGTCGGTGTCACGCTCTCAACAGCTGAAGGCGTGGGTGTTGCGGTCACATAGTCGCCGTTTATCGTCGTCGTAATTAGAACTATGACTGCAATGATAACCGCCGCAATAAGGCAAAGCCCGAAAATGAGCTGCCATTTCGTGTTGGTTTCGGCTCTCGCACTTGCAGAAGTCCCTTTTCTCACCGCGTCTGATGACTGCGGTGTTCGCGAGCTCTGTTTCTGCTGTCTTGCACCGCAGTACGGGCATTCTGCCTTCAGAACGGAGTATTCCTGACCGCATTTGGGGCATATTGTTTTTTTAATCAGTCCCATCAAAGCTCAACCTTTCTTTTTATAGAAAAACCCTTTAAGCGTACTAATAACTGAAAATATGATACTACGTTTCCCTTTAACAGTCAAGTTATTAAGCCCGCTTCAAAGTCTGTTTTTGGGTATATCTGTTAGGCTTAAAATGCAGCTATGGAAAGACTTTGCAATATAACTTGCACTTTTTTGTAAGGAATGCTATAATTAATATTTGTGAATGAATTAGAAAAACAATAAGATGAAAAGTGGAGATACAGTGAACAATATCAGAAATGTAGCAATAATCGCCCACGTCGACCACGGCAAGACTACCTTAGTCGATGCTATGCTATCGCAGAGCGGCACCTTCAGAGAAAATCAGGCGGTCATGGAGCGCGTTATGGACTCCGGTGACCTCGAGCGTGAGCGCGGAATTACGATACTCGCGAAAAACACCGCCATCCATTATAACGGCTGCAAAATAAACATTGTCGACACTCCGGGTCACGCCGATTTCGGAGGCGAGGTTGAGCGCATCCTCAAGATGGTCAACGGCGTTATCCTTCTTGTCGACGCGGCGGAAGGGCCGATGCCTCAGACACGCTTTGTTCTCGGACGGGCGCTTGAGCTCGGTCACAAGGTCATCGTTGTTATTAACAAGATAGACCGCCCCGACCAGAGGATTTATGAAGTTATTGATGAATGCCTTGAGCTTCTCATGGATCTCGACGCGACAGATGCTCAGCTTGACTCGCCCACTCTTTTCTGCTCGGCAAGACAGGGCATCTGCTCAATGACTCCCGACAATCTTGGAACGGACCTCTATCCATTGTTTAATACGATTATCGATTATATTCCCGCGCCCGATCAGGACACGGAAGCCCCCTTCCAGATGCTAGTTTCAGCAATCGACTATAACGAATATGTAGGACGTATCGCAATCGGCCGCATTGAACGGGGCGAGGTAAATCAAAATCAGGAAATAACGGTCTGCGATTTTCACGGAGAGCGTGCCTCCAAAAAGTCAAAGGCGGTAAACCTTTACGAATTCGAGGGGCTCGCAAAAATGCCCGTTGAAAAAGCCACGGCTGGCAGCATCATTGCCATGTCCGGTATCGGCGATATTACGATAGGTGATACAATCTGCGCAAGCAGCTGTGTTGAACCGCTGCCCTTTGGAAAAATAACCGCCCCCACAATTGAAATGACCTTTGCCGTAAACGACAGTCCCTTTGCAGGTCGTGAGGGTCAATTCGTAACCACACGCCAAATTCGTGACAGGCTTTTCCGCGAAACGCTCAAGGACGTTTCCCTTCACGTTAACGCAATCGAAAACAGCGATTCCTTTAATGTCGCGGGGCGCGGTGAAATGCACCTTTCAATCCTGATTGAGACAATGCGCCGCGAGGGCTACGAATTCCAGGTCTCCCCTCCGCGTGTTCTGATGGAGGAAATTGACGGCGTGCTGTGCGAGCCTATGGAGCGCGTTATCGCCGATGTTCCTGAAAACGCAGTCGGCTCAGTAATAGACAAGCTCTCATCACGCAGAGGCGATTTTATTCAGATGAATCCAGTCGGCAACCGTATGAAGCTTGAGTTTCTCGTACCCTCAAGAGGTCTTTTCGGCTACCGCAACGAGTTTTTGACCGACACCCGCGGCGAGGGCATACTTGCCTCAGTGTTTGACAGCTACGCCCCCATGAAGGGCGAGGTTGCGCGTCGCAGCACCGGTTCGCTTATCTCTTTTGAAACGGGCGAATCTGTTGGTTACGGTCTTTTCAACGCGCAGGACCGCGGCGCAATGTTCATCGGCCCTGGCGTTCCCGTCTATGCAGGAATGGTAGTCGGAATCTGCCCCAAAAACGAGGATATCGTCGTCAACGTCTGCAGGAAAAAACAGCTTACCAACACGCGTGCCTCCGGAAGTGACGAGGCTCTGCGCCTTATCCCTCCGCGTCTTATGAGCCTTGAGCAATGCATGGAATTCCTTGCCGACGACGAGCTTCTGGAGGTAACTCCGAAAAGCCTCCGCATTAGGAAGAGGATTCTTGACCACGGACAACGCATGAAATCCGTCATGAAAAACAAATAGAAGTGTATGTAAAGACCAGAAAAACTCCCTCTTTACAATCTTTACTATATGTGATAAACTTTTAAAGTTCTAGCCCCTGTGCTTAGTTTTGGGATCCAGCCGAGAAACGGCGCCTTTCTTCCCCATCACTCAGCCTGCGGGTATGTTAAAAAATGAAAGGGGATCATACTATGATCACAAAAGACCAAAAGACAACAGTTATCGAGAGCAACCGCACCCATGGAACCGACACAGGTTCGCCTGAGGTTCAGATTGCAATCCTTACAGAGCGCATCAACCAGCTCACAGAGCACCTCAAGATTCACAAGAAGGACAACCACAGTCGTCTCGGACTTCTGAAGATGGTCGGCAAGCGCCGCCGTCTGCTTGATTACCTTATGGATAAGGACATTGAGCGTTACCGTGCCTGCATCGCGAAGCTGGGTATCAGAAAGTAATATATGCATTACTGGGGCTGTTTCGCGTTTCGTCGGAACAGCCCCGTTATACATTTTCGCTTTTTGACATTGATATTATGAGTCATTGTGACTATAATATATAAGAAAATACACCGAAGTAAATGAGCGGAGGATTGACCTTTAGCAATTGAAAATGCGCTTATCTATGCCCGTGGCTTTGAGATAAACTTGTTTTCAAGTGTTAAAGGATCGACTCCGCAAAAGGGATAATTCCCGAAAGGAGCAAACAAATGAAGATACAGAAAAAAGAATTCAGCAATGTCCGCCGTTATGAAACCACATTTGCCGGTCGTCCTCTCGTTTTCGAGACAGGAAAAATGTGCGAATTGGCAAACGCCTCAGTGCTCACCAAGTACGGTGAAACAACCGTTCTCGTAAACGTCACCGCCTCCCCGAGGCCCCGTGACGGAGTCGATTTTTTCCCGCTCTCTGTTGATTTTGAGGAAAAGCTCTATGCAGTCGGCCGTATTCCCGGCAGCTTTATGCGCCGCGAGTCCCGCCCCTCTCTTCAGGCAGTCCTCGCTTCCCGTATGATTGACCGTCCGATGCGTCCGCTATTCCCTTATGACCTGCGCAACGACGTCGTTATATCTTGCACTGTCCTTTCCGTCGACCACGACTGCTCACCCGAAATCACCGCGATGATCGGCGCAGGCGCTGCCGTCGCGATTTCCGACGTACCTTTCAACGGACCTGTCGCAGGCATTGCTGTCGGCTGGGACGGTGAGAACCTCCTGTTTAACCCCACGAAGGTTGAGCGCGAGAGAAGCAAGATGAACGTAACGGTTACTGCGACGCATCAAAAGGTCGTTATGATTGAAGCCGGCGGCGACGAAATTCCCGACGATGTCATGTATAACGGCATAGTCGCGGCTCACAATGAAGTTCAGTGTGTTCTGAATCTCATCGACAAGATGGTTTCGGAGCTTGGCAAGGAAAAATTCACCTATGAGCACGCCGCTTTTGACACGGCGCTTTTCGATACTCTCTGCGCCAGCGAAATCGAAGGCATGAGATACTGCATGGACACTGACGACAAAAACGTCCGCGAAGCCAGAGTCAACGAGTGGATTACAGCGGTTAACGCGAAGTACGCTGAGCAGTTCCCCGACATGGGCAAATATATGGACGAAATTCTCTATCGTATGCAGAAAAAGATTGTCAAGGCTTGGCTTCTTGCCGGCAAGCGTGTTGACGGACGTTCAATGGACGAAATCCGCCCCTTGGCAGCTGAAGTCGGACTTGTGCCCAAGGTTCACGGCTCGGGTCTTTTCACCAGAGGACAGACTCAGGTTCTCACCGTTGCGACTTTGGCAACAATCGATATGTCGCAGAAGCTCGACACCATCTGGGAAGAGGAATCCAAGCGCTTCATGCACCACTACAACTTCCCCTCCTACTCCGTTGGAGAAGCAAGAGGAAGCCGCTCAACCAATCGCCGCGAGTTTGGGCATGGCGCTCTCGCAGAAAAGGCTCTCGAGGCCGTAATCCCCTCAATCGACGATTTCCCCTACGCTATCCGCCTTGTTTCCGAGGTACTTTCCTCCAACGGCAGCACCTCGCAGGGCAGTATCTGCGGCAGCACTCTCGCCCTCATGGACGCCGGTGTTCCGATTAAGGCTCCCGTCGCGGGCATCTCCTGCGGACTCATTCAGGATGATAACGGCGGCTTCACCACCTTCATCGACATCCAGGGTGTTGAGGACTTCCACGGCGAAATGGACTTTAAGGTCGCCGGAACGAAAAAGGGCATCACCGCTATCCAGATGGACCTCAAAAATGACGGTCTGACCCATGAAATAATCAAAAACGCTCTCGATATTACCAAGGAAGCGCGCTATCAGATACTCGACGAGATTATGCTCCCCTGCATTGCGGAGCCTCGTGCTGAGGTTGCTGAAACCGCTCCCAAAATGCTCACAATGAAGGTCGCGGTAGATAAGATCCGCGAAGTCATCGGTTCCGGCGGCAAGGTAATCCAGAAGATCACAGCCGACACCGGCTGCAAAATTGACATCGAGGACGATGGCACAATCTATATCGCAAGCCCCGATATCAATGCCTGCAGACAGGCACAGGCAATAATAAACAACATCGTGTTCGTGCCGGAAGTCGGCAAGCTGTATTATGGCAAAGTTGTCCGCGTCATCCCCATCGGAGCCTTCGTTGAACTGGCTCCCGGCAAGGACGGTATGTGCCACATCAAGGATCTTGAAAACAAGCGCACCGAAAAGGTTGAGGATGTCCTCAATGTTGACGATATGACTTGGGTAAAGGTCGTTGAAGTCGACGAGCGCGGCAGAGTAAACCTCTCCCGCAAGGAAGCATACAAGGAACGCGAAGAGCAGGGCTTAACTGACTAAGTAATTCTATAATATGAATAATCGGGGCGGGACTATCCCCGCTCCGGTTTTTTTGATGGAGAAATGGTAATGTTTGAGATAAACACGCTTCCTAACGGCGTTCGAATTATATGCGAAAAGATGCCCCATGTGCGCTCTGCCGCGGTCGGCATTTTCATTGACGTCGGCTCGAGAGATGAAGCCCCCACTGAAAACGGGAGCGCTCATTTTATTGAACACATGCTGTTTAAACGCACATCGGCGCATTCCGCAGCCGAGCTCGCCTTTGCAATGGATGCAATTGGCGGGCAGATAAATGCCTATACAACGCGCGAGAACACCTGCTTTTACGCGAGAGTGCTGGACACGCACCTGAACACTGCGGTCGACCTTCTCACCGAGATGTTCTTCGACTGCGCTTTTGACGAGAGTGAAACCGGCAGCGAACGCGGAGTCATCCTTGAAGAAATCGGAATGTACGAGGATACCCCCGACGATGCCTGCTATGAAAGACTGATGTCCGGCTGCTTTAAGGGTGCTTTAGGCCGTCCCGTCTTGGGTAAGCCCTCGACGCTTGAGAAGATGTCCGGCGAAAGCCTGAAAGGGTTCAAGGAAAGCCGCTATACTGCTGGGAGAATTATAATTTCACTCTGCGGAAATTACGAAGACAGCCACCTCGAACGCATTAAAGAGCGCTTCTCCGGCATGGAAAAGACAAGACGAGTCAAAAGAAAATCGACTCTATACGGCACAACGGTTTCTGTGCGCCGCAAGAAAACCGAGCAAAACCAGTTTTGCCTCGCCTTCCCCTCGAACGAGGTTTCAAGCGATGACCGCTTTGCGATGAACCTGCTTACAACCATTCTGGGCGGCGGCGTTTCGTCTCGGCTTTTCCAGAACATCCGCGAAAAATACGGGCTGTGCTATTCCATTTTCGCCTTCCAGTCCTGCTTTTCGGATGCGGGCATACTCTCCGTCGCAACCGCTGTGAACAAAGAGACTGAGATGCGTACGCTCGGTCTTATAGGCGACGAACTCAAACGCTTTCTTGACGGAGGGGTAGATGAGGATGAACTGTCAAGGGCGAGAGAACAGGCGAAGTCCGCACTCGTTATGAGCCTTGAATCCACGAATTCACGTATGCTGAAAATGGGAAACTCCCTGCTCGCACTCGGAAAGTGTCTCACTCCTGATGAGCTCCTAGAACGGTATGACACCGTAACGAGCACGGAAATACTGTCTCTTGCACAGAAACGTCTCGATTTTAAGCAGCTATCTTTTTCGGCTCTTGGCAAAACCAAGGGTGCTGAGGATTATATAAAGGCTTTAGGCCTATAAAAAACATATCAGAAGGATATTTGGTCACTCTGACCTGATGTCCTTCTCTTTCTTTTATCTTGATGGAACCGTCTTCGTGAATGCGTCCTTCAATTAACTTGCCTTTATATAACGACCAACAGCGAACTTGGAGCACTGTTCGAAGTTTTTACTAAATCTGAAGGCGAAATACTGCAAATATCTTGATTTATAATCAAATTTTATTTTTTATTGAAGAAGCTCATCATATAGGTATATAATGAAAATAAGATCGAATTTGAACCTTCCGGGTGATGAAAAATGTTTGGAACAGAAAAGGAACTACGAAATGAGAGTCAGCTCATTAAGCGCTCGTCTTATTTTGATTGCAAGTTAAATCTTTCTCGCCGCTACGTAATTATACTTATTATTGTAGCCAGCCTAATTAACCTTTCAATGCTCATTCCTGATCTGAAGCTTATTGAAAGTGACGTGACAAGGATTGACGTTGTAATCATCCGAGTCGTTTATTCGCTGATCCTTTTAGTTGTAGCCTATAAAGTTAATAGCATCAAGTCGTTTAGGGTGCTTTCCGCCATTTTATCAATTTGCGAGCTGATTGCTATGGGGATTTTCCTTTTCGTATTCAGTCGATATGGTCATCCCAACTTCATGATTCAGGCCATGGGAATGTTTATTTTAATTCTGGCTATATTCCTTATCCCGAATCGATGGGCGTATATGCTCTCAGTTGCGATATTAGGTACAGTCGGTTTTTTCTTATGTGCTTCAGTCTTTGTCAGTTCAATAAATAAAATGGAATACGCGGCCGCCATCTCGTATGCTTGTATTGTAATTTTACTTTGCGCAATATCTGCAAGCAATTCGGAAAAACACCGGTTCAGAGAGTTTTTAGCCAGAAGCGAGCTGGAACGCATAAGCACGACCGATTTTCTGACGGATACCGCCAATAGGCTCAAAATGAGCGATGAGGCGAAAAAATGGATTGAATTCTGCAAGCGACATGATTTGCCCTTGTCTCTGATATTTTTCGACGTTGATGATATGAAAAACATAAACGACAGTCACGGGCATTCCGCAGGTGATAAGCTACTTGCCGGTCTTGCGAAATTAGTCCAGCGTCAACTGCGAAGCTCGGATGTTTTGGCTCGCTGGGGCGGTGATGAGTTCGTTTTGCTTTTGCCGAGCGTATCACTTGATAGTGCCATTTCTCTAGCGAAGAGAATCGAAATCAGCGTAAAAGAAAACATGATTATCGAAGGCGATAAGATAACCTGCAGTTTCGGAGTCGTCGAAATGAAAAGACAATCCACCTTTGAAGAGCTTGTCCGCGAGGCTGATAGCCTTATGTACATTGCAAAGCAGCAGGGCAAGGATATGGTCGAGTTTTCCAAATAATACACTTTTAAATTATACTAGAAAGCGCCGCTCCTCAAAGAGCGGCGCTTTCTTCATCCAACCTGCATCTGCATTTTAAAAACGCCTCGTAAAGATATCTGTGTCCTCAAGGAGACTTTCAATCGTGTCTATCCCGAGCCTATGGAGCAGTTCTATCACATAGGGGTTTTCGACAGGCGTCGCATACGGCGACTTTTCTCCATAGGCTTCGACCAGCGGCGTTCCTTTCTCGGCTCCCGTAACCGACCTCGGTCCGCCTACGCAGCCGCCCTTGCAGCCCATACCCTCATAAAAATTGGCTTCCAACTTTCCGGAGAGAAGCTCGTTCATCATTTCCCTGCAGGCCGGAACTCCGTCCGCCTGCTTTGTACGTATCGAAACGGGTCTTTTCGGATTCAGTCGGTCGAGCGTCTTTTCAACGGCTTCGCTGACGCCGCCCGTTCTGGCATAGATTCTTCCACCTCTGGACGAATGATCCTTTTCGCTTTCCTCCATATCCGCGGGGTCTAAACCTAGCGCATCAAAAATGTCCTGCACCTCGCGAAAAGTCAAAACGTAGTCTACCGCGCCGAGGAGGTCTTTTTCCCGCGCTTCGGCCTTCTTCGCAAGGCAGGGTCCGATGAAAACTGTTGTCGCATCCGGATGCAGGAGCTTGACGGTTCTCCCGCACGCTATCATCGGCGAGACGGAGCCCGGAACATGGGGCATTAGCTCGTTATAAACCTTTTTAATCATTCCAATCCACATCGGGCAGCAACAGCTTGTGAGCTGATAGTCTTTTTCGGTGCGAATGTTTCTGTCAAATTCGAGAGCTTCCTTCAGCGTCAGGATATCTGCGAAAAGCGCCACCTCAAGCATTCCGTCAAAACCAAGCCTCTTGAGCGTGGTGCGGAGCTTTCCGGGCGTTACGCCAGAGCTGAACTGCCCCAGAAAAGCGGGGGCTATCAGAGCGTAGGCAGGGCCTTTCGATGCTCGAACCGCCTTCAGTGCGGGGAGAGTCTCAGTCGATTCCGCAAGCTTTTTGCTGTCGCAGCCGTCGATGCAGCGTGCGCAGCCGAAGCACAGTTCGGGGTTAATTTTTATCCCGCCGGAGTCTACTGCGTTGATAGCCCCGAAAGGGCACCTCTCTTCGCATTCCCTTGCTTTTCCCTCCGCACAGTCGCACTCTCCAATTCGAATCACAAGAGGGTGCTTTCGTGGATTGAGCAGGCAGTCCAGCTGATGTGCGTCGTAGTCAGCTCCTATTTTTGCGCTGAAATCTCCCTTCAACGAGGAGGAAACAAGCTCGTCATACAATTCCTGAAAGGTTTTCATTTGCATCCCCCTATCGTATCGCAGCATTAATGTTACCTATGTATAAGTAAGTTTATGGAGCGAAGCTGCAAAAATACGGCATGATGTTTGATCCTGACAAATTCCGTCTTTTGTGTTTTTAGATTATTTTTATTTTCTGTGCGAGCCGTCACAGAACGGCGGATTCTGGGTGCAGCCGCAGGAACAGAGCGCGAGCCTTGAGCCCGTGTATAGCGGCGTTCCGTCGGCGGAGATGACTTCAGTCGGTCCCTCGACAAGATACGGTCCCTTCTTAACGACTTTAATTTTCACAGTGTTTGGGATATCCTTCATGTTTTCGATGGACCCCGAACCCTTTGCAAGTTCCGGATTGACCGTTGAACCCTCGGGCAGGGAATAACGGAGCGCCCCGGATGGGCATCTGTCTATGCATTTAATTATCTCCTCAGGCTTCGCCCCGTCGATATTTACCCACGGGTGCTTTTCCGAACAGAAGACTTCGGGTAACGTTCGCAGGCAGATCCCGGGATGAGAGCACTGCTCAGGGTACCAGTAAACGATTATATCTTTATTCCTGTATTCTTTCATGTTCCGCTTTCCTATCAGCAATTCAGTTTTTGCGGTTTCCTGCCAAAATAGTATCACAGACGACTTCAATAAACAACCTTACTCTCTATTTGAATCTGACAAGAAATGTGATACAATTCGTATCAGCTAAGCAATTCAGGAGGCGAAAAATGGAGATTACTACAGTATCAATAGTTGGCTTGGGCGCACTAGGAGTTTTGTTCGGCGACCATCTTTCTAAGCACATGCCGTGGGAGACTTTGCGCATAGTTGCGGACAGCGACAGGATTAAAAAATACCGCAGAGATGGGGTTTTCTGCAACAGTAAGCCCTGCGACTTTAATTATATAACTCCTGACGAGATTGTCCTCCCCGCCGACCTTCTTATTATAGCGGTGAAATACAGCGATTTGCCCGCCGCGATTGAAGCCTCGAGAAATCAGGTCGGCTCCGAAACCGTAATTCTTTCACTTCTCAATGGCATCAGCAGCGAGGAGATAATCGGCGAGGCTTTTGGAATGGATAAGATGCTTTACAGCGTCGCGCAGGGCATGGACGCCGTAAAGGTCGGCAACCGCCTCACATATGAAAATATGGGCAAAATCTGCTTTGGGGCGGCTTCAACCGACGAAAGCAGTGAAAAGGTCGAAGAAGTAAAGCGATTTTTTGAAAAGACTAATCTTCCTCACGAAGTAGTTTCCGATATGCAGAAAAGACTTTGGAGCAAATTCATGCTGAACGTCGGTGTGAATCAGGTCTCTGCAGTTTTCGGGTGCGATTACGGCGGACTTCAAAAAGAGGGTTCCACTAGAAGCACGATGCTCGCAGCGATGGAGGAAGCGATGATATTGTCCGAAAAGGAAAACGTAAACCTCACGCAGGCAGATATCGAATACTGGCTCCGAATACTAGACGGATTGAACCCTCAGGGCAAGCCCTCCATGCTGCAGGATATTGAGGCAAAAAGGCACAGCGAGGTTGAGCTCTTTTCTGGTACTATCCTTGCGCTCGGTAAAAAGCATGGACTAACGTTCCCTATAAATCAAATGCTTTATGGTAAGCTAAAAGCCATGGAAAGCACTTTCTGATACAGAAGCACCGTCCTTAACAGGGCAGTGCTTCTGTATCTTTTATAAACCAACTTCCGCAGCGGAATCTTTAGTCTTTTTCTTCCTGTAAAACAGTAAGAGCAGGATTGCGAGTGCCGCCGCAACAGAAACAGTTACATAGATTGAACGGTAGCCATAGTTTACCGTACTCTGATAGGCACTTTCGATATCGCCCGCTTTGGCATCAATCTCCTCAAGGTAATCATTCTTCGCTGAGTCAAACGCCCCTGGAATAGCGTAGCGGAGCGACTGCATTTCCGTTAGCAGGGTTTCCATCTCACCTTTTGCTGCGGTCATCCCAGCCATTGCCGCCTGTATTCCCGGCATTCCCTTAATCACACCCGCAGGCATCGCCTGCATTTCGGCAAGCTTGCCGTCCATTTGCTCTAGGCCCTCGCCTAGCCCAGAAATACCCGACTCGAGTCCGCCTTGTATCTTCGCGATGATTGGCGGAGTCGTTTCACTAAACATACTCTCCGACATTTCTTTCGTAATTCCTACAATGGTCGTTACATCGGAGGTTTTCAGCTTCTCTATTATATCAGTCGGCATTTCATAATCACCGTTTCCCGAAAAGTCAAGCTTAATAGTCTTCATCGAGGCAAGGTCGGGGACTTTCATATCGCCGATCATCTGGGACATACTGGGGTCGGCCTTGAAATCCGAAACCTTGTCGGATATCTCCTGCACATAGGGCAGGGTCGGCATATTTATTTCGTTTGGCATGATTGCCATTATATTTGCCTTAACTGACGTTCCCGCAAAAGCGAGAAAGCCGACCATGATAGCCGGAGCGATGGAGGTACCGATTGAGCGGATTAGCGAAAGCGTCGCAAGTCCGGAATTTGTCTCGCTCGCAGCAACGTTTTCCAGCATCATATAGTTGACCGGAGCGCCAATCGTAAAGCCCATCCCAAAGCCGAGAAGCCCAAGGCTTACAATGACGTTAATAAGCGAGGGATGTACCGCTGTAATGAGAACAAGGAACAGAGCGCCGATTATCGTTATCGAAAAGCCTAGCACGAGCACGAGCTTAGCTCCAACCCTATCAATCAGCTTGCCCGAAAGCATTGCGGAAACGCCTGACAAAAGTCCCAGAATAACGGTGAAATAGCCGCCGTTTCCGGAGGAAATTTTGAGAGAGTTTTCGCAGAACTGCGGGATAAATACGATTCCCATCATTACAAAGCCCGAAGCGAAGGCAACTGCGAGCGTCGTGAGTATCCTCCCGCTCGTAAAATATCTCAGGTTAATTATAGGATCTTCCGCGCGTTTTTCCACGAGGATAAACAAAGGTACAAGGACAGCAAAGGCAATGAGGAACGGATAGGTGCCCGTACTCGTCACCGTAGCTGCGAAATCGAAGAAGTCTATCTGTTTCAGCCCATAGAGCAAGGACAGCACCAACGCGACGATAACCAGCGTCCCGAAGCCATCTATCTTTTTAACGGACTTTTCCTTATGGTCGGGCAGAACGAAAACGCCTGCGAGTATAATAAGTATCGAGATTGGAATGTTTATAAAAAATATGTATTGCCAGTTCTGTGTTCCAAAAATATCGAGTATCGCGCTGCCGGCAAGCGAGCCGAAAATGTTGGCAATTCCGTAAACTCCCCCGACAAGACCGAGCGCCATGCCGCGTTTTTCCGGAGGGAAGGAGGTTCCGAATTCCGCTGTTGCGACAGGCATTATTCCCCCGCCGCCGATAGCCTGAATGGCTCTTGCGGCAACTAGAAGTCCAAAGCCGTCTGTGTAACGCGACAGTCCGCACAAGAGTGAGCCGAAGCCGAAGAGAAAAATGCTCGCTATATATATTTTCTTTCTGCCGTATCTATCCGCAAGCTTTCCCATTACGGGGATGCTCGCGGCATAGGCAAGAGTGTATATTGTTATAATCCATATACCGGTCTTCTCGTCCACCATGAGGTTGTTCTGGATTATCGCCCTCGCCGGAGTCACAATCCCCGTATCTATTGCACCCATGAATATGCCCGCGAGATAAATAATCGAGATGAGCGCAAGGCTCGGCTTTTTTACTGCTTTATTCTCCACTAACAAAACTCCTTTACAGCATTTTTGTTACATTATCCGCAATCATCTCAACGGTTTTTTCGAAGGCAAGAATCTCCTCATCAGTCATCCCGTCATACATGCCATTCTTCCAGTCGACAAGTAAATCGCCTAATACTTCTTTGAGCCCCAGAGTCTTTTCCGTCAAAGTAATAACCTTTTCTCGCTGATTTTCGTCGTTCACCTTTCGGAAAACAAAACCCTTTTTCTCAAGCTTCGCAAGGCTTCGCGCGACAGTTCCCTTATCCAGCATGAAAAATTTCGCAATCTGTTCCTGATTGGCTTCACTATGGCCTATTAGGTACATGAGGATATATTCTTCTGAGGCATTTATCCCATATTCCGAAAGCTTTCGTGTGGAATGGACATGGCTTCCCCTCACGATTATCGATAGGTCACTCATTAGCATTTTTTCGCCCCCTTATAGTTGTACCAACAACTGTTGTCTATGCAACCTTTATTGTACACACGGCCGGATGTAAAGTCAATCTATATTCGAGCTTTTCTTTGGTCTTGACAACAATTATGATTAAGCGGGCGTGTTCTTTTTCGAATCCAGCTTGTCTTTCCCAAATAATGTGCTATGATGTAAAATAATAAAAAACATTAAGAGGTAACACAAACCATGAACCCCAAACGCAAGGCCATACTGCAGATGCTCCTGTGCGCAACGATGTGGAGTACGGGCGGAATCTTTATTAAGCTCATCCCGTGGAACTCCTTTGTCATCTCGGGCTGGCGCAGCTTAATTTCCGCCGGAACCGTGTATCTGTTTCTAAAAATCTTTAAAATCAAATATAAGTTCGGCCCTCGTTCGGTTTATATGGGTCTTTTCATGTTTCTGACGTTCAACTGCTTCGTGCTGGCAAACAAGCTTACAACATCTGCCAACGCTATCGTTCTGCAGTTCACTGCTCCCCTGTTCCTTATGGTTTTCTCCGCCATCGTGTTCCGTGAAAAGTTTCGCAAGGCCGATATAATCGCTGTCATCTTCACGATGGGCGGCATCGCCCTCTTCTTTTTAGACAAGCTCGCCGGAGGTTATGTCCTCGGCAACATAGTCGCAATTCTTGCGGGCGCAGTTATGGCGGTAATGTATCTTATCATCGGAAAGGCCGACGAGGAGACCCGCATGGGCGGAATGCTTTTGGGGCATCTGTTCACCGCGGCTGTCGGCATACCGGTCACGTTCTTTGTGTCAACGCCGGTGAGCACCATTCCAGTTTTATGCATCCTCGCACTAGGAATTATTCAGCTTGGAATTCCTTATATTCTTCTGGTCCTCTCAAGCAAAAACTGTCCACCACTAGCCTGCTCACTACTCGGTGCGGTCGAGCCGCTCCTGAACCCTGTCTGGGTGTTTATATTCGCGGGTGAAGCGCCGGGAACTCTTGCGCTCGTCGGAGGTGCAATAGTTATCGCGGTCGTGACGCTCTGGTGCATCTGGCAAAGTAAAAATACTCCGGTAAAAACGGAAGTGGAAATCGAAATCTGCTCCTGAGCCTATACATATAAAAGCACCGCCCTGACGGGCGGTGCTTTTATTCAATCTTCTATCGCCTGACGCATAAAGTAATTGAACCTGCGTTCTCTTTCAAGCGAGGTGCCCTCCGTATGTCCGGGATAGACCTCATAGTCGCCGGGAAGCTCCGCAATCTTTTTCAGAGACTTCATCATGTCCTTACCGTTGCAGCCGGGTAGGTCTGTGCGTCCGCAGGAATCGCGGAAGAGCGTGTCTCCTGTAAACAGAGCGTCCCCACAGCGGAAGATGACGCTGCCCTCCGAATGTCCCGGAGTCTCAATAACCTCGAACACAAGCGAACCGACGGTGAACTCTTCGCCCTCTTTGAAATACACCGTGCCCTTGGGCGGTGCGTATTTGAAGCCCATTTCGGTAATGACCTTCCTTACGTCCTTATGGCTCATGCAGACCGTTGCACCTGTCTGCTTCATAACGTCCTCAACGGCTCCGGTATGGTCGAAGTGCCCGTGAGTGAGAAGAACAAATCGGCATTTCAGCTTATTTTCCTCAAGGTAGCGCATTATCGTGTTGGACTCCGCACCCGGATCGATGACTGCGCATTCAAGCGTTTTCTCATCCGTGACAATATAGCAGTTTGTCTGGACATGGCCCAAAGTAAAGCATTTGATTAACATACTCAGTCTCCTTTATTGTATCTCTTAAAGCATTTTATTCAAAATTAAAGATCCTCGGTATCCAGAACAAGCGTGACCGGCCCATCGTTTACGGAGGCGACCAGCATTTCCGCGCCGAAGACGCCGCACTCGACCTTGAAGCCCCTGTCACGAACCTTCGTGACGCAGCGCTCATAAAGAGGCTCCGCTATTGCTCCGCCCGCCGCCTTCGTGAAGCCCGGTCTGCGGGACGAGCAGTCCGCATAGAGCGTAAACTGCGAAACGATGAGCATTTCCGCGCCCGCCTTGTCAGGCGAGAGATTCATTTTTCCGTTTTCATCCTCAAAAACGCGGAGTCCGCAAATCCTGTCCGCTATTTTATCGGCCTCGGTCGCAGTATCACTGACCGAGATACCGAGAAGCACTAAAAAGCCCTTCCCAATTTCTCCGACAGTAACGCCCTCGACCGTGACGCAGGCGCTCTTAACTCTTGTAACAACCGCGCGCATAAATATTGTACTCCTTATGATGGGAAATCAGTCGGTTAATAATCAATCCGTCAGTCGCCTGCACGCGTAATCTCGTAAACTCCGGCGACCGTTTTTAGGCGACCCATTATGACGTCCAGCTCTCCCGTATTTTTGACCTCGAGCGTCACAACCGCCGTAGATTTGACCCCGTCGAGATCTCTTGCGGTCAGGCTCAGCACCTTTGCCCCCAGCGAATTCAGCACCGTCGCGATGTCCATGACAAAGCCGCTCCGCTCACGCGCCAGTATCTTGATTGTTGTCACATAGCTTTCACTCGGAGCGCCAGTCCAGCTCACGGTAATCCAGCGTCCGCCGTCCACGGGATCGTCCTTGCTCGAAAGATAGTTTTTGCAGTCCGCCCTATGGACGGAAACGCCGTAGCCGCGTGTGATGAAGCCGACGATATCGTCGCCCGGAACAGGTGTACAGCAGCGCGAGAATTTGACAAGGCAGTTATCCAGCCCCTCGACCAGAACACCGTGGATATTCTGCTTTTCGGTCTGTTGTGCCTTGCGTATCTCGGCCCGCTCCGTTACCTTCTCCAACGTGGTCTTCTGAGGAAGCCTCTGGCTCTTCGTAATCTCGTCCTTAATTTTGTTTGCGACCTTGGTAGTGGTTATCCCGCCGTAGCCTATCGACGCATAAACGTCGTCAAGCGTAAAGACAGCCAGTCTTTTAAGGATATTGGGCAGCATTTCATCATCCAAAACGACGGACATATGAATTCCCATGAGCCGAAGCTCGCTTTCAAGCGAAGCTTTGCCGTTTATGATGTTCTCTTCACGCTTTTCCTTTTTAAACCACTGCTTAATTTTGGTCCGAGCGGAACCGCTTTTTGCGATTTTCATCCAGTCTCGGCTCGGTCCGGGGGCAGATTTCGAGGTCAGAACCTCAACAATGTCGCCGTTTTGAAGCACTCTTTCGAAGGGAACGATTCTCCCGTTCACCTTCGCTCCTATCATTCTGTTTCCGATAGCCGAGTGTATGCCATAGGCAAAGTCGATGGGCGTTGCTCCGGCGGGAAGATTTATAACGTCGCCCTGCGGAGTAAAGACGAAGACTTCGTCCGAAAACATATCGATTTTAAGGTCGTGGATAAAATCCTGCACGTCGCTGTCAGCCTGGGTTTCGAGAAGTCTGCGCACCCACGCAAATTTCTCCTCGTCGCCCTGCTTGACACCCTGATCTCCGGATTTATACTTCCAGTGCGCCGCAATGCCATATTCAGCTGTGCGATGCATATCCCAGGTTCGTATCTGCACCTCAAATGGAATGCCCTCAGAGCCGATGACGGTCGTGTGTATGCTCTGATACATGTTCGGCTTAGGGGTCGAGATATAGTCCTTGAACCTTCCCGGAAGCGGCTTATACATATCGTGGATGTGTCCGAGCACATTGTAGCAGTCGGCGATATTATCGACAATGACCCGGAACGCACAGAGATCAAAAATCTCGTTTATCTGCTTGTTCTGCGAGTACATTTTGCGGTAGATGCTGTAGATATGCTTTATTCTGCTGGATATGGTACCGTTTATGCCCCAATCTTCCAGTCTTGACTTTATTTTCTCCTCAACGCTCTGCATGAAGGATTCTAAGGTGACCATTCGTGCGGAGAGGGCGTCTGTTACCTCCTTGTACCCCACGGGGTCAAGGTATAAAAGCGAAAGGTCCTCGAGTTCCCATTTGACCTTCTGCATACCGAGGCGATGCGCGATGGGAGCGTAAATCTCCATCGTTTCGAGCGACTTGGTGCGCTGCTTTTCTCTCGTCATGTACTGCATCGTACGCATATTGTGCATACGGTCGGCAATTTTAATCAGGATGACCCTGATATCCTTTGCCATGGCCATAAGCATCTTGCGGATGTTCTCCATTTGCTCGTCTTCTTTGCTGGTGTACTGGACGCGCGTCAGTTTGGTAACTCCCTCGACAAGGTCGGCGACTGTTGTGCCAAAGCGCTTTGCAAGGTCTGAGTGTGTGAGCTTAGTATCCTCGATGCAGTCGTGCAAAAGCGCGGCGACGATAGAATCCTCGTCTAGCCCCATTTCGATGCAAATCTGCGCTGCAGCTATGGTATGAGTAACATAGTCGGAGCCTTCCCTGCGCTTCTGCCCCTCGTGCGCCGCTTTCGCGCACTCGTAGGCCCCACGGATACGCGCGACATCCGCCGTGGGATTCGAGTCAAGGACGGTCTTCTCCAGTTGCTCATACATTTTTTCGGGATCCTGATATTCGCTCTTGTCGTCTTCCAGCATTGATATACCTCTAAAAAGTTGTCTTTATAATCGCAAGTTTTGCGTGTTCAGCTCCATAGGAGCCGAAATAGCGGTGACTTGTCAAGCTCGGTCTTTTCCCCATTATCGCGGGCACAGCACTGAACCCGCCCGTTTATTATACTCACATCGAGGAGGCTTAGTTCGCTGAGTATCCTGATACCGAGGCAGATCTTCATAGGTTCCATTGAGTCAAGCTCGCTCCCCTGCAGGCACTCGTCAAGCTCCAGCCGCCCGCCAAGTCGCTTGATGCTGCGCCAGAGATAGACAAGCTCATCTCTTTCCGGTCGAAATAGGCGGAACTCATCTATATGTACGTCGTTCTCTTCGATGATGCCTCGGCATTTCTTTGGTATTTCTGATTTGCGTATATCATTTACAAGGAGTTGGACGCTTTTGTGCTGATGAAATTCGTTAATCTGCGGCGTGAAGCAGATATCCACGCTCTCTCCTTCGAAAGCTCCGAGGTTTTCCGCAGTGCGCGAAAAAAATACGCAATCGAACGGGACGCCCTTTTTAGATATTCGCAGGCGCAAATGCTTTCCGTTTCCGATGGGTGAAACGCTCTCCAGCACAGCACCGAAGATGCAAAGCAGTGCCTGCTTATTCCCACTCCCGCAGGGCTCAAGCTCCGAGAGAGCTTCGACGCCCTCCATGCTCAGAGTTGCGGGGTCGCATATCAGCACCTCCGGCTCAAGCTCGGGATGCTCCGTCGGCGGATTTGAGCTGTAATAATCGGCAAGAGCTATCCTGAAAGTATCGATGTTTTCCGGTTTTATATTGAGTCCCGCGGCAAAGGCATGCCCGCCAAAGCTCACAAGATGTTCTGAACAGGCGGAGAGCGCGTCAAAAAGGTTGAAGTCGCTGTAACTGCGGCAGGAACCCTTTCCGTTTTCATCGTCAACGCAAATCATGATCGTCGGCAGCTTATATTCCTCTGTCAGCCGTGACGCGGCAATACCGACGACTCCGGGATGCCAGGATTCGCTCTCAAGAACAATCGGGCTTTTCGGCTCGGTATTCGAAAGCACCGCCATCGCGTCCTTCCAGACCTCCATCTCGAGTTCCTGACGGCGGCGATTCAGAGCGCAGAGCTCTATTGCCCAGACCTGTGCCTCCTCATAGCTCTTTGAAAGCAGCAGTTTTACAGCAGTTTCGGTTTGGCAGAGCCGTCCTGCGGCGTTGATACGCGGAGCGAGCGTGAACCCGACCGTCGACGCCGAAAGGGGCTTTTTCAAGGCTCCCGCTTCATCAAGAAGCGCGGCAAAGCCGGGACGCGGATTGTTTCTGAGTTTTTCCAGCCCAAGGTAAGCAAGAAAGCGATTCTCGCCTATAAGCGGCATCACGTCCGCAATCGTCCCAACAGCTATGAGATCGGCATAACGCTCAAGCGGTGCGTTCGAGCTTTTTTCCAGAGCGCAGACGAGCTTAAAAGCGACTCCCACTCCGGCAAGCTCCTCGAAGGGGTACTTTGAATCGGAGCGTTTCGGGTCGACGACTGCGGCGGCGTCCGGCAAAAGAAGCGGGCACTCGTGGTGGTCGGTTATTATCATGTCCATTCCAAGGCTTTTCGCAAATGCAGTTTCCGAAATCGCGGTTATTCCGCAGTCGACAGTTACAATAAGCTCAACGCCTCTGCTATGCAAAGCCTCAATTGCTTTTATATTTATTCCGTAGCCTTCGTCCAGTCTGTCCGGTATGTAAACCTCACAGTCGAGCCCACGGCTTTGAAAATAGTCATAGAGCAGACAGGCCGACGTGATACCGTCTACATCGTAGTCACCATATACGGCCGTTTTTTGCTGCGACTGTATAGCAAGCTCGATGCGCGAAACAGCTTTATCCATGTCCGAAAGCTGCATAGGGTCGCAAAGCAGAGTTCTGTCCCGCCTGAGATATTTTTTCGCCTTTTCCGGCGAATCTATTCCTCTCGCGCGCAGAACCGCAGAAAGAAGCGGCTTATAAGCTGCGGATGAGAAATCCTTATCTATATCATCCGTGACACACGGCATTTTCCAATCAATTTGTCCCATTGCTTTCCTTAATCCGCGTTTCGCCAATCTAAGCTGTATAAAACCCGCGGTTATTGCTTCTATGACACGGTTTCCCATTTTATCAGAGTTTAATTATAACAGATTAAAGCGTTGTGAGCAAGACGCAAGAGAAAAAAGCACCTCGTTTGACAAGATGCGGGTTTGGTGTTATAGTTTCGATAAATAAATACAATGATCCGCCTTGGACGATTTGTTCAAGGCATTTTTACAGGCGCTGCTGCACCGCTTTTTGCCTGTACTGGAGAATACATATGAAAACCGACGCTATGCTGATGACGGAGGGGCCAATATACCCACAGATAATAAGTTTCGCCGTGCCTCTCTTCTGGGGACAGCTTTTTCAGCAGCTTTACAACGTCGTAGACTCCGTTGTTGTCGGTAACTTCTGCGGCAGAAGCTCTCTTGCGGCAGTCAGCTCGACCGGTGCGCTCGTTTTCCTGCTTGTCGGCTTTTTCAGCGGAACCTTTACAGGCTGCGGCGTCGTCATATCAAAATATTACGGTGCGGAAAGATACGATCTCGTACGAACCGCCGTCCACACATCTGTTGCCTTCGGCCTTGTCGCGGGTCTCGCGATGTCTCTTATCGGCGTAGTTTTCACACCGCTTTTTCTTCGCTGGATGGGTACTCCCTCGGACGTTCTGCCACAAGCCGTGACTTATCTGCGAATATATTTTGCTGGCTCAATCGCGGTTACTCTCTTCAATTCCGCAAGCGGAATTTTTCAGTCGGTGGGCGACAGCAAGCATCCTTTACACTATCTGATAATATCGTCACTAACAAACGTGGTGATGGACCTCCTGTTCGTCGCCGTATTCGACATGGGCGTTGCCGGTGCCGCAATAGCGACCATTATCTCTCAGTTTTTGGGAGCGGCGCTTGCCTTTCGCCGACTTTTCGCTTCAAATGAGATATACAGAGTCCGTCTCCGAGAAATCCGATTTGACCGAGAAATACTAAAGGAAGAACTTCGCACAGGCCTACCCAGCGGCATCCAAAATTCGGTGATTTCGATTGCCAACATTGTTGTACAGTCCAAAATCAATTCCTTCGGAACGATTGCAGTCGCAGGCTGCGGCGTACATTCCAAAATTGAAGGCTTTGCCTTCATCCCCATCACAAGCTTTTCCATGGCGATAACCACCTTCATCAGCCAGAACCTCGGTGCAGGTCGGTACAAACGAGCCAAAAAGGGCGCGTGGTTTTCCATCGCAGTTTGCTGTGCCCTCGCCGAAACCTTTGGGCTTCTATATTATATTGCCGCCCCTCACCTAATTTCGCTATTCAACAGGGAACCCGAGGTCATCGCTATCGGAACACTCGAAGCGCATACCATCTGCCTGTTTTATGTCCTGCTAGCCTTCTCGCACTGCGTTGCGGGGATAATGCGAGGCGCGGGAAGAGCCGCCGTTCCAATGTTTACAATGTTCGGCATCTGGTGCGTTCTCAGAGTCACATACATTTCAATCGTCACTAGTTTTGTCCCTAAAATCGTCATGGTTTTCTGGGCCTATCCCCTGACCTGGTTCCTTAGCAGCATCATTTTCCTTATTTATTTACTCAAATCTGACTGGGTGCATAGTTTCGACAGGGACGACCGCCTTAGCGCCTGCCGCTGACGTATATTCGGCATAAATCAAAATGCGAATATTTGAAGCGACCGTTCGACCTGTCTCTCTTGACACGATTCGCTCGGCGTGCTAACATATTCAGTGTCTTCGCCTCTTAACTTGTCGGTGTGGCGGAACTGGCAGACGCCCGGGACTTAAAATCCCGTGAGGGTAATTCCTCGTACCGGTTCGATCCCGGTCACCGGCACCAAAAAGCCCACAAGTATTGATGAAATACTTGTGGGCTTTTTTTATATAGAAGTATAAAAAAAGTATGAATACTGGTGACTTGTGCTATATAATGGAGATGATAAGAACATCATTTTAATAACACAAATGAGATGTAGCTTTGTCCACTTTGAAATAAGAAGCAAGTATGTTGTTTATCAACACAATATTGCAAATCTATTAAATGCTGCGGACTTATCATGGTGTTTTCTAGCTTACCAATTATTAAAGGTGATGATTGTATGAAATATAATCGTGGAGTTGTTATAGGTATAGGTATCTTTTTCGGAGTCGTGACTTTTATAATAACCGTTTTCTTCACATCTCCGCAGCTTGCACTTTCTTTAGGTTCTTTCACTGCAGCAACCTATATTTTAGTCATCAGTATTCTCATGGACATTAATGTTAATAAATACAAAAACATCGATGAGACAATAGGACAAGACATTATTCTCAAGGATACTGCGAATTACTATTGTGGAAAATTGATCGGTAACGGAATTCTTTACTTGACTGCTGACAGATTGACTTATATCTCTCTCGAAAAAAGACTATATATCGAGAAGAAATACTACTATGCAATATCAAAAGAGCAACATATGGAAAAGTATTTAAGCACATTTTTGGCCTAAAACTATTTATGGCTGATGCCTCGGTCAAAGGCTTTGTGCTTAATGATATCGAGCCATTCCTGGAGAATATAAATAAAATTTTGAACCAAGATTTGTTTGTTGAATCAGAGGATTAGATACAGGAATGACAAAGAATACCTTTTGGGAGCTCTTTCGTGATGGGGAAGGCGTCATTCTACACTCTCCGCTTTGGATTTCTGTGGAAAGATGAGAGAGGATTCAAATTATCGAAATGTGCCCCTTTGCACCCACTCAAAGAATAATAATTCAATTGTTTCATCTGTGGTTCACATTTAACAAGCAACAAAAGCAGCCCATGATATTTCATCACGGGCTGCTTAATCATTCTGAACGAAAAGCCTTTACCAGCTTCCGCCGCCACCGCCGCCGAAGCCGCCTCCGGAGAAGCCTCCACCGCCGAAACCGCCTCCACCAAAGCCGCTGTTACTGCTTGGAGGGGGCGCGGGACGCGCGACCATGCTGGTATTCATAAGCACCATGGAGTGGAACAGGGCGCTCTGAAATATCAGTGGGGTAAAAACATCTCCCTGTCTGCCGTAATACCATTCGGGGGGTCTCATTGCTATGCCCTCGAATTTTTTCGCCCATTTATCGGACACGCCAAGAACATAGGCATAAGGAATAACGTCGTAAAAATAGGACGGGTTTTCCTCAACCAGCTTCTCGAGACGCGGCTTTTCGGCAACTTCGATGAAATTCTTGAAGCCTAAGAGCTTACCTAAAATATCGTTGCCGCCTGCGGTGCGCTTGCGCATGAAGATACTTATTACGTTTATAAACGCCGCTGCAACAGCCGTTACCGCGCCCAGGAGCAGCAGGTTCATATATAAGAAATACGCTACAAATATAAGCAGCAAAACAACTCCCGCAATAATACTGAAAACGAGCCCGGAAGTTCGGCTTATGCCTTTAAGTCCGTTCCATTTTTCAAGAATTTTGAATATGCTTGCAAACGGCGCCATTATAACAGCCGTACCCACAAAGGATACTATCAGCGAAAAAAAGCCGATGTAATATTCAGCGTTTATCGAATAAAACAGCGCGGCGAAGATAAGCGCGGCGGACATAAAATAGGTCAGTTTTCGCAGTGCAAGCGACTTTGGATCGTACAGTCTCTTGTCCTTCGCCGAGTATAAATCCTTTATCATGCCTTCCGTCGTTGCTATTGTCGTATAGAAGGTCTCTTTCAGATCGTCTATTTCGACCTCACCGCCGCCGGAAAACAATTTATTGAACATAAATATTTCGTACTTGTTACTGCTCTCCGGAAGGTCCTTTTGCCTGATCAGTTTGAGTCTGCCGGTTTGATCAATGGCAAGATAGCCCTTGGATGCCCAATAGATTATCAGCGAAACAACGTCTTTGTCATCGACTGAAGAATCGATGATGTAACCAGCTTCCGCGGAGGTAATTGCGTCGGGAGGGTAAAACTCAACTGGTTTCACCATAACAGGATCGCGGCCGAAACGCAAAAACAGCAGCAGCGAAAGCAGTGAGAGGATGCCCGAGGCAAGCATAATGACTATTGCCCAGGGGAAGGGTGCGGGAATATTGAAATATCCCTCCGGCAAATCAATCTGGAGTGTCAGTGCTTGTCCGGGACTGAGCGTTCCGTTCAGTGAGCCCGTTATCGTGGTGCCCGACATAGTGTAAGAAACCGGAGCCTCCGCTTTTGAGCCATAGTTTTCCGAGAAGAAATGGATTTTCATGCTGTCAAAAGCCTTAGGTAAGGTCACTTCAAAGCTCACATTGCTAATGGTGCAGTCCCAATCCGCTCCGATAAGGTTGTAATAGACAAAATCTTCGCTTTTAATTTTGTCGTCTCCAAGGCTGTGAAAATAACTGATATTGTAGGTCTTGTTCCCTGTCACCGTTTTGTCGGCATCACCGATTCTTATAACCAGATTCCCGTCTTCGTTATACGTCGTAAACGGATCGTTCAAAACGGACACCGCGCTAACTTTGGTGTGGTAGATCACCTTGTTTGAGCCGCCGTTTTCGGTCCACAGCATTTCCTGCCTGTAAGGGACATAACGGTATATTCCGTGACGCGCCTCCGAGAAATCGGCCGAAATAGCTTCGTTTACCGAATAAACATTATTCTCAGCAATGCTGATTTTGGTGCTGTATGAGGATATATCGTAACCGCTTGCCGATGCCGCCGTTGCGGACTGCTGAAATAGGCCTATTACGCACAGCAGTACAATCGGCAGCGCAAGGCATCCGGCAAAGATACGCTTTCCTCTGAGGTAAAGACTTTTTTGCATAAAGCAGTCTCTCCTAACATTATTTAGAACTGAACTTTTACGTTTTCTCTTTCAGCCGAATTAATTTCAAACATCGTTTCGTGCTTAAAGCCGAACATGGACGCAACTATCACGCTCGGGAAGGATTCAATTTTGATGTTATAGTCGCGTACCACCGCGTTGTAGTACTTTCTCGAATTCGCGATGTCGCCCTCAACGGTCTGGAGCTGTCTCTGCAAATCCATGAAGTTCGTGTTTGCCTTCAAGTCGGGATAGGCTTCGGCAAGTGCGAAGAGTGATTTCAGGGTGCCTGCCAGTGCGTTTTCGCCTTCAATTTTGCCTTCTATTGTTGTTGCTGATGCAGCCGCATTTCTCGCCTTGATGACCTTTTCAAGCGTGCCGGCTTCGTGCGCCGCGTAGCCCTTGACGGTCTCTACAAGGTTCGGGATGAGGTCGTATCTCTTTTTCATATAGACGTCCATTGTGGAGAACGCCTCACGTACCATATTTCTTAGTTTAACTAGCCCGTTATAAGTTGAAACGACCCAAAGAAGTATTATAACAATTACGCCTATGGCTATATAGACTCCGGTCATAAAAAAACACCTTCCATTCTTTTTGATTATTCATACTGCTATTTTGATTAACAGATACTGTGTTCATTATACTACCGTACCCAAATTATGCAACATTATGATTAGACAGCCTGACAAACCTTGCGAACGGCGTTATATTTTATAAGTGAGTACTTATAATACGTTTTCGGTTCTGATAGTGTAATTAATGGATTGAGGGTAAAAACTGATTCGTATTATCATCGGCGCAATAAACGCGGATGAGGGAAATATCAAAATTGCTGATATTACCATTCCAAGTCTCGACGCACTGAATATTATAGGCTATATGTCAGAAGTCCTCTCGACGTTTACCTGCCAGCCGGACCAGATTTTTCAGTCAATTCAAAATGTCGTTTTGGAAGGCTGTCTTTTGCCGGAGTACCGTAACAGTATTACAAAAGCCATAAATGAATCGTGAAACGTTCCATATTCTTTTCGTTGAATATCCCACCACCAATCACAGAATAATACTATAAAGTCGTTCTCAATAAGCCAAGGTCAGCCGGAATGGGAGGTTTCGTTATGAAAAAATGCGCTTTGCTTCTTTGCTTCTCGCTAATCCTATTTTCTTTTTTTGGCTGTATTTTCAGGCAGAAATCAGAGCAGCCGACCGCATCCTCTCCTGCTCCTGAATCACCTGTCGTCAGCGCAAGCCCTGCCCTTGAAAATCTGACTGTAGAGGACTATTTTCCAATCCTGGAGAATGTCCGCTATGTCTATCAGGGAGACGGGAACGAATACGCATCTTACGATGTTTATATCGACTATACCTACCGCACTAAGGTTCAACAGAGAATCAACAACGGCGGAACCGAGCTTGCTCAGGTTATCGAAATTAAAAACGGAAGTGCCGCTTCCGTTTTCAGCCTAGAGGAATACTATTACCGCGAAAATCTACTCGATAAAACAGGTGTCACCGAGGAAACACTCCTGATGGAACCGATAAAAACCGGAACGTCTTGGAAGCTCGGAGACGGCAGCGTCAGAACGATAAGCGGTACGGATGTCAAAATTGATACTCCCTCCGGCGCTTACTCCACCGTTTCCGTTGAAACTATTTATAAGATTGGTGGGACCTCGACCGATTATTATGCCAAGGGTTTCGGTCTTGTAAAAACAGTCAGCAAGGGCGAAGGTTATGAAGTGACCTCCTCCCTCTCCGAAATACAGGAAAACGCCTTTTTTAAGCGGACTGTACGCTTCTATTATCCGAATATTAACGACAGCAAGCTATACTATAAGGACCGCGAAATCGACTTTAAAACGAACGACATCACACGGTCAGTGCTTGAAACCGTCTATAAGGAGCAATTCGAGGGTCGACCGGGAGCGGTTTTATCCGAAAACACTAAAATTAACAGCCTGTACCTAAATGATGACGGCATGGTCTACTTAGATTTGGATAAGGACTTCATTAAGGAAATGAACGCGGGTGCGGTATATGAAATGATGATACTGCAATGCGTTGCCAACACCTTCGGCACTTATTACGGTGCCGACAAGGTCATTTTGACAATCGATTACAGTCTTTATGAATCCGGACACATTAAGCTCCAAAAAGGGCAATTTCTGAGCGTCAAAACCGAAGACAGCGTTGAAATAAGCTGAATCTTATTATTTTACAGAGCGAAGCGCCGCTTTTCGGGTGGCGCTTTTTCTTTTTTTAAATGGGGTAATTATAGATTTCGACAAATAATATTACTATTGATTAAAATTGGACTTGTATTATAATCACCTCAAGCGGTCATTATATTGATTTAAAAAACACTTCATAACGCCGCTTCGCGGCTATGATATAATGTTTGGCATAATAGAGACAGAAGGTAATCCCAATGAGCAACACTTTCAGCGCATTTCGACATAAAAGTTTTCTGTATTATTTTATCGGGATGTGCATTTCGACAACTGGTTCATGGATGCAGAACATCGCCCAGCCGTGGCTCGCTTATAGGCTGACCGATTCGGCTTTGCTGCTCGGCCTTGTGAGCGCAATGCAGTTTCTGCCGGTGCTTCTCTTCTCGCTATTTGCGGGAGTGTTGGTTGATAGATTTCCAAAGAAAAAGCTATTAATCATAACTCAAACGGCGTCCCTCGTGATAACGGGCGCTTTGGCGATACTTGTTTATTCGGGCAACATACAATATTGGCATCTGCTGGTCACATCAACACTTCTGGGCTTTGTAAACACCCTTGATATGCCTGTAAGGCAGTCGTTCTTAATTGAACTAGTAGGCAAAGAAGACCTAATGAATGGGATAGCACTCAATTCCGCCATGTTCAATCTGTCAAGGACAATCGGCCCCGCATTGGCGGGAATCGTCATGGGAAATTTCGGTATCGCTGCCTGCTTCCTCATCAATTCCATAAGCTTCGCCGCGGTGCTCGTCAGCCTGTTTTTTATAAAGCCTCTCATTGTTCAAAAGCCCGTCATAAGAGACGTCAGTATATTTAAAGACATCTCGGATGGTCTAAAGTATATCTATCACAAAAAAATTCTGTTTGTCACGATACTGATAATGGCAGTCGTCGGAACCTTCGCAATGAATTTTAACGTACTTGTTCCGGTTTTCGCGGTGCAGGTGCTGCATCAGAGCGAGACAGGCTACGGGCTCTTGATGTCCTGCATGGGCATAGGTTCATTTTTTGGCGCGATGCTGATAGCGGCAATTAGCAAGTCCGGCCCTAAAAAGTTCATTATGTTTGTCATTCCGATTTTCGCGGCCATCTCTCTGACGCTCACGGGTTTTACGAGTGTATATGCTCTGACGGGGATAGCTTTGGGCGTTACCGGCTTCTTTTTTATTATGTTTGCTTCAAATGCCAATTCCACTATGCAGATGAACACAGAGAGCAAATATCTGGGGCGGGTAATGAGTGTATATACTCTGGTTTTTGCAGGTTCTACGCCGCTTGGCAACCTTTATGCCGGAGGAATCACCGAAAAATTCGGCGCGCGGATTGGCGTCATCGCCTGCGGTGGGATAATACTAGTTCTTATGATTCCGATTTATATTTACCTTCGACGAGGGAAGGAAAAACTTTCTGATGATAAGGCCTGATGCCTTTTCTTCCTGACATATGAAAACCTCCTGTCGTAGTTTCTATCCTACGACAAGAGGTTATTTTCTTCATTGTACGTTTTTGCTGGGGTGAGACAAAACACGTGGTTTTTATATGTATACTTGTGTTATTCCTTTTAGAAATTTCAGGATGAGCTCACGAGCTTCTTTAGTTCTTCCACATAGGCGATTCGAAGTGCGATCATTTTATCCGTCATATCCGAACAGCTCTGCGTGCCTTTTGCACGTGTCACTTCCCTGAATTCTTTGTTAAGCGCATAACGATCACCGTAAAATTCGTCCTTCAGCTTTTTTGCGGTTTCGGCGGTGTTCTGGTTAGTCATTGCCGCATACTGCAACTTATACTCGTTCACACTGAGAGGATTCGTTCCATCTGAATAGTCGTGATTATCATACTGTGTTATATTGATTTTCCAATCACATTGCGAGCAGTTTTCGTGATCTTCGAAATCCTCAAATTCCAGCTTACCGCATACCGGGCATGTTATGCTGGCTTTTCCCATAGTCATATCCACCTTTTCACAATCTGTTTGTAATTCCATTTTATCATGTAGGAATTCATAACGCTAGAGCAAATATTATTATATTGTAATGTTTTTAATTGGAACTGTCGCTGTTCGTATATACCGCAGCTCGTTGACAGCTCTGCCGCCGATATTGTCGGGGTTAATATCACCGCTGCACATAAAGCCGTTTTTCTCATAGAATGCGCGTGCCGCACTGTTGTCCTCAAGTACCCAGAGATAAATATCACTGTAGCCCTCTTCTGCAAGCACATCGACAACTTCTGAAAACAGCTTTGAGCCTATGCCCTTGCGGTAATGTGATGGGATCAAGTAAAGAGAAATTATCTCTCCCCAGCCTTTCAAAGCTTCGTCCCTTGCCTCGCAGTATGTAGACACGCCGACAGGCTTTCCGTCCTCTATCGCCAGCAGCAGACGATTTGATTCCGCTTTCAGGAGCGGCGACCATCTGGTTTCGGATATAGCGTCCAGAAAATCATCTGGTATTATTCCTCTGTACGCCGTCTTCCAACTCAAAGCATAGATGCTGCTTATCTCGTCTATATCATCGGTCTGACGATATCTTCTGATTTCAAGCATATTTGACCTGCTTTCCTCCATTATTTATTCATATTGTTTTCTCTTATATCATAATTTCAACAAAAAGTCATTTCAAAATTATGCGGTGATTTTTACATATGTTCCTCTGTGAATATACATTATCGCGCGGCAGATAATAAGAATGCGGATAAAGTTATTCGAAAGGATTGGTTTTTAAATATGAGCAACAGTGATATACGTGAAAAGCTGAAAAGCCTAAAAATGGAAGCCGCCGCCGAAATCGGCATGACACAGTTCGTTAAAGAAAACAATGATCATTATAGGGGCGATTTACCTTCAAAGCTCAACGGCTATCAGGGCGGCCCCATAGGCGGGCGCATGGTGCAAAAGATGATTGCTGCCGAGGAAGAGAAATTTAAAGGCTAAAATCTTTGCTGAATTTAAGGAGAACAGTTGAACATGGAGCACAGAGGAACTATACCCGAGATTTCAGGTCCGGGCAGGAGATATACCCCTAAAAAGCGCTCGATTTCTGAAACGAATGTTAAGCGCATGGGCGAAGAGGAGCTTCTGCACAGCGCCGAGCCCGAAAGCGATT
The DNA here is from genome assembly GCA_002841545.1 of Firmicutes bacterium HGW-Firmicutes-16. Taxonomy (GTDB): domain Bacteria; phylum Bacillota; class Clostridia; order Oscillospirales; family Oscillospiraceae; genus UBA2658. The sequence continues at coordinate 39,593 of PGZZ01000004.1, forward strand.
TTGTCGAACTCGAAGGAGGGTTCACGATGTACCCCTCCGAAATACTGGAGTTTTCGGACGGGACGGACAACCCTGTTTAGTCAAAGCCGCCGCACAGTCTTTTGACAGTACGGCGACTTTTTTGGGCTTCATTATGTCAGGTTAACTTGACACCACAGTGTATTATTGCTATACTACGTGTAAGGTAAACATTACACGGTCGTGGGGGTGAACTCTTGCAAAACAAAGTCAGAATGCTTCGAGAGGAGCTCGGATTCACTCAAAAAGAGCTGGGCGAGCGTTTGGGAGTTTCCCGTCAGGCAATTAACGCCATAGAAATGGGCAAGTTCGATCCCTCTATTTGGCTTGCTTACGATTTGGCCCGTCTCTTCGGAGTATCCATCGAGTATCTATTTCTTTTTAAGGAGGAGGACAGAAAATGAAAACGCTTTTGAGCAGTCCAAAGGTAAACGCCGTGTGCCTGAGCGTATTTACCGCCTTCTACGCACTTATCTTTATTATTATGCCGAGAAACGCGGAAATATTTGATATGCTCTATTCCAATCGCGTTGATTGTAACGTTGCCCCCTTCTGGAAAAACTTCAGCAACTTTCTTGCAGCGGGTTACGAGGAATATATCGCATATGCGCTTATCGCCGTCACCGTACTGGTGGTCGTTCTGCTGCTGCTTCGCCGACACCCGTACGACGAGTACCACACTTCGCTTCTTTACGGCTGTCTTTCCGTGGCTGTTATACTCACACTTATCGCTATTGCGGTTTTTTACCTGATGATTCTAAGCGATTCCAGCGGTATTATTGAAAAGTTCACTATGTTTATCGCAATACACTGGACGGTGGTTGTGCTGTCCGATCTTTCCTTTGTGCTTCTGTGCGGGTGGAGATAGCGCCGTGAAAATTGTACTCATCCAGCCTAAAATGATAAAACGCCCCATGGACACAGAGCTTAAAACACGTTTGTCGCCTTCGCTCGCGCTTCTGACGCTTATGCAGTTAACACCGGAAGAACACGAAGTGGTGATGGTCAATGAAAATGCCGAGAATATTGACTTTTCCTGTACCGCCGATCTTGTGGGCATAACAATTACTCTCGATGTATATCCGAGAGCCTGCTATATCGCCGAGCAGTTTCGCAAGCGCGGTATCCCTGTCGTCGCCGGAGGCATTCACGTTACCTGCAGCCCCGAGGACTGCCTGCCTTATTTTGACGCTGTCTGCATAGGTGCCGCGGAACGGGTATGGACGCGGATAATTGAGGACGCTACCGATAAAAAGCTCCACAAGATTTACCATGACATGGAAAACTTCCGCGGAGATGAGATTGCGTCTCCGCTTTACGACGGGATTGACAGCCGCAAATATCTCTACACCAACATAGTTTCCACAAGCCGTGGCTGTCCGAATCGCTGTGACTTTTGTTATAACAGTTGCCAGAACAGAGCATACATACAACGTCCCATTGCGGACGTTCTCCGTGATATCAAGTCGCTCAAAACTCGTCATGTGTTATTCATCGATGATAACTTTATCGGCGTTCCCTCCTATACACGAGAACTTCTCACCGAAATAAAAGATTTAAATCTTAAGTGGAGCGCCGCCGTAACGGCAAGAATACTCGACTATCCCGAGCTTTTGGATCAAATGAAGGAAACAGGCTGTCAGAGCCTGTTCATCGGGTTTGAGTCTATCAATAATATGGCGCTTAAGGCGTCAGCAAGGACAATCAGTTTGAAAAATATGAAAAGCTCGTCGAAGCCATACATAGCCGCGGAATAATGATAAACGCAAGCATGGTGTTCGGTCTTGACGGCGACGATTCCGAGGTCTTCTATAAAACTCTGGACTGGCTGGTGAAAAACCGCATTGAGACTCTTACTTCCCATATACTCACGCCTTACCCTGGTACAGTCCTGCATCGTCGCATGGAAGCTGACGGGCGCATCGTCGACCGCAACCTCTCAAATTACAACACAGCACATGTGGTTTTTGAGCCCAAGGGAATGACGGCTGAGGAGCTTAACACCGGTTACCTGTGGATGTACCGTCAGTTCTACTCTTTTCGCAACATCATACGCCGCTTTCCACGGCAGAAGGCTCAGCGAAAATCGTATCTTTTGTTTAACATCTGCTACCGTAAATTTGGAAAATTTACCTCCGCGCTGTCGCGGCTTATCCCCTTGCAAGTACTCGGGAGATTAGCGGCATGGATATCTTATCGAACGTAGCAAAGCTTATTAACGCCCCGCATAACCAAAGTTGTGCGGGGCGTTATACTATAGCTCTATTTGCTTTCAGTGCACAGCCATTTTTCCTGTGCACCGCTCCATCTTTTATAGATTATCGCCGCGATTACCGAGCGGGGCAGGAATTTCCCTAAAAAAGACAGCGTTCTATTCGCCGCTCCGGGAATATAGAGTCCCGCGCGCTTCTGCACCTTTTCGACAGTTTCAAACGCGACCTGCTCGAGCCTGTTTGTCGTTACGCTGCCCCAAAATCCCTGCGCCGCGATTCCGGAGATTGCCTCCTCCGTTGTGGGAAGTCCACCGGGGCAAAGGGTCAGCACTTTGACATTCTTCGATTTCAGCTCCTGCCTGAGCGCTTCTGCAAAATCTGTTAAAAAGCGCTTGGAGGCGGCATAGGTTGCCTTGAGCGGCATCGGGTACAGAGACGCGAGGCTCGAAACGAAAACGAGCGAAAAAGCTCCGTTTTCTCTGCGCCGTGATAAAATCGCGTGGGTTATTCTAAGCGTTGCCTCTACATTCAGCGAGACGATTTTTACAACACTTCTGCATTCGCGTTCGAGAAAGCTGCCCTCATAATCGATGCCCGCTATGTTGAATAGCATATCAAACCGTATGCCGCTTGCATCTATAAGCGCAAGCATCTCGTCAACGCTCTCGTCCTTCGTAATGTCGCAGGCACGGGTCGTGACGCAGGCACCGTACTGGCGCTCAAGTCCCGTCTGCAAAGAGTGCAGTCCCTCTTCGTTTATATCCGTCAGGAATAGCTTGTAGCCGCGAGAAGCGCATTCCGCCGCAATCGCCCGACCCAGTCCTCCGCTTGCTCCTGTAATGAATACGTTCATAGTTCCACCACCAGATCGCGGTATTTTATACCGCAAAGCTTTTCACTAAGGTCAAAGAGCCTGTTTGCATTTTCTTCTGTAACCTCGCGGCTAAACTTGCGTTCACGACACAGGTAGTAATAAAGTCCTTTCGGCGCTGTCTTTTGCTCGCAAAGATGCACATAGGTTTCCGCCGGAATCTCGGGAAGTACGCCGTGCTTTTTACGGAGTGACCAGATAAGATTAACTACGCCTCCGGTCTGCTTGTTCCCGATATCCGTATTCACCAGTCCGGGATCAACCGCATAGGCTCGTATACCATTATTTGAATATCGCTCATTAAGTGCCTCAGCGAAAAGGATGTTGCAGAGTTTTGACTGTTTATAGGCTGTCAGCGGATTGTATCCGTCCTTTAGCATGATGTCTTCCCAGTGCATTTTTATGCCCTTGTGCGAATTGCTGCAGGTCATAATGACCCGTCCCAAGGCCATTTCTATATATGGAAGTAATCTGTAGGTAAGCATAAAACTCGCCAGATGGTTAAGTGCAAACTGCTGTTCATAGCCTTCTGCCGTTGTTTGATACCAGCTTCTTACACCACCGACGTTATTAATAAGCGCGTATATTTCGCCGTTGCAATTTGCCGTTATATATTTTTCCAATTCATCGGCAACTCTTTTAACCTCGCTTAACTGCATGAGATTTGCAACAAAATAGATGATTTTTGCTTCGGGATAATCGGATAAAATCTTTTCCTTAGCCCTATCGCAATTAGTTTCGCTATGTCCGATGCCGATAACATTATATCCCTTGCCCACAAATTTGCGTGCAGTTGCCAGACCGATGCCTGAAGTGGCGCCGGTAATAACTACAGTTTTCATTTTTCCTCCTTATCAGGTTTTCTAACTCACACTTAGGTCTTGGTTTTCAATCAAGACCTCTTATTATACAAACCAATTCCAGTGATGCCAGAAGCCCATGGCTCCGGCCTGAAGCATCAGCACAACAAATGCAATGACAAACAGCACTCCGAAAACGATGACCGACCAAAGCAGGATATTTCGGAGCGTTCTTCTCGTTTTAGGCGAAAACTGTGGATTCCACGAAAGTGGAGGTAGCGCCGAGTTCCCCGTCATGTTTTTGTGCCATCTGACGCTCGCTTTAATCATCTGCTTTAAAAACGCAAAGCAATAAACGGTTGCGACGCCAAATATTGATGCGAGTCCCAGCACACACAAACCGAGCAGAAGCGAACCGGAATAGGGCATATACGGTATGAGCCCCATAATGTTGAGCCCTCCGACAAGGCAGCCTCCCAAAACTGCGATGGCCACAGCGGATGCGCCAAGCGCGATGTTCCAAGCCAGAAACACGATGTAGAGCAGAGACTCGAAGATTGCCGTGAAAAACAGCCCGATTTTCACGAAAGCACCGGCACCAGCTTTGCCCGCTTCACCCGCACTGTCGAACTGTGCGGCAACAATTTCCGGCGCGCCGAGCTTCGCTGCAATCTCTTCCTCACCGTAGCCGTCTGCGAGCTTGAAGGCGAAGTGCTGTTCATATTCTGAAACGATGTCACCCATGTCGGCGACGTTATTCTTTTTCAGCTCCGCTCTGAGCTTGTCGAGATATTCATTCTTTGTCATCTTTTTTCTCCTTTAATAGCATTTCAACGGTTTTCGCAAATTCCAGATAGTCGCTCCGATCGGCTTCATAAGTGCTGCGCCCGAGCTCCGTCAGCGAATAGTATTTTCTAGGAGGTCCGCCGCTTTCTTCAGAAAGATAGGTGGTTACAAGCCCATCGCTTTTTAGCTTCCGTAATATCGGGTAAACAGTGCCGTCGGCGATATCAATGTGTTTCGCCAGATTTTCCGCTATCTCGTAGCCGTACCGATCCTGACACTTGAGCATGGCGAGTACACAAAGCTCAAGCACGCCTTTTTTATATTGAGTGTTCACTAAAGCCCTCCTTCGAGCGAATAATGTAATAGTATTGTTTATCTACTATTACACATAATATACTAGTTTAAATTTTTGTCAAGAGCTAAACTAAAAAATCTTTGTATTTTGGCATGGGTAATCATTTATGCTGAAAGCGCATAGAATACATAGGACCATCACAATTCGTAGGGTATGGCTGGAAAGCGGCTTTTTGGCAGCCCTATTTCAATTTTGAACAAGGAGAATATCTATGTGCGGAATAGCGGGCTTCTGCGGCTTTCGTCAAAACTTTACGGATAACTTTAAATATTGGACAAAGGTACTCATTGATATGCGTACCGCGATTGCGCATCGCGGCAGCGACAATACCGGCGAATACCTAACGCCGCATTTGGGCTTCAGCCACACGCGGCTATCAATCAGAGACCTTTCAAACGGCGCACAGCCCATACTAAGAGAGTATAATGGCAGCAGGTATGTGATTATCTATAATGGTGAGATTTACAACACAGACGAGCTCAAGCGCGAGCTCGAAGCGGCAGGTTACATTTTTGAAACGACGACAGACACCGAGGTCATACTATATGCCTATATGCACTGGGGCATTGATTCCTTTGAAAAGCTCAACGGCATATACGCCTTTGCAATCTGGGATGAAACCTTCGAGCGGCTTATCCTCTGCCGCGACAGATTCGGCATTAAGCCTCTGTTCTATACAATAAAAAATGATATCCTCGTATTCGGTTCAGAGCCCAAGGCGCTATTCCGACACCCCTATGTCGTTCCTTCGGCCAACACGGACAGCTTTAGGGAGGTCTTCGGCATAGGTCCCGCGCGAACGGCGGGAAACGGCGTTTTTAAAAATGTTTTCGAGCTTAAGCCCGCGCACTATGCAGTTTTCAGCCGGGAGAGCTTTTCCGAAATGTCCTACTGGGAGCTGAAAAGCCGTGAGCACACGGACAACTATGAGGAAACGGTTGAAACAGTATCCTTCCTCGTTCGTGACGCGATTACAAGGCAGATGGTCTCGGACGTTCCTGTGTGCACCTTTCTTTCCGGCGGACTCGATTCCAGCATTGTGACAGCCGTCGCCTCTAAAATAATGTCGGACAGCGGTTCGACTCTTAATACTTTCTCTTTTGATTTCAGGCAGAATGACCGATATTTTAAATCCAATTCATTTCAGCCGGAGCGCGACAGACCCTATGTTGACGAGATACTCTCAAATTTTGAAACGAACCATACCTACCTTGAGTGCGACGAAACCGAGCTTCCTTCGCTTCTTCGCGCCGCCGTGGACGCAAAGGATATGCCCGGCATGGCGGATGTAGACGCGTCTCTGCTCTATTTCTGCCGGCTCGTTAAAAAGCACAATAAGGTCGTGCTGACGGGCGAATGCGCCGACGAAATCTTTGGCGGCTATCCGTGGTTCTACAAGGAGGAGCTCATCAAAACCGATGGTTTTCCCTGGTCGCACGACCTTGAAACGAGAACGATGCTGCTAAGCGACGATTTTAAAAAGAAGCTGGAACTGCCCGAATATGTCCGCTCGCGCTACGAAGAGTCAATTAAAGCCGTGCCCGTTCTCCACGGCGAAAATGAAGAGGAGCGCCGGCGCCGTGAGATTGGCTATCTCAATATACAATGGTTCATGTCGACTCTACTAGACCGTATGGACAGAACGAGTATGCACTCGGGGCTTGAAGCGCGCGTGCCCTTTGCCGATCATCGCATTGTCGAATACCTATTCAATGTCCCGTGGGATATGAAATACCGTGAAGGCAGGGAAAAATCCCTCCTGCGCGACGCCTGCTGCGACCTTCTGCCCGAGAATATACTTTACCGCAAGAAGAGCCCCTATCCGAAAACCTATAACCCGAATTACGAGCGTCTGCTATCGGAAAAACTTCTAAAAATTGTATCTGACCCCACCGCGCCACTTACAGCCATCGTCAACAGAAAAAAGGTGCTGGAGTTTACAAAAGCTCCCTCCGAATACGGCAAGCCGTGGTTCGGGCAGCTCATGGCGGGGCCTCAGCTCATGGCATATCTCATCCAAGTCAACTACTGGTTAGAGAAATACAAATTGGCGTAAGGGCTGTGTATGTGCTCAAGCTTTTGGAGTAAACCCCAATTGCAGATTGTGAGTTTTCCCAAAAAACACAAAAATTCTTGACATTCAAAATAGTGCGTGCTTATAATCACTTCATAAACCAAAACCATAGACGAAGAGTAGTAACCGATGCAAACCAATCCAAAGAGAGCTTCTTGCGGTGTGAAAGAAGCGTTTGGTGTCTCGGCGAATGGACTTCCGAGGGCGAACCGAAAGAGCGCATAGCTCAAGTAGGCTTCGACGGGTATCCCTCCCGTTATCAGTCGGGGACACGCATGATGGTGCGTGAAGCGAGTGGGCGCATTTGCGTCAATTTGGGTGGTATCGCAGGAGTTTAGCTCTTGTCCCTTGTGGGGCAGGAGCTTTTTTGTTTGTCCCGCAAAAGGATAGCAGGCTTTGATAATCGGTCTTTGGCAGGACCGTCCATCACGCCCGAAAATCATTTTTGGAGGAAATATCATGAAAAAGTCAAAGAAAATAGCAGCAGCAATCCTTTCACTAACTCTTGTTCTGGGCCTTGGCGCCTGCGCCAAGAGCACACCCGCGGCCTCCGCGGAAAGCTCTCCCGAAGTCACGGACGTTAAAATCGGCATACTTCAGTATGCGACCCACGCAAGCCTCTACGACTGCTACACAGGAATCGTTGAAGGTCTCAAAAACGAGGGTTATGAAAATGGCAAGACCTGCACCATCGAGTATGTAGACGGTCAAGGCGAAAACGAAACGAACAGCCTCACAGCCTCGAACTTTGTGACAAAGGGCTATGACATCATCATCGCCATCGCGACTCCAGCAGCGACGACCTGTTACGCCGCCGCTAAGGACGCAGGAATCCCTGTCGTCTTCTCTGCCTGCTCCGACCCCGTTGCAGCAGGACTTGCCGAAACTCTTGAAGCTCCGAACACCGGCGCGACCGGCACGAGCGACAGCCTGAATTTCGACGCCCAGCTCAAGATGATTCGCGCTTTTATGCCCGACTCGAAAAAAATCGGAATTCTCTATACCACAAGCGAAGCAAACTCCGTTTCCCAGCTTGCAAAGCTCACCGAAATGGCTCCGGACTACGGCTTTGAAATTGTCTCTGTCGGCGTAACCGATGCTTCCGAGGTCGCGGCAGGCGCAGCCTCCCTCCTCTCCAAGGGCGTTGACTGCATTAATAACCTCACCGACAACAACGTCGTGAATAATCTCTCTGTCGTAGCGAATGCTGCTGATGCGGCGGGAATCCCGATCTTTGGTTCCGAGCAGCAGCAGGTTGCACAATACGGCTGTGTCGCTTCTGAAACTCTTGACTATGTTGCTCTCGGAGTAACAACCGGCGAAATAGCGGGCAAAATACTCAAGGGGGCAGATGTCAAAACCATGCCCGTTTCCGTTATCACAGACTCCAAGCCTGTCTATTCTCTCGTTAACATGGCAAAATTCAATCTCACACTTCCGGCGGATTATACTTCGGCAACTAACATTGACGATAAATAATTTCAATATCGAGATAAAAGAAGGTCCGCAGACGAGGAAGCGCCGCCTGTCGGCGTATATATATACGGTAGGGCGGCGCTGACAACGTAAGCAAAAAGCTTTTTACGTTGCCAGAAATTAATGAACTCAAGTATATAACGAAGTAAGCCTTTGTCTCAAAAAGGTGCTAGTCTTTTCTCAGCTTTTTGCAGTGCGGAGCTTATATAATTCTCGAAAAAAGCAGGTGGTTATACAATGGCTTTTGGCCTAATAGAGACCGTTTTCCGTGAGGGCTTTATATACGCTCTCATGGCAATGGGTGTCCTCATAACATACAAAATACTGGACTTTCCCGACCTTTCGGTGGACGGCACCTTTCCACTCGGAGCTTGCGTCGCAGCTGCACTCATAACTTTGGGTGTAAACCCGTGGCTCGCCTGTATTGCCGCCTTTCTTGCGGGCGCGTTTATGGGAAGCATCACAGGCCTACTTCATGTCAAGCTTGGTATAACCGACCTGCTTTCCGGAATACTCGTCATGACCGCCTCATGGTCAATAAACCTTATCATTACGGGCGGCACGGCAATATCCCAGTTTTTCAACCTGCCGACAATATTCAATTCAGGAATTGTCAAAGCTCTGCCCGATGCGCTTTATACGCACCGCCAGCTAATCCTTGTTTTTTTGCTTGCCGTAATAGTGAAGCTTGCTCTGGACTATTTTCTCAAAACAAAGTCCGGTCTTCTGCTCCGCGCGGGCGGAGACAACAGCCGCTTCGTCACGGGACTTGCACACAATCCGGGTCATGTGAAGATTCTTGGGCTTGCAATCGGCAACGGCTGCACGGCTCTTGCAGGCTGCGTTCTCGCCCAGCTCAATGAAAATGCGGACGTTAACGCAGGCAAGGGCATGGTCGTCATGGCGCTTGCAGCGGTCATCATCGGAACGGGAGTTTTTCGCCGCGTCAGCTTTTTAAAGCTCACGACAATGGCTGTTTTCGGCGCTATTCTCTACAAGGCCTGCCTTCAGGCAGCGCTCCTTCTCGGTCTGCCTTCTACCTACCTTAAGCTTCTTATGGCAGTTCTGCTGACACTATCCATCGTTTCGCAGAAAATCGGCAAGAAAGGCGGTACCGCAAATGCCTGAAGAAATAATTCTCCCGCTTGTCGAGTTTAAGCACATAAAAAAGACATTCAACCAAGGCTCCGTCAACGAATCTCTGCTCTTTGAAGACTTTAATTTTTCCGTTGAACGCGGTCAGTTCATCTCGGTTGTAGGATCAAACGGCAGCGGAAAGACAACGCTTTTAAACCTCATATGCGGCAGTCTTATGCCGGATGGCGGAACAATTTCACTTGGCGGATACGATATCACCAGAATGCCCGAATATAAGCGCTCGGCGCATATCGGACGCGTGTTTCAGGATCCCTCAATAGGCGCCTGTCCGAGTCTTACGATTCTCGAAAACATGGCTCTCGCCGACAACAAGGGCAAGAGCTACAACCTCACTCGAGGCGTTTCAAAAAAGCGTATTGATTATTACAAACAGCAGCTTGAGCTGCTCCACTTAGGTCTTGAAGACAAAATCAACATGCCCGTCGGACTTCTTTCCGGAGGACAGCGACAGGCCTTAGCGCTCCTCATTTCGACCCTCACGCCCATCGAGCTGCTCATTCTCGACGAGCACACGGCGGCCCTTGACCCTAAATCTTCAGAAAACGTCATGGAGCTCACTGATAAATTCGTCCGCGAAAAAAAGCTCACTGCCATTATGGTTACGCATAATCTCCGCTACGCGGTAGAATACGGTGACAGGCTCGTGATGATGCACAAAGGAATCGCCGTCAAGGACGTGGCCTACCATGAAAAGGACGCGTGCACAGTTGACGACCTGCTAAAGGTATTTAACACGATTTCAATTGAGTGCGGCAACTGAAAATAAAGAAGCGCTTCCCCGTTCATCGGGGAAGCGCTTCTTTATTTTGCCTACATTTCATACTGTTAATCGCAACTTTGTATTACCTCAATATTCGCTGAAATTGTACTGATACCCAATCGTCAGATTCGGTCCGTTGAAGGTGCCGTCAATTTTGGAGAGCGTGCGATTATACTGCTCGCTGCCTTCCTCATAAGGCACTGGCTGATAGTTGTTCCCACCGACAACGCCCGTGCAGGCACAGGGTATATGCGTGCGGTCGACGATGCTGATTGTTCTGTCCACAGCGCGCTCGACCTTAAGCTTCAGTATTATCGTATCAGGGTCACGAGGAGCTGTGTTTCCCCCAAATGACCAGTTTCCCATGCTGTAATATATGTATTTTCCGTTATACTCCTCGACAGGCTGGAGCGTATGAGGATGACTTCCGATTACGATATCCGCGCCGGCATCAATTGCCGCATGCCCCTGCTCCCGTTGGAGGTCGTTAATATCATAGCTGCCCTCGTCACCCCAGTGGATTGCTGCGACGATGAACTCCGCACCCTCTGCCTTGAGCGCCGCGATGCCGTCCTTTATCTGCTGCGTCTTTCCGAAGCTCACAGCATAAACGCCAATTTTAAGTCCGGACTTAGTCTCGAATATCTTCCCCTCATCGCGCCCCGCTAAGCAGACGCCGACTGCGTCGAGAGCGGCCTTCGTATCGGCATAACCCTCTTCACCATAATCCATAACATGGTTGTTGCCGAGCGTCACGAACTCCACGCTGCCGGCTGTTAGTATCTGCGCGTATGCGGGATCGGCCTTGAAGCAGAAGTTCTTATCGTCCGAAGCCTTTGAAGCCGTCAGCGCGCACTCGAGGTTCGCAAAGGTGAAATCGTCGTCCTTGAAATACTGCACGGTCTTTTCGAAAGGATAGCCGTAATTATCTCCGACGACATTCTCATAGGAAATTGAGAGCGGTTTATTTGCGGTTGTGCTGGCGAGCGTACAGTCCCCGACGAAGCTGAGCTCGAAATACTGCGGTGTGGGCACGGGCGTAGGCATGGCTGAAACAACCGAAGGAGCCGACGAGGTTTCCTGTGCTTCGGCAGTAACGGCGTGAGGAAGTCTTGAGGTCGTTGACAGGAGCAGACACAGGGAAACTGTTGCCGCGATTGCAACGAGCCTTGAAACAACGAGCAATGCTTTATTTCGTTCTTTTCTCATAAAAGAGCACCTGCAACAATAAAATATTATGTAGCGAGTCATAGGATAGCGCCGTGAATCTACGAATCGCTAGATTACAGGCAGTATTATGCCACAGGCGTAAAGCGCCGTTGTGGTTTATGCATTAAAATAATGTTATAATAACTGCTTGCGGTTATTATAACATTCGGAGCGCTTCCTTTGCAATGGAATAAATCTCTCCGATGCTTCAAATAACCCTCCCAAATGCTGATTTTGATTGAAAGCTCTTGACGGTTTACATAAATACGAATATAATGTATGAAGCAAAATAGCGCGAAATATATTTTTGCAAAGAGGGATTGAAGATGAACAGACAGCAGTTCCTTGTGGAGCTCTACCAGTACCTTACTTTTTTCTCTCCCGAAGAGAAGACCAGAATAATCTCTGCCTATAATGAGAAATTCGACTCTGCGGGTCCCGATTGCGAAGCTGCTCTTCTCGCGGAGTTCGGCACACCCATGATGGCGGCCATTGACCTGAAAAGGCGTATGGAATCCGGCGAGAAGATGACGTTCGGAGAGGAAAGCCCCTGTGAAGAAAAGCCGGACGAATTTGCGTCCGAATACAGCGTTGAGACCGAAACGGAGGAAACGCTTAATAATGAGAATTCGGAAGCCTCCGAAGATCCAGTGGAGGACGTAAAGCCGGAAGAGCCTAGCTCCGCGCCGGAACTGACAGTCCCCCCCGAAAAGCCGAAGCCAAGAGGTGCGAAGTTCGTCTTTGCTATCATGGGCGCTTCGCTCATAAGCCTTGTGATCGCAGCATTTTTCCTAGTTATCGGTGCAATCGGAGCGGGACTTCTCGTTTCAACATGCTATCTGCTTATAGCGGGACTGAAGAGCCTTGTATATCTCACCGACGCTCTGTTGCTCTTCGGCGGCGGACTTGTCTTAGCGGGACTTGGTCTAATCATCGTATGGTTCGCGGTTTGGTCGGCGATAAGCCTTATCTCTAAACTATTCCGAAACGCCTGCGGAGCCGGTTCCACCGACTCGGACAAGGAGTAATACATGATGAAAAAGATTTGGAAAGCCGTTTTTCTTACTACCGTTATCCTCTGCGTAGTCGGAGCAATCTGCATCGGCGTCTCTTATTTCATCGGAGGCAGCGTGGACAACCTATACCAAAATAAAGCCGCACTTCCGATACTTGAAATACTATCGCCCGAAAACATAGTAAACAGCATCACTGTATTTTTCGGTGCATAGTTAACGCCATTTTTTAGGAAATATAAGCATTGGGCATTCCGGAATCGCGTCGGAACGCCCAATTTTTTATGCTTTTTTGCAATTTGAACATTATTTTTTGATATATTCGTCAAAAATCTGTGTCACATTTTGTAAACAAACAGTTGCGATTTTTTCATTACCGTGTTATCATTTTATACACTACAGAAAAACATTTGACTTTCTGAGGGGGACACTGAATATGACAGCCGGATACGAACTCAAGTATTTTTTGGTCGAAGCCGACATGCTTCCCGAGATATATGTGAAAGTCGCCAAAGCGAAAGAGCTTTTAGAAACCGGCGAAGTCCAGACTGTTGCGGAGGCCGCAAATGTAGTCGGGATTAGCCGAAGCGCTTTTTATAAATACAAGGATTCAATTACGCCGTTTCAAGACTTGAAGCGCGGAAGAATCATTACTTTCCACATAACGCTCCGCGACAAAATGGGGGTTTTATCCTCCGTTCTAAATGTGTTTGCAGCGAGCGGAGCTAACATACTTACTATTAACCAGAGTATCCCGATAAACGGCATTGCGCTCGTCACAATCTCGGCTGAAACGACCGGCATGGTCATCACGAGCGAGGAGCTGCTTAATCAACTGCACGAAACCGGCGGCGTTAAGAAGGTCGAAGTCATCGCGGGTTAAAAATTTAAATCTGTTTATCTTCTCAGCAATCAGGAGGAACCATCATGGCAAAAATAGCAATATGCGGATATGGAATTGTCGGCAGCGGTGTTGCGGAGGTCATTGCGGAAAACGCAGACAGCATCGCGAGGAATGCAGCCGAGGAAGTAGAAATAAAATATATACTGGATAACAGAGAGTTTCCGGGTGATCCCTTTGAAAAATACATTGTACATGACTTTTCAACAATCGAAAACGATCCCGAGGTATCCGTGATTATCGAGACCATCGGCGGAGTCAAAATCGCTTATGAATTCACGAAAAGAGCCCTGCTCGCGGGTAAAAGCGTTGTGACCTCAAACAAGGAGCTGGTTGCCACAAAAGGTCATGAGCTTATCGCGATTGCCAAGAAAAAAAATCTCAACTACCTTTTTGAGGCGAGCGTTGGCGGCGGCATCCCGATTATCCGCCCCATTACCCAGTGTCTCGCCGCGAATAAAATTGATGAGGTCTACGGCATCCTCAACGGTACAACGAACTACATTCTTACCGAAATGATAAAAAACAACGCCAGTTTTGAGGACGCCCTACATCAGGCCAAGGCAAACGGCTATGCGGAGGCAGACCCAACAGCTGACATTGAGGGTATCGATGCCGCGAGAAAAATCTGCATCCTCACAGACCTGTGCTTTGGAAAGCACGTCAATCCCTCGAATGTTAAGGCTGTGGGCATCAAGGGCGTGACAACTGCTGACGTAGAATACGCCAAGCGTCTCAACTGCAAGATTAAGCTCCTCGGTCGCGCCCTGCGAACCGGACACGACACCGCAACCGCATATGTTGCGCCGCATCTTGTCAGCAAGTCGAGCCTTCTTTCCAATGTGGACGGAGTCATGAACGGCATTGTCGTCCACGGCAACGCTCTGGGCGATACAATGTTCTATGGCGCAGGAGCTGGCAAGCGTCCCACCGCAAGTGCGGTCGTTGCGGACGTCATCGACGCCGTTAAGCACGTCAAGGCCAGAAAATATCTCGACTGGGACGACGCCCCCGCAGGCTACTTCACGGACAGCGCCTATGTCGAGTCCCGCTGGTATGTCAGAGCCGCAACCTCTCTCCAGCAAATCGGCTGGGCCTTCGGCAAGGTCAATTTCGTTACCTATACCGGTGCCGCCGCCGATGAGTATGCCTTCGCGACCGACGTCTGTGACGAGAGCACCATGCTTAAGCTGACAAGCGGCATGACTGTCCGGACGATGTTTAGAATCTTAGATTGACGGCGCACCATATCGAATCATAGAATGGAGAAGTAAGCTTCTCAGCTATTTAAAGACTTTTCAATCCCTGACTGGAGGAATTTTCTATATGCTTATAGTACAAAAATTCGGCGGGAGCTCCGTTGCGGACGCCACAAAGATCAAGCGTGTTGCAGGGCTAATCGCCGATACGTTCTGCGAGGGGAACGACACCGTAGTAGTTCTTTCGGCGCAGGGCGACACCACCGACGATCTCCTTGAAAAAGCTGCAGAAATTAACCCGAACCCCTCAAAGCGCGAGCTGGACGTGCTTCTTTCGACGGGAGAGCAAATCTCCGTCGCACTAATGAGCATGGCTCTCGAAAAAATGGGTCTTCCCGTTGTTTCGCTTACGGGCTGGCAAGTACAGATTAGTACTAACTTTGATTACGGCAACGCTCGCATACGTTCCGTTTCCACCGAAAGAATCCGTCAGGAGCTGGATAAGCGCCGCATCGTAATTGTAACTGGCTTTCAGGGCGTCAACGGTACGGGCGACATTACGACCCTCGGCAGAGGCGGCTCGGACACCTCCGCAGTCGCGGTCGCGGCGGCGCTCCACGCGGACAAATGCCAGATCTTCACGGACGTCGAAGGCGTTTTCACTGCGGACCCGCGCAAGGTGCAGGGTGCAAAAAAACTGGATGAGATCACATATGACGAGATGATGGAACTTGCCTCGCTGGGCGCGCAGGTTCTGCACAACCGCAGCGTGGAAATGGCAAAACGCTACGGAGTGAATCTGGAGGTTCTCTCCAGTTACGAGAGAAAGCCCGGCACAAAAGTTAAGGAGGTCGTGAAAAACGTGGAACAGATGAAAATCAGCGGTATAGCAAAGGACACAAACGTTGCGCGCATTGCGGTCGTCGGAGTTCCCGATGAGCCCGGCGTCGCTTTCAGACTTTTCAGAGAGCTTGCAAGCTCAAAGATAAATGTCGATGTCATACTCCAGTCAATCGACAGGAACGGCTCAAACGATATTAGCTTTACCGTTTCCGAGTCGGATTTCGATAAAGCTATGGAGATAGTTGAGGAACGTAAGGATACTCTCCGTTACAAGGAGCTTTTCGGTGACAAAAGCGTTGCTAAGGTCAGTATAGTCGGCGCGGGAATGCTCTCCTCCTCCGGCGTTGCGGCAACAATGTTCGAAGCTCTGAGCGAAGCAAAGATAAACATCCAGATGATCTCCACCAGCGAAATCAAGGTTTCCGTACTTATTGACGAAACCAGCGCAGACAGAGCCGTTCAGGTCATCCACAACAAATTTTTTAACTGACCCTGCACGCAGAACAGTATAACAAGCGTCCGTAACGGAAATCCGTTACGGACGCTTGTTTCTGTCAGAGTGCCAGAGAAGTATTGCAGACGAGGAAACGCCGCCCGTAGCTGTATAAAGATACCGTAGGGCGGCGTTGACGAAGTAAGCAAAAAGCCTTTATATTAAGCGGCTTTAGCCGCACATTATTGGATAAGAAAACGCAGGTCTGTCAGCTTGCGGAAGTATCTCATTGGTCGGCTTTTTGCGATGCAAGTCTTATTTGGCCTCTGAAATCAGAACTTCGGCGCTGTTGGAAGCGTACCGTTGTTAGTATTGCCACCATTGTTATTCGGAGTGGTGTCTTGGGTATCGTTCGAGGGAACGTCCTCGTCGAGCGTCACCTTAATATCAACATACTCGCCCTGACGGTAAACCTTCAGCGTAACGGTATCGCCCGCCTTGTAGTTTTTCTTCTCGTTTGTAAGCTCGGAGGAACTCTTGACCGCAGTGCCATCAATTTCCGTGATGATGTCGCCGACCTTGAGTCCGGCCTTATCGCTGCAGCTGCCGGAGATTACCGAATAAACGTAAGCGCCTTCGACCATGTTGTAATACTGTGCGACCGTACTGTCAACGGTAGTTACGGTGATGCCGAAGTTTGCTTTGCCGCTGACATAACCGTTCTTTATGAGCTGGTCAACAGTATCAGTCACGTCTTTAATCGGAATCGCAAAGCCGAGACCCTCAACGCCTGTGTCAGAGTACTTTGCCGTAACTATGCCCACGACCTCACCCTTGTTGTTATAAACGGGACCTCCTGAGTTACCTTCGTTGACGGCCGCATCGATTTGGAACATATTGTTGGTAACAGTCTCGCCGGTAGTCGAATCCTGAGTCGTGATATCTCTGTCAAGGGCGCTTACCATTCCGCTCGTTATGGAAAAGCTCAGTTCGCCGAGAGGATTGCCGATTGCGAACACTGTTTCACCGACCTGCAGATCGTCGCTGTTGCCAAGGGTTGCGGCCGAAAGACCCGTAGCCTCGATTTTAAGGACCGCAATATCGCTCGATTCCTCGACACCGACGATTTTCGCGTCGTACTTATCGCCGTTATAGAGTATTACCGAAACCTTGTAGTTGCCGGTGTAGGCGTCGGCTATAACGTGGTAGTTGGTGATGATATAGCCATCGCTCGTCACAACGAAGCCGGAGCCGGAAACTGCGGATTTGGACTGCATACCGAAATAATTCGTGTATGTGATGTCGGTCGAAATTCCTACCGCCTGAGCGCAGCCAAGGCTGTAGATCTGGGCACCGGTTAAAGTGTCACCTGAAGAAACGGGACTTGCTGTTTGAGTTGTGCTTTCGTCCGGTTCTACAACATTGAGTCCCCCGTAATTTGTAGTTGCCGAATTAGGAAGCTGAGCCGCGACGATTGCTCCTCCGCCGACTCCGCCCAATATCGCACAAACAAGGCAGGCTGCGATGAATTTTCCGATGCCGCCCTGCTTCTTATCTTTAATTTTCTTTGGCGGTTTTACGGGAGGTGTGTAATAAGTTCTGGGCGCAGACTGCTCTTCGCTTTGCGGAACGAAGTTCGCGTCCATATAAGAACGGCGGGGCAGGTTCTCCTTTGTAAAACTATACTCGGAATTTTGTAAGTCAGAAGGCGGGTTCCCGTTCTCCCCACCGAAATTATTGTCGTTTTCCTGCTCGTACATGGCTTTATCCTCCTTAGTAACTTTTAGGTATCGTATAAGCTTATTGTGTACTATGGCAATACTAGTATTCATTTGTTACGAACGCATGAACAAATGAGGAAATTATTATAAACATTTTTTGCGCAATTTAAAATTTGTCTGGCCTTGCGCGGCCTTAGATTTTTGTTTACAAATCGAGGCCGTCACTTTATAATACAGGAAGTAATCACGCGCGGGGGGGATAGCTCATGGAGCGCAGTTTTGGAAGCACCTTATCGGAGCTCAGGCACTCCAGAGACCTGAACCAGCGGGCACTCGCCGCCGAGCTTCACATCAGCCAGGCGCTGCTTTCGCATTACGAAAACGGAACACGCGAACCCGGACTGCCTTTTGTTTGCCGCGTATGCGACTACTTCGGCGTATCGGCGGATTTCATTCTCGGCAGAAGCGACGATGAAAGCTCCGGTCTTTGTGCAACAGGCGCGGTAACGGAGCTTAACAGGGCGCTTGCCGAGACGGGCGACGCCGCAGTTCATAAGGTGGCTCTCGACTATGTGGATTGCGCCGCAAGAAAAATGACCGCACACCTTACCTATCACGATGAGCTGTTTTTAGCCGAACAGACTGCGGCGATGGCCGAAGCGGAGCTCAGCATCGTCCGGCTTTGCCCAAGGAGAAACAATTTAATGTCCGGTTGAACAAACCAAAATTAGGTTTGTTCAGCAGGCACTAGTTATAACAGCATACAGCGTAAAGCTTCCCGTGTAAATATAATTTCGATAAAATTTCCGTCCTTGGAGGGACAATATGACTGACCAAAACAAAACCAGGAATTTTTCAATAATTGCTCACATTGATCACGGTAAATCAACACTCGCCGACAGACTCCTTGAAAAGTGCGGGGCGGTGGACAGCCGCGATGTGACCCCTCAAATGCTTGACAATATGGATCTCGAGCGCGAACGCGGCATCACCATCAAGGCGCGTGCTGTCGGGCTGACCTATAAGGCCACAGACGGCGAGACCTATACCCTCAACCTCATAGACACTCCGGGACACGTGGACTTCAACTACGAGGTCTCACGATCTCTTGCCGCCTGTGAGGGCGCGCTTCTCGTTGTGGACGCGTCTCAGGGCATCGAGGCTCAGACACTTGCGAACACCTATCTCGCCCTTGAGCATAATCTCGAAGTCCTGCCAGTCATCAACAAAATTGACCTGCCAAGCGCAGATCCTCAGCGTACAAAAACCGAGATTGAGGATATCATAGGCATCCCCGCTCTCGATGCGCCGGAAATCAGCGCCAAAAACGGCATCAACATTGAATCGGTGCTGGAACTGGTGGTTAGCAAAATTCCGCCTCCGAAGGGCGATCCGAACGCTCCCCTTCGCGCGCTCGTTTTTGATAGCCAATACGACACTTATCGCGGTGTCATTGTTTTGATGCGTATCATGGACGGCGCAATCAAAAAGGACATGAACGTTCAAATGATGGCGTCAAACGCAAAATATAAGGTCGTTGAGGTCGGGCATATGCGTGCCTTTGGGCTAGAGCCCTGCGAAGCACTCTCGGCGGGCGACGTCGGCTATTTCACCGCGAGCATTAAGAACGTATCCGACACTCAAGTCGGCGACACTGTAACCGGTTCCGAAAATCCCGCTACAATTGCCGTTCCCGGCTATCGCGAAGCACAGCCCATGGTCTTTTCGGGCATCTACCCCGCTGACGGCGGAGAATATCCCGACCTGCGTGACGCCCTTGAAAAGCTGAAGCTCAATGACGCAGCTCTCCATTTTG
Organism: Firmicutes bacterium HGW-Firmicutes-16; assembly: GCA_002841545.1. Classification (GTDB taxonomy): domain Bacteria; phylum Bacillota; class Clostridia; order Oscillospirales; family Oscillospiraceae; genus UBA2658. The sequence goes on from PGZZ01000004.1 coordinate 59,239, forward strand.
AGCCGGAATCCTCGGCGGCTCTCGGTTTCGGATTCCGCTGCGGCTTTCTTGGTCTGCTCCACATGGAAATTATTCAAGAGCGCTTAGAGCGCGAATACGACCTTGATCTAATCACAACCGCTCCGAGTGTTATCTATCATGTTATCAAAACAGACGGCGAAATGCTGGTAATCGATAATCCATTGAACTATCCCGATCCCTCTCAGATTGATAGCGCGGAAGAGCCCTTCGTCAAAGCTTCAATCATCACTCCGTCGGAGTATGTCGGCAATATTATGGAGCTTTGTCAGGATAGGCGCGGCGAGTACAAGAACATGACCTATCTTGACGAAACACGAGTTGAGCTGCACTACGATATGCCGCTGAATGAAATCATTTATGACTTCTTCGATGCGCTCAAGGCTCGCACTCGCGGCTATGGCTCACTCGACTATGAGCTTACGGGTTACCGCGAAAGCAATCTTGTAAAGCTGGACATCCTCCTGAACGGGGACATCGTGGATGCGCTGAGCTTCATCGTACACCGAGATAAGGCCTACCAGAGAGCGAGAAAAATTGTCGAAAAGCTCAAGGACAACATACCCCGCCAGCTTTTTGAAATTCCGGTACAGGCGGCAATCGGAGGCAAAATTATCGCGCGCGAAACCATCAAAGCTGTACGCAAGGACGTTCTTGCAAAGTGCTACGGCGGCGATATTACAAGAAAGAAGAAGCTCCTTGAGAAACAGAAGGAGGGCAAAAAGCGCATGCGCAGTTTTGGCTCCGTCTCCGTTCCGCAGGAAGCTTTCATGGCTGTATTGAAGCTGGACGAATAAATTAATGGGGCGTGCTGTTTCGGCACGCCCCATGTAAAATCACCTCAGGAACACACCCTCAATAAGCAGCTTTATGCCGATACCTATGAGAACGACACCGCCGACGATGCCGGCGCCCTTACCCGAGCCTGTCGGGAGCTTTGCGCAGAGCAGCCCGCCGAGTACACAGATAACGAGAGTCGTGATGCCGATTATTGAGCAGGGCAGGAATACGTTTGTTTCGGTAAAAGCAAAGCTCACTCCGACCGCGAGCGCGTCTATACTTGTTGCTAAGGCGAGCACGATGGCCTTAGGGTGGCTGAAGTCTGCCGATGTATTATTGTCCTTTTTGTTATCTGATTCACCTTTTATCGCATCAAGGAGCATTTTCCCGCCGACAAATATGAGTAAGAAAAAGCTGATATACGGACCGAGTGACATTATCTTCCCGCTGACAGTTCCGGCGAGATAAAAGCCGATGAGCGGCATCATAGCCTGAAAAAAGCCGAAATAAAGCGAGTGCTTCAGCGCGTTTTTCAGCCCGCCCTTAGAATCGGCAAGTCCCTCTCCAACGGTCACTGCAAAGGCATCCATTGAAAGACTTGCGCCAATAAGTGCGTATGTTAATATTTGTTCAAGCATCATTTCCTCCGAGTTATGTATATAATATCTTTTTAAGGCTGGTCATTTATGGAACATGAAAAGTATATGCGCCTCGCGCTTGAATTGGCGCAGGAAGCCTTTCAAGCGGGCGAAATTCCCGTTGGGTGCGTTATCGTCAATGAAAATGGCGAAATCATCGGTCGTGGGCAAAACACTCGTGAACGTACTCGTTCCGCTCTGGGTCACGCGGAGCTTGTGGCAATTGACGAGGCCTGCAGGTATATAGGAGATTGGCGGCTTGAGGGCTGCACTATTTATGTGACGCTCGAGCCCTGCCCAATGTGTACGGGAGCGGTAATTAACTCCCGAATCCCCTGCGTTGTTTTCGGCGCAAGGGAGGAAAACTTTGGTTCCTGCGGCAGCGTCATCGACCTGTTTTCCGAACGCTACGGGCACCGTCCGGCGGTATACTCAGGCGTTCTCGAAAATGAGTGTACCACACTTTTAACGGATTTTTTTAAAAAAATCCGTTAAAAGCAAAAAAACTAAATTTTGCTTGATTCGCTAAATAATGTGTTGACAGAAGTAAATTTCACATATATCCTATTATTGTATAGAAAACAATTGAATATAAATCGATAATAGCAAACCTGCCGAAAGACAGGGACGCAAAGCCAAGGGTCTAAGGTCTTATAGACTATGACAGCCGGTTGCCGAAAATGTAACTCTTTCTATTCGAGTTGAGTGTCGTTCAGGTAACCTGAACGGCTTTTTTTATTCTCTCTTTGACTCTTTGGGTAAAAAAATATAAAAGACCTTACTTTCCTTTCCGCTCGCAAACGTCAGTGCGGCCGATGGATGAAACTAAATCAACATTTTATTATTGGAGGGGGGTTTTTATGATCTCAAAGTATAAACTTCTAAAAGGCGAGTCCGGCCAGTCTATGGTTTTATTTGCGTTGATTTTTGTTATTTTATGCGCAGGGGTTGCCTTTGCGGTTGACTTAGGAAGGGTTTCTCTGGAAAGAGATCAACTGCAAACCGCCGCCGACGCGGCGGCTTTGGCCGGAGCGCAGGATTTGCCCAGCGCCGCTGTCGCTAAAAGCACAGCGCTTAAGCTCGCGCAGCAAAACGGAGTTCTCTCTTCTGAAATAACAAGCTCCGCACCTTATAACGGTGATTCTAATGAAATTAAGGTAGTGTGCACAAGAACGGTTGACTATACCTTTGCAACCGTATTGGGACTACATAGTACAACCATATCAGCAAGCTCTGTCGCGGAAAAGACCGGTATTAACACAGGTCCATTTAATTATGCGCTTTTTTCAGGCAGCAGCTCTGATATATTAGCTATTTACGGAAGTAATCAGTATATTAGCGGCAGCGTTCACGCCAATTATAAATTCAACATGAATGGCTCGTCTCAAAATATTATGGGATCAGTCGAGGCCGTATCCGGCATTACAATGTACGGTTCCAGCATAACTGTCAGCGGGACATGTCAGGCCGCTTCGGTCACAACAAGCGGAAGCAGTATAAACATCGGGAGTAAAGTGTTCAGCGCAGCATCTGTTCTTGATATGCCGGACTTTTCCGATATCTTACAGGCGGAAGCAGAGGCAGCAGGACAGTCATATATAGGAAACAAGACCTTTAATAGCAGTAAAGTAAGCGTTGACTCTCCTATTTATGTTAAAGGCAATTTGACTGTAAATGGTAGTGACTTCACCGGCAAAGGAGTAATCCTTGTGTCAGGCAATATAACATTTAACGGAAGCAATTTAATGTATTCCTCAAACGACTCCGTATGCTTTTATTCTGAGAGTGGCAACATTACGATAAACGGCTCAAATATCCAGCTGGAAGGACTCGTCTATGCACCAAATGGCACCATCATGATGAACGGCTCAAATCAAACTATCGACGGAAGGGTAATCGGGAAAGTTATTAACTTCAACGGCTGTTCAATAACAATCACTTCTGGAGAGGACGATTTAGATTGTCTTCCCAAAATGACTGTAAAGCTCGTAGAATAATTAGGGCTTGATTCAAAATTTATAATGAAGTAGCAAGGTAAGTTATATCTCTATATAACTTACCTTGCTATTAAGATTTAAATGCAAAAAAGCTCTTCGGGAAACGGCGTTCTGCTATATTTATCGATCTTACTTTTTCGGCGTACCGTCCGCATTGAAAAGCGGCAGCGGTGCAAGGAAAATTACGTCTTTCCGCTCGCAAGCGTCACCCTCAGCAAGGATAAACGCACGTCCCACAATTATTCCACCTGCCTTTTCGACAAGCTCCTCAACAGCCTTGAGGGATTCTCCCGTCGATATGACGTCGTCAACTATGAGTATGCGCTTGCCGCGCATTTGATCGGCATCCGCCTTGTCCAGCACAAGCTTCTGCACCTTATCAGTGGTGATAGATTTTACCTCCACCTCGAACACGCCCGTCATGTACAGCTTGGGCGATTTGCGGGCGAGAAAATATTTGTTGTTTCCGCTCTGACGCGCCATTTCGTAAAGAAGCGGTATACTTTTGGCCTCGGGAGCGATTATGTAATCGTATTCCGGGGCTCTTTTCAAAAGCTCGGCAGCGGAGTGGATAGTTAACTCCACATCACCGAAAATGACGAATGCGCCGATGTAAACATCATCGGCAACTCGGCATATAGGCAGCTCACGCTTGAGTCCGGCAATGTCTATCTCGTAGCTAAGCATTAGGCATCCTCCTAAATTTGTTTTGCTGTTTTCGGGGCAGTCTCCGCTCGGAGCTGCCTCGATTTATTTGCAAACAACATTTCTATTATACAGGTATTTTCAGAAAAATCAACACTATCAAATCAATCAGCGCTCTTTTCCCGAATTAGCTTATCTTCTGTGATAGTCGACAACAACGGGGAGCTCTGTCAGGAATCTTCTCACCATGTCAAGCGCGCAGTTTGAGGCGAGCGTTCTTACTCTCATTCTGCCGAAGCCGGAATTGAGCTGATTGATAAAGACCCCGCTTTCGGTCGCGAGCGCGACAAACACAGTCCCAACGGGATTAATTCCATCGCCCTCGGGACCCGCAAGCCCCGTTGTTGCAACCGCAAGGGAGGATTTAAAAAGCTCTCTCGCTCTTTTTGCCATTTCGGACGCGGTTTCAGCACTTATGACGCCGTGTTTTTCTATGAGCTCCTTCGGAACGCCCAAAACATTTATTTTGCTCTCGGTGGCATAGGTAACAACGCCACCGACAAAAACCTTTGATGAGCCACGCAAATCGGTGATGCGCTTTGCAATGAAGCCTCCGGTGCAGCTCTCCGCGGTGCTGAGCGTCAGGTTTTTTTCGCAAAGCAATTCGAAAGCGACCTGTTCGAGACTTGCCACATCTACTCCATAGATAATGTCGCCCAGAACGGAGCGAACGCTTTCAATGACGGGCTTCGTCATTTTTTCGGCTTCCTCAACGGTCTTCGCCTTTGCGGTAACGCGGAGCTGAACCTCGCCCTCCTTGGCATATGGCGCAAGCGTGGGATTCGTAAGCTCGTTCATCATATCGCGAAGCTTCGCCTCGACAGCGCTTTCTCCGCTTCCGACGATGTTGAGGTTATGAGAGAAGATGACCTCGTCCGAGAGCGTCCTGAGATAGGGCATCGCACAAGCCTTGAACATCGCGTTGCACTCACGCGGAGGTCCCGGGAGCATGACAACGTGGACGCCCTTCGATTCAAAGGCACAGCCGGGTGCTGTTCCCCATTCGTTGCGGAATATCGTACAGCCTGCCGGCAGATAAGCTTGCTGAAAGTTGTTTTCGGTTATATAATCCACGCCGATGACTTCCTTGAAGTAGCGCTTCATCTCCTCGGCAAGCTCCTCATGGAAGACCATTTCAAGGTTGAAGGCCTTTGCCAGCACCTGCTTTGTGAGATCGTCGCAGGTGGGTCCAAGTCCGCCTGTAGTTATGATTATGTCGGCTCTATCTCGCGCAATTTTCACCGCTTCAGTGAGTCTTTCAGGGTTATCACCCACTACCGTGTGATAAAAGACGTTAATTCCGATCTCGGAGAGATATATTGAAATATCCCTCGCGTCGGTGTTTGTTGTACCTCCAAGCAGAAGTTCTGTCCCGACAGACAAAATTTCGGCATTCAAAGTATCGCTCATAAGACCCTTCCTTTCAAATGCAAGGCACGGAAAGCGTGTCTAACCTTATATATCGAATTTTACCGTGTATTTGTTTTGCACAGCTTCGTCCTCAAGGGCGGCGACGTCCAAAGCGCTTTCAACATCGAGCACATCCTGTAGCTTTGGCTTCGTCCTTGGGTGGCGCGGCGTGAACACCGTGCAGCAGTCCTCGTAGGGCAGAATCGAAGTCTCAAAGGTGCCGATTTTTCTCGCTATCTGCACAATATCCGTCTTGTCCATGCCGATGAGCGGACGCAGGACAGGCAGGGAGACGCACTCCTCAGTGACTCTGAGAGCCTCCATCGTCTGGCTTGCGACTTGACCGAGATTTTCCCCTGTTACAAGCGCCTTGCAGTTATTTTGAATCGCTATTTTCTCCGAAATACGCATCATGAAACGGCGCATAATAAGCGTAAAATACTCCTCGGGGCATTTTGCGCGAATTTCTTCCTGAATATGCGTAAAGGGTACGATCTCGACGACGAGCCTGCCGCAGCATTTAGTTAAAAGCTTTGCGAGCTCAAGCACCTTTTCCTTCGCCTGCTCGGAGGTGTATGGGAAGGAGAAAAAGTGCACCGGCACGAGATGGATTCCGCGGCGCGCTATCATATAGCTCGAAACAGGGCTGTCTATCCCGCCTGAAAGGAGCGTCACGGCGCTACCATTTGAGCCTACGGGCATCCCGCCTGCTCCGGGCAGGGCGCGTGCGTGGACGTATGCCGAGGTTTCGCGCACCTCGACGCGAATCATGAGCTCCGGATTATGCATGTCAACGGCTATGTCGGGAAATTCGTCGCTCAAAAGTCCGCCGACATATTGAGAAATCTCGATGCTCGACATCGGAAAACGCTTATCCGAGCGCCTTGTTTCGACCTTGAAGCTCTTAGCGTTTTTCAGTGCCTCGCCCAAGTATTTTTTCGCTGCCTCATAAATCGCGTCCTTATCCTTTTCGCAGGCCAAAGCACGGGTTACGCTCACAAAGCCGAAAACCGTCAGCATCGCGTCCAGTGCGCCATCCATGTCACAAGCTTCGTCCTTCGGCTCGACATAGACGGTGGACTGCGTGGCGTAGACTACAAATTCGCCGAAGGGCTTCAGCCTGTGTCTCACATTTGAAAGCAGCTTCGTTTCAAAAAAACGTCGGTTTTGACCCTTCAGGATAATTTCACCCTGCTTCATGAGTATCATATCGTTCATTTAGTTTGTTCCTTAATATAGTATTTGCTCAAGCACCCAATTATCTATCCCGAATATGTATTGTATTCGAAAATCAACAATAAAGCTTTTCTATAATTCTTGTGTCGCGCCGCCCGCCTCGCGGAAATCGTAGGTACGGTATTGTATCGCCTCGGCAAGATGCGCAGGCTGTATATCCACCGACCCGTCGAGATCGGCAATCGTTCTCGAGACGCGCAGAATGCGGTCATAGCTTCTCGCCGTGAGCCCCATCCTTTCGAAGGCCATTTTCATGAGCTGTTCGCATTCATCAGTAAGCTCGCAGTTTTCGCGAAGATGCTTTTGCTCCATCCTCGCGTTGCAGCCAAAACCTGCTGCTTCAAAACGCTTCTGTTGAACGAGCCTTGCCGCGTTTACGCGTTTTTTAATGTCCTCGCTCTTTTCAGCAGGCCTTCTGGCGCGGAGCTCATCGAATTCGAGCGCCGGAACCTCGACCACGATGTCTATGCGGTCGATGAGCGGACCAGATAGCTTGCTGTGGTACTTTTTCACACTGCTCTCAGAACATTTACACCGCCCCGTAGGGTGTCCGTACCAGCCGCACTTGCAGGGGTTCATCGCACATACCAGCATAAAACTTGCGGGATATGTGGCGGAACCTGTCGAACGCGAGATTGTAACTTTCCCGTCCTCCAGCGGCTGACGCATCACTTCGAGCACATCGCGGTGAAACTCGGGCAGTTCGTCCAAAAACAAAACTCCGTTGTGCGCAAGCGAAATTTCGCCCGGCTGGAGCTGAGCCCCACCCGCCATCGCGGAGGATGAGAGCGTATGGTGCGGGCAGCGGAAGGGTCTTCGCGTTACAAGCGGATTTTCACGGCTTGTGAGTCCCATGACTGAATGTATCTCTGTTGTTTCGAGCGCCTCGGCACCGGTCATATCGGGCAAAATAGACGGCAGACGCTTGGCAAGCATGGATTTTCCCGCTCCGGGAGGTCCGACGAGCAGGATATTGTGTCCTCCCGCTGCGGCAACCTCAAGCGCCCTTTTGACGTTTTCCTGCCCCTTGACCTCGGAAAAATCTGCTGATTGCGCGGTTTTGTCATTGAGGTCCGGGGTAGCGATTGGTGTTGTCGGCTCCTCGCCGGAGAAATGGCGCAGGAGAGCGGGTACGTTTTTTACGGGAAAGACCTCAACCCCCTCCGCAAAGGATGCTTCCGGTGCGTTGTCCTCGGGAACATAGAGCTTTTTTATTCCCGCACGTCTTGCGGCGAGAGCCATCGGCAGAGCGCCGCGCACAGGGCGAACCTCACCCGTCAGCCCCAGTTCGCCAAAAAATGCGCTATCTTCCGAAGGAGCTTTTATAGCTCCGTTTGCAGTAAGTATCGCAAGGAGCATCGGCAGGTCGTAAGTCGTGCCGCCCTTTTTGGTGTCGGCCGGCGCAAGGTTTATTGTCAGCCGCGAAACGGGAAAGCTCAGTCCCGCATTTTTGATAGCGGCGCGCACACGATCGCGCGCTTCCTTGACCGCCGTATCGGGCAAACCAACGATATCGAAAGCAGGCAGCCCAGAGGACAAAAAGCACTCGACAGATACTTCATATCCCCCGATACCTTTTATGCCTAAGGAGCGTATTTTCGAAACCATATGTTGCCCTGCCTTTTCAATGTTAGTTATTCTTCGTATTAAGAATTTAAAACAGAAACACTTATGACCAGCTCTGAAGCTCTATGATATTGCCCTCAATATCCGTGGCGTAGACGAACTGTGCTTTTCTGCCGTCTGTGTACTCCGCATTCACAAGATCGCCGATCTGTCCGCCGCCGTTGGCAAGAACTTTTTTCAGCGTATATGCCACATCATCGACTTCAAAGGCGAGGTGGGCAAACCCACAGCGGTTAATGCCTCTGTTACCATCGCTCAAAACCTCGTCATATGAAAAAATCTCAAGCGTCGGGTGCTTTTCGTCATAACCTGGCAGACACAGATGCTCGCCGACGATATGCGCGTTCTTAACGCCCGTCATCCTGTCCAGCCAGTCTCCGCGCAGATCCCTCGTTTCGCCGATACTCCTGCAGCCGAGAACTTCCTTATAAAACGCAATTAGCTTTGCGCTGTCCTTTGCAATGATATTTGTGTGGGCATATCTCATAGCTTCTTCTCCATCAGAACGAAACGGCCTTTTCTGAAGTGGACATAGCCCACTTTTTTGTAGCCAAGCTTGTCATACAAACGAAGCGCATAAGGGTTCAGGGTGAATGCATCGAAACGCACAGATTCAGCACCCTCTTTTTTCAGCTCGGCTTCAATATGCCTCATTGTTTCCAAGCCAATGCCCCTGTTTTGGAACTTCGGGTTCACGCACAGGCGGTGTATTACGCAGAACGAATCGTCTGAGTATTGCCACTCCCCGTTTTCGTACTCCTCGTCGCATTCGGAATTTAAAACAAAGACGCTGGCAATTTCGCCGCCTATTGTTCCAACAAAAAGCTCGTTCTTCGAAATATCCTCCGTAAGGATTTCCCTATCGGGATATCTCTCGTCCCACTGCGGAATGCCGTTCCTGTCCATCTCGGCAATCGCGTCTCTGAAGACCTGAAAAACTGCATCAAGCTCTTCTATGGTTGCCTTGCGGAATTCTAGTGTAATTATTTCCATGACGCGTACTAATCCTTCTCAACGAGCGCGATGTGAAGCTCACGCAACTGCTTGGACTCAACGACGGACGGTGCGCCCATCATTAAATCCTGCGCGGTTTTGTTCATGGGGAAGGGGATAATCTCGCGAATGCTGTCTTCGCCCGCAAGGAGCATTACCATGCGGTCAACTCCCGGCGCGATGCCCGCATGAGGTGGCGCACCGTAGCAGAAAGCGTTATACATCGCAGGGAACTTGGCCTTGACATCGTCCTCACCCATGCGTACAAGCTCGAAGGCCTTTATCATTATCTCGGGGTCGTGGTTACGTACAGCACCGCTTGACAGCTCGACGCCGTTGCAGACAAGGTCGTACTGATACGCCGTGATAGTAAGCGGGTCTACCTCTTTTTTCTCGACCTTATTGAGGACGTTCAGCCCGCCGTTCGGCATTGAGAACGGGTTGTGGCAGAACTCCAGCTCGCCCGATTCCTCGCCGATTTCGTACATCGGAAAGTCGACTATCCAGCAAAATTCATAGCGCTCAACGTCCATGAGTCCCGGAACAGTTGCGCCCAGCATCTTGCGCAGAACTCCCGCAGACTTCTGAGCGGCGAGCTTTTTGCCGGAGGTGAGTCCAACGAAGCTGTTTGGCTTGAGTCCGAGCGATGAAATAACAGCGTCCTTTTTCTCGGCAAGGAACTTCGAAATTCCGCCTACCAGCTCTCCGTTCTCGTCAAGGCGGAACCAATAGGTCTTAACATTTGACTGTACCTCGACATCTGCACAAAGCTGATCGATAAACTTGCGCGTCTGCGAAAATTCGGGTACGACAACGGCCTTGACGGTGTTTCCCGCAAAGGGTTCGAAGCCGCAGTCGGAAAGAAGCACCGTAGCGTCTTGCAAAGCAAGCTTTATGCGCAGATCGGGTTTATCGGAACCATAAATCTCCATGGCATCGCTGAAAGGAATTCTTCTGAAAGGAGCCGCTGATGCAATGTTATATTTGCCGTATTGCGCGAAGATTGGGGGCAGAACGTCCTCTAAAACCGAGAAAACATCCTCCTGATTGGCAAAGGCCATCTCCATATCGAGCTGATAAAACTCGCCCGGGGAGCGGTCGGCTCTTGCGTCCTCGTCACGGAAGCAGGGGGCAATCTGGAAATAGCGGTCAAAGCCCGAGGTCATCAGAAGCTGCTTGAACTGCTGAGGAGCCTGCGGGAGAGCATAGAACTTGCCCGGATGGTTTCGTGCCGGAACGAGATAATCTCTCGCGCCCTCGGGGGACGACGCTGTTAGTATCGGCGTTGTAATCTCCAAAAAGCCGTGCTCTGTCATGCTCCTGCGCAAAGCCGCGACCACGTTGCAGCGCAGAATAATATTGTTTTTAACCTCAGGGTTTCTGAGGTCAAGATAGCGGTATTTAAGCCTCGTTGTCTCGTCCGCCTCGCGGCTGTGGTTTATCTGGAAGGGCAGCTCGTTATAGCGGCAGCGCCCTAATACCTCGATTTTCTCGGGGACGATTTCAATATCACCGGTGGGGAGTTTCGGGTTCTTCGACGCGCGCTCACGTACAGTGCCCTCGACGCTTATCGTCGATTCGCGGGTTATTTCCCTGACAGACTTTATCATGTCCTCGGTCTCGACGACGACCTGAGTAGTACCGTAAAAATCGCGGATGACTACGAACGCGAGAGACGCACTAACCTCGCGGACATTTTCCATCCAGCCGACTATTTTGACTTTCTCCCCCGCGTCTTCAATGCGGAGCTCATTGCAGGTGTGAGTACGGGATTGCATCATAATGTTTAGAACCTTTCTTTCATGTTTCTTAACGTGTATAGGCGCTCCGGAACTCCGGAAGCTTTTTATATTCAGTCTTTAATGACGCAACCCGTGTTGCGCTTGTCTATTTCAGCTTTGATACGCAAAGCGGCCGTCTCCGGCTTTTCGGAGACCTGCTCGCCGCTTCTCATATCCTTAACCTTGACAACTCCCTGCCCTATCTCATCGTCACCGATGAAAACGACAAACGGCACGCCAATCTTATCCGCATAGCTCATCTTAGCCTTGAACTTTTTGTTTTCGCTGTAGAGCATGGTGCTAATACCGTTTTCGCGCAGGAGTGTAGCGGTTTCAACGGCTTTGGAGAAATCCTCCGTCATCGGGATGATAAGCGCGTCCGCCGGGGCGGTTATCACTTCGTCCGAGAGCATGCCCTGCTCCTCGAGAACAAAAAACAGGCGCGTGAGACCGATTGAAATTCCGACTCCCGGTAGCTTCTTATCAGTATAGTATTCCGCAAGATTATCATAGCGCCCGCCGGAGCAGACAGAACCGATTTCGGGATGCTCGGTGAGCGTCGTCTCATAGACCGTGCCGGTGTAATAATCGAGTCCTCTCGCGATGGTGAGGTCAATCTCAAAATTTTCTTCAGGCACGCCGAATGCGGGCAGGTAGTCCGCGACTGCCTTGAGTTCTTTTAGTCCGAGGTCAAAGATTTCGCTTTTGCCGACGTATTTTTTCAGTGCCTCGAGCTTATCGGCGCTTGTGCCCGAAATTGCAATAAATCTCATGATTTCATCCGCTTTCGATTCGGGAACGCCCTCCCCAAGCAGAAGCGCACGGCATTTTTCTACGCCTATCTTGTCGAGCTTGTCTATCGTGTGCATAACATCGGAGGCCTTATCGGAAAGCCCAAGAGAAGCAAAAAAGCCGTTGAGCACCTTGCGGTTGTTGACGCGGATTTTGAACTTCTTAAGTCCCAGCGCTGTAAACGTCCGATAGATAATGGCAGGAATCTCAGCTTCGTTCATGATGTCAAGCTCACCGTCGCCTATAACATCGATATCCGCCTGATAGAACTCGCGGAAGCGCCCGCGCTGAGCTCTTTCCCCTCTGTAGACCTTGCCAATCTGGTAGCGTCTGAAAGGAAAGGCAAGCTGCCCATAGTTGATTGCGACGTATTTGGCAAGCGGAACAGTCAGGTCGAAGCGGAGCGAAAGGTCGTTTTCGCCCTTAGTAAATCGGTAAATCTGCTTTTCCGTCTCTCCTCCGCCCTTTGCGAGCAGAACTTCGGAGGCCTCGATTATCGGGGTATCGAGTGGCGCGAAGCCGTAAAGAGAATAGGTCTTCCGGAGCGTTTCCATTATACGCTCCATCTGCGCCTGTTTATCGGGCAAAAGCTCCATAAATCCCGACAGGGTGCGGGGTTTTATCCTCTCCATATGTTAAAATCCTTTCGATTCGTAATTCTTCCTTAACAGTCAATAACGCCCTCTCCCGCAAAGGGACGAGAGCGTTACGCATTAAAAACATAAGGCGCTATTTTTTTTTAGGGTTTACAATGTCGCGCCAGCTAAGATCTCCGCGCTTTAGTCCCTGAATAAGCACTTCCGCCGTTGCTACGTTCGAAGCAAACGGAATACTGTGCTGGTCACAGGCACGAGAAATCGCAACGACTTCCTTGTCGTCGTCGGAGCTTGAGGAATCCCAGAAGAACAGGACCAGGTCAATCTCGTTGTAAGAGATGCGGGACTTTATCTGCTGGGAGCCGCCCTGAGCGGCACTTAAATACATAGATATTGGAAGGCCGGTCGCTTCTGCAACCAGTCGGCCGGTGGTAGCGGTGGCACAAATTGAATGCTCGGACAGTATCCCGCAGTAAGCTATGCAGAACTGCACCATGAGCTCCTTCTTGTTGTCATGCGCCATTATAGCGATATTCATGGCCTTCATCCTTTCAGTGCGATTGCGGCAGTAAAGGCAGTCGCCGCTTTGCTGATATTCCATTATACATTAGACTTCCAGAAAACGCAATATCTAGAAACTTTATTTCACCAATGAGATTTTTACAATTATTTTAGCAGAGAATTTTCGGTTTCCAGAGACACGGAGCTGTTCTTGAAGCTGAAATAGTAGTCCAGAACGTCCCTTGCGATATACCCTATCGCGCTTCCCGCCCCGCCTTTTTCAACGACTACAACAATGGCGATCTGGGGATCGTCATAGGGCGCATAGCAAACGAAGACGCCGTTATTCGTAACGCCCTCACCGAGCTGCGCGGTACCTGTCTTCGCCGCAACCTTATAAGGGTAGCTTCCAAAAATCGCATAAGCCGTACCATCCACAGCGTTTGCAACGTTATAAAGTCCGGTATGCACCGCGTCGTAATATGACTGATCCACACTTACGGTGTCGGCAACAGTAGCTTTGCGTTCAAAAACACTCTTTGAGTAGTCGTAGCTTCGCGCTGATTTGAGCATGGAGGCTTTATAGCGTGTGCCGTTATTCGCAAGCGCGGCAAAATAGTTTGCAAGCTGCATAGGGGTAAATATGCTATAGGACTGACCGATAGCAGCCTGCAGGGTGTCGCCGATATACCACGGCGTATCGGTGGTGTCTTCCTTATACTTCTGAGTCGCCATTATGCCGTTGTTCTCGGTGAGTTCTATTCCAGTCGGTTCACCGAGTCCGTAGCGCGAGGCGTAGCTGGATAACTTATCGATGCCGAGCAGGTCGCCGATCGTGTAAAAATAATAGTTGCAGGAGACTTCGATTGCTTTCGTGGCATTCACATCTCCGTGTGAGCCGTGAGGGTAAAGCCAGCAGGTTGGCGCATAACCACCTTTGTCTGGGGCCTCATATTTTTCAAATTTTCCCTTATCGTAGATCGTGGTCGCAGTCGTGACAATTCCCTGGTCCAGCGCCGCAATTGCCGTCACCGGCTTGAAGGTCGAGCCCGGCGCATATGCGCCGCTCAGCGCGCGATTAAAGAGCGGTCCGGATTCGTCCTTCAGAAGGTCAGAATAGTTTTCCATGAGCGTTGACAGGTTAAAGGTCGGATAGCTCGCTATGCACAGCGGCTCGCCCGTCTTAATGTTTATTGCAACGACGGCTCCGCCCGTAATCTGCTGCTTGACTTTATCGGTTTCCCCCTGTGCTGCATAGGTTTCGTTATCAATAAGGCGCTGCTTGTTCGTTTCCGTAATGAAGTTGCCGAGCGAAATTTCCGCCGTCTCCTGCAAGCCAAGGTCAATCGTCAGATAGACCTGGTCGCCGGGCTCCGGTTCCTTCTCATAATTGGTACTGATAACGGTTCCACCCTTGGTCGTCGTTACCTTCGCGATCCCGTCCGTTCCGTGCAGAAAGCTTTCAAAGGCGTTTTCTGCGCCTTCCTTACCGACCATCGCGTTCAGTGGATATCCGTTGTTCTTGTATTTCTTGTACTCCTCTTCGTCCATCATTCCCACATAGCCCAGAAGATGTGCGGCGTAGTCGGTGTTGTATTCGCGGACGTAAGAGGATTGAACCGTAAATCCGGGCACATTGTTTTCCATCAGCTTCGTGATGAGATCTATGCTCACGTCCTCCGCGAAAATGTAGTCGGAGGTGTTGATAACATAGCGTATCTTGATTTCATAGCGAACTCCCGCCACGCTCCTCATCTGCTCAGAGGTGTAGTTGTTATCAATATCGAAAGCTCCCCTGAAAAAGGCCATGAGCTCGACGGCTGTTGTCGACGCCGGCAGCTCGTTAGCCTTGAGATAGGCGTCAAGCCTTGTTTTTTGAAGGTCCGTCATGTTCGAAACATATTCAAAGGGAGCCTCCGTTGTTATCGGAAGAGTGTCAATATATGTGTTACCCGAATCCTTGACCGCCTGTGTGAGCTCAAGGATAATAGCGTTAGGGTCGGGCTGCTCGAAGAGCTCGTCTGCGTTTATGTAGATGTTGTTGCAGGTCTTATTTGAAACAAGCACTCTGCCGTAGCGGTCAAGAATATTTCCTCGTGCCGCAACAACAGTGTTCGTTGTAACTATGCTGTTCTGGGACTGTGCATAGTAAGAAGCGCCCTCAACTATCTGCAAACGGTAAAGGTTAACAGCATAAATGACCGTCAGCGATACAATCAGGAGTATCATTGCCGCAAGCCGCCAAGGTTTAATTGTTCTATCCATTTTCTTTCCTTCCGCAAGGAGCTACTTGCTCAGATCCACGCCCGAAAGTCTGCGGCACGGATAATAAATCGCGAATGTAAAGGGCAGTGACCACAGCGTCTGAAACCCTGCGGTTACAAGCACGGGCAGAATGTTTGCGTTCGCAAGCGCAACAAATTCAAACATCTGGCAAATTGCCGTCAGCACCAGAGCCGCGAGGCAAACAAAAAAGAAAGAGAAAAAGCGTTTGTTAACAAAGTTCATTACCAGCGCGCCGGACAAAAAGCCGATAACGGGCATCACGACGGTTAGAAGTATCGGCGCGTCATTCAGATACATATCGCAAAAAAGTCCCATAAAGAGCCCAAACACGCCGCCCCAGACGCCGCCCTCAAAAAAACCGACGGCAACAACAGCAATGGGCGCGATAAGCGCATGCACTCCGAAGATTGTAAAATGCGAGAGAATGTCGTTTTGAACTAAAAGCACGAGCAGCATAACGCCGAAGTAGACTATAGCTCTTCGCACTTTTTCAATGTTTATCATATCTAGCAGCATGCTGCGCCTCCAATCCAAGGTAATGCGAGTAAACTCGCCTCGTCAAAAGCTATTCGATGACGTTGAAATCCTTGATGACGAACACTTCAGACAGAGCTCCAAGCTCACTGGCTGGTGTGACCACCGCGTATTCGACCTGTCCGCCCGCCTCTGTATGGACGGCGGTCACGCTGCCGATTTTAAGACCCTTGGGGAAAGCTCCGCCCTTGCCGGAGGTAATAAGCACATCGCCCTCAAGAACCTGAGTCTCCTCAGTGAGATAGGTGAGCTTAGTCTGGTTCTTTTGCATGAGCGCGAAATCACCGACTATCATAGCCGCGTTTCCGCCCTCGCCCACCAGCGCGCCAACGCGCATATCCGCATCGATTACCGAGCGGACCGTCGACCAGCCTGCCCCGACCTCCGTAACCTGTCCGACAAGGTTATATTTGCTGTCGATAACACCGTTTCCGACCTCGATGCCGCTTTCAGTCCCCTTACTGAGCGTATATGTAACGCTCCAGTTCGAAGCTGGGCGGTCGATTATGTTTGCAGATTCAAAAACGAAATCCTCGTGCTTTTCACGCAGGTCAAGCAGCTCGCGCAGACGCACGTTCTCGCTTTCGGCTTCCTCGGCTTCGCGAAGTTTTTTCTCGGATTGCGCAAGTTGAACCTTGAGCTGCTCATTTTCCGCGGCGAGATTGTCATACCGGAACATGTAGCCGTAAACGCCCTCAAGCCAGCCCTTGATACCGGTTGAGCCCACTTTGACGGGCGTAGTTATAGAAGCCGCGGCATTTTCGACTGCGCTTGCGCCGTCCGAAGAGCGGCTTGCGGCAAAGCCAAAGATAACGGCGACGATAACGACGACTATACCGAGCCTTATCCCGTTTTTCTTCATGTAATCTTTAAAACTGTTCAAATCAAATATACTCCCAATTGTTCAAGCATTTTTGAAAGTCTGCAAAGCGGAAGCCCCATAACGTTAAAAAAGTCGCCCTCGATGCCCTCGATAAAAAGAGACCCTATCCCCTGTGCGCCATAGGAACCGGCTTTGTCCATCGGTTCGCCTGTTTGGATATATGCTTCTATCTCGCGCTCCGTTAAAGCACGGAATCGGACGACCGTCCTCTCAAATTCGACTAAGGTTTTTTCACCCTGCATGACCGTCACGCCCGTAAAGACCGAGTGCGCCCTTCCCGAAAGAAGCGTAAGCATATGGAACGCATCGCTTTTATCGGAGGGCTTCCCCAATATATCTCCGTCAAGCACGACTATTGTGTCCGCCGCAATGATGATGTCCGAAGGGGCACACTTTTTTGATACCTCATCCGCCTTGGCGTGGGAAAGCGCGCAGACCGCCTCAGCAGGCGAGAGTCCCTCTTCAATTATCTCATCGCCTTCGGCGGGGACGATTTTAAAGTCTTTCACGCCCAGCATTGTCAGAAGCTCGCGCCTCCGCGGTGAGGCGGACGCAAGAACGATGTTCATAATTTCCCCTCTGCTTTGTATATAATCGCGCTATTCAACGCCGCGGTAATAAAGTCCTCTTGTCAGCCCGTTCGGAGCGTAATCCGTTTTACCGAGGAAGCTGTCCGCAATGCGCACGCATTCCTCAGCACCCTCGTTGGTAAATAAAAGCCGTATACCCCAGAGTCCGCAGCTTTCAAGGTCACGTTTCCTGTCGCCCAGAAAAAGCTTGTGTGCGTTCAAAATGACGTTGCGGCAGCCGAATTCCTTAACAACGGGGAATAGCTGTCCCGTACGGTCCGAGAGCGAAACTGCGTTCTGGCAGTTGCACTTCCCAGCGCTGTTTTTTATAATGCACTGGTCGCTTACCATTAGCGGCAGGCGTCCATAGGCAATAACTTCAGTGTTTATCGGCTTATGCATATCCCTAATTTGGCTAAGTCGAAGCTCAAACGAGGCTGTAGCCGATAAAAGCCCCGCCGCGCTTAATACTTGAAGCGTATCCGAATTGTACGCATTCAAACCAAAATCGCCTCTAACTTCCAGCGACGCAAGTCTGACGTACTTTATATGTCCCATGTTCCCGACAAGCGCCTGCGTTATTCCCATAGCCTTAACCCTACGAAGCTGCTCCATTATTTCGGGTGCCTCTGTATCGGTAATGATACGCGGTAACACGGCGACTGGACGCGTGCCCTTTTCGGCAAAGGGTATGACCGCTTCGGGGTTCTCCGAAAGAATCGAGAGCGGAACATATATAAAGTCCGGCCTTTCCTCCGCGAGCTTTTCTGTAAGCTGCTCCTCTGAACTGACCTGAAAGATCATTTTCGGGCCGCCGAGTATCTTTACGTCGGATGGGGGTTTTGGCGTCTTTCCAGTTTTTCTCACAGGAGACTTTTTTCTCTCTTCAGTGAGCTCGTCCAGCAGAAAACGGCGGATTTCGTTGAGCATCGATGTTGGAAGAAAAAGTCCCTCGTCCAGCACCGTCTCAACATCATAGCAATAATAGGGAGTACCTCCCGTTTTGTAAAACTGATCGTGAATTGCCTGCTTGGAAACAGCCTGATTCGTGGCTTTCTGCGGGAGCGGTCCGTCTCTTAAAACCTTGTGTCCGTCCTTGTCCTCAACCGCGAATTTGGACGTTTTTCCCTCCTTGATGAGGGCAAAAAACTTTACAGGCACACGGCGGGATTCCGAAGCTCCATACTCCTTGCGTGCCGCGGAAAAGAGCTTGTTTGCGTCTCTGTCCATCTCCTCGCGGACACCGAACATCGCGGGGCTCTTTTGCCCCATGAGGTACCCGTCTGTGAAGCCCTGACGTGAAAACGCAAGCTCAAGCTGCTGCATTTCGATTTCCGACGGTTCATGTCCGTCGCGTATCGCGCGGGAATATATCCCTGTCACTATTGCGGAATACTCCGGGCGCTTCATGCGGCCTTCGATTTTTACGCAGGCGACGCCCGCTCTTTCAAGTTCCTTGAGATATGAGACGAGGCAGCTGTCCTTAAGACTCAGGGGATAGTTGTCCATTCTTCCGCCGAGACTGTATTGAAGCCTGCAGGGCTGAGCACAGGCACCACGATTTCCGCTGCGTCTGCCGATAAGCGCGCTCATATAGCACTGTCCCGAATGGCAGAAGCACAGCGCGCCGTGCGCAAAAACTTCGACCTCGATGGGTGCTTTTTCGGCTATCAAAGCTATCTGCTCAAGACTCAGTTCTCTTGCCAGAACCGCACGTGTGACACCCATTTCTGCAGCAGCTTCGACACCTGCAAGGTTATGAATGCTCATCTGTGTACTCGCATGCAGCGGCAAATCGGGAAGAGCGCATTTCAGCACGCGTGCAAGCCCCAGGTCCTGAACAAGTATCGCGTCAACCCCAAGCTCGTAAGCTTTTTGAGCGAGTTTCAGGACTTCGGGTATTTCTCTGTCGCTCACGAGAGTGTTCAGCGTGAGATATACCTTGCAGCCACGGATACGACAATAGCGGACGGAGGATTCAAACTCCTCGTCCGTAAAATTCTTTGCGCTCCGGCGTGCGTTGAAACTGCCAAAGCCCATATAGATAGCATCTGCCCCGCTCTGAACCGCCGCGACGACCGCTTCGGGAGAACCTGCAGGTGATAATAGTTCCAACATAGCTGTGCCTTTCGGGTGATGCGATTATAGAAGTGTCGTAGGCTCTGTTTCCACCTGTTCGGTTGATCTCTTTTTCGAAGCCTGTTTTTTCTTCAGTTCCTTAAGGTAGCGGTCGCCCATATCCATTGCCGCCATTGTTGCGCAGTCCACAGCGGATGCGCCGGAGTCCCTCTTAATTTCGAGAATCTTGATAGTCACAACATTTGCAAGCTCTCGGACATAATCTGGATCCTCGTCGGTTTTGAGCGTGTACTCGCGTCCTGCGATTTCGACGGTAACATCTTTCATCATCTCGGCATTCACCTCTTTAAATGTACGAATTTGAATTACGTTCGTTCGTGCAGTGGCTTTTAAATGTATTATACCACAGCCGCGAAGCGGCGTTGTGGTATATGCTTTTAAATCTGTATAATAATCGCTTGCGGTTATTATAACATAAATAGATATATTGCTACAAGTTAAAATTAATGTTATACTGTTCGCAATTGCAAACAGTATAATGCGCATGTGCCGAAATCGTCGGCACTCGCTTGATTTTAATAAATTATATCATAACGCCGCTTCGCGGCTATGATATTTAACTCCTATCGAAAACTGTACGAGGGGGATATATGGAAGACAAAAAATACAGACTTTCCGGCGAACCGAATCTCGCTCTCCCGACAGTTGATGCGGACAAGCTTTTAAGCCTTAGTGACGGAACCGCCACACTGCTTTACCTATACGCCCTCCGTAACGGCGGCGCGGTTGATTTGGCGGGCGTTGCTTCTTCCCTCAGGCGTACGAAGACGGAAATTGAAAATGCCATGGCAAAGCTCTGCGAAACCGGACTTTTCAGGACTGGCGAAGTTAAAACCACTTTGCCCCTGCCTGCGGACGAGCTTCCCGAATATACGGCGGAGGACATTGCCTCCCGCACCGGCGAGAACGGCGAATTCAAGGCGATTGTCGATGAGACTCAGCGAATAATGGGGCACATGCTGACTGGTACGGATTTGAAAATCTTGTTCGGTATTTACGACTATTTGCGCCTTCCGACGGAAGTCATCTTCCTTCTCATAAATCACTGCGTCGCGGAAACGCATGAGCATCAGGGTCTGGGCAAATTCCCCTCCATGCGCACTATCGAAAAGGAAGCCTACGTCTGGTACAACCGCGAGATACTGACACTCGAGCTTGCAGAGGAATACCTCCTACGCGTCAGGGCGCGCTTTGGTGTAATGAACGATATTAAGCGCCTTTTGCAGATTAACGGGCGCAATTTCAGTTCCACGGAACGAAAATATGTTGAAAGCTGGCTCGATATCGGCTTCGATCTTGAAGCTATTGCTCTTGCCTATGACAAGACCGTGGTAAAAACAGGCGGTCTTACATGGAAGTACATGAACTCAATCATTATGAGCTGGCACTCGAAAAACCTCCATACGGCAGAGGAAGTTATAAATGGCGACGCCCGAGCGAATACATCGGCAGGCGCTTACGGCCATCAGGCCTTTCAGCCTAAAAGCGCGAGCACGGGCGAATCAGAACTTGAGCGTATGGAAAAAATACTGAACAGAGTCAAAAACGGCTGATTTTGAGGTGAGTTATGGCGTACGACGGAAAGATTTTGGCGCGAGCCAAAGATATTATCGCTGGCAGAAAGCGAGCAAACGAAGATGAGCGGACTCACCGCAGAGCGGAGGTCTTCTCCCGCATCCCAGCGGTTATAGAAACAGAAAAAGAGATAACGACTCTGATGACTGAAGTTGCTTTCGAGGCATTAAAAAAGGGCTCTGATGCAGGCATCGCTGTCGAAGCCGCAAGAACAAGGTGCGATTTGCTCCTCAAAAGACATGCCGAACTTCTCAAATCCGGCGGTTACCCCGCAGACTACATAGATGAGATATATGACTGCCCCGTATGCCACGATACAGGGTACAGCATGGGAAAACCCTGTACCTGTCTGAAATCTCTGTATAAAACCGAAGCCGTAAAAGAACTGAGCAGCATTCTGGACACAGCCGGTCAATGCTTCGAAAAATTTGACCTCGGCTATTACGATGATGTTCGTATTCCTGAGCTGAAATATTCTCCTCGAGCTTTAATGACAACGGCGCTGACTATTTGCAGTGAATATGCCTCAAAGTTCGGGCAAGACTCCGTCAACCTCCTATTCCGAGGTGGAACGGGTCTCGGAAAAACCTTTCTTTCCGCTTCAATTGCGAAGGTCGTTTCGGAAAAGGGCTTTTCGGTCGTTTACGATACCTCAATCTCCGTTATGGAGGCCTTTGAACTTCAAAAATTCGACCGCAGCGGAGACGGCGCGGAGGAAACAGCCGCCCGCGTAAAGCGTTATACGGACTGCGACCTTCTGATACTCGACGACCTCGGGACTGAAATGACGACGAATTTTACGCAGAGCGCGCTCTATTCGCTTGTGAACGGGCGGCTTCTAAGAAGCGGGAAAACTATCATCACGACTAACCTCTCGGAGGACGAGCTGCACAGGCGCTATTCTCCTCAGATTGTTTCCCGACTCGAGGGCGAATACCTTGTCCTGAATTTTGCAGGACGAGATATCAGAGCCATTAAGCGCGAGGGCGGACTTAAATGAACAGTAAGGGCGGTCGGTTTTTTTACCGACCGCCCTTTTCCGCACGGCTATGACACTCACACCGAAATCTCCAGCTCGCGAAGCTTCAGGCTGTCCTTATAGACCTTGATGACATACAGCTCTCCCGCGGCGAGAGGTCCAAAAGCGAATTGACCGTCCTCATCCGTCACATTTGACGCGAGAAGTCTCCCCGCTTCCTGCCCCTCGGTCTCGAACAGAAACACGAGCGCACCTTTTATACCGTGCTCTCCATCGGACACCTTTCCGCATATACAACAGCTTTCGTCCTCCTTCGGTGTGACCACCGTGTGTATCTTCTCGCCCTTGGAGGGCTTAAAATAAAATTTAGCAAAAGCGCTCACAGGCACCCGCCTCCGATATTATGAAAGTCATTCCATAATACGGCGTCAAATGGACTATTGTTCTTGACAAGCCCCACTTTATTTAATAGAATTACAGGATGGCGCAGAAGGCACCTGCCGCTCTGCTCCGGTAACCCGCAAAAGTTTTTGCGGTGTGGGACCAACAAAGTCGAAAGGATTGATCACAAATCATGGCAACGGACAAAAAAGTCGAACAGATAACCGATATGGAGGTCGATTTTGCAAAATGGTACACAGATGTGTGCAAAAAAGCCGAGCTGATTGAATATACCAGCGTAAAGGGTATGTTCATTCTTCGACCTTACGGTTATGCCATTTGGGAAAATATCCAGTCGGAGCTTGATAGGCGTTTCAAGGAAACGGGTCATCAGAACGTGTCTATGCCGCTGCTGATTCCCGAATCCCTTTTACAAAAGGAAAAGGATCACGTTGTGGGCTTTGCGCCCGAATGCGCCTGGGTCACGCTTGGCGGTTCTGAGAAGCTTGAGGAAAAGCTCTGCATCCGTCCCACCTCCGAAACTCTATTTTGCGACCACTGGCACAATATCGTTCATTCGTGGCGCGACCTGCCCCTTTTATATAACCAGTGGTGCAGCGTTCTCCGCTGGGAAAAGACCTCACGCCCCTTCCTCCGCCACCGCGAATTCCTTTGGCAGGAGGGACACACTCTTCACGCAAGCGCTGAGGAAGCGATTGCCGAAACCGAGCAGCAGCTCGAGGTATATGCCGATCTTTGCGAAAACATCCTTGCAATGCCTGTCGTTCGCGGCTGTAAAACGGACAAGGAAAAATTTGCAGGAGCAGAGCGCACCTATTCCATCGAATGCATGATGCACGACCACAAGGCTCTGCAAAGCGGAACTAGCCATTATTTCGGCACAGGCTTTGCAACGGCTTTTGATATCACTTTTACTGATAAGGATAATAAACCAGCGACTCCTCACCAGACTTCCTGGGGACTTTCCACCCGTACAATCGGCGGCATAATCATGACGCACGGTGACAACAACGGGCTTGTACTCCCTCCAAGAATTGCCCCCATTCAGGCTGTCGTCCTGCCCATCGCCCAGCATAAGGAGGGCGTCGTCGAAAAAGCTCAGGAGCTTATCGGAAGACTCAAAGCCACTGGACTTCGCGTCAAGGGCGACTTTTCCGACAACTCTCCCGGCTGGAAATTTGCCGAGTATGAGATGAAGGGCGTACCCCTCCGCATCGAAATCGGACCTAAGGACATCGAAGCAGGTCAATGCGTGTGTGCTCGTCGTGACAGCGGGGAAAAAACAATTATTCTGCTGAGTGAGCTTGAAACGAAGATTCCCGAGCTGCTCAATGCAATTCAGGCAGGACTTTTTGCAAAGGCAAAAAAGAACCTTGATGAGCATACCTTCACCGCCTCAACTCCTGAGGAAGTCAAAGAAATAGTTGATACTAAGGGCGGCTTTGTAAAAACCATGTGGTGCGGCGATATCGAATGTGAGCTGGCAATGAAAGAAAAGGCCGGCGTTACAAGCCGCTGCATACCCCTTGTTCAGGAAAATCTCGGTAGCGTTTGCCCTGTCTGCGGAAAGCCCGCGAAGAAAATGATTATCTGGGGCGTCGCTTACTAACGCAGGATTCCAAAATATTAATAATCCCGAAAACGCAATTCTGCGTTTTCGGGATATTTGTTATTATAGCACCTAGTTTGACGCGGCAGCGTATTTTTGGTTCCGAACCGTTCGCTTGAACTCATAAAGAGCCTTGTCGGCGTCAAAATACATCTCCATGTAATTGATCGAACCGCTACTTTTTACCGAAATACCCATACTCATCGTAACATTGATTCGCAGTTCCTTCATCGCGCGCTCCATGACTTCAGTCATGACATTCTCGGCCCGTCTCTCGAAGAGCTCGATGCCGCGGTGAGAGCAGGTAAAAGCGCTGAATTCGTCCCCGCCAATACGTCCGACAAAGCAATCGGCTTGGAAATTTGCCGCAAGAGTCCGTCCGACTATTTCAAGCACACTGTCCCCCATAATATGACCGTAGGTGTCATTTATCTGCTTGAAATTGTCCAAATCGAAGATAACCAAAGCACCGAGCTCGCCGTTTTTGCACTCGTCCAACATTCTCTGGCACCAGAGCTCATAGCTTTTTTTGTTAAGAAGCTCCGTCAGAAGATCCATCCGGCTGAGTGTCTTGTATTTTTCCTTGACTAAGAAACTGGTTGCGCGAATCCTAGCATGATATCCCAGCACCAACAAGGAAAGCACAACGCTCAGGCTGACCGAGAATATATCGTGCTGGATGACTTCGGGAGCCTTGAAATTGTAGGCAAGTATACAGTATAAAAGTCCTCCGTAAACGGTTATGGAGGCGACTACCCACGTTTCAATAGAGAAGAACATCGGCAAAAGCACTATCACGAACACGAACAGCTCGTCCGGCATATTGGGGTAATAGAAAATGTCAATCACAGTGAGGAGCAATATTATTATAACTGAAAACAAAACGCCCGCTGTCTTAACAACATTATAGCTTTTATGCTTTTTCCTCCCGTATATTAGAGAAAAAGCCAAAAACACAGCATACATGGGTATCATGACCCAATAACGCCACATGAAGGCCCAATTTTCTAGCCCGAGACGTGGCAAAGCAAAAATGAGCAAAGTAATAGCTAGTCCCACAAAACTGATCAGCTTTAGTGCGACCATGTTTCTTGCGACCATATCGCGTTTTCCATAACGATTATATTGCCTGATTTCAGAGATCTGCGTCAGTATCGCTTTTTTCAGCCAGCCTTTTCGCTGCATTTGCCATCTCTCCAAGCCTCGCGATTAATAATTATTCTTATGATATCACTACTACACGCAGATTTCAAAGAATTTTGCCGTTTTTTCAAATATTTTTGTCCTTTTTAATAAGCTAATGTATCATCAACCCAGAACAAGCATTGAAAGAATATTAATGAGCATGTGCAGGAAGATCGGAATCCAGATGCTGTTCGTCTTCTCATAGGTCCACGCGAGTGCATATCCCGCCGGAATATACTCAATTACGTATAAAAGCGTCATAGCGTTCATTGATACAAGCGCAAACTGCCAGACATGGTAAAGGGCGAAAAGACCGATGGATATGACGAAGGCCCAAGCGCGGTGCTTCGGACGCAGTGAACCGAAAACGACGCCCCGGAACAAGACCTCTTCAACAATCGGCGCAATGAACACCGCAAGTCCCAGCGCCGCACGCGGACTGCCTTCTGCAAGGGCCTGTATCGCGTCGTTGTTCGGGTTAGAAAGCCTATCCCCGATTATTATCATAAGGACTCCGACCGCAAGATAGCTAAGCAGTAAATAAATGAAATAGCCGAAAACTATAGCCGCTATGCTTGCCACAGGATTGTCAAGCATGATATCAAAAGCGCCTCTAAGGTGTTTCCACATCACAATCATACAAAACACAAAGCCGAGCGCATAGTAGATAATGTTTGCCGTAAGCTCATTTAGCCCGCCGGGCAGCCAGGTTGCCGCCATTCCCAGAAAAAGCGGAAGGATGAAAACATGAAAAGGCAGATAGACGAGACCCGCGATTTTTTGGGGCTTTGACATGGTGTTGAAAAAGCCGGTAATCACAACTTTCATCAGGCGTCCACCTTTTTCTTGAGCTCATAAAGAAGGTTCATCGCCTCAATCGGCGTCAGTGTATCCAAATTCGCGTCCTTTAATTTGCCGATTATTTCGTTCGAGCCAAAATCCGAAAAGCTCATTTGGGCGTCGGAGTTCTCACCATTTTCCACATGGTTCTCGTGACCTCCGCTTTCAAGCTCTTTAAGGCAGTTTTTCGCCCTTGAAATCACAGAATCAGGAACGCCCGCGAGCTTTGCGACCTCAATACCGTAGCTGTCGTCAGCCGCACCGCGCACTATCTTGCGAAGGAAGATAAGG
Source organism: Firmicutes bacterium HGW-Firmicutes-16 (assembly GCA_002841545.1). Classification (GTDB taxonomy): domain Bacteria; phylum Bacillota; class Clostridia; order Oscillospirales; family Oscillospiraceae; genus UBA2658. Next base: position 85,604 of record PGZZ01000004.1, read on the forward strand.
TCGTTACCGCGTTTTTTTGCGGTGATGCTGTAATTTCGAACTCCCTCAAGCGCTCCTTCAAGCGCGGAAAGCTCATGGTAATGCGTTGCAAACAGGGTTTTAGCACCGAGCTTTTTCCTGTCGGCGCAGAACTCCAAGACGGCTCTCGCTATCGCCATGCCGTCATAGGTCGAGGTGCCGCGTCCGATTTCGTCAAGTATAATAAGGCTGGAGCTAGTAGCGTATTTAAGGATGTCCGCAACCTCAATCATTTCGACCATGAAGGTACTGCGTCCGCCCGCAAGATCATCAGACGCTCCGATGCGAGTAAATACTCTGTCCACAATCCCGACGAGGGCGCTTTTTGCAGGAACGAAGCTGCCAATCTGCGCCATGAGCACGATGAGCGCGGTCTGTCGCATATAGGTGGATTTACCCGCCATGTTCGGACCGGTTATTATCGCTGTCCGCTCGTCCGAAATGTTCATTAAGGTGTCGTTCGGAACAAAGAGCGTATCGCGCTGGGTCTGCTCTACGACCGGATGCCTTCCGGCAGTGATAGAAAGCGTGCCGGAAAGGTCGATCTCCGGCATGGTGTAGCCATTTTTAACAGCGACCTCCGCAAGCGAGCAGAGCACGTCGAGCTCCGCAATGGCGTCTGCAAGCGCCTGTATCCTTGTTACCTCGGAGGCGACGCGCAGCCGCACTTCCTCGAAAAATCGAAATTCGAGTTCGCCGAGCCTGTCCTTTGCGGTTAAAAGAGTGTTTTCAAGCTCCTTGAGTTCCTGTGTCAAGAAGCGCTCGCTTGTGGAAAGTGTCTGCCTTCTAATATATTCCTCCGGCACATTTTCCGAAAACGCGCGGGGAATATCTATGTAGTAACCAAAAACCCTGTTGTAGCCGACCTTGAGCTTTTTTATGCCTGTGCTCTCGCGCTCACGTGTTTCAAGCTGGGAAACCATTTCCGCTCCGTTATCGCGGACATTCCGAAGATTATCCACTTCCTCGCTGAAGCCGGTACGAAGTATACCTCCCTCGCGCACGGAAAACGGCGGCTCGTCGCAAATCGCACGCATTATTATCTCTGGTATTTGCGAAACGGGGTCAGTTTCGCTAATCTTTTTGAGCATCAGGCTCTGCTTGTCCGAGAGGAGCTTTGCAAGTTCAGGGAGTGCCGCGCAATAAGACCCGAGCGCAAGAAGGTCGCGTCCGTTCGCCGTTCCATATACCGCTCGACCGACAAGGCGCTGTATATCGCCGATATTGCGGAGAATTTCGATTATTTCGCCTCTAGCTACATTGTCGGAATATAGCTCCTGAACCGCGGTTAGTCTGCGCTTTATCGCAACCGGAGAAAGCAGCGGACGCTCCGTCCAAGCCCTGAGGAGTCTTCCTCCCATTGGGGTCCTCGTCTTATCGAGCACCCAAAGAAGGCTGCCCTTTTTCTCGCCCGTGCGAAGATTTTCGGTGATTTCAAGATTACGACGAGTAGTGTAGTCGAGTTCCATGAAGCGCCCCGCCGAAAAAACGTCCAAAGTGCTGATATGACTGATGTTAAATTTCTGCGTTTCAATTATGTAGCTTAAAAGGCCTCCCGCGGCGCAGACCGCGGCGCTATCATCCGCAAGCCCTAAACTGTCTACATCGGGCGAGCGGAACTGCTCGCAGATTCTCGCCGCGCCAAGCAAATAGTCAAAGCGGTCATCGCCGTTTTCAACGAGGCAGTCGAGTTTTTTTGTGAGGAATGCGCGGAGCTCAGAGTTTTCCATCGCTCCCGTGCTCAGAACCGCCTCGCGCGGTAAAAAGCGCCCGAGCTCGTTTTGTATGTGCGTAATGGGGGCCTTGTCAAAGCCTGCGACGCAGAACTCGCCCGTTGAAACATCGCAAAAGGCAACGGCTCCGGCGGTGCTGTCGAGAAAAACGGAACAGACATAGTTCGATTTTCCTTCTTCGAGCATGGAGCTTTCAGTCACTGTGCCGGGCGTAATAATTCTTATTACGTCACGGCTGACAAGTCCCTTCGCGAGCGCAGGATCTTCGGTCTGCTCGCAAATCGCGACCTTATAGCCCTTTGCTATAAGCCGCGCGATATATGCCTCGCAGCTGTGATAAGGCACTCCGCACATCGGCGTGCGCTCATCTGGATTTTCGATGTTCCTGTCACGCGTCGTGAGCGCAAGCTCAAGCTCGCGAGAAGCCGTGACGGCGTCCTCATCGAACATCTCATAAAAATCGCCCAGTCTGAAAAACAGCAAGCAGTCCGAATGCTGTGCCTTTATATCGTTGTATTGTCTTTTCATGGGCGTGAGTTCCGCCATGGTTTTACCTCCGGATTGGTTTTTGAGTAATGCTAGACGATTTCGCCTCTCAGCGCCCAGGTGTTGCAGTCGGTGATTTTGACATTTGCGAAGGTTCCTATAAGGCTTTCATCCGAGATAACGCGGACGAGTCTTCCGCCCGAGGTGCGAGCCGAGAGCACGCCTTCCTCCCTGTCCTTTCCGTCTATAAGCGCACGGACGATCTTCCCGATATATTCCCTGTGCTTTTCTTCTGAAATTCTGTTCTGGGCTTCGAGAAGTCTGTCAAAATGCACCTGCTTTTCTTCACGCGTGAAGGGGTCGGACATCTCGGCGGCAGGAGTGCCGAGGCGCTTGGAATAGATGAAGGTGAACATCGCATCAAACCGCACCTTCTCGATGACCGACATAGTTCCCTCGAAGTCCTCATCCGTTTCATTCGGGAAGCCGACGATAATATCCGTCGTCAGAACTATATCAGGCACAGTTTCGCGCACTTTGTCAACAAGAGCAAGGTATTTTTCTGTGTCGTAATGCCTGTTCATCGCCTTGAGTATCCTATCACTTCCCGACTGGAGGGGCAGGTGCAGGTGCTTCTCACATTTTTCGCAGTCGCGCATCGCGGTAAAAAGCTCAGAGTTTGCGTCCTTCGGGTGGCTTGTCATAAAGCGAATTACAAAGTCGCCTTCAATAGAGTTAATCATGCGTATGAGCTGTGCAAAGGTGATGCCGCAGTCTAAGTCACGCCCATAGGAATTGACATTCTGCCCTAAAAGAGTTATTTCCTTGTAGCCTTGCGCCACAAGCTCTCTTGCCTCTTTCACGATTTCCTCCGGCTGGCGTGAGCGCTCGCGAAAACGCGTGTACGGCACGATGCAATAGGTGCAGAAGTTGTTGCAGCCGTTCATTATCGAAAGCCACGCTTTGACCTTGTCCGCACGCAGGTGCGGAACACCCTCAGCAACGCAGCCGTCTCCGCTTCCGGGCGCAAAAACGCGTTTTCTCTTGGTCATGACGGTATAGATAAGCTCCGGAAAGCGCCAGAGCTCGTCCGGTCCGAAAACCAAATCGACATGGCGGAAGGATTTCTTTATTTTATCCACGACATGCTCCTGCTGCACCATGCAGCCGCACACCGCGATTATCTGATTCGGATTTTCCTTTTTCGGATGTGTAAGAGCGCCAAGATTCCCGAAAACACGCATCTCCGCGTGTTCCCGCACGGCGCAGGTGTTGAGGACGATTATATCGGCTTTGAATTCGTCTTCCGTCATTTCAAAGCCCATCTCGGCAAGGTAGCCTCTAATTTTTTCGCTGTCTTCCTCATTCTGCTGGCAGCCGAAAGTATCAACGAGCGCGAGAGGCTTTTTTCCCTCGTATCTCTGTCTCACTTCGGTGCAGATAGCCAGTTGTTTTTCGATTTCTTCAGCTGGAATGTCTGTTCGTTTTATGCTCATGCTCAAAGTCCTGTCATTATATTTGCATTTCGTTCCTTCAATCGGCAAAATCAAAGCGTTTCTACTGATAATACCATTTTAATGTGGCATTTTCAATCATTTTAAGTTATAATGTCAGCAAGCGGACATTATAACGCTCATGTGCCGACTGTGCCGGCGCATGCTTGATTTTAAACACTGATACCATGCGCCGCTCTGCGGCTATGGTACAAAAACCTGATAACGATAGACCATTGCTCTTTTCGCCTTTTAGAAAGGATACCCTTAATGTCAGAAATAAACATACTCTCTCCACACGTTGCAGACCTTATTGCGGCTGGCGAAGTTGTCGAACGCCCGGCCTCAGTCATAAAAGAGCTCATTGAAAACTCCTTCGACGCTCTCGCAAAAAACGTCAGCATCGAAGTCAGGGGCGGCGGAATGACCTATATCCGTGTAACAGACGACGGATGCGGCATGCTGCCCGAGGACGCGGGACTGTGCTTCATGCGCCACGCGACAAGCAAGCTGCGCGACGAGCGCGGACTTGAAGCAATCGGTACGATGGGCTTTCGCGGCGAGGCTCTGGCGGCTATTGCCGCCGTTTCGCGTATCGAGCTAATAACTCGCAAAAAAGGCGACGACGAAGGCACGCGCGTCGTGCTTGAGGCCGGTGATATAATCGAAATGTCGCCCCACGGCTGCCCCGAGGGCACGACCCTCATCGTCCGCGACCTGTTTTACAACACCCCCGCAAGACTAAAATTCATGAAGGCCGACAGATCTGAGGGCTCTGCCTGTGCAGGTGTCGCTCTTCGCTGTGCTCTGGGACGTCCGGAAATCTCCGTCCGCCTCATCAAGGACGGCGAGGAGGAATTCTTCTCCCCGGGAGACGGAAAAATCTCCTCCTGCGCATACAGTCTTCTGGGGCGCGACACGGCAAAAGAGCTTCTGGAGTGCTCCTCCGAGGACGAGGGTTTTGCTGTTTCGGGTTTTGTCTCTTCGCCGAAGGCAGGTCACGGCAACCGGACGAAGCAGTTTTTCTTCGTTAACGGACGCAGCATCAAATCCCAGCTTCTTCAGGCCGCAGTTGAACAGGCATATAAGAACACCCTGCTCACCGGACGCTACCCTGCCTGCGTCATATATCTGACTTTGAGCCTCGGCTCTGTGGACGTAAACGTGCATCCCGCCAAAACGGAGGTCAAATTCCGCGATGAGAAGAAGGTTTTCGATTCAATATATTATGCCGCACTCTCCGCTCTCGTGGGCGAAACGCGGACGGCTGAGATAACGCTCTCCCCCTCCACAAAAGCCGCGGCATCCCCGAAAAAGGACTTTTACAAATCCATGAGCGCGAATGAGTACCGCGAAAAATATTCAGACGCACCTAAAGCCGCTCCCTCAGTATCTTCCCAACCGAACATTCCCGCAAAACCTGCTTATCCTTCCGACCATGGAACGATAACTTGGAACAGGACTGTCTCTTCGGCGAATACCGGAACGTCTGTCCACGAAAGCGAAACGCCATACAGAACAGCGAGTTCCACGCCTTTTTACGAGGACATTCCTGTTTTGACTCCGATTACGATAGCAGCGGATGAACCAATGATTGCGGAAGTCATTGACGGAGTACACGAGGATTTCCGCCTTGTGGGCGAGGCGATGAAAACCTACATAGTCATCGAAAAGGGAAACGAGCTCCTGCTCATCGACAAGCACGCGGCGCATGAGCGCATGATTTTCGACAGACTTAAAAAGCAGGGTCGCGGGATTATGTCCCAATCCCTTCTTATCCCCATAACGGTGAAGCTTTCAGGTGGCGAGATCGAACTTCTCGAGAAAAACTCCGAAAATCTCGAAAATCTCGGCTTCGAGATTGAGCCCTTCGGCGCGGACAGCGTCATAGTGCGCTGTGTTCCGGCGGATACAGACGCCTCGGACATCGCCCCGATGGTCGAGGAGATTTGCGAAAAGCTCAAAAAAGGTTCCTCCCTTTCAAAAGAGGATGCTCTGGACTCTATCCTGCACACGGTTGCCTGCAAGGCGGCTGTTAAAGCCGGCTGGAACACCGAAGATGACGAACTGCTCGAAATCGTAAAGGCGGTTGTGTTCGGCGAGGTGAAGTATTGTCCGCACGGCAGACCGGTCGCCGTTACGCTTACGAAAAAGCAGCTCGACAAGGAGTTTTCTCGTATAGTTTAAGCTGTTTAGCCGATAATCCCATAAGACAAAATCTTTTCTGCGGCGGTGAACAAATGAGCACAGCACCCAAAATTGCGGTCATAACAGGCCCGACCGCAACTGGCAAAACGGCTTTCGGCGTCCTGCTCGCGAAAGAACTCGGCGGCGAAATCGTCTCGGCAGACTCCATGCAGGTCTATAGGCACATGGACATCGGAACGGCTAAGGTGACAAAAGAAGAGATGCAGGGCGTTGCCCACCACATGATAGATGTCGCCGAGCCTTATGAGAGCTTCAGCGTTGCCCGCTATGTCAAGGAAGCCGACTCCTGCGTACAGGACATTCTGAAAAGAGGGCTTCTCCCGATTATAGTCGGCGGAACGGGGCTTTATATTGATTCCCTCGTCGCGGGACGGGATTTTGACGAAAGCTCGTCCGATAAGGCCATACGCGATGAGCTTGATTCGAAATACGCGTCACTTGGCGGTGAAAAGCTGCTTTATGAGCTCGCCGCCGTTGACCCTGAAAGAGCAAAAAAACTTTACCCATCGGATAAAAATCGCATCCTACGTGCGCTGGAGGTCTTCTACACCACAGGCAGAACGATAACAGAGCACGACGAGGAGACGCGGAAAATACCGAACCGCTACGACGCCGCTGCGATTGCGCTTTCGTTCAAAGACCGCGATGTGCTCTACGAAAGAATCGACAGGCGCGCCCAAGGCATGGCGGAATCAGGACTTTTTGACGAGGTGCGTTCGATTTTAGCAAGCGGCGTACCCGAAAAATGCACCGCAATGCAGGCGATAGGCTATAAGGAAGCCGCTCAGGCAATTCGCGGCGAAATAACAGAAGATGAAGCAATCGCTATCATAAAGCGTGAAAGCCGCCGCTATGCAAAGCGGCAGCTTACCTGGCTCCGCCGGAAGGAAGACATCGGCTGGATACTATGGGATAACGCTCCTGATTTTAATTTTGGTCGACAGATTTCGACAAAGTTTTTGCACTCTCTCGGATTAGAATAGTCCATGAACAATTCGCTTTGTATCGACTTTGCGATTTGTTTAATATTACTATTTAATGGAGCGGCAAACCGTGATAAAATACTGTCGGTAGGTTCTTGTATTCCTGCCGCGCTTTGCTTTCACGATGGATTTTGAACCGCTCCGAGGGGGAGTTGGCTTAAATGCAAAAGACACAGAACATTCAGGACACATTGCTTAATCAGATCCGACGGGAAAAACAGACGGTAACTTTCTTTCTGATGAACGGTTTTCAGTTGAAAGGCATTGTAAAGAGCTTCGACAGCTTTGTTGTCATCTTGGAAACAGACGGACGACAGCAAATGATTTACAAACACGCCATTTCGACAATTGTACCCTCTAATTCGGTGGATCTCAGAGAGCCTAGAGCCATTGATGACAAGGAGCATACATAGAAAACAAGTAATTCAGAAATTCCCGTTTCAACGCGGGACGATATACCGTAAATATCCAAAGGGTCACCCTTTGGATATTTTCATAAAAAGCGAGAACCGTATTTACAGTCTCGTAAGCTAAGGAGCTACACAGATGAAACGAACAGACACCTTAACAAAAGTAATATCGTTCCTTCTTTTCGGTGCTCTTCTTGCATATCTTAGCGTTTACGTCGTCCGAAGCACATCAAATAATATTAGAACAGCTCCCGCTGTCTTTGTCTCACTCTCGGATAACGCCATCACCTCGGGTATTGTTGTAAGGCAGGAAAGCCTAGTTCAAAGTAACGAGAAATACCTCAGCGTGGTCGCCGTCAGCGGCAAGGCGGTCGCTGTGGGCGAAACGGTCGCCGTCATATATTCCGGTGAAGAATCTCTCTCCCGCGCGGCGAAGATACGCGAGCTGGAGATCAAGAAGCAGTACATCATCTCAGTGCTCTCGGGAGCGAGCTCTGCCGAAAGCCTTGCCGACAGGGATAACTCAATCAAGGAAGCTCTTTTAAACGTTACAGCATCTGCCGCAAGACATGATACGGAAAACCTTGCCTCGGCATCCGTGAGTCTCAGCTCTCTCGTCATCTCAAACGCCTCCATCGACACAACTGAGGTAGACCTGAATCTTGTAACAGCGGAGCTTGATAGTCTCAGGCAAAGTGCGCTTTCCGACACCGCAGTAATAACCGCAAGCACTCCGGGGCTTTTTTCCGCCTCGCCAGACGGCTATGAGTACATCACGCCGGACATGCTCTCCGGTCTGACAGTTTCAAAGCTCACGTCGCTTGAGAAGACTCCGCAGGACCTTGCATCCGATGTTCGCGGCAAACTTGCCTCCGCCTTTGAGTGGTATTTTGCCGCCGAGGTGAAGCAGGAGGACGCAGACAGATTAAAAGTGGGCAAATCAGCGACTCTGGACTTTGGCCGTTATTGCTCCAATCTGCTTAAAGCCAAGGTCATATCCATAAGCTCTCCGGAAAATGACGAGTGCGTTGTAGTCTTCAGATGTACCGAAGCAACCGCGGAGCTACTCTTCGTAAGACGGGCATCGGCGGAGATTGTTTTTGATGCCCACGAGGGTCTCCGAGTCCCGAAGCAGGCTGTCCTGTCGGACGAGAAGGGCTCATACGTCTACACTCTGACTGGGATGCAGGCTGAAAAAAAATACATTAGCATCGTCTGGGAAACCAACGATTATTTCCTTGCCGAGGTCTCCCAGGAATCGGCGTCCCTGAGGGAGGGGAACGATATAATCCTCACCACCAAGGGACTGTCAGACGGCAAGATAATGAAGGATTAGCATAAGGTGATGAGTCAAGTGAAAATAGAAGAAAATGTCGCTTTGGTAAGAAACCGCATCGAAAAGGCGGCCCGCGCCGTCGGCAGGTCGCCGGATGAAATTACGCTCGTCGCGGCGACGAAAACAAACTCTTCACATTTGGTGGCGGAAGCGATAAAAGCCGGCATAAGTGTCTGCGGAGAAAACAGAGTGCAGGAGCTGGTCGAGAAAAATACACAGGGTGCGTACATCGGCGCATCTCTCCACTTCATCGGGCATCTTCAGAAAAACAAGGTCAAGCAGCTTGTGGGCGTCTGCGACCTTATACAGTCTGTAGATTCTCTCGAACTGCTCGAAGCCATCGACAGCCGTGCAAAGGCATTAGGGCGAAGGCAGGACGTTCTTATCGAGATTAATATCGGAGGCGAAGCTTCGAAATCCGGCATTGATAAATCAGAGCTTACGAAGATATTGGAAAAAGCGGAAAACTTATCCTCCGTTTTTATCAGAGGTCTCATGGCAATACCTCCCATTTCGGGCTCAGAGAGCGAAAATCGCGCCTGTTTTGCCCGTATGCGTCAGCTTTTTATTGACAATTCAGCAAAAAAATACGATAATGTCAGCATGGATTTTTTATCAATGGGCATGAGCGGAGATTTTGAGGATGCCATTGCGGAGGGCTCGAACATGGTGCGGGTCGGCTCTGCGATTTTTGGCGTCCGAGTGTATCCCCCAAAGGCTGACTAGACACAACCGCTCTTGAATCCATCCTGATTACTATAAATTTCACCTTCATATGATGTGCCGAAAGCAGACATTGCTGCTACGACGCAAAGCGTATCCCTCTCGTTTTGCGCTCAGGCACCGTGAAGAGAAAGGTCATAATTATGGGTCTGTTTGACGAGCTTAAAAAGCTCACTCGTCCATACAGCGGTGATGAATATGACGATTTCGGCGAAGAGTATCCCGAAGCTCCGGCGGAAACGCGTATTCCCGCGGCTGACAGCCAGAAAAGATATACCGCTCCCGCTGAGCGCCGCAATCCATTCTCCGATTTCGACACTCATCCGGTTACTCCCGCAAGAAGGGACAAGGTTGTAAATCTCGGCGGAGGGCCTTCGTCACAGGTAGTTCTCGTAAAGCCCGAACGCTTCGAAACAGCGGCGGAAATCGCCGATCACCTTCGCGAAAGACGCTCTGTCGTAATGAACCTTGAGCAGACCGGCAAGGACACTGCCCGCCGTCTCATCGACTTCTTAAGCGGCGTGGCCTATGCACTCGACGGAAAAATCAAAAAGGTCGCCGCCAACACCTACATAATCACTCCCTACAATGTAGACGTCATGGGAGATCTCATTGACGAGATCGAAAACAGCAGCCTTTACATGTAGATTTTTCCAAGTAAAATACGGAACTCAAGAAAGCGCATCAGGTGTTTTGGCTTTGTTCTGTGTATTTATATCGGCAAACAACTTCGTTCGGCAACCGTTTTAGATTATTGCGCTTCGCAATGCAGAAAGGGATTTTGATATGTTGACACCTCAAAATTTTAGAGAGAAAACCTTCGAAAAGGCGATTTTCGGCGGCTACGATATGGGTGCCGTGGATGATTTTCTGGATGAGGCCGCGAACGACTATGCAGCCGTAGCAAAGGAAAATATGGTTCTAAAAAGCAAAATGAAAGTTCTCGTAGAAAAGATCGAGGAATATAGGGCCACCGAGGACTCCATGCGTCTCACCCTCCTCTCTGCTCAGAAGCTGAGCATGCAGATTGAAGAGGACGCCCGCAAGAAGGCTGAGGATGCGCTGGCTAACGCCCGAAGCGAAGCGGAACGTATCACCCGTGAAGCATATAATCAGCGCACGACTGAGGAAGCCATGCTTCTCGAAGCAAAGCGCGAAAGCACCCAGTACATAGAGAACATGCGTATGATCTGCTCAAAGCAGCTCGACTTTCTTGATAGTCTCAAGGGCATGAAGCTCGAAGAGATTTCCCGCCCCGCAACCGCAGCGGAGACCGTCGAGGAAACTGTCCGCAGCATCGAAAGCTCTGTTGAGCGGCTTGCGGATTCAGGAGTTGCTGACGAAGAGATACGAAAAGTCGTAACCGGCAGGACTGATTCTCCCTCTAACAGCTTCGAAGAGCCGACCCGCCAGTTTGCGGGCAGCTCTGCACAGGGAAGCCAGTTCTCCTTTGATAATCTTCGATTCGGCAAATAACTACACCAATAATGGCATGTGCCAATTGCCGCTCGTCGGAAAATGGCAAGCCTACAATTTAGATTAATATTCGGTGTGGTTTTTCGCACTGAATATCGTCGGGGCGGGGCATAATACGCTACAGTGCTGTGCCTCGCCCCGCAGCTATTATTTTCTTGTTTCAGATAGGAGCCAACACCAAATGCCACAGGATTACAACAAAACAGTCAATCTTCCGCAGACCGAGTTTCCGATGCGCGCGTCTCTTAACACGCGTGAGCCGGATATGCTTAAAAGCTGGTATGAAAACGATATATACCACAAAATGATTGCCCGCAATGAGGGGAAGCCCCGCTTCATTCTTCACGACGGGCCTCCGTTCTCGAACGGATACATTCACATGGGCACCGCCATGAACAAAAGTCTCAAGGACTTTATCGTCCGTTATAAAAACATGTCGGGATTTCAGGCTCCTTATGTTCCCGGCTGGGATAACCACGGCATGCCTATCGAAAGCGCGATAATTAAGCAGAACAAGCTGGATAGAAAAAAGATGTCCATTCCGGAGTTCCGCGACGCCTGCCGCGATTTTGCCGCAAAATTCGTCGATATACAGCGCGAGCAATTCAAGCGTCTGGGCGTAATGGGCGAGTGGGACAAGCCCTACTTAACGATGGACCCCGCTTTTGAAGCGGAGGAAGTCCGTGTGTTCGGCAAAATGTATGAAAAAGGCTACATCTATCGCGGGAAAAAACCCGTTTACTGGTGCAGCCACGATGAGACCGCGCTGGCGGAGGCTGAAATTGAGTATGCCGACGACAGCTGCAAATCCATCTATGTGAAATTTAAGGTTACAGACGACCTTGGCAAGCTCTCGAAGTTTGCGAAGCTCGATGAGACTTATTTCGTTATCTGGACTACAACGACCTGGACCATTCCCGGAAACCTCGCAATCTGCCTCAACGCAGAGCTCGAATATGTCCTCGCCAAGGCTCCGAACGGTGAAGTCTACGTCCTGGCTAAGGAGCTACTCGGAAGCGTCGCTAAGGCGGCCGGTATTGAGAGCTTCCAGATTCTCTGCGAGATGAAGGGCTCCGAGTTTGAGTTCATGCGCGCAAAGCATCCGCTTTATGAACGTGAAAGTCTTGTTATAAACGGTGATCACGTGACACTGGAAGCCGGTACCGGATGTGTCCACACCGCTCCTGGACACGGTATGGAAGACTACATGGTCTGCCAGAAATACGATTACAGCGGTAAGGCGAAGATCGGCATCGTCGTACCCGTAGATGACCGCGGCGTAATGAACGCTGAATCCGGTAAATACGAGGGCATGTTCTATTCAAAGGCGAACGACGCTATTTGGCAGGATTTAAGCGACTGCGGATCTCTGCTCGCCTCCCAGACGATAAGCCACCCATATCCCCATTGCTGGCGCTGTAAGAATCCCGTCATTTACCGTGCGACGGATCAATGGTTCTGCTCCGTAGATGCTTTCAAGGAAGAGGCCTTAAAAACCTGCGACGGCGTCACCTGGCTGCCCGATTGGGGTCACGATCGCATGGTCTCAATGATACGCGAGCGCGCCGACTGGTGCATTTCGCGTCAGCGTCAGTGGGGTCTGCCGATACCCGTCCTCTACTGTGAGGACTGCGGTGAACCTGTCTGCACTCCCGAAACTATCGAAAAAATATCGAATATCTTCTCCGAAAAAGGCTCCAACGCCTGGTTCTCGACGGATTCTTCCGATTTTCTGCCCGAAGGCTTTGTCTGCCCCAAATGCGGCGGACATCACATCACCAAGGGCACAGACACCTTGGACGGCTGGTTCGATTCCGGCTCAACGCATTTTGCGTCGCTGGAGCACGACAACGCCTCTGACTGGCCCGCAGACCTCTATCTTGAGGGTGCAGACCAATACCGCGGCTGGTTCCAATCCTCCCTGCTCACCGCAGTTGCGACCAAGGGCAAAGCACCCTACAAAGCTGTCCTTACTCACGGTTGGACGGTTGACGGTGAAGGCAAAGCAATGCACAAGAGTCTCGGAAACAGCATCCTGCCGGATGACCTCATCCCAAAATACGGCGCAGACCTCATGCGTTTGTGGGCAGCAAGCGCCGACTACCGCGTTGATATGCGCTGCTCGGACGGGATTTTCAAGCAGCTTTCGGATACTTACCTTAAAATCCGCAACACTGCGCGCTTCATGCTCGGCAACCTTGACGGCTTCGATCCCGACGCCCGCATCGTCTTCGCAGATATGCAGGAGCTGGACAAATGGGCGCTCGCTCGCACGAATAAGCTCGTAGAAAAGTGCCTCACGGCTTACGAAAACTACGAATTCTATAATGTCGTCCACGCCGTTCACAAGTTCTGCGTCGTTGATATGTCAAACTTCTATCTGGATATTGTCAAGGACAGACTCTACTGCGAAAAGCGCGAAAGTCTCCTGCGCCGCAGTGCGCAGAGCGCGATGTACGGAATTCTTGACGCTATGGTGCGTCTGATTGCGCCGCTCCTCGCTTTCACCTCGAACGAGATTTGGCTTTCCATGAACCATGACAAGACCGCGAATTCCGAGCACGTCATGCTCAACGATATGCCGAAGGTAAATCCCGAATATACATTCGACCCCGCCACTGAGGAGCGCTTCGACCTCATTATTGCTCTGCGCGACGACGTGAACAAGGCTCTTGAGCTTGCACGTAATGAAAAAACCATCGGAAAACCGCTCGAGGCGATAGTCACTCTATTCGTCTCCGAAAGCGCGAAAAATGAATTTTCCAAAATCGCCGAAATGCCGCTTTCCATGCTGTTCATCGTCTCCGAAACGAAGGTCGTTTACGGCGTGGGCGAGGGCTATGAGGGCGACGAATTCAAGGGCGTGACGATACAAATCGAACCCTGCACAGCGCCGAAATGCGTACGCTGCTGGATGCACGACGAGCACGTCGGAGAAAACCATGAGCATCCCGAGCTTTGCCCCCGCTGCGCCGCTGCTGTTTCCGACTAAAGGCGGGAAAAAGTCTCGCACCAAATAAAACGCCACCCTAAATCATAAGCGGCGGCAAAACAACTCACAGGAGGTACCTGCTATGCTCTATGCAATCGTTGCGGTAATCATCCTAATACTCGATCAAGCAACAAAATACTGGACTAATTTCCACCTTGCCGAAGGCGCAACCGCTCCCTTTATTCCCGGCTTTATACAGCTCACAAATGTGCACAACACGGGCGCTGCCTTCAGTTTCCTGGAAGGCGGCCGCTGGTTCTTCGTAATACTAACGCTTGTGGTCACAATCGGCGTTATCATACTGCTGTCGAAAAACATCGTCAAGGGCAAGCTAGGCCGCTGGATGCTCATTATGGTTGTTGCGGGAGGTCTTGGAAATTGCATTGACCGCGCGCTCTACGGCTATGTCGTGGATATGTTCCAGTTCCAGTTCAAAATATTCGGTGGAGATTTTGCGATTTTCAACGTATCGGATATCTTTATCACGGTCTGCGGCATTATCTTCTGTGTCTATCTTATTTTCCACAAAGAACCTTTAGAAGAAAAGCCCGTTCCATCAAGAGTGCCTACGCGTACTATGTCTTCCGAACGTCCCGTCAGAGCGGACTACATCACTCAGCTCAAAAAGCCTGTTGTCGAAGGGCGCAGGAACATAGAAGCGGAGCTTGCCGCGAAAACCGCCGAGGCCGCGCTTGCACGCAATCCCGAGGGCGTAATTACCGACTGGAATATGCCTGATTTCGCTAGTGAGAAAGCTCCTGTCGTAAAAACAGCGCCCGAGCCGAAGAAGGATTATTCCGAATTCTTTAAGTCCGAACCCGAAATAAAACCCGAAGCTAAGCCGGAACCCATCTTGGATAAAATCAAAGATGAGCCGTTAAAACCCGCGAAGAATAACAATTCCGATTTTAGCATAGAAGATATTATTGCGGAGTTCAAAGATAAATGACAGACACCTATACGATAAGAGCACAGGAGAGCGGCGAACGTATCGACGCTCTCCTTGCGCAAGAAATAGACGATATGACCCGTTCGCAGGCGGCTCGGCTAATCGCCGAGGGCAAGGTGACTTTGTGCTGCGCTCCCATTAAGAAAAACCACCGCGTAAGCGCAGGCGAGATCTTTGTTGTCGAGGTTCCCGAGCCCGAGGACACGGAAATCACAGCTGAAAGCATCCCTCTCGATATAGCTTTTGAAGACGATGATCTTGTTGTTGTGAACAAGCCTCGAGGAATGGTCGTTCACCCTGCTCCAGGTCACGCAGGCGGGACTCTGGTAAACGCCCTGCTCTGGCATTGCGGTGACAGTCTTTCCGGCATAGGCGGCGAAAAACGCCCTGGAATCGTCCACAGAATCGATATGGACACCTCTGGACTGTTAATCGTCGCAAAAAACGACTATGCGCATCGTTTCCTTTCAGCCCAGCTTGCCGACCACAGCCTTTCCCGCACCTATGAAGCCGTGGTCATCGGTAAAATAAAGAACGACAATGGCACGATTGACGCGCCAATCGGCCGCCATCCGATAGACCGAAAGCGCATGGCGGTTACGGAGCGCAATTCCAGAAGCGCTGTAACGCACTATGAAGTCATCGCACGGTACAACGGCTACACGCATATCAGGTGCAATCTTGAAACGGGGCGCACACACCAGATAAGGGTGCATATGGCTCATATAGGTCATCCTCTGCTCGGCGATGAGGTTTATGGCAGAAAGGGCAAGGAAAAAGGTCTTGAGGGTCAGTGTCTGCACGCGCGCACCCTGCGCTTCATCCATCCCCGCACGAACGAGCTTTGTGCGGTAACAAGCGAACTTCCCGCCTATTTCACTGATGTTCTCTCCCGTCTCGGTGATAAGATCTGATATATAATAGAAAAATCCGCGGAACGTTTGTTCCGCGGATTTTTCTATTAAGAATGTTGGGGTACTATTTCGAAGCCCTGCGCTCTAAGTGCTTCCCTTATCGCCTCGACCTGCGCGTTGTCGCGGGTCTCAAGCTGAAGCGTCAGGAAACAGGAGTTTATCGCCATATTCTCCTCGCTCCTGTTATAGTGCACGGAAACGACGTTGCCGCCCTGTTCTGCAATAGTCTTTGATACGAGCTCGAGCTGGCCCGGTTTGTCGGTAAGCGCTACGCAGAGGTTAACAAAGCGCCCCGCTCTCAAAAGTCCGCGGGTTATTACGCGGCTCAGAATGTTCACGTCGATATTTCCACCGCTCACGATGCATACAGCCTTTTTGCCCTTAATGTCCAGCTTGTCGAACATCACCGCCGCAACTGCAACTGCGCCCGCTCCCTCGGCAATCAGCTTTTGCTGCTCGATGAGCGCGAGCACCGCTGTCGCGACTTCGTCGTCCGTCACCGTCACAACCTCGTCGACGTACTTTGAAACAAGCTCGAAGGTGAGTTCCCCCGGGCGTTTGACTGCTATACCGTCGGCAAAAGTGGCAATGCGCGGCAGCTCTTCAATCTTTCCGCAGCACATGGAATTTGCCATTGAAGCCGCGCCCGAGACCTGCACGCCGTAGACCTTGCATTTCGGATTCAGAGACTTAACGGCAAAAGCAATACCTGAAATGAGCCCGCCGCCGCCGATAGGTACTATGACTGCGTCCAAATCGGGAAGCTGTTCCAAAAGCTCAAGCCCGATCGTGCCCTGCCCTGCAATGACATCCTCGTCGTCGAAGGGATGTATGAACACCCGTCCCTCGCTCTTTTCGAGCTCACGCGCTTTCTTATAGGCATCGTCATAAACGCCGTTCACCAAAACGACCTCCGCGCCGTAGCTCTTCGTAGCTTCGATTTTGCTGATAGGCGCTGAGTCCGGCAGGCAAATCTTTGACGAGATGCCCTCCATTGACGCGGCACGCGCGACGCCCTGCGCATGGTTTCCCGCGCTACAAGCTATAACTCCGTGCGCTTTCTCCTCGGCTGAAAGCTGGCTGATCTTATAATAAGCCCCGCGAACCTTGAACGAGCCCGTTACCTGCAGGTTCTCGGTTTTGAGATAAACCTCGCCTCCGGAAGATATATTGGGTGCATGAATGAGGTCGGTCATGCGAATTATATTTTTCATAGTAAACGCGGCGTGGTAAACTTTGTCAAGTGTCAGCATTATATCAATCCTCTATTCAAAAATTCACTAAATAACAAAAAACTCCGTCTCTAATATAAGAGACGGAGATAAGTCCGCGGTACCACTCTTGTTGCCCTTAAAAAGAGCCACTCATAGACGCCAAACAGCGTCCGCTTCTGTAACGGGAAGACCCGGTATTGCTTACTTTTATTTCAGCAAACGACTTGGGGGTGATTTGGGATCAGCAGCAGCTGCCGTATCGCACCAAACAACGGCTCTCTTATAACTGCGGGCGCTTTTCCCCGTCCCCTTCAACGTCTTTTATATATTCATTATACGACTATGAAAGTATGGGCTAAATATACCGATTTTTCGTTCGCTTGTCAATAGGCAGTTTATATCATCTTTTCGGGGCGGCAAAGAGTCCTTTCCGTCAAAGTTATTCAATGCCTAGATTCTTTCGTATACACAAAAGCGGTATTTAAGCCCCTCGTGCTCTTTTTCCTCGCTCACCTGAGCGAGTTTCCAGTCCGACAAGCTGTCGAGATCTGGAAAAAATCTGTCCGCTTCGGAGGACTTTAAAACTTTCGTGACAAAAGCCTTCTCGCAAAATGGAAGCATTGCTCTATAGACCTCGCTTCCGCCGACGACGTAAACCTCATCCTCGGGCAGGTCGGAAAGCAGCTCCAATGCCTGCGCTGGTGAATGGACGATTTCCGCCCCCTCGACCTTATAGTCCTCATTCGTTGAGATGATGATGTTTCTTCTATTTTTAAGCGGAGCACCATTAGGGAAGGACTCGAGAGTGTTGCGCCCCATGATAATTGTTTTCCCTGCCGTCATTTCACGGAAATATTTCATATCCTCGGGAATTGAGAAGAGCAGGGCGTTGTTACGGCCTATGCCCCAGTTTTTGCTGACTGCGACTATTGCGTACATAAAGTCCTCCACTGTGACTATGATATGCTTTGATATCTTATATCGTTTTTAGACGGCGACCGGTATCTTATCGCTAAACTCGCTGTACTCATAGCCCTCAAGCGAGAAGCTGTCGCGCGTGAATTTATAGAAATCTTTAACGCTCTCATCCAGTTTGAACGTCGGCGCTTTTCTTGGCTCGTTTGCGAGCATTTTTTCAATTATTGGAACATGACGGTCATAAATATGCGCGTCCGAAATGACGTGTATCATCTCGCCCGCTTTCAGTCCCGAAGCCTGCGCAAACATATGAGTCAGCACGGCGTATTGGCAGACATTCCAATTGTTCGCGGCAAGCATGTCCTGCGAACGCTGATTTAAAATGCTGTTAAGCGTATTTCCCGAGACGTTGAAGGTCATTGAATAGGCGCAGGGGTAAAGAGCCATTTCGGAAAGATCGGCAAAATTATATATATTCGTCATTATCCTGCGGCTCGCGGTGTTGTGCTTCAGGTCAAAGAGCACCCTGTCCACCTGATCCATATCGCCCTCAGGGTAATGGTGCTTGATGCCGAGCTGATAGCCATAGGCCTTGCCGATGCTTCCTTCTTCGTTTGCCCACTGGTCCCAGACCCTTGTGCGAAGCTCATTTACGTTGTTGGACTTTGCCTGCCATATCCAGAGGAGCTCGTCGACAGCAGATTTCAAAAACGTTCGTCTGAGCGTAAGTATCGGAAATTCCTTTGAAAGGTCGTAGCGGTTAACTATACCGAACTTTTTAACTGTATGGGCGGGAGCGCCATCCTCCCAGCGTGGACGAACTTCTCTGTCGGTGTCCCAGACACCGTTTTCCAGAATGTCCCTACAGTTATTTAAAAATATCTCATCCGCCATGCTCATGCGCGAGTACCTCCGAAGCTAAAATCAACGTCTTTCATGTGTCCCTTAGATTATACCGCCAATCATCCTTTGTTTCAATACAGAGTTTGGCTATATCCTCCGTGCAGTCATTATTCATTATTGCTGAAAATAAAAATTCCCGCACTCCCCGAAAGGAGTGCGGGAATTCTGTTAGTGACAGAAATTCAGCTAAGACTTAGCACATTTCATAGACACCAGCTGCGCCCATGCCGCCGCCGATGCACATGGAAACAACGCCGTACTTCTTGCCGGTGCGCTTGAGCTCGCTGAGGAGCTTGCAGGTCAGCATAGCGCCTGTGCAGCCGAGGGGGTGGCCCAGAGCCACGCCGCCGCCGTTGGGGTTGAGCTTCGAGGTATCTAAGCCCATTTCCTTGATGCAGCCGAGAGCCTGTGCAGAGAAGGCTTCGTTGAGTTCCCAAACATCGATGTCTTCCTGCTTGAGACCGGCAATCTTAAGAGCCTTCGGTACCGCATAGACAGGGCCGAGTCCCATGTAATCGGGAGCGCAGCCTGCAACTGCGAAGCTTACGAACTTTGCGATGGGCTTAAGTCCGAGCTCTTCTGCCTTTTCCTTGGACATAATGAGAACGCAAGCTGCTGCGTCATTCATCTGGGAAGCGTTACCTGCTGTTACTGTTCCGTCCTTCTGGAAAACTGGCTTAAGCTTTGTAAGATCTTCCATCTTAAGGTTGTAACGGATGCCTTCGTCCTTGTTGAAGGGCACGGTATACTTTACAACATGGCCGGTTGCGTCGTCAGTCTTATACTTGACAGCGTCAACGGTGATGATTTCATCGTCGAACTTGCCAGCGAGCTGAGCGGCCTCTGCCTTCTTGTGGCTGTTGAAAGCAAACTCATCCTGCTCTTCACGGGTGATGCCGTACTTCACAGCAACGTTCTCAGCGGTGTTGCCCATTGCGGTCATAGCTGTGGGCATTACTGTTGTGCCGAGATAAACGTTAGGAACGTTCAGGTTGCCGCCCATGGGAACCATGGACATGGTCTCGACGCCGCCTGCAAGGATGATATCAGCCTGTCCTGCCATAATTGAGTTTGCGCCCATTGCGATTGACTGAAGTCCGGACGAGCAGAAACGGTTAACTGTCTGTGCAGGAACGCTGTCGGGAATGCCTGCAAGAAGTCCGATGTTACGTGCTACGTTTGTGCCGGTTTCAGCTTCCTGGAATGCACAGCCAAGGATAAGGTCGTCAATAAGAGCGGGATTAAAGGTCGGAATCTTTGCAAGAACTCCCTTGATAACCTGTGCTGCGTATTCTTCAGGTCTTGTGTCTTTAAGCGTGCCCTTAGGAGATTTTCCGATGGCACTGCGTCCATATGCTACTACTACTGCTTCTCTCATGATTTTTCCCCCTTAATTGCGAACAGGCTTGCCGTTCATAAGCATGCCTACGATACGGTCCTGAGTCTTCTCTTCGCCGGCGAGGGACAGGAAAGCTTCACGCTCGAGATCACGAATCTGCTGAGCGGGAACTTCTGCACCATAGGGCAGATTGCCGCCGGTAATAACGTTAGCTATCTTCTCGCCAATTTTTATGTCATGTTCAGAACCAAAGTGACCATTCTTCATCATCAGCATATCGTATGCGATTGCGCCGTAGCCGTATTCGCCTGCGACCTTGATGGTGGGATCAGCTGCCGGACGATAGTTGTGAGCTGCCATCCAAAGAACCATTTCCTTTGCGGATTGGAGCTGCTTTGCCTTGTTGCGCTCAACATAGGTACCCTTGGAGAGGTAGCCTGCTTCGATTGCAGCGTCAGCGCCGACATTGACCTTACCGGTCATGATGTACTGCCACAGAGCCTTGATAGCGTCGTAGCGGGACTTCTTCTGGTCGTTATAGCAGCGATCCATCATACGGATGAGCATTTCTGTGCAGCCGCCGCCTGCGGGAATGAGGCCGACACCAACTTCAACAAGGCCCATGAAGGTATCGGTGTGGGGAACGCAAGCCGGGCAATGGATGGTGACTTCGCAGCCGCCGCCGAGGGTCTGTCCGAACGGAGCGGAAACGACGGGACGTGCGGCATACTTAAGAGCCTTTGTGCCGTCCTGGAGGCCTCTGATGAGAGTGTCCAGCTTATCAAATTCCTTGTCCTGAGCAAGGTTAACGATTGTAACAAGGTCTGCGCCGACGCAGAAGTTCTTGCCCTCGTTGCCAACGACCATACCCATCCAATCATCGCCCTTGAGCAGATCGGTTGCCTTCATGATCATTTCGCCGACAGCCTCGCCGATGGCGTTAGCCTGTGAGTGGAACTCGAGGCAGAGAACGCCGTCGCCGATGTCGCGTACGGAAGCGGCTTCGTTTCCGACAACTTCGGTAGTTCCCGTAAGTGTGAGATACTTGCTTGTGGTGACTTTGGAAGCATAGAATTTTTCCTGACCTGCTGCGAGCATATCGAGAACCCACTTCGGGATCACTTCGCCGTCAGCCTGCCATGCTTCGACAGATTTTCTGACGCCGATCTTGTCCCACAGCTGGAATACGCCGTAGGTCCAGTTGAAGCCGGCAGTAAGAGCTCTGTCGATTTCTCTGAAATCGTCAGCGATTTCGGGAACAAGACGTGCTGCATAAAGGAGCAGTCCCTTATTGAAGTCATATGTGAACTTCTGCTCTTTGGCATCACCAAAGGTCATGTATGCGTACTTGTTGTCGGATTCCTTAGCAGCCTCGACTGCGGGCAGCGCGTCGGCCTTCTTATTGATGTAGGTCTTTGTTGCTTTGTCGTAGCAAAGAACGACTTTCTTGCCGTCAATGATTTCTTTCTTGTAGAAACCCTTCTTAACCTTATCGCCGAGCAGACCGTCTGCGACCATTTCCTTAAGGAATTTAGGAGGATCGTATTCGACCTTCTCGCGCGGGTCGGTTGTGACTTCAAGAACGTTGTCCGCGACATGGCACAGGATGTCCAGACCGACCATATCGGAGGTCTTGCAGGTCGCGGTCTTCGTGTGAGCCATGATAGGTCCGGTCAGCGCGTCAAGAGTCGGGATGTCATAATCGTACTTTTCTGCCAAATTCATTGCGAGAACTGCGGCGAAAACGCCTATACGATTGCCGACAAAGTTCGGTGTGTCCTTAGCGTTAACAACAACTTTGCCAAGGGAGTTCTCAGCGAATTCCTGCATACGTGCATATGCATCCTTATCGGTCCACTTGGTGGCGATCATTTCAAACAGAGCCATCCAACGAGGGGGGTTGAAGAAATGTGTGCCCATGAAGTATTTCTTCAGGTCATCGCTCAGGCCATCAATGATTTTATGTACGCTGACGCCGGAGGTGTTAGAGGAAACGATAGCATCGGCCTTACGATACGGCTCGATTTGCTTAAAAACGCTCTGCTTAACAGCTATGTTCTCTGAAGCAGCTTCGACGATCCAGTCAGCGTCAGAGATGTAGTCGAGGTTATCGGTCGTGTTGCCGATTCTGATGTTCATGAAGGCTGCCTTGCTATAGAGCATGTTGTTTCTGGGGTTCTTGATCTTCTCAAGTCCGGCAATTCCGAAACGGTTACGGAATTCCTTGCTCTGCTCGGTTAGACCCTTTGCAATTTCCTCTTCGGTGAGGCCTTTGGGAGGAACGATGTCCAGCATCGTTACCTGCACGCCGACGCTTGCCAGCAGGCCGGCTATTGATGCACCCATGACACCGGCGCCAATAACGACGGCTTTGTTAATGTTCTTACTCATGAGATAGCTTCTCTCCTTTTGCTTTCTTTTAAATTCAGCGCGAGGCTCTAAGCCCCGTGCGGGATTTACTTCGTGATTTCGAAAACGAGTGCTTTGTCGCAGAAG
The DNA here is from genome assembly GCA_002841545.1 of Firmicutes bacterium HGW-Firmicutes-16. Taxonomy (GTDB): domain Bacteria; phylum Bacillota; class Clostridia; order Oscillospirales; family Oscillospiraceae; genus UBA2658. The sequence goes on from PGZZ01000004.1 coordinate 108,195, forward strand.
CCCCGCATATCATGAGCGGGGCCTATTCCACGCGCCGAAGCGATATGAACCGCAATCCGGCAGCATCTGCTGATTTCAGATCTTATTTGAAGCTGGGTCTTCTCTTCTCCACGAAGCCGCCAACGCCTTCCTTGAAGTCGTCAGTTGCGCCGCAAGCCATCTGAGCGTCAACTTCTCTTTTGACATAAGCGTCAAAGCCGTTGAACTCGGACTCCCATACCAGCTCCTTGATGTACTTGTAGGAAGCGGAAGGACCATAAGTGAACTTCTTTGCCTTTTTAAGAGCTGCATCTGCAAATGCGTCGTCGTCTTCGATGACTTCGTTGATCATGCCGAGAGCCTTAGCATCGTCTGCGAAAACCATCTGGCCGCCGTCCATAGCAAGCTCAGTAGCCTTCTTAACGCCGACAGCGCGGGTGAGAAGATAAATGCCGCCTGCATCAGGAACAAGTCCGAGCTTCGCGAAAGCGGTCATAAATACGGAGGCCTGAGTAGCCATGGTGTAGTCACAAGCAAGAGCAACACCGATGCCTGCGCCTGCGCAAGCGCCCTGAACAGCGCCGACAACGGGCTTGGGGCTCGTGAGGATAGCCTTGGTGACACTTGCCATCTTGCCAATGGACTTGCCGAATTCAGCGATGAACACTTCCTTGGCGTTGTTCATGAGGCCGTCATACATAGCTTTTACATCGCCGCCAGCAGAGAAAGCGTTAGTGTTGGTGCTGTTGATGAGAATAGCCTTGACGTTTGCATCTGCGTCTGCCATACCAATAGCAGCAACCAGATCGTCGATCATGACCTCGTCAAATGCGTTCATGTTTGCGGGGTTGTCCATGGAGATGATTGCAACTCTCTCGTCTACTGCATACTTAACCTTAGTAAATTCCATAATTCTTGTCCTTTCCGATTGTTAGATAAAGTAGTATAGCGCTCACTCATCACTTGACGGTGAACCCACTATTTCATTATACAAGCAAACAGTGTGCCAATGCAATATGCCAGCCTCGCTTTTGGTAAATCTCTATAATAAATTCTGGATATTATTTGCATTATTTACAAGCAAACAGGTCCCATTATTTGACTACATTTGTAATCCTTCCGAATACACCTGTCTTGTCGAACGTAGTCTGAAATAATATGAATCAATTTACGCACATTTTGTGTCACCACTGTCTCACGCTGTTCCGCGAAAAAAACGTCCGCTGGCAGCATCAAAAATCACCTGTAAAATTAAAAATTAGGCAATAGTTTAGCACTTGCTTTTTATATTGGCATGATTTATACTTATTCAAGTATAATATAGGGTGTTATCATATAAACAACTTGTATGAGACGACTGTACTAAGATTGTCAAATATTGGGGGCTCAGAAGCTCTCCCTAACGGCATAAATGAAAGAGAAGTTAAAGGAGTTTAATTATGTACAACCCGGATCCCGAAGCCAGAAAGAAATCTCAGCGCGCCCTTACTAAGGTGTTCCCCCGCACCGATGAAGGCTTGGCGCATTTAATGCACGCCCAGCTTTATCTCGGCTACATTCCCCTCTACATATACTATATGAGGTCTTCATTTAATAGTTATCTTCCCGAGCCCGATGATCTCGTTAAACCCGAAGGCATTGAATTCGACATCGTCGACGAACTCGTCAAGATTGCCGTTAACGACTGCAACAGCAAGGTCGGCTCGCTGATGACAAACTCTTATCACGCAAAGGTGCTTCGTCTTGAAGACGCGGAGCAGGTCGTCACTCTCACGGAGGATCTGAACCTCGGCGAGCTGCCCAAGACCATCATGCCCTATGAAATCGCACGTGACCTCATAATTGACAGCCCCGATCGTATTGCCGTTATCGACTGCGTTTGCCGCAGAGTCAGAGGCGAAAAGGGCTGCACTCCTGTTGATGTCTGTATCGTAATCGGTGAGCCCTGGGTTTCTTGGGCACTCGACCGCGACAGATACATGAACGGCCGCATCGTCACTCAGGATGAGGCTCTTCAGATACTCCGCGAGTGCCATGAGAGAGGCAATGTTCACGCCGGCTTCTTCAAGGATTCCGCCGCAGGCCGTCTGTACAGTATCTGCAACTGCTGCCCCTGCTGCTGTACTGCCCTTCTGTCCCAGAACTACCTCACCGCTCCGATGATGGCGGGAAGCGGCTACATAGCGAAGATTGATATGGACAAATGCGTCAACTGCGGCCTTTGCGAAAAGAAGTGTAACTTCCTTGCAATCTATAGGGACGCAAATAATCATGTTCAAGTCAACGAGGATCTCTGCCGTGGTTGCGAAGCCTGTCTCCTTGCCTGCAAGAAAGACGCTATCAAGCTCGAGCTGGTTGACTCAAGCGTTCTTGCTCCTCTTGACATCAAGGCTCTCAAGGCTCAGATGAACGGCTAAAATGCATGAGCTTAGCATAATGGTCGACGTGCTGGACACGGCTCTTCGCGTCGCTGAACAAAATGGCGGAAAGAAAGTGACGAAAATCACTTTGAAGATTGGTTTGATGTCCGGTATCATGCCCGAATATGTTCAATCATTTTTCGATGTAATATCAAAGGACAGCATAGCCAAAGGTGCGGAGATCATTATTGAGCCCGACCCCGCCGTTTTCATCTGCCGAAAATGCGGAGAAAAAACGACCTATGAGGTGCTCGGTCCCGAATATGTCTGCGAAGACTGCGGCAGCGCAGCGCTCCGTATGCTCTCGGGCCACGGCTTTCAGATTGTGAACGTCGGAATAATCTAAGGCATAGACTTCATAATTAAAAGGATATGAAAAACCGGAAGGCTTTTCATATCCTTTTTTGTCATATCTGTCTTACTTCTGAAAGCCTGCGAGCGACAGCTCACCGGTTTCGATTCTGCGTTTCAGCTCCAATATCTTTTGCTCGATGAGTTGAATTATCTTTTCAAATTCTTCATCCGATTTGCCGGTCGGGTCTTCAAGCCCCCAGTCCTCCCTGTATTTGCAGGGAAGATATGGGCAGGCAACATTGCAGCCCATTGTCACAACAACATCTATAGGCGGTATATCCTCAAGCAGCTTGGAATGCTGAGTTTTTTCCATATCTATGCCATATATTTGCTTTATGAGCATTACCGCATCTTGATTTATTTGCGGCTTCGTCTCTGTCCCTGCAGAAAAGCTTTCGAAAACATCACCGGCTAATTGTTTTCCGAGCGCTTCGGCAATCTGTGAACGGCAGGAATTATGGACGCAGATGAAGGCAACTTTGGGTTTAATCATATTCAAACCAGCCTTTAGTTCTATTTGCAATTCTAACAAGCGTCAGCATAACAGGAACTTCAACAAGAACACCGACGATTGTTGCAAGTGCCACGGGACTTTGTGTCCCAAACAAGGCGATCGCAACAGCGACGGACAGTTCAAAGAAATTGGATGCGCCGATCATCCCCGCCGGAGCAGCTATATCATGCGGTAGTTTTAGAGCTTTGCTTGCAAAATAAGCTATGAAAAAGATTAGGAAAGTCTGAATAATCAGAGGTATTGCTATTAAAACAATGTGGAGCGGGTTTTCAAGAATAACTTTCCCTTGAAAGGAAAATATGATCACGAGTGTCAGAAGTAAGCCAATAATTGTTATGTTACTGAATCTCGGTATAAAACTTTTTTCAAAGTAGTCTAGGCCTTTCTTTTTTGTTATAATATTCCGCGTTAACACCCCTCCCGCTAAAGGAATAACGACAAACAACACCACTGACATGATTAGTGTGTCCCATGGGATTGCAACTCCGCTAACGCCGAGAAGAAAAGCAACAATAGGGGTAAAGGCGACGAGTATTATAAGGTCATTGGTTGCAACCTGCACAACTGTATAGGCCGGATTTCCTTTTGTCAGATGGCTCCAAACAAAAACCATTGCCGTACAGGGAGCCGCTCCCAGCAGTATTGCACCAGCCAGATAATCCTTAGCAAGTTCCGCAGGAATAAGCGTTTTGAAAACAACAAAGAAAAACAACCATGCAATTCCAAACATAGTAAAAGGCTTAATTAGCCAGTTTGTAACCCAAGTAACAAACAGCCCCTTCGGGTTTTTACCTACATTCCGAATGCTTTGAAAATCCACCTTTAGCATCATTGGATAAATCATGAGCCAAATGAGTATAGCAATAGGCATGGAAACATTGGCATATTCAAAACGTCCGAGAAATGCCGGAACGCCCGGCAAAAACTTTCCGATTAGGACTCCTATTGCCATGCAAAGAACAACCCATAGAGTAAGGTATTTTTCAAAAAATCCTATTCCTGAGTTTTTGCTATTTTCCATAACATCTCCTCCTAAACCATTTATTTCATCATGTAGCGAGTTTCTAATTCTTTCTAGCCACAAAACTATCTGACTTTCTGCAGAATCTTGACAACTTCGTCTGTTTTCAGAACTTTGCCATAAGACACGACCTTGCCGTCCACAACCAATGCTGGAGTCGTCATTACTCCATAGGCCGCAATCTGCGAAAAATCGGTCACATGGTCGATGGCGGTGTCCATGCCGAGCTTCTCCAGCGCCGCTTTGGTTGCGGCTTCAAGTAGGTTACATTTTGCGCACCCGCTTCCGAGAACCTTGATGCGTGCGCCGTCCGTCTTCGCGCTTTCCGCCTTAGCCATGCTCTCGGTATCGCAACTTCCGCAGCAGTTGCTTTTGGGTTCTTCCTTCTTTGTTACCTTTGCAAACAGTGCCATAATATAATCTCCTTTAGTTATTATTAAAATCCCAGATAGAACATATAAAAACCGATAAACAGAATGATGCTGCCCATTACGATTTTTAAAACTGTGCTTGCTTTTCCGTATTTCTCGCTGGCAGTCAGCTTTTGCACAAACCCCACCGATGTTCCGGCGACTACCGCCAGAATTCCATGGCCTGCAGAATATATGAGTAAAAGCAGTATTCCCCAAACGATACTTCCCTTGCCTGCGACGATTGCGAGAAGCGCAATTAATACCGGTGTTGAGCATGGCGAAGAAAAGATACCTCCGAGAATTCCGGCGATGAAAGCCCCTGCATATCCTCGCTTTGTATTTTTTGAGATTAGGTAGCTTGATGGAATAATCTCAAAAACACCCCATGTTTGCAGTGCCATCAGTATCATCAACGCGCCGAGCAAAAGATACCACCAAGATGCCGAGGTACCCATAAGCCGCCCGGCAGAGGAAGCAATTACGCCCAAAGCTGTAAATGTTACGGCAGACCCAAGTGCAAAGACAAGGGAAAGCCTGAGGGCTTTTTTAGTATCTTTCTGCCCCGTGCCTCCCACATAACCAATTACCAGCGGAATGCTTGAGAGCGAGCAAGGGGTAAAAGAGGCCAAAATCCCCGCTACCAAAGCAAGAATTGGTGCAAGCCAAGCGATTTCCATGATGAGTTTCGATAAGTATTCAAGCAGTCCTGTCACTCGCTTACCCCCATGTCTTCAAGAATGGATACCATTTCCTCCTCAGTGAGTGGACCTTCATGAACAGTAAAAACATGCTCGTTTGAATCTTTATCGGAATACATGGTGAATGCAATCCCAATGGTGTCGCTCGGCACATATGGAGTTCCGTCCGAGTTGATAAGTACCTGAGTCGGAATTACTTTTATAGGGAAGTCTTTAGCGGCATCGCTGTACTTCCATACATCAACGAACTTAATGATTGCCTTCCCCTGCATTTCAGCATTCATAGTTACCAGAACGGGCGCCATCTGCTGACAGGGAATACAGGAATCCGATCCAAAGTCGATAATAATGGGCAAATCGTACGCTTTGAGCGTGTCGAGATCTATGGCTGTTGTTTCAAGGGCAAAATCTTCTTCATTTTCGGCTTTAACAAGTTCTCCAGGTGAACCTTTGCTGAGGGAGTCGGGTGTGGGATGTGTTTTAACAATCCAAATAACGGTAAGCGAACCGGCAATTAATACTGCAACCAGTATTCTTATCAGAAGTTTTTTCTTATTCATTAGCAGCAACTGCCTCCGCATGAACAGCCGGATTTGCTTTTCTTCCCCTCAAAAAAAGCCTTTAAATTCTCAGGAAATTCATAACCGCCGCAAGAACAACCACTTCCATTCTGGCCAAACACAGACGTGAGAATAGCTTCCGCCAGCATTTCTTTGGGGGGTACTTCGTATGTTTCTCCATTATACTCAAATACACGGCAATCAACATCACTTCCGCTGATTTCGCTGCAGCAGCCACAACTGTTTTCCTTAACCGAGCCACAGATATCCTCCCTATTTACACGGATTGTGGGAGAGGATAGGAATCTGTGCTTCACTGCAAGCTCAGCTGTCTTCATCTCAATTTTGTTGTATTCAACCTCAAAACCGGCAAGCTTTAGAGCAGGCGTGAGGGTCATCATCACCTCGTCAAGCACGCCGTCCGTTCCGATGCAGCGTTCACAGGTATGTAGGTCGAGGTATAAATATTCCACCAGCACCTTTTTCTCAGTAGTTACTCCGCAGCCACAGGAGCAACAAGGCTCTTCCGCCTCCTGTGTTCCATTTGGCGGTGTCCAGCCGGTGTCGTCGCCCACATAGGTGATTGCCCCTACTGGACAGCGGTTGCCGCAGCCGTGGCAGTGGTCAACGCACTCGTCAGGGCTAGTTACCACAGGCGACGGAGCTTTTGTGGTGTCATAAACGCCGTGAGGACACTTTGCTACACATGTTCCGCATTCAATACATGCTGAATAATCTATAACGGGATACCAAGTTTTAGCCATATTAAAATTCCTCCTAAACTAAAAATGCCTGTAAAGCATTAAACAGATAACCAATGATGATAATTCCAATGGTGCATATACCGATGAACAGCGCCAAAAGCTTGGGCTTAACTGCCTTACGCAGCATAATCATCGACGGCAAGCTCAGAGTCGTCACCGCCATCATGAAAGCCAGCACCGACCCGAGAAGCGCTCCCTTTCCGAGCAAAGCCTCCGCAATAGGTATTGTCCCGAAAATATCGGCGTACATTGGCACTCCGACCAGTGTGGCAAGGATTACTCCGAACGGGTTATCGCTGCCCAAAACCTTTACAACCCAAGCCTCGGGAATCCAGTTATGGATTATTGCGCCGACGCCAACGCCGATTAGAACATATGGAAACACTTTTTTAAATGTTGCAACAACCTGCTCCTTGGCATATATTGCGCGCTCTCTTTTGGAAAGTGTCGGTGATTCGATATCTATGCTTCCCGCTGATAGAATGAAGCTCTCAACATGTCTCTCCATGTGGAGCTTTTCAATTATGGTTCCACCGACAACGGCAATTATCAGCCCTAGAATTACATAAGCTGCAGCAACCTTAGCCCCAAAAATGCTCATGAGCAGAACGAGCGAGCCGAGGTCTACCATAGGGGATGAAATCAGGAACGAAAAGGTCACGCCCACGGGCAGTCCTGCGCTTGAAAATCCGATAAACAGCGGTATCGACGAGCAGGAGCAGAACGGCGTTACCGTGCCAAGCAAAGCAGCAACCGAATTTGCACCGATACCGTGAAAGCGTCCTAGTATTTTTTTGCTCCTCTCCGGCGGAAAGTAGCTCTGGATATACGAAATTATGAAAATAAGGGTGCAGAGCAGAACCGTTATTTTAATTACATCATAAAGAAAAAACTGAGCGCTTCCAACCCAACGATTTGCAGTATCAAAGCCCAATGCGGACAGACCACTGCCAATCACTTCATTAAGCCACTTCATTCCGAGTAATTGATTTTGTATGAAGTCCCATACTCCCATCTTTGCCATCCACCTTTTAAAATCAAATTATTTTGATATATTACTGATAAAAAATCATCCGTTTTCGGATGATTTAATTAATTGCAGCAGCAGTCCTGCGTCTCCGCCTCTGCGACAGGAGTTGTAAGCTCCTTGAGGAGTTCCACGGCATAATCCCGTCCGCTTTCGCTCAGCTTATAATGAGTCCATTTTCCTTCTTGCCTGCTTTGTACAATTCCTGAGTCACAAAGCACTTTCATATGGTAGGATAATCCAGACTGGCCAATATTCATCTGCTCTATAAGCACGCAGGCACATTTTTCGCCGCTGCGGAGACGCTCGATTATTTCTAACCGCTTCTCATCACAGAGCGCCTTAAATACACGCGCGTTATTCTGGTGTATTGTTTCCATCACGCACCTCAATCAATTTACTAAAATATATTATCATTCTATTTGTTGCTTCACATCAACTTTATTTGATATGACCAGTATATGCGCTCATGCCGGAAAATGTCAATCAAAAGTTTTCGAATTTCATTAAAGGAGAGGGCTTGCTGTCTGCTCTGCACAGACCGCAAGCCCTCTCTTCAATTCAATTTAGATTCAATTCATGTTATTTTCAGATTATATTTTGTTAATTATCAAGAATGAACTTTGAAACAAGATCACGAAGCATACTTGCCTGCGCGGACAATTCCTCGCTCGCGGCCGCGCTTTCCTCGGCTGTTGCAGAATTCATCTGAACTACATTGGAAATTTGCTCAACACCAATCTGTATCTGGCTTATGTTCTCGGCCTGAGCCACGGTGGCACTCGAGATTTCTGTTACCAGCTCTCTCATTCGAGAGGTTTTTCCGCTAACATCTTCAAACGCGCTATTAGCGTTATTGGCAAGTACAACACCCTTTTCAACCGCAGCAACGGCATTTTCAATCAATGCTGTGGTGTTCTTTGCAGATTGTGAGGATTTTTGTGCCAGATTCCTGACTTCATCGGCAACTACCGCGAAGCCTTTGCCTGCGACGCCTGCTCTTGCTGCCTCAACAGCGGCATTTAGCGCCAGTATATTTGTCTGGAAGGCAATATCATCAATATCCTTGATTACTTTTCCGATATTTTTGGAGGCGCTTGCAATATCCGACATTGCACTGAGAAGCTGATGCATTTCTGTTAGACTTGTATCCATAACAGAGCTGACCTGATTCGTAATTTCGGTGGCGGTTGTGGCATTAATAGCGGATTCACCTAGCTGGGAGGATACCTGACTAATACTTGCCGAGAGCTCTTCAATTGACGCCGCCTGCTCGGTTGCTCCCTGGGCAAGGGATTGCGCACCTGAGGAAACCTGATCTGAGCCTGCCGAAACCTGTTCCGCGGTTTCCTTTATTCTGTGCAGAGTAACGTTAAGCGTCTCTTTAATATGCCTTAGAGAATTCAAAATTGCTTCATAATCACCGACATATTTGTCACTGTTTTTGGATCTGACGCTGAAATTATTGTCAGCCATTTCCGTTAAAAGGTAATTGATATCATTAATTATAAGGCGCAGTCCCTCGCTCATGTTCTTGAATGATTGGGCAAGCTGTCCGATTTCATTCTCGGATTTAAAGTCAATATTAATATCAAGATCGCCGTTTTCAATTTTCTTAGCTGAGCTTACAATAACCGAAACAGGATTAATCTCCTTTTTGAGTGTCATGTAGGTAAAACCTATTATCAGCAAAACGGCTATAACTGCGACAACGACCAACCAGATTCCAAGATTTAAGGCCGCAGAATTGAAATCGCTCGAGCTGATAACGGTTTGCGACCACCATGTAGCGTTGCTGAGCTTAATAGGCTCGAAGAAGCGGATTTCAGCTTTGCCCTCGCTGTCGACTGTTCTAATTTGGAAGGGCTGGCCCTCTTTAAATTTGCTGACAGTTTCATTGTATTCTTCAGGTTTTTCGAACTGGGCTTCAAAGCTACTTCCAATCGTCTCCAGGTTCTTGCTGTCAAACATAACAGTTCCGCTTTCCGAAACAATTCCGGCATACATTGAAGAATGTTCTTCATCCGTAACCTTGATTGAGCTAAAGCTGTCCATGCTTATATCAGAAATCACGGCACCGATTACTTGACCGTCCACTTCAATCGGATAAGCAACGGACACCATGTATATTCCATTCCATGTAAACGGTTCAGTAATAACCACCTGATTGTTATTAACAGCGTCCATGTAATAAGCCTGGGTTGTATAGTCCTCAGTGTACTTGGACACTGTCTGACTTTGAGACATAGCCTCGTCTATGTAAATACTGTAAAGATCAATACTGCTGTCAAAGGCATAGGGCTCAAAGAAAACGCCCAGCCCGATAAGGCTTTCACTGCCTTTAACTTTTTGCCAGCCTGTTTCAATTGCAAACGCTTCAATGTCTTTGGCGGAATGCAACAAGCTAGTACCGTAAACTTCGCTCGTTTGAGTTTTTTCCTCGCTTGATGAAACGCCTTGGTAGTTCGAAACTACATATAATTGTAAGCCGTAAGCAGCGTCTGAGGCTTCGTTCAGCATCGATTGGATTTGAATGGAATTTTGCTTTGCATAAGCGCTCATTTCCCCGTTTGTGCCTTTTGAAACGGATTTGGATGACAACAATACCGCAACGGCAATCAGGGCTGTCATCGTGATAAGAACTGAGGCTGCCATCGTAATTGCCAATTTTGTTGAAAGCTTCTTTTTCATATAGTCCCTCCATCTTTTCTCTTTAGGAATACAGTGAATTTTTCAAGTTACACTATAATTATTATACGAAATAACGAAAATACTAGCGCATTTTTGTTCATTTCCACATTCTTCCAAGCGAGTTCTTCCATTGTTATTTATCGATATTGGTGCGTCATTTATCTTCATCTGAGTCCATTTTCGCTCGAACTTAGGTGCTTAAGGTTACAAGTGCTCCGTTCCGAATATAAAAAGCCTTGACTTGAAGTCCACTTAAAGTCGTATACTGTTGCTGACGATTCTATTGATATCTCGAAAGCTCTAAAGAAAGGAAAATATTATGAATGATTTCAGATTTTATGCGCCCACCTATTTTTGCTTTGGACGGGAGTCCGAAAAGGACATCGGTGAGCTGGTCAGAAGATTTGGCGGAACAAAGGTCCTTATTCATTACGGAGGCGGTTCAATCAAACAAAACGGCGTTTATGACCGCGTAGTCGCATCGCTCCGGGAAGCGGGAATTCCCTTTATGGAGCTTGGAAACGCGCTTCCAAATCCGCGCAGCGGACTAGTGTATTCGGGCATTGAACTGTGCCGTAAAGAAGGAATCGATTTTATCCTGGCCGTAGGCGGCGGAAGCGCTATCGACTCTGCGAAGGCCATTGCCGCCGGAGTACCATATGACGGCGATTTTTGGGATTATTATAAAACAGGAAAGCCGATTGACAGCGCTTTGCCCATCGGTACCGTTCTGACCATTGCTGCCGCCGGCAGCGAGGGCTCGCCCGACAGCGTTATAACCCACGAAAGCGGGATGTATAAGTGCGGAGCTTCAGGCGAAGCGCTTCGCCCCAAGTTTTCCATCCTCAATCCGGAATCAACGTGTACACTTTCCGCCTACCAGACCGCCTGCGGTATCACGGACATTATTGCGCACGTTTGCGAGCGTTATTTTACGAACACCAAAAACGTGGAAATTACCGACCGGCTGTGCGAAGGCGTACTCAAAACCATGATTGAAGAGTCCCCCAAGGTAATGGCAAATCTTCAGGACTACGATGCCCGCGCCAACATCATGTGGGCCGGCATGGTCGCCCACAACAACATTTGCGGCGTAGGCCGTGATCAGGACTGGAACAGCCACAACATTGAGCACGAGCTTTCAGCTCTCTACGATGTGGCGCACGGGGCTGGCCTTTCGGTTGTAATGCCTTCGTGGATGAAGTATGTCCTGCACCATGACATTAATCGTTTTGCACAGTTTGCCGTCCGCGTATGGGGCTGCGATATGAACTTTTCAAATCCGGAAATTACTGCGGAGGAAGGTATCCTACGTTTGCGTCAATTCCTGTCCTCCATCGGCATGCCGGCGACCCTCTTTGATCTCGGCGCAAAAGAGGAGGATATCCCCGCCTTAGCAGCACACCTGTTTGAAGCCAAGCAAGAGCCTCTGCATGGCTTTATGGACCTTTACCGCAAGGATGTTGAAGCAATCTACCGTCTTGCCCTATGATAATGAAATAATGATGGCGCACAGACGGCACAGGATTATTCCTGTGCCGTCTGCTCATGAAATGCTCCGGCAAAGTTAGAAAACTTGCCGGAGCATTTTTATAATATGAAATTTTTCTTTTAGATAAGTCCCGATTTCTGCAACAGTCTTTGTACCATGACAGCGACTTCTGCACGGGTCACGCAATCCTTCGGAGATATTGTAGTTGCGCTTGTTCCGGTTATGATACCCGTCTTGAGGCAAGCCGCGGCACCTTCCCTTGCGTAGTTCGAAACGCTCGCTCCGTCCGTGTACTTCGCGAGAAGTGCGGTCGTTTCGCTTTCCGTTGCGCTTACGCTCAGTCCCGCTAACTTCATTGCCCGCGCGATTATTGCCATCGCCTGCTCGCGAGTTATGGTGTCATTCGGGCCGTATGATGTGCTGTCATAGCCGGTTATCAACGAGTATGACGTTGCAGTGTTAACATATCCGTTGAACCAGTCGGTCAGCGTTACATCGCCGAAAGCGCTCTCCGTCGTTCCCTTCTGCAAGCCCAGCGCTCGGACAACAACCGCTGCGAACTCCGCTCTTGTGATGCTTCTGTTAGGCTCGTAGGTGCTGCTTCCAACTCCAGTCACTACCATTCTTGAGCCCATGTCGTTAATTGCATCCTTTGCCCAATGGTTTGCAACATCGGTAAAGGTTATGGGATTAAATATAACCGAGTATGTGCTGTTAGTAAGACTGTTTATTTTTGCGTAGTACTTGCCGTCTATTTTGACTATCTGTGTGGGAACATGACTGAAGGTTCCATCATTGTTCAGCACTATACCTGTCGTAATCTTCGAGGGGTCAATGCCATCGGGTATGGCGACAGTTCTCTCAACGTAACCGTTGAACTTAGATACGTCCACAGTCTTGCCGCCGCTTGTGCAGGATATTTCGAACTCGACGGGCTTAACAACAAGCTGATAGCTGTTTTTGTTTGCTGTGTCCTGAACTATTTTTACCGTGTCTGCTGGTGGTTCAGCTATCCTTACGCTCACCTTGATATCCTTGAGCGACACCTGCGAGCCGAGCTGCGCCGATACGTCATCGATGTTTATCTGGGATGCGGGAAGCGTATAGGTAGCCGTTCCGGTCTTGATTTCCAATACCGCTTCCTTTTTTTCCATGTTCTTGACGGTCTGTCCATTTAATTCGCCAACAACATTCGAGCCCGAGCCCGGCAGGGTTACTGTCGGCTTATCTCCGCTGTTTTGAAGAATTTTGTCCATCTTAGCTTCGTTAATCGTGATTGTCGTCACAGTCTGTCCGCCGATTGTTGTGGTGCTTGACGTTCCGGCGTCCTGCTTGACTCCATCGACCTCGACCACGGTGGATGTTGGTGTACTCGGTGAGTAATTGCCACCGCTGCTCGAAGGCTTAAAGACTTTCAAATATGGATAACCACCGTTTATTCCGGCATTAATCGCCCATACTGTTGAGAAATCCCAGCCAGCAAATGTGCTTTGAGCTTTCATTTGCGTGGTAGTTTTTCCTGTACCGCCTACAGCATCAGTCTTATCAGATACTGTACTATCATAATAATTGGAGGCAAAAGTATTTTCATCTCCCTCATGGACATAAGGATTATCGGCACCAACCAAACCGCCAATATAATCTTTATATTCTTTGCCTTCGCTGCCATAAGAATTAGTATTTTCATTTTCTATGCTTACAGTTCCTGCCGCATAAGATTTAGTGATAGAGGAGCTTTCTATCAAACCTACAAGTCCGCCGACTACTCCTGAGCCTTTTACATTCGCCAATGAGTAGCAATTGAGAATAGTTTTGTCGGAAGAGCCAAACCTTCCAAATAAACCTCCAACATAACGACTACCCTTAACTTCACCTGTTACATACACTTCTTCAACATGGATGTCACTAGCGCTACCTGCTAGTATTCCCACATAGTTATTCCCTGTTACTTTTGCATTTGTAATAGCTAAATGTTTAATAACCGTATCAGTGCTACCATTGTTAATATACGAAAACAGCCCCGTAGCATCCATCATAAACAGGCCCACAGAATCATAGACAACGGTGTAACACTTCATATTGCTGATGGTTTTTCCGTTACCGTCAAGCGTTCCATAAAACCCGTATATTGGGTTCCAGCCATCTTTATAAGCCGATTCCCCAAGGTTAATATCATTCATAAGTTTAAAGAACCCAGGACTATCCCATTCTGTATATTCACCTATTTTGCTCAATTGCTCTGCTGTCGTAATTTGGTAGGGATGTGCAGAGGTTCCGTCGCCGCCGGAGAAAATGTTAATATAGCGCAAATTTATTTCATCACTATAATAGGCAATAACTTTTCCTGCACTATCAAGAGCGTAAATATGTATATATGCATTCTCAGCTACACCGGAGGTAATATCAGCGCCGCTTGTATAGCTAACCGCACCCGTAGGTAAATCATCACCTAAAAAGCTACAGTCCTCATCGTATTCAGCATTTACTAGCACCGCATAGCTTTCTGTATCCGCAGGAGGAGTTATGATAACTGCTTTGGTAGATGAAGTCACACTACCGGGAGCAAGTGTTACATCTGAGAATTTAGGCAGTATTTCGTGACTTTCGGTCTTTAAATAAACACTTGTATTTGAAGAAGCCGAAAGATTTGCTATCGTATCACCATTTGTTGCAATGATAGAAGTTGATCCTTCACTATCGCTTGTCCAAGCGTTAAACCCTACACCGTTATTAAATTTTGATGCGGTTACAGTTGCACTGCTAACGGTTGCGCTTGTTATTACACGCTTACCGGAGTCAAGTGCACCCGTAATTTTCAAATCGGCCTCACTGCTGCGGTAAATATTTAAACCATCCGCTACAATTTTCGCGGTAGACGTTGTACCTTTTGCAAGCTTAATCGTATTATCATTGGCTGATTGGATTGTTCCGCCGCTTACCGTCACCGTAGATGAGGATGTGCTTAATATATTAACTGCCGCGCCTATAGTGCTCGTATCGGTCGACTCCACAGTGCCACCTGTAACAGTAACAGTACTTGTATCTTCCGCGACTATGCCATAGGTTTTCGAGCATACAAGCCCTCCGGAAACCGTAACATCACCATTGTTTAATATAGCAACGCCCTCGCTTGGCGCTTCGGACTTTACCGTTCCGCCTGACACATTTAAAGTAGCGCCGGTATTATTAAAAATACACGTTTTTGTATTAGCATCTCCGCAAATGGTACCACCAACAACATTTAAAACGCCGCTATTTTGAACCACATACGAATCGTTTGTGCTTAAAAAAGTAGTGCTTATATTCGTACCTGTTTGAATATTTAAAGTTCCTTTCACATTCACAACAACCGGCGAAAAGCTATAAAAGTCGGTGCTGCTATTTGAGATTGTTAAATTGCTAAAATTAGCGATAATATCTTGTGGGATATATAATCCATAATACCCATCAGCACCAACTGTAAAGTGTACATTTCCTGTATATGTACCGCTTTTACTTAATGCATACCCTGACCCGCAAGCGTCAAGTTCAAGCGCAGTACCATCACCAAAAGTAATGTAAGAGCCGCAAGCTGCCAGTGCAGCCGCAAAAGTATCATAGTCAGTGTCGTTACCACCTGTAGTGACCCTAAATTGTGCGCCATTATTTGTTATTTTGAAATTTATAGGAATAGCCCATGCCGCCACTGTCATTGCAGGCAGCATGGTTATTATCATCGCCAGCACAAGCAAAACGCTTAGCACCGGGTTGGTCTTAAACCCTCTTTTTTTGCTGGTTGAATAAGGAATGCTTTTTAGTTTTTTCTTGAAAAGGCCTTTCATTTGTTTTCCCCTGTTCTTCTAATTAATATAATTGCGGTTATGATTAATCTTTCTATTTGTTTGTTAATAGTCTATATTGTCGAATTTTAGATATTATTTTACATTATATCTTAATTTTTGACACTAATCAACAATTTATTTAACACGCAGCATTAGCAAAAGACGTTAACCAGATGCTTCCGGATAACGTCTTTTTAATGTCCCAAGTGTTTCGGATAATAGCCGCAAAAGTGTCTATCGATTATTCCTCTGAAACCGTTGTAAACTTTGCAGGGAAAATTTCTGGCAGCGGCCAGGTCTGCATGTTATAGTACATATTTTGCCATTGCAGTATCTCATAATTGCAGCCAATGGCGAATATCTCCAAAAGCTTTGCCCGCTTGCGTGGGCTTGCTTCACCGCATAGTTTATTGACTAAGCGTATTTCGTTTTCGCATTTTGCAACATATTCTGGCGACACATAGTACGCCAGCCACTTGTAATACATATTGTCCTCGGGCAGCTTGCACGAAGGCAGCAGATCCTTCCCGAAATACAAGTAAAGGATATTGCAGGGGAACAGCGCCATCATGCAGGATGCAAGATCGCCCTCCATGGCACGAGCGAGCTCGTGAGAGGTGTATGACCGTTTGCCCTCAGCCATGACGGTTGCTTCCATTTCTTCGATGCTGATGCCGATTTGCTTGGCCCAGAAGTCTCTGTTCAGTATGACCGTGCCTTCCATGGTAGAGGACAAGATCTTGTACCAGTCATGCATTTCGTCAAAGCAGGAGCATTTGGAGAAGCCAACCGCCCAGCATCTGGCATACTCCATCAGATACTGATAATTATGCTTTATCTGAAAGCGGAATTTTTCGAGCGGCATTGTGCCGTTGACGACATCCTGCATATGCGGTGTCTGTTCGATTACATCGCAGGTTTTGCGTATCATCGGCACAAGATATTCTTCATAAAACGCCATATTTAGAGTCCTCTATCTTCCGGAGGCCTGATCCTTAGCGATAAGGTCTTTTATCGCTTCACAGGCTACCCTGATGGTATTTTCGGTCATCTCACGGTAAGCCATTATTGCGCCGGCACGAGCGCCGCGGACCGCCGAAACGATGAACAGCGCAGCGGTCTCCATTTCGCTTGCCATGACGCCACTGCGTTTCCACGCTTCCCAGCGGGAATTGAGCCTTTCGGCGACAGGCATACTATCCGGGTCGTGCTGACCATAGAAGGAGTCCTTGGACTGCGCGATGCCCTCGGCATATTTCAGACCAAGCCTCTCAGCAGCATCGGAGAGCGCCTCAACGATGTGCCTGTCGGCAATGGCCGGGTACTCAATCGGGACATAGTGGACGGTGGTACCCTCGTCGCGGACGGCTCCGGTTATCACAACGCCCTCCAGAGATTCGTCAAAGCTCTCCTCGCAAACACTGCCGCAGGTGCCGACGCGGATAAAAGTATCTGCGCCCAGATGTATCAGCTCTTCCACAGCTATTGCTGCAGAAGGGCCTCCCATCCCCGTGCTGGTTACGGAGACTTTCACGCCGTTGAGATATCCGGTCCACGTTTTATGCTCACGGTTATGTGCAACCAATTTGGGGTCGTCCAGATATTTGGCAATAATGTCCGTGCGGAACGGATCGCCCGGCAGAATGACATATCTGCCTACATCGCCCACTCTGCAGCAGATGTGATACTGTTGACCTTTGCTGTTAAGGACTTCCTTGCTTTGTAGTATCATGTTATTGGCTCTCCTTTTCTGTATATATATGCTTTGTTTTAATCATAGTTTTAAAGAGAATTCCTGTAGCTAAGCAGACTGCCAGAAGCCCGACAGTCACATAATATACCGACATAGTGCCGTATGCGGTAACTATTGCGCTTACGCCAAGAGGTGCAACAGTGTCAGCTAATCCGCAAGCAACGGCAATCAGTGCGGCTGCAAGACTGGCATGCTCCGGTTTAATACCGGTTGCAAGAGTAACAAACACGCTGAACAAAACGCCCATGAAGCATCCCGTGAAGAACAGTGCGACAAAATAAAACTCCTTGCTGTTTATCAAAACCGCGATGCTCATAGTGATTAATGATACCGCAATGTTTCCCCACAGCACCGTGCTTTCCTTAACTTTTCTCAGAATCCCGATAAAGGCGATTGAGCCGAGCATGCACCCGACATTGTATGCTGATAGCATTGAGCTTCCTGCGGCGGATGACATCCCGATGCTTTCTGCAAATGTAGTTGTAAAAGTAGAGATTGTATTGACAGCCGCGCAGTAAGCCATACAGGCGATAATAAGCGCGGTATAGCCGACAATACGGCTTCGTAAATGAACGGCATTTGCCGCGTGTTCCTCGTTCTCCGCAAAACTGCTTACCAACGGCATCTTCACAAAGGGCAAAACCGCAAGCATTACGGCTGCCAAAATTAAGACTGCATAGAAGGTGTATGAAAAAGAAAGCTCCTTGGATAGAACTAGACTCATTATCATAGGTGCCAAAAAGCATCCCGCGCAGAACACGGCCTGCCCAGCGCTCATAGCGCTTGCATAGTTTTTTGGAAACACCGAATTTAGAATCACGGGACAGCAAGCGTCCTGCGCTCCCATACCGATTCCGCCCAGCGCACAGAAGAAAAGGCCGAGGTAATAATTTTGTGTTAACGGAACGCCAATCAAAAACGCCCCGATTAAAACAGTTCCAGCAGCAAATACCCGTTTAGTTCCCACTCGCTCTGTCAAATAACCGGTTCCGAACACAGTTACCAGCCGGCCGAGGGAAAATGCGGAGGTAAACGCCGCAATTTCCGTCAGCGAAGCGTTGTAATGATTGATGAGCTGTGACATGCCGCTTCCAAGAACGATGCAGGCAGCGCCCGTCAGCAAATACATAGCAAACGCTTCAAACGCGGCTAAATAATCATTTCTTTTTAATTTAATAGACATTTTTCCTTTATAGCTTCAACTGCCTCATCCATTTCGATGATGTTGCCTTCTATGCCCAGCTCACGGCAAAGCCTGCTTATGTACGGCTGCTTGAGCTTTGCTTTTTCCAAAGCGTCAAAGCTCCAGAAAATTTCTTTCGGGGTACCGCTTGTTACAACCTTTTTATTTGCCATAACGATTACTCTGTCAAAATTTGCCGCGACAAACTCCATGTCGTGCGAAATTGTTATCACGGTTTTTCCCCGCTGATTTAATGTTCGCAAAATGTCACTCAAATAATGATTTCCCCTGAGGTCCTGTCCGGCTGTAGGCTCGTCAAAAATCACAACCTCCGTGTCCATTGCGATAATGGCCGCGATAGTTACGAACTTGCGTATCGATAAAGGCAGATCATAGGGGTTTGTGTCCCTAAACTGCTCCAGTCCGGTCAGCTTCAAAGCACAACTTACGCGTTCGGAAATTATTTCCGATGGAAGCTTCATCATTCGGGGACCGAACTCAACTTCCGAAATGACGGTGGAGTGGAAAATCTGATCATCTGGATTTTGAAACACGTATCCGACCACTCGAGAAACCTGAGCCGTCGTATAGCTTTTCGTGTTCATATCGCCAATCATGACATCGCCCTTTGTTGGCTTCTCAAGGCGATTCATCATTTTGACCGTGGTGGTTTTTCCGGCTCCGTTTTGTCCGATAATAGCTACATTTTCACCTTTTTCGATTTCAATATTAATATTATCCACGGCGAGAAAACCGCCGGGATAAACAAAGCTGACATCCTTCATTTGTATGTAAGCCACTATGAATTCCTCGCTTTCTGAAGAGCCTGTCCAATAGCCTCAGCCGCCTGCCGCTCTGTTATCGGAACTCGTGAAAGCGGTATTCCTGCTTCAATCAACCGTTCCCCAAGAATGGCCATCTGAGGCAGCTGCACACCTTCGTCAAGAAGGGACATATCGGTAAGAATCTCCTGCTTATCACCTAAACGGATTAATCGGCCGCCTTTCATGACGAGTATTTCATCCGCATACTCCGCAATCATATCCACCTTGTGTTCGACTAGAATAATCGTTTTCTTTTCATTTTTTAGCTGCTCGATTATTTTGAAAACGCTTTCTGTGCCCTCCGGATCCAACTGGCTGGTGGGTTCGTCGATTACAAGAATGTCCGGTTTCAGAACAATAATCGAAGCCAGAGCAGCTCTTTGCTGTTGTCCGCCCGATAGCTCAAAAGGCTTTTTATCGGCTAGACTGTAAATGTCCGTCATTTTCATGACTTCGATGACACGTTCTTCAATCTCATCAACAGGTACTCCGAAATTCTCGAGTCCGTAGGCGACTTCTTCGAACAGTGTATCTTTTACGCCGCTAATCTGTGTGAACGGATTTTGAAATACATAGCCAATTTTCAATGAAAGCTCTCCAGGCCCGAACTCTGTAGTCGGCTTACCTTCCACGAGCACCTCACCCTTAAGCTCCCCGTTATAAAAACTCGGCGCAAACCCGCGGATTAAAGCGCAGAGTGTCGTTTTGCCCGCGCCGTTTTCCCCTATCACGCCATAGAATTTTCCTCGTTCAATTTTTATACTCATATCTTTTATTGATGGCTCGTCCGCCAACGGATATGTATATGTAACATTTTTCAGTTCGATCACAGTATCCATAACGCAACCCTCCATCCAACTATAGCAACTGTTATGGCGATAGCGATGGTATTCACCATTTTTTCACGTCCGGTTTTTTCAATCTGAAACAGTCTTGATTTTTTGCAGTTTACATCAAATCCTTTGGATTCCAGCGTCAGGACTCTTTCCTCTGTGCCAGTTATTGCGCCGAGAATCAGCGGTACAAGCGAAGCAAAAAAGGCTCTTGTGCGAACAACAATATTCCCCTGAGTTTCAACACCTCGGGCCTGCTGCGCGTTCATGATGGTCTTGCTGTTTTGTCCCAGTATTTCGATCATCTGCAGTGTCGATATAAATACATAAGTAACTTTGTAATTCGTTCCGGAGTCTTCTAAAGCACAGGAAATCTCTTTATTCTCCGTGGTCTGGAAAAACCAGACAAATATTCCTGCAATGTTCATGACACTGAAGCCCAGATAGATTGCGCTTCTCAAACCTTCCTCACGCACTTTTAAAATCCAGAGTTGAGCAACTGTATCTCCCCCGGGGATGAGCAGCGACTGCACAACGATAATAACGACGGCAACAAGCAAAACCTTTGTAAATGCGTTCCAGAACCGTTTGATTATTCCGCTTCCGATGGCGAGCGCAGGCACAATCACAAACCAAGCAATCGTATAAAGCGAATATTCGCCCTCTCCGACCTTGAAGGAAGCCAAAAGTAGTGCGCAGAATGAGTAAAGGCAAACGACAAGGAACTTGCAGGAAGGATGCAATGCGGCAATCCAGTTTGATTTATGGATTTGCAACTTTTCTCTCCACATAATAAAACCCCTTTTATTAAGGCGCTGCCCCAGCTTGCACAAGAGCAGCGCCCGCACAGTATTCTTGGTTATTTAACTTCTGCAGGGGCTTCCTGCTTTTTCTTTTTTATGTATAGATTTCCGCAGCCGAATTTAACCAGCGTACGGTCGGGAATAACTCTGATAACGAGCCAGCTGATAACAAACGAAATAATACGGTCAAGAACTGTGAAGATACCCTCTGTTCCGATAACTGCCGCCCAGATGTTTACACCGGCTGCCATAGCCGTAGCGGTAATTAGAGACGTGCCGCCGCCGGTTACACCGCCGTATACTAGAACGACGATAGGCGCAGCTGAAGCAATAGATACGATAGCCATGATGAACATTGAAAGAATCCATTTCCACCATACGCTGAACATATTGCCGCGAGCGAGGTAACCGGTTACAAGACCAACTAATAGGTTAACGGGAATAAACGCGAAGTTTACGGGGTTTGCGATTCCTGTAACGACGTTCGTGAGAACGCCGGCAGTTGCGCCGACCCAGGGTCCGCAGAGCATAGCCGCGAAAATTGTGCCGATGGTATCAAGGTACATCGGTAGCTTGAGCAGCGAAGCCAGCTGGCCTCCTACAAAGTTTACTGCGACCGCAATGGGGATGATAAGGATTGCGATCATGCTGAAGTCTTTTTTGATTGAGTACTTTTTTTCCAAAATAATCCTCTCCTTTGAATAATTTTATAGAAATTGCTGCTCACTCAATTGTTCTTCAATAAGCGGCAAGTCCTAACATTGATTGTGGCTCCGATAATTGTCAAACAGTATATTGACATATCAGAAAATGCCAGTTATAATGCAAGGTTAATTTATATGGAGGTAGATAATGTGAATAAACAAAAGATAATTATCGACACTGATTGCGGTTCGGACGATGCAATGGCTATTGCAATGGCCCTAAACGACCCGGGATACGAGATTCTTTTTTTCAGCATCGTCTCGGGAAATGTGCATGCGTTTCAGGCTGCCGTAAACACCCTGACCACACTCGAATACGCAGGCAGCTATGAGCCGCCTGTATACATAGGCTGCAGCGAGATGCTTCTGCGGGATCTTGTGTACGCTTACGAAACCCACGGCGAGGACGGTATGGGAGACATTGGTCTCATACCGCAGAGGCTTCAAGTTTCGGAGGGGAACGGTGTTCTTAAAATCCTTGAGGCTCTTGAAGCGCATGAGCCTCAAGAAATCGAGATAATCACACTCGGAACTCTCACAAATATTGCACTCGCGATGCGTCTTGCTCCGAAAACCATGCGCCGTGTAAAGCGCATCGTTGCCATGGCAAGCGCGGGGCTCGGCACCGGCAATGTTTCGCCAGTTGCCGAATTCAACGTTTGGCAGGATGCCGAGGCCGCAAAAATCGTAGTCGAATTCGGGGTTCCACTGGTCTTCGTCGGCTGGGACGCCTGTCTGGATGACGCCATGCTTAGTCCTGAAGATATCGAACGTCTCCGCAGCAGCGGAAGGCTCGGCAAGTTTGCTATCGAATGCAACCGTCAGCTCATGGAGATGAACGAGGGCCGTTTCGGCCGTCCCTGTCTGGATATGGCGGATCCCGCCGCAATGGCGGCAGCGCTTCATCCTGAGTGCATCGCCGAATGCGAGGCTTACTACTGCGAGGTCGATACCTCTCGTGGCCCGAGCTACGGCGGCGTGCTTGTGGACAGATATTTCTTCAGTGGAAAGGAACCCAACGTTCAAATCTGCAGCAAGCTCCACGCGGACAAGTACAAAGAGTATATATTCCGTACTCTGGGTGCGTAATTTCAGACTGATTCGGTAAATCGTAGGGCGGCATCTTTACTTAAAGGGATGCGAAGTATTCATTAATAACATCCGTCCATTCCCCGCGGCAAATCATATGATGATTGCTGATGGGCGAATGGGCAAAGTAGTCGGTGCCGTCCTTCAGCTTCAGGCGCATTTGGGTACGACAGAGATCTGAGCGGTGCATAGTTTCGATTAGCTCTGCTTCACCTGCATAGTGACGGGTCAAATCGTCGTTGCATTTAAATATCGTCATTGGGCCCGGAGCCATATCGCCCGACACCGCGACGCCGATTCCGGATTCAAAATGAGTAGTGAGCGTGTAGCTGTCCGGCATTGATATCGGGAGCGTGCAGTGAGCAAAAATAATCTCGCTCATTTCCGGATCCATACAGCTGGGATTTGCCATAAAGGAGGGCTCTCCGGTAAGCGCATACATAATCGACATACTTACGGCGCTCTTCGTGTCGCATTCGCATGCGGCGGGTATACCCTCGGAATTGAGGATTGCCAGAGCGAGACAACCAGTGGTTTGAATCGCTGACAGCAGCCCGAAGCAGCGGACGGTTACGGCCTGCAAATCGTATTTTTCGACGAGTCTCTTGCTCGCTCCATATACGTTCAGAGCTTTTTCAACCTCGTCTGCACTGTAATTCATTGCTTTCAACTGTTTTGTATATGTATTTTCGACATAGCCGCCCTTGTGATACTCGTCCACGAGCTCCTGCATATTGATGTCGACAATCTTCATGCCGCAGGCATCGTAGACCTTTTTGGGGTCAGCTACACTCGATATCAGTCCGGAGGCAGTCGGATCGCCGATGGCGCCCAGCCGCATACTGCGCAGCTGCTTTTTTGCATGGGCAACTCTTTCGAGTACGCCGATACGTTTTGCAATCGCTTCAACGCTGCCGTGAAGAATTTCTCCCTTTGCGCCTATCTCGTTAAGATATCCCAAGATTTCCATTGCTGCAGCAAGCGAGTTGTAGGCCGGAGTTGTTAAGAGAATATAAGGCCCTTCGACCTCTTTAAACACCGCTTTGAAGCTTTCCTCGGCGCCGCCGGAGGCGATGAAAAAGATCGGCAGTTCCTGAGTTTTAAGCTCCTCCATCGGGACACAAGATATCTTTTTATTAAGCGCTTTTCCCAATTCGGCAAGAAAATCGTCACTGTACGCGGGAATGTGAGGATTGTTGCAGTCGACAGGTCCCATTAAAAACAGGCAGCCAAGTTGATTCATATTAGTCCATCCCTCCATAATTAAACTGCGTATTTATACGCTAATCGTTTCAGATTTCATAACAACTAAAGGAGAAAGAACATGCAGAAAGTGCTCTTTGTTGCCCATTGTGTCCTCAATACAGCCTCAAAAGTCGTAATGTTCTCCGATGAGGAGATGGCGGAGGAGGAAGCTCTTCGTCGCCGTTTTCTGGAGGCTGCAATAAGCTCCGGAGTTCAGCTGGTTCAGCTTCCCTGCCCCGAATTCTCAGCATTCGGGGCAAATCGTTGGGGGCATGTCAGCAATCAGTTTGATAACCCCTTTTTCCGTAAGCATTGCCGGGAACTGCTTCTGCCGTTCATTGATCAGATGAGGGAATATCTCGCTCATGGAGAGCGCTTTGAAATTCTCGGAGTTCTAGGTATTGATGGCAGTCCAAGCTGTGGAGTAGACTACACCTGTTTCGGCAATTGGTTTGGAAACTTCAGTGACCGAACCGACCTTAATGAAGTTTTGAATTCCTGCAGCATGGGACACGGCTCCGGCATCTTCATGCAGGTACTCAAAGACCTGCTATCCGAGTATGGAATAACTCAATGCGTTCACCTGCATGGTCTTTTTGCCTCTGAACCCGAAAAATGCATGGGACTTCTAACATAGGGCAATCAGTTTTAATTACCTATAGTTTTTAGGAAATCCTTTTAATGCGATATTAGCACATGTTTTTTTATCAATGAAACGACAATTGTCATCTTTTTAGCGAGGAATTTGTGAAATATGGACGAAATTATTAATTTGATAATCGGAAATGTGTTGTCAAGTCTTTTCCTTCAGACTGCAAAATACACGACAAATCAGAAGGATTTGGCTGTGCTCATGCAAAACGGCTGTTCATTTCAAACCTTTGCACCCTCACAAAAGTTAATAAGCTGCGGGACCGCGGTAAATAAAGTATTTATTCTTGTGAACGGAAGCTGCCTCATTGTCTGCCATAATCAGGACGGGAAAGCAAGCGTTCAGGATTCACTACAGGCCCCGCAGATTTTTGGACTGACAGAGCTCATCAGTGAACAGCAGAGCTATTCCGCCTCAGTAATTGGAGACAGGACAGGTATGGTGCTGGCAATCCCCTCAGCACTGTTTCTGCGGGCCATCCGGCACAATCTTGCGACCGATCAGGCAGTCATAAAATATTTGACTTACCTCGCAAGACGAAACATGGATGCGTGGGAATGCTGTAACCTCTACGCTCCGAAGGACGCTCTTTCTCTCCATCTCTATGACTGGAGCAAAGACCAACAGTTGCCTTATACGCTAAAAATGGGACGGCTTGACCTAGCTGAATTTCTGCACATTCAGCTTCGTTCGCTTTACCGGTATCTGGATGACCTGAAAAAACAAGGTCTGTGCTGCGTTGTTAACGGAAAAATCACTATTACGGAAGCCAACTTCAGGGCATTGGAAAATTACTGTTCAATTATTGCTGAAAACTAATTATGTTTTGCAGGATGTTTCTCCGCGTAAATCAGAACCTCATTTGAAAAAGGAATCGATGGTGACGCTCCCTTTCTCGTAACGGAAATGCCACTTGCTATAGAAGCAACGCGCATCGCGTCCACCGGTTTCTCTCCATTGAAAAGCTCGTGTAGAAAATAACCAGTAAAAGTGTCGCCGGCCGCGGTCGTATCGACTGCTTCACAGACTATGGCTCCGCAGTAGTCTTTTTCGCCTTTTGCGTCTATATAAGCGGAGCCGTCCGCCCCTTTTGTCAGCAACACCGACAGGTTGGGATACATTTCATGCAAAGCATTCAGGATTTCGTCCACAGTCTCCGCTCCGCATATAGCCGCTCCCTCTATCTCATTGACAAGCAAAATGTCAACTTTGGTCATATCGTATGTCTTAACCGCATCGCTGAAGGGCGACGGATTAAAGGCAATGATAAGGCCTTTTTTGTTGGCTTCGTTAATTACGTAGCCGACACATGAAATTTCATTTTGAAGAATTATCAAATCTCCCACCGTGAAATTCGAGATAACTTCGTCAATATAAGTCTCCGTCACCTCGGCATTTGAGCCGGAAACGATGATTATGCTATTCTGCCCCTCACTGTCCACCTGAATAACAGCATGTCCGTTGGGGTTGTTTGACCGTCTTATATAATCTGTTCGAATTCCGTCGGCTGCAAGCGCATGCATGAACGCTTCCCCGTCGTTTCCTACCACACCCGCAAAGAAGACCTCACTTCCTGCCCGCGCGAGAGCTACTGCCTGATTGAAGCCCTTTCCTCCGCAGAATGATTCGTATCGTTGTGCGGCTATTGTTTCTTTAGGTTTGACCAAACTTGCAACGCTATATGTCTTGTCGATATTTAAAGACCCTAAAACGAGTTTTTTCATTCATTATCGCTCCCGAAATCGTCTTTATGCTCAAAATAGTATAGTTCCAGCGTTTCTCTGTCAACTAACGAACCAGGCACGCCATGTCTGGTCGTAGATAAGCCTCCGGCGCATGTCGCATATTTGATTGCCTCTTCCACGCTCTTACCAAGAAACAGGTAAAAAGCAAGCGCTGCAACAAATGCGTCAGCCGCTCCTGTCGTATCGACAGGAGTGATTCCGATGGCAGGAAAATATCTCTTCCGCTCAGCATCCAAAAGAAAACAACCCTTGTCTCCCATCGTTATGATTACGGTTTTTGCCCCGTGCCTTTTGAAGTATTTTGCTTTATCCTCAACAGAAGGAAACTGCGGAAGCAGAGCTTCGGCCTCTTTGATATTCGGAACAAGAACATCCGTGTTTTGAAGCAGTTCCGGAATCAAGGAGCTGACGGCACAAGGTTTTAGAATTACCTTGACTTTATGTTTGTGCGCCATTTTAGCGGCATGCAGAACAACGCTTTGCTTCAATTCAGTTTGCAGCAGACAGTAATCGGCGTTCTCAAACAGATATTCGCATTTATCGATATCCTCGGTCGTAAGAGCGGCATTAGCTCCGTCGAGTATGGAAATATTGCTCTCCGCATTTTTCTGTATATAGATATATGCATGCCCTGTCGGGATATCGTTGCGTGCCGTGACGCCATCCGCACACACCGAATTCGACTTCAAACATTCGAAAATCTGGCGTCCGTCATAGTCATTGCCAATCGAGGATATCAATGCTGCAGATGCGCCGAGCTTTGCAATACCGACGGCTTGATTCAGGCCTTTTCCTCCCGGCATATCGACCCTATGTCTTATCGTAATTGTCTCTCCCGGCTCCGGCTGTTTATCTACCGACAGCAGCGTGTCTATGTTTGTTGAACCTACGACAACAAAATGACCATATTCCCTTTTCTTCGGGGGGACAATGCTGTCCATGCGAGAAACTTTATACTCCTTGTGGAACTCAGTATATTGGGTGTTACACGCTTCAATTGCATTAATAAGGTTGTCGGCAGTAAACTCGCCTATTTCTTCGAACGGTTTTGTAATCGATGAAACCTGCACTCCCATGACTTTTATGCCGTCTGAATCAATTCCCAATACCGAAATATCCTCGGGTACGCGGATATTGAACTTTTCAGCCATTGCAGCAAATCGGTTCAGCGACGGAGTATCAAAACAAACAATACCCGTATGCGCCTGCAGCCACAAGGAATCGCAGTCCGACACCATACAGCGTATCGAGCCGTCGTCTGAAAAAAGCTTGTGATCGTACAGGCATCTGCCTATGCCATCAGCAAAGTCGGATTCAGTAATACCATTTTTTGAATACAGGCAGCCTATGTTCTTGTGCCCCTGATTAATCAGACTTCCGGCCGCAGCATAACCGAGATCGAAGTATGAGAAATTTGTATTTGTCGCCGACACCTTTTCTTCTCTGTTGAGCGTGCACAACTTAATCTGGCTTTGCAAAATATCTTTCGGTACGGCTTTTCCTGAAAATAATTCCTTATTCCAGATTATGCCGTCGACATGATGAGCCGCAAGTATCTGAAAATTCTGAGTCTCTTCATCCCCGGAGGAAAAAGTACAGACAATCGTGCTGTAACCTCTTACCCTCGCCCTCTTAACTATACCTGTAAGCAGTCCATAATCTGCGGATTCTCCTATCAGCACCCCTATTATTAAAGACGGCCTTAATTCGTCTGTCTGGCGATCCATATATGGCGAGTAATGGTACATTTTTACTATTCCAAGAATTCGTTCTCTCGTTTCGGCGCTGATACTGTCATCTTTTTTATTTATAACCTTTGAAACGGTCGAGACAGAAACATTTGCCATTTCGGCTATTTCTCTGATGGTCATATGTTTTCGCCTCCCTTAATATCATTTCATAGTTTTTCTGCCAATTAAGAAACCATTTCCGAAACTATTTTCTCATTTAGTAAATCACCAACTCCAACAAATGTCAATTGTGCATTTGGCCATATCTTTGTGCTTGTTTTACAACAGTATGATGGTTGCGGATAAGTGTTCCCCATCATTGGCTGAGAAAGATTAAATTGACATATAATTAGATATGTCAAGCTCGTTTGTGTTTTCAGAAAACGAGTCGCAGTTCCGGAGTCCGCTATATTTTTCTATATACACATGGAAGTTTGTCGCAAATAAGAATAATGCGCCAAAATTGGCAAAGAATATGGATGCTTGGAATATGTATCATTTACAACAAGTCTGATGGCGCAGCCACTCAAACGGTTTATGCCCTGTCCCCCCCGACTTGCGTATACCGAAGACATAAGCATTGGCTCCGCCGAGAATTAAATTTGCGCATCAGCCGCATGGGAGGTTTTTTTATGAAAGCAACAGGAATTGTACGCCGGATCGACGATCTCGGCAGAGTTGTCATACCGAAGGAAATCCGCCGCACACTTCGAATTCGCGATGGAGACCCCTCACTGACAACGTTGACAGTGTTCAACAGGTTCTATATCGCGATGGATGAACTTGAAAAAAGAGCGGTCGATAGCTCTACATAATCGCTCAAAGCATTGGCAAATAAGGTCTTCACAAAACAGCCCAGACAGCAATAATACTGTCTGGGCTGTTTTCTCAACGCATTTCAATTTAGTTGTTTATAGCTATACACCTCAAAAAACAAATCTACGCTCAAATGGCAGAGGACATCAACTGCTGCGTATAAGAATGCTTGGGTCGATTGAAAATTTCATCAGCGCTTCCCATTTCAACAATCTTCCCGTTGTTCATCACAGCAACACGCTGACACACGGCTTTAATAACGTCCAAGTCGTGAGAAACATAGAGAATTGAAATACCCTTCTCCATCTGTTTTTCCTTAATCAAGGCTATAACCTGCGCCTGCACCGAAACGTCCAGCATGGAGGTCGGCTCATCACATATCAGGAGCTTGGGGTTCACTGACAAGGCACGAACAATAGATAAACGCTGTGCCTGTCCTCCGCTGATTTCATGAGGATATTTATTGCTTTGATCCCGCGAAACACCTACACTGTCGAGCATCTCATACACCCTGCTGCGCTCTTCCTCCCTACTTTTTGCAAGATGAAACAGCCTTATTGGTTCAGCACAGCAATTATAAACAGTGGAGCGCGGATTAAATGTCATCTGGGGATTTTGAAAAACGATTTGTATATCCCTGCGCATTTTAAGCCACTCATTTTTCTTCATTGTCGACAGCTCACGGCCGTTATATCGAATGCTTCCGGAGTCAGGCTTCAAAAAGCCCATTATCATTCTGGAGGTCGTAGTTTTACCGCAGCCGCTTCCGCCTATCAGTCCGAAGATTTCACCTTCACAAATTTGAAAGCTGATGTCATCTACTGCGTTTACCTTTTTATTTCGCCAAAACCCCGACTCGAAGCTCTTGCATAAGTTGGTAACTTCCAACATACTTAACACTTCCTTCTTCCGTCTGCCCTATTTGACGGTTACATCTTACCATGTGATTATT
Source organism: Firmicutes bacterium HGW-Firmicutes-16 (assembly GCA_002841545.1). Lineage (GTDB taxonomy): Bacteria > Bacillota > Clostridia > Oscillospirales > Oscillospiraceae > UBA2658. Next base: position 138,278 of record PGZZ01000004.1, read on the forward strand.
TTCAGCTTCTTTAAGCTCCGTCGTTCCCTGCCCACAGCTCTCACAGGCATAGGGGCAGCGGTCTTTAAACCTGCACCCGTCAGGTAAATCCGAAAAAGCCGGCATAAAGCCTTTCATAACTTTAAAGCCTTTAGACGGAGTTGATGCAATTAAGCCCTGAGTATAGGGATGAATAGGATGTTCCAAAACGTCAGCCGTTTTTCCTATCTCAACAATTTCTCCCGCATACATAACAGCGACTCGGTCCGCCAGTCTGTTTGCCAGCGGTATATCGTGAGTTATCAGCATCATAGCGCAGTTCATCTCTTGCCTAAGTTCCGAAAGGATTTCCAAAACGTCCTTTCTCAAAGCCCAGTCTATGGCCTTTGTCGGCTCATCTATTACAAGAAGATCCGGATGTGTGAGTATACCCATGGATATCAGAACCCGCTGGCACATTCCGCCTGACAGCTCACATGGGAAATCATCATATATTGAAGCGCCTCTTGGAAGTTTCAACTTTCCGAAAATATCTGTAACCTTTGACTTCACAACAGCCTTGGCATCGGTTCTATTGTGTTTTTTCCCGAGCGTGCACTCGGACACCTGTTTCCCGACCCTCATCAAAGGATCCAGCGAGGTTGAGGGGCTCTGTGGCACACACATGATTTCGTTGCCTCGCAGCTCCCTGAATTCCGAATCCTTCATGTGCAATGTTTCTTGACCCTTGTACATTATGCTTCCCGATACAATAGCGTTTTCCGGTAGTAAGTGCAGGATGGCGCTGCCTGTAACGGATTTACCGCAACCGGTCTCTCCGATAACGGCCAGAATTTCATCTTTATATATGTCCAAATTCAACTGATTGATTATGTTGATGGGCTTTTTCTTTACTAAAAATCCTACATTAAGATTTCGAATCTGTAGTAGCTCGTCCATAGTGCTCTCCTATTCCGGATTGACAGATTCGCGCATTCTCGGATCAATCAAATCGCGCAGCCCGTCTCCCAACATATTAAACGACAAAGCAGAAAATGCTATTGAAAGTCCGGGGAACAGCGACATCCAAGGAGAGAATCGCAAATAGTCCTTTCCGTCGCTTATCATTGCGCCCCAATCCGGAGACGGCGGCTGTGCACCAAGTCCCAAAAAGCTGAGTGACGCGCAATACAGAATGATACTCCCAATGTCAAGCGACATAAGGATTAGTATTTTTGATGCTACATTCGGTAAAAGGTATTTGAAGATTATCTGAAACTTGTTGTTGCCCATAGCCTTTGCCGCCTCAATATATTCGGCATTTTTAAGTAAAACAACCTCGCCGCGAGCCATGCGCGCGTACCGCGTCCACTGAATACAGCAAATTGCAATAATAAGATTTTTCTGCCCTGTACCAAGAACAGTTGAGACAGCAAGCGCGAACACTATAGTCGGAAACGCTAGAAATATATCGACGATACGCATAACCACAGCATCGGTTATTCCGCCGCTATAGCCGAAAATGAGACCAACAACTGTACCTATAGCCGCGCTCAATATTACCACTATACTTGCGGTTGTAAGCGAGATTCTGGAGCCTTCAATCACTCTGCTGTAAATACAGCGTCCCAGATTATCTGTTCCAAACGGGTAATTTGCGCAAGGCGCCATAAACGAAGCGGAAAGGTTCATTTCGGTCGGATCGTGCAGTTCAAGTATCGGCGCAAGTATTGTAACCAGAATTAAAATTGTGCAGCAGGCTCCGCCTACAAACAGCATTACATTTTTTCTGTTTAAAAAATCTATTACCTTATTTAAATTATTTTTCATCGTCAGTTACCCCCATTTGTATATTTAACCCGGGGGTCAATGCAGGCATATATAATATCAACAACCAGATTAATAAACGCATATCCGAAGGAAATCAGAATCACACAGCCCTCTATCATGGGCGTGTCTTTTGAATTGACAGCATTAATAAAAAGGTCTCCTATTCCCGGCCAGGCAAAAATGTTTTCTATAATGACGGCTCCACCGAGAATATGCCCGATTTGAAGTCCGACTATTGTAATAATCGGCGGTATGGCGTTGCGAAAGCCATGACTGACAATCGTTCTGCTTTTACTCAGACCTTTTGAACGCGCAACGATCATGTAATCCTGATTCATTACGTCAAGCATACTTGAGCGCAGCATTCTTGTTGTAGCGGCGGTCATTCCCACCGAAAGCGTCAAGGCCGGCAGTATTATGCTGCTCGGCGTATTCATGCCGCTTGTCGGCAGCCAGTTAAGTTTAATCGAAAAAAGAACAATGCCCATTATAGCAAGCCAAAAGCCCGGAAAAGACGATAGTGCAAGAGTTAAGATGCGGCTCAGGTGGTCGAGGAGTTTGTTATGCTTCAGTGCGCTCATTACGCCTAAAGGCAACGCAATCAGCAAAGAAATGAGGCAGGCAGTCCCGCCCAGCTTTAGGGTATTTGGCAGTCTGATACTTAGCATATCTTTAACCGGCATATTATTGCGATATGAAATTCCGAAATTTCCTCTTACAGCATTGCCAAGCCATTCGAAATACTGCACACTTATGGGGCGAGATAAATCGAATTTCGTTCTGATAAAATTGAGAGTCTCCTCATTTACGGCTTCCGGCCCGTCCCGCTCAATCAAAATCGCCATCGCCGTATCACCCGGTGTAACGTGTACTGTGAAATAGGTCAGCGTTGCAACAGCCCACAGAACCAAAAGGATTGCCAAGACTCGTCTAATTATGTATTTGCCCACGGCGATTCTCCTGACAGTAAGTTTAGATTACAGACGCTATACGAGGCGGAAATTTCTCAGCTCCGTATAGCGTCTGTATTACATTTAGATTTAACTATCCTTGTCAGCTCAAATCAGTTGAGTAAGGAACGATAAAATCGTGAACCGCTGCGCTGTATTCAAATCCTGTTGTTTTTGAATTCATAGCAAAAACGGCACCGTAACGTGCGACTGTGTATACCGCGGCATCGTCCTGTGCAAGCTTCTGTGCCTGACGGCTCAGCTCATTCTTCTCCTCAGAGGCCGCAGTGTTTTTGCACTCTTCGAGCAACTTGTCAAGCGCAGGATTGCTATAGCCCGCAAGCTGTGCGTTTTTGGAGCCGGAATAGTAATACTGATAGAGGTAATAGGAAGCGGAAGGAATATAGCCGGTTGCGGCAGAGCTTAGATACAGGTCATATGCGCCGTTTGTCTGCGCGTTGGTAAGCGCTGTTCCTTCCAGCACCTGAACAGTAGACTCCACGCCGAGTGCTTTGAAATATCCCTGTGTTGCCTGAACTATCAGCGGATTTCCGGGGCGGCGAGAGCCTGTGACGATATTCAAGGAGACTTCCTGTCCCTTGTATTCGCGGATGCCGTCATTATCCGAATCGACAAAGCCCGCTTCATCAAGCAGTTTTGTTGCCGTTTCAACATTATAGTCGTATGTATCGACTTCGGAATTGTTCCATGGGACGCTGTCCATGAAAATGCCGTTAGGTACTCCGCCGACTCCTAGCAGGACGTTGTTTACAAGTTCATCTCTGTCAATCGCGTAAATAAGTGCCTTGCGAATATTCACGTCTGCAAGATATGCCTTATTTAGGTTATAAGTATAGAAATAGACACGGGCAGTATTGAACTGTAACACATTCAGATTGGAGGCATCCTTGAGGGTGATAAGGTCTGTGAACGGCACATCAGTTACAATGTCAACTTCACCATTCTGTACGGCAAGAGAACGCGTACTGGAATCCGAAATCGACCTTATAACACGCTCTTTTATTTTGCTGGACTGAGCACCGCCCCAGTAGCCGTCGAAAACATCACAGACAAATTCACCGGTTGATACATCAAAGCTCTTATACTTGAAGTATCCCGTTCCCACAGGCTCAACAAAGGTTCCGCTTGCGTCGACAGAGGACGGCGCAACGATAGCTGCCGCCACGTTCGTAAGCGCCTCGGGAATCTCGCCTGTTTTGATGCTGGTGTTTAACTGAACAGTATAGTCATCGATTACATCCACGGATTCAATTGCGGTGTATGAGGTGAAGCTGCTGTTTTCTTTTGCCGCACGTTCAAAGCACCATTTTACAGCCTCTGCGTTGAAATCCGTACCGTCATGGAACTTAACTCCCTGACGAAGTTTAATAACCCAAGTAAAATCGCCTGTACGTTCCCATGAAAGTGCAAGAGACGGGGTCAGCTTAAAATCGGAGTCAACATTGACAAGAGTCTCTACTACTCCCGCAACTTCCTTAAGCATAGTGGCACCATCGCCGTTGCTAATGTCCAGTGTAGTCAGTGTAGATGGAAACACCAGTCTCAGCGTAGTGCTGGCGGCTGCCTCAGGAGAAGCAGCAGTGGCTGCCAGTGATTCAGTCGTTTTGCTTGAGTCTGTTCCGCAGCCTGCCATTGCGGCAAGCAGTAGTATGCTGCAGAGCGCCAGAGAAATCCATTTTTTTGTTTTCATATTTTTCATTTTTCCTCCAGAATAATTTGTATATGTCATAGGGCTCGACGGCCGCTATTACACAGATTTATTTTTTGCCCACAAAAGCGAACCAGTTTTCCTTGTCGCTGGTAACCATATGGCATCCCGGCATCGGATTTACCGAAACATCCCTGAAGCCGGCTTTCATAAACACTTCAGAAATCTTCTCGCGGCTGGCGTTTGCAAAAGGATACTCGCTCACTTTAGTTTTTGCCTGATAGCTTTCTATTGAGGAACACCTTATGCCCTCTTCCTCAAGCTCATTTATAGCGATTACTTTTCCGCCGGGTTTAAGCACACGGTGCCATTCTTTAATTGCGTTTTCGGGTTCACTCAGCGTCCACAGCAAACGGCTGTTAATTACAATGTCAAAAGTATTTTCAGCAAACGGCAGTTCAATAGCGTTGCCATACATAAAACCGGCCTTTGTGTTTTGCTCTCTTGCGTGGTCGATAGCAATTCTCATCATGCCTTCGGAAATATCGGCACCCGTAACATTTGCATATCCGTATGCGCCAAGCATATTAGCAATCATGCCTGTACCTGTCGCCACGTCCAATATGTACTGTTCTTTATCTGAACCTATTAAGGCAGCCAGTACTTTCTGCCAAGTGGGCTTATCCGCGAGTTCATGCGCCGCTTCGTATTCTGCGGCGGCGTTATTCCAAAAGTCCGCTATTCCAAGCTCTTCGGTATATCGTCTTGGAAGAGGCTTTTTCCCAACGAGCACATGCCAGGTCTGATAGTCAAATTCAGGGCATGTAAGATTAGGCAGCCTACGAATTTCAACTTCTTCAAAGCCGTTGCGCAGCAAAAGGTCCGTCAGTTCCTGCATACTTGCATTTTTGACAACAAGACCGGAATCCACATCTGCCGCATCGTACATGAAGGGCTTTGTTGTAGATGACTTTAATCCAACGCCGTCCTCCATACGGTTGAAGCAGTATAGGCTTCCGCCGGGCTTAAGTACACGAAACCATTCTGCAATCATCTCATCGGGGCTAATAAGCGTCCAAATCAGTCTGGCATTGATAATATTGTCTACTGTGTTGTCCATGAGAGGAAGACTGAGAGCGTTGCCCACCATATACATTGCGCTGGAGCCGTTGGCGGCTGCATGTCTGACACCATAGCGCATCATATCCTGAGATAAATCCATTCCTACCGTCGGATAGCCCAGTCTTGCCGTCATATTCGCCAGAAAACCCGTACCGGTTCCGAGATCAAGTACATTTTTGCTTTTATCGCTTCCCAGCATGGTTTCCAGCATATTCATCCAAGCAGAAATATCTTCCGTATCGTGTTCCTTGTCGAAGGTTGACGATTGCTTGTCCCAGTAATCGCCAATCGCTTGTATTATCGAATTTTTCTCCATGTTAGCCTCCAAATTTCTATAAAATATGCTTTTGCCCAAATAACTAGCCTCAAATAAAGCAAAAAGGTTCTGAATATCGCGTACCAATAACGCAACACTCAGAACCTGCTGTTTTTCAGTCGGCTCAATATATTTTATAGCTTTACACTTTTTTTGATTTCTTCTGCCCTAACCGGTTGACCGTCCGCCACATGGACAATCATCTCCCCGAAACCAAGGTTTCGAATCAGCTTCAGCAGGTTCTCCTCACGCTCTGTTATTACGGCTTGTTTTTGAGGTTCTTTTTCTCCCATATGCACCCTCCTTCATGGCGCAATTTGAGCCGAATTTATATTTGTTTAGGTCTCAATGTGACCTTATATCTATGAATTCGACCATTTCATATTGCACTTCATTATATTAAAGGAGCATATATTGCCGGCGCAAGCCCACTGGGGGGATAAAATTTATTTTTTCTGAGACAAAATTAAGCTTTTATAGAAAATAAGCTGCAAGGACTAGCTCTAATTGTTCCTCGCAGCTTATTTTTTTAATTTGTTGACAAGCACCAACATGTTATTTTTGCTTTAACTTACATTGAAACAAATATATTCCTTACGGCGAGATAGCGTTAAGTATACTTGTTTTTCATTTGAGCTACGATCTGAAAATATCAAAGCATTTCCATAAACGCTTCTATTCTTGTGCTCAGTTGCCCCGTATCGGTGTTTGAGTAATCGGTTTCAATACCGAGATACGGCATACCGATTTCTGATGAGAGCCTGCGAATAGTATGAGCCTCGACGGTATATGGATGGCACGCCTGCAGCAGTATCTCAACCACCCCGTCAATATGGTATTCATCGACTAAAGAGCGAATAAGATTGACTCTGTTTTGATTAGGCGTCATTATGGCACAGCCTATATTGAGATATCTCCGTGAGATTTCCTGCACAATATCATCGGCCTCAGCGTCCGCAAGCTCGCGAGTGGCTTTCACGCCTCCGCAGTTTTCAAAGCAGACCACTACACCCCCGCTTGATTCGATTGTCCCAACGGTTTTTTCCAGAACTCCGCCGATTGGACAGCCGGTAACAAGTATGCGTTTAGCGTTTTTGCTTACGGGTCTGTCGCCCGCCTCATATTTTTCAAGTGCTTTCCTTTTTGTGCTCTGCATTGCCTCTGCCGAAGCCGCTATGTCGAACACAAAACCGGAACCTTCCAGCACCTTATATAGATCCAAGCCGCGCAGGGGGGGCGGCTGAAGCCTTGAAAGCTCCATCAGCTCTGTTTTTGCTTTGCGTTCATCGTTTCGCAGGCACACTGCTGATCGGAGCTTTTCGTCTGTAATTTCAACGCCGAACTTTTCCTCCAGCGTTCGAATCAGCCTTCTAAGCTCCTTCGTCCAAAGCTCAGCTGAATATGCTCTGTCCTGCCCCTGCGGAAGCTGAATAATATAGGTGTCCTTGATTTCACCCAGGAGCTCATACATTTTTTTCTTTCCGTCACAGGTGGTTTCTCCGATTATAATATCCGAAAAATAGGTATACGGACACTTATCGCTAAGCGCAAAGCCATAGCTTGATTTTATTAGAGGGCAAAGGTTTTTTGGCAACTCAGACTCGGCAGCTGGGATTGTTTCATTGCTCATACCGCAAAGGCCGACTGCTGTCAGTCCAGCCGCGTCAAGTATTTCCAGCGGAGTATAGGTGCAGAACACACCGGCGATAAGTCCGCCTTCCTCCTTGATTTTCTTCACGCGGATAAATCCGTTTTTTCTTGCTTCCGAAAACTCCTCAAAGGTTTCCGGCAGCTTTAGATAGTCATCCATCCGTTCTTCCGCCTTTCTCCAGCTTTTTAGCACTCAACGCCGCTCCGAGGGCTCCAGCATATCTTCCTTCAGGATTGCTGACGATGCAAACTCCGAGCTTATCACCTAAGACCTTCATAAGATACCTGCACTCACAAAGTCCCCCTGTCAAATAATATCTTGTTGAGCGCTTAATTCGCCCACACTGAGATGCGACCTTGGACGCAACAGAATCAACTATGCCAAAGGCTATGTCCGCCTTCTTTACGCCTCTGCCGATTAGGCCTATGACTTCGGACTCGGCAAAAACAGTGCACATAGAGCTAATGGTCACCTCTGTCCCTGATTCCGCCAACGCACATAATGACATCGGGTCAAGCTCGAGTATTTTTGCCATAATCTCAACAAATCTGCCGGTACCGGCAGAGCACTTGTCGTTCATTAGAAAATCCTGAACGATGCCGCCGGAAATATTGATGATTTTTGTGTCCTGTCCGCCTATGTCAATCACGGTTGAAGCGCCGTCCCCAAAAAGGTGACTTGCCCCCAGACAGTGGCAGGTTATTTCTGTAACGGCTTTATCCGCAAATTCGACTGAATTTCGTCCGTAGCCCGTTGCAACGCAGGGATTGTGCTCCGGGTTATAGCCTCTCAAAAGCAAATCCTGTCTGACAGCCTCGGCGGCAGAAGAGCTGCTCCAGCCTGTCGGGATGACGTTTCTGTATAAAACTTCGTTTTGTTCATCGATTACAGCGTATTTTGAACACGCCGAACCGACATCAATTCCTATGTAATACATCGGCTTCACCAATCACAATTGATTTTTTCTCTGCTGCACCATCTCGAGGAAGGCCTCAATTCTTGTTCGAAGCTGCCCCTCATCTCCGGGATAAAAATCAGTCTCCAGATGCAGATAAGGCACGCCGCAGCTTTCACATGCCTTGCCGACATTTCTTGCCTCGATACCAAAAGGAAGGCAGGAATGAAGCGTGATGTTTATTGCACCGTCAACCTTCCATTCGGCTATGGTTGCCGCTATCTGCTCCATTCACCGTCCGTTCGGCGACATCACCGCACACGGTACCTCCAGATATTTCTCGCCGATACTCTCAATTGGGTCGCGTGACGGGTCTTCATCAATCAGTCTGCGCCGAGAAGAAATACCGCCGCAGCCCTCATAGCATACAATATCGGCCCCTAGCTGTTCGATGACAGCAATGGTTTTGTCTATTACTCCCGCAGTTCCTGCGCCCGAAACCATAATCCGAAGCGGATGCTCATCCGGCTTATACGGTCCGTTTCCCTCGTGCCAGTCCTTCTCGCACAGGTCAAGTATCTGCTTGAGCTTGCTATATTTTTCTTCCTTGTTGAACAGATTGCTGGCGGGTCATACTTTCCCAGCTCGTATATTCTTGCGGCCTGTATGCGCTCAAGATTTCCCCAGCGAATTGCCTCGCGTAGCTTCTCCTCTGTGATGCTTTCGCCGAAACGTGCATCCAGAGCATCTACAAAATGCCGCAATTCCTCCGTCCACGCCTCCAACGAGCGCTCGTGGTCCGGTACATTCGGCAGATGAATAACGTGCATGGGCTTGATTTTGCCCAAAAGCTCGTACATTTTTTTCTTACCGTCACAGGTGGTTTCGCCGACGACCAAATCGGAAAAATATGCGTAAGGACAGCTGTCCTCAAGCGCATGACCATAGCTGGACTTGATTAAAGGACAAAGTTTAGAGGGCAAATGCTCCTCAGCCGCAGGAATTGAGGCGCTGCTGCGGCCGCACAGACCAACCTGATAAAGCCCTGCCGCATCGATTATCTCAGCAGGCGCATACTGGCAGAATGACCCGCATATTTTCTGTCCGCTCTCTTTGAGCTCCTTGATTCGAATAAAGCCCTCTCGCCGGGCCTCCGCGAATTCTTCAAAATGTTCAGGTAAAGTAATCATATTAGTCCTTTTCGTAATTTAGCGTTTTCTTATAACAAGCGCATCTGTCGGACAGGCATTTCTGCAAAGACCACAGCCCCAGCACTTTTCCGTGTCGACAGTCATTTTTTCTTCATTGCTTTGCAGAGCTTCAAAGGGACAGCGCTCCGCACAGGACAGGCAGTTTACGCAAAGATCCTCGTTAACCTCGATAACGTAATTCGTTTTCAGGAAGCTGCCTTTAATATCGTATTCTTTATAGTGGCTGAACTGAAAGCAGCAGCAGGTGCAGCAATTGCAGGTGCCGACACCCCTTGGACTCACATGGACACTGTGGACAAGCCCGACAGCGTCTGCATATTCGAGCTGCTTGATTGCTTCTTCCTTTGAAACCGAGGCAACAAGTCTGCGGTCATATATCGTGTTTATCGGAAGCTCGCCTTCAAAGCAATGTATGCAAACTCGGGACTTGTCCCGACTCTTGCACCTATCCATATAAGCGTTGCAGTTGCAGTGCGCGATATAAAAGACGTCCTTCGCCTCCTGATAGTGCTTACGCGCGACCTCAAGCGGCATAACACCCTCGATGCCGTCTGAACTCTTTGATTCAGCTTTAAGCCTTGGCTCAAGCCAAATAGCAGGAGACATCATATGCTTCTGGATAAGTAAGTAATCCTCGCTTTTCAGCGAGCGGAATAAGCTAAGCTCTTCCTCTATTACGCACTCCATTCTTGAGTAAAAATCAGCAACGCAATAGACTGTGTCCGTCTCTGTCTTTTTCTTGTTTAGAACGCCTCTGCGGTATGCCGAGGCAAGCTCCGTATCGGAAAAGCTGCCCTTGGGAATTACACCGTCCTCATCTGCAGCCGCAAAGAAACCGCAGTCCTCGGGAGTATAAATTCCTGCAATATGATGATATAGCTCTTGTGGGAGCTTAATCAAATCGTAGTATTTTTCGTCAAGTAAATACATATTTTCTCCATTCTTCAGTTCGAAGATTTTCTTTCAACATAGAATATGTTTTCAATGTTTTTAAGGCAAATGTCAAAGATTATCGCCAGAAGGCAAATCGGTATTGTTCCTTCTATAATCGTCATTGTTTTTCCTGTTTTAAGTGCGTTCAGCAGGAGAATACCTAACCCGCCTGCACCAATCTTCGCCGCAAGCGTCGCCGCGCTGACGTTTATAATCAGCGATGTGCGAAAGCCCGCAAGAATCACAGGCATCGCAAGCGGGAGAACTATCTGCCTGTATATCCTCAGCTTTGGCATTCCCAGACCCTCGGCGACCTCTATAACATCGGAGGGCACACCGTTTACCCCGGCAACCACGCCCATATATACGGGAAGCACGCCGCAGACCACCAGCGCCACAACTGCCGTTTTCTGTCCCATGCCGAATATAGGGACGAGAATTGTCAAAAGAGCTAGGGACGGGATCATTTGAAAAAGATACACCGCTTTTTCAATCAGAATTCTGATCTCCTTGAAACGCTCGGAAAGGCTCAGCGCGCCAAGTATAACGCCAATTACAATTGAAATTGCGCCGGAATAGAACACTATTACAATATGCTGTCCTATAAGCTTTGCTAAGCTGTATCGCGTTTCCCACGCATCGCTGATGCCTAAAAGGTCGTATATTTTGAACTTAATATCCTGAAAGAATAAGGAAAACAAAACAAGAAGCACGATAAGGATTAAAACAGGAAGCCAGGGCTTAAGCTCATACTTCATAGCTAGTTCTCCGTATTGCGAAGAACATCAACAATATCTCCGATGCTTATGCTTCCCACCGATGTACCATCCTGACTTGTAACAGTAAGACTGCTACTCCCGCGCTCAATCATAACCGATAGCGCAACCTGCAAGTTTTCGGAAGCCGGAACGCACACCTCGCTTTTCGCATCCCTTTCGTGAGCAATACCTCCTGCAGAAAACCTTGCCAGAACGCGAATAGCATATTCGCTCCCAAGAAAGTCCTTGACGAACTGATTCTTGCAGCGAATTATCAGCCCCTCAGGGGTGTCGTATTCCTGAAGCTCACCGCAATTCATTATTGCTATCTTGTCCCCGAGCTTGATTGCCTCCTCAACGTCATGCGTCACGAAAATTACGGTTTTCTTCAATTCGCGCTGTATTTTCAAAAATTCATTCTGCAGGTGCTTTCGGCTCAACGGATCGACCGCTCCAAAGGGCTCGTCCATAAGCAAAATCGGAGGATCTGCCGCAAGCGCACGCGCCACACCGACTCGCTGGGCTTCTCCGCCAGAAAGCTCGTTGGGATATTTTTTGCTGTATGTATCATAGTCAAGCCCGACCATCATGAGCATTTCGCGTATTCGCCTGTCAAGCCTTGCGTTATCCCACTTTAGAAGCCGCGGAACCGTCGCGATGTTCTCCGCAACTGTAAAATGCGGGAATAGACCAATGCTCTGCACAACATAACCCATGCTTTGGCGAAGCTTCTCGACTGGATATTCATCAGCGTCTTTTCCGTTTATGTATATGTGTCCCGAGCTTGGGGGAATGAGCTTATTAATCATCCTTAGCGTTGTTGATTTTCCGCAGCCCGAAAGACCGAGCAGTACGCATATCTCGCCGGCAGGTATTTCAAGGCTGAGGTCTTTTACCGCAGTCATGCTTCCGTAATCTTTTCGTATTGATTCAAGCCGTATCATATGCCTCTCTCAGCCCCTTCTATGCTTCTCTTTTCTCCTACAAACGGCAAAAGCCTGACCGCACTGCGCAGTCCTTTATCAATCGAAAACGCCATAATTACAACCGGTATTGCTCCGAGCAGAACTGTATCCATCGAATCTGTCTGAAGCATATAGTAGCCAAGTCCGCCTCCGCCAATCATTGACGCAAGCGTCGTTCCCGTGACCGTGTAAACGGCGGCTATTCTAATTCCGTTAATTATTGCCGGAAACGCCAGCGGCAGCATTATCTTAAAGAAAATTGTGCTTCCGCTCATCCCCATCGCCTTTGCGACCTCAACAAAATTTCCGTCTACCAGCTTAAAGCCGGCTCTTGTGTTGTGGACAATCGGGAAAACGGCATAAAAGGTCAGCGCCACGCAGGCAGGGCCCGCGCCGAACTGCTTTATTCCGAATTGCCTCAGCTCAGGATATTTTGTCGACAGCAGCGCAAACGGAATCATCAGCAGCGCGATAAAGGATATCCCGGGTATTGTTTCCGTTATGTTGATTATTGAAAAAGTGATTTTTTCAGCTGCTTTTGATTTTTGAACCAGGTATCCCAGCGGTACACCGATTATAATTGCCGCCGCCATAACCCCGAGCGTTATTGTAATATGCGTAATGAGGTTTTCTAAATACATACTCTTTTGAGAATAGTATTCCTTCATTACGGCAAGCCCGTCAAGCCTGCCCTCAACGGCAAGCGCCGCTATAAGCAACGCTGAAATTGATATAATAAGCGGCAGCCACCATTTCAGTTTGACGCGCTCGGAAGCCTTGATAATGACGCCCGCAGTGCTTGCAAGCCAAAGCCACATTCCCGGTCCAAAGGAGAGCCTTGAAAACTCCGTTTTTTCTAAGGGCAGGCTTTCAAGCGATTGGGATTCATAATAAAGCAAAAGCACAAAGGCGGCGCAGCAAAAAAGCTCCGCGGCACAATACGCCCAGTGCTTATCCAAAAGCACCAGCACAAGCACAATAAATATCAGGCCCATGACTATGTAAAACGCATCGCCTAAACAAAACAACGCCGAAATGATTTCGTTTGCAACTATTCGCAGCTTTTTAAAATACATGAACTGGGGCAGCACAAGCGCCACCCCCGAAATCAGCACAAGTACAATAATGGTTTTGTTATATCTTTTCATAAATTGACTTCCCAATAGTTAGTAAAGGATTACCTATAGCAGATAATCCTTTACTAATTAAATTAACGTGCAAACGCCTTTGTTAAATTATTCGGCGTCAAGCAGTCCGATAGAAACGAGGTAATCTCTCGCAACTGTTTCAGGGTCAGCACCCTCAGAGTCAACTTTTCTGTTAAGCCCAATAAGGACCTCTGTTGTCAGCGTTTTCATAAACGCATTGGTCAAATCGGCTATTTCAGGATAGGCTTCCATAACAGCTCCCTTTGCAACAAGGCAAGGAGCATATACAGGAGGAATCTCAAGCGGATCCTTTATAACATAGAGGCCGAGCTCATCTATGCGTCCGTCGGTGGTGAAAATCATCGTGCAGTTCATTCCGTCGGTTCCCTCGGAAACTTCCTTTTCGGCTTTGGCGCCAATTACAAGCTGGTTCTCCGCGACCTTGAAGCCGTAGGCTTTTTCCATTCCGGGCAGTCCCTGCGCATATTCGACCCAATATTGCGGCGTTGCCAGCTTTAGCTCGCCGCCGTTATTGACATACTCGGCAAAATCATACATATCTTCGATATTATTTGCCGCCGCGAATTCTTTTGTTACAGCAAGAAGCTCTGTATTATTTGCTGGAGCGGGCGAGAGCCAGTCGACATTGTTCGTCTTTTTGTCATAGTCCTTTATTCTTGCGTAACCGTCCTGCAAGCTGTTCCAGACCTTTTCGCCTTCTTCTTCCATGTAATACATACCGTTGCCGGTGTAGCCCATGGTGATATCGCATTCGTCTGAAAGCATCATTTCTCTAAGCATATCAAGACCCGAAATTGCACCGATTTTGTTCTCACAAGCATAGCCGCCTTTTTCAAGGGCAAGCAGCGTCATATACCCGATTATTTCATACTCCGAGGTGCTGGGAAGCATAAGAACGATGGGGTCATCTGCATTTACGACCTTTTTTTCTTCTGACTTTTTTCCGCACCCGACTAGCATCGTTGCCATCATCGCGACAGCGAGAACCATTGAAATCGCCTTTTTCATTAACTCTATTCCTCTTTCTTTCTATATCTTTTGTATACTTTTTTGCACATACAAGAAAACATCTCTATAGGCATTCAAATTGCTCTCTTTATCAGCAAAAATAATAAGTTTGATTGATAATATGATATAGTAATGAACGCCATCATATTTTCAATCAAATTTATTTGATAATTTCCTTAAGTAACGCATTCCGATGACCAAGAACAAATAGGAAAACCATGTAAAAGAAACTGTTGCTGATACGACTCGTTATTCTCGTACGAGTATATCGCTAATTATTATAGCAAATTAAGCGTTTTTTGGCAAGTTATTCTTAAAAGTCATTTGTTAGTCTGTCAGCTATCTTTGAAATAACAATTTTGCTTTTGACTCTTGTGTAAGCGGTAATACAAAGTGAACCGAAATGGATGCGGACATTTGCTTGGACTTTGAAATCCAAGCAATGTCCGCATCCTCTTTTGGCTCAAATCACTTGACTGGTTACAATTCCTGTCTAAAACAAATCAAATCCGGATATTTTGTAGAAAAACCGAATAATGCGCCAGATTTTACAAAGAATATGATTGCTTGGAATTTAAGTTATTTTTTATTCTATTCAGTCGGCGCAAAAATTTCTCTTTTTACAGTGCTATCCTGTTCCCCCCATAGGGGTACACCGGATAGGAGAAATCCCTGTGCGCGCCGGAAATACCAAAAATGTGTACACGGGAGGTTTTATATGAAAGCAACAGGAATAGTACGCCGGATCGACGATCTCGGCAGAGTTGTCATACCAAAAGAAATTCGCCGAACCTTAAGAATTAGGGATGGCGACCCACTGGAAATCTATACAGAAAAAGACGGAGAGGTCATTTTTAAAAAGTATTCGCCTGTCGGCGAACTTTCGGATTTTGCGGCCCAAATCTGCGAGGCTCTTTATAAATCGGGCGACTGCGTTGCCGCGGTCTGTGACAGGGATACCGTCATAGCCTGCGCGGGAGTGCCGAAGAAAGAGCTCGTTGACAAAAGGATAAGCGGCGGACTGACAGACATCATGGATTCGCGCAAGATTTACGCGGCTATGCAGAAAACTGACATTCCGTTTGCTGAGGGCGATGAGACACTCTTCGTATCCGTGGCTGCGCCAATAGTCGCCGAGGGCGACATCATGGGCTGCGTTGTCTTTGCCGCAAAGCCGGGTTCACCCGAGCCGACCGAGGTACAGGTTAAGCTTGCCGTTACGGTCGCAAGCTTTCTCGGTAAGCAAATGGAGGGTTAGATACTCTCTCCGCAAAGAAGATAACACTCTGGAGCAAACATTTGATGTTTGCTCCAGAGTGTTAATATGTCAGTTTTTTGTTATATTCCCGGGAATAAATATATGTCAGTATACCCTTCGCCTGTATCGTCCCAAATATTATAGGAACCGCCGTCTAAAGGCAAAACCCAATCAACTCTATGGAGCCAGAGTTATTCTTCGGAACAATATTCGACGCCGTAATAGTAAAGCGCCGTCTCGCCATCTGAATAATAGTAGCTTGGTATTGCATATCTCAAGAGGGACGAGTAATTATCTCTAATGATCTGCCCGCGAGGATGGCTGTCAGGTTATTTCGTAAAACACCTTGATTTTTGACCTTTTAAGTAGCTTGTCCAGCAAGCCCTCTTTTCCTATTTTAAGATTTATTATCAATCCCGACCATATGCTCTTATACTCGTTCTTATGAAAACTAATCAACCCTTCCTGATTAATTGAATCTATATAGAATTCCAAGCCTCCTCCACCATCAGCCATAAAACTATCTGTTATTTTTTCTTCATGAATATTGCCATCATTATCCGTATATGACAGTATAACATCAACGAAGCTTAATCCCGATGCTACAGTCATATCTATTTTCATTTCACAGAGCATGTTTGGTGGCATATCAGGTATCGTGGCTTTATAATCAAGCTCTGGGAAAGAAAGACTTGCTCCTTTTATTACTTTATCGGAATTATTGCGAATATAGAAAGTCTTATTTATTTCATCATACTCGGGTTTAAAGCTTGGCAAAACAATTACTATTGCTAATGATAAAACAAGAATGATTATCAGTAATCTAACTATTATTTTACTCGTTTTCACTGCAACTCACCTCATATTATTCAAGGTCACTGTTTGCATTTAACTTGAGTGTGGCTCTGATGATGCGGAGAGTGGTGGGGCGATTCTATCGTCACACAGCTCAAAACAAACTCATCTGGCTCGTGTCGGGCATATCGCCCAGCGCACCCAGCTCCTTGAGCTGCTGCATATGCGTCTGGCTGACCTTTGGGCAGGCGCCCATGACTTCTTCGATTGATATGAATGTCCTTCCGCTCTCGCGGCACTTAACAAGGTCATTCGCCGCGGCTTCGCCCAAACCGGCTATTGCAATAAAGGGCGGAATCAGCGAAGTCCCATCTATTACGAACCTCGTTGCCTCGGACTTGTAGAGATTAATTCGCTCAAAATCAAAACCTCTGAGATAGAACTCGTAAACCGCCTCAAGCGTAGTCAGAGTATCGTCGTTCTTTTTGCTCGCCGCAGGGTCATTTCGTATCTCCTTTATCTTTTTCCGAACAGGCTCGATGCCCTTTGTCATCAGCACCGCATCAAAGCTGTCGCTTCGGCGATAGAAATAGCAACTGTAATAAGCTAGCGGATAATGCACTTTGAAATACGCTATGCGAAACGCCATCATAACATAAGCCACTGCGTGCGCCTTTGGGAAAAGGTACTGAATCTTACGGCAGGATTCGATGTACCAGTCCGGCACGCCGCGCTCCTGCATCTCCTCGACAATGCCCTCCGGCCATGGCTTACCCTTGTGTATCGCGCCCTTACGGACGGCCTCCATGAACTTAAAGGCGCGTTTTGGCTCCATGCCCTTATCCATAAGGTAGAGCATAATATCGTCGCGGCAGCCGATAGTTTCCTTGACCGTTGCCGTTTTCGAGAGAATTATATCTTTCGAGTTTCCGATCCAAACGTCTGTGCCGTGCGAGAAGCCCGAAAGTCGCACTAGTATATCAAACTCCGTCGGATGCGTATCGGAGAGCATTCCGCGAGTAAAGTCCGTGCCAAATTCGGGTATACCGATTGTACCCGTTTTGCCGATAATTGGGTCGTCCTCGGGAAGTCCGAGAGATTTTGGTGAGCAGAATATGCCCATAGTCTCGGGGTCGTCGAGCGAGATATGTCTTGCATTAACTCCTGTTAAATCCTCAAGCATCTTTATCATGGTGGGGTCGTCGTGACCAAGCTCATCGAGCTTCAACAGGTTTGCCTCCATGCTGTGATACTCGAAATGAGTTGTTATAATATCGCTCTCGGAGTCATCCGCTGGGTGCTGGACGGGACAGAAATCCGTTACGTCCATATCCTGCGGAATGATAACGAGTCCGCCGGGGTGCTGTCCTGTCGTACGCTTCACTCCAACGCAGCCCTGTGCAAGCCTATTCTCCTCCGCCTTCGTGACCTTCTTGCCCTGCTCGTTCAAAAAGTTTTTAACATAGCCGAAGGCTGTCTTCTCGGCGAGGGTACTAATAGTTCCCGCCTTAAAAACGTGGTCTCTCCCAAAAAGTTCCTCGGTATATTTGTGTGCGCGCGACTGGTATTCGCCGGAGAAATTGAGATCAATATCCGGCACCTTGTCTCCGCCGAAGCCCAAAAAGGTTTCGAACGGGATATCAAAGCCGTCCTTCCCGAGTTTTTCTCCACATACGGGGCAGCTTTTATCGGGCATATCGGCTCCGCAGCCGTAGCTCTTTCCGCTCTCAAAATCGGTGTATTTGCACTTGGGGCAGCGATAATGCGCCGGCAGGGAGTTGACCTCTGTTATTCCTGACATAAAGGCGACAATCGAAGAGCCGACGCTTCCGCGCGAACCGACGAGATAGCCCGACTCAAGGGAATTTGCAACCAGCTTCTGAGCCGACATATAGATAACGTCGTACTGACAGCTTATAATGTCGTGAAGCTCCGTTTCCACACGGGTTTTCACGATTTCGGGCGGAGTATCACCGTATAACTCATGCATACGGTCGTAAACCAGCTTCTGAAGGTCTTCAGCGGAGTTTTCAATTTTCGGAGCGAAGAGCTTCTTGGGCAGAAGCTCGATTTCGTCGCACATATCGGCAATCGCCCGCGGGCTTGAAACAACGACCTCGCGGCACTTTTCCTCGCCTAGATAGGAAAATTCCTCAAGCATTTCGTCTGTTGTTTTGAAATAGAGCGGCAGGCTCTTGTTAGCGTCCGCAAAGCTCCTCCCCGCAAGCAGAATGTGCCTAAAAATTTCGTGTTCGGGGTCGAGAAAATGCACATCTCCTGTCGCGACAACGGGCTTTTCGAATTTCTCTCCCAGTTCAACGACTCTGCGGTTGAAGCTGCGCAGCTCCTCCTCGTTTTTCGCCGTGCCGTTTTCGAGCATAAACATGTTGTTGCACAGAGGTTGAATCTCAAGGTAATCGTAAAATGAGCAAAGCCTTCTGAGCTCCTCATCACTCTTGTGGTGACTAACGGCGTCAAAAACCTCGCCCGCCTCACAGGCAGAGCCGACTATGAGCCCCTCTCTGTATTGCAGCAGCAGACTTTTCGGAATTATCGGGTTCTTTTTGAAGTGCTCGAGATGCGATTTTGAAACTATCTCGTAGAGGTTTTTAAGCCCCTTTTTATTCTTTACAAGGATGATAATGTGCTTCGTACGGCTTAATCGATGGTTTGCTCCTCTTTCCGTCCGCGTGTATCCCTCCAGCTCAGAAAGCTTCGTAACGCCGCGCTCTCCCAGCATTTTGACGAATTTCGCCATTATGCGACCGCAGGTCAGCGCATCATCGTCCGCCCTGTGATGGTTAAAATCGGGCAGTCCTAAACGTCCCGAGACGATGTCCAGCTTAAAACGCTTGAGGTCCGGCAAAAGGCTCTGCGCGAGAGTCAGTGTGTCCATATAGGTCGGCTCAAAATCAACTCCACTGCGCCTTGCCGCCGCCTTCATGAAGCCGATATCAAATTCTGCGTTGTGGGCTATGAGCGTGCGTTCTCCGGCAAATTTGATGAAGCTCTCCAGCGCCTCGGCCTCTTCAGGAGCGTCGAAAACATCCCTGTCCGTAATGCCCGTGAGGTCCGTTATTTCGCGCGGGATGGGCTTTCCAGGATTCACAAAGGTTTGGAAGCGCGAAACAACCTCGCCGTCTTTCATAATCACGGCGCCGATTTCAGTCATGCGCTCAGCATTTACGTTAAGTCCCGTTGTTTCAATGTCAAAGGCGCAGTACTCGTCCGAGAGCTCGCCCTGCGTTTCGCCGACTACGGCGAGCTTATCATCGACATCGTTTATGTAATAGCCCTCGACGCCGTATATTATCTTGATGCCATGTTTTTTGCCCGCGTGCCAGACCTCCGGAAAGGCCTGCGCGACTCCGTGATCGGTAAATGCTATCGCGGGGTGTCCCCATTCGGCCGCGCGCTTAACCGCCTCCTCGGGGTCGGTCAATGCGTCAAGCGTCGAATAGCGAGTATGTAGGTGGAGCTCGACCCGTTTTTCGTCCGCTTTATCCTCACGTTTAGTCCTTGAGCCGAGAACTATGCTTTTTGGCTCAAGCGCGATGTCCTCGTCGTAACGGTTATAGGCCACGTTCCCCGAAACTGTAACGTACATTCCCTTTTTCAGACTCTCAAGGCTTCCCCTGTCATCTCCGGGCTTGAAATATTTGGAGACTCTGATAGAGCTTGTGTTATCGGTCATTTCAACGCAGAGTACCCAAGCCTTCGTTTTTGCAATCTCCCTGTTTTCGACGAAAAATATCTCGCCGCTGACAACAACTGAGCCGGATTCTATGTTGAGAGTTTCCATAGGAACGGGTATGCCCTTTATCGGTTTACCGAATATGACTTTTCCAGGGGCAGGAGCGCTTTTACTCTTTTTTTCACCGGTCTTTGCCGGTTTATCATCACGTGGCGCCGAGCTTATTGAGCTCAGGGCAACCGAATTCAAGCCGTATTCCGCCACGATGCGTCCCTCAATCGTATGTATCTCCGCGGGTATCGCGCTGCGCCGGAAAACGGCTGTTAAATTCATATGTAATTTTTCTTTGTTTACGGTCGCTTCCTTGATAAGCGCCCCGTCGAGCCCGCCGCACATATCTGCAAGGTCCATGCAAAACGGGAACATCTCCAAAAATGGTATCTGATTGTCTTCGCTCATTTTAAGAAACTAAACTCCTTTTTCCTCCTGCATTATGATGTCAACAAGAGCCTCAGCAAGTTTTTCCTCAGGCACTTTCTTCACGATCTCGCCGTGTTTAAAAAGCACGCCCTCTCCAGCTCCTCCGGCAAGTCCGTAATCGGCCTCTCTCGCCTCGCCGGGTCCGTTTACGGCGCAGCCCATCACGGCGACGCTCAGAGGTTTTTTGAAATCACGGAGAAGCTCCTCGACCTTATTTGCTGTTCCGATGAGGTCTATATTCGTCCTGCCACAGGTAGGACAGGAGATAATATCAACACCATCGCGTCTTAAGCCCACCGCCTTCAAAATAGCAATGCCCGCTTTCACTTCTTCCACGGGGTCTGCCGTGAGAGACACGCGCAACGTTGAGCCAATACCGTCCATCAGCAGAGAGCCGATGCCAGCAGCGGATTTAATAATTCCCATATAGGACGTGCCTGTTTCCGTCACACCTAGGTGTAGGGGGTGTTCCGTCAGCACCGACAAGAGCCGGTAAGCTGTGACCGTATCCGCAACGCTCGATGATTTAATGGAAACGCATATGTTATCAAAATTCAGATCTTCAAGAATACGTACGTGGCGCATAGCACTCGCGCAGAGGGCGTCAGGCGTACGGCCTAATTCCTCAAGCAGGTCCTTTTCGAGACTTCCGCTGTTCACGCCGATGCGTATCGGTACGCCGTTCGCCTTACACGCATCCGCGACAAGCTTCACTTTTTCGATTGAACCTATGTTGCCGGGATTTATGCGTATCTTGTCAAATCCCGCCTCGACCGCCGCAAGCGCGAGCCTATAATCGAAATGAATATCCGCGACAAGCGGCATTCTGCAGTTTTTTCTTATGTCTGGCAAAGCACGCGCGGCCTTCTCGTCGGGTACGGCAAGGCGGACTATCTCGCAGCCCGCGTTTTGAAGTGCCTCGATTTGTGCAAGGGTCGCGTCTATATCATCGGTCTTTGTGTTGCACATTGACTGCACAGAGATTGGAAAGCCATCGCCAATGTATTTATCCCTGACCCTGATTACTTTTGTTTTTATTCTATTCATGTCACTTGCTCCTTCCGTCAGCCGCTAAAACACAAGCTTCCAGATGTCATTGAACATGACGACTGCCATGAGTCCCAAGAGCAGAACCAGTCCCGTTGCATGGACATAGCCCTCGTATTTCGGGTTCAGCTTCTTTCTGAATATTCCTTGAATCGCCGCTGTGATTGCAAGGAAGAAAAGTCGTCCTCCGTCCAGCGCCGGAAGCGGCAGAAGGTTCATAACGGCAAGGTTCACAGCAATAAAGGCTGCAAGATACGCGATGTTCAGGATTGCGTCAACAGGCGTCTCCGCTTTTTCCCCAACGTCGTTTATAATACCGACAATACCGACAGGTCCGGAGAGATCCTTGAGCCCAACAGCTCCCGTGACTAAGTCGGATAGCCCCATCCATACCATTCGGACATAGTCGAGCGCACCCTCCCATGTGTATTTCAGGTTCGACAGAATATCGGTCTTCTTGTCTGTAAAATAGAAACCGTATTTCATTACTTTCTGACCGTCAATCTCATATTCCTGCGTTGTTAGTTTGAAATCGTTCAGTTCGACCTTTTCGCCGTTTCGAATTACAACTATGTCATGGGTATCACTGCCCGTCCGGTTCAGAAGGAGCGAGATGTTCGATGGGAAAAACACGACGTCACCGTCGATTTTATAAAAAGTATCGCCCGTTTGAAGTCCCTGAGCGCTTTCGTAGGGGTTGTTCTCAAAAAAGCCTGTTATAGTCGGAGAGGCAAAATAACTCGAATTCGGAACAATAAACAATAATATGATTAGCCCCGTGAGGAAATTCATAAGTGCCCCTGAAGCCAGAATGATAAAGCGTTTCCACCACTTCTGGTTCGTAAAGGCGCGCGAATCCTCCGACTCCTCGTCCTCTTCCATAGCGCAGAAGCCGCCAATCGGAAATGCGCGGAGAGAATATTTTGTCTCGCCCTTTTGTTTTTTGAGCAGCACAGGGCCCATGCCGACCGCAAACTCCGAAACGCGGACGTTGAAGAGCTTTGCCGCCGAAAAATGGCCCAGCTCGTGAGTGACTATAAGAAAGCCGAAAATTAAGATTGCTATAACAATATACATTTTTTTACCTCTAATACTTGCGGAAGTTTTCCTTTACAAAGCGTCTGGCCACGTCGTCAGCGTTTCGAAGTGCCTCAAGCGTCGGCGTTCCGGATAGGGCGAGTTCATAAACGCAGTCCGCAACGATGTCGCTTATCGCGCCGAAGCAGAGCTTTTCTTTCAAAAACAATGCGACGGCTTCCTCGTTCGCCGCGCTCATAACGGCAGACGCCGTACCGCCGCGCCTTGCACAATCCATCGCGAGTGCGAGACAGGGGGTCTTTTCTAGTTCCGGCTCGAAGAAGCTGAGCTTTCCCAAAGCCGTAAAATCCGGTGCGGAATAAGGCGAATCCATCCTCTCAGGATAGGTCAGCGCATACTGAATCGGCAGCGCCATATCAGGAATTCCAAGCTGCGCCAGAACACAGCCGTCAGTGTACTCCACCATTGAGTGTATTATACTCTCAGGGTGTATTATGACCTTTATCTCGTCTGGTGTAACTGAAAACAGATGCATTGCCTCGATAAATTCGAGTCCTTTGTTCATCATCGTCGCACTGTCGACGCTTATTTTCGCGCCCATGTTCCATTTTGGATGAGCAACTGCCATAGCAGGTGTCACATTTCGCGTTTCCTCGAGTAATTTTCCGCGAAAGGGGCCGCCGGAGCCAGTCAGCAGTATGTGCCTGAGAGCTCTCTCGCTTCCCTGTGCCTCAAGACATTGGAAAATCGCAGAATGCTCACTGTCCACAGGAACGATCTGCGCTCCTTTTTCTCTAGCCCTTTGCATAACGATTTCGCCGCCGCAGACCAGCGTTTCTTTGTTCGCGAGCGCGATACGGTGCCCCTCATCGATGGCGGCAAGCGTCGGTATAAGTCCAACAGAGCCTGAAACGGCGGTTACGACGCAGGCGGCATAACAGCAGGCACAGTCGGTGAGAGCCGCCATGCCGCTTCCGACCTTGATATCGGTATCCGCAAGTGATATTTTAAGCTGTTTTGCGGCGTCCTCGTCATAAACGCAGACAAATTCCGGATTGAATCTGCGCGCCAGCTGTTCGAGAAGCTTAATGTTCCTGTTGCCCGACATGGCCTTAACGGGAATACCCAGTCTCTCGGCGACGTCAAGTGTCTGAACTCCGACACTTCCAGTTGAACCGAGAACGGAGATGGATCCTACCATAAATTTTACCTCATAAGTATGCCCGATAAAACGGACAGTACACGCCTTTAATAAGACCTAAACTATTGCGGGCAAAAGCACGACCAACAGCCCAATCATCGGCGCCGTGAAGTGCATGCTGTCAAATCTGTCCAGCATCCCGCCGTGCCCGGGGATGAGATTGCCGTAATCCTTGATCCCGTATTGGCGCTTGACAGCTGAAAAAACAAGGTCGCCGAACTGGCAGGCAAGACTCCCGAAAAGACCATACACAGCAAGCAGGAGGTAATTGACCTCATGCCCGAAGCGGGAAATTACAAACCCGTAGAGTATCATAAGTAAAACCGCCGAAACAAGTCCGCCGATGCAACCAGCAACTGTCTTTTTCGGTGAAAGATGCGGAAAAGCCTTCTTGTTGCCCCAGAAATACCCCGCGAAATACGCGCCGCTGTCCGATGAAAACGCCGCGACGAAGGGCAGGAACACATAGGCGGAAGAATTCTCGCGCACGCCTATTCGCACGAGGGACAAAAGGAGCATCGGCATTATTCCGCCCGCGAGTATAACATATAAGACGGTCTCAAGCTTTATGTGTTCTTCTTTTTTGTAAGAAAGCAGAAGCTCTGTGAACATAAGTACCGTTAGGATGAATATTGCCGTTGAAATAACCGCGTCCGCGCGCGCAAAAGCATACACTACTGGCATTGCGAAGCCTATCCCAGCGGCATATATGCGAAAGCGCAGCGGCAGGCTCGCATCGACACAGCGCAGAAGCTCCCACGCAGAGCCGGCAGAAATCAGTCCCACCAAAATCGAAAACGCCCACAGCGGAGCGAAAAATATCAAAAGAATAAAAAGAGGAATCGCTGTAAGTCCTACTATCGTTCTGGTTTTCATTAACACGAGTCCTTTCAAACACAGAAAATCGGCGAGGGGAAGTTGTCAGACGCCGCCAAAGCGTCTGTCACGCTGCTGGTACCAGGCTATCGCCTTGTTCATATCATTTTTCGAAAAATCGGGCCAGAGCGTATCGGTATAGTAAAGCTCCGTGTATGCCGCCTGCCACAAAAGGAAGTTGCTCATGCGCTTTTCTCCGCCCGGCCTTATTAAAAGGTCAGGATCGGGTATGCCCGCCGACCAGAGATTTTTCGAGAACGCTTCCTCGGAAAAAGCCGTCTCATCGCCTTTTGCAAGCTTTTCGGCGCAGCTTTTCGCGGCTCTAAGTATCTCGTCCCTACCGCCGTAATTCAGACAAACATTGACCTGACAGCCATCGTAATGGGTACTGATATCACTCGTGCGCTCAATAAGAGCTTTGAGCTTCGGCGGAAGCGGTGCAGGGTCGCCGAAGAACTTCATTTTAACCTTGTCGCGCTCCATACGGTCAATGGCCTCATAGAGATATTTCTCCAAAAGCCCCATGATTGCCGACACTTCGTCATTCGGGCGCTTCCAGTTCTCCGTTGAGAACGCGTACACTGTCAGATAGTCAATTCCAATATCCTTGCAGTAGGTCGCAATTGTGCGGAAGGTCTCCGCACCCTGCGCATGCCCCGCGTTTCGGGGAAGCGCGCGCTTTTTCGCCCAGCGTCCGTTTCCGTCCATAATAATGGCAATATGGCGGGGGAGATTACTAAAATCCACTTCCCCCGCCTCTTTTTTAGTTCTGCTAAACAGACCCATCAGATAGCCATTAGCTCCTTTTCCTTCTTGGCGGCTATGTTGTCAATCTCCTTGACATAGTCGTCCGTAAGCTTCTGCATATCCTTTTCGATGTCCTTAAGGTCGTCTTCAGTGATTTCGGACTTTTTCTTCTGATCCTTGAAATCCTCCATCGCGTCGCGGCGGATGTTGCGGATAGCGACCTTTCCCTCCTCGGAGTATTTCTTGACCTGCTTAATGAGGTCGCGTCTGCGCTCCTCAGTGAGCTGGGGGAAGCCGAGGCGTATCATCTTGCCGTCATTCGTGGGATTGATGCCAAGATCGGATTCGAGTATCGCCTTTTCAATCAGCTTCAAACTGCTTGCGTCCCATGGCTGGATTACGAGAGAGCGTGGGTCCGGTGTCGCAATTGCGGCGATCTGGTTTATGGGCGTAGGAGTGCCGTAATATTCGACTCTGAGCTTGTCCAGAACTGCCGGATTTGCGCGTCCCGCGCGGACAGAATCGAACTGCTGACTCAGAATCTCGGCTGTTTTCTTCATTTTTGCGATAATTTGCTGATAATCGTTTACCATTTTCTATCCCTCCGAAATTGTTGTGAAATACAATAATGTCGTTTTAGCTTTCTACTGTACTGTTGTTCCGATTTTTTCGCCCATAACGACGCGGACGATATTGTCGGGGTCTTTGAGAGCGAAAAGAATAACGGGAATTTTATTGTCCATCGAAAGCGAGGTCGCCGTTGAGTCCATGACCGCAAGGTGCTGGGCGAGTACATCGTCATAGGATATCGAGTCATATTTTACCGCATCCGGGTCTTTCTTCGGGTCGGCGGAATAAACGCCATCCACATTCTTTGCAAGAAGTATGGCGTCCGCCTCAATCTCCGCCGCGCGGAGGACGGCGGCTGTATCGGTTGAGAAAAAGGGACTGCCCGTACCGCAGCCGAAGATGACGACTCTGCTCTTTGAGAGGTGCCGCATTGCGCGCCCGCGTATGTAGGGCTCCGCAATCGCACGCATTTCGATGGCTGTCTGCACCCTGACATCGACGTCCATCTGTTCAAAGACATCCGCGAGGGCAAGACAGTTCATGACGGTGGCCAGCATGCCCATATGGTCAGCGCGGGTGCGCTCCATTTTGCCGCCGCCATCTTTGACACCGCGCCAGAAGTTGCCGCCGCCGACGACTATGCCGACCTCGACTCCAAGATCAATGCATGTTTTAACAGACGCGCAGACCTCGCGTATCACGTCGAAATCGAGTCCTCTGCCCTGTTTTCCGGCAAGAGCCTCGCCGCTTATTTTTAGAAGTACACGTTTGTACACAGGCTTTTTGTCTTCCATAGATGCACTCCGATCAATTTCATAAATCGTTCTAAGGTATTTTAATATAAATACTCACATATTAAAAGGGTTTTTGAGCAAAAAGCGAAAATTTTACCTTTCGGTCACAATTTCAATCGGCAATGCAAAGTCCAGAAAACACCTCGGACGAATATTTATATCCATCGGTAGTTTCGACCATCTGGCCGTATTCGGAATCAAGGTGTATCCAGCACTCTTTTCCGTCCGAGGTTTCTGCAAGTACCCATTGGAGGTTATCCGTTGCAATCAATTTAAGGGCGGCTCCGGCGGTCAGCACGGTTTTTGCCGACGAGTCGCTGTTGATTACATATAGGTAGATGTCAGCAAGCGCAGTCACGTCGCAGCCCGATTCAGACGTAGGGTAATAAAGGTCAGTGGGAACGACCTCGAATCTACCTGTATCCGCGAGCTGCCAGTCCACATTGGCAAACCATGTCTGCATAACCGAAAGACGAACATAAGAACTTATAGTACCATCCCCATTGAATGTAAGGTCTGATTTGTCTGAATAAGAACTGGCTATCAAACCGCTGACATTCCCGAGATATATAAGATCATTTCCGTCATATCTGAAAAAGCTGGTGATACAGTCGTCGCTGGGACCGTAGTCCATAATCGCAATTTCAAGCATGTTGTCGGAAGCATCTATATTGGTAATGCAGTAAGCACCCTCAAGATTGTCGCTGTAGAACTCCTGGTCATAAACGGAGCCGGCATAATCAGTGCCGTTGACGCTTAAGTGTAGAATTGAATAAGTGTCCTCGTCGGGCTCATAATAGACTTCGTCCTCTTTTCCGTCTCCATTCAAGTCAACGGTGACAGAATTGCCTGCTTTGACTATCAGCGGATATTGCGTTGCTTCAACGCTCGGCGTTGGGCTAACGACAATCGGTGAGGGCGTAGCGCTTGGTTCAGAGCTTTCGGCAACTGGTTTTGCACCGCAGGCTGAAAGTAGCAGGGATGAGGCAAAAGTTAATACTATGGATAGGACAAGTATTTTTTGTTTCATGGTTTTCTCCAATCGAATTCATAATTTAATGCAACTATTTCTCCGTCCCTTGAAAATCCTTGCAAACATGGCGGATGCAGCACTTTTCGCACAGGGGCTTTCTCGCCGGACAGACCGCTCTGCCGTGTAGCACCATCCTGTGACAGAAGTCCGAAGATTTCTCAGGCGGCAGAAGCTTGCGAAGCTCCGTTTCAATCTTTGCGGGGTCTTTCAAATTGTCGACAAGTCCGATGCGGTTCGTGAGCCTTATGCAGTGGGTATCGACAACAACGGCGGGCTTCCCGAAAATATCGCCCAGCATAAGGTTTGCGGTCTTTCGTCCGACCCCGGGCAGACTAGTCAAATCCTCCATATTGTCCGGCACCTTGCCGTCGAAGCGGTCAATCAGAGCGTTTGCACATGACATTATATCGTGCGCCTTCGAGCGGAAAAAGCCGCAGGAATGTATATATTCTTCAAGCTCTGATATCTCCGCCTCCGCCAGCGATTTCAAGGTCGGGTACCTCTCAAAAAGAATGGGCGTCACTCTATTGACCCTCTCATCCGTGCACTGGGCGGCAAGTCGGGCCGCAAATAGAAGTTCGTAATCCTTTTCGTATTCGAGAGAGCACTCCGCCAGAGGGTATTCGTCTTCGAGCCTTAATATTATCTCATTTATCTGCTCACTTGTCCTCATAATTGTCTCCTTTGCTGCCGTGAGGTTTTCTTATACCAAAAGTATAACATTCCGCGCAGGAAAATCAAAGAATTTTCATAATTAGACAGTTGTCAAGCCTTGCCCTTACGGTTATAATTAAAATATAGTATTTTTTTCGCGCATACTAATTTAAAACATATCCCCCTTGTATCGAAGGGTGAAATTTACCGTTCGTCAATTATAAATATACAAAAGTTTACGGAGGGCATACAAATGACGGTGGAAAGTCAGCTGGAAATCATCTCACGACAGGACAAGGAAGTTGCGGACGCGATGGCTCTTGAGCTCAATCGCCAGAGAGACAACATCGAGCTCATTGCTTCGGAAAATATCGTCAGCGAGGCGGTACTTGCGGCTGTCGGTAGCGTGCTCACGAACAAATACGCTGAAGGCTATCCCGGAAGACGCTATTACGGCGGCTGCCAGTATGTGGATATCGTGGAAAATATCGCAATCGAGCGCTGCAAAAAGCTCTTTGGCTGTGAATTTGCAAATGTCCAACCCCACAGCGGCTCACAGGCAAACTACGCTGCGTATCTCGCCTTATGCTCTCAGGGCGACACGGTGCTCGGCATGGATCTTGACGCGGGCGGTCACCTAACGCACGGCTATAAGGTCAATTTCTCCGGTAAAAACTATCACGCCGTTTCTTACGGTGTAAATCCCGAAACGGGCTTCATCGATTACGACGAATTGCGCAGGATTGCTCTCGAAGTCAAGCCAAAAATGATTATTGCCGGTGCCTCCGCGTATCCGCGCATTATTGAATTTGACAAATTTGCCGCAATCGCAAAGGAAGTCGACGCCTATCTCATGGTTGACATGGCACATATCGCGGGACTTGTCGCGGCAGGGCTCCATCCCTCCCCCTTCGGCTATGCCGATGTCGTAACGACTACTACGCACAAGACCCTCCGCGGTCCTCGCGGCGGTGCGATAATGACGAACGACCCCGAGATTGCTAAGAAAATCAACAGCGCCGTCTTCCCCGGATGTCAGGGCGGGCCTTTAATGCACGTCATCGCAGGTAAGGCCGTCGCTTTCGGCGAGGCGCTTCAGCCCGAATTCGCGGCTTATCAGGCGCAGCTCCACGAAAACTGCTCGATACTCGCTTCCGAGCTTTTGAAGCGTGGGCTCAACCTTGTTTCCGGCGGAACTGACAATCACCTCGTACTGCTCGACCTGCGAGGCACCGGTACTTCGGGACGCGAGCTTGAAGTCCGTTTGGACGAGGTTCATATCACCACCAATAAGAACAAGATTCCCGGTGACCCGCTCACCGCAAAGGAAACGAGCGGTCTGCGTCTCGGCACAGCGGCAGTTACGGCACGCGGCTTTGTCGGCGAGGATATTGTCGAAGTAGCGGAGCTTCTTACTCTCGCCGTCCGCGACTTTGACAATCAGAAGGAAAATATCTCAAAGCGCGTCGCCGTTCTTTGCAAGAAATATCCCCTGTACGAATAATTCATTCTGTGCTATAGTAGTGGCAGGAAATCCTTAATATCGGCTGCACATATCAGCATTAATCAGAGCCGACAGGAAACCCTGTCGGCTCTTTATTTTAAGCTATTCCGCTCTTACAAGGAGGTATACTATGTACAGACCGCTTGCCGATGAGCTTCGCCCGACCTCATTGGACGACGTCGTCGGTCAATCTGAAATTTTAAGCGGAAACTCAATGCTGCGCCGCATCATTGAGTCAAAGCAGATACCAAACATGATTTTCTACGGCCCATCGGGAACGGGCAAAACAACCGTTGCCAGCATTATAGCGGACAAGACGAACCGCGCCCTGCGAAAGCTCAACGCGACGACGTCGGGTATCGCCGACATCAAGGCAATTATTGACGAGCTGGACACGTTCATAGCTCCCGATGGCGTGCTGCTTTACCTAGACGAAATCCAGTACTTCAACAAAAAGCAGCAGCAGTCGCTCCTTGAGTTCATTGAAAACGGCAAAATTACGCTCATCGCCTCGACAACGGAGAATCCGTATTTCTATGTTTTCAACGCGATTTTGAGCCGTTCCACAATCTTCGAGTTCAAGCAGCTATCTGCCTCCGACTGCGAGAAGGCTGTCGTACGCGCCCTGCGTTTTCTTGAAGAACGCGATGGAACCAAAATCACCTGCGAGGACGGCGTAACTTCCTATCTTGCGCAGGGCTGCGGCGGCGACGTTCGCAAGGCGATAAATGCGATTGAGCTTCTTTACAGTGCGTGCAAGGGCGCATCAAGCAAGGTTAAACTCACGCTCAATGACGCGGAGCAGGTTTCGCAGAAGAGCTCCATGCGCTATGACCGCGAGGGCGATGCGCATTTTGATATACTCTCAGCGCTTATGAAATCCCTGCGCGGGTCTGACCCCGACGCCGCCCTTCATTATCTTGCGCGGCTTCTGGAGGCGGGTGACCTTGCCGGCGCGTGCAGGCGCATCCTCTGCTCTGCGAGCGAGGATATAGGGCTTGCCTATCCTATGGCGGTGCCGATAGTCAAGGCCTGCGTGGATTCCGCCCTGCAGCTCGGTATGCCCGAAGCTCGGCTCCCGCTCGCGGAGGCTTGCATACTTCTCGCGACCGCGCCGAAATCAAACAGCGGCATTACAGCAATTGACAAGGCCTTTGCCGATATACGCGCAGGCAAAGCCGGAAGTATCCCGCGTGAAATGCAGAACGTCCACGCGGATTCATCGGAGCACAAGCGCGAGCAAAATTATAAATACCCGCATAGCTTCCCAAACCACTGGGTTAAGCAGCAGTACCTGCCTGATGAGCTCAAAGACACGCGGTATTACGATTACGGCGACAACAAAACCGAGCTGGCGGCGAAAACCTATTGGGACAATATCAAGAAAAAGTGAGGGCTTAGCGTGGATATAAAAGTTGGCGACATTCTTACGATGAAAAAAGTCCATCCCTGCGGCGAAAAGCGTTGGCTGGTTCTGCGCACGGGAATGGACTTTAAGCTCCGCTGTCTCGGCTGCGGTCACGAGGTCATGGGCGCAAGGAACAAGTTCGAGCGGAATATTAGGGCGGTTGAGCGCAAGGATGAGACGAGTCAAAGTTGACAGAGAAACCGGAGGAAAGAACAATGGCTGTTGAGAAGCAATACCTATCGGATGTTGAGGAGATATTGTCACATAGATATGATAATGGAGCTGATTATTGGACAACACCCGACAAACGTCTAATTAAAGGAGCTCCATTCTCGACTTTGGAGAGCGTGCTGATTCTGTTGGAATTAGGCATGGATAAAGACGAACCCTTGCTAAAAAAAACCGCTGAACTAATATTTAGCGCATGGCGGGAAGACGGACGTTTTAAGGTGTACCCACAAGGCGGTATTTACCCCTGCCACACAGTCAACGCTTTAAGTGCGCTTTGTCACTTGGGCTACGCCTCCGATTCAAGGCTTCAAAGAACCTTCCGGCATCTGTTAGAAACCCAGTATACCGATGGAGGCTGGCGATGTAATAAATTCAGCTTTGGCCGAGGCCCGGAAACGGAGTATTCAAACCCCTTGCCAACGCTTACCGCACTTAACGCTTTCCGCTTCAGCGATTATCTAGGCAAAGAAGAGGCGCTTAACAAAGCCGTAGATTTTTTGCTTGCGCATTGGACAATCAAGCAGCCGATCGGTCCCTGCCACTATGGAATCGGAACATTATTTATGCAGCCTGAATATCCTTTCAGCAATTACAACCTTTTTATTTATGTCTATGTTTTGTCGTTTTATAACAAGGCAAAGGTGGACTGGCGGTTTCTTGAAGCCTTAAAAACGCTGGAATCCAAAATGGTCGATGGACAAATTGTGGTTGAACGCGTTAATCAGAAGCTTGCCGGACTTTCTTTCTGTAAAAAGGGAGAACCAAGTCCGCTCGCAACAACACGCTATCACGAGATAATTAGAAATCTTGGTGAAAAGTCATAGCGACATTTGAAGGCTTTATCGAGCAAATTACAGTTTTAAATAGAAAAGAGCGCGCCGAAATTCGGCGCGCTCTTTTGTTATTAATTCTATGATTTTAGCTCTACCCACATCTTGTCATAGTAGTTTAAAGTCTCCTGCGGGAGATTGATATACGCTTCGCATTTGGCAAGCGCCGCTCCGTCGGGGTACATGATACCCTTTGTGAAATCATCGATATCAATCACATCTCCGACCTCCTTGTTGGGGCTGGTGTATCCGATAATTTCGGAATTCGCCATGCTCTGCTGCGTACCCGACATGAAGTTAATAAACGCCTCGGCGTTGTCCTTGTTT
This sequence comes from Firmicutes bacterium HGW-Firmicutes-16, assembly GCA_002841545.1. Classification (GTDB taxonomy): domain Bacteria; phylum Bacillota; class Clostridia; order Oscillospirales; family Oscillospiraceae; genus UBA2658. Next base: position 171,200 of record PGZZ01000004.1, read on the forward strand.
TCGGCATTCTTCAAAACGCACATCGCATCTACGAACACATTGGAGCCTTCCTTGGGGATGCAGAACTTGAGATTGGGGTTAGCCTCGTGCATAGTGAGATAGTCGCCGGCATAATAGGGTCCGATTGCCGCCTCCCCGCTTTCGAGCTTGTCGAAAATTTGATCCATAACATAGCCCTGCAATATAGGTTTCTGCTTTTCCAGAAGCTCATATGCTTTGTTCAGCTCGTTTTCGTCCGTTGTATTCATGGAATAGCCCAGATACTTAAGGGCGATAGCCATCGCGTCGCGCGAGTTATCGAACATCAGAATATTTCCCGAGTTTTTCTCATCGAAGAGCGCAGACCAACTGTCGACCTCGCCCACAACCGTAGAATCATATATTATTCCGACCGTACCCCACATATATGGCACGCTGTATTTATTCTCTGCGTCATACGCCATGTTCTTAAGGCTGTCCTCAATAAGCGAGTAGTTGGGGATGTTGGCAAAATTGAGAGGTTCAAGCATATCCTCGTTTATAAGGCGGGAAACCATATAGTCGGATGGGATGACGACATCGTAGCTCACGCCGCCCTGCTTAAGGACGGAATACATCTGCTCGTTGGATTCATAGGTCTTGTAGTTGACCTTAATGCCGGTCTCGTTTTCGAACTGTTCGAGAAGGTCAGTGTCGATATATTCTCCCCAGTTGTATACATTTACGACTTTTGCAGCCTTACCTCCTCCGCAGCCGGAAAACAGGCAGGCGAGCATGATGGCACAAATAACAATTGAAACTGTTTTTTTCATTCCAGAACTCCTTTTAGAACTTTATCTTTTTTAATCTCTGCCTTATACTGCCTTGATTCACGCACATTGACGATGACAAGGAGAATCAGAACGACGGCAAAGAGAAGTGTTGAGATTGCGTTTATCTTGGGGCTTATTCTGCGGCGGGTCATGGCGTAGATGGTCATGGAAAGGGTCTGCACACTGCTTCCTGCTGTGAAATAACTGATTACGAAATCGTCCACCGACATCGTAAAGGCTATAAGTAGTCCGTTTATTATTCCCGGCATAATTTCGGGTATTATTGCTTTGTATATTGTCTGAAACCAGGTACAGCCGAGGTCCTGCGCCGCTTCAAAAAGGTTTCGGTCAAGCTGGTAGAGCTTCGGCATAACCGAAAGAATGACGTAGGGAATATCGAAACTGATGTGCGCAATTAAAAGCGTTCCGAACCCGAGCTCAAAATGCAGCATTGCGCCCACCGAAACGAAAAGCAGCGAGAGTGATACGCCCGTTATAATGTCCGCGTTGACGACGGGGATGTTGTTGACCAAAAGAAGCGGACTTCGCCAGTTCTTTTTCATATTGAAAAAACCGATTGCGGCAAAGGTACCGATTACCGCGGCGGCGACGGAGGCGATTACAGACACCGTAATCGTCGTTTGAAGTGACGACATTATGAGACTGTCGTTAAAGAGCTCCTTATACCAGTTGAGCGTGAAGCCCGACCAGATAGTACGGCTTTTTGTGGAATTGAACGAGAAAACGATAAGAACTACGATGGGCGCATATAGGAACACATAAGTGAGCGCGGCGAATATCTTTCCGCCCACATAATTTTTTTTCATATCACTACCGCCTGTTCCTCGCCCTCGCCGAACTTATTCATGACGCTCATGCAGATAACAACAATGACCATCATTATGAGGGAGATAGCGGAGCCTAAGTGTGGATTATAGGCAGCTCCTGTAAACTGCATCTCGATTAAATCGCCGAGAAGCATGACTGTGCCATTTGATAAAAGCTTTGAAATGACAAAGGTTGAAACGGCGGGCACGAAAACCATTGTGATACCGCTGATTACTCCCGAAAGGCTCAACGGTAAAATAATCTTCCTAAAAACCTTTCTGCTGTTCGCGCCGAGATCCTGCGCTGCTTCGATTACAAAGGGATCAATTTTGACTATAACGCTTTGGATCGGCAGAATCATAAACGGCAGATAATTATATACCATGCCGAGGACGACGGCTCCATCCGTATTGATAAGCTGAAAATGCGTAATTGGGGTATAGGCGAGGTCGCCTGCGTGGAGGGAGTTTATGAGGTCGAAAATCCCAATTGAGGCGAGAAAGCGGTTAATTAGACCCGTGTTTTCAAGCAGTGACATCCACGCATAGGTGCGCAGCAGGAAATTTATCCACATGGGGAGCATTATGAGCATAATCAAGATTCGCTGGTTCTTCGGTGACATGCGGCTTATCGTGAGCGCGACGGGATAGCCTATCAGAATGCAGGCGACTGTTGCAACGAACGCAAGCCAAATACTGCGCACGAAAACGGGGGCGTAGTCAATCATGCCCGAAAAATTGTCTAAGGTAAAACCGCCCGATGAGCTTGTGAACGCATATACCGCGATGAGGATTATCGGTATCACGACAAAAAGCGCCATCCAAAGGACGTATGGATAGGCGAAGGACTGTCTGCGGAAGCGGTCGAAAAAGCCGCCCACGGCACTGAAAGCGCCGGAGAAGATTTTTCCTTTACTCATCTTCCTGTCCTCCGTCGTCAGGAGCGGCAGAAAGTTCATCGTATTCCGCACTGTAGGAGCTATAGTCTCCATAAAGCCCCGAATACTCGCTCTTTTTCATTATGTGGAAGCCATCCGGATCAATCTTTACGCCGATTTTCGCTCCGACGGGGGAATGGTCAGTCGTTTGGATGAGCCATTTAAAGCCTTGAAAGTCGACGATTATGTCGTATTGCATGCCCTTGAAGGTGACCTCGGTCACGGTACCGGTCATCTGTCCCTGCGAAACCTCGACAATATCAATGTCCTCAGGGCGCACGACAACATCGACAGGTTCATTCGGTGAAAAGCCCTTATCGAGGCACTGAAAGTTCCTGCCGTACATGCGGACAGTGTTGTCCGAGACCATTACGCCATCTATTATGTTGCTCTCGCCGATAAAATCTGCGACGAAAGCGTTTTTTGGTTCATTGTATATGTCCAAAGGAGTGCCTATCTGCTGAATTTCGCCCTTGTTCATAACAACGACGGTATCAGACATTGTCAGGGCTTCCTCCTGATCATGCGTAACATAAATAAAAGTGATGCCCACCTGTTGCTGAATCTGCTTTAGCTCGCGCTGCATGTCCTTGCGGAGCTTCAGATCCAAAGCGCCCAGCGGTTCATCTAGAAGTAGCACCTGCGGCCTGTTTATGACGGCTCTGGCTATGGCAACACGCTGTTGCTGTCCACCGGAGAGCTGGCTGACAGAGCGCTTTTCATAGCCTTTGAGCGCAACAAGCTCCAGAGACTCCTGCACTCTCCGCGCAATCTCCTCTTCCGAGAGCTTTGGCCTTTGAACTCGAAGTCCGAAGGCGATGTTCTCAAAAACATTGAGATGCGTGAACAGCGCGTACTTCTGAAAAACCGTGTTAATCTTGCGCTTATGAGGCGGAACATCATTAATCTTCACACCGTCGAAAATCACCGTACCGGAATCGGGTCTCAAAAAGCCGCCGATTATGCGTAGCGTAGTTGTTTTTCCGCAGCCCGATGGACCGAGCAGTGTGAGAAATTCTTTGTCCTGTATAGCTAAGCTAATCGAGTCAAGTACGACCTCGCCGTCAAATTCCTTGCGGCAGTTCTCAAGTCGTATTAATTCTTTGGCCATTGGCGTCCCCCTTTGGTTTGGTACCGGCATGAGTGCATAAGCCAAATTACGCATATCATATAATAAGCCGATATTTCCCGATTTTTTCTCTTTTTCTCGCTGTATCCGCGTGTAGCATCCCGCTTGCGGGCTCTTACAGCGCAAAACTCAATATATATTTAAAAATGTCGGTTGTCAACGGAAAATTGGAAATCAAAATATTTTTTGGCGAATTCTACATTATCCACTGAGAAGCTCTGTCCCTTGAGGTAATTCAGCACTCCTGCATCAGTTTCAAAGTTGAATTTCAGTCGATAGGAATACAGTGCCTGAGCCTTCTCCCCAAATTCTCTGTTTTTGCGTTCCTCTCCGTATTTTCCGTCACCCAAAAGCGGGTTACCAAGCTCCGCCATCTGTGCGCGTATCTGGTGGGTGCGCCCTGTAAGCAGGCGGCACTCGACAAGCGAAAGCCCATTTTTCGTCTGTAAAGTATAGTATTCCGTAACAGCCTCTTTAGCCCCTGGACAGCTGTGTTTTTTCACAAAGACCTGATTTTTTGAGGCATCCTTGAATATCCAGTCGCGCAGGATGCCCTCCTTAGGGTTTGGTTTGCCATATACCGCACAGAGATAATGCTTATCTATTTCCCTGTCTCTAATTTTTTCGTTCATTATTCTCAGCGCTTCGGCGTTTTTCGCCGCAATAACTATTCCGCCCGTGTTGCGGTCGATACGGTTGCACAGAGCGGGAGCAAAAGCGTTCTCGGTTCTAGGGCTCCACTCACCCTTCTGTGCAAGATAGGCCTGTATATTTGATATAAGTGTGTCATAACTCCAATCGCCGGCGCTGTGGCAGAGCATCCCCGGCTTTTTATCGGCTAGAAGTATGTTCTCGTCCTCATAGACTATGGTCAGCTTTGGCTTGGAAACCTTGAGGTAAGCATTCTCTTCCGTGGGCACATCGAAAAACTCGTCATTAATATAGAGCTGAAGCACATCGCCCAGCTTCACCTTCTCGTCGCGCTTGGAGCCCTTGCCGTTCAGCTTGATGCGCTTCAGGCGGATGTATTTCTGCAGGAGCGACTCCGGCAAAAGCGGAACAGCCTTGCCCAAAAAGCGATCCAGGCGCTGGTCCGCGTCATTTTTCGTTACTGTTAGTTCTCTCATGTTTTTTCTCCGAACTTTCTCCGAAACTGTTTAAAAATACGTTGAATGATATTATAATAGCATTGTTTCATCTAATAGTATATATCAATTTTTAGTTGACAAGCCGCGATATATAAATTATAATACTCAAGCGACTATGTGAGGTGCTCAATGAGGCTTAATCTCTGCGAAATTATCGAAATGCCCGGCAGCAGTCTGCCGTTCAAGTGTGAACTTGAAACGGAAAGGCTGATTGCTCCTGCAATCAAGAGTTTTGTTTCGCCTCCCTCTGCGGAGGGAATTATCCGCAATTCCGCCGGCGTGCTTATGCTGACGGGAACGATTAGAGCCGAAATGTTCTGCATCTGCGACAGGTGCTCCGCAGAATTCCATTGTGAAAAAGAGATTCCTCTTGAAGCAAAGATTAGCGCGCACCCGTCGGACGAAGACGACCCCGAAGTATTCCCGCTTGATGGGAACTGGCTGGACTTGGGCGATCTGCTCGAGACTTGCTTCATTCTCAGTACAGAGTCAAAATTTCTCTGCAGGGAGGATTGCGCCGGACTTTGTCCCATTTGCGGCAAAAACCTTGGCGACGGCCCCTGCGGCTGCAAAAAGGAAATTGATCCAAGATTAGCTGTATTAGGTCAGCTTTTGGACAAAAAGAACTAATAAAAGCTGTCAAACCAGCTAACAACAGGAGGTGTCAATATGGCGGTTCCAAAAAGAAAAACATCGAAAGCAAGAAGAGACAAGAGACGTAGTTCTCATTGGAAGCTCGAAACGCCCGGAATCGTTGCGTGCCCCAACTGCGGCGCGTATCATCTGCCCCACCGCGTTTGTAAAGCTTGCGGTTTCTACAACGGACGCAAGGTTCTCGACGTAAAAGGGTAAACTTGAAGCTTGAGGAGAGGAGGCACACGCCCCCTCTCTTTTTGCTTTGCCTTTCAGCGGCCTCCAAACCCTCACCGCAAAAGCTGGATTAAAGATATAGTAGTGTATAACTACCGCTTACCTAGACTCAATAAGGAGGCGGCTAGCACCGCAAGACTGAAGGCTTTTGCTTACTTCGTCAGCGCCGCCCTACCGTATCCGTTGCATCCTCGTCTGAGGGGTTTTGGTAGTCTCTGAACGCTTTGAAAGGAACAAACACATGGGTTCTGTTATTACGAAAATTGAAAAGTACAGTCCCCTGCTGCACAAGGCGAAGATCGGGGATACTCTCGTTTCCATTAACGGCAAGGAGCTTGAGGATGTACTCGACTATAAGTTTTTTTCCTACGACCCGAGGCTTGAGCTTGTCTTGGAGTCCGAAAATGGGCAACGGCGTACGGTCCGTGTCAAAAAAGACGCAGGAAGCGATCTTGGACTTGAATTCACGACCTACCTCATGGACAGGGCGCGCGCATGTAAAAACCGCTGTGTGTTCTGCTTTGTCGACCAGCTGCCGCGAGGCCTGCGAAAAACGCTCTATTTCAAGGATGACGACGCACGGCTCAGCTTTTTAACGGGCAACTATATTACGCTCACGAACCTTTCAGAGCGCGAAATCCAGCGCATTATCGATCTGCGCATAAGCCCTATAAATGTATCCGTCCACGCTACGGAGCCGGAGCTCCGAGCAACGCTTCTGGGCAATCCCGAAGCGGCAAACGGCTACGAGCTTCTTAATCGGCTCGCCTCCGGCGGGATAACAATGAATTGTCAAATTGTCTGCTGTCCAGGGCTGAACGACGGTGACGCACTCTCACGGAGTATGACAGACTTAGCTGCTCTCTATCCTCAGGTAAATTCCGTTTCGATTGTCCCCGTGGGGCTGACGAAGCACAGGGAACGCCTTTTTCCCTTGAAGCCCTTCGACAGGGACAGCGCCGCCGAAACGCTCGACAGGGTCAACGCCTTCGGCGATGTCTGCCTCGAAAAACACGCCAGCCGTATTTTCTTCCCTTCTGACGAGCTGTTTCTCAAGGCGGAGCGTCAGATACCTGAGGACGTATACTATGAGGACTACACTCAGCTTGAAAACGGTGTGGGGCTCCTGCGTCTTTTGCAGGAGGAGTTCAGCTCCGCACTGGAAAACGAGGACGTCAAAAGCGACGGCGTGCCGTTTTCAATTGCGACGGGCGTTTCCGCCGCGCCTTTTCTTGCAAAGCTTTTAGTGACAGCGAAGCAAAAACATGATAACATTAAAGGAAGGGTATTTCCGGTAATTAACGACTTTTTCGGACACACTATAGATGTGGCGGGTCTCGTCACAGGGCGCGATCTGATTAATCAGCTTCGAAATAAGGATTTGGGCGCGCGTCTTCTCATCCCTCATGTCATGCTGCGCGACGGCGAGGGAATTTTCCTTGACGACGTCACAGTATCAGAGGTCGAAAAAGAACTTCAGCTTCAGGTCATCCCCATCGGTCAGGATGGAAGCGACCTGTTCCTTGCCATGACAGGCAACTTTTCCCTAAACGATTTGGAATACCCGAAAAAATAAACATAGAAACCAAGGAGGGCAACGCATGAAACCGCTTGTTGCCATCGTGGGACGGCCGAACGTGGGCAAGTCCCTGCTTTTTAATAGAATAGTCGGTCAGCGTCTCTCCATAGTCGAGGATACGCCGGGCGTCACGCGAGACAGGCTTTACGCACCCTGTGATTGGAACGGCATCGGCTTTGACGTCGTCGACACCGGCGGCATCGAACCTAAAACAGACGATGAAATTTTGCTTTTCATCCGCGAACAGGCGCAGATCGCCATCGACACGGCAGATGTCATCATCTTCGTGACCGAAATTGGAACGGGTGTTACCGCCGCCGACGCGGACGTTGCAAGCATCCTTCAGCGCTCGCGCAAGCCTATCGTTCTCGTTGTGAACAAGATGGACAAAACGGGCCTCACGGATCCCGCTTTCTACGAATTTTATTCTCTCGGACTCGGAGACCCCTTCCCCGTTTCCGCCGTACACGGACACGGAACGGGCGATATGCTCGATGCCTGCGTCAAGGCGTTTCCGAAATTTGAAATTTCAGAAGAGGACGAGGATCGCATCAAGGTCGCCGTCATCGGGAAACCGAACGTTGGAAAGTCCTCTCTCATCAACCTGATTCTTGGCGAAAACCGCTGCATCGTTTCAAACATTGCGGGCACGACGCGCGACGCAGTCGACAGCCGCGTGGACAGTGAACTCGGCAAATATATTTTCATTGATACTGCGGGCATACGCCGCAAGTCGAGGGTCGACGACCGTATAGAAAAGTTTTCCGTCATGCGTGCCCAGCTCGCAATCGAGCGCGCGGACGTCTGTCTCATCATGATTGACGCACGCGAAGGCGTGACCGAACAGGACACCAAAATTGCAGGTCTCGCGCACGAATCCGGCAAGGCGAGCATAATTGTCGTCAACAAATGGGACCTCATTGACAAGGACTCCAAAACCATGGACAAGATGCGCGCTGAAATTCTGAATGACCTTATTTTCATGACCTATGCGCCTGTCCTTTTCATATCCGCTCTTACGGGCCAGCGTACAAACCGCATTTTTGAGCTTGTGAACTACGTAAATGACCAGAGCGCAATGCGCATCACGACGGGTATGCTCAATAACGTACTCGCCGACGCGCAGGCAAGGGTTCAGCCGCCCTCCGACAAGGGCAAGCGCCTGAAAATATACTACATCACGCAGACCGGCATACGTCCCCCGACCTTCGTCGTCTTTGCAAACAGCCGCGAGCTCTTCCATTTTTCGTATCAAAGATACATTGAAAATCAGATTAGAAGTGTTTTCGGATTGGAGGGTACGCCCATTCGCATGGTCATAAAGCAGAAGGGCGATAGTGAAGGATGACAAAGCTGACTATCTTTCTTGCAATTACCGGTATTGTCTCCTATTTTTTGGGTGGTATGAACGGAGCTATCATAGCTTCCATGAACATTTTCAACCGTGACGTCCGCAATTTCGGCAGCGGAAATGCGGGCTTGACCAACTTTACGCGTACTTTCGGCGGCAAGGGCGTCGTTCTAGTGCTGATTGTAGATATTATCAAAACAATTGCCGCCGTTATGGTCGGGCACTGGCTGCTCGGTATGGTTGGCTTTCCAACAATCGGAAAGCTGTTCGCGGGCTTCTGCGCCATGCTCGGCCATGTCTACCCCATATATTATCGTTTCCACGGCGGTAAGGCCGTTCTTTGTGCCGGAACTCTTGTCTGGCTGATTGACTGGCGCGTAGCGCTCATGTGCTGGGCAATTTTTCTCATAGTCGTCGTGTTTACAAAATATGTTTCCCTCGGCGCAATATCGGGTACCGTTTTCTTTCCGATCGGGCTTTGGGCTTTCGGTTACTCGGGACTCGAGGGTTTTCTCGGTCTTCTCTGCGCGCTTCTTCTGGTCTTCGCACACCGAGAAAACATAAAGCGGCTACGCAGCGGCACCGAAAGCAAGCTTAATCTTGGCGGCAAGCCAAAAAATCGTTAATTTAGGAATTATGCAGATTTCGGGACGTGTACTTTCTTTTCGTCTCACGTCCTGAAATATTTGCGTTTTTCCTGTATGGGTCTAAAGATTATTGACATTATTAATAAAATCTGTTAGTATACCTCTTGCAGTGATTTAAAGTCGCAAGACACTCGGGGGGATAGCTCTGCTGGGAGCCCACGTTATCCGGTGTGTTACGCCACAAATTTTAATCTTCCCTGCAATCTAAACTGACGGGAATCCTTGTAAATGCGAGGTTTTCCAACACCTGGGGGTATAGCTCAGCTGGGAGAGCGTCTGACTGGCAGTCAGAAGGTCAGCGGTTCGATCCCGCTTATCTCCACCAAAAAACAGCCTAAAACGAAAGTTTTAAGGCTGTTTTTCGCATATTTTAGCAAAGTTCCATGGGGGTCTTGCTTGAGCGGATATGTTGGATTTTTTCACCTTTCTAGTCTCCGCACATGTTTTTTAATTTGACATCTTTTCAGCATTTTTATCCATTTTTCGGCATATATATTCTTTAAATGTATTATACGGAGGATTAGAGTCTCCAGCCCTCCTACAAGAAATAATGGTGATTAACAAGTAGCAACTCTATGACAATATCATGAGCTTTCTGAAAAAAGAGTCAAAACGGCAATATATACATCGTATCAGACCGAATATGTGAAAAAAGCCTTGGCTGAAAAAATCGGCGTTCAACTCACATCGTTATCTCGGAAGCTTGCTAAGATGCGGGATGAAGGGTTGATCGTATTTGATGCCCATTTTGAACTTATTAACAGAAATGGTCAGCGATAGTGTAGTAATTTTTCTGTGATTATTTTTCAGCGTTCCTTAGTATTTCCCCTGCATCTTCAAATTGCTGTTTGAAATCACCTCTAAGATGCTTCAGCACAACCTTTTCATTACTTATTTCTTCAGCCGTACGAATACCTGCCCGCCGGATTAGCGGAAGAGGGGGGCACCAGCCCTGGAGCGCGTGCTGCAGAAGGAAGAAAGAGATAAATCCCGGAAGAAGAAACCAGTAAAAATTCATAGTAAGCAACCCGATTAAGGAACCTATAAAGATAATCAGTGACGCATTGGTTTCCAGGAATCTTTCAGTATCCCATTCCCTATTGAGTTTTTTTATTCTCTCGGTTAAGGCTTGATCGTCCTTCAAATCGCTTCCGGTGAGCTCATAAAGGCAATTTTCCCTGATCCGAGTATTAACGTCCTTATTAGTGCTGTACGGCACTTTTTTGGTAGTAGATGGCAGCATATGATTCGATACATTCCTTTGTACGTTATTTCGCCGTTATTCTTTCCCGGCAAGCAAAAAATATGCATGTCGTTTATAGTCCCTGATCGTCTTCATAATTTACTTTTTCAATGTTGCTGCCTACACCATTACGGCAGCCGCCTCTGCAATCCAATGCATCAAACAGAAATGTACCTTTTTTGATCTTAGACTTTCTGATGGTAAATATCATAGATGGCTCACTGGCGAAGAACTCAGCAGCCCGCCTAAAATAGAGAATGCTTCCCGCCAAACCTTGATCTGAATATTCCCAATCGAACGAATCGTGGGCTGGGAAAACTTTAACGAAATAATTGTTAATAAGCCGCAGATTATATTCTGCGGCTTATTATAAAGAAAATCAGAGGAACAAGAAATGTTGCTGTTGATATTATTTGTTGCTAATAACAAATTATACCTATCAATCTAATTCTTGGATTAACTACGCAGAAAGTTTCTTATGGCGTGCGATAAAGTTGGCAAACTGCTGTTGATTAGGCCAATTTTCTCTTATGCATCCTAATTTCAGCGGCTATCCAGACCGTAAGAGGGATTATGACTTGAAACGGAACTGCGTAATAAGTATAGAACCTTAGAAAATCAATCATCTCCATAACATTCTTATAAACAATAGCGCTTAGCGCAACGGCCAGCAAGCTGACGGGCAGCAGTAGTTTCCTGTAGTTATTTATGCCAAAGAGCCTTGCGGTTCCCTTAGCTGCGGCCATCAGACAGACGGTTATTTTTATAATTCCCGCCAGAATGAAGTTCATGGAAATAAAGCCCTCTATCCGGGCGAAAAAGTCTGCAACATCGATGAGCTTCACCGCCACATAGGACGCGAAATAACTTGCGCCCACCATCCCCGGTCCCATCATAAACAAATTGCGCAGTATCACAAGCAGCAAAACGACAGTGCTAAAAAGGAGCGCATACAAATACAGCTTACGAGGGCTGTCCTTTTTCTTCATGGCGTCGGCCAAACATAGAAATAGAACCGTTTCTGCAAACGGGAAGGCATAAAGCCGAAATGCACCGGCAGCAATTGATTTAAAATCATTCTCCATAAACGGCAAAATGTTGGTAAAATCCATTTTATTCAGGGAAAACAGGATGGTAATTATAACCACCAAAAAGACTGCCGACAACATTGCTATCGACCATTTACCCATAGTCTCAATACCGCTTTTCGCCATATAAACCACAACCAGAATCATGGCAATCATGATAGGAAGCTGTGGCGTCTCAGGCATGGAAACTATTTGTATATATTCAGAAAAATTACGTAAAACCAGCGCGCAGAGATGTAATGAATACCAGACCATAAGGATGATAATGATATTTCCGGCGATTTTTCCGAACAGCATTTCTATAATCTCAAATAGATTTTTCTCTGGAAACAGTTTTATAATTCTTGCATAAATCAGGAGCATGGGAACTGTGAAGACCGCGGCCAGCAGTAGGGACATCCATGAATCCTGAGCAGCCCCGGAGCTTACTCCCATAATTACGCTGCTTCCGAATATGAACATGATAATGATGCAAAACATTTGGCGCGCCGATATCATTTCCTTCTGCATGGTAAAGCATCCTTTTTTGCAAATTCATTTGGATGGTTTGAAGAGCGTTTCAATAACGTTTCTAATTGGTTCGGTAGGTCCCGGGACTTTTATGTCGAGACTGTACAGAATAAGCACGCAGAAGCTGACGGTTAAAAGGATGCAGTAGATGACACGTTCCTTTGTAGACCGGGTTTCCTTCGACGGAAGAAAATCGAATAATACTACGCAGATATAAAGCAGTATGACAATAGTAGTCAGCATTAAACATCACTCTTTCATGATTTTTCAATCTCACCGGTGTTTACAATGTGAACGTCTGAGCTCACGTCTACCTCCAGCGCTATAAACTGTTCATCCCAGGTGTCTTTGAGCTGATTCCAAAGGCGAAAGTCTTTTTTGTATATCATATTGCCGAACCCGAATATATCGGAGCCATATTCGGACTGAACTCTTTGTATGACTAGAGTGATGTCATTTTCAAGCTTTGCTGCAGCAGCGTCTTCCAGTGCGGCAGTTTGCTTATCGTCAAGCGCATTGTTATGCACCATAGCCTCATCCAAAAATACGGTTGTGTCTGTGTGTATCGAGACATTTATTTTGTCGTCTTTAAAGTCAAACGAACGTTTGGTACTGTTTTTAGAAATTTCAAGTGAAATATCGTCGCGGTCGTCGCCCTCGGATGAAACCGTCAAAACTCCTCCTTTGATTTCGTCAATTGCGAACAGAAAGGACTTGGACTCATCTGACGTCAGATATCCGACCAATTTATTTTCTTTAAAAACAGCTGTCCCGTTTACCTCGATGACGGTTTCGTCGTTATTAACTACATTATGAATTTCCGGTAGTGTAAGCGATTTACCCTCGGCTCTGAGTATATTAAACACTTGATAGAATTCAACAGCTGAAGTCGAAGCGGTGGCATCTTCATCAGTTTCGACGATCTGTCGTATTTCATTGGAAACGATGCTCTGACCTATGCCTTTAGAACTTATGATTTCGCGTGCCGTCTTCTCCTGTGATATGACTACGCATATTGTCTCACGCAGCTCGCCATCTCTTAAAAACCAGTCGATTACGCCGCTGAAATCTTCGCTGTGCGCAATTTCATTACTAAATACAACAAGCTGCGTTTGCCCAAAGTAGAGTTTGTTATGAATCCTCTTTTTAGCATTTCTGACCGCATCAAAGACGGTTTTTCCTTCCGACTCAACGATTTTGCTTTGTACACCTTTATCCTTTATGGGTGTTGAAATATCTGTGATTTCAAAAGAGAGCTGATAGTTACCGCTGTCAGGAGCTTTATCAACGGCAATACCTATAACGACTGACATTTCATTAAGCCCACGGTAGTTCCAGCACCCGCTGAGCAAAAAAATCTGTAATATAATCAATAGTAAGCAAGCAGTTTTTTTAATCATGGTCGTTCTCGCCACCATTCATTCTAACCTTATCCTTTGCAAAGCTGGGGCGCAGAATCATTCTCCACCAAGGAGCCCTGATAGCAGTATCCTTAATTTCCTGAAGTTGTAGTTTTCCGGAAAACGCGGCCTGAGGAATGCCGAGTGAGCGCAGGTTAATTATATGGATAAGTGTAGCGGCGACTCCCAGAACAAAGCCGAAAAAGCCAAAAAAAGAAGATAAAATAAGAAGCATCATTCTAATATAGATCACCGGAGCATTCATTTTCGGAATCAAGAGACTGGTGATACCCGTTAATGCAGCCACAATAATCATAGGAGCCGCTACAAGTTTCGCTTCCACCGCTGCCTGCCCGATGACAATCGCCCCGACAATGCTTAGCGCTTGTCCAACATTTGTTGGCATTCTGATTCCCGTTTCTCTCAGGATATCAAAAACGATGATCATAATGAAAGCTTCCAGCGAGGCAGGCAAGGGTACACTCGAACGTGAGGCAGCAATGCTGATAAACAATTGCAGAGGCATCATTTCTTGATGAAAGGCCACGACTGCGATGTAGAAGCCTGGAATTGTAATGGTGAGAAAAAACCCCAATATACGCAGCAATCTTGAAAAAGACGAGTAAAAAAAGTTTAAATAATAATCATCGCTGCTCTGAAAATTTTCAACGAAAAGATAGGGGACGGTTAACACAAACGGCGTCCCGTCGAGGAATATGGCTATGCGACCCTCTAAAAGCTTCCCGATTACAACATCCGGTCTTTCGGTATAACCTGTTGTGCGAAAGGGAGACAAGCGGGAGTCTCTTATCAGTTCGGTAATATAGTTTGTATCAAGAACAGCATCAATATCAATTTTATCAAGTCGTCTGTTCAGTTCGGCCAGAACCTCTTTGTCAACAATACCGTCCATATAGCAAATACAGGCCCTCGTCATTGTGCGCCGGCCCAGAGTGCGAAACTTCATTTTGAGCTCCGGAGTAAGGACCTTGCGGCGTATCAGCGATAGGTTCATCATCAGAGATTCTGTAAAACCCTCTCGCGGTCCGTTTAAATTTTTTTCGCTGTCAGGTTCGGAGATTGCCCTGGTTTTAAAGCCCTTGGTGTTAAATACTATGGCTTCAGGAGCACCGTCAACGAATAAAACGGTATCCCCGTAGGCGATTGATTCAGCGATGTCGCTCAACTTGTCTGCTTTTTCCGTATCATTTATTTGCACGATCTGATTCATTATAATATCGACTGGGTTCTTGCTAGTCACCGGGACTGAGGACAGCATCAGTGGTTTGATGATGCTGTCATTGACAATAGCGTTATCCACAACACCGTCACAGTAGACTATACAGTAATTAAGCCTGTTGTCGTGGTTGTTGGTAATATATTTTAATCGTAGAATATCGACATCTTGAAAAAGCTTGCTGATGGTTTCAATATTTTTGTCAAGAGATGAAAATAAATCACGATTTTCAAGTTCTTCATTTAAATCCTCAACCTTATCATTGACGATTTTTTGTTTATCTCTTAAAAATAGCCGTCGAAGCATAAACTGATAACTCCTTGATACATAGTGTTTTTAGTATTCCCTATTTCTAATTATATTTGATGAATCTTTCCGCAAGCTCTCTCGTAGCTTTTCAAATCCACCTCACGTCTTCGTTGTGATACTGACTTAATGAGTATTATTGAACTGGTTTCCTCGTAAAACAACTTACATATATCACAAGATATTTTTAACGCGTGTAAAAAAATAATAATATAATGTCTTAGCCAAACTTAAATTGAAGTTAAGAAAAGGAGATTTGCAGATGGAAACAAATGCAATGAACGATAAATGCATACCGCAGGAGACGGTATTGGAAAATGTCAGGCTTGCTCAGGCATATGTGCCTTTTCAAATACTATGCACAACTTTTACTCCGGCAGCAGGACTGACAAAGGGTACTATCTTCCCGCCTTTATGGGATAACTATACCAAAAGCGTGAAAGGGCCAAGGGTGTTTGAAGATGACGAATAAAGAAGAGATGCTTAAGAAAATTACCGA
>PGZZ01000005.1 GCA_002841545.1 Firmicutes bacterium HGW-Firmicutes-16
GCTCTTCTTTTCTGACATATTATGTACAGCCCCCAATCGTAGTTATTATCCTACAATTGGGGGCTATCTTACAATGTCCGTTTTTCTTGGTTCAGTGCAGTTATATGCGCTGCTTCTTGGACGTAAACAACGAAGCAAGGATAAATACAATCCCGATTCCGGTAAAGACAACCCGTCCCGCAACAAAGGCAGGCGTCAGCTCAAAATCAGCCGAACTTCCTATAACGTTGATAAACCCCGGGAGCGGTATCTGAAAAATACTCACAATCAGTACCGCCGCTAGCATTACATACACCGCCGCAGTACTCCATCTGCCCAATAACACTGCGGAGCCGAAGAGGAATATTGCTGAAGGTAACAGCAGAAGCAAACTCGATAAAAGCAGCGCTCCGAAAGCCGTATAATCGAAAACCAGCCGGTAAAACTCGAAGCAGGCCATCACCGGCAGCGCCGCTGCAAGCGCAAACGCGCACGCAATCGCACCATATCGCAGAAGTTGGAAGACGGGCATCGGCATTGGCGTTGCACTGATTATGGTCTCGGTTCTCCGTTCGGATGATTTCATCTGTCTTGCACATAAAACGAGCAGCAGGATGAAAAGGAACGGAGCGAGTGAAGTGCAGTAAGTGCCAAAAGTCAGTTGAGAAAACGGCGCGGTGTAATTCGTGCCGAATATCACCATGCTGCGTAGCAGAGATGTGCCGTAAAGAATCGTAGCGGCAAGAAGCAGCAGGTATTCCTTTGAGAGCAAGAGCCTTTTGATTTCATATTTAAAGATTGTACCTTTACGCAAGCTCGATCGCCTCCTTTGTAAGTCCGGTCGCAGTCAAAAAGTCGTCGTAAGTAATGGGCTGCCCCAAATGTGTCATGTACAGCTCGGAAAGCTTTTCTTGGAACACTTCGGTGCCGCCCAGAGCTTCCTCGCCTTTGAGCATCATCAGCGGCATAATGTCGTACAGACTCATGTTTACGAAGGAAGCCATGATATTCGACGCGTCTCCGACGGATAGCTTCGTAAGATACTCAGGGTGCTGGATATAAAAGGCGTTATTATACGTATTCCAGCCTTCCTGCCACTCCTTCAGGTAGCGTTCATTGGCGTATTCCTCGCCGAAATATTGTTTCATAAAGCAGTAGGTGCTGTAACAGGTGATGCCCTCAGCCGACCAGCTCGAGGAGCCGTCCTGCATAGGCATAGTGGCAAGCCCCCACCACTGGTGCACAATCTCGTGAACAAGAACGTCTATTCCGCCGCCCGAATCAGGCGTAAGGGAGTCGGCGGGAAGATAACCCTCCGCATCAAAGTTTGTCTCATCCATAGCGCTCATGTTGCCTCCGGCAAAACCGCCGCTCACATAGGCGGGAAGCTCGAGCATTGTAAGGTTCTCACTATAAATCAGCGGACCATACGCCTCCGTGAAATAGTCGATGGTCGCTTTGATTACGTTTACCGCGTCCATATCAACAATTGACTTATCATGCTTCTTAAAATACTTCAGTTCAATATTAAGCCCTCCGGCTTCAAAGGTCTTGGTCATATATTCGGCGGCAAAAACACCTGAGCCCTGAGAGCCCGCATTACCCGTAAAGTGCCACTCGGTTTTCCCGTCATTGGTTTCTCCTTTAGTAAGTTTTCCTCTTTGGAATATAGGCTCCAGATTTTCATCGAGAGAAAGCGTACCGGAAAGAGCGTTGTCATCTGCTACGTTTATATCAAAGCTTGGAGAAACGCCGAGCGTTGGGAGCCAGACATACCCGTCGGAGATGCCGTAGGTTACTCTTTGAAGTATAGTGTTATCGTTCTGCATTCTTCCCGAATAGCTGATTTCAATCTCGTATTCCAACGCGGCGGGCAGTTTGATGCTCCAGTTAGCAGTGCTGCTCTCGCCAGTTTCGCCGCGAACTGCCTTGCCCTTCACGCCGTTAATTGTAATGCTGTCAATATTTAGTCCCGTGTTTATCAGAACGGGCAGCGTCTGCGCTTCGCCGGTCTCGTTGCTAAGTTTGCAGCGCGTAACACCGGACAGCGTGCGGCTCTTGGCGTCGACATCCAGATTGAAACTCTTATCCGTCAGTGTAAGATTCGGATTTCCGACTTCCGGCGCACCGCCGATTGAGGTAACTATTCCCGTTCCCGAGCTCATCATGCCACTGAAATCGATCGGCTTTGAGTCGTCGAATATTGGCTCAAATGCGTAGCTAACTCCAGACAGCGAGAGAGCGGAGACGAGAAGAACCGGTATCCATACTCGGCGGCAATTGACGTAAACCGAACCGAATAGGCCACGGCCGTAGCGCCTGAACGAGCATAGTCCCAGTATCCATATGCCCAGCGAAACCAGCACGCAAAACAGTCGGTTCCACAGTAGCATGTCGATTTGAAATTGGTTCGTGATAAGGTCGGAAAAACTGTCTGCGGTCGTCTGCACCCAGTAAAAAAGATAACTGGGATTAAGGGCAAACATGCCTTCAAGCAGCTTGGAGAGCAGTATCAGCCCCACCATGATGATGAACGCCGCTTCGACGCGACCCGTCAGCATGTAAAACCCGGAGGTCAGCAGAACTGCGAATATCAAAGTGCCGAGAAAAATCAGCAGCCATGCCGTCAGGAAGCTTGCAAGCTGAAAATAGTCGCCTGTCTTTACAATCCCGTACGGAAGCGCGAACAGCGAGATTAGAAGAGTAGTGGCAATTGCGACGCAGATGAGCGCAAGCGTCCTGCGTATCTGATGATGTATGGAGTCGGTGCTCGTCAGGACGATGACGTCAGTATTGTTTTTAAAATCCCTGTGAAACTGCACGAGGGAAAGCAGTGTAAATAGAAATGCGCCAACAAACGCACTATTTTGGGCAGCGTTTACGATGAAAGCGTCGGAAGCGGTCCTGCCCGATGCGTTCAGGCTGAACCACACGGCACCGGCTGCTGTCAGCGCCATGAAGAGCCACGTCAGGCGTTCGCCCAGCATTCTCCGCACTTCACGCAAGAGTTTTGCGGCAGTGTTCAAGCATGATCCCTCCCGTCCATAAGAGCCATGTATGCGCTTTCTAGTGATGGCGCGCTTTTTTTCGCAATCAACTCGTCGGGCGTCCCACAATAACGAATCTCTCCCTTGTCCAGAACGATGAGGTGGTCGCAGGCAGACTGCACGTCCTCGATGATATGTGTAGATAAAATGACCAGTCTGGTCTTTGCTGCTTCCGTGAAAAGATTACGGAACGCTACTCTTTCCGCAGGGTCAAGCCCGACTGTTGGTTCGTCGAAGATGAGAAGCTTTGGTTCGCCGAGCAGAGCCTGTGCAATCCCGACCCGCTGTTTTTGTCCACCGGACAAGGTCCTAATTTTTGATTTACGCTTGTCCTCTAAATGGGTAAGCGCGATTACCCTGTCAATTTCATTCTTTGCCGCTCTTTTTTCGATGCCCTTCAGGGCGGCCATGTAGTCCAGAAACTGCGCCGCAGTCAGGTCCTCAAACAATCCGAACTCCTGCGGCAGATAGCCAAGGCTTGCTTTCAGCAGTTTTTCCTGCTTCACGAGAGGCTCTCCGTCGATAAGTATCTCGCCCGCGCTTGGAAGAAGATTTGCCGTAAGCAGCTTCATTAGCGTGCTTTTTCCTGCACCGTTCGGTCCGACAAGGCCGATTAGACTCGGGCTTGCCAGAGTGAGGCTTAAATCTCGAAGCGCGGCCTTCCCGCCTTTGTAGGTTTTTTGCAGGTTTTTCAATTCAATTTTCAAAAAAATCAACTCCATTCTTTGGTATCTGCCTGAAGGATAACACCAAAAAATGGAGCTGTTATGGAAGTCATGTGTAGCGGATATGAAATTTAGAAACTTATGGTAAAACGCATTCCCTCCGGTGACGTCATCGTATCAAAGCTGTAGTCCAGCTCGAGACGACACAATGCCGTTTCCACAATATAAAGTCCAAGTCCGTTGCCTCCAGTCTCGCGGCTTCTTGAAATATCAGGACGGTAGAAGGGCTCGTACAACCTTTTTATCAGTTCTTGCGGTATGGGTTCACATTCGTTTTCCACAACAAGACTGTGCCCCTTGCAGTAGACAGAGAATTTCCCACCCGGTGCGGTATAAAGGACGGCGTTGGAAAAAATATTGGACAGGGCTTTCCCCAGCAGTTCCTGCGGTGCTGTGACCAAAAAAGACGCGCTCCAGTCGATATAAAGAGACAGTCCCTTTGCGCGGGCGATGATGATGTAGGGATCCAAAACTCCCGAACAGAGTGTTTCCACATTTTCTGTGACGAAAGGCTCCGATATTGCCTCTAGGCGCGAGGCGTCCAGAATATTGCGAAGCTTATCCGACAAGCTGTCCACCAGCTCCTTACACTTCGGAAGCCACTGCTCGTGGTCTTTGTATTTTCCTACGCCGAGAATCATGTTGTCCATAATAACGCTGACCGCCGTGGCCGGCGTCTTCAGTTCATGAGATGCGGCACGCAGGAAATCGGTCTTTGCCTTTTCAGCGGATGCAACTTTTTTCAGTTCGGCTTCAAGTGAATCTATAGTACTCAGCAAATTGTCATAGAGTCCGTTCACGTTGGCGGCGAGCTCACCGAATTCATCTTTCGATTGTATTTTGCATTGCGCCCCCCGCTCGAGCAAGGTCATGTGGCGGGTCTCGTCGGAGATTGCCTTAATTGGGTGGGTGATTGCGCGGGCGTATAAAAGTGAAAACGCAATGGCGATCACAACGCACATTAAAATTGATATGGGCAGCAGTGATACGATGACGTTAACGGCCTCGTCGACCGGAGCCAACGTCATGGACAGGGTAAGCATACCCGTTTCGCCATTCATCGTGAAGCTGCGCTGTACCTTAATCGTCTGCACCTGACTGTAAAAACTACCCGGATCAAATGACGCACTCCCGTCCTGAACCGCAACGCTGTTACTTTGAACGCTGTCACCATTATCTTCGAAGGTACCGGCGGATGATTCGGCTTCTTCTGAAGTTGTGTTCGACGTAACGGTAACATAGGTTGTTACAGCTCCGTCCGATTCTGAACCGTTGCTCCATACGATTAGGGCGTACTTATCCTCGCCGATCTTGACGATAATGTTTGTCTGCCCAATGGCGGCGGTGCCACCCATCAGGCCTACAATATCGTCGCGTTTCGAAACTTCCAGTTGCTGCGCCAGTTGATCCGCCTGAGAGGTCAAATCCTGCTGTTTCTGTTTCGTATAGGTGGTCGGCATAAGCGTATAAATAAGTCCATTGGCGAGCAGGGCTATCAGCACCAGTAGTGCCAACGTATATAAAAAGGTCTTCGGAAAAATCTTCATCGCACGTCCTCCAGCTTGTAGCCTACGCCGGTTACGGTGACGATGCAGTCCAGATTCAACTTCTTACGAAGATTTTTGATGTGCGAATCCACCGTCCGGTCAAAAACAGGCCTCTCCTCTCCCCACAGCTCGTCCAGGATGCGCTCGCGTGTCAGCACCCTTCTTCTGTGCTCCACCAGAAGCCGCAAAAGCATTATTTCTCTTGGTGTAACGTCAATAACGCCGTCCGCGCCCTCGGCGGTGTAGCCGGTAAAATCAACCGTTACATCCTTGTGCCGCCATATGTATGGAGTATCACTGGATTTACCCCTCCGAAGCAGCGCTTCGACCCGCTTTTCAAGCAGAACAATGGAAAAAGGCTTGG
Organism: Firmicutes bacterium HGW-Firmicutes-16; assembly: GCA_002841545.1. GTDB lineage: Bacteria > Bacillota > Clostridia > Oscillospirales > Oscillospiraceae > UBA2658. The sequence continues at coordinate 5,663 of PGZZ01000005.1, forward strand.
TTACATAATCGTCTGCCATTCCGTCAAAGCTTGCGACCTGCGTATATTCATCCCCAATTGCGGTGAGCATAATGACCGGAACGTCGCTTGTCTTGCGAAGCTCATGCAGTACCGCAAGTCCGGTCAGCCTTGGCAGCATCACGTCAAGCAGGATAAGGTCAAACACATCCCGCTCTGCCAGCGCAAGAGCTTCCTCGCCGTCATAGGCGGTAGATACTTCATACCCCGCCTCTCTGAAATATTCGCAGACTCCGTCGCTGGTATCCCGGTCATCCTCAACTACAAGAAGTTTCAATTAAATCACCACCTGAAAGACAATTACTGTATTTACTTATATCTGTTATCATACTAACACAAAAATATGTAGCGGGTGTGAAATTTTATGAATTAATACGCCATTCTCAATGTGATGGACCTAAAGAAACGATTATAACAGAAATCGATATCCCCTTTATTTCCCACTTGTTCGAGTTTATCCGATACTATATACTGTGCTTATATTCACCAGCGGAGGTGCATTATGGCGCAGGATATTATGAATAAGTCCGCGGAGAAAAAAAGTGCGTCTCGTCGCACTTTGCTCCCGCTCCTGCTCGCCTTGCTGCCGGTTGTCCTAATTGTCCTATACTACATACTCAATTACAGAATACAAATCATGGATTGGGTTTTAACTAACATTTCCTTGCCATATCGAGCCTCGGCGGCGCAGGTCACCTCCTTCGGTCCATTCCAGTACTTTTCTCTGGCAGAGGCTATAATAACACTTCTCATTCTTTGGGTACTGTATTTCATCGTAAAAACGATTATTATCTTTATGCGACACTCACATCGACTGTTATATCTCGTTCGCAGAATTTACATAATCGCTGTTATAGTACTGTACATAGTAGCTTCGTTCTCCTGGATATGGGGCACCGGATATCACAGTACGAATTTTGCGGAAAAAACAGGACTTGACTCCAGCGGTATCACAGTTTCGCAACTTACAGATGTCACAAAACTTTTTGCTGAAAAAGTAAATGAGTTGTCTACTCAGGTCAAGCGCGACGCGGACAATCATTTCATCGAGGACAGACAAAACTACTTTACGCTGGGCAAAGACCTTTATGCGAACATCGAGAAGGAGTTTCCAGAGCTGGGCGGCGAATCCTATCCTTCCAAACCGATGATTTATTCAAAACTCATGAGCGCATGTGGATTTTCGGGCGTTTACATCGCCCTGACCGGCGAAACAAATATCAATATTGATGCGCCTGCCTGCTTTATGCCCGCAACAATTGCACATGAAATGGCACATCAGCGTGGCATTAATTCCGAGGAAGAAGCTAATTTCGCCGCCATTGCTGCCTGCATCACATCAAATATTCCCGTATATGAATATTCGGGTTATTTACTTGGCCTCACTTATCTGGTAGACACCTTGGGTAAAGCTGATTCATATGCTTGTCGCCAGATTACTTCAACATTCAATGCCTATGTCATCCAGGACTGGAACGACAACAGTGATTACTGTATTAATCATGAAACTCCTGCTGCTGAAACGGCCATGTCACTGTATGACGGATATTTAAAGTCAAACGACATCGCATCCGGCGTCAATTCCTATGGTGCCTGCGTTGATATGCTAGTATCATGGTTAGCGAAAAGCAGCTGAGCGAGTAGTTCGTGATGAGTACAACGAGGACTCAAGTCCCTCCATCGAAGCCAAAAAGCAACCCCTGTGACCGTAATCGAACCGCACGAGGTGCAACGGACAGGAAAGCCCCGTCGTAGAATTCTGCTTCTCTATTTGTTCTACTTGATTCCTTCATCCCGAATATCTCGGGTTCTATTCCTTTTATTCGTATACCAAAACCTCCTATCGTTTTTTTACGATAGGAGGTTGTTTTTTTCCGCAATGTCCATTTTTATTGGACTTGTAAATTGTTTGATTTGGTTGTACCGGACGGAATCGAACAGATAATCAGGGGAACACGCCTCTGATTTCGGTTGCCGATGCTATCTTCCTCAGAGCGTTAATATATGCGCCCATTCTCAGAGTGGTGTTGTATTCCGTGGTATCCTCCCAGACGCTGTTAAAAGCCTTAATTATGAGCTTTTCGAGCGTCTTATATACCTCTTCCTTGTCCCACATTAGGTTCTGGATGTTCTGAACCCATTCAAAATAGGAAACTATAACACCGCCTGCGTTGGCAAGAATATCCGGTACAACTGTGACGCCTCGCTCTTCCAGAATTTTGTCGGCAGCGGGAGTCAGCGGGCCGTTCGCGGCCTCAACAATGATGGAGGCCTTCACGTCTCCGGCATTTTTCTCAGTTATCTGGTTTTCAAGTGCCGCGGGAATAAGGACATCGGTATCGACAGCGAGCAGTTCCTCATTTGTAATGTGCTTGGCGCCGTTCGCCGGGAAATCCACGAGCATTTTTCCCTTGTTTGCAGCAAGGAAGTTAGAGATCTCACCAATATCGAGCCCTGCTGCTTTGTACAGACCGCCGCTCACATCGGAAACAGCGACGATTATGGCACCCTGTTGCTGCAGGAGCAAGGCTGCATTATTGCCGACATTGCCGAAGCCCTGAATCGCAACTCTGGTTCCTGCAATTCCCTTGTTTTTCTTGTGCAGTATTTCTCTGGTTATGTACATCACGCCCATTCCGGTCGCTTCAAAGCGTCCGAGCGAGCCGCCGAGTTCAATTGGCTTTCCGGTCACGACGCTATTGACAACATAGCCGGTAAGCATACTGTATGTATCCATGATCCACGCCATGATTTGGGGGTTCGTATTTACATCCGGAGCGGGGATATCCTTCTCAGGTCCAATAATGGGATAGATTGCAGCAGTATATCTTCTTGTTAGTCTTGAAAGCTCACCCTTTGAAAGTTCCGCGGGATTAACCTTTACTGCGCCCTTCGCTCCTCCATAGGGTATGCCCGCTATGGCGCATTTGAAGGTCATCCATGCAGAAAGAGCTCTAACCTCATCTATGTCAGAATCTTGGTGAAATCTGATGCCGCCCTTTCCAGGTCCTCTTTCGGTGCAGTGTTGAACTCTGTATCCCTCAAAGATTTTCAGCGACCCGTCGTCCATAACGACAGGTATTGATACCGTCAATTCCCTTTCGCAGTGTTTGAGACGAATGTAGTTCGCTTCGGGCAGTTCCATCATCTTCGCCGCACGCTCCATTGTCGCGATGAAGCTCTGGAACGGATTGACTTTGTTTTCCATAACAGCCTCCGTATTAATTTTAATATTGTTTGTAGGGCAATCATTGTATCTTTTGACAATCTAAGCCTATTTGACACAACTAATTATAGACGTTTTCGTGAATAAGTCAAACTATTTTTCAGCGCATCTAAAAATTATTTATATAAGCTATTTTATCTTATTATGTAAATGTTATGTTCTTTTATCTTTGACTGGAAATCAGTATTGGCGATTTTTAGCATTAGCCTTTCGCAGCACATGCGTCTTGCAATTTTCACGAACGTCAGTCAATATGTGCCAAGTCTCCTGAAGCTGATAACGGAAAGCAACCCCGCAATGAAGATTCGGCAGCTTTCGGCACCGAGGCGTGATATTATTAGTATACTGCTAAACGGAGAGGCTAATTTTGCTGTGTGCAATCCTCCCATCAAAGGGAATGTCGAGATAAAAACCCTTGAGGAAATCACGGACAAGACCTCCATTACCACGGCTCGAGGCTACGGAGCACGTGAGTATTTGACTCATATTTCGAGCAGCTTGGCTTCCCCCCCCGATTGTCATCGAAACAGGCGATACAGGTTCTGTTTTTAGATATAATGAATATATCCGAGATATCCATCTTATAAATGACTAGGCGCGGTTACTTCTCTTATGCAAGAGAGTTCATGTAATTGTAATAATGGATGGAGGAGACACATGAGTTACGAGAAATTATTCGAGACCAACATTTCAGGCGAATCTGCAAAAGCCTGGAAAACATCCGGCAAAAAGGCAGTCGGCTATGTATGCTGCCATGTACCCACAGAAATCCTCTTAGCGGCGGACGTTATGCCAGTACGTCTGCGAGCCACCAACTGCGTTGACTCAAGCAACGCTGAAGCTTGGATGTCCAGCTTCAGCTGCAGCTACGCAAGAAGTATTCTCCAGTATCTGATGAACGGTACATATGACCTTGACGGGCTGGTGCAGTCCGACGGTTGCATGATGGCTACCCGTATCCTCGACAACTGGGAGCACATCGCAAAAAAAGACGGCAAAAAGCAGTTCATTCATCAGGTCGGCGCTCCTCGCATTACCAACGAAGCCACCATCGGATACTACAAAACTGAGCTCCAAGAGCTTGCAGACAAGCTCGGTGAGTTCTCCGGCACGAAAGTCACCGATGACGGACTGAAGGCCGCTGTTATAAAGACGAACGAGGCCCGTGACCTTATTGCTCAGCTTTACGAACTTCGCAAGGAAGCAAAGGTTTCCGGCACAGAGGCTCTTCGAATTATGCTGGCCAGCTGCGATATGGCAATTGACGAGTACAATTCCGCTCTTAAAGAGTTTCTTGCTGATGCCGGAAGTCGCGAGCCCATTGAAGCCCGCGCACGCCTGATGGTCATTGGCTCCGCTCTGGATAACCCCGAATACATCAAGGTCATTGAGGAAAAAGGCGGTCTTGTAGTGACAGACTCTCTTTGCTTCGGCTCCAAAGCATTCGGCGAGAACCTTGTCGTTGACGATGAGGACGTCATAGGTTCTATCGCAAAGTATTACCTCACCCGCAACACTTGTCCGCGCGCCCTCGATAACCGTCCCGCTATCCACAAGGAAATTGTCGATGCCTGCAAGGAATTCAATATAAAGGGCGTTATCTATGAGAAGATGCAAAATTGCGAGTGCTGGGGCGGCGAAGCTTTCTACCTCGAGCCGGCTCTTAAGGCAATCGGCATCCCGATGCTTCAGGTCGAGCGCGAAGAGCAGATGGCAAACGTAGGACAGCTTGCTGTCCGTGCGGAAGCCTTTATCGAAATGATAGAGCTTTAAGAAGGAGGGAATATAAAATGGCTAATGCAACAAAGCAGAACTTTGATCCTACTCTGCCAGTAAACATGATTGATTTGACCTGCCAGCAGGTTGACAGTATTTATCAGTACATGCTCACAAAGGGCATGCCCGAAATCATGTGGACAGTTGATATTCAGAAATTTTACTGGGAAGAAATCAGAGATGCTCACAAGAACGGCAAGAAGCTTATCGCCTTCGGCGGTCCTGTTCCCGTAGCTGTCCTTCGCGCATTTGACTGTGTCCCCTTCTTCCTTGATACCATACCAACCCGCATCGCTTCAATGGAGGACCTCTGCGGCCGCTTCATCGACGAAACCGAAAAGTATGCGCCCACCTCCATGTGCGCTATTGACAAGGCTCAGCTGGGCTGCGCCATCAAGGGCGAGTTTGGCGTTGAGTTTGACGCCTTCGTACATGCGACCCTTGCATGTGACAGTGCCCGCATCGCATACCCCATCATGGAGCGCCTATTTGATTGCCCCTGCTACACCTTCGATTTACCTTTCCGTCATGATACAAAGGGAATCCAGTATGTCGCAGACCAGATTGACCCGTTCACAAAATGGATGGAGGAGCTAACCGGTCTCAAGTGGGATGCAGAACGTCAGGCAAAAATCCGGGAAATAAACGAGGAGTCCAACAAGGCATACTCTTTGCTTATCGAGCTCGGCAACTTGCGCAAAAAGACCCCCTGTGTACTTCCCGGTCGCATGCTGGTATTGAACGAAATTATTGCCCCTCTTGCGGGTGTCAGCGCTGTCACAGAAATGCTCCAAACACAACTCGAGATGGGCAATATGCTTATTGACATGGGTATGACCGCCACCCGCTGCCCCGAGGAGCGCTACAGGGTCTGCCTCATGCAAAACATGCTGTGGTCAAACACCGGAATCATGGACTGGATGGAGAAGACCTACGGAGCTGTCACCGTTATGGACGGCTTCGGCTATCAGGACGGTATTATCTTTGACGATTTGGACAACTGGGAGCGAGTAAAGTTCCAGATGGCACAGGGCTTCCTGTTCGTTCCGATGATTCACGGCGCAACCGGCCCGACTGATTATTGGCTCAAGGTTATCGATAAGATGTATGAGGAGTTCAACGTCAACGTATCCATCTTCATGGGCCATGTTGGCTGCAAGCACACTTGGGCTTCCGGCAAGATTGTAACCGACTACATTCAGGAGAAGTACGGCATCCCCACCCTTTACGTCGACGTCGATGCTATCGACCCGCGGTACAAATCCAACGACGAGCTTCGCGCTCAAATAGGCGAATACATGGAATCCGTTGTCGGCGCAGAACGCTTTTAAACCCGTACCGAAGCTAATAATGATGAAACAGACTGATGGCAGACACTTTCGTGTCTGCCATCAGTCTGTTTCATCAAAGCCTTCTTCGTTTGACTAGCTACACAGGTTCTGTTCCTTATCATCAATTTTTATCATGGACTTGAATCCCGAACTATACATCTTGGTTCCGTCATGAAATTCCCACATAGCCTCGACTCCATCCAGTTTTTTAATAAGTTCCGCTCCTTCCTCAAAGGGCATGTTAAAAACTGCCGTCGAGAGGGCATCCGCCATGCCGGAATCCTGACATACTATAGAAACAAAAACAAAATACTCTGCCGGCCTAAGCGTTTTCGGATCTATAATATGATGATACTGCTTCCCATCTACAATATAGTACCGTTCATAAATACCGCTGGTTACAAGAGAACCCTCCGACAGATTCAAAACGTGAAGTGTTTTTTTCGTACTGTTAAAGTCGGGATTCTGGATTCCGACACTCCAAGGTGTCTTTTTCCCCTTCTCGTCATATTTACTTCCGAGTGTTCTTATATTGCCCCCGACGGATATCATTCCGTTTACAAAACCAGCCTTTTCAATGGCATGCGCGGTTTTTTCCACCGCGTAGCCTTTTGCAACGGCACCCACATCCAGCCTCATTTCGGGGTCCTCCAGAAAGACTTCGGATGCCTTTTCATCAATCAGTATTCGGTTGATATCGGTATGTTGAGCGCGCTTTAAAAGCTCCTCGTACTCCGGCAGAGTTGCGCTCATTGGCTCCTCCAAGCCTGCGATACGATGCTCATGCCATAATGAAAGCACTGAGCCTAATGCTATATTGACGTTCCCATCCGTCAGCTCATACATTTTCTTTGAAAATAGAAGAAGATCAATGATTTTCCTGTCTACTTTAACAGGCTTGATACCCGCATTATCATTGATTGTTTTAAGATTGTTGAGCCCTTCATAATTGTGGTATATATCATAGAGCCTGTTATACTCATTCAGATTGTCATAAATTATCTGACTGTATTCCGAGAATTTCACTTCACTCTCGGAGAACCCTACGATTTCGGTAACAGTGTCAAATAGATTCAAAAAGCTGGCTTTATAACGTTTTTCGGCCCTTACCGAGCAAGCTGTCATTGTTATCGACATTGCTATCGTCAAAAGAACTGCTGTCATTTTTCGTTTCAAGCTATCACCTCGGAAAATTCGTATAAGCGCCAAAAGGGACGCACCATTTTTTGAAAAAATTAATGCATCCCTTCCGTATTTCCTTCAGTTATGGCTATTTTGCATTTGCTACAGCTTTTTCAACAACTGTTATTAACGGCCCAACATGAACTGTTACGGAACTGATTAAATCGGCGTCTGTTGCGTAACCTTCGCCACTAACTGCGATCCCCTTAACTTCATCCGCGGTTTTTCCTATTACATATGCGGCAAAGGCGTCAGCTTGTTCGTACCATTCTTTGCCTATCTTAGAGGCCTTTTTCATTCCATACTCTTCGCCCAACTCCTGCTTTGTTTTGGGAGCTGTTTTTAAATCCGTAGTAATTGCGCCCTTTGAATCAAAGTCGACATTACTGATTGACGAGTCAACATAGCAACTTGTAATTTTTTCGTCAGCACCGGTGGTTACAACCGAATAGAACGAGTATGCCTGCGCAAGGCCCGCTTCCTCGGCTGTCGCATCCTTTGATTTGGACATTTCTGTAGTGATACCCAGACCAAGTTTATCAGTATTCTCTGCGCCCAGATTCTTTGCGCTTGTTATAGCCTTTTCAACCGCAGAAATAAAATCAGTTATATGAATGGTAACAGAAGAAGTTAAGTCAGACTCGGTTGGATAGCCCTCTTCATCAACAGCGATTCCTTTTACCTCATCTGCAGATTTACCAACTACATATTTAGCAAAGGCATCAGCCTGCTCATTCCACTCTTTGCCGATTCCTGAAGCTTTTTTCATTCCATACTCTTCGCCCAGCTCCTGCTTGGTTTTAAAGGTTGATGCCTTATCAGTTTTCAGCTTTCCATCGGCAGTAAAAATAATTTTGGACTGAACGGAATCAATATTGCAAGCCAGAATTTTTCCGTCTTCAGAGACGAGTACGGCAACCACGGTAGAATCCGCCTCTGCCAGACCCTCTTCTGTACCTGCTGGTGTAGATTTTGCAAGCGACGTGATGACCGCAAGTCCGGTCTTTGCAGCCGCTGCATTTGTCTCGGTAGGTTTAGAGGCTTCGGGTGATTCCGACGCCGAAGGCTCTTCTATTTTACATGCTGAAAGCGTTCCCAATGCTAGGGCAATGCAAAGAAACAGAATAGTTACTTTTTTCATATATATCCTCCATTTTATATTTTTAAGTGGCGCGTTTTATTCGAATCCCGTATATCCCGGGTGAATAACGAATTTTACGTTCAATTCTGGAATTAGCCTCTGTACATTAAAACTGCCAGATATATGGCGGCGGAGTCCGCACCCATGATTAAAATGAAATTCATAACACTGACATTAAAGGTCGTTGCTTTATCCTGCTTTTTGAAGAATACGTTGATATTCTTCTGTACGGGTATGATGGTTATAAGCGAAACCAGAACTATTGGGGGAAGTATCCTCAGTGCAGTCATTAAAATCATCGAGAGATAAGCGAGATAATAAATACCCGCAAACAGCGGTAAAGCAGCGTTTCCGATATAGTAAGGCAGCGTATGCCGTTTTACTTCAATGTCTTTTTCCAAATCGCAGATGTTATTTGCCAACATAATGTTGGCGGTCACAGCGAAGGGAATAACGGAAAACAGGAGCAAGGTAAAAATCGGAATTACCTGTACGGATAGGGATATCGTTATCAAACTCAAGCTATAGCTAAGAAAAGTATTCGCAGGTGAATTGATATACATCAGTATGAAAGGAATCATTACTCCGTAGAAAAAACCGGATAGCACTTCCCCGAGAGGAATTCTTGAAATTGGCAGCGGTCCGAAAGTATAGAACACTCCGCATATGAAGCAGAATCCGCCAGCAAGCAGAACTACCAAATCAGTAATATATGCAAGGTAAAGCCCAAGAATCGCGCTGATTCCAAATAGGATAAAGATTATCAAAAGGGACTTCTTTCTACCGAAAGCAAGAACTTGTCCGTTATCCTTTGAGTCGATATAGTTATTGATTGCAGTTGTCGTCAGATCAAAAAAGAACATTCCTGCAAAGAAAAGCAACGTCTTCCCCCATAGTATTTCCCGTCCCTGATATAATAGAAACCCAAGTGTCAGCAAAAAGGTAAAGGTACTTGTGATTTTCGTTTTTATCTCAATATAGTTAAAAAGTCTCCCGAGCAATAGCTTAATTCACACCCTTTATATTTCCGCTTTCATTCCGCTTGCTTTTTTCAAAATCGCAATAAGCTTCTTACTCTTTTCTTCCGAAACATTTAGCTTGCTTATATTCTGATCTGCTTTTCTATAATATCTTTTGATAATCTGATTAGTATAATCAAGGCCTCCCGCTTCCTCCACGGCTCTGTTGATGTCTTCTCGGGTAATATTTTTTTCCATGGCTTTTTTTTTGAAAGCAGGCAGCCTGCTAAATGAAAGAATCAAAGGAAGGGTGATGACGCCCTGCTCATAATCCGACTGAACGGGTTTCTTCGCTGAACCTACAGTGTTATCGAAATCCAGACAATCATCTCTAAGCTGAAAAATGAGACCCGCGTAATTTCCAATCTTTTTGTACATATTAATTTCCGACTGTGATGCGCCGGACAGAACAGCGCCTGCAAAGAAAGACGCTTCAAAAAGCGCGGCTGTCTTTCCCGAAATTATTCTTATATACTCTAACAGACTCAAGTCAAGGTTGTTGTTGTTGATATGCTGACGAAGCTCACCAAGACACAACTTGCTGATATAGTCGGAAGTCGGAATATCAAGATAATGCTTCCCCTCCGGAATTGTTGATATCGTCTTCAACGCCAGACTTAATAGATAATCCCCGCAAATAACCGCAGTACGTTTCCCGAATTTTTTCTGAAGGGTCTCCTGTCCCCTTCTCAGGTCCGCGTTATCGATGACATCATCATGAACCAGAGACGCAAGATGGATTATTTCAATTGCTGCTGCTGCCTGCACTGCACCGGACTTGAGTTTCCCCTCCTCGTCTTCGGCACAGACCAGTACGGAAACCGCTCGAATCATTTTCCCCTGCGAATTGGATAAGTGAGTCAAATAATCATTGACAATGCGAGGCGACCTAGTCAGCGCACTATTAATCTCTTTCTTTACGAGCTTATATGCATCCTCGTAGGCTAATTTTTCCATAGGTTCAACCATATCTTTCCTAATCATGATATAGATATGATTTTCGGATTAGTGGCAGTTTTCTCCAGACCTTCTTCAAAGCCGGCATGGCGTAATAATCAAGCCCAAAAACTCTTCCTGCACCGATTAGCACTGCAATGCCCGCAAAAATCATCCAGAAGGTTCCGAGGTATAGACCTGTTGTGCATACGAACATAAACTGGAGAATGAGAGAGACTGCTGCCGATGGGGTAGTAAAAAGTCCTCCAATCAGCGCAAGACCTATCAGAATTTCTGCTACTACGATGAAAACCTGCATCGTTATCTGCACCCAATTGTAGGGAAGAATCAGTTTATCCACAAACCAGTTCATAAGAGGAATGTCCAGCCTGAACGCAAAATCGTTCAAGGTAGATGCCGCGAGTTCTTTTCCGCTTACAAATATCATTCTAAAAAGGCCCAGGATATTCCAATTGAAAATTACGACTCCGGAGGCGATATTTGCAGCACCTTCCGAGGCGCTTGTTGCCGCGCTGACCGCATCTGATGCTGCCGCGGCATTCTGTGGATTGAGAATGCTTTCATACCAGGCTAAAGCACCACCGAAGAAATCCGTCAGCTTCGGGTCCTTGAACCAGCCCTCAACGATTTTTATGATTCCTTCAAAAAGCCATACTGCGCCAAGCCACACACGCAGGGGAACGAGGAGAAAGCTGGGCGTTCTGTTTGAAAAATGTCCGCCGACAAAGCTCCTGCAATTTCGGATGGTGAAGAATTCGTGCTTCATATAGCTGAAAACTTTGTTCCAACCAAGCACCTGAATGAAATAAATTATATTGATAAAGTGCTTTGCAAGCATTGCAAACCATGAAGCAAGACTGAAAAAACGTCCCGGAAGCCCAACGTGTGCCACTCCGTAGCGGCCTCCGATGGAGACCATTACTCCGTGGAAAGTGGGTTTATATGCTTCCATTTTGCCTTGTCCCGTCAAAGCACAGAAGATGTTGTGGGCAGCTACATCGGCACTTTGCTCGCAGTTTTCCACCATCTGAGGAACGGGTGCTTCCTGCCCCTTCGGCACATAATACATATTATCGCCGACAACATATACAGCCTCGTCTTTCGTGGAGCGCAGGAACTCGTCAACTGGTATCCGTCCGCCTCTCAGTTTTTCGAGAGAATCGGCGCTCACCTGCGCGATGGCGCTGCTCTGGATTCCCGCCACCCAAATAACTGTTCCAACGCTTCTCGTGATATTTCCGTCTTTGCATTTTAATTCAATGGATTTTTCCGAAACACTTGTCACAATGGTGTTCATGAGAAGCGCAACGCCCATTTTGTTCAGCCTTCTTGCGACTTTGTCGGATATCTTTTCAGGAAGGCTCGGAATTGGTCTCGTGAGGCCGTCCACATTAACCATTGTTACTTCTTCGGGGTGTATTTCAAACTTTTCACAGAGGAAAGGCACATACTCAGCTAGCTCCCCTACCATTTCCACGCCTGTAAATCCCGCGCCGATTACGTAGAACGTAAGTAGTCTCTTACGCTCCTCCGGATCTTTTTCGCTGGAAGCCTTGCGGAACACGTTCACAATATGATCCCTTAGAAGGACTGCGTCTTCATAAGACCAAAGCTTGAATGTATTTTCCTCAACTCCGGGTACTCCATAAAAAGCGGGTCTGGAACCCGATGCAATTACAAGATAATCATATTCATATGAGGCTTCTTCGCCCTTAACGATTTTGGCCTCGAAATTCACATTGGTCACAGTATCCAGTTTTATATCGACTTTTCTTCCGGCGAACACTTTCCTAAGGCCGATTTTGATGCTGTCCTCATCTACCCTACCCGCAGCCACTTCATGAAGTTCGGTTAGCATTGTGTGAAAGGGATTTTTGTCAATAATAGTAATTTCCGCTTCGCCTAGCTTTTTCAGGCTCTTCGCAAGTTTTTTTGCCGTCAGGATTCCGGCATATCCCGCTCCCACAATCACTACTTTTTTCATCGTTTTATCTCCCTGGATTCTCCTCAAATCGAATAATCGTTATGAACTACTAGATAGCAAAATACCTATCAAAATTCAGAATACCTTTTTATTTTCCCACTGTGATTGAATAATATCCTCCGTAAAAAAAGCACGTTAGAATTTTATTTCTAACGCGCTTTTTTATATCCGGTTTTTATTTGAAAAATCATGAAGACCAAATCTTCCAATATCTCCAATATATGCTCAAAGACCCAGTTCTATTGCAGAAAAAAAATCTTTTTTGAAATAGTTTCAAATTGCATGTATAAGAAACCCGTAAATGTAACTTTTATGTACCTATCGATATCTAAAGTAATGGTTGTCCAGCATTAATTCTCTGTTTTAATGCCGGGCGGATTCCTTGTTTCGGAGGCAAATTTGGTCGAGAGTAGGTGATTAAATGCGTTCAGTCAACTTCCTGCCCAAACTCATAAGTGCTGTGATCTTCACAGTTGTACTGTCTGCTGGAATTATAGGAGTCAGTTATGCGTATTTTAACAGCGCGAATAATATAGACAGCGATGCAGTGATGGGCGATATAGACGTTGTATTTAGCGATATTTACATAGATCAGGACAGCGCGACGGATTCTTCCTGTGTCACTAATGCCAGAATCGTTGATAACGGCAAAAACATTCAGATAAACATTGATAATGCTTATCCGGGCTACACATCAACGATATTTTATGAAGTGACAAACAATGGATCCGTGCCCGTGCAATACAAGGTGGAGCAGCCTTACACAGAGGAGGACAACCCTGTGCAGCTGGATATATTCGAGAATACTGAGTACATAAAGCGAAACGGAGGAAAATCACAGGGGCAGATTATTGTGGCAGTCAGTGATGGCATTGGTGAGTGCAGTAATTACGGCCTTTATACGGAACTTAACTTTCAGCAAACAATTGTTGAAATTAGGTAAATATTATTTTAAAGGGGAAAACTCAAATGAAAAAAGCAAAAGTTCTAGCACTGATCCTAGTTTTGTCGCTCATGATTACAGGCGTGGCATACGCCTTGTGGAATGAGAACGTCAAACTCAGTACAACGGCAGCAATGGGCGAAATGGATTTGGAACTTACGTGCGCTCACGAAGTTTATGCTCTGTCATTCATGCCCGGGATAGATTCAATAGGTCCCTTTACTTACGGCGACTTTGAGCCCTACATGAATCCATTAACCGGCACAGTTTCGGCAGATAAGCAGACAATTACCGTCAATGTTGCCGAACTGTATCCGGGCGCAAAATATGGACTTAACTATCAGATTAAAAACACCGGCGACGTTCCCTTCAAACTCCAAGGTGTAACTATCACTTGCACCGACAACTGGAATCTTTTCTCTAAGCTTACGGGAAGCTTCCAATTTGCATATCAGCGCGCAAACGGCGACCGTAAGCTTGTAACTGTCCCCGCTACCGCTCTTACCGCTGACGGTCTTGCCGCCGCATTAGTCACCGCTTGCCGTGATATCACCCTTTATCCCGGTGATCAGCTTATAGGCTGGGCTCAGGATGCTGATGACGTTACCACGTTCATGCAGGTGTCTGTAGATGACAAAATTGCTGGTGACGATTACGAGAAGCAGCACACTGCTTTCACCATCGACTTCAACTGGCAGCAGTGCAATCCTGTCGTGATAGGCGGCTAATACATAAGCCACTTCGCAATCAGTCCTATCCATCAAGCAACCATGAAGGGGCTATTCGCCCCTTCATGGTTGAGCAATTGGGGCCGCGAACTGTAATATAATGTCATTTATTCTTAATGGAGGACAGTTATGCTCAAAAAAATTATAGCGCTTGGATTGGTTTTAATATGCGCCCTCATTATGCTGCCGTATGGATTCGGATTATGGAATGAAAATATGGGCATACGTGGGCAGATAACCTTTGCCGAACGCGCAGCGGCGACTCCCGAACAGACGCAAGCCGACGAGGATGCATCACCGGCCGATAGCGCCGCCGTTGACAGCGATAATCAGACTTATAACGGTAAGGACGCAATCGCGTCAGAACCCTCAACCCCTGATCAGGCTCAATCAGAGCCTATCCCGGAAGATATCTCAATGGTAAGCAGCCCCGATAATAGTACCGGTGAAGGCGCTGTTGCACCGCTGCCCATCGAGCCGGTCGAAGCCGTTGAAAACACCGAAAATCCGGAATCAGTACAGGCGCCGACCGTAGAAGCAAACATCGGATGAATATCGGTAAATCCCATAGAAACAAATATGAGGTCATAAAAGGGGGGGCGGAGATAATTCGCAGAGTTGAAAAATACCATTACATAACAATAGTTGTAATGTTATTCATATTATTTGTATTAGAAAATACGCAGCTTCTTGGCATTAACGATTTTTTTAATTATTATCCTCTATATTTTTTAAAGATAGCGATGTGGATAGCACTGGGTGTGCTTATCAAGATATTCCCTTCAGCAATGTTCTCAGGACTAATAAGGCTGAGAGAAGTGGTCATATCCCTTGCGTTTATCTTCGGCGTATTTCAGCTTCTTATCTTCGTAATAATCGGGTTCTTTACCTCGTTCGGAAAAAACGTTTACAGTCTTACGCCTGTAGGTATTACCTTAAACCTCGTCCCGATGTGCGCTACTCTGGTCGGCGGCGAGATGTGCCGCTCTTTCCTGATAAACAGCCTGTCCGGAAAAAAGCCCTACAGGGCAATTATCTGTTTCAGTGTCCTATTTGCCCTATTCAACATGTCTCTTGGAAACGTTAAGAGCCTTAGCGGTAGCTTGAGCATTCTGGACTATATGAATGGTATGGTTTTTCCTCAGCTCACTCAAAGTATTGCGGCGTCGTTACTTGTTTACTTAGCGGGGCCTGTCCCTTCGATAATTTATCTTGGTATAATCAGAACATTCAGCTTCCTATCTCCATATATTCCCAATCCCTCGGAGATTCCCAGATTGCTTTTCAACGTATTAGTTCCGCTGCTCAGCGTTTCAATAATTTTAAAGATATATGCCAAAGAGGCATCGGAATTTGAAAGATCAACACAAAGTAAAACAGGTGTTTTTGGATGGGTCACGGTCTGTGTGCTCTCGGTTGCAATGGTGTGGTTTTCGGTCGGGGTATTTCCGATTTTTCCTTCTGTCGTTTTAACGGGAAGCATGGAGCCAAAGATAATGCCCGGCGATATTGTGCTAGTGGAAAAAATCAGTGGCGAGCGCGTAAACGTCGGCGATGTCGTTATGTATTACAGTGAGGATGATATCAACATCACTCACAGGATAATAGAAAAAAATAATGAATCGGGCGTTATTCAGTATGTTTTAAAGGGCGACAATAATCCGAGTGCCGACCAAAAAAGCGTTAGCACCGAGCAGATTAAAGGGCGGGTAATCGGTACAATCCCCGAACTGGGTAAATTAACGCTTTACTTGCGAAATAGCGGAAGCTAAAAAATTTGGAGGAATAAACTTTGACTATGAAAGAGATATCAAATAAGAAAAGAACTTTGGCAGTAGTTATCCTGCTGGTTTTATCGGCTGCGTCAATGTCGGCTTTGGTCGTTTTCGGGATAATCGGAATTCAAGTTAGTAAATCCGTACCGACAGCAGCTTATGATATGAAGTCAGAGATACAATATATTCTTAATTTTATTGAAGATCCTTTATATAATGAGAACAATATGGAATTCGGTGAAGGATATATCACGAAATATATCAACAATTTAGACTTGACTTTTTTATATGGTTTTAATTGCGACAATGCGACTGATATAAACGGAAATTATTCAGCCACTGCGTTATTGGAGGCTACATATAACGACAAGGATTTAATATGGAAAAAAGAATATCAGATTGTTCCGCAAACGGAATTCAAATCAGTACAGGCGACAAAAAGCATAAGTCTGCCATTAAGCGAGTACATTAATTTCATCAAAACGTTACAGCAGAACACCGGTGTTACTACTTCAGTAAAATTGACCGTTAATTATTTAGTAAACACATCTGCGGTCATTGCCGGAGAGCCTGTTAACGAGTCATCCGAATCCACACTAATTATCCCGATCACTGGAGATGTGATGGTTATGGGGGGCAACCCTGTTAGCGAGCAGTCAAAAGCTGTTGAATCGGCGGTTCTGCGGGAATTGGTACCCAAAAGGCAGTCTCTCATCGCAAGCATTGTTCTTCTTGTGCTGCTTACCAGTGCGTTATTGTACCTATTTACGCTAACAAAGGGGGTTGAAAGCAATCCCATTCAGCGAGAGCTGAACAACATATTCAAAAAATATAACAGCAGAATCGTCGAGCTGCATCATGATAATCATACCGCAGACAGTGAGACTATCTGCGTGAAATCATTCAGAGATTTGCTTCTGATAGCCGATGAAATGAAAAAACCTATTTTTAAAAACAATAGTGAAGATTATATTGATACCGAGTTCTATGTCTTTGACGAGGGCAAAACATATCTTTTCAATACTGGATTTTTTAATGATCTTCTTGGTAAAAAAGACGAAAATTCATTGGGAGACATGAAGATTTCGTTACAGGATTAGACGTAAGCAGCACGTTCATAGATTCGTGAACGTGCTGCTAATATTTCTAAAGAATCTAATAATTCAAACTCTTCCCGAAAAAGTAAAGTATAAAAGAACTGCGTTAAATATAATTATTATGGATACTATCAGTGAGCCTATAACATTCACCCATTTTTTATTGGCAAACTCACCCATATATTTCTTTTTGCTTGTTATAATCAGCATTGGAATAATAGCCATCGGCAGAGCGAAGCTAAGACTTACCTGACTAAGCACCAGCGCTTTCATAGGGTTCACGCCGGCTAAAATAATGATAACACCGGGCAGCATTGTTATAATTCTTTTCAGATTAACAGGCAGCTTGAATTTTTTATCCACAAAGCCGTCTAGAACAGTTTCACCGGCCATAGTTCCGACCGATGAGGACGAAAATCCCGACGCTAGAAGCGCAATTCCGAAAGCTCCGCTGGACAGCGCGCCTAAAAGGGGTTCAAGCGATTTGTGCGCTATTTCAATAGAATCGACTATCATTCCGTTCCTGAAAAAAACTGATGCTGAAACCACGACCATTGCAGCGTTCACCATAAACGCGATATTCATGGCTATTACAATATCGATTTTTTCCATATGCAGGTGCTTCTTTTTCTCCCCTACATCAGCGCTGTGGTTACGGCTCTGCACGAGCTGCGAATGTAGGTATATAACATGCGGCATGACTGTTGCCCCCAGCATACCCACAGCTATCAAAACCGCCTGACCGTTAGGGAGGGACGGAATCAATGTGTGCAGAGCGACCTGCTGCCAATCGGGCTTTGCGAGAAATAATTCGATTGTGTACGCTCCGCATATCACAGCAACCAGCACTGCGATGACGATTTCAACAACCCTCTGCCCATACCTTTGTAAATATATAATGAAGAAGGTTACTATTGCTGTCAGAATTACCGAAACGGATAAGGGTATGCCGAACAAAAGGTAAAAGCCCAAAACACCGCCAAGAAATTCAGCCAAGGTTGTTGCCATTGCGGCAAACGCTGCAACTAAATAAAAAAAGCAGTTCATTCTTTTTGAGAATGCTTCTTTACACATCAGTGTAAGGTTCTTCCCTGTCGCTATTCCCAGCTTCGCGGACATGATTTGCAGGAATATGGCCATCAGATTGCTCCACAGAATGACCCATACCAGGCTGTAATTAAATATCGAGCCTCCGCTGATGTTGGTTGCAAAATTGCCCGGATCAATATATGCGACACTTACTACGAAAGCGGGCCCTAAAAATTTGAGCAGCTGTAGGAACTTACTCTCTTTTCTCTGCGGCCTCGGCACCGCGGCCTCCATACGTGAATTGTTCTCCGAAATTACCACACTATTCATATCCATTATCCACCCTTGTATCAGTCATTTCCCGACGCTAAAATTATTTGCCTGATATAAGTTATGAACATTGGCTTGTTATGGTTACATATTTAAACCAAGAAAAGTCCTCAAATAAACGAGTAAAAGGTCAAAAGGCGGTGTTTGAAATCGAAAACAATTTTCGGACTTTCAATGAATACATGAAAAAAGATGACCATGCTCTGACAGCGTCCATGGAAGACTACCTCGAGATGATATATAGATTATCTGCAAACACGGGCTTTGTAAGGATACATGAACTATCAGACGCTCTCAGCATTCAGCCTCCTTCCGCGACTAAAATGGTTCAGAAATTAAACGAATTGGGCCTGCTCAAATACGAAAAGTATGGATATATAATGCTTAATGAGAAAGGAAGAGAAATAGGAGAGTCTTTGCTAAAGCGCCACAATATAATTGAGGCCTTATTAAAAATCCTTGGTGTTTCCAAAAACACAATCCTCGAAGAAACAGAGAAGGTTGAGCACACCTTATGCGAGGAGACTATAATATGCATCGAAAAGTTCATCGATTTCATAAAAAACAATCCGGATGTGGCCATAAGATACGACGTATTTAAGGGTAATGATATTGTTCAATTCCCTATAACGGAATTTGATCCACCGGTCGATTGAGCGCCAGCCGGATAATCTCTCTTGAAAAATCGCCAACCGAAAAACAGTTTACAGGGAGCTTTTCAAGCTCCCTGTAAACTGTTTTGTTATCGAAAACTTATTTGGAGTCAGTTATTATTTACCGTACTTCTCGATGAAGAGCCTTTGCTGTTTCCCTTATATTATCGAACAGCTTTTTGAAAGTGACAGTATTGTCGAAATAGTTGATGGCTATATCGGGTACCGTCAATAGTTTTGCGCAAATTGGTTTGCATGCTCCGTTAGAACAAGGTCAACCGGCAATATAAGCATCCTCAGCACACGCATCGAGATGCGTCATATTCATGTATTTTTTGTTGCCCCATTGAGTGCCCGCAACATGGCGCAAACGAGCACAGACCAGCATCAGGGCTGACTCTCCATCAGGGAAAGTGCCAACTACCCGAGTTCTGCGTCGAATCTCGCGATTCAGGCGTTCAATTACATTATTGCTGCGGATTCTAGTCCAGTGCTCAAAAGGGAAATCGGCATATGTAAGGGTCTCATCTACGGAATCCTCCACCTTTTTTGCCGCTTCCTTCAGCTTCATTTCCCGCAGCATTTGCACTACCTCATCTGCTTTTTTACGGGCGGCAGCTTTGCTCTCCTGGGCATGGATAGCCTTAAGCATCTTAGCCACCAATTTTGCTTTGGAGCGAGGAACCACAGAAAACACATTGCGGTAGAAATGGACGATGCAACGTTGGTATTTGGCCTCTGGAAACACTTCTCCAACGGCTTCCAGCATACCGAGGCACTTGTCTCCTACAATGAGCTTTACTCCGTCCAAACCACGGCCTCTGAGCCATTGGAAGAATGAAACCCAACTTGCCTTGTCCTCTTTCATACCCTCTGCCGCACCGAGCACCTCACGATAGCCATCCTCATTGACGGCAATTGCCACCAAAATGGCTACGTTTTCATATTCACCGCCCCAGTTGCGGCGCAAATAGATACCATCTACATAGACGTAGGGGTATTTTCCTCCCTGCAGCGGACGATTGCGCCAGTCCTCAATGTCAACGTAGGCTTTCTTGTTTAGTTCGCTTACGGTCGATGCAGAAACCTTGGTGCCCCAAAGTGCTTCGGTGATATCCTCTACGCGACGCACAGACACACCGGCCAAGTACATCTCAATGAGAGCTTCTTCTACCGAGCTTTCCCGTCGGCGATAGCGCTCGATAATAGCAGTCTCAAAACCAACGCCCTTAAGTTTCGGCACCTTAAGTGTAACATCGCCGGAAGTGGTGGTGAGGTTACGTTCGTAGTGTCCGGAGCGATACCCCTGGCGTGCCTCTGAACGCTCGTATTTTGCCGCCCCAGTGAGTTCAGCAGCCTCCTTGTTCAGTAGCTCGTTAAGTGTTTCCTCCACGCTGTTGCGTACCAGTTCCTTCAGCTCTTTCTTGATGATTCCCTCGTTTAGTTGTATAATCTTTTCAGACATGGTTTGCTTTTCTCCTTTCAGAATGGTGGTGTGGTAACTTCATTCTATCAGAGATCTGCAAACCATGTCCTTTATATTGGTTTTTTAATTTGCGAAACTTATTGTACCTTATCCTATATCGTTTTGGTTATCTTTGTTATTTTTATAAAGATAATCGAATAACGTACATTTCGGCACTTCCTCTTTTATGGCGTCCTTGCTGTAATACTTCAGCCACGGCTTTTTGACAGAAGCTTTTTTTGATTCCATTTCTTTTTCCTCCAATATTCACACAGATATGTTGAATAAAATCAGACTCATGTAGAAAATTATGTCAATTGGGCATGAGGGTAGTCTATGATTTTGTTTAAAACGAGAATAATTTTAATGTAGAACCCGACGACATAGGATGCTATTTCATAATTTAAAAAATGACAGTTTAACAGCTTTTGAAAACTTCTCATACTATGTCTTAGCCAGACTTAAATTGAAGTTAAGAAAAGGAGATTTGCAGATGGAAACAAATGCAATGAACGATAAATGCATACCGCAGGAGACGGTATTGGAAAATGTCAGGCTCGCTCAGGCATATGTGCCTTTTCAAATACTATGCACAACTTTTACTCCGGCAGCAGGACTGACAAAGGGTACGATCTTCCCGCCTTTATGGGATAACTATACCAAAAGCGTGAAAGGGCCAAGGGTGTTTGAAGATGACGAATAAAGAAGAGATGCTTAAGAAAATTACCGATCTATAACAACTACGTTATGCAGGTAAAACAGCTCAGAGAGGAATATAACGCGAGGTACGGGATGCTGCTTGCAAACAACTGTACGAGTAAGATGCCGTGGCAGTGGATTGATAATCCGTGGCCGTGGCAAAAAAGCTTCAACTTTGAACTGATGGAGGATAAAAGCTGATGTGGATGTATGATAAAAAACTCGAGTATCCGATAAAAATCAAAAAGAGAGACCCAAGACTGGCTAAGCTGATAATTACGCAGTATGGAGGTCCGGACGGCGAGCTCGGCGCAGCGCTAAGATACCTCAGCCAGCGTTTTTCAATGATTACTCCTCAGGCGAAGGCAACTTTAAACGATATAGGAACTGAGGAGCTTGCCCACCTTGAAATGATTGGAACCATAGTGAGGCAGCTTACTCAAGGAATAAGCACAAAAGAAATTGAGGAAAGCGATTTCGCTCCCTTTTATGTTGATCACGACACCGCTGTATATCCTGTGAGTGCCTCAGGCGTACCTTTTGATGCCTCATATATCCAGTCAAAGGGCGACCCGATTACCGACTTATACGAAGACATGGCGGCAGAACAAAAAG
The DNA here is from genome assembly GCA_002841545.1 of Firmicutes bacterium HGW-Firmicutes-16. Lineage (GTDB taxonomy): Bacteria > Bacillota > Clostridia > Oscillospirales > Oscillospiraceae > UBA2658. The sequence continues at coordinate 27,631 of PGZZ01000005.1, forward strand.
CGCGCTCCACATATGAATATCTCATCAGAATGACTGATGACCCTGATGTGCTCGACCCGCTCTTCCAAAGATTCGGCGAGGCCCTCCGAATTGTTCAGGATTATTTAGAGCAGGACAGAGTTTTCACTTTAAAAGGCTGACTATATGATTAAAGTTCAAGGATGCGACTGCGTCGCATCCTTGAACTTTAATGGAGTTTTCTATTGGTAAAGGTGCCCGCTCTACGGCACAATTGGATTCTGATACTGGTTCAAGTACTGTTGAATTTGAGGCTGGTCCTCCGGTATAACCTGATACATGCCGCCTACCTTAGCGATAGTATCGGGCTGTGCTGCCTCCAGCGGATAATATCCTTTTGACACCATATACTGCCATACTTCATAGGCATGAGAGCAACTCATCATAAATGCCGTCTGCAGAAAGGAACGAATCTGGGGATTTGCGGCAGCCATTTCACGGTCGTCAAGATTATCAAACATAGTCCTAGGCTGAATGGGGGGGTACTGTGGAAAATCTGACTGAGTGTAATCTTTCAATTGCCCGACTTCCTTTAATAGCGGTAGCTCTTTACTTGCGCCGTTTGCCTGATGAAGAAATTCAACTTTCATGTTATAGTCACGGACATGAAGGAGAAAGTGCTTTTCCAGGATTGATTTAAGCTGCCCAGTTTGCAATCGTCCTTTGTAAGCTTTGCGCAACCGTTTGCGAAAAATGCGCGGCGGATTGCGCAATGTCGTAAAATGTGCAAATGAATGTACAGCCTGCGCAAACTAGTGCAAAGCCATGTAATAAGACGAATAATAAACACGCTGGATTAGTTCGGCGTGTCTTCATTTTGACTGAGCTATATATGGATACAGAAAGTTCAATCGGAAACACTAAACCCTGGAGGTGAATATTATGGTTTCACAAAAATCAGTCATTACCTTCGGTATGGTGGCAATTCCAATCGCGATGTACACAGCCACGCAGGATAATGACATTCATTTAAATCAGCTTCACAAGGAAGACAACAGCCGCATCAGATACAAGAAAACCTGCGCTCACTGCGGCAAAGAAATCACAGCGGAAGACATTGTAAAGGGCTTTGAGTACGATAAGGAAAAGTATGTTGTTATAAAAGACGATGAGATTGAAAAGATTAAGACGGAAAAGGAAAAATCCATTCAAATCCTTCACTTCGCCCAGCTTAATCAAATCTCCCCAGTCTATTATGAAAAAACCTATCAGGCGGCACCCGAAGCGGGTGGAGAAAAGGCTTTCGAGCTGCTCCGAGCTGCGTTGATGGCAGAGCAGAAAATTGCTATCGGCAAAACTGTATTAGGCACGAAGGACACGCTGATGGCAATCATCCCACGAGAAGAGGGCATACTCATTTCTACGATGTTCTACGCCGACGATATCAAGGCGATTCAAAAACCTTATAACAAAACTGCGGTTTCAGAGCCGGAACTCAATATGGCTAAGATGCTGATTAACTCTATGGATACGCCTTTCGACCCCTCAAAATATATTGACGAGTATCAATCGAAGCTCCATGATTTGATTGAAGCAAAAATCTCTGGCAAGGAGGTCGTTGCCGCTGAACCTCAAAGCACGGGTAAAGTCATAGACCTAATGGAGGCTCTAAAGGCCAGCGTTGAGAAGGCCCAAAAAGAGAAGGAACTGGCGTAATTTTTATGACAGAAAAGCTTAACGAATATAACCAAAAAAGAAATTTCGAAAGAACCGGCGAACCAGAAGGCGAGACAGCGAAGCCTGAGGAAAATCTCAGGTTTGTAGTTCAACACCATATGGCACGCAAAGATCACTATGATTTCCGTCTAGAATGGGATGGAGCTCTTTTGAGCTGGGCGGTACCCAAGGGGCCATCCTATGATACACACGACAAAAGGCTAGCTGTTCGAGTGGAGGAGCATCCTCTGGATTACAGAAACTTTGAGGGCACCATTCCTAAGGGTGAATATGGCGGCGGAGCAGTTATGCTCTGGGATGAAGGCTTCTGGGAGCCCTATTCGAATGTGATGGAAGGGCTTCGTGAAGGTTCGTTAAAGTTCATTTTGAAAGGCAAAAGACTAAAAGGTAAATGGGCCTTAGTAAGGCTGAAAGCTAAAGAGGGTGAAAGCCGCGATAACTGGCTTCTGCTAAAGGAAAAAGATGAGTTTGCCGGAGATGACGACGGTATTTCCGCTTTTGACACAAGCATTAGAAGCGGACGGACAATGGCTGAAATCGAACGGGGGGAAAACGAGAAAATTACACGGAACCCTTTTGAACAGGCCGATGTGCAGCTTGCAAGACTTGTAAACTCTGTTCCCGAGCGCGGTGATTGGCTCTATGAGATGAAATATGACGGATATAGGATACTCACATATATTGAAGGTAACAACGTCCGTCTAGTGACCCGTAACTACAATGATTATACAAACAGGTTTCAGGACGTCGCCGCTTCACTTATTGATTTAGCTGCCGGAAGAGCGATGGTGCTGGACGGCGAAATGACAGTTACAGATGATTCGGGTAAGACAGATTTTCAGGCTCTTCAAAATTATATGAGGAATACAAAAGTTCAAAACCTCACCTATATCGTCTTTGATCTTCTTGCGCTGGATGGCAATGATTTGAGGGGCGAAAAGCTCATAGAGAGGAAAGAGAAGCTTGCTAGCATTATGAAGGATGCCCCGAAAAACCTCTACTACAGCCAGCATGTCAGTGGACATGGAGAGGAAAGCATCAAAGCGGCCTGCGAGGCGGGCATGGAAGGGATTGTAGGAAAGAAAGCTGATTCAGTTTACAGCGGAACGAGAAACGGTGATTGGATAAAGCTCAAATGCGATAAAAGGCAGGAATTCGTCATCGGAGGATATACGCTCTCCGATAAAAAAACGAGCGGTATAAGCTCGCTTCTCCTTGGCGTCTATGAGGGCACAGAACTTGTATTTGCCGGACGAGCCGGCACAGGCTTAAGCGAGTCGGAGATGAAAGAGCTTGAGGCGAAGTTCGAAAGCTTAAAGAGGACAGAACCACCTTTCAAACTTTCGCCGAAGCCCAGCTCAACTGAGGAATTTTTCTGGCTTGAGCCTGAGCTTGTCGCAGAGATTAAATTTGCCGAATGGACAAAAGAAAATTTATTGAGACAGGCAAGCTACAAAGGCTTACGAATGGATAAAGACCCTAGGGTTATAAAAAAGGAAAAAGCGGATGACGAGATACAAATTCAATCATCCGCAAAGGAAATGGAGAAACCATTGGAAGCAAACGACAACAGCATAATCATCGAAGGAATAAAGATTTCGAACCCTGACAAGGTGATGTTTGATGATCCCGAAATCACCAAAGAGGCTGTGATTCGGTATTACGCCGAGGTGTCGGAGCGAATGTTGCAGTATGCTGGCCACAGGATTCTCAGCATTGTGCGCTGCCCCAAGGGAATTTCACAGACCTGTTTTTATAAGAAACATCCCGGACCGGACAGCAAAGGAATCGTCACAACACCTGTTGTTAACAGTGACGGAGAAACGGAAGACTACTTCTATATCGAAAACAGCGCCGGACTTGTCTCGGAGGCGCAGATGGGAACACTGGAGTTCCATACCTGGGGAAGCCGTGTAGACGAGCTTGAAAAGCCTGACATGATGGTGTTTGATTTGGATCCGGATGAGGGAATGGACGTGGATACGGTGCGTCAGGGCGTAAAAGACGTTAGAAGTATTCTTTTAGAACTTTCACTGAAATCATATCTCAAGACCAGCGGAGGCAAAGGATACCATGTGGTCGTGCCATTAAAACCTGCTGTCTCGTGGGATACTTTTCACGATTTTGCGAGACGCGTTGCCGAGGTGATGGAGCAGAAATGGCCAGACCAATACACAAGCAATGTCAGAAAAGCAAAGAGGACAAATAAGATTTTTATCGACTGGATTCGAAACGGCAGAGGTGCAACAAGCATTGCACCTTATTCTATAAGAGCGAGAAAAGGGGCTAAGGTATCTATGCCCATATCATGGGAGGAACTTGACACCATCGCACCCGATGGCATAACGATGGCAGATGCGCTCTCAAGGCTTTCAGGAATTGATCCGTGGAAAGATTTTTTCCAAAATAATCAGTTACTAAAATGACCATTAAGTATTCCCCACAAAGTCTCCCTATATAATGATTTATCTATTACGCCGTGCTCATGCCCAGAAAATGCAACTTATAAAACCGCCTTAGGCGATAAGACCGAGGCGGCGTTTTTAAAGCAAGAAGAGAGGGCTAAGCCCTCTCTTCTTAAATATGCAAACGAAGATACCCTTCTACATTTACCATCACGCTGGATTTTTATTCCACAGTAAATTTGTCTCGCATAGGTAACTCCAAATAAGTTGAGACAATTCTTGCTTCTGTAGTAACTATTAACAATTTGTGCCATTAAGTTTCTAATTACTGTGATTGCCTCACAATTTAAACCAACCATATTTATTTAACAACTGGTGCAAGAATTATCTTTGTGCCGGTTGTATCTGACAATTATATTGTGCTCAAGCATCTGCGACTTGAATTAATCAAGCAACCCTGCTTCATTTGCAATTGTGCCATAGGGTTTACCGAGCAAACTCGACGGTAAAATATGGGGGTGCACACCGGATACTTCGGGAGAGCGTCTGACTGGCAGTCAGAAGGTCAGCGGTTCGATCCCGCTTATCTCCACCATCATAAAGTCTTGTAATCTCAATGGTTACAGGGCTTTTTGATTTTGTCCCGTTTCCTCATTTTCTGCTCTTTTCTAACGCCATTTCTAACACCTATATGGCTTTCTCCGTGAGGCAGCTTGAGAGCATATCCGCCATGTTCTTCTTTCGGCTTACATCCAAGTGTGAATAGATATTGGCGGTCATTCTTATATCGGAGTGCCCGAGCCATTCTTGGACGTCCTTAAGAGTAAACCCCATGTTTATAAGGAAACTAGCACAGCTATGGCGAAGCTCATGAAATCGGATGTGAGGTAAGCCGTTTTTCTCTAACAGTTCACTAAATCTGTGCGTTACATAGTCTGGAGCAAAAGGTCTGCCATCGTCCCACTTGAGTATGTAGTCATTCACCGCGTATTCCCTGCCAAACAGTTTTCTGTTTGCCCGCTCCTGCTCTTTAAGGTCTATCAGCAGCGTCTTGACTTCCGGCATAAGGGGAAAGCTCCTGTGACTGGCTGCGTTCTTTGTCTTGTCCTTTTCTACGGTATCAACAACTTTTGTTACCGTATGCTTAATGGTCAGCGTTCCTGCATCAAAATCTACGCTGTCCCATTTCAAGCCGAGGACTTCACTTCGGCGCAATCCATATACTGCCGCGAGCTTTATAAGCGGATATAAAGGCTCGTCCTTTATGGCTTCAAGCAATGCGTTAAGCTGCTCGACACTATAGAACTTCGCTTCAAATCTCTGCAATTGAGGCAGGCTCACTTGTTCACATGGGTTATTTGGAATGATGCCATCTCTCACAGCTTCTTTCAGCGTTTGAAACAAGATGTTCTTATGAAGGCGCAGACTTCGAGGCGATAGACCGCCCTTTCCGTCAATGCGTCCACTTTGGCACTTCTCATCGAAGTATGCTTGAAGCACTCGACGGTTAACATCATACAGCTTTATTTGCAAAGCATCGAAGTACGGCAGAAGTTGAGATTTTGCAAGGTATTCATTGCCTTGCAGCGTCACCACATCTACCCTAATAGCCGATGACTTGAGCCATTGACGTATAGCGTCACTAAAGAGCATATCACTATAAACGAGGCTCTCCCTTGCTTCATATTCTCGGATTTTTTCACGGAGAATTTGCTCAGCACGCTTCTTGTTTCCCTTAACTGTCAGACCTGATGAAATCCATTTGGGCTTACGTTTCCCGTTCTTGTCATAGGTGTTAATTACTATGTAGTATTTATCATTTTTGATTTGTAGGCTTCCTGTCATAATAACTCCTTTCTTTGACAGAACTAGCCTACCATTACGCTCTAATATTGTATCTGGAACTCTGTATATAGTCAATCAAGCAGCATTTAGGAATTAGTATTTTTCGACCTATGCGCTTGTAGCCTATCACATGGTTATTAATAAGCTCATAGGCTTTGTTTTTGCCGATTCCTAGTGCCTCAGCTAATTGTTCTACTGTAAGTACATCATGATATTCGTTGAACATTCTTCTCCTTTCTAATTATTCTTTTGTCCAATCGTCGCCAGAAGCATCAGGCAACATTTCGTAAACGTGTTGTATTCTTCGTTTCAGGGCGATCCACGATTCCGCGTCTTCTCTCTGAACATCCCTGTACTGCTTTTCCAACGGTATATTTGAAATAATAAAGACTTTCGTATAGCACGCCTGTCTGTCAGCATATCGGCAAGCCAATGGTGTTGGATGTACATCCAAATAATTGAGAAATTCCGATATTGTCAGCTGGCTGCGGTACTCGTCAAACAAAATTACGTCTTGTCCTTGATACTGGTCAAAAGGATGCTTGTAATTCGTTACTCTGTAGACATTTCTGTATCCGTATTTTTCTGTTACCGATCTTGTCTTACCGACTCCGGTTTTTCCCCAGATATATGTTACTTCAACAAACCTAGGTTTATCGCCGAAAATCTCATTCTGGACAGTTAATCTCGCTTGGCGGATTTTATCCAGTCTATTTATAGCATTGGGATGTTCTTCGAGTATTTCAAAGTCCGTTTTGCCTTGTTTTATCATTTCATATATTTCTGCATTCTCGCTTACCCCTTGGGCTCTGTCAGGCGGCAGCTCTCCGTACTCTTCAAATGTTTCGGGAATATTGGTTTCCTTTTTCTTCTCTTCTATCCCTGCGCCTTCTTTGCGTATATAATCGCGGTTCTCTTGGTTACTCCCTCTAGCAGCCTCTATATGTGCACCATAAAAGACTTTTTGAATAGTCGTAAATTGAACAGCGTTTTTGAACATCACAAATATATGAGTGTGAGGCGTTCCCGTTTCTCCTATTTCATCGCACATACACCAGTAAATTAATCCCGCAAATGTCCCAATAGCGTTTTTTATAAATTCATGCGACCAATCATGTAATTCCGGATTATTCAGCGTTAACTGATATCTCCTGCTTGCTTGTGTTCTTGCCATGGCGCTCCTTTCGTTCTGTACACTGTACACATGCAAAGGGTAATACTATCCTTTGCATGTGAGCTTACGTCAACTATACGTAACGTATATTTATTGCGCTTTAGTTTATCATTAATTTAACTTCTGTTTTGATATAAATCAATAGCTTCTTTAAGTAATTTACACTATGTTAACACTATTATTTGTTTCGTATATTACAATGCATTCATCAGTACATAAACGGAGGTATCTCACATGGATACTCATTCTGAAAACCCGTTCTCTCCTTATGAGCTGCAATTTAGTGTGCAGGAACGCAAAGCAATGTTAGCGGAAATGCTAAGAGAGTTGCGGAAGGCTAAAGGTTATCAACAAAAAGAAATTGCTGCACTTCTAGGTATATCCCCACAAACCTATAACGGTTATGAAACTGGACGTAATGAGCCACCCATCGAAGTGCTTGTCCGTTTTTCCTATTTGTATGAATTGCCTATTGATATGTTAGTACAGAAAGATAGGCAACATAAAGAGAATGAGAGCGTGATGATAACAGTATCGAAGATGGACGAGGAAATTGATGAAATTAAAAAGCAGCTCAAGAACTCTAAATATGCTGAAAACCTACAGCTAAATCAGCTAATGGGTATGATGGAGCAAATGACCGATATAATAAAAACAGTCGCCAGCAATGCGTCCCCTACTGATAAAAAAGATTAAACTGTAAAATAGAGCAAGGGCGGCAATCGTTTGATTGCCGCCCTGTTGCTTGTCTTACTGCGTATGTGGGGGCTGCACCCCCAGTTAAGTCTGTACTATGTCTTACATCTTGATACCCCAGCGCGGACGCGAAAGTGCAACGCTGCGCGGCCGGTCGGGCGGGGACCCCCGTACCCCCGTCGCTCTCGTCCGTGCGGCGGTGCACCTTGCCGCGTCCAATAAAGTCAATAATAGATTACTGAATATACAGCCCAATGAAAGCAAATATTAGATAATATTGAAATAGTTCGCTTGTCATTAATATATGCCGACTAATGGCGCTATTTGGAGGGTTGTTTTTATGCCAAATTTAACAAAATCATTATCCGGGTTTTTTACGTATAAGGAACAACAGAATAAGGAGCACGGCTTCGAACTTCTCGAAAATGAAGATAAGAAGGGTTTGAATAATACCGACTCTATTCCGAATAGTGGTAAGCAAGACGTAATCGATGATGCCGATAACGCCAATCAACCTGATGAAGTGATATCCACCGATCTGAATATAAACATTCAAAACATCAAGCAAAAATTCAGTCTGCCCAAAAACCAGGACATTGTAATAAGGAATCTAAAAATCGGCAGGAAACTTTCCGCCTGTCTTGTATTTGTTGAAGGAATGATTGACAAACAACTAATTAATATAAGTCTGCTTCCGCGGCTAATGTCCGAGGATATATTATGCGATATGAAAAAAAAAGAAAACGCAGTTGACTTCCTGATGGAAAATGTGATCGCGGTACATGACATTTGTAAAAAGACAAAATATAGCGACATTATAAAGCAGGTACTCAACGGAGTAACAGCTCTCCTCGTAGAGGGCTGTAATGAATGCATTCTTATTGAGACAAGAGGTTATGAAAAGAGAGCAGTTGAATCACCAAAAACCGAAACAGTCATTAAAGGCTCACAAGAGGCTTTTACGGAAAACCTGCGAACAAACGTTACGATGGTAAGAAGAATAGTAAAAAACGAACATCTCGTGACAGAGATGCTGTCCGTAGGAAAAACAAATGGCGCAAATTGTGCCGTGCTTTATTTGGAGGGTGTTGCCAATCCAGAAATCGTAAGTGAGCTTATGAAACGAATTAATGCGGTAGACGCTGATTTTATTCTGAGCGAAGGCATGCTGGAGCAGTTCATTGAAGATGATTCTTTTATGATGCTGCCTCAGGTGCTTTCCACAGAGAGACCGGATAGAACCGCCTCATTTTTAATAAACGGACAAGTTGTTATGATCACAGATGGAACACCATTTGCTATGGCAGTTCCGGTAAATTTCTTTCAGCTTTTTCATACATCTGAAGAAACCAACGTTCGCTGGATGTATGGGGCATTTTTAAGGGCAATCAGACTGTTTGGCTTCTTCTGCGCAATGTTTCTGCCCGGCTTATATTGTGCGGTGGTTCTTTTCCATCCGGAGATGATTCCAACTGAACTTTTATCATCGATTACCAGAGCAAGAGAGTCGGTTCCATTCCCGACGGTATTGGAAATTCTTATTATGGAGTTTTCTTTTGAACTAATCAGAGAAGCGGGTATTCGGGTGGCGAGTATCATTGGTCAGACCCTCGGTATCGTTGGTGCATTAATATTAGGCCAGACGGCGGTAGCGGCAGGCCTTGTCAGTCCTCTTCTTGTAATTGTTGTTGCCATCACAGCACTGGGAAGTTTTTCTATCCCAAATTATTCTTTAGCCATTGCCACGAGAATAATCAGGTTTATATTCATCTTGACAGGTTCTGCGTTTGGATTCTATGGAGTTTCGTTAGTGTTATTTCTATTAGTCTGCGTAGCCTGCGGTATGAAGTCGTTTGGAGTACCCTACCTTGCTCCGGTTGCGCCTAAAATAAATTCAGACGGCGGGATTGCTCTAAAAAAACCGATTTGGATAAGTAAAAACCGTCCCGATGAGATGAATACCAATAACACAAAAAAGCAAGGCAACAACCAAAGCGCATGGGTTAATTCCCCTAATCAAAAGGAGCAATAGCGTAATGATTAAAGAAGGTAAATTCGGCGTGCAAGAAGCGGTTTGCCTTGCCTCTATTGCAATTAGTTCAAAGATATTTTTCTCAAGCCCCGGTTATTTAACCCGGTTTGTTGGTGCCGCTGGGTGGTATATGACCATCATTTCATGCGTCACAGCGATTATTGCCTTTAAGCTTATTATGATGCTTTTTAAACAATTTCCGGGTAAAAATATTATTGATATATTTGAACTTACATTAGGCAGGGGTACAGGTTTTTTCTTTTCAATATCTTTTGTAGCTTTTTTCCTATACAGTGACGGCATTTTAATTCGAGAATTTATTGGTGTGACAAAGACATTCATCCTGACGGATACACCTTTAAGTGTGTTGGCTGTTTTATTTGTCGCAGTGGTTATGGTAGTAGCCGTTCTGGGACTCGAGAGTATTGCCAGGGTTGCAAAGTTCTTCGCTTATACTTTGTTATTTTTCTTCGTGTTTGTTATTCTTCTGTGCGTTCAAAATTATCAAGTAACAAACCTATTCCCTGTTGGAGGCTATGGCATTGATAAGACTCTAATACATGGATTGAAAAGATGCTCAGCATATGATGAGGTCATGATTTTGACTGTATTTGCCGGCTCACTTCAGGGTACAAAATACCTAAAGAAAGCCGGCTGCATTTCTTTGTTCATTTCCGGCGCCATCATTTCTATCGGACTTTTTTGTTTTTCACTGGCGTTTCCGGTTCAGGTATTACAGGAGCTTACATCCCCGATGTTCACAATGGCCCGATCCATAAGTTATGGTGCTTTTCTTCAAAGACTGGACCCTATTTTTGTTTTTATGTGGACCATTTCAACCTTAATTACAGGAGCGATATTTTTCTACTCCTCTGTGAGCTGCTACTGCAAGATCTTCAGAATCAGAGACACTAAGCCAGTCATTTTACCGATGGGGATTCTCCTGTTTTTAATTGTGATGATGCCGAAGTCTCTTCTAAGCGTTATATCGGGAGGCGTACAAACTTTGAGGGGATACGGCTGGGTTGTATTATTCGTGTTACCGATAATCTGTCTATTTGTTAATGCGTTTAAAAAAGAGACAAGTTAGTCTGAGCACAACAGTTTTCTATAAATTATTGATTCGAATAATTATTGATGCGGGTGAGAGTGTATGCGTAAAATAGTTTTTTTAGCTCTATGTTTATTTACTATTGTCTCAGTATCAGGATGCCAAGATGCAAATGAATTGGATGAATGGGCATACGTTTATACTATAGGTATCGATAAGGGAACATCCGATAATTATCGCTTGACCCTGCAGATTCCGACTTTTAAGCAGAGCTCCGGTTCCAGTGGGGGCGGTGTAGGCGGACAAAGCTCTTCATCGGAATCTTCGGGACAGTCTTCACAATCGAGTGAGTATGCCGTAATTTCTATTGATTGCCCCTCCCTATATGTAGGAATCAATATGATCAACACCTCATTGTCGAGAACAATCAATGTCATGCATGCAAAATTTATCGTCATATCGGAAGAGCTGGCAAAAGAAAATATCGGCCAAATGGCCGATTCTTTAATCCGTGATCGGCAAATAAGACGAATTGCACATTTCATTATAGTTAAAGGCGAAGCGAGCAAATTTATCGAAGCATTTAATCCGGTGGTGGGAACAGCTATGTCAAAAAATCAAGAAGACATGATCAAACAAGTTGACATCAGCGGGCTTGCGGCTGATACAACTTTGGGTGATTTTATAGAAAATTTAAAAGCCACAAAAAGCCAGCCATACGCATCACTTGTTGCTATAAATGATTTTTCTTCCTTAAAGAAGAGTGGAGACAAGCCATCAGGTACCAAAACATTCATGAACTATTACGCAGGGCAGCTCCCGCGAAAGGGTGGTAACCAGTACGAGATTTTGGGCACTGCTCTCTTCGATGGGGGAAAGATGATCGGCGAACTAAACGGCGATGAATCACGCGTACTGCTCATGACACAAGGAAAGTTTCAAATTGCTTCCTACGCCATTGAGGACCCTATCGAAACCAAGCTCACAGATACTCTGAAAGTCAGACAGCAAAAAAAACCCCGTATTCAGATTTCTTTTCAAAATAACGAGCCGATAATTAATCTCACGATCTTTTTGGAGGGAGATCTCCAGGCTGTTCAAAGTCTGGAAGATAAAGATGATAGAGAGCTTATCCCTCTGCTGGAGGAAAAATTCAAAGCTGCACTAAAAGAGGAAGTAGATCAAACAATTGATAAATGTAAAAAGCTCAACTGCGATGTTTTCGGCTTTGGCAATACCGCTTGCAGGCAATTTTTTACGATTCAAGAGTGGGAGGACTATCATTGGATTAGTAATTTTAAAAACGCGACGGTTAACACCAAAATTGAATTTATAATAAAGCGGGATGGAACTCTATTAAAAAATAATCCTGTGCAATCAACTAAAGGGGCGGGGAAATGACCTATCTTGAGATTTTAATTCCAATCATCTTATCCTTATACTCTCTCAGCTTTGTCAGATTTTGTTGGAAGAAAAAAAGGAAATATGCTGCTGCTGGTGTTTTTGCGCTCGTATTAGTTTCATTGGCTCTTTCTGCATTCGTTTTATTCTCCAGAAATATGGCATGAAAGACTAATCTTGCTCTTAAATTCGCTTTGCGCAACAAATGGAGAAGGGTTTTCAAAAACCAACTTTGAAAACAGTCGGTGCTTTGCTGCCGTTTCTGTTAAAGACTTCATACTTGCGCTTTACAATAATATCCTCGTAATGGCGGCTGGTTCTAACACTTTTCTAACATTCTTCTGAAATTAGTGCAAAATCTCAACTTATTGAGCAACAAAGCATTTTCTATGCTAAAGATCTAAAAGCATTGATTTTGCTAGAGATTAAACGGTACTAAACGTAACCAGACGGGACTAGAAAGTAGCTCCTAATTCATAACCACTCAAACTGGCAGTCAGAAGGTCAGCGGTTCGATCCCGCTTATCTCCACCAATTAAATTCAAATCCGAACCAACCGCAATTCATTTTTGTTGATGGCGTTTTCGGATGCAAAATCCGCCGGGAGTAATCTCGGCGGATTTTGCATGCAATTCTTTATTTACTTACATATCCCTCTTAGGCAATACAGCCAAAAGAGGATTAGATTCAAGCATTTTCTCCTCTTCAGGGTAAAATCGCCCTATTCTATAAGGTATTGCTCCAGCAGATATATCGTTACTCGTGTAATTGTCTTTAATTCCTATGGCCCCATAGTCTTCCCTAACAATTACCAAGCAATTGCCATGTTCATTAAACATTGGATGCGGTTTAATTACTTTCGGTTTCGAATAACTACTTGTGTAATAACTATGTAGAAATTTAATAACATGAAAATATGCGTATGAGCGATTTACAATTTTGTTAATTTCTTGGCTTGTATATATTTTAATTGGTTTCCGAATTCTTACTTCGCTTTCCAACAAGCAATAATCTGAATGGACAACAGCATTTCTAAGGTCTCTATCCCAAGTCTCGGCATAGATTTTCTCTAATTTATTAAATCCCAACTGTTTCGCTTTTCCAACAATTTTGGTTTGTTTTTCTCCTGGTGAAAGAGGGACTCCGCTTTTTTTGAGGGGAAACTTTAATATTTTAAATTCTTCACCATCAATGATATCTAACAAATTCATTACCATCTCATATGGTTCAGACGCTTCCATGATGTGTCCGTACACCCACAAATGTATATTTCGTTGGACTTCTTTTATATGAATTTTATCAGTAGCATCAATTATCGAATCAATAATTTGAATTGAACTTTTATATGGGTCCCATCCTGCATCCTCAATCCCACGTACTGAAAGCAGCGTAAGCAATGAAGAAAACTCACATTTATTGAAAGCCGCTTCAAAAACATCAAAGAAAATATTTAGATATCTGATAAATGATTCATAGTAATATTCATTGCATTCTTCAGGTTTGTCCTCCATGTATTCAAAGGCACAAATTTCATTGTTAAGTCTTATATTCATTTTTTCTCCTTTTATGGGTTAAAAGTTAAGAAATCTAGACGAGCCTCAATTAGTATGCTAATAGCAAGTAATTTCAATTTTAATAATATCAACCAAAGAGCATCATTTCAACAATTTTCATTACCAGAAATGTGCTGTCAAAAATCTATACTCTTATTTGTGCATTACGCTGAATTAAAAATATTTTTGTACAAATTGGTCTAATTGCGAATATTCTGTCGAAAGTCCGAATATAATAAATCAAACCCATATAAAACCAGTAAAACTGAGAAGAAGAAACCTAAGAACAATAAACATAAAAAACAGAAGAAAGGATGATAATTAAGAGGAAACAAGAAAGTACATAAAACATATTATTAAAATCAGCTAAATACAGGAATGTGAAAAACAGGAAACTGACGTGCGCTATGGGTTGCGTGTGTCGGTGAGAATTTGAGGCGGAGCGAAGTATTGCGTTTATGTCAGCGGCTCCAAATCATAGCAAAGACTTTTCCCGCTGGAATGGCGAAAGTGAACTACAACACTTAATAATGTAGTTGTTTTATCACATCTCCTGCAAAAAAGTTGATTTTGTACATACGCGAGTGGCATATAAACGGCGTAAGGCGGTTATATGCTCTTATGAACAATGCTTTTTTGCAGTACAAACTACAAAGGAGCGTTTTTTTATGAAAAAATGCAATGAACTTCACGGTGCGGCGAACCGCATCAATCGCAATCTTCAGTACAAGCTTTCGATTCAAAAACGATTTGGGCAGAGCAAACACGAAGCAAAACAGGTGGCGCGAGAGGTCTATCTGAAAAAGAATGGCAGTCTCAAAGGCTATAATCCATCTCATGTGGACGGGATATTTTCTTACACGACGATGGATAGCTACAAGCAAACGGCGAAAGAGTTTTCGGTATGGGCAGCCAAAAACGGATACAAGAACGCTTGCGACATAACACGGGAAATTGCTGGGCTGTATCTTCAGGAGCGTAAGACGGACGGAAAAAGTCCCTATACTTACAGCAAAGATATGGCGGCGCTGAACAAGATTTTTAACTTCAGCCTAACGAAGTCCGAGCTGGGTTTGAGCAATCGTAGTTTAAAGGATGTCACCCGCAGCCGAAATCCAACTGCTAACGACAACAGAAGCTTCAGCAAGTACAAAGACCATGTTACCTTTGCTAAGGCGACGGGCTGCCGCAGGCAGTCCATCAAGAAGGTGTGCCCCGGAGATTGCGTTCGCAATGCAAACGGCACTGTAGTAGCCGTATGGCTTACAGAAAAAGGCGGCAAAACTCGTATAGCTCCAGTGTTGAACGAATACAAAGAGCGGTTGACTGAGGTCGTGGACAAACATGCCACAAATGACAGCAGGCCTTTATTCGGTACGTACGACTCACACATCGACAATCACGCATTTCGCGGTGAGTATTCGGTCTTGCTTATGCAACAGCTTGAGGCCGAGCGAGCCGCCGGACGTGAGCTGTGTGGCGGCGATTACGACCCCTCCGGACTTGTAAACCTACGTGGCAAGGACGCGGCGTCTGACGCGCCCTATCGCGGGCACGACCGCGATATATGTGGCATGGTGAGCGGTGCTCTGGGACACAATCGCTTATGCGTCGTGTTTCAAAGTTACATCAGGTAGTGGCAAGACAGTTGTTTAGGTAACCGATTCAAATAACATGTAAAGAAATAATATTTTGGTTTCCTTAATCTCGAAAAAGTGCCGATGGTTTCCGCATGCGGAAAGCAATTTAGAGTTATTTTCAATTCATATAGAAAGGAGGAATACAACATGGTCGAGAGGTCAGCATCAGGCGAATGCTTTTTGCAGGTTGGGGTCACGGCGCTCCGCGACGCGGCAACTGGCGAATTTCTTCCCAGTACCCCTATCTACATAAAAGTTGACGCTGCTGAAGTTGACCGTCGCACCGGATTGGCGCAATGTGAACTTGTTTTGAATACTGGTGTCGCCGACGTGCTCGCTCAAAAATTCTGCGAGTATGTGCGCGGTTGTAAACTAGAAAGCGCAGCATAAGCTGCAGCGACTCATTTGGTAAAGGAAGAACCGGTAAAGGTATAACCTTCACCGGTTCTTCCGGAAACCAATTCTTAAGTTGCAAATTAGCAAACCTACTGTTATTATTGCGTCAAGAAGACGCTTACAAATCATTTGGAGGTGATTACTTGAAAGATATACAGAATGCAGTTATTTATGCGCGATATAGCAGCCACAGCCAGCAGGAGCAGAGCATAGAAGGTCAGCTCCGCGATTGCTATACCTACGCTGAGAGGGAGGGCTTGAGCGTTGTCGGAGAGTACATCGACAGGGCTCTCTCCGGCAAAACCGACAACAGGCATGATTTTCTACAGATGCTAGATGATTCCGCAAAACATCAATTCTCATTCATCATTGTTTGGAAACTCGACCGTTTTGCGAGAAATCGCTGCGATTCATCCTTTCACAAGTATCAGCTCAGAAAGCATGATGTGAGGGTTTTATCAGCAACCGAGAACATAACCGACGACCCAGAGGGGCAAATGCTTGAGGGAATGTTGGAGTCGATTGCGGAATACTACTCCGCGAACCTAACCAAACATATTAAGCGCGGTATGCGTGAAAGTGTTATAAACGGTACCTCAACAGGCGGAGTTCCCCCAGTAGGCTATAAATGTGTTGACAAGCGCTTGGTTATCGACGAGGACACGGCGCCAATAATTCGCTATGCATTTGAAAAATATGCCGCAGGTGTTACAAAGAAGCAACTAATAGAGGAACTTAATGCGAAAGGCGTACGCAATGCTCGCGGTAATCCGTTGACTTCTACAAGCTTCTATAGCGCCATGAAGAACCAAAAGTATATTGGCATCAACATCTATAGCGGGGTTGAGACTGTTGGAGTCTGCCCTCGTATCATTGATGACGAAACCTTCTTTAAGGTACAGGAACGCTTTGCAGCAGTAAGCAGAGCACCGGCGGAGGGCAAGGCAAAGGTAGAATATCTGTTGCGTGGGAAAGCTTATTGTGGCTATTGTGGCACTCGAATGATTGGTGAAAGCGGCCACGGCAGGAACGGCGACGTACATAATTATTACGCGTGTTCAAGAAAGAAGAAGGAACGCGCCTGCACAAAGAAGAACGAAAAAAAGGACATAGTGGAACGGTATGTGGTCGAGCAGACCTGTCTATACGTTCTTGACCCATCTCGCATAGCGGTCATAGCAGAAGCTGTAGTCGCTGAATACAAAAAAGAATTCAATGATGACAAGCTTAAGGAATATGAACGCCGTGCCGAAAAGCTTGAACGTGAAGCTAATTCTTGCGTTGACTCAATAGTCTCAACTGATAGTGCCGCGGTTAAGAGACGGTTGGAAAAGAAGCTGGAAGAATTGGAGTTGCAGAAGACAGACATTGATATTGATATATCCAAGCTTCGTATAGCTTCTGGCATTCAGTATACTAAAGAGCAGGTCGTTGAGTGGCTAAAGTCCTTCTGCGCTGGAAACATGGATGATGCAGCCTTCCAAAGGAGAATGATAGATGTGTTCGTCAACTCGATATACATCTATGACGATAAAATAGTTATCTTTTACAACATGAGGAGTAGTAAGCAAACGAACCCCCTTGTTGTCCTCGACTCGGTTGAGAAGATGGATGACAGTAACCTGGTTCGGATTTCAAACGACTCGCTCCACCAAAAAAACAGCCTAAAACGAAAGTTTTATGGCTGTTTTTCGTATTATTTAAAAATTTATCGTGGGGCGTAGCTAATCCGGGTGCTATGCTTTTGTAACATGAAATATCATGAAGAATCGGACAACTGAATTCATAAAATAATCTCGCATTTGCGGGCATTTTCTGTTTTGCTGGAGTTGAAATCAGCTCCGTTTTTTTTGATTCTACTATTTTTGGCACTAATCCATGATGTAACAATCCCGATGCCTACCCATGCTACGCTGCAAACAAGCGCCCAAGGCAGGGCTTTCAGCGGCCCCGAAACTGACTCGTTCAGCCATCTCCCCGGAAGCGCGCAGGAAAGCCATTTTAAAACATACGCCCAATCCGGCATTTCAAGCAGCAGTCCACTTAGCACCCCGTTCAAAAATGTCAAAGCAGGAGCTATAAACATCAGTGAAAGGATGTTTTTGAGCAGTGATGCGGTAAAAAGTGTAACGCCCAATATACCGACTAAATAAAAAAGCATCGGCGAGAAATATGCCACTACATTCAAAATGCTTGCGCCAACGAATATACAGCACGCTGTGCCTGCAACGATATAGCCCGCCGCGCATATTAAAAGCGGTGCCGCGCTGTTGCAGATTATCATCTTCCATTGGCGAACTCCCATTTGGTTGATTCGGATACGAAGGCTTTTCTTGTTGATATCCAGCACCCATGAAGCTGCGACAACGAGATAAAACAAGCAAAGAACGCCATACCATTTAATACAGGCAGAAAACGGACTGTCAGAAGCTGTCGATTCCGAATTACCGTCTATCTCGACCAAATCTATGTTTATTACCGAGCCGTCTTTCCATAATGAAATAATCTGTTCACGCTGTTTTATTTCATCGGAGGCATCATAAGTGCTGCCGTGTTCCAACAGATATTCTCTCGCCTCTATTGTTGACAGTTCTTCCATCCAAAGCATCATTACGCCGTTTATGAGCGGTTCACTGATTGTTGCGGTGGCCTGTGACGAAGGCGAGGTATATAGCTCAAGCGTATTGCGGTATTCCGCATCTTTGATTTTTTCAGTGAAATCACTGCGTATAATTACTACAGCCTCAAGCCTATCCTGATTCAGACGGCGCATTGCTTCATTCTGAGGCATTTCTCGCATTGAAAAGCTTGTGTTTTCAGGCAGAATTGAAATCAATCTCTCGCCATAGATTCCTGTATCTTCCGATACAAGCGCAACCAGCAGACTCGTCTGCATTTTTTCCTGCGAAAGCACGGCTGCTCCCAGAGAAATCAATATTGCCAAGATGATAAATACGAGAGAAAACGGTTCGCGGAAGCTGCCGGCAAGCCGCGCTCGAATAATATAGTCAAATCTCATGCGCTGCGCCCCTTTCTTTTTAGGCCTAAAAAGCCAAGAGGCAATAATATCGATGTAAACCCAAGCGTTTTCAATATGTCCTTCCAGAAGATTGCCCGATTGTAATCGAAAAGGGACAAAGACAATGTCCTCATAGAAGCACGCATTGGGAACCATTTGCCGATGTCAGAAGCCCATTTCGGCAATGCGCTCTCAGGCAGGAGCGCACCACATACAACCGCCATGCCGAGGACAAGGTAAAAGCCTATCCAAAGAGCCGTCTTTTCGTTTGGAAGCCATGTGGCGATTGCAAGCGAAAGCGAGGCGTAGCATATGGATGAAAGCAATATTGCCAGCACAAGCGCCGCAAGATTGTTTGCATATAAACCTCCAAGAACATTACCGCCAAGGTGCAGAATCGCTGCTGTCGGAAACAGCATCATTTGCACAAGAACAATAAATATAGTCCCGGAAATAATCCGTGCCGAAAAAAAGCGCATGGTGCCGATACCGCAAAGCAGGCCGCGTCGCAAAATCGCGCCCATTACGTCTACGGAGCTGAAATGAATCAGCGGAAGCATAGATAGCGCTGCAAACAAAGAAAATATTGCTGCTAGGTAGTATTCTACCGGTAAATATTCTCCCGTAAGGCACAACGGTCCACCCTCTCCAAGCACTTCACGCCTGTTCATATATTCATTAACCGCTGAGTTCATTGAACTATCAAAATACTCTTTGGCGCTTGCTTCCGACTCACCCTTTTCAATCAGCATGCATTTTGCCGCTTCCATTACGTTTTGACCTTGTCCGACGATTGAGAGCGAGCTGTCCATAGTCATTGAAATCAGCGAAGCTTCCAAAGAGTGGGCTTTTGTGCTGATTATTGACACTCTCACTTCGTTGCCCTTCTGCATATCATCAAAAAAGTTCTGTGGAATGTGGACGAGAACAGATACGTCTCCGCCTTCTACCAGCTCCAAACCGGCAGCTACCGTTGAAACCGGATAAACGCTTACCATATCGGCCAACGACTTAGAATTTACCATCTGAGTTATGAACTGGTTGACCTCTCGTCCCTTATCCTCATCGCATATTGCAAGGTTGAAATGAAGTCCCTTTGCCGTAAAAATCATCGGGGCAATTATAGTTGAAAAAACTAAAACCACAATAATTGGCGAAAGAAGACACATCAAGACAAGTGCTTTTCCAGAAAACATACGCTTTAAATCGTATATCAAAAATCTCATGAGACTTTACCGCGTATAATGTTCTGCATCATCTGACTTACGCCTATGCCTTCCGCTGCACTGACTAGCGCTTCCTTATCATCGAAATAGATTATCTCTCCTCGGGATAGGACCATCACTTTGTCAATCAGCGGCAGCATCTGTTCCGGCGAATGACCGGAAACGATCTGCGCCGTGCCGCGCTCCGCCATTTCTTTCAGCACTTTCTCAATTCCGTCTGTGTTGTCCGAGTCTACTCCGTCAAAAGGTTCATCAAGCACCATAAGCTCGGGTTCTCCCAGCAGGGCCACAGCAAGATTTACCCGCCTTTTCATACCTCCCGAGAGTTCGGCCACCTTTTTTTCGTAAATTTCCGGAAGATTCAGCTTTTCTGCAACTTCCCATGCCCGAGCTTTCGCCTTTTTTCCCGGAAGTTTGGACCAGCAAAGCAGATTTTCGCGCACTGTAAGCTCTTCAAAAAGTGCAATTTCCTGTGGTACATAACCTATTCTACGCCTTGCCAAGGTCAGGTTTGAGCTAACTTCTTTTCCCTCAAAAAAAATCTGTCCGCCGTCAGGTTTTGCCGCCAACGCGATTATATCCAGAAGTGTTGATTTGCCGGAGCCGTTCTTGCCAAACAGTCCCAGTATTTCTCCACGCTTCAGCGAAAACGACACATTATCCAGTGCGTTAACATTTCCGTACTTTTTGGAAATGCCCTCCGTACGCAAGAATTCACTGTTCATACGTATCCCTCAGAAAAACAGCAGCATAAGCGCAACGGTAGAACGTGTAGATGCCGGTGCGCGGTTAAATATATCCGGGGTGAAACCTTCCCCAAGTGCGGCATAGAGGTTCGCCTGATCGTTAGTGCTTATGCCAGCCGCCGGAATAAACTGAGGAACGTCAACAGACACGACAGAGTTTACCTGCTCCAATGACATAGACATATTGAGCGTTGTATATTCCCCGTCGCTCAAGGTTGTAAACGTCCCTGTTGAAGTGCCGCTTGTTCCCTGCGAATTTTCCTGTTGGGAGTAATTGAACGAGCCGTTAAAATCCATTGCGCTCATGTCTCCCGCGGCGGCACGGTTATAAATAAACTGCGCATTCGTAGTATAACTGCTTTTGGTAATCGTGCTTTGTGTTGTTATTTCGATATGCTCCTGAGGCACGCCTCCGGGGGATGTATTATTGTAAATTATCTGACCTGTGTAGTTATCTCCGCCGGCAGAAGAATTCTGCTCCGTCATATTAACTCCGCCGCCGTCAAAGCCGCTGAAGCTGATGTTGTTTTCTCTTACATATCCGTCTTTAAAAAACTTAAACAAAATAGTCATAGCTTTCTGACCTGTGACAGCGTTTAGGTAGATTGCCGAAGTTCTTTCGCCTTTAAGGGTTTTGAATGTCAGCGACATTGCATTTCTCTCTTCGACCGTTAGCGCGGATAGGTCGCGCAGCACCCCGTCCATGCCGGTAATTCCATATGTTTCCGAATCAATTATGTATTGGGAAACGAAGAACGACTTGAATGATGGATCCTGTGAAATCAGCGTAACCATACCGCACGTAACGGCAATCGCGCTTTCTCCTGTCAGAGTCAAAATTGTTGCCGTGCAGTCTTCTGTTTCACCCGCCATGGTCACGGATTGCGTTTCCGTAGCGTAATCTGTCTCCTGCGCGCTTGCTTCTACAATCTGCAGAAACGCATCTACGACTGAGCCCCAAGCGCCATCGTTCATTTTTATCTTTGCTGTGTCGGAAAGCACCCTGCTGAAGCGTTCTGCCGCAGTAAGTGTTTTAAATGACGCTGCCACCGTAGGGTCAAGCGCATGCTGGATCATCGGCTGTTCCACATTAGCTTTTTTTATAAGCATAGAGTTGCCCGTGAAATATACGCCGCCGCTCTGCGCGACTTCGCTCCCCACCTGTACGCTTGTCACCATCGACGAATCACCGCTGGAAGCGTCAAGCGTCGATTCCACGGTAATTGCCATGGGGTTGCTTGCATCTGCAGTATCTACCAATGAAACTGACGATTTGGTGTAATTTGACTGAGCTTCGTCAAGCTGTGCTCCCGGGTCAAGAAGCATGCTAAGCTGCAAAGAGCCAATGCTCTCGCTTTTTTTCACAGCTTCAAGCAGCGCCTCTTTAACTCCCACCGCAAAAACTTCACTTTGGAGCATTTGGGGTTCATCTTCAACTGTCTCCGGGGCAGGAGTCATACCGTCGGGTCTTACTATTACTTGTTTGCCGCAAGCGGAAAGCTGGGTGACAACAATTGCAATGCTCAGAATAATGATAGCGGAACGAAACAATCTGTTACGGGTATGCATTAATTCTACCTCCAATAATTTCAGTGCTGTAATGACTTACGTTCTTCACCCTATTCGTCTGTCATCGGTTACCTTTTTTCTAAATTTTATGAATTTCACAGTAGCGTTGTAGTTTGAAATCTTCCTTTTTTCCAGCGATTTTAGAAGTTCATCTGCAACCGGCTGCCATCTTTCGGCATTCGGTCTCGTTTTGTCCGCGAGCGCTTCCGCCGACTCAGGTGCAGAATAATGTGTCGAATGAGCGCCACCGTCATTTATTCTCTCTACAATAACGTCAGGAACATCAATAAGCGGACATGCCCTAAGTGGGTTGTCCGAAAAGGGCTGTGCCGATCGAAATTTAGTTAAAAAAGGTGACTGTAGTGCTTCGACAAGTGACATATCGTTTATATTGCAGTCTGAATAGTGGCAAAAAGCACAAGGTTCAACATCGCCTTTGGCGTTGATATGTAGAAATCCGGTTCCCGCAGCGACACAACCGCACGTCGTATGCCCATTGTTCCAAAAATCGATTACAGTATATTTATTTCGAACGCAGTATTCGTCGACCTTTTCTTTAACGTAAGCGCGCTGTTCCGGAGTACAAACTAGTGATAAATCGGCATCTTTACCCACCGGAACATAGTTGAACAGCCAGCCGAACCAAGCACCTCTCGCTCTCATATCGTCAAGAAACTCGTCGCTCGCAATGGTTTTATAGTTTTTTGCGTGATAGCAGGTTGAAAAAGCAAAGCCGATATTTCGCTTATGCAAAATATCCATTGCGGCAACTACCTTGTCATAAACTCCTTCTCCGCGCCGAAAGTCGGTTTCCTCCCTAGTTCCCTCTATGCTGAGATACATGTTAAGATTACCGACCTTCTCAAGTTCCTCCGCAAACGCTTCATCAATAAGCGTAGCGTTAGTAAAGACCCCGAACGAGGTTTTTCTGTGCTTGCGACATAAGTGCAACAGATCATCCTTGCGCATCAGCGGTTCGCCGCCGGACACCTGCACATCCAAAATCCCAAGTCTTTCAGTTTGAGTTAGAATGTCATCAAGCTTTTCAAAACTTAAATTGTCGCCTTTTGCATAGTCTGCGGCCCAGCAGCCCTTGCACTTCAAGTTGCAACTACTCGTTGGGTCAATAAGTATTGTTCTCGGTATTGAACATTTGCACTTATACCCTCTGACTACCTCTTTTATTGTGATAAATCTTCCAATGGTCAAATGTGTAAGTAAACTCTTAGGTCTGAAGAACTGGTTGCTCCGATAAACATAGTTTTTGTGATGGGGAAACGGGGGGATTTCTTCTTTCTTGCCGTTAACGTACATTTTTCTCATCATTTCATCCTAACCTGTTTAATACTCAACTCCTGAGTTCGTTTTTTACTACACTATGCGTAGAAAACTAATCTATGAACGTTCCGTTTTCACAAACAATGCCAGATAGACGTTATATACTGCGGGTGAGTTGCGGCTAGGTCTCATTTCAGCGGTGTATATGCGGAGCCTTACTAAACTCTAAAGATAAATAACGCATTTAAAAGTTCTTATTTTGTTTAAATTTTATTATAACACAACAAATATATATAGTACAAGTTTCAAAAATGAGATAAATAAATGCGCCCAGATACGTTAAATTTTTGTGCGAATAGGTCGCTATATTAAGAAGCGCACCCGCATGAATGGCACTCCATTTAAGCACGGCAATGGCTCAAATGGACACATAGAATGTGTGTGGTATAATAACAATTTACGGGGTGTCCGCAGAAGCCATCTAAGCGTATATTATTAATATATTAGCAACCAGTTAAAACGGACAAAAACTTATCATTCCTCAATAAAATATTCTTTTTTTTAATGCAATAAAATGCTGATCTCATGCGTTAATTCATAGATAGGAGGCGTGGAAAACTATTGTTTGTAACAACAGAACATAATGTCGCTCTTACGAAAACTACGCTAGAGGCGTACATAGCAGAAATCGCGGTAGGCGACAAAGCCGCTGTCGGTGCGTTGTACGAAGATACAAAAACGGCGGTTTACGGATTTGCCCTGTCTATTCTCAAGAACGCAAGTGATGCTGAGGATGTTTTACAGGACACCTTTGTTAAAATATGGTCATCGGCAGAAGCCTACAGCCCTTTAGGAAAGCCTATGGCGTGGGTACTTACAATAACAAAGAACCTTTCCCTAAGCAAGCTTCGTGAAAGAAATAGAACAACCGATATATCAGAGGACACTTGGCTGCTGTTTCAAGCGGAAAACCCTACCGTCAACACGGAGGACCGATTGGTTCTTAACGCAGCAATGCAGACGCTTTCAAGCGAAGAACGGCAAATAGTAGTTCTCCATGCCGTTTCAGGATTAAAGCACGTTGAAATTGCACAGCTTTTATCATTACCCCTTTCAACAGTACTCTCAAAGTACAACAGAGCAAAAAAAAAACTGCAAAACACATTGAAGGAGGGGAAGTAAAATGAGAGCAGCTAATATAGATACAAAACTAGCTATCGCAATTTCGAATGAAGTTCCTGATGTTCTCGACGACATTCTCTCCAAGTGTGAAACACGAAGCGGAAACAAAATCGAGATTAGCAATTCTAATAATAAAAGCAACAAATGGATGAAATCCATTTACGCCACAGCGGCTGCGCTTGCACTGCTTGTGGGTGGATATTTTGTAATCGGGCAGTATCAGATGGTTCACACGGTAGACTCTGTCATTACACTGGATGTGAATCCCAGTGTTGAACTGAAAGTCAACACTGCCGAGATTGTTCTTTCTGCTACAGGACTGAACCAAGACGGCAACTCTGTTATTAATGATATTAAGCAAGATGGTGTAAAATTGACAGGCAGAAAGCTTGATGAAGCAGTCAATGAGCTTGTATGCTCCATGGTAGAAAAAGGTTACTTCAGCGAACTAAAAAATTCTATACTTATCTCCGTAGAGAATTCCGATAATGAAAAAAGCATAGAAATAAAAACGCGCCTGTTGAAAAGCGTCGGCAACGCCTTGAGTGAAAAGGGCATTGATGGAGCAATACTTGGTCAAATCGGCACGCCAAATGAAAAAATTTCCGAGCTTGCCGAAAAATACGGTATTTCCACAGGTAAGGCAAGTCTTATTGAGAGCATTGTTGCTAAAACCACTCAGTTTTCCTTTGAGGATTTGGCCGAGTTGAATATCAGCGATTTGAGCCTCCTAGCTGAAAAGTGGATTGGCGAAATGCAGAACATTTCGATGGTAGGTACTCCAAGCAGCAAAGGATACATTAGCTCTGAAATCGCTATTGACAGAGCTTGCGCAAATTTAAATATTGCTTTGAACGACAATTTGGAAATCGGCACCTCACTTGAACTGGCAGACGGTAAACTAATCTATGATGTGTCTGTTATAACGGATAACATGAAATACGAATATCTTATTGATGCAAAAACCGGATCAATTATTGATTGGGTTACAAGTGTTATCGACACCGAAACTATGCGCAACGGCCACGACAGCAACTCAGTTAATTCAGACAGCGTTGAACCCGATTTGCCGGAAGAACCCACCAAAGAAATAGCAGATGACATTATAGATATAATCACCGATATAACGAGCAAGGCTATTCAAGACACTAACTCTCAATCCACGCTCCCATGATGCAAACGTGAATCTGGCAACAGTGCTCTTCGCAGAACATATAGATCTGAAAAGGCAATGCTTTCTTAATGCTTGTCCAGATGCCATGCGGTCGTTCAGTCCGCATGGCATCTTTGTTTTAACAAATAGACTCGTAAACTTCACAATATTTTTTACAATTTTTCCTTTTTGAAGCAATAAAACACCATTATCATGCGTTATTGAAGTGTCAGGCAATTCCAAAAACTAATTTTATAGGAGAATCATTATGAAAAAATTCGGAAAAATGGCATTCGTATCTTCCCTTGCTCTTGCAGTCGTCACTACCTGCACAGCTGCACCTATGGCAATGGGTCTCACCGGTGGATCGTCATATGAAACAGCCGCCGAAAAATATGCGCAAAGCATTGAGGCACTTGTAGAAACAACCGGCGACGCATACGAGAACGTCACAGAGGCATATCCCGATAGCGCTATAAACAATCCGAACGCCCCTTCACAATATCTCGCGACCGTGGTAAAGCTTGGCAACAATTATTTCGCTAAAACAATGAGCTTAACAAACAATTTCCTTAAAGGCATGAGATAACTGTATGTAATTATTCCGACCATGGAGATTTAGTCGGGAGTTGGCTTTATTAATAGCAGAGCTCAATGCAACCACCGCAAAATGGGGGTGCACACCGGATACTTCGGGAGAGCGTCTGACTGGCAGTCAGAAGGTCAGCGGTTCGATCCCGCTTATCTCCACCAATTAAATCCAAATCCGAATCAACCGCAATTCATATTTGTTGATGGCGTTTTCGGATGCATAATCCGCCGGGAGTAATCTCGGCGTTTTTTGCATGAAGTGATTCGATTACATAATAGCTGTCGTTTAATTAATCGATTAAGCCTAAACTGGTTTTAAAGAAGCCGCATGTTCAAGTCATGTCACTCGGACCAGAAAAGTCCTGTAATTTCAATGGTTACAGGACTTCTTCTTTTTTGTATTGCAACCCATTTTCGGATTTATTCGGAATATGTTCGGAATCTGCAAAAATCGTGTTTGCAGGATTTGTAGCATTCAAAAGGTTATACGCCTCAATATTTGAATATTCCGACTCTTTGAGCCATGTGGTCCTAAACGGCGGAATACTCAATATTTACATTTTCGATAAATTCCTCTTTGTTTTTCAGTTGCACATTTCGTTTTTCGCAATTCAATTATATTATATCAAAAAGCAAATCCGTTGCGCCTGCTTCTGCAGTTGCTTCGGCTCTGCTTTGTTGAGCTGGCGAGCTACAGCCTTTTAACCATTTACACCGTCAAACAAAATGGTGAGTATTTCGCCACAAAGCGCAGAGTTTTGTACAGCGAAAAGCTTTTCTGCGGTCATAATCGCTGGCACCGCAATTTTGAAAACGCCTGTCAGAATTGAAACAATTTAAGACTCTCAATCTAACAAACTTCATTTTGGTCGATCATCGAAATCCGTACACATTCATTTTCTTCCGTCACTTAAAAGTTCAACGAATTAACGGCAGAGATTGCTACAACTGAGCTACACCCCTGTTTCCCATTCAGGCAGCTCTCTGTATAGCTGAATAAATTCGCAACCTTGATAATAATTGTGCATTTCTTTTCTCGCGGCATCAGTAATGGGAACTACACCGCAACATCCGCATGTGCAATCAGCGATGCGAAATCAATCTGCTTTTTTATAGTTTATCACATTGATGATGTTACAGTTGCTCCAAGCGTTCTTATGCCTGGGGAAACAGGATATATAGTGGGTTCAGATCTTAATACTAAGGTACTGACTGAGAATTGCAGAAAAGTAGTAGCGCAGTTGTCATATGACAGTGCTTTTGCAATTTCTCGATCATTAAGTATTGAAAATGTTACTTATGAAGAATTCTCCGGCAATTTCTATTCAACACCTGGAACACTTGTGAGTACCTATGAGTTCAGTGTTGAGGAAGTGAAAGCCAGAAAATCGGTGGTGATTCTCTCCAACCTTGCGCCGAATTATTAAATTCCAGCAACAGTCCTTGGGGTTAAACTTATACAAGAATTATGCAAATAATATATTTTTTAATTTATTGTTGAGATTATGAGCATAAAATGAACTACATAAACAAAGATGTCCACCCTTTTGAGAGTGGACATCTTTGTTTATGCCGGCGTGAACGACTTGCGCCGCTCATCGTCTTTCATCTTTCTATACCACGCTTTGAATTGAGCAAAGCTTTTTTGGCATGCAAACACCTCCCATCGTAGTTCAATTCTACGCTGGGAGGTGCTTTTCTTTCAGCGTCCGTTACCGCTGGCGCGGTACGCTTTGCCGTCAGTTCTTTGGAAATCTGCTTTGAGGTTTGTTTCCTGTATTCAGTACATTCCTCATGCAACCACTTTGATTGCTTTGTGGCTGGCATATCCGGTTATCCTATTTTGCTACCAGTGGCAAACTTGAAATAGCAACTTACAGTGCTCTTTTATACATCCTTTGGATCGTAAGGAGCGCCCCAAGTTTTCGGCACGCGAGAACGCTTCACCATAATCGTAAGAGCAATAATGGTTATGATATAGGGCAGCATCTGCAAGAACTGGTATGGAACAACTGTGGTAATAGACTGAAAGCGGAGCTGGGCGGTATCTGCTGCGCCGAACGCGATGCAAATCAGAGCCGTTCTAACAGGATCCCAACCTGCGACAACGCATGCAGCCATGACAATAAAGCCACGACCTGCGGCCATACCACCGGCAGAGAAGTAGCCGACCTCTCCCAATGTCAGTGCGCAGCCGCCAACTGCCGCGAAAATACCGCTGAGGATCACCGTCTGATACTTGATATGGATAACAGACAGACCTGCGGTTGCAGCCGCCTTTGGATTATCACCCACTGCACGTACATTGAGGCCCCATTTGGTCTTATAGAGGATATAGCCGGCAATGAATGGCAGGATTAGTGCGATCCAAGTGCTGACAGGCTGCGCGAAAAGCAGCTTGCCAATCACGGGGATATTGTGCATACTCTCAGGAAAAATCGTCGGAAAAGTTGCAACACGAGCCTTTCTTGTTGCAGACAGTAAGGCGAAAATCATATCTGTCGCACCAAGAGCGACCATGTTTATCATCAAGCCTGTGACCACCTGATTTGTCCTGCGGGAAACGGTGAGATACGCAACAGCAAGCCCTAATATCGCACCCACAACAATGGTGATCAGCAACGCCAAAAGTAAGCTTTGCGTATAGAATGCAACAGCTACTCCAGACAGAGCACCAAAGAGCATAATCCCCTCAATGCCCATATTGATAACGCCAGAACGCTCGGAATACACTTCACCAATAGAAACCAGAATCAGAGGAGCTGCCCATCTTAAAGCAGCCTGCAACCAATCAACAATGATATCAAATGACATTTACTTTTCCACCTTTCCCTTGGGTGCCTCGGCAATTTCATCTGCCTCATCATACTTGCTAGTATCCACGACCTTCTTCAAACGGTGACTATCAACGACGCCCACGCCGATGACGAAAAGCATGCACATAGCAATGATGATAGAGCTCATAGAAGAAGCAACGCCTGTCTCAATAGACATTGTGGCACCGCCAGCTTTCAAAGCGGCAAAGAACAAAGCAGAAAAAACAACGCCAATGGGGCTGCCACCGGCCAGCAATGCGACGGCGACACTCTCATATCCGACACCGGTAACAAAGTCCATAAACACACGGTGCTTCAGACCCATAACCTCGACGGCACCAGAGAAACCGCCTATGACGGCGCCGATGATGATGATAATCATGATTTGTTTATTGGAATTAGTGCCTGAGTAGCGAGCTGCAAAGGGGTTAGCACCAAGCATCTTGGTGCGAAAGCCAAACGGCGTATAGTTCAACACAAAGTAGAACACGATGCACAATATAATTCCGATAAATGGTCCCGGATG
Organism: Firmicutes bacterium HGW-Firmicutes-16; assembly: GCA_002841545.1. Taxonomy (GTDB): domain Bacteria; phylum Bacillota; class Clostridia; order Oscillospirales; family Oscillospiraceae; genus UBA2658. The sequence continues at coordinate 57,625 of PGZZ01000005.1, forward strand.
AAGGCTAGAGCCTGGCATCAGAATCGGCAGCAATGCGGAGGGGAGGAATTGCTTGGACATGGGATAGAATGCATCAGTCTGTGCAAGCAGCGAGAAATTTGATACGACCCAGCTGGTCAGATAGATAGCAATGTAGTTCAGCATGATCGTTGAGGTAACTTCGTTCACGCCCTTGTAGGCTCGCAGATAGCCGGGAATCGCACCCCAGATGCCGGCAAACACGGCCGCGCACACAAAGCAAAGCAGGATGTGCACAACCGGAGGCAAACCGAGATCAAGAACGCCTACCATCGCAGCACCTATAGCGCCTAAATACATGTAGCCCTCAATACCGGTGTTCCAAACGCCGGCTTTGATGCCAAGGGAAACAGCAATGCCACCCAGCAGAAGCGGAGAGGCGCGAACCAGAACATTGGACATCGCTTGTGCGTTGCCGAATGCGCCTTTTATCAGAGCAGCGTAGGCTACAAAAGGATTGACGCCGGTAATGGCAATCAGAATACCGCTGGCGATCAGTCCCAGTGCAATACCCAGAAACGTACGTCCAGCAGATACGACTATATCTCCAATAATGGGAACGTCCAGAATTTTTGCATTTTTCAGTAATTTCATTTCTGCACCTCCAGAGGTTGACCAAGCATCATCTGGCCTATTACCTGCTGATCCGCAGTCTCTCCGTTCAAGTCGCCCATGATTTCCCCACCGAACAGCACAATAATGCGGTCGCTCAGAGCCATAACCTCCTGCAGCTCGGCAGAAATGAACAGAACCGCCGCACCACGGTTGCGCTCTTTCAGCAAAATGTCGTGTACATTGGTCACAGCACCCAAGTCAAGGCCACGGGTCGGATGAGCAGCGATGTCCAAAACAGGTTCTGGATCGAGCTCACGGGCGATAACGACCTTCTGCTGGTTACCGCCGGAGAGATTTCTTACCTTAACATCTTCGGAGGGAGATTTGACGTTATACTTTCTAATCATAGCGCGAGCGTGCTTCTTAATGACCTTATAACGTAGAATCTTATTCTGCGCAAAAGGCTCATTCTGATAATCCTTGATAATCATATTATCAGCAATGCTGAAATCCATGACCAATCCGGTCTTCTGACGATCTTCTGGGATAAACCCAACGAAAGAAGGATCAGCAATTACATTGTTTACCTTTTTATCCTTAATGGTGATCGAGCCACTTGTCAGCTTCCGCAGACCCACAATGCATTCTGCCAGCTCGCGCTGACCGTTGCCATCAACGCCTGCCAAACCTACAATCTCTCCAGAATGCACAATCAAATTTAAGTTCTTAAGAGCCTGAATACCGCGATCATCTTTGGCGCTGACACCCTCCATGACCAAGATCGGCTTCTTATCCTCAAAGACGGGGCGCTCTTTTCTCACGATCGTTACAGGACGACCAACCATCATTTCCGCCAGCTTAATCTGGGTAGCATCTTTTGTGTCAATCGTTCCGATTAACTTGCCGTCGCGGATAACCGTAACGCGGTCAGTGATCTGGATAACCTCACGCAACTTGTGGCTGATGAAGACCACAGAACGACCATCTGCCGTAATGCGACGTATCGCGCGGCACAGCTGGTCGCTCTCGGCCGGAGTCAACACGGCCGTGGGCTCGTCTAGAACCAACACTTTGCAATCTCTATACAAAGCCTTTAGAATCTCAACCCACTGCTGTTTCCCGACAGGCAGGCGCCATACAATTTCGTCTGGATCAACGTACAGTTCGTATTCTTTGCAAAGTTCTAACAAGCGCTTCTTGGCCGGCTCGAGATCCAAACGCTGTTTTTTCGATGGTATGCCGAGAATCACATTCTCAATGACAGATAACGTGTCAACAAGTTTGAAATGCTGGTGAACCATTCCAACCCCATTCTCGATGGCCTCTGAGGGAGATGAAATATGTACTTCATTTCCGCCAAGCAGAATCTTTCCGCTGGTGGGGGGATAAAGACCGTACAGGACGTTCATTAGGGTTGTCTTGCCCGCGCCGTTTTCACCAAGCAAACCTAGCACTTCACCTTTTTTACAGTCAATGCTGACGTGATCATTTGCTAAAACGCCGGGGAATTCTACAGTTATATCTTGCATTTGTAATGCATAATTGTTTTCTTGCATAGGTGAATTTTCCTTCCTGAAACGCCAATTTGCATTAAATGAAGAAATGCTAACTGGGAGCTTTGGTCAAGCGAATACGCCTGCACAGTGAACTCCCAGTTAGAAAATCTCAGATTACTTGAAAGCGTAAGATTTATTAACGTGTATCAATTAATCAACAATATCAATCTTGCCAGCGGCCAGATCAGCAAGAGCTTGATCATAGACGGCTTGCGCATCGGCATCCAAAGCTACGTTGATGATGGGCTCGATGCCCTTGTCAGCCATACCGACGACATGGGACTTTCCATCACATAGGCTTCCGGAAGCTTCCAGATAGCCTAGAGCTTCCCAAGCAAACACAACGCTGCCAACGGTAACATCATCTGCACCATACGCTTTAGCATAGTCAGCAACGGAACCGACTACGTAAACATCCTTAGAGTCCTGAGCAGCAGCGGCAACACCGGCACCAGCAGCATCCAGGCAGGGGAACAGAACATCGTAACCCTGAGCCACCAGAGCTAAGCAAGCCTCGCGAGCCTTTACGGTATCAGCCCAGTCACCAGTGGTGATAGAAGTAGTTTGGATATCGGGATTGACATAGGCAACGCCGGCATAAAAACCAGCCTCCAACATACGATGGTTATCATAGAACTCACCGGTAACCATGGCGACCTTGTTGGTCTTGGTGGTCAGACCGGCCAGAACACCGCCAATGAAGCCTGAATGGCTGTAGCTGACGGTAGCAGCGGACACGTTAGGCAGCCCATATGTATCGGTACCGACGGAAAAGATGAACTGAGTGTTGGGATACTCGGCAGCTACAGTGGACAGAGCCTCGCCGAACTGACCACCTTGACCAATGATGATGGAGTAACCGAGTTGTGCAAACTGACGGATAACTTCAACTTGCTCATCCTGCGTGACGTTCTCTTTGTAAGCAGCCTTGAAGCCTTTCTCTTGAGAGGCACGCATCATACCCTCATAGGTGTACTGGTTGAATGCCTCATCGGTGATCAGACCGGAGAGGACCATTGCAACGCTCCCTTTCATGTCATCTGCAGGGGCGTCATCTTTCTTGCTCCCGCCGCAAGCGACGAGAGACAGGAGCATAAGCATAGACAAGACAGTTGCTAAAACCTTTTTCATATTTTCCTCCAAATTAAATTATTGTTAGACAACCATTTCTTATTTCTATGGTTGATCTATCCGTGGTTATTTAGTATTCCAGCTCTCGAAATACTCGCTGACCATGTGCAGGAGAACCTACAAGCTCGTAATCCCGCAGAACAACCTCGCCGCGGCAGAGCACAGTCTTTGCTTTCCCAACAACTCTTTCCCCCTCAAACGGGCAGAAGGTCGTATTCATATGTAGCGTAGAAGCAGTCATCGTCCACTCAATATTCGGATCAAACAAACAAATATCCGCATCCGCGCCGGGCGCTAGGCAGCCCTTATTCTTCAGTCCAAACAACTTTGCAGGATTTGTAGATGTTAAGGCAACCATCTTCTGCAAATCGATATGATGTTCTCTTACGCCCTTGGAATACAGCATGGTGAGACGCGGCTCAACACCTGGCATACCGTTTGGAACCTTATCAAATCTGCCCTCGCAAAGATCGCGCCTCATCTGACTTGGCAGACCCGCATCATCGGAGGAGACCACCTCAATCGGTCCCATCTTTGCGGCATTCCACAAGCGCTCCAAATCGTGCGCCTGTCTTAGAGGAGGTGAACAAACCCAAAGGTAACCGTCATCTCTCTCAAGCATTTTGTCTGTAAGCAGCATATAGTGCGTACAGGTTTCTGCGTGAATCGGCAATCCATCTGTCTGCGCTTGCGCTATAATGCGCACACTGTCAGCTGTGGATGCATGAACGATATAAACAGGAGCGTTTTCTGTTCGCATCAGATCCACGACACGCTGAATAGCCATGTCTTCTGCTCTGGCCGGACGGGTTTTAGCATGATAAATCCATTCTGTATGGCCTTCCGTGATAGCCTTTTCTTTCAGGTATTCACAGGTCGCATCGTGTTCACAATGCACCATCAGCATGCCGCCGTTTTCTTTAGTCGTTTTCAGAACCTTCAGCATGCTGTCATCATCCATTAGTCGTTGGGAATGACGATAGGTGGTAAAACACTTATATGTTGGGATTCCCAGCTTTATAAGTTCCGGGATGTCGTGCAGAGATAACTCGCTCGCATCATAAATCAAGCCGTGCATACTCCAGTCAACATATGCGCGTCCGCTGTTGTTCTTGTCCCAATCCTTAACATTCTGAACCAGAGATTCTCCTTTTCCCTGGTTGGAAAAGCTGATAACCGACGTAATACCTCCGTATGCGCAGGCTTTAGTGCCGGTCAGCATATCATGATCTGTTTTTCCACCCATAAAGGGAGCGTCAAAATGCACATGGGGCTCCACCAGTCCGGGCATCACGATTAAATCATTCGCATCGATAACTTCATCGAAATCTGCAGCAGAAAACTCACCGTGAATCTTCAGTGCCTCAATTTGTTCACCCACAATCGATATATCATACTTCCCAATAGTATCTTTGGTGACAACAAGTCCACCGCAAATCAACGTTTTTTTCATGGCAACCCTCTCTATTATATTTAGCATTGCAACAACACTTGTTAAACTGCCCAGCATTTGAGATGCACGCCAGCTTAAGCCAGCCTTCTTCAAAATCTATAAGCTTTGTAGCTCCGAAACAGTTTTACTTGCTAATTTTATGATAAAACCAAGATTGTGTTGGCAATAGCTCAAAAGTGGCTCACAAAGCGTGGGTTAAAGTAGCCAATATTATGAGTAATATCAGACAAATTATTTTTCAACAATTCCCAACATTCTGAAAAATCCACGAACAGTGCAGACTGCAAACACCCAAAATTGCTAAACATCAAGCGGTAAGGCCTCATGCAACCCGACGGTATATAGCGTCGCAGACCTGATCGGAGCTCATAAGTCAGGTGCTAGTATAAGTTTTCCATCATAATTTGGCAATTATTAATGTTTCTTTCAACAATTCAGCCGAATTTCCTGTTATTAATTATATACGTTGTCGTGAATAAGTCAAACTATTTTTGAGCATATCTAAAATAGTTTCAGCATAGTCGCATGCATGAATATTCCGCTCTTTGAAAACCATTTGAACGCCACTCGCACGGGTATGCCTGAGCCACCGTCTCGGCGCACGTTGAGAGGCTCATGCAGGTTGATGGCGGTTTCCCAACGTTGTCTGAATTCCCCTAATTTTTTAACATAAGGCAGTTCATGTGCAAATAGTATCAAAGAACTGCTTCTTTGACAGAAAAACTCTTGTACTCTCAATGGGTACAGGGCTTCTTATTTTTATTAAATAGACCATTTTCGGCAACATTTGGAATATCCTTAGAATTGCATATAATCAAGTGTTTTCAAGGTATATAACCATACAGACAACAGGCACAGAATACCAGAAAGCCGTTATCACGGCAGATATCATAAGTTCCTTAAAAAAAATACCGGCTAGCGTCCTACAGGAATTCAAAGAGAATGGATACACATTCAGCTTCATTTCAAACGGAACGGCTTCTGCCGACCCCGACGGTCTGTATTACAATGCCGGAGGAACAGGCGGCTACATTACTGTTAGATCAGCAAGCAACAAAGTTATTACACACGAATTCGGGCATTTTGTTTTTGACCATAGGGATATTTTAGCCGAGATTGAGAGCCTGCTCAAAGACCCGAAGGAAATTGCAGGTGTTAAGCTTATAAGTGCAAGTGATTACTGCAAAACGAGTCCATCTGAATTTTTTGCCGAAGCTTTTTTCTGCTATATTTGTTTTCCTGACATGCTCAAGACCAATGCGTTGGGAACGATTACGCTCATTGACAGACTATTTAATTAAATGAGTGATGTTGATACAAATGGAGTCATGATGCCTATTCCATGAGATTTGTTTGAGATCACAGATAATAGCATACCGGATCAATGCATTTCTTTATGATGGCTTCCTTGAAGACTATGGGGGTGCACATCCGACACTTCGGGAAATCGTCTGACCGGCAGTCAGAAGGTCAGCGGTTCGATCCCACTTATCTCCAGCAAAAAGCAGCCTAAAACGAAAGTTTTAAGCTGCTTTTTTTGTATTCCGAACTCTTTTCCGTGTGGTATAGCTAAGCCGGGTGCGTTAAGCTCTCGTCAGATTAGAATGAAGCATTATGTAGGACACCGACCTGAATGGCATTCCATTTAGCAAAGAAAGATTGCTATTTTTAACCATAAGAAAAACTTTAATAAAGAGCTTTTCTTGTTGAGCAGTATGTAAGAGATTGCAAATCCCAAGATCCCTGTGTTTTTTACTGACAAAATAGTACTTAAATGCTATAATTATTTTTACAGTTAATGAAGACGGAAAAAACAAAAAGGATCCATTCTATGCTTAAGATAACCATTTGCGATGATGATATCAACGAACTGAATAAGACAATTAAAATGTGTCAGGAATATAAGGCAAGTCATCCAGGGTCTGATATCAGAATCAAATCCTTCTCTTCCCCCATTGAATTGAAGAATAGTATCACGCAAGGCGAAAAAAGCGATGTCTACCTACTGGACATTTATATGCCGAAGGTGATGGGAACTGAAGTAGCGAAATTTCTCAAGGAGAACGATGAATACTGCCAAATAATATTCCTCACAACTTCAACTAACCATGCAGTCGAAGCATTTTCTCTTCATGTGACCCACTATCTTGTAAAGCCCTATACCCAAGCACAGTTGGAGGATGCTTTGAATAAAGCATTCCTAGCCATTGAGAAGAGAAATAACGCGCACCTAACCGTCAAGACATCAGACGCATTATATAGAATTGATTTTTCAACATTTTTATATTCTGAAACGAATAAACACATACAGCAGATTCATCTGGAAGACGGCAAAAGTCAACAGGCGCGTATGACGTCAGCAGAATTATTTAAGCTTGTTTCCTTTGACAGTCGCTTCTTCAAGTGCGGTAGCACCTACATAATAAACTTAGGCAAGGTTGAGGAAATTACAAAAAATTATATTTTGTTTGAAACAGGAATGAAAATCCCTATGCAGCGCAGGCAGTACAAAGATTTAATTGACAGGTATACCGCTTATGCGCTGGAGGGACTTTGATGATGGATTATTCAGCATTTATCATACCAATTGTTACTCTAGTTACAGCCCAGATAACCGTAATGGACCTGGCGCGATTCCGTTTTCCATTGAAAAAGGTGCTGGTAATACTTGGAATTCAACTGATTATCCAAACCTTAGTCAGCGGTTCCATTCTCCTGCTATTGGGATATGACGAGTATGTTAGATGGTTTGTCATTGCCGTAGATTTGCCTGCCTTCCTTGTTTTCCTGTATATCTCCAAGCGCAGAGATATGAGAGATGTATTTACAACGTTAATAACCATCTTCATCAATATAGTTATTTCAATTCCCGCAATTTGGATATCCCAGCTTTTAAACGGGGTATATTATTGGTACAGTCTTGTTCGTATCATTCTTTTTGTTGCAGTATTTTTAATTATACACTGCTTTGTACGTAAGCGATACATACAGTTGCAGGATGAACTGGAGAAGGGTTGGGGTATCTTTAGCATACAGCCTGCAATAGGATTAATCTTTATGTATTTTCAATATAGTCAGTATGGTATTGATCAGAAAATTATGCCGTTGCTTTTTAATGGTGTAATAATTTCGCTATTGATTCTCGTGGTTTTCTGGATTCTATATTACGTGTTCAAGCAGCTTCATGAGAAATATTTAATCCAGGAGCAGCAACGTATATTGACCATTCAATGCAAAGCACAGATGGATAATCTTGAGCAGCAGAAGGAAATTGCGGAGATGACAAACCGCCGCTGGCATGATTTGCGCCATAGTACTCAGGAGTTAATTGAGTTGCTGGAGGCTGGAGAACTGAATACGGCCATGGCATATCTGAAAGAGCAGCGGGGAATGGCTAATTTGCAAAAAGCAGATTATTGCCTGCACCCGTCAGTTAATAGCATTCTTTGCCTGTGGGCGGAGCGTTCCATTAGAGCTGGTATTACTGTTGAGCTTAATATGGATGTGCCGGAGAAACTGGAGATTGACCCCATTGAACTATCCACATTATTTGCCAACGCCTTTGAGAATGCTTATGAAGGGTGTTTACGGCTTCCGGAGGGCACTCAAAAGTATATTAAAGCACAGTCGCGCTATAACGGGAAGATGCTGGCTGTTGGGTTTACGAATTCCTGCGCCAACGAAATTAGCTTTGAAAACGACATGCCGGTTTCTGCAAAAAGTGGAGGTGGCATAGGCACCAGAAGCATGGCCTATACGGTACAGCGATTTAAAGGAAATATATCCTTCGCAGTGAAGGACAACGTCTTTACTGTCAAATTTATACTCAAAATATAATAGAAAATAACAACCTACATCCATTGCCTCAAAAGGTAATGGATGTATTTTTTAGCCAATTATGCCACCAAAAAGCCAATCCTGCCTACGGTCTTGCAGTTTTTTGTCGAATTATATATAAAAATAGTAAATATCTAAACAAGGAGGGGAGCTTTTTGGTGTTCAACAGAATAGACAGAACTGCTGAAGTCGATCAAGGTTTTCAAAAACTGCGGGTATGTCCGACTGATCGCTGCTCCTATTACAAGAAGCATCCATACACAGAATTGTGGAAGGAAGAATGCTGGACATGCAAGTTTGGGGACTTTGGAATCGACTCTAATAATCCGACCAATACGGGTACATGCGGATATGAAAGTAAATAGAACACCTTATGAAAGAGCGATATTATAGGAGGAAGTTAGCATGAAAATATCAGACAAAATCAAACAATTTTTTACATTGCTATTAGCAATTTTTATCTTGGTAGGGTTATTGCCGATTAAGGCTTTGGCAGAAGGTGCCACAAGTGTTACGACAGAGGCAGCATTAATATTGGTCTTTCAGAACGGTGGAAACGCGATATTGAACTCTGACATTACTCTATCAAAACCTTTGGAAGTTCTGTTAGGAAAAACGGTTAACCTTGACCTGAATGGTAAAAAAATTGACCGTGGGCTGGGGAATCCCGATGTAAAGGCGGAGTTTTACGGCAATGTTATCACCGTAAATGGCAGCCTGACGCTGAACGACAGTATAGGAACCGGCAAAATCACTGGTGGGAAAAAAAGCGGATTTACCGGCGGAGGCGGAATTTATGTGGCGGGAACCGGTGCATTGACCATGAACGGCGGCAGCGTCAGCGGTAATACTACGGTAGGTGGAAGCGTCGACGGCAGTAGTTTCTCGGGAGGCTACGGCGGCGGCGTGTTTGTGGCGGAGGGCGGAGCTTTCACCATGTGCGGCGGAGCTGTAAGCGAAAACAGGTCTTTTGTTGGCAATGGCGGCGGCATTTATGCGGAGGAAAACAGCACCTTAAGCATGAGCGGTGGAAGCATCAGCGGCAATAAAGCGGCTGGCTTCGGCGGCGGTGGTGTGTTTTTGGAAGGCAGCACCTTCACCATGTTTAACGGAAGCATAAGCGGCAATACTGCGGAGGGTAATTATGGCAATGGTGGCGGCGTGGCCGTGGACATGGGCAGCGACTTTACCATGAATGGTGGAAGCATCAACGGCAATACGGCGGGTAGCTACGGAGGCGGCGCGTATGTCTTTTTGGGCAGTGTCTTCACCATGAATGGTGGGACCGTCAACGGCAACTCCGCAGTGGAAGGCGGCGGCATATATTTTGACACAACCGCAAATCTCGACTACGGTGTAGGCACTTTAGCTATAATCGGCGGCGAGATCAGTGAAAACACAACGGATTCGTCTTCATTTATGCCATACGGTGGAGGTGTATATATAGCAGGCGGTAATGTTACCATAAGCGGTGGCAGCAAAATAAACAGAAATAAAGCTGTTACGGGTGCTGGTATCTTCATGCTTAACGGAACTTGTGTCATGGAAAACAGCGAGATTTGTGAAAACACCACCATATTTAAGTCAGGGGAAAATCATGGCGGCGGCGGAGTTTATCTTGCTAGTGGTAGTGACTTTACGATGAACAGCGGTAAAATCAACAAGAACACTGCAATCAGAGGTGGCGGTATTTTTGTGTTTGGCGGCACCTTCACCATGAAGAACGGGCAGATTAACGAGAACGCGACTTCTCTGGACGGCATGCTGTGCGACGGCGGCGGTGTGTATTTGAACGCGAGCGGTGCCTTCAACATGGAGGGTGGAGAGATATGCAGCAACACCACAACTCCATGGTTTATGTATAATCATGGCGGCGGCGTGTTTGTGTATGGCGGTTCCTTTAAGGTCAGCGGAGGCGCCAAAATCTTGAATAACAGCAGGGAAGGCGTACCGAATAACGTTTATCTTAAAACGAATGATAGCATAATTAAGGTTGCCGGTTCACTAACAGGTTTAGACGGCACAATCGGTGTCAGCACACGCGTCTCAGACACTCCGGTAACTGTTGCGCAGGGAGATGACTATACAATTGGAGAGGCTGACTTCAAGAAATTCACTCACGATACAGGCGGTTCCCTGGACTTAGCAGAGAGCAAAATCACCCTGCTTAATCCGAATGCATCATACCTTGCTGTCCTTTCCTATAACGCAAACGGGGGCAGCGGCTCACACGGCTCTTCAGCTATCATAGAAGGTATGGAAAACGAATTTACGGTTGCTTCCGGCGCGGGTTTTTCCCGTACAAACTGCAGCTTTGCAGGATGGAATACAAAGGCGGATGGGAGCGGCGACGCTTATCCGGCAGACAGTAAATTTGTTTTAACGTCGACTACTATATTGTATGCCCAATGGACGATTGATAAAGCTGAACTCACCGTGACCGCTCCGAATGTAGGTGCGGCTCCAAGTTCCACTGCCGCCTGCATCCCATCAGGCGTCACCGCATCGCTCACATGGAAACAGGGAACAAACAACCTCATTGGCAGTTTCGATTACAACACGGTCTATTCTTTGGAAATGACGCTCACCGCCGATTCCGGCAGCAAATTTGCCGATATTCCAGAGATAATAATCAATGGACAACCCGCTTCCATCCAATCGGGAAGTGCCACGGCGCAGACAGTAACCTTCACCTTCTCCAAAACCGGGCCGCGCAGCGCACCCACGGCAAACCTTAGTAAGACCGTTATTAACGTAGCAAACACAGGCGGTAACACACCGCTGACACTGAATGTATCAGGTATTGTCGATAGCTATAATTCCTTAACATGGACGATGAGCGAAACAGACGTCAGCAATATACTTACCATTCCATCTACTACCACCGGAACACTTGTTGACGGCGCGCTATCCCTCGACAGCTTTACAGTAGCTGCAAACGCCGCCGGCCAGCCAGCTAAGAGCGCGTCTGTGACCATATCGTTTAGCGGTAACGAGAACGGTGAATACGCAGGTGTGCCGACTTCTGTAACTGTGACCTTTCAGCTTGCCGAGGGCAACGCACCCGAAGCCGTATTGGATTTCACAAACGAAAAGATCACCGGCGTTTCCAACGAGATGGAGTATCTTGTGGACAACTATGCCAGCAAACCAGTTGATTGGACAGGTGCAACGACTGTTACTGGAACTGAGATTCCGCTTAGCGGTATAATTCCCGCCGCAACCTCAAGTTCCAAATACATACATATCCGTTTGAAAGACATTATCGACAGCACTTCGAAGAACATAGAGATACCCGCCCGGCCTGATCTGGTCGCTTTTTTCGACGATACATGGGATTCATGGGTCACAAATAATATATGGACAGATGTTGAAACAGGCGGTGTGTATGAGGGTTTTGGCTACCGGATCAATAGCGGTCCGAATATGCTCAACAACAGTGACGATGATCTTGATATTCCGCTTGCACCCGGCGATAAACTGACCTTTTGGAAGCCGGCAACAGCATTAAGTTTTAAGAGCGCAGAAATCACCGTCACCGCTCCTGAACGCCTACAAACTAATGTTGTTATTGATTTTGCAGGCGAGAAGCTGAATACCAGAGCTGACATACAGTACAGGATGGATGAGGAGGACGAATGGAAGCCCTGCACCGCGAACATGGCCGCAACAGCCTTTGGCTGGGACAGTTCAGCTGAGGTCAGTGTTCAGCTTTTCTGCCCATATACGGATAGCAACTACGCCAGCGAAGTACAGATTCTGACAATTCCCACCCGTCCTGCTCCACCGGTTATCAATTGCAGTTCTACCGCTACGACGATTTCAGTGACAGCCGAGACAGGAGTACGGTATCGCCTAGACGGCGGCGAATGGAAGACGGCCGACGGCAACGGCAAGGTAGCCTTTACCGGTCTGACAGCGAACCACAGCTATACTGTCGATGCGCAGAAATCAGCCACAGAATCCGCATTTCAGAGTGAAGCAGCCTCATTGAGCGTTTCAACCAAGTCCATTTCTGACGGCATTGGTAGCGTTTCGATAGCGAGTTGGAAATACGGCAAACCGGCATCGGAACCTTCACCTGTTTCTGCCACCAACGGAACAAACGGCGTAACCTATACATACTCGGGAACAAAAGCCGACGGAACAGTCTACAACAGCAGCGCAAAGCCCACTGACGCGGGCATCTACACCGTAACAGCCACCTTTGCCGCCACAAGTGATTACAAGCAGGTCATAAGCGAGGCGGCAAGCTTTACCATATCTAAAAAAGAGATCGAGATACAGTGGAAGAACCTAACCGCCGTTTATGACGGCACGTCCAAATCCCCCGTATTCACTCTTATCGGAGTGGAGAGCGGAGACTCTGCCGACGTGTCCGCACAGCTTTCCGAGAGCAAAACCAATACAGGCTCTTACTCTGTATCAGCCACGCTCAACGGCAGCCGTTCCTTCAATTATACACTGACCAATCCCATCGGTACCCTGCTTATCCAAAAAACGTCCGTGATCTTCAGCATATCAGGGGATACATCAAAATATGACGGCAGTAGCCACACCGCCAGCGTGGCAGCCACCGCCAGCGGAAGTAATTTTACGGATTTTAGCGTCATATATAAAAACAGCAAGAGCGAAACAGTGTTAAACCCAACAGATGTAGGCAGTTACAGCATATTTGCGTTAATATCTGATACTAACTACCGCCATGCAGACGCCACCGATGGTGCTGCAAAGAAAATCGGCGTTTTGACTATTTATGCATCTTCCGCGCCGGACACCTACACCGTAAGCTTCTCCGGCGGAGACGGGGCATTAGGCTCTATGACTCCGCTTGTGGCAGCACAAGCGGGAACCGTACGTATCCTTCCGGAAAGTACTGGCATAACTAACGGAACAAAGCTTTTTGCAGGCTGGAAGTACAGCGGAAAGGTCTATCAGCCGGGAGAAGTTCTGTCTCAGCCAGCCTCCAATATTAGCTTAACTGCCGTATGGACGGATTACACCTATTCCGTCGATGGCATAGTCTACAAGAGCGTCAATCCTTTTCCCGATGCGGTTGTGACGCTGATGCAGGGAAGTGTACAGCTTGCTCAGACTGTGACCGGTACCGGGGGCGAATACAGCTTTGCGGATGTTACACCCGGAATTTACAATCTTGTTGCCAGCAAGAATGGCACAACACAGACAATTCTGTTAAAAATTGTTCAAAACAATGTTACGAATCTGGACATCTTATTGCCCTCCGGGAAAACTAATTCCGTGGTGGAGGTCGCTGCAGGCTCTCCAGCCATTGTAGTCGGCAATCTGGAACAGACTTTTAGCAATGCAGACAAGCAAGCTGCCGGAAACGGAAGCACGGTGGAGATGAAGCTGAACGCCAAGGCTCTGGATAGTTCCGGCGTCGATCAGGCTGCCATTGATGCCACGGCCGGCGGCACAGTGGGGCTGTATCTAGAACTGAATCTGACTAAAACGGTTACACCAGTATCCGGCTCGCCCAGTACTACTAATATTAAACAATCCAATGTTCTGCTGGATATCGTCGTCCAGATACCCGGCGGGCTGCAGGGCAAGGATAACTATGTTGTCTTCCGCCGTCATAACGGTGAGATACAAACCCTCACAACAGCGCAAAACGGCAGCGGCGAGTACATCACGGTAAACGCTGACAAAACTGCCATCACGATTCACGCCAAGCTGTTCTCTACCTATGCCATTGGATACATTGCTCCGGCAAGCCCCGGAAGCGGTGTAAACGTGTCCGCCTCCGCCGACTATACAATAGAAGCAACTGCCGGAGATGGCGGCAGCATCAGCCCCAGCGGTACCGCCAACGTAACAAAGGGTAGCAGCAAAACCTATACCATCACACCGGAAAATGGATATGCGATTTCCAATGTGCTGGTGGACGGCGTTTCTGTGGGTGCGGTAAGCAGCTACACCTTCTCAAATATCACGGCAACGCATACTATCAAAGCGGTGTTTGTTAAAGCGACAGGATTGCCCTACTATCTGGATGTAGGCGGCAACAAGGTGTTCCTCGGCTTTTCCTCTGACAGCAGCGGTACGATGAAGTATATCGCGCCGTTGGGAAAGACAATTATGTTTGCACAGAACCCGAAAAACTTTACAGATATTGTGGATCATTGGGCGAAATCCGGCATTGATTTTGTTACACAGCGCGAAATCTTCCAAGGTACAGATTCGGTAACGTTCTCACCAAATACCGGCATGACTCGAGGAATGTTTGCCGCTGTCATCGGCAGACTTTACGAGCGCTCCTACGGTATTTTGGCTACGGAGGGAACTGCGGCGTTTACAGACGTTTCGGCCGACGCATACTACTTTGCCTATATAAATTGGGCTGCAAAAAACGGAATTGTTGAAGGTGCCGGAGGCGGCAAATTCTTCCCCGACCGCCAAATCACACGTGAGGAAATGGCCTTGCTCCTATACCGCTTCGCAAAATTCCTTAAGACTTCCGAAACAGAAACGTCAGGAATAAAGTTGAGCTACCTTGACACCGCCGATATTAGTTCTTGGGCCATCGATGGGGTTAAATATTGCAATGAAGCCAATCTAATTACCGGACGTGATAACGGGAATTTTGGGCCGAAAGAAACCGCAACTAGAGCCGAAGTGGCGACTACTCTGGTTCGATTTATTCAATCTGTGGTTTAGAACTTGAATTAATTGATGTTTGTCAAAATAGTCTGATTGTAACAAAACCCGAAAGGGGGTGCACACTCAATACTTCGGGAAAGCCTCCTACCGGCAGTCAGACGCTCAGCGGTTCGATCCTGCTTATCTCCTCCACACACGAAAGACAGCCATAAACATATATGCTTATGGCTGTCTTTCGTATATTTTTAAAACTTTTCCGTGCGGCGTAGCTAAGTCGGGCACAATGCATTACTTCGTGATGACCCTTATACGTAACGGGGCAGTAAATTCTCAGCTCTATGCACGGGTGCTTTAACATTTTATAATGGGCTCTCAATGAAATTTCATAACAAAAAAAGCACCCGCAGTTAATTGAATTAAGGCGACTTATATTAGCCCCATTCTTATATTCTGATAATACAAGATTATTTTAGTTGCATATTCAGGTCCCAGCTGTGCACGCTCAGCCTCTTCTTTTGTAATCTCTATTTCGTCATATATGATAGCAATTCTTCCTGCATCGTATCTAATATAATATCTTCCGTCTTTTAGGATAATTTCCACACCATAATCTTCAAAAATAACCATTATATTTCTCCCTTAAAATACAGATTCTACTGTATATTCTCCTTTTGTAGCTGCGTCAATTACTGCTTCTTTTGTGCCTCCGGAAGTATATCCTCCGGGAATCCAATAGTCATTTGAACCCGATTCGTTGCCATTTGGCATACGAAGCCCTTTTGGGTTCTCGATATCTATTCTGACGGGATTTGTACCTAAATCTCCAGGTTCAAGGCCAAGAAGATCTTCGAGCTTTGAAACGCTTCCGGCTGCCTGTCTGATAATATCATCCGCGACAGAAGAAGGCATAACAAAAGTGCTTGAAACGGTTTATCGGGTTTGACAGCGCCCCTTAAAGTATCGAGCGTCCCTAATGTTAAGATTATACAGCTTAACGCCAAGACCGTCCATAGATAATAAATAAGCACCCGTGCATGAGATTGAGCAACAAAATTCTCAGTTCTACGCACGGGTGCTTTAACATTTTATAATGGACTCTTAATGAAATTTCATAACATTAAAAGCACGCTCAGTTAATTGAATTAAGGTGACTTAAACAAGCCCTCTCTTTTTGTTCTTATAATACCAGATAATTTCCATTGCATTTTGAGGTCCCTGTTGCGCCCGTTCGGCTTCTTCTTTTGTGATTTCTATTTCGTCATATATGATTGCAATTCTTCCTGCATCGTATCTAATATAGTATCTTCCATCTTTTAGTATAATTTCCACACCATAATCTTCAAAAATAACCATAATATCCTCTCCTTAATAAACTGGTTTTACTGTATACTCGCCCTTTTTTGCTGCGTCAACCACCGCTTCTTTTGAGCCTCCTGAGGTATAACCGCCGGGTAGCCACTGATTATTTACGCCAGCCTCATTTCCACTCGGAATTCGAAGGCCTTTGGGATTTGCTATGTCTATTCTGACAGGGTTTGTTCCTAAATCTCCTGGGTTAAACCCGAGAAGCTCTTCAAGCTTTGAAACATTTCCGCCTGATTGTTTAATTATATCATCCGCGACAGACGTTGGCATAACAAAAGTTCCCGTCGGGCCACCGACAGTCCCGTTTGGCACTTTCGCGGTAATTTTTGTAACCCCATTATTGAAGTCTGACAAATGCTTATTAATATACTCTTCGCTTAAGTATGTTCTCGGATCAGGGCGGTGTCCATCCGGCGCACTTAGTATTTCATCAATAACCGACTGGCTTAACGGAACACCCGCCCTTATCCCACCGATTACCCGTGCGACTTTACTCACAGTCCTGAACGCCGCATAGGCTATAAGCACAGTCCCGACAATATCAAGCAGGTGCTGGAGTGACCATGGCTCTTCGGGTTTGACAGCGCCCCTTAAAGTATCGAGCGTCCCTAAGGAAATAGCATTAATAATATTATAAAGGCTGGGATCGTCCTTCATTGCGTTATGGCGGAGCTTCATTCCGTCCCAGAAGCCACTCACTATTCCGAGAGTCAGCCAATCCAGAAAGCCTCCGACGCTGTCCCACTTGACCGCCGCACGCTCATCCTGCGCCTCTATCAGCGCTTCAGCCATTTCGTTTGCTTGGCGAATAAGCCCGGCAAAATACTCTGATGACCAGTTCTCAAGCTTTTCGTAATAATCCGGCTGGCTCTCATACCAAAACGGCTTATCGGTGTCAAAGGCAAGCGTTCCATTCGGATAACTTATGCGCGTAAGAGCATCCGGCGAAAGACCGATTCTGAAAAAGTCGTGGTCGAGAACATATATCCCGCCGTGATTGGCTCCGCGAAGCCTTTCGAAGTATTGAAGAAAGCTGCGCCTGTCAAGATTATACATCCTCACAGCGAAGCCGTCCATAGCTATCAGCTCACAGCGGCAATTCGGGTGAAGCGGAGGTATAACTCCCTCGCTGTGAAGGTTGTAAATGCTGTATATCTTTCCATGATACATTTCACAGCGCTCGCAGGTTTTCTCACCCTGCTCACTGAGAAAGAGGAACATGTCATATCCTTCATCCTTATAGTGAAGCAGCGGAATGAGTGCTTTAAAATCCTTGTCATAGCGGTATAGCTTTGCGGAGAGGGTTTCCACGCCCTCTTTCAATACCGCTTGACTTTGCTCCATCGCCTCCTCCGGCGAGCACCCGCTGTCGAGCGCTGACTGGTATTTCCTCGCAAGCTCTTCGGACAGGTTTTGTGAGAATCTGTCCATATCCTTTTCGAATATTTCCCGAAGCTCATAGGGTATCCGCCCATCAATCTGAAAGCCTGAAATATATGAACTGAAAAGAGCCGCGAGAAGGGTTTGCAGCTCTGTTATGTTTTCATCAGGCTCTGACGCGTCGACAGTTTTCAGATAAAGTCGTTTTAATCTGTCCTCTTCGGATTCGGGTGTCTCGTATTTGAATAACGGTGCCGCGCGGATGTGCTTTGAATCTAAAATCTGATATGCGAAATTGTCCTCCATTTTTCTCCCCCCACGTAATATGGACATCACGTCCTTTACCCATGGGGAAAACAGCTCGAGAATGTGTACGTCAATGTGCAACTCGTGAAATGCATGTGCAATTTACTGCTCGATGTCTCAACGCGAATCAGATTTAATTTCCCATCGACTCATGTTTCTAGAAAAAGAGAAACGGGGTGTGCACACCCGATACTTACGGGGAGCGCCTGACTGGCAGTCAGACGTGGATTGGTTCGATCTCGTCCGTCTCCACCAAATCGAAACGACAGCCATATACTTAAGTTTATGGCTGTCGTTTCGATATTTTGAAAACTTTTCTGTGGGGCGTAGCTGCTCCAGGTACTCAACTCCTGCCGCCAAAAATCCTTTACAGGAAAAACAAGCTTACGCATATTCTTTCATCCTGATATTCGGTTTTAGCTGGAAATAAATACCGACGTTTCAATTCGGTAGAGCTCGCTGTATGAATATGTATTTGCTTTGCAGGTATTATCCTAAAAAATCTCGTTATGCTCAAGAATCAAAGCGCTTTCAGCATGGTCCATAATTCCGCCGTCAGAATTAAGCGGATAAACGATCTGTCCCAGTCGAACATATATTTGCCCGATGGAAAACGGGTATAGAAAGATAGGCGCACAATACACCCGCCCGAATGGCATGCTGTGTGCGCAAGCACTCCAAAACAGTTTATTAATCGCTTTTCCAAGCAAAGCAAAGCGCTTTACCGCTCGTTATTTTAAACCCGTTTGCATCTACAGTGCCGCTATGGCCAGCCTGTAATCCCTTTGTTCCAAAATGTGAGTAACTGCTCAAATTGCTTGCAGAGATATTAAAAATTCCTACCCCGTCAGGTTCGTCTTCATTCAGTTCCACATAACTTCCATTACAGCTCTGAGCAGAGTTCAAATGACTTACAACATTTACATTACTGCTTATGGAGGCCATCGCCGCCGATACGGCTCCTATTTGACTCTTTACTTCATTGAGGTCTATAAAAGGCCGGCTTGCTGAATTCGCGTCTTGCCAGACATTATTGGGAGAGTCCAACTTAGTGCCGTTTATTGAAAAGGAGTTATTGTTGTTCGTCAGTCTTACTGCATTCCCAGACCCGAGCGCCAGCACATGGTTTGTGCTGGAAGCGCTGGTTGCGTGTATCGTAGAGCGTTCTTTGGCATAGCTCAGCTCGTTTTGAAGGCCGCTCGTGCCAAAATTGACATTGGCAATTAGTGTATTTGCCAGCACATTGCCATTAGTGTGCGAGCTTAGCGTAGCGGTGCTGAATGCAACAATATGAAAACTGCCGGCAATACCAAGTGGACTATTTGGATTGTAATAAGTACCGGCGTAGTCGAGAAAGTCGTTTTTGATGGAAATGAGTTTATATTTCAGAGAAGAACCGTATTGTATTACCATTTTTGTTCCGTCCGGCATTGTATATGTGTCGCCGCTAGGCAGGGTTACCACATATGCTGAAAAGCTTTCGGCAGTAAAGGAGATTTCCTGTTCATCCGCTTCTGCGGTAACTGCAACAGGAACTGACCGTAATTCCGGGACGTCACTATCCTCATTGAGAACATGATAGACCTGAATATCTTCCGCGGCTTCCGCCGTAACTGCCGATTCCACCGTATCCCGAATTGTCACGGATACCGTGCCGACTACCGGTTCAATTTCGGCTCCATCAAGCATGAAAGAGATGTCATAGGCTAAAAACTTAGCCGCCTCGCCGCCTCCGTCGTTGTTTGCAAGAAGCAGTGCAAGCTGCGCATAACGCTCCGGATTGATTTCCTCGGTTATGCGGGTAACGAAAAGCTCTGCTTCGTCGGGCACCGCCGCAGGATCGGACAGGACAGCCGTAACCGTAAGCCCGTCTTCCGCATACTCATAGACTGACCTTTCACATTTCGCTTCGGTTTCCTCTGTATCGGTTTCTTCACTTTCAGACTCTTTCCCTTCTTCTTCCTCACCGGAATCCTCCGGTGATTCGCTGTCATCCGCAGGAGCATTATCAAAAGGAGTGTTTTCATCTGTGTCGTTTTCAGCCGGGTTTTCAGTCTCACCGGAGTTCTCATCATCCGCGGTTTCATCATTACCGGAGTTCCCTTCCCCGGACTGCGTATTATCGTTTACGCCTCCGCCCTGAGGAGCTTCGTCCCCAACCGTCTGCCCAACGTCGCTGTCGTTCTCGGGTGAGGGCTCGTTATCTCCCTCGGCATTGCCATCCTCGGAGGCACTCTCCCCGGAAGGTGCATTCTCTTCCTCTTGAGGGTTTAGCGAAGCGTCGGTGGTTATGAGCTCACCAGTGCCGGTCTGTCCCTCTGCGTCAAGACATGCCGTTTTTTCCAGCGTCATGGCTGGTGTTGACAGTATATAAAGCGTCGAAAGCGTGACAACAAGCGACAGAACCGACACTAGCACCCGGAATCTTTTCCTCTGGCTGCCGCCTCGAATATATTCCTCTGCTTTTTTCTGCAATTCCTTCCTCAATGTCTCACCTCCGATCAGGCAAATTTACTCAGTCCAATACTGCGAACTCAGAAAGCGGCCAAACTCGTAGTACAACCTTACCAACTATCTGTTCTTCAGCCACAGTACCTATTAGGCTGTCAGATGAAGTCGAGCGGTGATCCCCCAGCACAAACCAACGACTGTCGGGTACCTGATATGGAAATTTCACATCCCCGTCACCCAGTGCCTTATCCAGAATATACGGTTCATCAAGCTCCTGACCGTTTACAAAAACATTTCCATCTTCGTCTATATCAACTATGTCGCCGGCATAAGCGATAGCCCGTTTAAGCAGCACCTTGTTGTTGTAATAGAACGCAATAATGTCTCCCGCATTGAAGTCGTTCGTTTTCATCGCTATGACAAACTCACCGTCCTTCAACAGGGGATCCATACTGTTACCTTGAATCTTGAGAACAGATAAAAAGAAAGTAGATAATATGATAGCTGCGGCAGCAACAACAACAAGAGTCCATATCGTTCCCCGAAACGATTTCCTATATGTCACTCTATAATTCACGTGATCAAGTTCTTCTTCAAGTTGCTGCGTTGTAGGCGAAATCAGATCCTTCATTGGTTTTAGCCTCGGTAATCATATTTGATTGCTCATACAAAGCATGTAGTTGTTCTTTCAGCTCCTTGTGCGCCTCACAATATCGGTCAAGCCTTTCCTTAAGCGAACTCCATTTCCTGTCGACATCTTGCTGAACCTCTGCTTCCATTTCCACGCATTTTTTTCTGGCTTTTTCTATAAGGCCATCGGAGATTATCTGTGCTTCATCGTTCAGACGGCGTATATTTTCCAAGTATTGGTCCGCTGCATCCTGAGCGATCTCAAAAACACTGCTTATCTTTATGGAGGCTTCAGCGATGGAGCCAACATCATGCAACTGGATGATGCGATTATCAAGTTGCATGTTCATAAACTCTATTTGCTCGTGCAGTTTCTCGTTCTCCTTAGAAAGCATCACCATCAGTTCAAGCAATTCCGAGCGTCGCAGCTTGCGCAGTTCTTTATTAGTCATCTTAATCTCCTCTGTACAGATATATTTCCAAAAGGCCGTGTTGGGACAGTTCTTGCATTTTTATGCCCGTTCACCTTTGGATTTTTTTCCCCTTTTTCGACAGTCTGCGTTCTATTTGTTTTGCCCTATAAAAGGAAGGGTAACATGTTAGAGGTACACCAAAGTTACATAATTAAAAAAACCAAACAGTTTAGCAAACAGTGTTGAAACGAAAAAAGAAGGCCAGCTATTAATCGCTGCCTTCCCGATTGTATATTACCGAATTTGCTTATATAACCTTTCCATAGAAAATGCCCAGAAGCTTGTGCAGTCCCGCAAATTGCTGCGTGGATAATCAAAAGCTCACCTATACCGTTTGATATAGGCGAGCTCTATTATTTATGATATTTTCTGATCCAATTATATTAACAAAGCGAATGGGCAAGGCGAACTATTAATAATATATTATTTTATAAAAATTCGGATAGATAATAAAATACTGCTGTAGTGTTGTTCTTGAAGATGAACCGGGATCGTTTATTGTAAAGCTCGAAGAAGAAAGCGAAGCTCCGCCAGTAAATCCTGTTACCACAACCCAATGCTGACTGCCATAAGCATCTTTAGAGCCTACAAGCACAGGTTTGCCCGCTTTCAACAAATTATAAATCGTAGTAAGGTAATCAGTGCCAAAATATGCCGTATAATTGCTTGGCCAATAAACTGCACCACCCGTTGTGTAGCTCAACTTTTTCACCATATCACTGGGATAAATAGTCGTCCCTGTGCGGTATGATTCCGACATGGCCAGTGAGACTGTTGAACAACCAATAGTGCCTATAGTTCCTCCGAAAGAACCAACCGTAATGTTGGCCCAGCTCGAATTCATTTGTTTGAAGCTCGGTACACTTAAAGATACAGCGGTGTAATCAAATCCTGATTTCAAATATGCCCCGTTTACATAGCCTATACTGTTGCCGTTAAACAATATTTGCTTCCATGTGCTGGATGAGGACATGATAACAACATAATCACCATTATTCAGCCAACCAATTACACCGTAGGAGGTTCCCGTCCCCGACCTAACATTTAGGCTGCTGCTGACGCTTGCCGCATAAGCACCTGATAACTGAGTTATATATGCCGCAGAGCAGTAGCCATATTGACCTTTTGAATATTCAACATACCACCAACCTCCACTTTGCGATAAAAGAGTGACATAACTGCCACTGGGCAGTTTTGTCAAAACTATAGACGAAGCTGATGCTGAGCTTCTTACATTTAGATTCCCGGTACTAACTGTTATTTTGCCTGCAGTTGAGCCTGCGGTGGCAGCTTGCGCACCCGCTCCGACATAGCTAAGTAGACTTATAAAAACCAAAACAACTGCAAACAACCTAATACTCGTTTTTCTCATATGTACCTCCTGCCGCATTTAGTTTAAAATAAGCATAGCATAGTTTTGGGCTTAAGTCTTAGGCCAAATTCTGCCTGAAACTTTCTGCGTATGTTACATATAACCGAAAAAGCCGCCACGCAATTGTGACGGCTTTCTATATGATCTCTATTTTGTTTAGTCTAAATCAAACGGGTAATATACCATATCATCGCGCACATAGGTGACCGAACCTAGTGTCCAATCTGTAGCACGGAGATATCCATATTCGTTCCCTGTAAATTGGACTGCCTTAATGCTGCAATTGCCGATTACGTCAAATTCCATCACATCCAAGATAGAAACGAGGCCATCAAACTGATCTTCCAACGGCTGATAGGTCATTTCAATCAGAGTCCATGTTTGTCCGTCGTGACATTTTATTTATATTTTCATTGACTTTCGCATTATCCTCATTCATTAAAAGCCTCGTTCTTAATTCACGAAACCGAGGAATAATATGTCTTAGAATTTCAATATTACTACTATTATAAACAGACTTAGTCCACTAAAAATGGGTTTATTTGACTCCAAGAAATGCCCATGATATAATTGTGAAATTAAGATCGGTAAACTTAGGAAAAAACGTGTCACCAGCTTTTGTTTTAGCAATTCCAGTACGCAGCGAAATAGACAAGGAGGGTTTGAGAACATGAGAAATCTCAGCAAATTTACCGCAGCAGTTCTAGCAGTAACATTAGTGCTTACTTCTATGACTGCTGTGTTCGCAGCTGATTCGGCAACGCTGTCAAATGCTGACAAAGCTGTAACATTGAGGGATCTCGGGCTCTATTCAGGACAAGATGCAAATGATCCTAAAGTTGGTTTAGAAAATGCATTGACTACACAGGATTCATTAATATTTTTAGCAAAACTATTTGGTTATTACGATGCTGCTTCTAAATTAACAGCTGACAATGTAGATGAAGCATTAGCTAAATTTGATGATGCTGCAAGTATAGCAGATTATGCTAAGAATGTAGTTGCCTATTCAGCAACAAATAGTGTTTTGAGCGGTTCAACACAAGATGGTAAATTCTTTGTCGGCGCTAAGGATACTGTTACAGCTGCCAGATTTGCTACCTTCATGCTCAGGCAAATGGGTTATACTGTTGCGGATTTCAGGCAATCCGTTGCTACGCTTGCAGAAACTAAAGGAAGCAAAATTGATGCAACTTTAACCGGCGATTTAACGAGAGACGCTGCAATTGGTGTCATGTTTGGTGCTCTAACAGCTGAAAAGGCTAGTGGAAAAACAGTTATCGTTGATATCGCTGGTGACAATGCTGACTTAAAGGCAAAGGCTGAAAAAATAGGTTTAATAGAATCAATTAGTGGTGGTCCAATTAGGTATGTTCAAGTAGAATTAAGCGTTGTGTCAGTTAAAGCATTAAACACAAAGCAAGTAGAAATCAAGTTCAATGCTGAAATGGATAAAGATTCAGCACAAGACGAAGCAAACTATAAAATCAAAGATCAGGGTAACGTTGAAAAGACTCTTACGACTACTAGCTGCAAATTAGGTTATGACAAGAGGACTGTTACTATAACTCTCGATAGTACAGTTCAAGATTGTTTGACAAACGCATCAAAAGCAAAAGTTATAGTTAGCAAGGACATTAGGGCTGTTAATGCAAAGAAATTAGGTGCAGATAAAGAAGTTGAAGTAGAAGTACAGGATGGTTTATTACCTACAGTTAAAGAAGTAAAGGCTATTGGTGAGAGGACTATAAAAATTACTTTCTCAGAGCCGGTTCATTGTAATAATAACACAAAGACATTGGATCCTGTAAATTTTAAGGTTGTCAGTGGAACGTATGAATACTATGTTCAAAAAGCTGAATTAAATCTAGATGTTATCACCTTAGAAGTTGGAACTAAGCTTGTCGAAGGACCTGTCACTCTTACAGTAAATGCTGCAGGTCTTGGCGGCACTAACGCAATACAAGATTACGCAGGATACAAAGTATTTAAGGGAAATACCACTTTTAATTACGTTAAAGACACCACCGTACCGGTCGTAACCGTTAAATCGGCAAGGGCAAACAAAGTCGTTCTTCTTTTTTCAAAGCCGGTTAAGGGTTCAAACATCAAATTGTATCATTCAGATAAAACCAATGAAGCCTACAAGGCAGAAGCTACAGCAACTGACTATGCTGATGAAATTACATTCACATTCAACGGGGTATTACCAAGCGGAACACTAAATCTTTTCTTGGTAAACAGCGAAGACGGAAAGTTAATTGATCGTTACGGCATAACAGTACCAGACCAATCTCTTACTTGCCATGTTGCAATTGATACCACTGCTCCTGTTGTTACAGGTTGCGAAGTAAACACGGGTGAAAGTATTAAGATCGTATTTAATGAAGAACTTGATATAGAAGTTGTAACTAATCCAGATAGCTATGTAGTAAAGAAACTTTCAGACAATAAAGAAATACCTTTTTCAGTTGTACTAGATGAGTCAATGAAATCGGTTGAACTGATATTCTCGGCTGAATTAGAAGACAATACTGAATATCAGTTAACAATCAAAAAGTATCAAGATATTTCTGGAAACACAAATACATCTGCTTATACATATCGTTTCACGACGGGGGATTATAAGCACCCGGTGGTAATTGATCAACATTGTTGTGCCGTGCCTGAAAAGGGTCTGATCTACATTGTATACTCTGAAGCTATGAATGAAGAACAAATGCTTGTTAAGGCAAACTATCTTGTAACAATCGGTGGTACTTATAAGGATTTAGGTGATAATGATGCTATTACTAAGGTTAATGATCGGACAGTTCGAATTTACTTCAAGGAACTTGATGATACGAATGATTCAACGATCAGACCTTTTGTAACGATCGCTCCGATCGTGGATCTTGCAGGAAAGAGCTTGTATGATAGTGTTGAGCCTTACACTGTTCAAAGTATCGATCCAGAAAATGTTATTATTGAAGAAGCTCAATTAATAGCTAAGAATAAGTTTAAGATTGTATTCAACAAGGAGATGAAAAGTGTTAGCTGGGAAGACATAAAATTAACCAACTTAACAACTCCGGATTCAATTAGGGTTGTAGGTTGTGAATCAACTTCAATTAATTCTGATGGAAAAACGGAAGTGGTTTTAATTCTAGATAAAGAGTTAGCAACTGATGTTACAGATGGGGAAGGAGCTAAGATTGGTATTACTACTATTGCTGCTCCATCTTCAGAGTCAGAGTGGGGTAGTAAGTTGAGATCTCAATCTCAATTCAATATAGATCTTGTTGATAAGACAGCTCCTGAAATAGTTATGTGGAATCATGATGATGTTGAATCAACTGTTGATATTGTTAAGGTTATAGGAAATCTTTCTGCCGGTACTATAACAATTTATTTCTCAGAAGATATTAAGGAATCAACTCTTACAGTAGATACATTCAACGTAACTGGTTTCACAATAACTGAAATAACAGCTCCCGTTGAAACTAAGACTGTAGTTCTTACAGTTAAGGCTAACGCTGAAAATACACCTGTTGAGATAACTGTAAATCAAGTTTTAAAAATATATGATACAGCTGGTAATGCGCTTGATCCTGGATCACCATGGGCAGTTACACTTGAGAATATAACCACCTGAGCAGATCGCCATACGTGTACTTGCTTACAAATTGATTTGCTCTGCATCTGTTTTAGAACCATAGCACCGGAAAGCGTCCTCAATTAACTACTTAGAAAGACAATAGTTTCATCATTTAACAAGTACATGCCAATTTTAATACCTCCAATTAAGCGTGCTTATTTGTGCCTATTCTCTCAGCATATTGATTTTGTTAGATATTCAATGGGACATAACGCGACCAAACGGGAACGAAAGGCAGCTGTTAACGCATAACTACTCAAACTGGCAGTCAGAATGTCAACGGTTCGATCCCGTCCGTCTCCACCATAATATTTTGTTGAAAGAAGTCGATTGTGTTACAATTGGCTTTTTTCATTTTTTATGGTAAAATACAGATATATATATCTGTACAAATCAGTTTACAATATCAAATATAGAACATGAATATAATAGGAGACTTACCATGTGGGAATACAAAACAGAAACCTTTGATTCGGTTTTTGATACTAAACGTTCTTTAAAAGAAAAATGCAATGCTATTCTTGAAAAATGTGGTAATGAAGGTTGGGAACTTGTTAACTTTCAATGTGCTGGTGCTTTGGGTTCAATGATGATATTAGTTTTCAAAAGAGCTAAATAAACGCAACAGCATGCGGTGTACAAAGTTTATAATAATACGCTGTCAGTCAATGCCGCAATATTGAGCATAATGCAAATGTAACACTGGCATCTATATTCACCTAACTTGCCAAGAAAAGCAGCCTGAAACTTTGAAGTTTCAGGCTGCTTTTCAGTCTGTCAATGAACGCAAGATTCAAGCATCGATACTCGCGCGCTTCGACAGATACTGGATGCTTATGCTATTTAAGCATCATTTGGGGTACGTTATTTCACAAATCAAGCGGCAATACAAATAATAACTAAAGCAGCGATTATTCTCTGCAATAAACATTATCGTTGTAGTTTTTGATAAACTGCTTAACGAATTCTATAAACTTGGATGAATCGCGAATATCACTTTGAAGTGTACTAAAGCTCAAGCCGACATTACCTATTGTATCTGGATATGCGGATTCAACGCAGTATTTTCTTATGGATGGAATGCTGAACATCACAGAGCGGGGCAGGATAGCGAAGCCCAGACCGCTTTTAACTGCTCTAATGAGCAGGTTTATATCGTTGGACTCGCAGACGATTTGAGGATGATAATTGTATTTTTCCATCAACTGATCTAGATTAAGCCGTAAAGCGGACTCCTTTGAAGTTGTAACCATCGCTTCTCCAATCACATCATCAAAGCTTATGGTTTTTCCGTTTAATAAGGGATGCTCCGGAGGGAGCATGGCACAGCAGCGCTCGCAAAATATTACTTCGGTTTTTATTCCTTTGCCGGAATCGTCACTTAACGGCGGTGAACATAGGCCAAAATCTGCGTCTCCAGCCTTCAGTGCGTCGAAGATCTCCTCCCTGGACGCGTTGGTAATTGCCACCTGAAAATCAGGTTTGAATCTCTGATATTCCATAACTATTTCAGGATAATGCAGCTCGATATTCGTATAGATTTTTATGGTGCGCGTATGCCGTTCCAAAGATTCGTCTATATCGTTGCGAAGATTATCAATTTCGGTCAGTATCTTTTTAGCATGAGTATAAACCACCTCACCATAATGGTTGAGTTTAATTTTACGACCGATGTTATCAAAAAGTGGAACTCCGACTTCATTTTCAAGCTGCCCGATGATTTTAGTCAAAAACGGCTGGGCAACGCCGAGCTTATCAGCTGCCTTTGTCACGTGCTCTAATTCTGCCGTTAAGCAAAAATACTGTAAATCACGAATTTCCATAAAATGCTCCTTACAAAAAAACAGGTTATATTTTGTGCAGAATTATTTGCCTTGTTACGACGTTGTTTATTTAAATCACCAGAAATGTCTTGTTATTAATGAAGCTGCAGCAAAACACATCAGCTTTTTAAACATATTAACATAATTATTTGCTTATAAGCTCATCTTGGCTTTTCATTATAACTTAATGAAAAAGCTAATTATATCGAGATACTCAACAAAATATTTTTTTATCTGATTGTTACGCAGTATGGTTGTTACACAAAGCAAAGAACCTAAATCAACTTATAGAAAATGGAGGATTTTAAATGAAAAACCTTAATGACAACGCAAGGTATGAATCTGCCGAACACGTAGCCGCTTCAATAAAGTCTGGCGATACAATCTGGGTAGGAAATGGGGCAAGCATATACGATGCATTTCTGGAAGCTTTGATGAAGCGCCAGGACGAGCTCAAAGACATCACGATACTATTCAGCGAAGGTCAAGCACCCTGCAAAATCCTAGATGAACTCAAATATAAAAGCACCTTCCGCACTATATCTTTTTTTAAAGAAGCTTTTGTTCAGACTTATGGAAAGGATAAAATTACATTTATCCAGTCCGCATCAGGCGCATTGCTTGATATGATTTGCAAAGAGTTTGGAGTAAATACTGTCGTAGCCGCAGTTTGCCCTCCCGATGAGAAAGGATACTGCAACGTTGGAAAAGCGGGAGCTTACATTACACCCTTGATAAATAAGCATGCCGGCATCTCTAATCGTATTGCCTTAATTGATGAAAACCTTCCCTTGGCTATCGGCAGAAAGGACGAAACGGCGATATCGCTGGCATCATTTGATTGTGTTTGCATGGGAGACTTCGCTGAAGTAAGAACAATTGAGGATATTACTTTTGGTAAGGAGCTGGTAGGCTAATGGCAAAGAGAGATTTATCCGCAGACTGGAAACAGCATTATAAGGACCACTTGGTTACGATAGAAGAGGCTGCAAAGCACGTTGAGTCCGGCGATGTTATTTATTTGGGACAGGCAACGATGATTCCCTATGCTCTTCTTGACCACCTGTATCAGCACAAGGAAGAATATCATGACGTGACCTTCTGGTTCAATGTCATGAACGTGCCTATCGACATGATTTTCGACCATGATATAAAAGAGCACTTTCGTTTTCTTAATATCTTCAATCTGCCAATCGACCGCATGGCAATCGATGAGCATACAATCGAAGTTCTCGGCGCGGGATATGATACCTATGAAAGCAGTATGTGGGAGTATGGCGTTAACTCATCTGCGACTCAGGTTTGCCCTCCCGATGAAAACGGCTGGTGCAATGTAGGCTGTTATGGAGTTACCAACAGCACGACAAATACGGATCCCCGTATTGCGAAGAAATTCGGCTTTATTGATGCAACAGGCGTATATCCTGCGCCTGGCCCAAATGAACAAAACTGCATACATATCTCGGAATTTGATTATATAATTGAGAACGACACCGAAATGATGGCTCTTCCTATTCCGGAGCCGACGCCTTTGGACATAAAGACCGCTTCTTTTATTATACCCTACATCAAGGATGGTGACAAGGTACAGATTGGTTACGGCGGGCTGGGTGAGGAAATCCTCAGAAACCTAAAGGATCTGCCCGGCTCATTTGAAGTGTTCTCAGAGGTTTTATGCGACAGCATGATACCTCTTGTCGAAAGCGGCAAGATATCGAAAATCCGTGCCTCAAGCCCCGGCGCCTGCACTGAGGAATGCTTCAAATGGCTTGCAACCACAAAGCACGATGTGAGAGTGCTTCCGAGAACCCTCTGCATTGAGCCTCTCGGCACAATGGAACAAGAGAGCATAGTTGCCATTAACGCGACCTTTATGGTTGACCTTCTTGGTCAGGCTTGCTCAGAGGCACAGGGCCTTAAGCCTTATACCGGTATGGGGGGATCGTTCGCATATATTTATGGTGCACAGAGAGCAAGAGAAGGCAGGAGTTTCATTTGTCTACGTTCCACATATGTTGACAAAAACGGCACAGTAAAGTCCAACATTGTACCCTGGCTGCCAGAAGGAAGCATCGTATCCATGCTCAAAAACTATGCCATGTTCATAGTCTCCGAGTGGGGTATTGCGGATGTTTACCTAAAGACCTATGTCGACCGCATCAAGGCGCTCATTAAAATAGCTCACCCCGACTTCCGTCCGTGGCTGAAAGAACAGATTCTTACAACTCCGCTTATCGAGGAGTGGAATTTTAGAGATTACGATATGTCCGATAACACGCCCCCCGCTGTAAGACAGCCAAATACAACGGTTCCCAAAAGAGAGTACAATTTCGGAACGGGTAAATAATTTTCTGACGTGATCTGTGCAGTGGTAAGACGGCACACTTTCAAATTTTACCACGTACAGCAATCTCTGACTGGTCTGGAAAATATAGAAAATGGACGTGTCGCCTACTAAAGCATAATTCCTGGATATCAAATTAATTAGCTCTTATTTAATATGTGTATGTGATCGGATGAAAGGCCTTTTGTTGTAAGAATCAAATGGAGGTGCACACACGACATTTCTGGAGAGCGTCTGACTGGCAGTCAGAAGTGGGGCGGTTCGATCCCGCTTATCTCCACCAAATTGAAAAACAGCCTAAAACGAAAGTTTTATGGCTGTTTTTCGTATCAGTCATCGCAGACAAGCCTATTTCCCAGCTGGAAGGCATCCTACACCACAGCCACGGTCACTTTTCCACCGCAGTCCATGTGAAGATTTTTGTCACATAGACCACGGCATAATTGCAAAGTGAGTAGTGCTGAAGGTGACCACGCCTGTGGCAGTGTTATCGCATACGTAATATAAATCTCACCAGATACCCTGAGCAAGCATCGCATTAGATATTTTCTCAAAAGCCGCGATGTTAGCTCCAACTACATAGTTGCCGGAAGCACTATATCTTTTAGCAGCATCATCCATGTTGCGGAAGATGTTGACCATGATCTGCTTTAACTTCGCATCAACCTCTTCAAATGTCCAACTTATTCTTGCACTATTCTGGGTCATCTCTAATGCAGATGTAGCAACGCCACCTGCATTGGCTGCTTTGCCGGGTGCAAATAATACTTTGTTAGCTAAGAGATACTCTGTTGCTTCTAATGTAGTCGGCATGTTAGCGCCTTCGGCGACTGCGAAGCAGCCATTTGCAACAAGTGCCTTAGCATCAGCAATAAGAAGCTCGTTTTGTGTAGCGCAAGGAAGCGCAATGTCACATTTAACGTTCCAAACGCCGCAACCCTCATGATACTCGGAGTTCGGTCTGAACTTCTTATATTCTGTGAGTCTTGCACGCTGAACTTCCTTAATCTGCTGAAGTGCGGCAACATCAATGCCGTCCGGATCATAAACCCAGCCGATGGAGTCGGAGCAGGTTACGCACTTTGCGCCTAAGGCATGAGCCTTCTCAATAGCATAGATAGCCACGTTACCGGAACCTGATACAGTGCAAATCTTGCCTTTGATATCCTTGCCGTTGCACTTTAGCATTTCCTCTACCAAATATAACAAACCATAGCCGGTTGCCTCAGTCCTTGCCAAGGAACCGCCAAAGGATAGACCTTTTCCTGTCAATACGCCTTCATAGGAACCGGTGATTTTCTTGAACTGACCATACATATAGCCAATTTCTCTTCCACCGGTACCGATATCACCTGCGGGAACGTCAACGTCAGCACCTATATACTTGCATAACTCTGTGATAAAGCTTGTGCAGAAAGATAATACTTCTCTGTCGGATTTACCCTTAGGATCGAAGTCCGATCCGCCCTTACCTCCGCCAATCGGAAGTCCCGTTAATGAATTCTTAAAAATTTGCTCAAAACCTAAGAATTTGATTATACCGATGTTTACGGAAGGATGTAAACGTAAGCCGCCCTTATAAGGTCCAATAGCGTTGTTGAACTGAACGCGGTAGCCAGTGTTAACTTGGACCTTGCCGCTGTCATCAACCCACGGCACTTTGAATTTAATCTGTCTGTCGGGTTCAACAAGTCTCTCAAGAATTCCTTCTCTTCTAAACATTTCTTCGTTTGCATCAACTACTGCTCTTAAAGACCCTAATACTTCCTTCACAGCTTGATGAAACTCAGGCTCCGCAGGGTTCTTCTTAACCACCAGTTCGATTACCTTATCAACATATCCCATTTCCCGTCTCCTTCGATTAATGTAGTACAAAAAGCGCATAAAAAAAGACAAAGGCACCCTTGTACTTTTCTTGTTCCATTATAAACCAATTTAACGTATTAATGCAATGACTTTAATTCAAATCTGCTATTCAGTCATATCATTTTTATATATCGCGTGATATGGGGGCTCTTTTGCTATGCCGGTCGTATATAAAGGTTGTCATTTCTGTAAATCAATCCAAGGATACCGTTTAAATGATTGGACTCCCGATAGTGACGTTCACAAGATTGCGTCCTTGTATATTCTGGCCTCTCCGAGTTACAGCAGGAGCATGAAAGCCGCTGCAAAACCGCACAGCGTGAACTGGAGGGCTGTAAGTATCGAATGGCGGAAATACATGCGCAGTATGATGAAGTGATTTCATGGACGTAACTGTACGATGCCGTAGACCTTCCAGCGAAGAAAATGATTATCGCCAATCTGATAGCCCGCATCGAAGCCGGCAGAGACTATGAGATTCGGACAGAAACAAGCTGGCACCACTCAAAATGGCGCCAGCTTGTTTGATTTCGCAATATTTTGCTAAATGGGCTTTAGCTGCCCTTAATTTTCCACTGACGGCTCTTACCGCACTTAAGCCGGCAGACCAGCTTCAGATAATCCGGCCATTAGCGATTCGCTGAGTTCTCCGAGGGAAAAGACAGATACGATGTTACTTCCCTCAGCCGGCTCACGAGAGGGAGTTGCTGTGGTATCAGAGAAAGCGTAATTAACCTTAAGCATAAGCTCTGTTACGCCGTTTGAAACCGTCGTTATACTAAGGCTGCCCTTGCCTACAGCTGTGAAGGAATAGGTTAACTCAGTGCTGGAAGTGTCAAGTTCTTCGCCAAGAGCATTGCCATCGTAATAATTAGAGTAAGAGCCACATACCGAACTTAGCATAGAATAAGACACTCCGGAAAAGGTTTCTCCGTCAAATTGGAAAACCAGTTTGGAGCTTTCCTTACTGTGGAAGTAGTAATCTTCATCGTCCGAGTTATCATAGGAATACGTAAGAACATAATCTTCGCCATCCTTGACCATGGCTTGATCACTGAATCTTGCATTCAGCTCATTTAGAGTATCGATGACGTAGTCTCCGTCATCGTAGATGAGCTCCTGTTTGAGCGAAGCAGACACATAGTCCCTAAAGCTGGAGACATTTCCGACACTGAATATGGAGAACCCTGAAAGATCTGATAAATCCGTAGAGGATAGTGATTCTCCGGTCTCGAGGCAAAGCCACGCGTCTTCAGCCTGCCCCGAAATAACGCAGATCAGAGGGGATTTGACGTAAATCAAACCGGTTTCGTTGTTAACAATGAGACTAATGTCTGTATTATCTAGCTCTCCGAGGAGAGCTTTCGTTCCGTCATCGATAGATTCTTCTGCTATAAGCTGTGGTATCACACTTGAGGCATTTGATTTGAGGTTGATGCTCATCTCACTGCCGCTCAGGTCAAAAACTCCTGTAGCTGCGCCGTTAATGGTCAGTGGCGGAATCTCGACTATCTCAGTTTCCGAATTGGTATCGTCATAGTATTCATAATAGTAATAATTATCGAAATAAAGCGAATTCATATCGGCGGTGAGGCTGAATGTACCGTCCAAAGCCTTGTTGTTAGACATTAATTGATTATTAAAGGCCAGATATTTGTCTATAACAGTATAGGTTGCGCCGCTGCTCTTTATAAGGTCATCCACGGACCGAAGCGTGATTGCACGGCTGGAGCTGTCCCATGATACGACATATCCAAGCGCCTGAGCGGTATCGCGGATGGGTACATAAATTTTCCTAGTTACTGTATCCAGAATTGGCGCGCCTTCTGTGCAGTACCAATTCTCCACCCCATCAGTTGAAACAGTCATTGTATAGTCTTCAACGCTGAAGATTATTGTTGTCGTTCCCGACACGGCTGTAATCGCCTGAGTTTCCTCGTCATAGCTTGCTTTGGCACCGAGAGCCTTGAACAAAGAATCGTAAGGTGCGTATGTATGACCGCCCTGAGTCAGAATAGGTGAAACGCTCAGAACTTTACCACCCAGCATGATCTTTATTGCAGGCTTTGTGGCTGCGGATGCCAATGGCGAAAGAGTAAACAGTGTTGCGATAATAAGTACGAGGGTCAACGCTGATTTCATGGCTTTTTTCAATATTATATCCTCCTATTTTATATGACTTTCTGGCTTAGCGTGTGTAAAATAATCACAAGTACCGAAATAGTTCGTCACAACAGCCGCATCATTTATCAACATTTTCGTCTAATTAAACATAATTAGTTCGGCAGAAAAAAGCCGTTTGGTATATATTAACACAATTATTGAAATATGGCAATTAGTAAAACCACTTTAGCAAATCCCAAATAAAAGCCACACCCATTTCGGAGTGTGGCTTTTATTATTGCATCTCGCCCTGAAAGTTCTGTTGCTGCTGCTGGATGATTGACTGTTTGCCCTTTTCCATATTCTCCGCTTCCTTGGGACATAGAATATAGAGTAGCTGCTGCAGCTCTCCGACATGCTGTCTTTCCTCATCGGCAACATGGTAAAGTACCTTTTTTACGCGTTCGTCACTTGTTGACATGGCATGGGCCTCATAGCCGATGATGGCTTCAAGCTCTCCGGCAAGGTCAACGCGCAGAGCCTGAATTGTTTCTTCCTCGGTCATTTGTTTTGCTACATTGGCAACAAAAGGATTTCCTAAAAGCGCCATAAGCGTATCCTCCTAATTTCATTTCTTATATTTTCTACATCAAAAGTATCATTATGCAGACTTATCAATACTTTTCGCTATTATTAATCCAAACATAATAAACGCATTATTTTACGGCTTCAAAAATAAGCATTAAGTATGCCACTTAGTGACATACTTAATGCTTATTTTGCGGGTGAGATGCTTGGATATTTTTGAAATGGCCGTTCTCGTCGCCGTCCTCAATCTGGAAATTGCCATACTGTCTGTAAATCTTGGGACACGGGTCAAGGCTCTTGCGGACAGACTTTTTCTTGCGCTCATATTCGCGCTGATGCATTGCACCGTCTCGCTTCTGGGCTTTGCCGTCGGCAGCATACTGAACGGTCTAGTGGGCGCTGTGAGTCGTTACATAAGCTCCGCAATTTTGATTGGAGTCGGCTATAAAATCGCGAAAACGTCCACAGAGCAGACAGGCAGAAAGCTTTCGCAGGCGAATATTCTTCTTATCCTTCTGGGTGCGGGGATTGAAGACCTCGTTGGGGCTTTCAGCGTCGGCGTCGGAACCTTTGGCGGGAGCGCGTCCCTCCTGCTGTTGCTGTTTTTCGCCATATCTATACCTGTCAATCTTCTTGCTTTCTGGTTCGGCGAAAAGCTTGGGAAGCGCTTCGGTTTTTCCGTCGATCTTGTTACGGGAATACTCCTCGTAGTTATTGGAATTTTAAGTGCCTTCGGCGTCCTTTGAAATTAAATAAGCCCCGAAAACTGTTGTTTTCGGGGCTTTAACATTAACTTAGGCTATCAAGCGGCGGTTTCACCTCGTTTAGATTCAGGGCTTCCAAGGTCTTTTTGAACCCATCCAGCCCTTTTCCTTCCAGTAATCCCCATCTGCGGGGTTCCACGGCTTTTTCTGCATCTGCCGCATTATGCCGAATATCAGCTTCGTTTTAAGCGAAGGGCGGACCTTACCTTCACGTCTTTTGATAGTCTTCGCAAGACTGTCGGTCTTACTCTCAATTTTCACCCTTTTCTTATCAACGACCTCGCGCCATGACATCGCCTGAACGCCTATACCGTAGCTGTATACCTTGCCGACACCCCAGTAAGATAGGCTGTCGCGCATATCCTTCAGCGTCGATCTCATTCCGATTCCCGCAGCAGTCGATATTATGACGCCCTGTTTCTCGAACATTTTCTCTTCGGGTCTGTGCGACATCCAGCGATAGGCATAGTGGTCGAGCAGCGCCTTCATCGAACCCGTCGCATGTAACACATATACGGGTGATGTGAAAATCAGCACGTTTGCCGCGTCAATCAGCTGCGTTATCGGTTCCATATACTGGTAGTCTTGGCAAGCATTTTCGCCCTCCATTATACACCTTACGCAGCCAACGCAAAATTTTGGCATGTCCCGCGGCAGAAACACTTCATGGATGTTTTCGTTGTCTGTCAGCTTTTCGGCGAGCATTCTGCCAATGTGATATGTAGAGCCCTTGTGGTTTTGTCCATTAATAAGTGCAACCTTCATAGTTTCCTCCATCTTCTGAACGCAATTCTTTTATTCTTTTTATGAAATGTGTTGCAATTTAGCAAGACACGTGTATTGTTTTTATTTATTGTTACAAATTTATCAATTTGTCATTTGTCCCAAAATTTCGCACTTTGACAAGAGGGTACTTTTGTAGTAAAATACAATTTGCGTGCTGGGAAGAACACTATTTGCTTTAAGTCATTGTGTATCGGAGCAAAGCGCTCTGCGAAGACAGTTAAAACTTAGCTCCGGAAGCTCAACAAAGTTCTCCCTCTCCGAAATGTCCTGAAGCCTGTGTGCGTCGGACGAGGTAACAATTATATAGCCATCCTTGTAACGCACATTATCAGCGTTTCCGAAAAAGCTCTCCAGGTCATGAACCTCGAGAGAAACAAACTTTGGTGTTTCCGGAACCTCACCAAAAACGGCAATGATGCTGTCGGAGGCTCGGTCGATATGCGCAGGATAGCAGAATCCGCCGAAAGAACCCACAAGTTTTGGCAGTGAGTCAATCGATATATCCAGAGCGTTCGGAAGTAGTAACGGGAAAGTCCCCGCAATTTCTTCGTTTTCGTCCATAACGACCTGTTCTCCGAAGTATTCGGGACGATTTTGAACGGACGGTAAATGCTTTTCCAGCTCTCCTCCCGCATTCTCTGCGCTGTCCGCGTCAGGAAAAAGGCAGACAACGTGGATTTCTTCCGCAGTCGTGACTTCAATTCCGGGTATCACCTTCAGCGGAAGCCCTTTTGCCGCGCTCATTACGGCACGCACGTTGCGGGCCGAGTTGTGGTCGGTTATCGCAATGATGTCGAGCCCCTTAATATTTGCCATGTTTGCAATATTCGGCGGGGTCATGAGAGCATCGCCGCAGGGCGACAGGCAAGTGTGTATATGCAGGTCATATGCATAAAGCGGCATTGCTTCTCAGCCCCCTTTTCCTAATTATTCTACTAATTCAGCTTCATCGTGGTCGCTGCGGAAAGTGCGGCCTCAAAAACAGGCTGCTCGGTTTTTAAAACGGTGATTCCGCCTTTTTTCGCTCCTTCGAGCGCTTCCGCGTCAAGCGGCATACGCTCCGCAATGACAACGCAGGCAGTATCGGCCAAGGTTGCCACCGCCATTGTGTTGACGTTACCCATAACGGTTATCCAGAGACTGTCAGCGGGCGCGCGGCCCATGACGAGGGATAAAAGGTCGCAGCAGTAAATGCCGCCTGTTATCTCGCGATCACCGTCACCAATAGCCAGCTCCCAACCGAGCTCTTCGCAAAGTTCTTTAACTTTCATTATTTGTCCCCGCTTTTATCTCTGCTGTCGATTTTGAGTGACAGCATACTGGATCTTACGGCGTCCACCTTGTCCTTGAGAAGATATATACAGGCATCCTCTGTCGAAAAACCGAGAACGATATCCTCCGCCAGCGCACGGCAGCTGGGCGCTCCGCAGGAGCCGCAGTCCAGCCCGTATAGGCTTTTTTCAATCTTCTCAATTTCACGCATCATTTCCAGGGAGCGTTCCGGCAGCGGGTCGAGCCGCAGCGCGTCAATAGGCGCGACTTCCGCGTCCCAGAGCAGCTCTTTGGGCACTGAATCGCCTGACAAATTGTTGCAGGCAACGGGACGGTAACTC
Source organism: Firmicutes bacterium HGW-Firmicutes-16 (assembly GCA_002841545.1). Classification (GTDB taxonomy): domain Bacteria; phylum Bacillota; class Clostridia; order Oscillospirales; family Oscillospiraceae; genus UBA2658. The sequence continues at coordinate 96,300 of PGZZ01000005.1, forward strand.
CTCAGATGCTTCATTCTCGTCGCCGCCACATATGGGTTTTCTATATTCAGTACCCCGCCCACGCAGCCTGCGGGGCAGGCATTGAGTTCGACGAAGTCCTGATCCGCAAGACGATCGTCCTCCATCTCCTCAAGCACCTTGATAACATTTTCAATTCCATCCGCCGCAAGATAACGTACCGTGAAGGTCGCAGCGGCCTCTCCTCCGCTGTTTCCCCAGCTCAGACCCATACGCCCGGACTGCGAAGTGTCGGGTCCTGTGCCCTCCAAAGCGCATTTGTTCATGGCGGTAAGCAGAGCGGGATATATCTCGCTGACGGAAACAGCAAGATCAACGCCGCTTATTTCGGTTCCCATTGGGTTTTTAATCGCCGTTGCCTTTGCAGGGCACGGAGTTATGAACACAATTCCGATTTCCTCGGGCTTAAAGCCCGTAACTGCAACCGCTTTTTCGCGCGCTAGGCGCGCCGCGACTTCCATCGGGGCGGAAAGCGGCAGTACGTTTTTAAGAAGATGCGGAAAGCGTATTCTGATAAGCCTTAAAACGGCGGGGCAGGCTGATGAGATGACAGGCTTTATAAGCTCGCCCTCTTCAAGCATCCTGCGCGTTGCGTCGCTTACAAGCTCCGCTGCGGCCGCCACCTCATAAACGGCATCAAAACCGAGCTCGCAGAGTGCGGCGCGTATCAGCTCCAGGTCCTCCTGCCTCTTGTACTGGCCAAAAAGGGATGGGGGCGGAAGTACTACCTTATATTTATATTTTTCGATCTCGCTGAGCGGATCGGTCACGGCGTGCTTGGCATGATGCGGGCAAACCCTGATGCATTCTCCGCAGTCTATACAGCGCTCCGCGATAATTCGCGCCTTTCCATCACGGACACGGATTGCTTCCGTTGGGCAGCGCTTGACGCAGGTTATGCACCCACGGCAGGCATCCTTGTCCAGTGTAACAGAGTGAAAATACTCAGCCATTTTGAGCCTCCAAAGAGTATGTTATTTGACGATGTTCACAATGAGCGTCACCTTTGTACCAACGCCCACGGTGCTGTCGATTATAAGTTCGTCGGAATATTTTTTCATGTTGGGGAGCCCCATTCCTGCTCCAAAGCCCAGTCCCCTCACCTGCTCAGAAGCGGTTGACCAGCCTTCCTGCATGGCAAGCTCAATGTTCTCGATCCCGGGTCCCTTATCTACGAGCTCCGCGACGATTTTTTCATCGTCAATCCAGACATCGATCTCGCCGCCGTCGGCATGGATCACCATATTAATCTCGCCCTCAAAAAGCGAAATAGAAAGCTTCCTGACTGTTTCGGGGTATATTCCCAGCTGCTTTAGAGTTTTCTTCACAGCACTGGATGCTATCCCAGCCCTTGTAAAATCGTCTCCGGGCACGACATAGTGGTAATGTAGGCTGTTTTCGCTCATTTTATATGACAACCTCCGTTCAGTCCCGCTTCAAAAAGCAGACCGCAGGCTGTAAACATCCGGTGCGTCGTCGTCATAACAGCGATACCGTTGTCCCTCGCCGCTTCGAGAATGTCCTCTCCGGGCGTTTTTCCGCGAACGAAAACAACACAGACCATGTCCATCATCGCCGCGGTTCGAATCGCCTGCTGGTTAAGAAGTCCTGTTATCAGAACCGCCTGATCCTTGACGAAAGCAAGCACATCACTCATCATGTCGCTTCCGCAGGCCGAGCGGACCTCTGTGTCCATAAACTCCTCTCCAACAAGAAGCTGTGCGTCCAGAATCTTCTGGATATCTTTAATAAACATAGATATTCCCCCTGTACTTGTATTGTTGTATCGTTCAGGTTATAGGTATTTGTTAAATAAGTCACATTCTAAACACAGTTTTTATTGCATTTTTTCGGCTTCGGCGCCCGTGTTTTTTCTTAATTCAATTATAGCACAAAGGCTCGGGCAAAAACAATGTTCCATAACGCAATATGTCGAAAAATTAACGAATCATGCTAGTAAAACGTATTGCTTTATGCTATAATATCGGACGGGTTAAACAACTGTTCGACATAAATCTGTCACAGAATACATTTTTATAAAAACTGGAGGAACACACAAATGTCATGCAAAACATGCACAGCTGGTATTGTCGGAACACCTGAGCAAGACAAGAAGCTGCGAGAAAGCATTGCGTCTCTGCATGGTGACCATTCGCTGGTCCAGGTATTGCAGGTAGCACAGGAAATCTATGGTTATCTGCCCGAAGAGGTGATTGATGTAATCGCTTCCGAGCTGGGCATCTCAACGGAAAGCGTTTACAGCGTCGCCACCTTTTATTCGCAGTTCAATTTCAGCCCAAAGGGAAAATATGCCGTTTCCGTATGCCTTGGAACCGCGTGCTACGTCAAGGGTTCCGGCGAAATTTATCAGAAGATTAAGGACAAGCTAAAGGTCGAGGACGGCGGCTGTACTCCGGACGGCAAGTTCTCTCTTGACGCCTGCCGTTGTCTTGGCGCCTGCGGTCTTGCACCGGTACTTACGGTAAATGATGAAGTTTACGGGAAGGTAACCCCCGACCAGATCAATGGGATTTTGGCCAAGTACGAATAACGAATACCTCGAAAATTCGGAGGCGGCACTATGATGCAGGAGCTTTCCATGAATATACTGGACGTGGCGGAAAACTCCGTCCGCGCCGGTGCCACTATCGTTGAGATAACGGTGGATGAAAAGCCAACTAATGACCTTCTCACGGTCACCATTTCCGATAATGGCTGCGGAATGACGCAAGATCAGGTCAAAAATGTCACCGACCCCTTTTATACCACCCGCTCGACAAGAAAAGTCGGTCTGGGCGTGCCGTTTTTCAAAATGGCGGCGGAGCTAACCGGCGGAAAATTCGTTATAAAGAGCGAAGTCGGGAAGGGTACTGAGGTCAAGGCAGATTTTGTCCCCTCGAGCATCGATCTTATGCCGCTGGGCAATATTAATGAGACAATATCCTCGCTCATTTACTGCAATCCGCAAATCGATTTTGTATACACGCGACACCTTGAAGATAACGAGATGACTCTGGACACACGAGAATTCCGCCGTATACTGGGGGACATCGAGCTAAACAGCCCAGAGGTATCCAGCTTTATCCGCGAATATCTAGCGGAAAACACTACCGACCTATTATCTGGCCGGTAGGCATAACAAAAATCAGTGATACGCCGCACGACGTATCTACTATACAGGAGGTAGTCCAAAGATGAAGAATTTAGCAGAACTTCAGGCTTTGCGCGACGAGATGAAAGAAAAAGTCGGCGTCCGCAAAGACAGTGAACACCGCATGAGAATAGTCGTTGGTATGGCAACCTGCGGAATCGCCGCAGGCGCGCGTCCGGTCCTTGCTGCCTGCATCAAGGAAGTTGAAACCCGCAAGCTTACCGACGTTGTTGTAGCTCAGACAGGCTGTATCGGAATTTGCCAGTTTGAGCCGGTGGTCGAAATTTTTGATGCCGACGGCTCAAAGACCACATATGTACACGTCACGCCCGAAAAGATTCCCAAAATCTTCGCTTCGCATGTTGTAAACGGCAGCCCAGTTGTCGAATACACCATCGGCGCCAACGCAAATTAAGGAGGTAAGAAAATGGTACGTTCACACATCCTCGTTTGCGGCGGTACAGGCTGTCATTCCTCCGGAAGCAATAAGCTTTTCGAGAATTTCGAGTCCGAGCTCAAAGCTGCCGGCCTCGCAGACGAAGTTAAAGTTATAATGACCGGCTGTTTCGGTCTTTGCGCGCTCGGTCCCGTCGTCGTAGTGTATCCCGAGGGTGCTTTCTACTCTCAGGTCAAGGTCGATGATGTTAAGGAAATCGTCACAGAGCACCTGCTCAAGGGCAGACTCGTAAAGCGTCTTCTTTACACCGAGACAATTGCCGAGGACACGATACTCAGCCTTGACAACACCGATTTCTACCGTAAGCAAAAGCGCGTCGCTCTTGAGAACTGCGGCGTTATCGACCCCGAAAACATTAACGAATACATAGCCTATGACGGCTATATGGCTCTGGCTAAGGTTCTGACCGAAATGACTCCGCAGGATGTCGTCAAGGAAATCTCGGACAGCGGACTTCGCGGACGCGGCGGCGGCGGCTTCCCCACAGGCAAAAAATGGAGCTTTGCCGCGGCTCAGCCCGCCGGCGATAAATACGTCTGCTGCAACGCAGACGAAGGCGACCCCGGCGCATTCATGGACCGCAGCGTGCTCGAAGGCGATCCCCACTGCGTACTCGAAGCAATGGCAATCGCGGGCTACGCAATCGGTTCTAACCACGGATACATCTATGTCCGTGCGGAGTATCCCATCGCGGTCAAGCGTCTTAGAATAGCAATCGCTCAGGCGAGAGAAGCCGGACTTCTCGGCGATAACATCCTCGGCTCGGGCTTCAATTTCGACATTGACATTCGTCTCGGCGCCGGCGCTTTCGTCTGTGGCGAGGAGACTGCGCTTATGAACTCAATCGAGGGCAAGCGCGGCGACCCGCGTCCCCGTCCTCCCTTCCCCGCTGTCAAGGGCCTTTTTGGTAAGCCCACAATCCTCAACAATGTTGAGACCTATGCGAACATATCGCGTATCATCAGAAACGGCGCAGCGTGGTTTGCTTCCATGGGCACAGAAAAGTCCAAGGGCACCAAGGTCTTTGCGCTTGGCGGCAAGATTAACCACACCGGCCTTGTCGAAATCCCGATGGGCACTACGCTCCGCGAAATCATCGAGGAAATCGGCGGCGGCTGTCCCGACGGCAAAAAGTTCAAGGCTGTTCAGACCGGCGGTCCCTCCGGCGGCTGCATTCCCGAGAAGTACCTTGATACTCCTGTCGACTACGAAACACTGACCGCTCTCGGTTCGATCATGGGTTCCGGCGCAATGATAGTCATGGATGAAGACAACTGCATGGTCGACATCGCGAAATTCTTCCTTGAGTTCACGGTCGAAGAAAGCTGCGGAAAATGCACACCCTGCCGCGTCGGCGTCCGTCGCTTATACGAAATCCTTGACAAGATTACTTCCGGCAACGGCGAGATGGAGGATATCGACAAGCTCGAAGAGCTCTGCTACTTCATCAAGGAAAACGCTCTCTGCGGTCTTGGACAGACCGCTCCGAACCCCGTTCTCTCGACGATAAAATATTTCCGCGAAGAGTATGAGGCTCATATCATCGAAAAGCGCTGCCCCGCGGGTGTCTGTAAGAAGCTGCTCAACTACACGATTGACCCCGAGCTTTGCAAGGGCTGCACGCTCTGCGCGCGCAACTGTCCCGCGAACGCTATTACGGGCGAAGTCAAAAAAGCCCACGTTATAGACAGCGCGGCATGCATCAAGTGCGGAGCTTGCATAGATAGCTGCAAGTTCAAAGCAATCTTTAAGAAATAAGGAGAGGAGGATATGGAAATGAAAATGATAAATCTCAAAATCAATGGCGTGCCTGTAACAGTCCCCGAAGGAACGACCATTTTGCAGGCTGCCCGTGAGGCGCATATCGACATCCCTACTCTCTGCTACCTCAAGGATATAAACGAAATCGGCGCTTGCCGTATGTGCGTTGTCGAAATTAAGGGTTCCCCGAAGCTAAACGCCTCCTGCGTCTTCCCTGTCTCGGAGGGAATGGAAGTTATTACAAACAGCAAAAAGGTTTTTGAGGCTCGTAAAATGAACCTTCAGCTCCTTCTATCTAATCATAAGCGCGAGTGCCTTACCTGCATCCGTTCCGGCTCCTGCGAGCTCCAGAAGCTCTGCCATGACTACGGTGTAGATGATGAGGGCAAATACGACGGGTCCCTGACCCCCTCGACAGTTGACGATTCCGCTACCCACATGGTTCGCGACAACTCAAAGTGCATCCTTTGCCGCCGTTGCACGGCGGTCTGCGATCAGCTTCAGGACGCGGCGGTCATTGGCGTAAACAAGCGCGGCTTCAACACCCATATCGGCAGTGCCTTCGACGCTCCGCTTAATACTGTCGCCTGCGTTTCCTGCGGACAGTGCATAGTTGCCTGCCCCACCGGTGCTCTCCACGAGAAGGATCAGACGGACGAAGTCTGGGCGGCTCTTGCCGATCCCACAAAGCGCGTCGTTGTTCAGACGGCTCCCGCTACCCGTGCCGCACTCGGTGAAGTATTCAACATGCCCATCGGCACTAATGTTGAGGGAAAGATGGTTGCTGCTCTGCGCCGTCTCGGCTTCGACGATGTGTTCGACACCGATTTCTCCGCCGACCTTACAATACTTGAAGAGGCCACCGAGCTTGTTGAACGCATCAACAACAAGGGTACCCTTCCGCTCATCACCTCCTGCTCGCCCGGCTGGATAAACTACTGCGAGCATTATTATCCCGAGTTCATTCCGAACCTCTCCACCTGCAAATCCCCGCAGCAGATGTTCGGCGCTATCACAAAGAGCTGGTATGCCGCAAAGCTCGGTATTGACCCGAAGAACATTTTCGTCGTCAGCATCATGCCCTGCACCGCGAAGAAATATGAGTGCAAACGTGCCGAACAGGGAGCAAACGGCGTTCCCGATGTCGACGTAGCTCTCACAACCCGCGAACTCGGCCGCATGATTGAGCGCGCAGGTATTGACTTTACAAATCTGCCCGACGAGAATTATGACGCTCCTCTTGGCGTTTCCACCGGCGCTGCCGTCATCTTCGGCGCAACCGGCGGAGTAATGGAAGCAGCTCTGCGCACCGCTGCTGAGTGGCTCACAGGCGACCCTGCAGCTCCCATCGAATTCTGCGACGTGCGCGGAACGAACGGAGTCAAGGAAGCCACCTATACTGTCGCTGGACTCACGCTGAATGTCGCCGTCGCCTCTGGTCTCAAGAACGCGAAGGAGCTCCTCGAAGCCGTCAAGCGCGGTGAGAAGAACTACCACTTCATCGAGGTCATGGGTTGCCCCGGTGGCTGCGTCAATGGCGGTGGTCAGCCAATTCAGCCCGCAAACATCCGCAACAATGTGGACATTAAAAAACTCCGCGCAAAGGCTCTCTATTCCGAGGACGCGGGCAAGACTCTTCGCAAGTCCCATGACAACCCTGTCATTAAGGAGCTGTACGACAGTTTCCTCGAAAAGCCGGGCAGTCACAAGGCGCACGAACTCCTGCACACGACCTACACTGCAAAAAACCGCTTCCACGGCGAATAACACTTTATAACGGAAAGCTCCCATCCGATTCTTCGGACGGGAGCTTTTTATTTTCATAAGATTTAAAGCAGTTCCTTTATCTTCTCAGTCAATTCTTCGGAAAACTCCGATTTTTCGTAGCTTCCGGCTATCTTGACGGGAGAGCCCGAGAGAATAATTATCGTATCCGCAAGGCGCAGAGCCTCCGGAATATCGTGCGTGACAGAAAGCACCGTGCGGCGCAATGGGTCGTTTTCGTAGGCACGAAAAAAGGTCTCATAAAGCTCGTCCTTCAGCTTCGGATCCTGTTCTTTAAAAGGCTCGTCGAGAAAAAGCAGCTCGGACGGATACAAAAACGCCCTGCAAAGCGCGACTCGCTGTACCATACCGCCCGAAAGCTCGTTTATGTCGGAAAATTCGTAAGCCTCAAGACCCACAAGCTTCAACTGTTTTCGGATGAGCTCAGCGCGCTCTTCCTTGGTATAGCCGCGACCGTCGGATTTCCGCACATTTTTAAGTACAAGTTCAAGATTGTCATGCACATCCAACCACGGCAGTAGCCTGTGCTCTTGAAAGACATACGAGCCACGCAAAACGCGCTCTTTGCCGTCTGTCTCAAAGACGACCCGTCCGCCATCGGGCGGCACTATCCCTGCGATAATGTTTATAAGCGTCGTTTTGCCCACGCCCGAGGCCCCGAGGATGCAGGTGACCTCATGTTCTTTGAATTCGGCGGTAAAATGCGAAAACAGCTCTTTTCCGCCGTATTTTTTACTGATGTCCAAAAGTTTTATCATAGCCCGACACCTTTGCATAAATTGTTTCGAAAACGAAGCTCAGCAGGATGATTATAGCCGTCCATGCAAAAAGCAGAGCGGGGTCGAGCGAGGTCTTTGCGAAATAGAGATTCGCGCCGATTGAAAGGCGCGGCATACTCAGAACCTCAGCCGCAGCGACGGCCTTCCAGCAGATGCCTACAATGGAGATTACCGAGGCGTTGATATAGGGCTTTGCCGAGGGAAAATAGAGCGATTTTAGCATTTCCACGCGTCCTACTCCATAGAATCGGCACATTTCGATGAGCTTCGGGTCGGCAGAGCGCACACCCGCGACCGTACCTGTAAAAACTATCGGAAAGCACATCAGAAAGCCGGAGAAAATCGGCACATCCGTCGAACGAAACCAAATGATTGAAATGATGATAACCGACACCACGGGCGTCGACTTTAGTATCACCATAAGCGGGTTCACGAAATCGTACATTGTGCGGCGAAGACCGCAGACTATGCCAATAACAACCCCGAGCACTGCGGAAGCGACAATTGCGAAAAGCGTACGGTAGGTGCTCAAGCCGACAATTATCCAAGTGTTCTTCTCCGCCAGAATGCGGAAAAAGGTCATGACAACGGAGACTGGCGAAGGAAAGTAGATGTCCCTGTCGATTAGCAGGTAGGCTATTTCCCAGACCGCCAGCCAGAACAATATTACAAGTACTCGCCTGTGCCATGTGGCAAAGGCGCTTCGTGACAGTTCGGCTTTCACTGTTAATCTCCTCTGAGCCTTATTATCTCGTTATCGGAGAAACGTAATAGAAACTGTGATCAGGCATCGTCCCCCCGACGGATGCGGGGTCAAAATCATAGAGCACCTGCAAAAATCCGTTTATTCCCGGCTTCGCGTCAAGTGCGGTTTTAAACACGATGTTGCAGAAGGGTATTGCCTTCTCCGCTATCTCTGCCGATGCGACGATACCGGAATCCGCAATTAGCTTTGCCGCGTCGGCTGGGTTCTCGTTGACATACTTCACGGATGCTTCATACTGTTCTAAAAATTCTGCGACGAACTCCGGGTTTGCATCGGCGAAAGCCTTGTTGACAACAAGGCAGCCCATCGAAAGCACACTGCTACCTCCAGACGCCGTGTCCCACTCCTTGTTGAGGTCAAGAAGCATCTTCATGCTCGTGTCTTTTGCAAGCACCTGCGTCACAAAGGGCTGGGGCAAAATCGCCAGCCCCGCATCTCCCGCGAGCAGAGCCTGCGAGACAGAAGCATGGTCGGTCAGATAATGAAGCTCAACGTCATTTTTGATTCCAGCCTTGTCGAGGATGTATTCCAATGCGTACTGCGGTACTCCGCCGCTGCCGCTCAAAGTGACCGTCTTGCCTGCGAGATCTGCAAGTGAACTAATACCTTCGGAATCCTTGCCAACAAGATAGAGCACGCCCAGCGTGTTTAGCGCGAGGAACTGTACCTGCCCCTGTGTCTTGTTATAAAGAACGGCAGCGGAGTTCGTGGGCAGCGCCGCAATCTGGACTTCCCCTGTTATGAGCTTTGCCGTCAGCGTATCGGGTGCCGATGCAATCTCATAATTGACAGCGTAGGCATCGGAATTAAGCGCTTTTTCGGAAATCATTTTTATCATGCCCATCGAGGTGGGGCCGGCGAGTCCAGCAACGGTCACATTGACCTGTTCCACGGGCGCCGCAGAGGCTGTCACCTCAGGAACATCGGTGCTCGTTGATACGTTCTTTTTGCCGCAGCCTGCAAGCAGGGCAAACGACAGGACTAGGCAAAGGATTAAAGCTACATTTTTCTTGCTCATAAGAATTCCCTTTCTGAATACGGATTTTCCAAAGATGGTCAGATTTGCGCCGTTTGAGTTTTAGCGTAGACCGTCTTCGCGCTGACACCGGGGAGCATCCCCAGCTTTCCGGACAGGGAGCTTATAACGTCGGAGGGGGCGTCGAGCGCAACGCTAATCAGTGACACTCCTCTTTCACGGCAGGGCAGACCCATCCGTCCGATGATATACTGTCCATTTTCGTGAATGAGTTTGTTTAGCTTCTCGACTGAGTCAAAATCTTCGACTATGATAGCGACCATCGCAAGCCTTTTTTCCTGATTTACCGCGTCCATAAAACACTCTCCAATACAACAAAAAATGCGCCCAGACAGGCGCAATCAGCGTAATCGCTACTCGGCTGCCTTCCACCTCAGAAATTCATCTTCGATGTCAGTACGGTTTGTAAGTTACAACTAGAATATACCACATTGTTAAATAAAAGTCAATATTTCTTTTTAAAAAGGAGTCGGCCCACAGCGTTTTTTAGGCGCTGCGGGCCTTATGGAGGAGAGAAGACACTTTATGGCAAAGTGGTTAGTAAGGTATCTGTTTTAATACTATGCATCAGATGAAGAGATTGACGTTCGACTCTTCCGCGTCGCCAAGATAGGCCCCGACGCCGCCGAGTTCGACTCCTTCGATAAGCTCTTCTTCCTTGATGCCCATTACGTCCATGCTCATCGTGCAGGCCACGATCTTTACGCCCGCCTTCATTGCCTTTTTGATGAGTTCCTCAAGGGAGTCGACGTTTTTGTCCTGCATAATCTTTTTCATCATAGCCGTTCCCATGCCGCCCATATTCATGTTGGAAAGCTTGAGCTTTCCTGCGCCTCTGGGCATCATCGTTCCGAACATGTTTTCCATGAGAGTCTTTTGAACCTTCTGCTTATCGGACTTGCGGAGGACATTTAGCCCCCAGAAGGTAAAGAACATCGTGACGGGTCTGCCCATCGCCGCCGCTCCGTTTGCGATAATGAAGCTTGCGAGGACTTTATCGAGGTCACCGGAAAAGACGATTATCGTCTTACCCTCATTTGAACTGGCAACAGCTGCGGAATTTTTATCAACGCCACCCTTTTTAACCAAGGCGACATAGTCGCCTCCGCGTTTTTCGTTTGATACAAGGGAATTTCCGGTGCGTCTGCACCATGCGCCGATGTCTTTTGCAAAGCCCGCATCAGAGGCGGATACTTCCATTACGTCTCCGTCTTTCATATCCTTCATCGTCTCAAAAACCTTCATGATAGGCCCCGGGCACTGCATCCCGCTGCAATCAAGTCTCATTGACGCAATGGGGACATTCTTTGTGTCAACGTGTCCGCTGTCTGAAACAGGCGCATCAAAAGCCATGGTTTTTTCCTCCTCATAGTGCGTAGCGCGATAAAAGCGCATTCCGCCCGGATATATTTTTACGTTTCCAAAGCCGTTATTCGTGAGTATACGCGCAGCATTATAGGCTCTAACGCCAATTGCACAGAATACTACGATTTCTTTCGATTTATCAAGCTCACCCAGCCGCGCTCGAAGCTGACCGAGCGGTATGTGCTTCGCCTTTTCGATAAAGAACGCCATAAGCTCCGCGTCCTCACGGACATCCAACAGTGTTACATCGGCATTTTTTTCGGCTATGTCCCATTCGGCAAACGCCGCGTCTCCCGCAAGGACATTCCCTGCAGTGAAGCCCGCCATGTTGACTGGATCTTTCGCGGAAGAATAGGGGGGCGCATAGGCAAGCTCAAGATTTTTGAGCTCGTTAATTCCGCCGCCGAGGCGAATGGTGACCGCGATTGTATCTATCCTCTTGTCAACGCCGTCCGTTCCGACTATCTGCGCGCCGAAGATTTTTTTGCCGTCCTTTGAAAACAGGAGCTTCAGCGTAAGCGGCACCGCACCTGGGTAGTAGCCCGCATGCGAGTTCTGGACTATCGTTATTGTTTCAAAATCCTTGCCCTTTTTGAGCCCGCGCTTTATGAGAGTTTTCTCGCTCGCGCCCGTGCTTGCCGCAGTAAGCTCGAAAACCTTTGCAACGGCAGTTCCCAGCGTACCCTCGTATTTTTCACTGGCACCAGCGATGTTGTTTGCAGCGATACGCCCCTGCTTGTTGGCGGGGCCCGCGAGCGGTATCATCGTACGACTCTTATCAATAAAATCCCCGACCTCAATGACATCACCCACAGCGTATATATCCGGGTCGGAGGTTTTGAGATATTCGTCAACGACTATGCCGCCTCGCGCGTTCATTTCGAGTCCCGCGCCTTTGGCAAGCTCACCGTTCGGACGAACTCCAATTGCAAGTATTACAAGCTCTGCGGAAACGTTTTTTCCGCTTTTGAGCGTTATATCAACCATTTCGCCGGTGTCGTTGAAAGATGAAACGCCATCGCCGAGATGCAGCTCTACGCCGTTTTTGGAGATGTTTTCGTGCAGTATCTGCGCCATCTCAAAGTCCAGCGGCGCCATAACCTGATCGAGCATTTCAATTATTGATACCTTGAGTCCAAGTTCCCGCAGATTCTCTGCCATTTCGAGCCCTATGAACCCTCCGCCGATTACTGCCGCGGACTGAGTTCCGCTCAGCTTTATGAACTGCTTTATTCTATCCGTGTCCGGCACTGTCCAAAGCGTTTGGATGCGCGGCGACTCAATGCCCGGAATGGGCGGACGCAGCGGAGAAGAGCCAGTCGAGATAACGAGCGTGTCATAGTTTTCAGTGTAGGTCTCCCCTGTTTCCGTTTTCCTAACGGTAACGGTTTTCCCCGCGCGGTCGATTGACATGACCTCATTTTTGACCCTTACATCAATGTTGAACTTCGCCCTCATCGCTGCAGGTGTCTGGAGAAGCAGGGCGTCGCGGGATTTTATCACATCGCCAACATGATAGGGAAGCCCGCAGTTTGCGTAGGAAATGTATTCCCCGCGCTCAAACAGGATTATTTCCGAATTTTCGTCCAGCCTGCGAAGTCGCGCCGCACAGCTTGCGCCGCCTGCGACGCCGCCGATTATAAGAATTTTACTCATGCTATTTTCCTCCCGATTGTTTGTTAATCAAATGACAATTAGTTGCGTGCAAAAGAATAAGACACCTGTATTTTTAGGAACATACGTCCCTTAATTCGCTTGTGATTTAAATATATTCCTTGATGAGTATTATTTCCGTAACTTTGTCACACTTGAACAACGCATTTAACGCAAAAAAAGACCGCGCAAAGCGCGGTCTTTCAGTCGTCTGATTAAGGAATTTCATTTTCGTCTGACAACGGAGCAATAAGCGTAACTCCCTCTCGGTAGAAGCTCTTCCATCTCACTATGCAGACTGTCATAATGAGAAGCCCAACACCTGAACCTACCATGAGCCACTGTAACGGCACGATATCCGCAAGCGGGCCAAAGACAAGAAGCCCCAACTGCATCACAAGGACATTCACTATCTGCAAAAGCGAGAACACCCGTCCCTGTTTTTCGGGCTCGACCTTTTCCTGCAGCATAACCATGAGCGGGGAATTGTTAAATGGCATCGCAAAACCCGCGAGGAAGATAACGACAAGGTATAACCAGAACGAGCTGACAAGGCCTATGACGATAGTCGTCACACCAAACCCAATTCCACCCAATGCAAGTGTTTTAAGTCTATTCGGAAAGCCACCCCACGCGCTCAGAACTATTCCTCCAACTATAGCACCGGCAAAGAAAGCCACCGCGTTAATCGCGAGCGCAAGATAGCTGTTGTCGGGAAAAACGTCTCCAAACAAGCGGACAACATAAAGCTCGTTCAGAATAGCGGCCGGGACTATAAGAAAGCAGAATACTCCGCAGACAATGAGGGTCCTGCGCAGAAACTGATGTCCAAGAGCGTAGCTGACGCCATCCTTCAGGTCGTCGAAGTATCCGGGCAGCTCCTTGCCGTCCGCTCTTTCAAGCTTAGGCAGCGGTACAAAGAAGGCAAAGATAGATATTCCGATTGCCGCCGTTATAACGTCGATGAACATGACATAGTGGAATTTTCCCAGAATAAGTACGCCGCTGCCGACAATAGGGGCGACGATATTGATTATCGATTGGACGCTGCTGTTTATAGCACCTATCCTCATGAGCTTATCGATCGGCACGAGCTGCGGGATTGCCGAGTTCACGGCGGGAGTCTGTATGCCCGCGCCGACGGAGCGTATCGCCGAAATGACGAGCAGAGCCCAGAAAAAGTCCTTTGTGTTCATTACTATGAACGCCAGTATAAGCGTAGATACGGCGATACAGCCGTCTGCCATAATAATCATTTTTTTGCGGCTGAATCTGTCTGCCCAGACGCCCGCAAAAATCGAAATCAGCACCTGCGGCAGAAAGCCGCAAATCGTCATAAGCGTCACCATGACTCCGGACTTGGTTTCATTCGCGACGTACCAGATTATCGAATACTGCACGAGCGATGAGCCGAGCAGCGTGATTGCCTGGCTTGCAAGGAACAATGCAGTTTTTTTCTTCCAATTGTCCATATAAAAAGTATTCACCTCAGAAAATTATTTTTTAGTTAATGATAGCCTGATTCCGGCTGAAAATGCTCCCTATGTCCGGCTGGAACGAAGCTGATAGAATATCAATTGCAAGCTCTTCCACAGCGGAAAGCGTTGCGGCTATGCAGAGTACAAGTACGGGTACCGTGGGAGAGACCAGCGCGAGAGATAAGGGCAAAAGGAAAAACAGTATTCCCGTAGCCTTGTTCGCAAGCGTGTGGAGCATGGCAGGTGTTCCGAATTTCACCCAGACAACTCCGACCGCCACAAAACGGATCAGCGCGATGCCCGAAATCCACAGCAGAATCCCCAGTGACGGCTTTATTATGGGATAAATCACAATTAAAACCGACATCATGAAAATGAAATCCGCCACGGAATCCATTCGCGAGCCCAGAGCGCTTTCCGTTTTGGTTTTTCTCGCGATGTAGCCATCCAGAACATCCGATAATCCACAGATCAAATATACCAAAATAAAAGCCAAGCCGAGCGGAGGAAGCAGTAGTAGCACAACGGCAAGGACAATCCTCGCCAAAGTTATCAGATTTGCGGCATATTTAATCTTCATCGCATACAGCGCCGCACTCGCTTTTCAACCATCATTAACAGCTCCCCATTCCCTATCAGGCTTATCTCCCAAAAACATTTGTTCAAGTGTTACATAATATAAAATTTATGTCAAGAACAATATTAAATTCTTATGATTTTAAACACGTAAGGACCCCTTTTTCAAGAGGTCCTTACGTGTTTTATAATTTATTCTATGACTGCTTGACCGTTGGGGAGGTGGTCGAATCATTGGGCATATTGCCGGGGGCTCCGCCCTTGCCGCCGCTGGGTCTGTCTCCACCCTGTGGCTGTTGACCGCCTCCCATTCCTCCGACCATTCCGCTTTGACCGCCGTTTGAATAGGAAGTTGAGGTCAGCTCAATCGAGTATTCTTCCGAGCCTATGACCAGTGTATAGATACTGCCGGAGGTGAGCGCGGGAACACTAATGTTAACGGACGCGAACTGCTTTGCAGGTGTGAATTCAGCAAGCACCTTGCCGCTTTCATCCTCGAGCGTAACGCTAGTCCCTGCCGCCTGCACACTTGAAATGTTATAGAGTATTGAGCACTGGGTCGAGCTGTCTGAGAAGCCTTCAGCCATTCCGCTGCTGCCTGCTCCGAGGAGTGTTCCGCCGGTAATTTTGCCTGTTCCGTTATAATCTATCGTGCCGTTGCCGCTATTTGTCGGGCCGCTCACCGTTATAGTACCACCTGAAATCGTCAGGCTCCCGTTGGAGTCGATGCCGTCGCCGGAGGCGTTGATGCTGAGCGTGCCGCCGGAGATTGTGATAGCGCAGCCCTCTGTCGCTCCCATACCGCCGCCGCCCATGCCGCCGTTGCCGCTCTGGTCGGCTCCTCCCGCAGCGTTGAGTCCGTCGTCACTTGATATGATATTGGTTTCACCGCCGGAAATGTTGATTACCAACCCCTCGATGCCCTCATAGCTCTTTGTAATATCAATTTTTCCGCCCAGAATAGTCACGGAGGTTTCGGCATGGATACCGTCATCATCTGCGTTAACGATGATAGTACCGTCCGCGATATACACGAAACCTAAAGTCGTATCGTCCTCGTTCTCTGAGTGGATGCCGTCAGTTCCTGCCTCTATGGTGAAGGTGCCGTCTGCTATACGCACGCTGTTCTTCCCCGAAAACCCCTGCTTTGCCGCGGTGATGATATAAGCCCCGCTCGTGACGATAAGGTCATCCTTAGACACGACTCCGTGTCCGTAAGCGGAATCAATCGTCAGAGTTCCCGCGCCGTTGAGTGTCAGGTCGGACTTTGCATAAATCACACCGTCTACGTTGTTATCGTCCGTCTGGACGAATTCTCCTGTGGCGGAGAGCGTGTTTTCGCTGCCGGACGATGTCGTGATAAACACCTTGTCGGCGTTTTTGACGTAGATTGCGGCGCTCGATTCGTTTGTAATTTCCACGCCATTCAGGACTATCTGAATCTTCGCGTCGTCGGCTGCGTCGATAACGATTTGCCCGTTCGAAAGGTTTCCAGTCAGGATATAAGTACCTTCCTTAGTAATCGTAATGGTGTCATCTTTGACCTCAGCGCCTTCTCCATTAACGGAGCTCACTCCATCAGAGAGCGTAATCATCGTGCTTTCGGACTCGCTGTAGCCGATTTCCTTGTCTCGATCAGAGAACATCTCGTCGCTCGACGCGCTTGACACGACCGTCGAGGCCGTGGTGTCCGCCGAATCTGTCTCGCCCTGTACCTCTATCCCCGCCTGGGCTGAGCAACCGGCGAAAAGAGCAATTATGATTAAAAATGCCGCTATAATTGAAACTATGCGTTTCATTTTGCTATCTCCTTATAGTTCCCCGAGTTTTACTTCCTGCAAGGATGAAGAAATCTCAAGGTTACCGTTTCTGCAGCGCAGCTTGTCGATGAATTCCTTCTCCGTTTGAGTATTCCTCAGGGTGATATTGTATGTCAGTTTAAAAAGACTTCCCATGTTGGTCGTCTTCACGGTTACAAGAGCGTGCTTAGTCGTGTATTCACTGAAAAGATCGTCAAAAACGCCTGTATAGTCAAGGTCTTCCGGTATTGTGATTCGCAGCGTCTTATCGCAGATGGGCTTATCCGTTTCGCCGAATTTAAGCTTTGTAAGAAGCATTCCGGCAAAGCCTATGATAAGAACAAATATTGCTGCATAGCCGAGATAGCCCATGCCACCTACAAGTCCTGCCGCCATCGCGAGAAAGATTGATGCGATTTCCTTCGCCGTACCGGGTACGGAACGAAAGCGTATCAGGCTGAACGCGCCTGCAACCGCAACTCCGGCCCCGATGTTGCCGTTCACCATCAGAATCACGACACAGACTATTGCAGGCAGAAGCACAAGCGTCGCGAGAAAGCTCTTTGTTGCACTGTTTTTATAGGTATAGAAAAGCGCTATTACAAGTCCGAGAGTAAGAGCAACTCCGACGCAGGCAAGGAAAGGGCCCAGGGCAATGCTGCTTGCCACAGCGGTCGAATCGAAGAGCCCCGAAAACAAATTATCAAGCACAGATTATCTCTCCTTCCCGAGGCATGCCCATCATAGCCTTATAGGCGTTACCGTATTTTGAAAAATTCATCTTAAATACTTTTTGCTCACTGAGCTTATTCGTAAGCCAGAGTGGGAGAGCCGTGGAAACCTTGATTTCCATAAGGCTCTGTCCGGGCTTCAGAAGAGCCTTTCCGCAGAGGCCCTTGCAAAGGCAGATATCATAATCGCGATAGACAATATTATCGTCAAAGGTAATGCGCAGGTTCGGGTCGTCCTTTGAGAAATACGCCTCCCTTTCATAGCCGATGAACGCCGCAGGAATCAGGGTTTTATATTCGGCGAGAAAATAATCAATCTCGCTGACAATCTGGTTCTGTTTCGGAGCGTCGCTCTTTCCGGCGATATATTTTTCCGCCTGCTCCGCACTCATCGAAACGCGGCGCTTGAAGACCACGTCGTCGTATTTCTTTTTTAGCTCGATAAAGACCCTGTCTCCAGCAGGAAGTGCTCCGTAGCATCTGACTCTCAGCTTTTCTTTATAAATGGGCTTTTCGATGGAGCGGCGCACAAGGCGCATATCCGGCGTATCGTAATATACATTACATATTGTGCTTCTGCCGAACTCATCGAGAGTCATGTATTTCTCCATAAGCTCCGTGATTGCCCTGCGCTGCTCGGAATTAACCAGATATTTCATTTCATATCTCATAAATGTATTCTGGACGGTTTTCATTTCCTAGACCTCCTGAAATAGTGTGCTGAAAGAACCGTTTCCGGTTTGATTCCGCTCACCTTATGTATGGATAATATCAGTAAAACCTAAACTCAACTTAAAAGCGGACCTAAACTCAACTTAAAATTGCAAAGTTTTCGTAAAGTGCTCTACACAAATAAATAGCCTCGAACCGGTTCGGTTCGAGGCTATTTATACTGATTTGTTGGCTACAGCTGGATGCTTATCGTAAGCGATTTCCCGTCCTCGCTCCGCGCCGTTATCTTTCCTTTATGGGTATTAACAATCGCTCGCGCGATTGAAAGACCGATACCGAAGCCTCCGATTTCGGAGCTATGCGAGGAATCTCCGCGGTAGAATCGCTCAAACATTTCGTCGTGATTACCCTTTTCGATTCCTTCGACGGTGTTTCTCACGAGGAGCAGGGGACCTTTCGATCCGGTTTTCAGCGTAAAAGCCATCTCGCCCTTTTCACCCGAATACTTGAGGGCATTGTCAGCAAGCACCCCGACAAGCTTTCTAATCTCCTCCTCGTTTCCCTCGTAGCTTATATTCTTCTGGATATTCATCTCGACGCTTTTTCCTTTTTGAGTGGCAAGAATCGCAAAGGGCTCAAGGCTTTCGGAAATAGCGTCGCTGATCGAAAAGTCCGTCATTATAAGCTTTGAATCATGTTCGTCCATTCTGGCAAGGGATACAAGGCTATTCGTAAGCTCGGTGAGCCGCAAAACCTGATTTCTGATGCTTTTCGTCCATTCGCTTTCGCCCTGCGTCATCTCAAGGACCTCGGTACTCGCGTTTATTACCGTGAGCGGTGTTTTGAGCTCGTGGGAGGCGTCTGTAATAAAGTGCTTTTGCTTTTCATAACTATCCGCGATGGGCTTTATTGCCCGCTTCGAGAACAGGAATACAATAATAAAAACACCGAAAATACCAAGTACAGAAACAGCCAGACATGTCTCAAAAAATTTACCAAACAGGTTCAAGCCTCGGCTGCAGTCGAGGAAAATTACCATCGTGCCCGAGTCAGTTCTACTGACGCCGTAGCGGTAAACGCCGATAAAGCCTTTTTGCCTTGCGCTCTCAAAAACCTCACCGGCATAGTCAATCGCCTCATCGGTCGCCACCGCCGCGATGCTGCCCGTGTTGACGCTTAAAACTTCACCGCTATTGTCTAAATAAGCGACAAAAAAGCGTGTCTCAAAGGGCGCTTCCGGTGACATTTCCTGCCTAGGCTTGCTTCCGTTAATGAAGTTGCCGCCATTATTGAAGTTATTATCGTTCTTATCAAATTTAGGGTAATTACCGTTGTTTGCCGCCAATATCGATATAGTTGAATCCGCCTCCGATATGATTTCGGAATAGTTCGAGATGCAGATGCTCCCCAAAATCACAAGAAGAACCGCCGCTACGGCACTGACGGCGATAATGATAAATCTTCTCTGCAGTTTTTTTATCATGGCTTTTCCTCCAGAGAATAGCCGGAGCCGCGGGACGCCTTGATAATGGCGCTCGCATTAATTGCCGAAAGCTTTTTGCGCAGGTATGAGATGTACACCCAGACGACATTGATTTCGGCTTCGCTGTCGTAACCCCAAATTTTTTCCATGAATCTATCGGTGGAGATGAGGATTTTCGGGTTCGCCATGAGCATCTCCATCATCTGAAACTCCTTATTCGCAAGGCGGAAGCTGCCCCCTTCGGCTGAAAGCTCATAGGTTGAGCGGTCGAGCTTGATGTTCCCGTAGCGCAGGATATTGTCCGTGACCTCCGCCTGCCTCCTTGTCATTGAGCGGATTCGGGCAAGCAGTTCCTTTGTCGCAAAGGGCTTCGTCAGATAGTCGTCCGCGCCGCTGTCAAGCCCCATAACCCGATCGTCAATCTCGGATTTTGCTGTTAGCATTAGCACAGGCAGGTCACTGCCTTTTTCGCGCAGCTTTTTCAGGACGGTCAGCCCGTCCATTTTCGGCATCATGATATCCAAAATTACTCCGTCATAGTTTTCGGCCTGAAGATAGTCCAGCGCCTCCAGCCCGTCATAAACTGCATCGACGGAATAATTATTATGCTTTAAAATCGTAACAAGAGCGTTCGAAAGCTCTTTTTCGTCCTCGGCAAGAAGTAAGCGCACACAGACCCCCCCATTCATATAATATAAAATTACTTCGGAAACCTTAAATCTAACTTAAAAAGGTTATTAATCGCCTATATTTTACTTTATCCGATATTTCACCGATACGCAACAGTTTGCTGAGAATATGCAATCGCATCTAATCCCCCCTATGGGCTTGAACTCTCGGCGAAAACGCTGTAAAATAGCAGGCAATGACTTGCGAAATGTATTGGGAGGTAAAAATGAAAAATCATAAATTTAAAACGCTTGTCTCCTACTACAAACCGCATAGACTACTATTTTTTTCTGACCTACTCTTCGCAATTATCGGCGCGGCAATTTCTGTCGTTCTTCCGCTGCTCGTTCGATATATCACGAATAAAGTGGTTTATTGGGACAGTGGGGCTGCTATACGGACAATTCTCATGATAATCGGCATCATGCTCGCGATGCTCCTTATTGAGATGTACTGCAATTACTTTATCTCCTATTATGGGCATATAGTCGGCGCAAGAATCGAATACCACATGAGAAATGAGATCTTTTCCCATTATCAGAAGCTGTCCTTTAACTTCTTTGACGATCAAAAGGTCGGTCACCTCATGAGCCGTGTTACGAATGACCTTTTTGACATCAGCGAGCTTCTTCACCACGGGCCGGAGGAATTAACGGTCTCGTCTATTAAGCTGCTTGGCTCACTCGCAATATTGCTCACAATCAACTGGCGGCTTGCGCTCGTAGCTTTCTTCCCTGTGCCGTTCATGCTCTGGTTCGCAATCGTTTACAACCGGAAAATGAAAAAAGCCTTCGTCCAGAACAGAGAACGTATCGGCGAGATTAACGCGACTATGGAGGACAGTCTTTCGGGCATCAGAGTTGTCAAATCCTTCGCGAACGAGGACATGGAGATAAAGAAGTTCAGGGTCGGCAACGCCCGTTTCGTGGAAAGCAAGATGAACAGCTATCGCTATATGGCGTCTTATCATACTGTACTAAACGCGCTAACGACTTTCATAACCATCGCTGTGGCAGGTGCCGGTGCCGCGCTTTCGATAATAAAGCTCGTTGATTTATCCGACCTTCTCGTTTTTCTTCTCTACATCAGCAACTTCACCGAGCCCATCAAAAAGCTCGTTTTTGTGACCGAAACCTTTCAGAACGGGTTTTCGGGCTATAACCGCTTTTACGAGATGATGAGCATCTCCCCCGATATTGCGGATGCGCCAGACGCGAAAGAGCTGGGCGATATAAAGGGCGAAATCCGCTTTAATGACGTCACTTTCCGTTACAACGGCGGAGAGCCTATTTTCGAGCATCTTAACCTCACAGTTCCAGCGGGGGACTATGTAGCGCTTGTCGGTTCTTCCGGCGTCGGCAAAACCACTCTTTGCAGCCTTATTCCGCGCTTCTACGAGGTTTCGAGCGGCAGCATCCTTATAGATGGAGCTGACATCCGCTCCGTCACGATGAAGAGCCTGCGCGACCAAATCGGCATCGTCCAGCAGGACGTCTATCTCTTTGCGGAAACCGTCATGGACAATATTAGATACGGCAGACCGGACGCAACGGATGAAGAAGTAATCGAGGCGGCGAAGAAAGCCGATGCACACGAATTTATTATCTCACTGTCTGAGGGTTACAATACTAACATCGGTCAGCGCGGATTGAAGCTTTCCGGCGGTCAGAAGCAGCGTCTTTCCATTGCAAGGGTTTTACTCAAAAATCCGCCGATACTAATCTTCGACGAGGCTACGAGCGCCCTCGATAACGAGAGCGAAAAGGTCGTTCAGGAATCGCTTGAAATACTAGCTTCGAACCGCACCACCTTTGTTATCGCGCACAGACTCTCGACGATACATAACGCAAAGCGCATCCTCGTCCTCACTCAGAGCGGCATCGCCGAGGAGGGCACTCATTCGGAGCTTATGGAGCGTGGCGGCGTCTATGCCTCGCTCTACAAAGCAGCGTTGATATGATGCATCAACTTCAGTCGGACTTATATATACGAAAACAGCACAGGTGACGCCTGTGCTGCTCTATTTCTAAGACGTTTATTCAGTTATATTATCTGCGGAAGGTCGTGTTTCCCAGTTATTATAGTGTTCCTGAAGGTTTTCAAGAAATTCGAGGACAAAATCCCTAAAGTGTTTTGCGTTCCTGTTTTCCACCGTCAGCTTGTTATATGTCAAACCGTATTCGCCGATGACCTCTGGGATCTCGATATCCACACAGTACTTGCGAAGTTCCGGATAATCCTCCATGATAAGCGGCGTTACAATGGCGTAGCCGAAACCGCCCTGCACGGCCTGCGTAATCATGTTGAGATTGTTCGATTCAAACACAATTTGGGGATGAAAATCATATTTTTCAAAGACCGGGTCGATTTTGTTGCGCATACCGCTGTTCCTCGGCATCGTGACGAGCCGCTCACCTCGCAGGTCCTCTAGAACAATCGGATTTTTTGCGAGAAGCCTGTGCCCGGGTGGCAGCAGGATTATGCCCTTTGCGCTGAAAGCCTGCTTTGTGATAAGGTTCAGCCCCTCATTTTCCTTTATAGGCGGTGAGGACAGAGCAAACTGCGCCTCGCCCGTTGTCAGCGCTTCAATCATCTCCTGCTTTGTGACGTTGAGAACGGAAAGCGTGTAGTCAGGATTTTTATCCCTGAAGGCGATAATAAGTCGCGTGGCAAAGGATTCAGTGTTGCAAAGGAGCGTAATTGTCTGCTCCTTTCGATCGAAAACGTAGTCCATTTCGGAATACAGGCTTTCCATGTCCGCAAGAACCTGCTTTGCGTATTTATAAAAGACCTCGCCGTTCGAGTTGAGTCTGATACGCCGTCCTACCTTTTCGAACAGCTCTCCGCCAATCTCCTCCTCGATTTGCTTAATAATTCTGGTCAGAAACGGCTGCGCGACTCCAAGCCTGTCCGCCGCTTTTGTAACGTGCTCAATCTCTGCCGTAAGGCAGAAAAAGCGCAAATCTCTAAGCTCCATTTAATTTCCCCCATCGGTCTGATCTATAAGCGCAGAGTTATTATAACATGTATTTTTAATATATCAAAGTATAAGTTACGCGGGAATATAAATAAAACAAATTATGTATTATACATTTTGCAGCTTAATTGCTAAAATTATATTTAAATTCAGCTTAATACTAACAAAATCCTCTAATAAAATCAAATATAAGGAGTTTTACTATGGCAGACTGGAAAAAGTATTACGAGGAGCATCTTGTAACCATGCCGGAGGCCGCAAGCATTATTACCTCCGGTGACGCAATCTGGCTAGGCAGCTCGCTAAGTATTCCATACGACTTTATGGATGCGCTGGCAGACAGGTATGAAGATCTGAGCGATATCACACTAATGGGTAATATGTATCTCTCACCGGTTAAGGTTTTGTTTGACCCGACCTACAAAAAAACCTTCCACACCATCTCCTTCTTCCCGAATGTATTTGAGCGCATGTCCGCAGATATGGGTATTGTAGACCTTCATTCTGCCCCCTTCGGCTCTTTGCTGGATACTGTGACCAAGGTTTATAAAGCAAATGTCGTCGCTGTTGAAGTTTGTCCTCCTGATGCGGACGGTTACTGCAACGTCGGCCTTCTGGGAACAAACTATACCCCTAACATTATGAAAATGGACTGCATCACAAAGCACATCGCCGTTATAAATAGCTTCCAGCCTGTAGCAAGCGGTAACGACGAGTTGACACGCATCCATATTTCAAGGTTTGACTGCATTGTTGAAAATCACCACGACATCCCGGCCCTCCCCGTATCTGCTCCCACCGAATTTGACAAGATCATCGCCGGACAGATTATGCCCTATATTAACGACGGCGACACCATCCAAATCGGCATGGGCGGACTTGGAAACCAGATTGCTTATGACCTCATGAGCAAAAAGGATCTCCACGTTTTCACCGAAATCGGAACCGACGCCATGATTGATCTGGTCGAGGCGGGCGTTGTTAAGGACATAAAAATGGGCGGTGCTTTCGGCTCTAAGGAGCTTTACGAGTGGCTTGGAAAACACGGCGATGTTGTTACGCTTCTGGATGTCTTTGACGTTATCATGCCCGAAGCGGTTGCAAAAGTCGATAATATCGTCGCTATAAACTCGACCTTCATGGTTGACATAACCGGTCAGGCCTGCTCCGAAGCTCAGGGAACCAAGCAGTACAGCGCAGTTGGCGGCTCTTTCGGCTTCCTTGCCGGCGCGCCTCATGCTAAGAACGGACGCAGCTTCCTCTGCCTGCGTTCCACCTATACCGACAAAGTTGGCGTTGCGCATTCAAACATCGTTTCAAAACTCCCCGCCGGTTCAATCGTTACAACCCCCCGTTATCTGCCCCAGTACATCGTCACTGAATACGGCGTTGCGGACGTTTACTTAAGAACAAACAAAGACCGCATAAAGGCTCTGGTTGCCATTGCACACCCGGATTTCAAGGATCAAGTGAAGCAGGAAGCTATCGATCTCGGCTTAATATTTGAGGACGATTTTTAAGGGCTTATTTTGAGGCATTTCTTCTTTCAGTTCTATTATCTCTGATGTCCGCAGCTCTGGAGCGTGACCCTCCGCGTCTTCAGTCTGACGGCAGCGGCATCACAAGCGATATAGAAAGTCCATACGGCGAGACGCAGGTCCGAAATCGGACCTGCGTCTTGTTTTATGCTTCACAAATAATATGTTCCACTTATTTGCAAAAAGTGATTGACAAAAATTGAATAGCTACGTATAATTGAACACGTTCAGTAATTGTTCAATTATACGTAGGGAAGGATCAACATGGGCTCGAGAAAAGACGCAACAAAGAAGAAGATACTGGAAGTGACTGCCGCGTTGCTCGAATCGGCGGAAAATCCCGAAAATATCACAGTCAGAGAAA
This sequence comes from Firmicutes bacterium HGW-Firmicutes-16, assembly GCA_002841545.1. Lineage (GTDB taxonomy): Bacteria > Bacillota > Clostridia > Oscillospirales > Oscillospiraceae > UBA2658. The sequence continues at coordinate 121,358 of PGZZ01000005.1, forward strand.
TAGCGGATGCCGCAGGAGTCGGGATTGGGCTTATCAACTACCATTTTGGGTCGAGAGACCGGCTAATCAAAGAAGCCCTTTCAACTAAGATCGCGTCTATTGCCAGCATAATGGAGAAGCTGGACGGCGATCTGTCGGATCCTGTACGATACTTGAAAGAAATGCTTGTTATTATGTCAGACGTCAGCATGAAGGATCGCCGAATGAACAGATTTTCCGCAGAATATGAGCTGACAAAGGGAGACTTAAGCATATGCCTCTACCTCCTTCCCATTTTGAGGGAGATATACAAGGACAGAAAGTCGGAGACCGAACTGCGGTTAATCGCATTTCAGATTATTGCTACGACGCAGAGCATTTATCTCCGGCAGGACGCCTTCCATATGTTGACCGGCATAGATATCGAAAACAAGACCGAAAGGGATCATCTAATCAATATGATTGTGGATGATCTAATTAAATAGAACGGAGGAATTAGGATGAAAACATTGACTATCATAGTCGCGATTCTAGCGCTAGTGCTTTTAGCTTGTATGCTGCTCTGCGGGCTGTGGCTGCGCGCCAAGGGTGTAACGGATGCAGGCTCGGTGGCTTTCCACATGCAGCTCGGTATCGCGACAATCGTTGTTAGCGCTATATCAATAATCCTGCTGCTTATTAGGACCTGAGCTTATATAACACAACAGTCAATGAAACCTTCAAGGGTTTCATTGACTGTTGTGTTATATAGTTTTCTAGCCTAAAAACGGCTCAGTTATTAACTCCGTTTTTCTTTCTGCAAACTACGATAATAATTTCACCGATAACTATGAAAAGAATTGAGCCGATAGTAATCGGGAGCGTCGCCGCGAGGGTTTCGGAGTCGAAGCCCAGCGGAACCGCCGTGAAGAAAACGGATACTATTATAAGGACCATCGGGACAATCGCCAGTATCTTTTGCATCACATTCCCGCCGGGGACTCTGAAGGGGCGTTCACGATCTGGATCGATTTTACGCATCCTCAGGAACGCAGGGAAAATCGGCAGATAGGACAGCAGGAACATAACAAGGTTCAGCGCGAAGAAACTCCAAAACAGGTTGGAATCCGGAAGGAATGCGCCGATAAGTACAACGATGGTAGCGACAACCCCGTTCATGATTGCAGCACCGGTCGGCATATCGTTCTTTTTGCTGCGTTTTGCGAACACTTGAGGCAAATCATGGTTTTCAGCCGCGTACAGAGCTACGCTGTTGACTCCAAGCGACCAGGAAATCATGTTACCGAACAGCGTAAGCATGAATAGCACAGCCATTATCGCGATGAATATACCACCGGTCTTTCCGGTCAGAAGCATCATTGCATCCAAAAGGCCCGTGTCAGAGCTTATTTGGTCGGCAGGAATTGCCGCTCCAATGCCAAAAGCACAGAAAAGGTAAATCGCAGCGATTACGAGTCCTCCGGTTATGATAGCCTTTGGAATTTGCTTTTTGGGGTTCTCCATATCTCCAGCAAATGTGCAAATAACCTCAAATCCGAGGCAGTTGAAGATTATTACTGAAATAAATGAAAGACTGTTAATGTCAAAGGAAGGAAGCATGGACGAAAGCGTATATGGGTTTGCAACGCCATGAGTAATTGCACCGTAAATTCCCAAGCCGCCCATGATAACTGCAAGAAGCACCTTTATTACGGCTCCGCCGTTCAATATCCAAGTGCTGTCGCCGGCAGGGAAGAAACTGATAATAACAACAACCCAAATAAACGCCAACTGGATTAACAGAGAGGGAACGACGCCGAATGTAACTCCCGTTATCATTGAGATAAGACTCGGGCACAGCACGGCTAATGACGCCATCCACAGTGGAAAGTTTATCCAGTAGTACCATGCAGCGCGACCGGCGGTTTTGCCCTTCGGATACGCCGCACGTATCCAGTCATACATGCCTCCGTCTCCGTTATAAGTCGTGCCCAGCTCCGAGGCTATCAATCCATAGGGCAGCAGGAATGCAATGATCATGAAAATCCACCAGAAATATTGTGAATTTCCGATTGATGCAACGGGAGCGGCCGCTTCCGCCACGAAGACGACACAGATAACTGCCAAAATAGCATCTGTTAGTCTGAATTTCTTCTTTGTCGTCATTTTCTTCTCCTCTACTTTCATTTTATATTTACCTCTGCCTCAATTCTCCGCCGAGGCAGTTGCTTTAAAAAATGCTATGCGAAGGTAACGATTGTGCCGGTTTCTCCCTCGCCTACAGGAGGTTCTTTTCCGCCATGAAGCTTTCAAGCTCTTCCTTTGCTGCCTGCTTTGCGGCCTCGGAGCCGTCCAGCTGATAGCGGGTGAAGTAAACAAGAAGTCCGCGCATGGCGGTCAGACGGTTGCCGGCTTCGTCCCAGCAGAGGGACACTGCGGAATCGGCGACTTCATCGGTCACGTCCTCACCGCGCGTTGCGGGCAGGCAGTGCATGAATTTGCATCCCAGATTGCCGAGCTGCATGAGCTCGCGGTTGACCTGATAGTCGTGGAAAACTTTTACGCGCTCGTCCTTGGGCATTTCGCTCTCATAAAGACCATACCATACGTCAGTATAGATGAAGTCCGCACCCTTAACAGAGTTGCGTTCATCGGTAACTTCCCAAGTGCCGCCGGATTCCTTGCAGTTAGCCTCCATGATGGCCTTGTGAACGTCGCCCAACTGGTGGGATTTAGGTCCATAGTGAACAAAGTGCATTCCAAGATGCGTTGTTATCATTCCAAGCGATGCGCAGACCTGCGTGCCGTCGCCGACGAACACTACCTTGCAGTCCTCGAGCTTTTTGCCCCAAGGCAGGTTTTCGACTATCGTGCACATATCGCCGATTTCCTGAGTGGGATGATTATAGTCGCTCATGCCGTTAAGCACTGGAATTGTGCAGACTCTTGCAAGCTCCTCGATGGTGCTGTGCTCGATAACGCGAGACATCAAAACGTCTACAAGCTTTGAGACCACTCTTCCGGTGTCGCTGACGGTCTCGTGTCCGCCAAGCTGAATCATGCCGGGTCCGAGATACTGGGCGTGTCCGCAGAGCTGCTCCATTGCGGTTTCAAAGGAAACGCGCGTTCTCGTCGAGGACTGCTGAAAAATCATACCCAGAGTCTTGCGCCGCATGAGAGGCGGATAGTAGCCGACCTTGACGCATTCCTTAATTTTTAGGGAGAGATCGATAATGTCCAGAAGCTCCTGCTTTGTAAAATCCTGTGTGTCAATGAAGTGTCGTAAGTTTGCCATAAGGCACCTCCATATAATTATTAATTATTTGCACTGATGCTGAGTGATGCAGTGTATATTTCCGCCGCCGTAAACGACTTCCCAGGTCTCGACGCCGACGACCTTGCGCTCGGGGAACATCTCCTGAATCTGCTTCAGCGCGAGAGAGTCATTTTCGTCGCCGTACTGCGGAACGATGACGCCGCCGTTGACAATTAGGAAGTTCATATAGGAAGCGATGCAAACATCGCCGTCCTCGCGGGGCATGGTGCCTTCAACTACGTCGATTGCAAAGTCGCCCTTGATGGTGACGTTCTTCTTCGGCATGCAGAGCTTATGCACCTTCAGCTTGCGGCCCTTAGCGTCTGTCGCCTCGGAGAGTGTATTGTAGGCGGCCTGACAGTCCTTATAGAAGTAATTGTCCTCGTCTTCTGTCCAAATGCAGGCGACTTCGCCCGGGCGCACAAAACAAGCGACGTCATCAACGTGTCCGTTTGTTTCGTCTGGATCAATGCCATCCTTAATCCAGATGATCTTTTCAAGGTTCAAATATTCCTTGAGCTTTTCCTCGATCTTGTCACGGCTCATATCGGGATTGCGTCCTTCGCTTAAAAGGCACATTTCGGTGGTGAGTAGCGTTCCTTCGCCGTCAGCGTGGATAGAGCCTCCTTCAAGCACGAAGCCGGGAGTGCGGTAGGTGTCGATACCCTCAATCTCGCAGACCTTCTGCGCGACCATCTGATCCATGTCCCACGGGAAGTAGAGTCCATCCACGAGTCCGCCCCAGGCGTTGAAATCCCAGTCGACCGCGCGGATGATGCCCTTATCGTTCGTGAGAAAGGTAGGGCCGCAGTCGCGTATCCATGAGTCGTTCGATGCCATCTCAATTACTCTTATCTCAGAGGGAAGTGCATTGCGGCAGTTTGCGTACTGCTCCTTAGAAACGCACATTGTAACGGGCTCAAATTGGCTTATCGCCTTGGCAACATTAGCAAAGGCCTTCTGTGCGGGCTTTGCGCCGTCTCTCCAGTTATCGGGACGTTCCGGCCAAAGCATCCATGCCTGCTTCTGGGGCTCAAATTCTCCCGGCATACGGTATCCGTCTTTTTTAGGTGTACTGTCAATTCTTTTTGCCATAATGACACTATCCTTTCATTTCTTCTGTAGTTGATTTTCGGCAAAACTTCCGTTAATACTGCGCAGTTGTTAACGTCCGTGTAACGCCACGAAATATAGATTTAATCGGAAAGCAAATGCTTTCGAATTAAGAAGAGTATATTGTACATTTGCACATGGATTGGCTGCTCCAATATCGCAAATCATCTATTTCAAACAAAGCTTATTCCCATAATGGGTATGTGTCAATATTTCGACATTAACATGAAACAGTTTACAAGCAGTTGACGCGGCGTTACATTTTGAGTAACACCGCGTCAATCCATCAAATATCGCTCTTGTTATTATTCTTTGTTATGCGTTTATACATGAGGGTTTCCATGATGGCAATCATGCCGCATCTCGATGTCACATCGATGCCTTCATAGTCGATTTCGTCTGCAAAAACATAAAAGTTTAAGTCGCTCATATTCTGGATAATGTTGTTGTCTGCCCTCGTAAACGAGATAATCGTAGGCGTAGCAATTGCAAATATCCGCTCCACATGGTTAATAATGCTCTGGTTGTTCCCCGTATAGGAGAGGATGAACAGCGCATCGTCTCTTTTGACGCGACGCAACAGCGACGCGAATTCATATTCCTCTGTGGGTAATTCCACATTATAGCCCATGATGATGAGCAGCCTCGAAAAGTATCGTGCAACCTCACTGCTCAGCCCTTCTGAGAGAATGTAAATGTGAGGATAGCGCCCCATAATCTTGTGGAATGCCTCAATCTTCTCATCTGTAATGACCTTGACGGCCTCGACTACATTTTTCAGGTAGCTGTCACGGTAATTGTCGTCGTGGACTATGTTCGGAATGTGTATCTTGCGGGATTCCTTCTCTGTCTCCTTGACCGCCGCAACAAACTCCCCGTAGCCTTCATATCCAAGCTTTTTTACAAACCGGAACAAGGTCGTGGTGGAAACATAGGTCTCTTTTGCAAGCTCTCTGATACTCATGTCCTTAACGATGTGCATGTTTTTCACGACATAATTCAAAATGTTCCGTTCCGTCGGCGACAGCTTGGAGGCGTTGCTGCTGGTTTGCGAATAAAAATCCATTGTTTCCCCTTATCCTTTATCAGGACTGCCCTTTTTTGCGTATAAAAAGCATCTTTTTGAAATTATATCTATTCGTTCAATCATTGTCAATCGTTCCGCTGGATTCGAAAAAAAAACCTGGCACACTCTCCGTGCGTCAGGTCTTTATCGTTGTTCCGCTATTTATTTCAATAGTTCCTCTATTGTTTCGGCTTCGTGTCAACCGCGCTTCTTTTAAGTACGTCGTAGATGCTTCCGTTGAGCATTCTTCCCATAAGTTCAATGAACTTTTCCGGCTCCTGCTTCATGCCGCCGCGTATCCAGTCGTAAAATATCCCGACAAATCCAAAGGAATAGAAGTCGGCAATAAAGTTTCTGTCCGCCTCCGGCAGATACTTGCCTTCCGTTACGTTGTTCGATAAGGTGATGAGCAGTCCGTGAGCCGTCTTGAACAGATATCTCTTAATTGTTTCTGGGCTGATGGAGTTCAACACGTTATGTATTATCATTGAGTGCTCGACCAGATAATGCATCGATTGAAGGCAGCCTTCCTGCCAGTGTCCGTGCACTGGGTTTTGTGATGTCACCTTATAGGTCTCTATATTGAAAATGTCGTCTACAAGGTCATATATGTCCTTGTAGTAATAATAAAATGTGTTTCTGTTAATTCCGCACGCCTCGACTATGTTCTTGACGGTGATTTTTGAAAGAGGCTTCTGCTCCAGCAGACGAAAGAAGGTCGCAATTATTTCTTTCTTCGTAAAACTTGACATGGTTCTGCGCCGCCTTTCATCGGAATACGGAATATTTTTTCGTCTGAACAGGTATTGAACTGTTTTGTTAGTTGCAGAAAGCTCATTTAATAAAAACTAGCTCGTCCATTTTATTGGTAATTATATACGCATGTATATAATAACACAGGGAATTTGTAGAAAGCAATAATTAATATTCTCAGTAATTTGCAAAATTTTACTAAAGTGTACATGATTTTTTTGCTGTATCGACTTTTATACGAACGGGTATATAAGCGACGCACAAAATCCTGCGGCTTACGTACCTATATCTTTGCTGCACAGGCGGGATCTACCGTCTGCAAAGAGTAGCTCACGAGCGCAGGAGAATGCGGGTTATCGTGCCTGAATTTTTTCACGACCCGCTCTAGCACGTTTTCACTGTCCTCGAAGCTTGCAAGCGGCAGCAGGATTATGAACTGCGAAACGCTGTAGCGAGAAAAGATGTCACCTCCGCGCATGTTATTTCTTATACAGGTGCAAAGTCTCCGCATAACGGTGTCCTGCTTCTTGGGGGGAAGCGGCTCTTCTTCTTTGCCGTCGGCGTTAAAAAGACAGATATGTAAAGTCCGTCCCTCCCTCTTTGCCGCGTATAGCTCTCTTTTGAAAACATCCTGGAATATCTCGTATTCGCAGAAAAATGCGCCGCCCTCCGTTTTGCTTCCGCAAAGCTCCTCGCTCACGACGCTCATGTTCTTCTCGATGCCGTTTTCTGATTTGATAAGCTTTTTATATAAAGACTGAAGCTCCTTCGACGGAGCAATCCCGAACTCACCATAAAAAAGCCTTTTCATGCTTTCATACTGCTCACGGGCGGCCTGCATCCGATTCGTATTTATTAGCGCAAGGATAAGGTTGTAGTAGAGCGACTCGACGTAGGGATCGATTGTAATTGCCTTTTTGACAAGCTCAACTACTTCATTGAAGCTTCCGCGTTCAACGAGCGCCTCAAGGGCCTCGTTAACGGCGCTCATGTACCGGAAATGAAAATATGTATTTATGGACATCGCCCAAATATCCCCCGCAGCATCGGGCAAAAAGTCGCCTTTGTAAATTTCAAGAGCACCCAGCCGCAATCGAAGCCGCCTTTCCACATCCTCCGCGCAAAGGGATGCCTCCCTTAGAAGGCTTTCGAAGCGCTCGGTATCAAGCTCCACGGGCAGACTCGGATTCCATCTGTAGCCGTCAGCACATTTGAGGACGATATCCTTCCCGTCCGTTAAGCCGAGACTTGTCAGCACCGCTCGAGCGCGGTGTATAAGAGTTTTAAGCGAACCCGACGGCGCACCGCCTTTATCCTCCTGATACAGAAGATCGATGAGCTCGTCCTGCGGAATGCACCTGAAGCGATAGGTGATAAGGTATTCCAAAAGAGTCCAGATGCGCTTTGACCGAACGTTTTTGCCGTCCAGCGTTTTGCCGTTGTAGGTGAGACTGCATCCGCCGAGCATCGTCACTTGTATCGGTTTTACTTCGCCCACTGCAGCCCCTCCTTATACTATTTGCGGCATAATCCGCCGTAATAAAAGTATATGAGAGCTCTTGAGTGAAACTTGTTATTTCTTGAGTGGGGAAAATCGGTTTATTCGGCAGTTTCCTGCTGTAACATGGCAAAGAGCCGCGTTTTATCGTGGGAGTCCTTTCACAGGCTAGAACCGTCTACATAGAATGGAGCAGTCCTGGTTTCAAGAAAGGTGGAGAAGGTTTGAAAAAGCATAAAGCCTCGCCGGTTGCCGTATTAGTGCTGGCACTTGTCCTCTCCTTCTTCGCCGCCTGCTCTGGTACAGTCAAAAACCCGTCCGATATTTCGCTTGACGAAATCCCCCTCTCCTCAGGCGCACCAATAAGCGAGTTTAAAGCGGCTGTGGCGTCCGGAACAAAGACGGAAGCAAATCCGAAGGTCACCCTCGATTACTCAAACACGGCGGACGGCTATATTATGCTGAAATACTCTGGCTCGAATCAAAAGGTAAAGACTCAGATCACGGGGGTGAGCGGAACTACCTACACCTATAACCAGTCATTGACTGGTGTCTGGGACGTTTATCCGCTTACCGATGGGAACGGGGGCTACAAAATCTCCGTTTTCGAGAATATTTCCGGCACGAGCTATGCCACAGTATTCTCCTATAGCCTGACCGTATCCTTAAAAGATGAATTCGCGCCCTTTCTTCTCTCAAACAAATATGTGAATTACTCTTCTTCCAGCAAGGTAGTAAAAAAGTCAACCGAGCTTTGTGCTGGCAAAACAGCTATACTCGGAAAAATTAAAGTTGTTTACGAATACGTCATCGGGAATTTCACCTACGACTATAAGCTTGCAAAGACCGTGCAGAGCGGGTATATCCCCGACCTCGATGCCGACATGGAAAAGAAGTCGGGAATTTGCTTCGACTATGCCGCCGTGATGACGGCAATGCTGCGCTCACAGGGAATCCCAACCAAAATGGTCTTTGGTTACACGGGTGAAGTTTACCACGCATGGATCTCTGTATACAGTGCAGAAACCGGCTGGATGAACTCGGTGATTTATTTTAACGGCAAGGAGTGGAAGCTCATGGACCCCACCTTTGCCTCCTCGGGAAAGTCCTCCGCCGCAATTATGAAGTATATCGGCAACGGCAAAAACTACACGGCAAAGTATCTCTATTGAAAGGCTGGCACAGCAAATGAAAAAGCTCTCACCCAAAAATCTCTCGGACTTCTGTCTCGAAATACGGCTGCTGCTCAACGCCGATATCGAAATCAGCGAAGGTCTTGCCATGCTATGCGACGGGCATCACAATAAGGCTTCAAAAGCGCTATTCGATTTCTTTTGTGGCTGTACGGACTGTGACGCACCACTTTCGGATAGGCTTACGGCGTCAGGTCTCTTTCCGCAATATTTCACGGACACGGTACGACTCGGCGAAAAGTCCGGAAAACTCGACGAGACTCTCCTGAATCTTTCGAAATATTACAAAAGAAGGAGCCTTCTCTCAGACAATCTGCGCAGCGCAGTCACCTATCCCTTAATACTGTTTGTCGCGATGGCAGCGGTTGTGATTGTCCTTGTTACACAGGTACTGCCTGTTTTTAATGAGATCTACGCGCAGCTCGGAACACAGATGACAGGTTTCGCCGTCTCGCTTCTGAACGCGGGAAGATGGCTTATGGCTACGCAGACGGTGATTCTTTCGGCTCTTGCCGTCTTTCTTGTCGTAGGTATCGCGGTATATCTAATACCTCCTGCACGACGAACCGCGTCGAGGGGCTTTGATGCCCGCTTCGGCGGCAGAGGGGTTCTCGGGCGAGTTTCGACAACCAAGCTTGCCTCAGCAATGTCAATTGCGATTTCCTCGGGGCTTGACCCTCTCCGTGCGCTCGACCTTGCCGAAAGCGTCTGCCACGGTTCAGGCAATATGTGCCGGAGGATAAAGAGCTGTCGGGAGCATATCGAGTGTGGAGAAGCCCTTGAAGATTGTCTGACCAAAGCTCACATTTTTTCCGTACGCGAAAGCCGACTTATTTCTCTGGCCCGCTCCGCAGGCAGTGCGGGCGAAGTCTTGATGGAAATTGCAAGCGAAACAGAGAATAAGCTCACTCATGAACTGGACGCCAGACTGAGAGGGCTTGGACCTGCGATGCTTATTGCAGTCTGCATTGTTGTCGGGCTGACTCTTTTGTCAGTAATGCTCCCGATGATTGGGATACTATCCTCGCTGGGCTGAAGTTCGAGAAAGGAGATAAGAAAAATGAAAAAGCGGCGTTTGCTACCGTCCCTGCCCTCCACGATGCGCGGGATTGTCTGTATGCTAACGATTTTCTCTGTGACGCTTGCTCTCGTCCTCACAGGACTGGTACGCACCGGCTATTCAGTTCGCTCAGAGGGCTGGCAATCGGCAGCGGAAGCTGTCCGTCGGGCGGCGCTTTGCTGCTACGCACTCGAGGGAGCTTATCCCGAAAGCTATGAATACCTTAAAAATCATTATCCTCCTGGGATAAATGAATCGCTTTACACCGTGCATTACATCGCATTTTCGCCGTCTCTGATGCCGGAGATCACGGTGGTAAGGCAGGGTACACAGCCATGAAGGGATCAAAGCTCACATCCGTTTCCGTGGTGGCTGTTCTTTTTCTGTATCTCCTTTTCATAGGCTCAGCGGCTGTGTCGCTGTTTCTCGGAACAAAAGCGCAGGGTTCTTTGGAAGTCCTTTCGATGCATTCATTTGAAGCGCGCACAATTCCAGCCTTCATCGCTGAAAAGCTTCGTGAAAGTGACGACATCGGTGCGATATATACCGGAGATTTCAGCGGGTCAAGCGCGCTTTTCATTGAATCATCTCTCGACGGGGTTTTATATACCGACATGATCTACGGCTATGACGGTCGGCTTTTTGAACTGTTCTGCGAAAAGGGCGCCCTCTTCTCCCGAGAAGACGGAGCACAGCTTGCTTTGCTGGGCACAGTATCTTTTTCCGAGCCGAAGACGGGGCTGATACATGTCGTCATCACAGGCTCAGATGGCGAAAAAACCACTCTTGACATCTTTTTGAGGAGCGGAGGCGAGCTATGAAAAAGCATATCGGCTTTGGAACTGAGCTCACTTTGCTCGAGCTCATCATAGCCGTAGGTCTGTTCGCGGTTTTCGCGGCGCTGGATCTCAGGATTTTTGCCGAGGCGCACAGGCTCGAAGCTCAAAGCAAAAAGCTTGATCACGCTGTCATCGTGGCCGAGAGCGTAGCCGAATGTTTCAAAGCGGGTGAAGCCCCTGACCTTTATTACGACATCGACTGGCTCCCGACGGATAATGTAAGTGCTGATTATATCGTGACTGTCGATATTGCATCAGAAGACAAAATTGAATCGGCGAGGATATCTGTAAAGGATAAAAGTACCGAGCTTTTTTCGCTGACGGCAAGCGTTCCTAAGGAGGCTCTGCCATGAACAGCGGTCGCTGCTTTGGCGCCGGAAGCGCTCTTCTTGTCCTCATTTTTTCCATACTTTGCCTGACAGTTTCGGCTCTCACCGCACTTTCCTCCGCAAGCGGAGAAAGAGTGCTCTCTGAAAAGGTCGGCTCTGTCATTTCGGACTATTATTCTGCCGACTGCCGCGCAGTTGAAACGGCGGTCGCGCTGCGCGAAGGTATCCGGAATGGCGAAGTCCCGGACAAAATAGGAGAAATCGCTATAAATGTCGATGAAAACGGGCAATATTCGTTCTCCGTCCCGATAAACGAAGACCTCGCTTTGGCTGTGAGACTCGCGGAAAAAGACCGAAAGCTTATGATAGTCTCGTGGCTGCAAACCCGTACAAATGAGTGGACCCCCAATGAAACGCTGAAGGTTTGGACGGGTGAAACTGTCCCCTAAACGTCTTCTCCGCCGCTAGCTGCGGCGGTTTTTTATTTTTAACCGAGTTTCAGCGATATTTTCCACCCACTGTAACAAAAAAGGCAATATGTACCTAAAATGAACCTTTCCAATGTTATAAATACCCAGTGCTATAGGGCAGAGCGCGGCTCTGTCTACTTAATAAACGGGGAGGAATATGTTTGAAGAGAACAGGTCAAAAAAAAGTTCTGTCTTTTATTCTTGTGGCAGTTATGCTCACAAGTCTGTGCGGTTTCTACGTACAGGCAGAAGACAGCGTCGGCGATCAGTCGGAGCTGGTTACCGAAACAACAGACTCGGACACCGGACAGCCAAGCGCGGAACCCTCGGAGGAACCCGCGGTTTCTGAAAAACCCGAGGTTCCCGAGGCGCCAACCGATACTGAGGAACCCACCGACACCGAGGAGCCCACCGACACCGAGGAGCCTACAAATACCGAGAAACCTACAGATACCGAGGAGCCCACCGACACCGAGGAGCTAGCGGCTCCTCCAGCGCTTACCGATCAGAGCATAAGCTGTATGGCTTCCGACGGCGCTTTTATAGCCATCTTCGGCAGCCTGCCAAACGGGGCGTATGTCACGGCAGTTCCGGTGTCTGTCGAACTTGATGAAGGCGAAGTTCTCGCGGCTTATGACATCACCATCTATGATGCGGACAACAATGTATTCCAGCCTGAAGATTATGGCGAAAGCGTAAACGTCAGCATTAGCAACCCCCTAATCGATGCCGACGACGACATTTCCGTATACCACATGGAAAATATCAATGCCGTTCCCAAAGATATCTCCGGTGAGTCCGTAACAGACGGCAATGTCAGCTTCGAAGCAGAAAGCTTTAGTATCTATGTCCTAGGCACCAAAACTAAGGCAGAGAATGTAGCTGCATCCTATACAATGATTCCTGGCGAGAAGGTTAGCATGGACGGTGATGATCCGCTTTTAAGCTCAAAACATTCATGGTTCGTTCAGAAAAAAGGTAACAATGAAAGCTATTCTTCGACAAACGAAGTGTCTTTGAATGTTCATTCAGATGCAGAATATTGCGATGCCACCGTATCTACAAATGCTGTTGCCGGTACGATTTACCGAATTGTACATACCTATAAGTGGTATGGAAATAATACAGAATATTTTTATATTAAAGTTATAAACGATGTCGTTGTCTCTGTGTCTCCTGAGACTGCTACAATTAACCTTGATACTGCGACTAAAACGTCTCAACTCTCAGCATCTGTTACAGTTAACGGTACACCAGTTGTAACCCCCTCTATCAACTGGACTTCCGACAAAACAAGCGTTGCGACAGTCGACAGCAGCACCGGGCTTGTCACTGGCGTTACAAAGGGTTCTGCAACTATTTCTGCAACTTTCACCGACTCCGCTTCTGGGTGCACCTATTCCGATACAGCAACAGTCACTGTCAATCAGACGACATACAGCCACATTGATGTTAAGACCGCTGCGGCAACAACCGAAGGTTCCACTGCCCTAACGGTGACAGGAGTTTCATACGTTGGCTTCTCCACCGACGGTACGATCTACACCAAGGTTAAAGGCAGTATGGTTTCCGGCGAGTGGCAATGCAATAACCACAACTACACTATACCGCTCAGCGCAACCATCAAGGTCAGTGTTACCCTGAGCAATGGGCAAACCCCGACGGCCTACTTTACGAACGGATCTACATACCCCGCAAACACTTACTATCCCACAAGCGGCAATGCCTCTTCCAAGCTTGGAAGTTATGGATTTAATCTTGTTTCCGGAAAGGGTTATAACATATCCGGCGCGAGCGTATTTCTTGTATCCAGCATCGTATGCAATAACGCCAACGTAGGCACTGGGACGGTGGTGGTTGATGGTCTTGACATGGTGCTAAATCTACAGACCATCCTGAATTACAGCATATCTGCGACGACAACACTAACTGTTATAAAAAATTGGACCACCACTGGTGATCAGCAGGTGCCCACGTCTCTCTCTGTACAGCTTTTTAAGAACGACGCTGCATACGGTTCTCCTGTGTCCCTGACCAATCCGAACTGGACTTACACGTGGATTAATCTCCCAAATGACGGCAGCACATATACAGTATCAGAAACCATACCCGCTAACTACACCCAGGGCACGGCCGAAACAACGAGCAAGCCGCTTGTCCTTAACAGCTGTGAGGTAGTCAACCCTTGCGATAAGCTGACATTCGCAGATCTGAATGGATCTTATATCGTCATGAAAAAAGGCAACGACACCTATGTTTGGACCTATACAGAGCTAAGTGCGGCTAATAAGACTGCTTTCATAACTGCTTTCAACAATACCGCTGGAACACATTCTCTGCAGCTTGACGAAAACACTGCATTTTCAACTGCTTCCATAGCAGGAATGACAATAGACATCGCAGCAAAAACGCTGACCTTTACCAAAAAGAGTGACTGGTCGAAGTTTGCTTACGGTATTTATGACGACGTGGGCAAGAATATCACTCTTAAAAACACATACGTGCCAGCCATTAATATGTATAACGCGCCCCACGGTACCAAGATTGTTACCGGTTTGACCACACTACCCGAAGATTATTCGGTAACGTTTGAGCTACGGAATGCGAACGGCGCGAAAATAGCCGAGACTATCCTGCACGTAGGTGATTTTGACCCGCAGTCCGACGGCACCTTCGCCGCACCCTTCTCCTTCTACGAAGAACACGAGATAGTGCCGACGAGCGCGAATCTCATGGCTGTCGAGCAGAGCAAAACCCCGCTCATGATTCCAGCCGGCACCTACACTGTGGTCGAGACTAATATCAGCAGTGTATCCGGAAAAAGCCTTGCTTCTCCTGTATACTCACTAACCGTATACAATAACGGGGAACGTGCCAGTGCGTCCAACTCCTTCGTTTTCGGCGAAAACGGCTATAGCGAATACTTGTTCACCGTCACAAACACTTACAGCACGCAATACTATTATGGTAACATATATGGATATTCAGACCCGATTAGTCCCTCCCCCAGCGTCAGTCCATCCCCGAGCGAATCAACGATTCCCGATACTGAAGTTCCTCAAGCCGATGTTCCGGTAACACCCATTCCAGAAGCCCCTGTTCCCGGTGCGGATTTACCTGTAATAGCTCCAACCGTCACGCCGCAGACGGGCGACAACAGTAATATTCTGCTTTTGGCGATACTTGCTGTTTTAAGCGCGGCAGGGCTCGGTACTGTAGGCATCGTTACAAGGAAGAAAAAACGAAGCAAGTAAGCATGGATTAATATCGCGTGAAAAAATAAACGGCGTAAGGGTCTCCCTTGCGCCGTTTATCAGACGGAGGAATAATCAATGAACAAAATACTGCGCTCGGTGTTGATAGTTGTCCTTTCCGCTGTGCTGATTTGGAGCCTTGCAAGAATCGGGCTGACAGTGGGCGATTACAAAACAGCCGATGCAATCTACGAAAAAAGCCGGAATGAGAGCTTCCATATCACGGAAAGCACACCCGAAGTTCCTGTATCAAACATATCGGAAGAATACTTCCCCGAGGTAAGCGTTGATTTCGAATCCTTGACAAAGACGAATCCTGATGTTGTCGGCTGGCTGTACATACCGGATACGGACATTAATTTCCCTCTGCTCCGTGCGGCGGACAACTGGAAGTATCTGAGCCTTAGCTATAATTTGCAGAGTACAAATTCGGGCAGTATCTTTATGGATTTCAGAAATTCTGTTGATTTAAGCGACGACAACACGCTCATATACGGTCATAACATGAAATCGGGCGGAATGTTCGGCAAGCTAAAGGAGTTTGGAGTCTCGGATTACCTGACGGAGCACCCAGACTTCTATGTTTTCACGGAAACGCAGGTTTTTAAATATCGCATTTTTTCCGCATATAAAACGCAGGCGGATAGTCCGAGCTACACCCTTTCTTTTTCAGAAGACCCGGACTATAAGGGTTTTATTGATTACATAAAAGACTGCACCGGCGAAAACATCACAGACACGCCGGAAGAGAATACGCCGCTCATAACGCTATCCACCTGCACCTCTGGGCAGCGAAGCGGGCGTTTCGTCGTACACGCCTATCTTGTGGCATCGAATGTTATGGAGGGCACTTCTTTGGAAAACAAAAAGGAGTAGGGGTTTTCCCCTACTCCTTTTTTATTATTTACTTAACTTCCCATTTCCAATTAAGGACATCCGGCATATCCATACCGTGCTCGGTGATATATTGATGATGCTCAACGAGCCTATCCTTCATATTCTGTACGAGTGAAGCTCCCCGGTTGCCTAGCTGCGGCAGACGGTAAACGACATCAATTACGAGGTGGAACCTGTCAATATCATTCTGTACACGCATATCGAAGGGCGTCGTTATCGTGCCCTCCTCCTTATAACCGCGCACATGGAGATTTTTGTTGTGTCTGCGGTAGGTCAGCTCATGCACAAGCGTAGAATAGCCATGGAAGGCAAAGACTATGGGTTTATCCTTCGTAAAGAGCATGTCGTAGTCCTCGTCGGACATTCCGTGTGGATGCTCCGCGCGGGGCTGCAAGCGCATTAAATCGACGACGTTTATTACCCTTATCTTCACATCCGGAAGTGCCTCGCGCAGTATCGTCACAGCGGCAAGCGTCTCAAGCGTCGGCGTATCGCCGCAGCAGGCCATAACAACGTCCGGCTCCGAGCCCTGATCATTCGATGCCCACTCCCAGATGCCGATGCCCTGAGTGCAGTGCTTGACAGCCTGTTCCATTGTCAGCCACTGCGGGCGCGGGTGCTTCGAGGATACAATGACATTCACATAGTCGCGGCTTCTAAGGCAATGGTCGACGGTCGAGAGCAGGCAGTTCGCGTCCGGCGGTAGATATAGCCGCACAACATCCGCCTTTTTGTTCGCTACGTGGTCGAGGAAGCCCGGGTCCTGATGCGTAAAACCGTTGTGATCCTGCTGCCAGACATTTGAGGACAGGATATAGTTTAGCGAGGCTATGCTCTGCCTCCACGGTAGCTGACCTGTGACCTTGAGCCATTTTGCGTGCTGTGAGAACATGGAGTCGACGATGCGGATGAACGCCTCATAGCTGTTGAAAAAGCCGTGGCGTCCGGTGAGCAGATAGCCCTCCAGCCAGCCCTCGCACATATGCTCCGAAAGCATGGAGTCCATGACCCTGCCGTCGGGAGCCAGGAATTCGTCATCCTTGTTTGTCTCGGCGTTCCACGCCCTGTTCGTCACTTCGAAAACCTTCGTCAGTCTGTTCGACATCGTTTCGTCGGGTCCGAAGATGCGGAAGTTACGGCTATCCTCGTTGAGCTTGAAAATATCCCTGACGAAGCCGCCGAGCTCAGACATATCCTGTGCGTTTACTGAGCCGGGCGCAGGGACTTCTACTGCATAATCGCGGAAATCCGGCATGCGCAGGTCACGAAGCAGCAGACCGCCGTTCGCATGAGGATTTGCACCCATGCGGCGCGTTCCTCTCGGCGCGAGCGCCTGAATTTCGGGGCGCAGCTTTCCGTTGTCATCAAAAAGCTCTGTTGGCTTGTAGCTATTAAGCCAGCTTCGCAGTATCTCCAGATGCGAGGGGTCATCCATCAAAACGGGCACCTGATGAGAGCGGAAGGTACCCTCAATCTTGTTGCCGACCACCTCTTTCGGTCCAGTCCAGCCCTTCGGCGAGCGCAGGACTATCATCGGCCATATTGCTCTTGCCTTATCGCCCTTTTCTCTCGCGTTTTTACGTATTTTGAGTATATCTAAAACGGCCTTATCCAGGGTTTTCGCCATGAGTGCGTGCATTTTCATCGGATCGTCGCCCTCGACAAAATACGGCTTCCAGCCGCAGCCCTCGAAAAATTTCTGTACTTCCGCATGCGTGATACGCGAGAATACGGTCGGATTGCTGATTTTAAAACCGTTGAGGTGCAAAATAGGAAGCACGGTTCCGTCCGTTACGGGGTTAATGAATTTGTTTGAATGCCAAGCTGTTGCAAGCGGTCCAGTTTCTGCCTCGCCGTCGCCGACAACGCAGGCGGCGATGAGGTCAGGATTATCCATCACAGCGCCGAAGGCGTGCGCAAGACTATAGCCCAGCTCTCCGCCCTCGTTTATTGAGCCCGGCACCTCAGGCGCGACATGGGATGACGTTCCTCCGGGGAAAGAGAACTGCTTGAAGAGCTTTTTCATTCCCTCCAAATCCTGACTTATATTCGGATAGATTTCACTGTAGCTGCCGTCCAGCCAGTCCTGTGCGAGCATGGCGTTGCCTCCGTGACCGGGGCCGGAGATGTAGATCATATCCAAATCAAATTTGTTGATTGCGCGGTTAAGATGCGTATAGATGAAGTTTTGCCCGGGTACTGTACCCCAGTGGCCGACGATTTTCTTTTTGACATGCTCAGGCCTCAGTTCATCCTTGAGAAGCGGATTGTCCAGCAAATAGAGCTGGCAGGCGGCAAGATAATTTGCGGCACGCCACCATGCGTCCATCCTAGTGAGGAGTTCAGCCGTAATGGCTGTTTTTTTCGGTTTATTAGCTTTACTCATAGGTCATCTTCCTTTCAACGCGAAAAACGAATTACCTCTTCAAACGGCTGTGTTAGTATTACCCTATAACCATTATATAACACATAATCCCATGTTAATAAAGCAATATTTCGGTATCGTATCATATGTTACATACATTTCGTACATTATCACAAAAATGCGCGCCATAAATCGGGAAACTTGTTCCCTTTGGCGCGCACTGTTTCGTTCAGAATCCGCGGTACTTGTCGGGTCTGAGCATTTTTTCGTCCTTCATTGCCATATGTATCTGATCGAGCAGTCGCTCCCTATCCTGAGGGAGCGTTCCCTTCAGGACAAGACGGTTTGAGGCATGGTTGCTCCTTATGACGCAGTCCTTTTGGCAGTCGGCGTTCGCAAGAATTAGGTCAAGCTCGCGCATTACCTCCTGCGAGTTCAGCGGCTCAAACCTACCCGATGCGATATCCTCAGAAATCGACGAGCCCGGGGCTATCATGAGCGTCATGAGTCCAATGAAGGATGCGCCCATTGCGCCTATCATCCTCCCAGTTTCGACCGCGTGCTCGTCAATGAGCTCGCGTCCGCCGAGACCCGAAATAAAGGTCACGGAAACGGATATTCCGGCATTTTCCGCGCGATGCACAGCATTTATCATGTCCTCCGGAGTTTCGCCCTTGTTTACTCTTCGGAGCACCTCCGCGGATCCCGATTCCGCGCCGAGATAGATAATCCCAAGTCCTGCATCACAAAGAGCCTTTAGCTCATCATCCGTTTTACGCAGGATATTTTCCGCCCTGCCATAAATTCCGATGCGCGTACATTCGGGAAACAGCGCCTTAGCGGCGCCGAGAAGCGGCAAAAGCTTTTCCGTTGCTAAACAAAGAGCGTCCCCATCAGCGAAGAAAATTCGTTCGACGCGCGAAGACTCCCTTCGCGCTTCCTGAAGGTCACGATATACTTCCTCGAAGGAGCGCATTTTGAATTTTTTATCCCAGTACATGGGGCAGAAGGTGCAGCCGTTGTGCGAACACCCGATTGTCACCTGTATTATAAGGCTGTAGGCCTCGCTCGGCGGACGGTAAACACTGCCCTCGTATTTCATACAGCAATTCTCCTTTGCTTTCAAGTAAGTTCTTATTTTGCTTTATCGGCCTTGACACGCTTGATGAGTATTCCCGCGATAACGCCAATTGCGATGCCGGCGATTGTCCCCGAAACAAGGAGAACCGGTAGATAATAGGCAATTTGCTTTGTTCCGAGAAGCACCATCGCGCAGAGTATCTGACCGATATTGTGCGAAACACCACCGCCTATTCCAACCCCGATGTGACTGAAGCGGTTGATTTTCAAGAGAAGCAGCATTACAGCAAAGCTGAGTACCGCTCCCGAAAGGCTGTAGAAAAGCGCAAATGCGTTGCCAAACATGAAGGTCATCAGCAGCACGCGCAAAATTGAGATTACGAAAGCCTCTGTTTTACCGAGCCTGTATAGAGCAAAAACGACGACAATATTCGCAAGCCCCAGCTTTACGCCCGGCACGGCTACGGAAAAAGGTATTAGAAATTCGACATAGCTCAAAACCATCGCCAGCGCTATAAGCAGCCCATATTCGGCAATCTGCTTTCCAGTCATTTTCTTTTTCATTTTGCCACCGCGTCGTAATCTGACTGTTTGCCGCCCTTAATCTCGACGACGACCTTGTTCGGAAGGCAGATGATGCTCTGTCCGTCGTACTCCGCTTCTCCCTGCTTTACGCACAGCTTGTCCGGGCAGGAGGCCTCGGTTATCTCGGCCTTCCCGTCCTTTATGACGAGAATATTGTAGTGCTCGTCATCTCCGATGCGTATCTCGGTATCCGTGTCAAGCGGATAAGTACCATAAACTTCGCCGTCTACGGTAACGACTGCGTAGGCTCCCTCGCTTTGCGTCATTCGCGTAAAACCCCAGATTAGGGCGGCGACAATGACTACCGCCGCTAAAAGTATGAAATCGTTTTTACGCTTTTTCACAGTCTCCGCCCCCGTTTGCTATATTATACCACAGGCGCGAAGCGCCGTTGTGGTATATGCATAATATCTTATATAATGACCTAATTGCGGACATTATACCACATACCATAGGCGCAATGATAAAGCTCCGCTTAAAAAAACGGAGCTTTATTCTTAAATCATTCCTGATCCATACGGTGTATGCCGCTGAAATCGCCCTTCATAATGCATTTCGTCGGGCAGACCTCCGCGCAGTGACCGCAGTTCGTGCACTTGTCATAGTCAATCTGCGAAAGATTGTTCGTGACCGTGATCGCACCGACGGGGCATTCCTTTTCGCATTTTTTGCAGGCAATACAGCCGTGAGAGCATGCTTTTCTGGTAATCACGCCCTTTTCTGTGTTCGAGCAGGTGACGAGCATTTTTTCCACGTCAGGCATGATGCTGATGAGCTTATTCGGGCAGACCGAAGCGCACATACCGCAGCCTATGCAAAGGCGGGTATTGACGTGAGCGATACCGTTTTCGATGCAAATCGCGTCATTCGGACAGACAGTAGCGCAGTCGCCGAAGCCCATACAGCCAAAGGTGCATTTACCCGTGCCGCCGAAAAGGAGCTTTGCCGCTTTGCAGCTTTCTATACCCTGATAGTCCATTTTGGCGGAGGTGACTTTACAGTCGCCTTTGCACTTAATTACGGCGACCTGTTCGATAACGTCCTCAAACGCAACGCCGAGGACTTCCGAGAGCTTTCTTGAAACTGCGTCCGCTCCTGGAACGCAGAGATTGGTCTTAATGCCCTCCTCTTCGATTAGGGCATGAGCATAGCCGTCACAGCCGGGATAGCCGCAGGCTCCGCAGTTCGCGCCCGGCAGACATTCGCGGATAACAGGAAAACGCTCGTCCTCCTTGACAGCCATGAGTTTTGAGGCGACCGCGAGCATTACGGCACAAATTATGCCGATTGCGGTTACCAGAACAACAGCAAATATTATTCCATCCATTGTCCGCCCCCCCTTAAGAAAACAGGCGCTCTATAACTCCGGCAAAGCCGAAGAAAGAGACAGATACGATGGAGGCCGCAACCAATGTGATTGGCAGGCCCTTGAACGCTTCGGGCGTATCTCCGCCATCCATGCGGGCGCGGACTCCGGAAAACAGCACCATAGCGAGGAAAAATCCGAGACCCGAGCCCAGGGAGTTGATGAGAGACGAAACGAAGTCATATTGGCTGCTGATATTAAGGATCGTAACGCCCAGAACAGCGCAGTTTGTTGTTATAAGCGGCAGATAAACGCCGAGAGCCGAGTGCAGAGACGGAATATACTTTTTAAGTATAATTTCTACAAGCTGAACAAGCGCCGCAATAACAAGAATGAATACTATAGTCTGCAAATAGCCGAAACCATGGGGATCAAGCAAATAATGCTGAATAGGCCAGGTAACCGCCGTTGCAAGCATCATAACAAATATAACGGCGATGCTCATTCCTGTAGCTTGATCGAGTTTTTTTGAAACGCCTAGGAAAGGGCATATTCCGAGAAATTTCTGTAAAACGTAGTTGTTTACGAACACGGCGGACATCAGTAGCATTACAAGCCCTTTAGCGTCCAAGTGTATAAGGTTTTCCATCAGGCTTCACTCTCCTTTCCGCTTTCCGTGCCTTTGAGTTTTCCGCAGGCGACGGCAGAGGGACAGCCCTTGCAGCCGAAATCTTCCTTCTTAATCGCCTTGCCCTTACTGATTTTATTTACGAGCGCGATTAGGCAGCCGAAAACGAAGAAGCCACCGGGAGCAAGGGTCATTATCGAAATGTTATTGTCGATTAGAACAGGTATCTCCATGCCGAACCATGTGCCGCTGCCCAGAATTTCGCGTATTGTAGCCATGGCGAACAGCGCAAGAGTAAATCCGAGTCCCATGCCGATGCCGTCAAGCGCGGAATCAAGCACTGTGTTTTTGTTTGCAAACATCTCAGCACGTCCGAGGATAATGCAGTTGACAACGATTAGCGGCAGAAAGATTCCGAGGCTTTCGTTGAGCGCCGGCGCAAACGCCCTAACCAGCATCTGCACTATCGTTACAAAGCCCGCGATAAGGACTATGTAACACGGTATGCGCACCTTATCGGGTATTACGTTTCGAAGCGCCGATATCGCGATATTGGAACAGATAAGGACGATGGTTGCCGCAAGCCCCATGCCGATCGCGTTAGAGGCCTGAGTCGAAACCGCAAGCGTCGGGCAGGTACCCAGAACGAGGACAAGAACGGGGTTTTCCTTAATGATACCCTTTAAAAGTATTCCGAGCTTTTTCATCTATGCCGCCCCCTTTGCTGTTTCATAAGCTGTAAAAGCGTCTTTTATCGCACCTAAATAAGCTTTCGAGGATATCGTTGCGCCCGAAATGGTTTCAACGCCCGAAAGCGATGAATCCTTGCCGGCAAATTGCTGTCTGAATTCGGGCAGGGTCGTTTTGGTTCCTAGTCCCTTTGTTTCGGACTGCAATAAAGTGTTGCAGTCCGTAATCTTGCCGTCCGCGTCCATGCCGCATATAAGCTTCATATCGCCGCTGTAGCCTTTCGCTGTCAGCATAAACACAAAACCTGCGCCGTTGTCCGCTCTATAGACTTCGGTGACAGTTGACGGAAGTCCTTCAAGCTCCATGAGCGTGAAGCTGTCCGCTTCTGGAAGCACCTCCTGCCGCGCCGCTTCCGCCGCAGCCTTTTCTGCCGCTGCTATAATCGGGGCTGTTTTCTGGTTCGTAAAGGCAAGCGCCGCAGAGATTAATAGGCAAATGAGCGTTAAAACCAAAATCGGTTTTACGAAATCTTTTCCGATGCTGTTCATATCTTGACACCTCCCAGCGGCTTTTTACGCGTTGCCTTGGAGATATAAGGAGTGAGAATGTTCATAAGCAAAATCGAGAACGAAACGCCCTCGGGATAGTTGCCCCATACTCTTATGAGAACCGTTATAAGTCCGCAGCCCAAGCCGAAGATGACGCGTCCCCAATCCGTTGAGGGAGTTGTAGAATAATCCGTAGCCATGAAAAACGCACCGATTATAAGTCCGCCGGAGAGCATTTCATACACGGAATAATTAACATCTCCTTTCAAAAGGAACGTGAACAGAAAAACAGTTCCGATGAAAGCGACCGGTGTGTGCCACGAAATGACGCGACGAATAAGGAGATATGCACCTCCGAGAAGCAGCGCTATAGCACTTGTTTCGCCAAGGCAGCCTCCGCGGACGCCGAGCAGCATATTGGTAATCGTCGGGAGAGTTCCTCCACCCTCCATGCCCTTGAGAATGGCGAGAGGAGTTGCGCTCGAAACAGCGTCTGTGGCACCCGGGATGACCCATGTCGTCATGGTGCTTGAAAACGCGATCAGCAAAATAATACGCGCGGTGATTGCGGGATTTGCGAAGTTCTGTCCAAGCCCGCCGAAAAGTCCCTTTACGACAACGATTGCGACAAGGCTTCCGAAAGCCGCCTGCCAGAGCGGTATGCCTACGGGTAGGTTGTAAGCCAGCAGTACGCCCGTGACCACCGCCGAAAGATCGCCTATCGTGGACGGTTTTTTGACGATTTTCTCAAAGCCCCATTCGCCCGCGACCGCGAAAGCGACGCAGACCGCCGTTATGAGAAGAGCACGTGCTCCGAAAACCAAAAACGAGGCGATTAGCGCTGGGACGAGTGCGATGAGCACGTCGCGCATTATTTTAGTGGTGCTAGTATTATCCTTTATATGAGGAGAAATCGAAACAGTCATGTTGCTCATTTTTTCTCCTCCTTTTTTGCTTCTTCTTTCTTCTTCAACATTTCAGTCGCGGCCTTCTGCGCGTTCTGGTAATCCCTAAGCATTGCTTTTGCGAGCTTATTAATCTGAACAAGCGGGCGATTTGCCGGACATACATAGGCACAGCAGCCACATTCCATGCAGAGATTGACCTTCAAAACATCCAAATCCTCGGGTTTTTTGAGCTTGAACGCTGTTTCGATGTCGGTGGGGGCAAGATTAAGCGGGCAGTGCGAGACACAGCGTCCGCATTTTATGCAGGCCGTCTCCGCAGGAATCACGGCATCCTTTTCGTTAAAAGCAAGAATTGCGTTCGTATTTTTAAGTATGGGCGCGTCGAGATTCGGAACCGCAAGCCCCATCATGGGTCCGCCGTAAAGAACCTTTTTAGGTTCACTCTTGAATCCGCCGCAGAAATCGAAAACGTCCTTGATCGGCGTTCCAATCGGCGCAATCACGTTCTTCGGGTTTTTGACCGCCGAGCCATCCACAGTTATGCATTTTTCGACGAGCGGAATACCTGTTTTAATGTATTTTGCAACAGCGGCGAGAGTTGTACAGTTAATAACGATTGCGCCGACGTCTAGCGGCAACTTTCCCTCCGGTACGATGCGCCCGATTGTGTGAAAAATCAAAACCTTTTCACCGCCCTGCGGGTACATGGCCGGCAGAGCCTTTACCTCGACTCCGCCACCCGATACGCACAGCTTTTTGTAAGTGCTGATGCATTCGGGCTTATTATCCTCAATACCGATGATGATGCGCTTAACCTGCATGTACTTTTTGAGCAGTTCTATGCCCTCCCAGACGAGCTGCTTGTCGTCGAGCATTGTTCTGGTGTCACTTGTTATATAGGGCTCGCATTCGGCTCCGTTTATAATAACGGCTTCGATTGCTGAAAGATCCTTAACCGTGAGCTTCACGGCAGTCGGGAAGCCTGCTCCACCGAGACCCACAACGCCGCTCGCTCGAACTGCATCGAGAAACTCCTGAAGGCTTTCCACCTTTGGAGGCTCTATACTCTCGGACATTGTCTGTAATCCGTCTGTTTCAATTGTTATAGCGGGTACGAACTGACCGCCTGACATAAGCATATCGTCAAGCTTCTTGACCTTGCCCGAAACGCCTGAATACACGGGTGAAGACACAAAGCCGCCCGCCTCTGCGATGAGCTGGCCGACCTTAACCTCGTCCCCCACATTCACAATGGGCTTCGCCGCGGCACCGATATGCATAGACATCGGAATCGTGACAAAAGCGGGAATCGGCATTTTTTCCGGTTTATCCCCCGCCGTGTTCTTCCGATGCGGCACACGTACTCCGTGAAGTGTTTTTCTGTACACGGTTTCTCCTCCTAACTTCATACCCCACGGCTCTCTCCGCAGGATGCAATCATGCAATTTTTATTATATACATTAAGAGCTTGTATTGTCCATACGGAAATCTATAGTTTTTGTTGAAATCTTTGACAATCTATTATAATATTGATGCAACATCTACAAAGGAGACGTACAATGGGGGGCAGTTATCGGCATAAACTTAACGTCCTGGCTCTTATTTTTGTTATACTTTTTACAAATTTCAGTGCTTGCGCAAGCTCAGAGACTGGAAAAATTACCAAAAACGACTTTGTTTTGAACACCGTTGCAACCATAACGCTCTATGACAGCAATAATGAAGCGCTGATTGACGAGTGCTTCGATTTGTGCCGTCATTACGAGTCTCTTTTCTCCAAAACGGACGTAAACAGCGAAATATATAAGCTCAACCACCGCGAAACAAGCGAAGTATCGATTGAAACGGCGAAGCTGATTACCGAAGGCCTCTATTACTCCAAGCTTTCAGACGGCGCTTTTGATATAACGATTACGCCGCTCACCTCGCTGTGGAACTTTGCATCCGAATCCCCCTCCGTCCCCTCTGCGGAAGAAATCGGGTCCGCACGTGAAAAGGTCGATTATACGGTAGTAACCGTCTCAGGCAACACAGTGACCTTTTCAAACGACTACACAGCAATCGACCTCGGCGCAATCGCCAAGGGCTACATAGCTGATAAGGTAAAAGAGCTCCTCGTTTCGCGCGGTATAAAAAAAGCCATTATCAACCTCGGCGGTAACGTAATGTGCATCGGCGGAAAGACCGCCACGGAGGGTTTCAAAATCGGAATTCAGTATCCTTTTGAGGAAAGCTCGATTGCGAGCGTCACCGTTCGCGACCTTTCTGTCGTTACTTCGGGTATATACGAGAGATATTTCGAGAAGGACGGAACTCTTTATCACCATATTTTGAACCCGAAAACAGGCTATCCCTATGACAACAATTTGCTGTCGGTAACGATCATAGGTGAAAACTCCTGCACCTGCGACGCTCTTTCAACGACCTGCTACGCGCTCAGCAAGGATGCCGGCACAGCGCTCATCGAAGACTTGGACGGCTACTACGCGATTTTCATAACAGACGATTACAAGCTATGGTACACTGACGGAACGGAGACAGCGCTTAACATAGAAACATAAGTCGACCACAGAAAAACCGGAGCGCATCTTGCGCTCCGGTTTTTGTTTATGTTATAGGTTTGTCCTTGGGTTTTTTCGTCAGCAGGTTTTCGACCCATGTGAGCACCTTTCTTGCGGGCCCCTTGTAGACGAAGAAATATACGGCAACCGAGACGACGATGCCGGCGAAAATATCGAGCACCGAGTGCTGCTTTAAAAACACAGTGGCAAGTATGATGGCAGTGCAAAGCGTCCAGTTAAATATCTGGAGCCACACCTTTGATTTAAGTGTTTTGCTCTTGGTAATTGCGAAGGCAACAGCAAGCGCCCCCACAACATGCATACTTGGAAAAACATTGGTGTTCGTATCAAAGGCCTGCGTCCATTTCACTATCTGTGAGGCAAAATTGGGTCCATAGATGACAGGACGAAGATCCTGTCCGTTGGGAAACACGGATATAATCGTTGTGCTTATAAAAAATCCAAAAATTAGCGAAAGCATATAGTTTTCAAAGGCTTCGCCATCTTTAAAGAGGAAATAAAAGCCAGTAATAACCATATAAAAAAACCATGTAAAGTAAGGGAAGATAAACCATTCGCAGAAGGGTATCAGGTTGTCGAGCGTACAGTGTATGGGATAGTAGTCGGTTATAACCGTCTGCTCCAGTATAAAATACCAGAGAAGGTGAATGGGTAAGTATAACATCATTATCCATTGTCTTTTTGTCGGAAAATTCCTATTCATTCTGATTGACTCCTAACGCAGGGATAGATTTCATAGCCGCGCATATATTAACACATTACAACGGTTAATTCCAATATTTTATTATTCACCGTGGCGCGCAAAGAATTCCTGTATAGCCGCAGTCGCCAAAACGACCTGCTCCTCATATTTCACCGCCGGATCGTAAAGTATCGGTTTTCCTACTCTGATTATTTTTCTCTTCCAGTCAACATATGTAGGATAAAAATATACACTCTCCCTTTTGCGGGCATAGTAGAGCTTGCCGACAGACAAAAAACCGTCAAATATCTTCTCTCCGTACTTGCCATAGCCTGTGGGGTGTTCGGGGAAAAGAAGAAGATGTTTGCCGTCTTGCAGCATCTTTATGCTGTTTCGCAGGGTGGACATTACGCCCGTGTCATGATAAACGGGAACGCAGTCGCTTCCGTGTAAAATGAGCGGCAGAATAAGAGCATAGATATAGGCTACCGTGTAGCTGAAAATCGGAGAATACCACTTATTCAAGTCCCACCAATAGTCTCGGCGGATATAGGCCGGCGCTGCCTTTGGGGACAAAACCTGCGCATTTATCCAAGGTCTGATATCCTTACTAAGCTCGAAGTGAGCATTCATCGCAATCGGTCCAAAAGCCCTGTCATGGTTGCATACAAAGACCGCGGGCTTGCCTGCAAATGGCTCCTCCCATACGGTTTTCATCGGCTTTGTAAAAAAGATGATAAGTCCTCTCAGAAACTTATAAAACCGGCTCTGAATATGTTTTTCAATTCTTTCTGTTCGCTTTTCCTTCATATCTACCATAACACTCTCCTTGATACCAAAAAACGAGGAAATTTTGAGCAGTGCTAACCGCTATTTTTTGAGTATTCTGTCCCGCTCCTTGTAGTCCGGCAGCACCGAGGCAATCAGCGCATAAAAATCACTTCCGTGGTTTCTATGTACAATATGGGCCAGCTCATGTACAACGACATATTCGACAGCCTCTATCGGGTACTGCATCAGCCTGAAGGAAAAGCAGAGCCTGTTTTGTGCGCTGCAGCTCCCGAAGCGTCTTCCCGCCTTCGTAATTTTGATGCCCTCTGGTTTTAATCCCATTATGGCCGCATATCTTTCAACAAGCGGAGGTATCTCCATTTTCGCCCTCGCGGTCAATTTGGACACTTCCTCTTCCGTGAGCGGAACGCGGCTTTCGGCTCGAAGCCGCTGTTTTTCCATGTGGCTATCAATCCAGCCTCTTTTTCTTTCTGCAAAGCTATGTATATACGCCGTTGGACAGCGCCTCGGCGCACGGATAATCAGCTTTGCCTCGCCGGTTATCTCAAGCGAAAGCGTCTTCCGGTCCGAGCGGACTATCTCATAATCATAGGTCATTTTTGACTTGCCGCCTATCAAAGAAGCTTCCACGCTTCGGAAAGCTCTTTTGCCGATTCCTCAGATTTCGACAGTTCACCCGGCTCATTGGCAGAATAGAAGTATCCGAAAGCCTTTTCCCAGCCCAGGTACTCGCAAACACAGTCAAACTGAGTGTTTATGAGATCGTACTGCTTTCCTGTAATCGCGTCCTCTCCGACGGCGAAGATTCCGAGCTTCTTATTCTGCTTTTTAAACATTTCGGTTCTCGAATGGAACTTATCCAAAACCGCCTTGAGTTGGGAGGATATGCCCCACCAGTAGACCGGAGAACCGAAAATTACGGCATCCGCGGCATATATTTTGTCTATGACCGCCTTCGTGTCGTCCTTCATTACGCAGTCGCCGCCGTTTTTTTGGCAGACATCACAGGCGACACAGCCGCCTACCTTCAGTCTTGTTATATTTAATATTTCAACTTCGTTCGCTGTGTTATTTGTTATCCCGTCCGCAAGCGTTTTCATGGCATAGCTCGTATTGCCGTTGATGCGCGGACTTCCGTTCAAAATTAGTATTTTCATTGTTTCGCCTCCGTAATCTTCGGGAAGAATTTAGTCTAGTCGATTAAAACAAACCGGTAATTATTCCGTTGTCATCGACGTCAATGTTCTCAGCGGCAGGAACCTTGGGAAGCCCGGGCATTGTCATTATATCACCAGTGAGAGCAACTATGAAGCCCGCTCCTGCCGAAACCTTGAGGTTTCGCACAGCGACCTTGAAGCCTCGAGGCGCGCCAAGCTTCTTTGGGTCGTCCGAAAAGCTGTATTGAGTCTTTGCCATGCAGATAGGCAGGCCTCCGAAGCCGAGCGCCGTTAGCTGCGCCGCCTGCTTTTTCGCATTTTCAGTTAACTCCACGCCGTCGGCGCGGTATATTCTTGTGCATATCGTTTCGAGCTTTTCCTCGATGCTCTTGTCACAGTCATAGGAAAACGCAAAGTTGTTGTCCTGTTCAGCAAGGCGAACGACCTCTTTCGCAAGCTCAACGCCGCCTTCTCCGCCACGTCCCCAGACCTCCGAGAGCGCAACGTTGACGCCTTTTTCGCGGCACTTATCCTCAATGAGTTTAAGCTCCGCCTCGGTATCTGCGGGGAAGCGGTTTATTGCAACGACACAGGGTAGATTATAGACCTGCGTGATATTTTCAACGTGCTGCAAAAGGTTCGGAAGGCCCTTTTCGAGAGCTTCTAAATCCTCATTGCAAAGCTCTGTCTTTAACGCGCCTCCGTGGTGCTTGAGCGCACGCACCGTTGCAACGATGACGACCGCGGAGGGCAAAAGCCCCGCCATACGGCACTTGATATCAAGGAACTTCTCCGCGCCGAGGTCCGCACCGAAGCCCGCCTCCGTAACGGCGTAATCGCCCAGCTTTAACGCCATCCTTGTCGCCATGACGGAGTTACAGCCGTGAGCGATGTTCGCAAAGGGTCCGCCGTGGACTATTGCGGGGGTATGCTCAAGAGTCTGCACAAGGTTCGGCTTTAGCGCGTCCTTCAAAAGTGCCGCCATTGCGCCCGAAGCTTTGAGCTGACCTGCCGTGACAGGCTTGTCGTCATATGTGTAGCCGACGATGATGGACGAAAGGCGTTTTTTCAGGTCCGCAATACCGCTTGAAAGGCACAGCACCGCCATAACTTCAGATGCAACCGTGATATCAAAGCCGTCCTCTCGCGGGCAGCCGTTCATCTTGCCGCCAAGTCCGTCCACTATAAATCGAAGCTGGCGGTCGTTCATATCGACCGCGCGCTTCCACGTAATTTTTTTTGGGTCGATACCGAGGGAGTTTCCCTGCTGAATGTGGTTATCCAACATCGCCGCGAGCAGATTGTTCGCAGCGCCTATTGCGTGAAAGTCTCCTGTAAAGTGAAGGTTAATGTCCTCCATGGGGATAACCTGCGCGTACCCGCCGCCGGCGGCGCCGCCCTTGACCCCGAACACGGGACCGAGTGAAGGTTCTCTCAGAGCGACGACTGAGTTTTTGCCGATTTTTCTCAGACCGTCCGCAAGTCCGACAGTTGTTGTGGTCTTACCCTCTCCCGCGGGGGTCGGGGTAATCGCCGTAACAAGAATCAGCTTACCGTCCTCTTTTTTTGTATCGTTTAGAAGTGAAAGGTCGATTTTGGCTTTATAGTTGCCGTATTGCTCAATATATTTCTCACCGATGCCGCATTTTTCTGCAATCTCGGTAATCTTTTCGGGAACGGTCTCCTGAGCAATCTGAATATCAGTCTTAATTTCCATAGCATATTCTCCCTTTCAATGTCTCACTTTTTATCGGATGGTATATTTCTATCAGATACAGGTCATAAACACTATGCGGCTATGATATATAATTCTGACTCAAAAATCAAGAAGTACGGAAAATCTCTGTGCATAAGTCCCTGAATTTCAAGAAATTACCCCCTTAATCTTGCTATTTTCTGCCGTACGGTATAAAATTATTACAATATACTGAAAAGCCCAGCCCTATTCAGAGCTTTTCTGTAATTACAGGAGGCAGCAATGGACAAAAACGCTCAGCCAAAGCTTACAAAAAAGCAAAATTCCTGGATGTTAATTAAATTTATTCTGTTTTCAGCCTCCGCAGGTATAATTCAGTTTGGCTCATTTACTCTTCTTAACGAATTTGCACACCTTGACAAGTACACAAGGCTGGATGAACTGCTTGGAAACGATTACGGTCTTTCGTACTTTATCGCTCTTGTGCTGTCCGTTCTGTGGAACTTTACGCTGAACCGGAAATTCACCTTTAAGTCCGTTGCAAACGTTCCGGTTGCCATGCTTAAAATATTCGGCTACTATCTAGTATTCACACCCCTTTCCTTATGGTGGGGTGTCAAGCTTACCAATCTTGGTTGGAACTATTACTTGGTTTTGGGTATCACAATGCTTGCAAATCTCAGCACGGAATTCATATATGACCGTTTTGTCGTTTACAGGAACAACATATATACAAGCAAAGCGGCTATGTGCGAACTTCGCGAAAAAGCCGATGAAACAAAATAATTCGGGAGTATTAAATGGAACTTAACAAGGAAAATATAAAAAAGATAATCTACATCCTTTGCGCCGCAATCCTTTTCTGCATAGGGCTCATTAACCTCAGCAGTGTATGGGGATTTATACGTAGTATTTTCAGCATCCTTACGCCTTTTATAATCGGACTGTGCATCGCGTTCGTTCTGAATCCGCTCGTTTCCCTACTCGAAAAAAACCTGCTCGTCGGGTTGAATAAACGCTTTCCAAAAAAGGCAAAGTCTGTTGCGCGCGGGCTAAGCACTGTGCTGACACTCATAATCGTCTCTGGATTTATCTCGCTTATCATTCTTTTAGTGGTTCCCGCGGTCAACGACGCGTTTACGCAGATTTTCAGGGGCCTTCCGTCGCAAATCACCACTCTAGTTGTGAAAACCAATAGCCTCTTGGCTAAATTAGAAAAATTCGGAGTATCTTTCAGGATACCGCTCGGAGAAACCGACGAATGGACGAAGATGATAAACGACGCCAAGGCAGAGGTTCAAAATGCTCTTGAACGCGGCGCGCTAAACGATATTGCAAGCACGACGCTCTCGCTAGTCAGCGGTTTCCTCAGTTTTATTCTCGGACTTATTTTCTCGCTCTATGTGCTGGCCCAGAAGGAGAGGCTCGGCAGCTTCTTATCCCGCTTTGTCAGAGCCTATTGGAAGGAAAAGACCTCTGCACATATATTCAAGGTCGCTCATCTGACAAAAGTATCCTTCCGAAATTTCGTTACGGGGCAGCTAACGGAAGCCATGATTATTGGTACGCTTTGCTTTTTTGGTATGCTGATTTTCCATTTCCCCTATGCCGCGGCGACCTCAGCCGTTGTCGGCGTTATGGCTCTCGTCCCCATTTTCGGCGCATGGATCGGCGGTATACTCGGCGCACTGCTTTCCCTTTCCGTTTCCCCCACAAGAGCGCTGCTGTTTATCGTCTTCCTCATTGTTCTGCAACAGCTTGAGGGCAATTTCATCTATCCCCGAGTCGTCGGCAAATCCATCGGGCTTCCCGGCATACTCGTGTTCTCCGCGGTCATACTTGGCTCCAGCGTCGGGGGTGTGGTCGGCATCCTCTTGGCCGTTCCGATATGCTCGATCCTCTTCGTCCTAACAAAAGAGGGAATTGACTATCGGCTTAGCAAGAAAAAAGCGATAAAGAATCTTGAGGAAATCGGAATACCGACTGATGACAAATCATAACTTATACAAAAAACGGACAGCTTCGGCTGTCCGTTTTATTAATTAGAAGGTAACTTCACCTGCGCAGTTTGTTGAAAATATCTTTCGAATCTCCTCCAAGTCGGAAGCCTGCCCCAGTGCCCACATAAGCTTCGTGACCGCCGCCTCGGTGGTCATATCAAGACTCTGTATGGCACCCGTAGCAATCACCTTGCGCCCGACCTCGTAGAGTGAAAAGTCGCTCTTTTCATAAAGGCACTGGCTGCACACGACAACAGGTATTCCGCCGTCCACAAGCTGCTTAATCGGTGCGAAAAGGTCACGCCGCAGGTAGTGAAGCCCGCCCGCTCCAAAGGTTTCAAGCACCACTCCGCGGTAATTCATGCCCCGCAGGCAATCGAAAATAGCAGGGTTTGTTCCCGGAATGAGCTTCAACAAAAAAACATCGTTGCACAAATTGTCTTTAAGCTCGCACTTTCCGCCTCTCGGCGCAAACCGTTGGGTGACAAGGCGCACGCCGTCCGCGAAAAATTCACCCCTGTTTTGAGAGTTCACGCTCTCAAACGCGTCAAAGCCCATAGTGCGAACCTTGACGGCGCGGCAGCCGCGCATGAGCTTGTGGTTGAAGGCGATCGTCACGCCGACGACGTTGTGATCAATCGCGGCAAGCGCGGTCGCGAGATTTGACTGCGCGTCCGAAAGCGGTGAGCCTATGGGTATCTGCGAGCCCGTGAAAACAACGGGCTTATCGAGGTTTTGCAGCATAAACGTGACCGCCGAGGCCGTATAGGCCATCGTATCCGTGCCGTGGGTGACGACAAAGCCGTCATAGTCTGGCAGCGCTTCATAAACACTGCGAGCAATTATCTTCCATTCCTCAGCCTGGATATTCGAGCTGTCTAAATTCAGGATGGCTTTATATGATATTTCATAGTATTTTCCGAACTTTTCTAGCGCGCCCATTAGCTCCGGCGGCGCTGACTGCGGAACCATGCCCTCTTCTCCCGCACGGGAGGAAATTGTCCCGCCGGTTGCAAGGATTAGAACCTTTTTCACCTATTTGTCCACCTCAACATTCTTTAACCGCGAAAAGCTCCCGTTTTCTCACCCGTATGTAAAGCGCGAAAGATGCAATTGCCGTCAGCAGTTCAGCGCACGGAAGTGCCCACCAGACCATGTTGACGGTTCCTGTCAGTGAGAAAAGGTATGCAAGCGGCAGCGCCCCCACAAGCTGGCGCACGCTCTGAAGAATGAGCGTGTGCACCCCGTGCCCCAGCGCTTGGAACACGGAACCGATAACAAACATAACAGATGCAAAAATATAACCGAGGCTGATAATCTTCAGCGCCGCGACGCCCATCTCCATAGTTTCGGGATTATCAATAAACGGCGATAGAACCGTTCTTGGTGCGAGCTGGAAAATGAGGATTCCGCACGCCATGATACCGGTCGCGTACGTCAACGCAAGTCGCGTTGTTTTTTTGATTCTATCCGGCTTTTTTGCCCCGAAATTATAGGCTACAATCGGAATCATCCCGCTTGTCAGACCAAACACGGGCATAAAGATAAAGCTCTGGAGCTTTATATAAACGCCCATAACAGCGGTCGCGGCTGTCGAAAACCCGAGCAGAATACGATTCATGCCGTAGGCAAAAACCGAAAACAGCGTGGTTGTCAAAATAGCGGGGATCCCCACGGAGTAAATCTCTCCAATCACCTTCAAGCTGGGCCGAAAACCCTTCAGCTTCAGGCTGATTTCCTTGTTCCTTTTCAGGTTGAACGTGAGGTCGACAATCATTGCCAGTATCTGACCGATGACTGTTGCATAAGCCGCACCCGCAACCCCCAACTTTGGAAAGCCAAAGTTTCCCAAGATAAGGCAGTAGTCGAGAGCAATGTTTGCTAGCGCGCCAACAATTTGCCCAATCATTGCATGCTTTGTCAGCCCCGTCGACTGCAGCAGCCTTGAAAACGCTAAGTCAAAGAATATGCCAAAGCAAATAATTGTACAGATTGATAGATAGGCGGTTCCCATTTCAACAATTTCCGCTATGTCGGTCTGCGTTCTGAAATAAGCCCGCGCAAAAAATATGCCGAATATCATAAATATCAGCGTGTTCATCAGCGCGAGAAAAATTCCGTTCATCGCGACAGCGTCGACAGCAGGCTTATTCTTCTGCCCAAGCCGCCGAGACAGGAGTGCGTTCATTCCGATACCGGTTCCAACGCCGAAGCCAATCATTAAGTTTTGCACGGGGAAGGCAAGGGAAACTGCTGTAAGGGCGTTTTCGCTGATACGCGAGACAAAAAAGCTGTCTACTACGTTATAAAGAGCTTGTACAAGCATTGAAAATATCAGTGGTAGCGCTATCTTCAACAACAGCTTGTTTTCTGACATTGTCCCCATTATGTTTTCGGGTATTTTGACTTCTTCGTTCATATGCAATTTTCTCTTTCTTTTGTTATTTGCTTAGACGCAGATGCCAATAATAAGCACATTCGCGAAAATATGCCGGATTGCTTCCGTTACAGAAGAAGTCGGTGTTATGTATTTTAACACTATTTTTAAATGAATTCAACAAAGATGTCCCCCATTACGCCTTCGATAAGGCTATTTTTGTTTTTTGTGTTTGATTCTCCGTTAATCGGAAATAATTGATTTATGCAAGAAAATCGGAGACGGAGGGACGGACCATGGACTATCTGAAAAACGGAAAGCGGAAAACAATTGGCGGCAAGGAGCTTACCTTTATCCGCTGTGACAGGGACGGAAATATCATTCCGGAAGAAGCTCTGAGGAGTCTTGGAATTACGAACCCGACTATCGAGCACATCGTTGCAGGTGTCGCCGGGCGGATTACGATGTCGGACGATGAGCGAGGCACCTTCGAGGACGGTATGATTACAGGCTGACAGATAGCAGCTCACTTTAGGCGGCACAAAGCGTGCCGCCTGTTACTTAATTTTAGCAACAGAGGGGTCGTCAAATGGCAAAGAGCAAGATGCGGAAGCTGACTCCGGACCCGAACGAAATCGTTAAGATCGCAATGTATGTCAGGGTATCCACTGACCGTCAGGCGGAGGAGGGCTACTCCATCGAGGTTCAAAAGGAGCGGCTCGTTGCTTTTTCAAAGACTATGGACGGTGAGGTTTCCTACGAGTTCTACATTGACGACGGCTTTTCCGGGGCAACACTCGAGCGTCCCGCAATGCAGCGGCTCATTCTTGACGCGAAAAACAGAGCAATCACCCACATCTGCGTCTATAAGCTCGACCGTCTTAGCCGTTCGCAGAAAGACACCCTGCACCTTATTGAGGACATTTTTCTCCCGAACAACATCGCCTTCATCTCGATTCAGGAGAGCTTCAACACCGCCACCGCTTTCGGACGGGCAGTCGTTGGCATACTCTCCGTCTTCGCCCAGCTCGAAAGAGAAAACATTTATGAGCGCACACGGAGCGGAATGCAAAAGCGTGTCGAGGCAGGCTTCTGGCCGGGCGGCGGCGGTGTGCCCTTCGGATACGACTACGACCTTGACAAGGGTATCCTTGTTCCCAATAGCGACGCCGATACCGTCCGTCAGGTCTACAGCCTATATCTCAAGGGCTATTCGCTTCAAAACATTGCAAACACCCTTGGACTTAAATATGAAAAGCTCGCATCTCAGATACTTCTGCGAAAAACCAACATTGGCATTATCGATTATAATGGTGTCGAATATAAGGGTCAGCACGAACCGATCGTCTCGCTCGAAACCTTTGAGAAGGCAATGGCGCTCCACGCCCAGCGCTCTGAAAAGGGACTCTCTGCAGGTACAAAGCACCTCCTCACGGGGCTCATATACTGCGGCGTTTGCGGGGCGAAAATGCGCTATCAGAAGTGGGGAAACGCAGGGTTTAAGCTCGTCTGTTATTCGCAGCAGATTTCAAAGCCCTATCTTATTAAGGATCCGGACTGCAACAATGAAACGGTCTGGGCAGAGGATATTGAAAAAGCTCTGATTGCGGATCTCATGGAGATGACCGCGGACGAAATAGGCTCCGAAGACTCTGACACACCCGTTTCTCTCTCCGAGACTCTGCAAAGGAAGAAGGCGCTTTTGGAACAGAAGCTAAGAAGACTCTATGACCTCTACAGCGACTCCGATAACAGCGTCCTGCTTGAGAGTATTAACGAGCAAACGAACGAGATAAAAAAACTGGACGAAAAAATTAAGCAAGAGGAAAGCCGCGGGCTTTGGA
Organism: Firmicutes bacterium HGW-Firmicutes-16; assembly: GCA_002841545.1. Classification (GTDB taxonomy): domain Bacteria; phylum Bacillota; class Clostridia; order Oscillospirales; family Oscillospiraceae; genus UBA2658. Next base: position 158,344 of record PGZZ01000005.1, read on the forward strand.
CAAAGAATGCGGAAGCGGCAAAAGAGCAGCTTCGAAACATCCGCGAAACGTGGAACTACATGGATATTCAGGAACAGCGCAACCTCGTCTGCTCCGTCATCGACAAGATAACCGTAACGCACAATTCGGTGCGGATGGACTATAGGTATTGAGTCCCTCTATTCTAAGTTTGCGATGATGTAAAAAGGGCTCAGAGCGTTCGCAGACGAGGAAGCGCCGCACGTCGCTGTATGAGTATACAGCAGGGCGGTGCTGACGAAGTAAGCTAAGAGCCATTGATTATATCGGCGCGAGCCGATACTTTGTTGAGTTGATGCGGAATTCTTCTTAAATAACACAAATTCTATCTGGCTCTTCGCGGTGCGATTGCTCTGTGCGCTTGCGTCTCGACTATGGACGCTCGTTCCGATGATAGCGGGAGAGATAAGACGCTATTTGCGTGACAACAGCTCAATTCGAGTCAGCCGGAGCATGCGCGACACGGCCTACAAAGTCCTTCAGGTTAAGGAACGTCTCACGGCGGAGCGGCAGAAGGAACCGGACATTGGCGAGATTGCGAAAATTCTCAAAATCTCGCGACAGGAGGTCTATTTTGCGCTCGACGCAATCTCGGAGCCGATTTCAATATACGAGCCTGTTTTCTCCGACGGCGGTGAGAGCATCTGCGTCATGGACCAGATTGGCGACAGCAAGAACACTGACGATGCGTGGATTGAGCAGATTGCTCTTTCTGCAGCGGTCGCGGGGCTTGACAGCAGGGAAAAGCGGATTCTTGCGCTTCGGTTTTACGACGGAAAGACCCAGATGGAGGTCGCCTCCGAAGTCGGAATAAGTCAGGCGCAGGTTTCCAGACTTGAAAAAAACGCCATCGATCAGATCAAAAGAAGCATAGACGCCGGATAAATTATCTGCGTTTTTTGATAATAAAATTAAGTAATAGGACAATCATCACCCCCCATATCATATCTGGGGGGTGTATTAATATGGAATGCCGCATCGAGGATTTCCGCTACAAAGAGGTCGTGAACGTCTGCGACGGGCAGAGACTCGGCTTTGTATACGATGTGCTGATAGATATAGTAACGGGCAGGGTTCTTGCACTCATCGTCCCCGGTCGCTGCCGATTTTTGGGGCTTTTCTGGCGCGAGGACGACTATATTCTGCCATGGGAATGCATTAAGCGAATAGGCGGTGATATCGTCCTGGTTGAAGTCCCCGGCGAATACAGGCGGGGAAAGCGTGAAAAGCATCCATGGTTCACTTGGCAGTTTGACGAAAAGCGCAAACCGTAAATTCATTTCTGCTGTTTCGCGGCAAGAGCCTCCAGTTGGAAATCAAAGTCAGCGAGATGTTAAACATCATTACGTTTGAAACGAGTTGTCTTATCGCATTTCACAGTATTTCACATATTTTTTATAAACTTCAGCTCTTTTATTGGAAATAATCCCGAATTCATACATTATATATAAAAATCCTTGTTTTCGCCTTGTCAAGCCGATATAATAAGATTATCAAAATGCAATTATAAACTTCTAATCTTGCAATATTCGTATTCTTCCAATCGAAGAGAGGGAAAGCACATGGCCGAAAGGCAGTTTAAAAAAGTCCTTGTCGCAAACCGAGGCGAAATCGCAATTCGAATTTTCCGCGCCTGCAACGAGCTGGGTCTGCACACTGTGGCAATGTATTCAAACGAGGATACCTTCGGCCTTTTCCGTACAAAAGCGGATGAGGCTTATCTTATCGGAGAAAACAGAAGTCCGCTCGGAGCCTATCTGGATATCCCCGCTATTATCGATCTTGCCAAGCGCAGGGAGGTTGACGCCATCCACCCCGGCTACGGCTTTCTTTCCGAAAACGCAGATTTCGCCCGCGCATGCGAGGAAGCGGGTATAAAATTCATCGGCCCCTGCTCGAACGTTCTTGACAAAATGGGCGATAAGCTAAACGCAAAAGCAATTGCCATCAAGTGCAATGTTCCGACCATACCCGGCTGCACCGTGCCGCTGAAAAGCGGAGACGAGGCGCTTGAAAAGGCAAAAAGCTTCGGCTTCCCCATCATACTCAAGGCGGCGGCAGGCGGCGGCGGGCGCGGCATGCGCCTGTGCTCAACCGCGGACGAAGTCAAGCCTGCTTTTGAGCTTGTTAAGAATGAAGCGAAGAAGGCTTTCGGCAACGACGATATATTTATGGAAAAATACCTCGTTGAGCCGAAGCACATTGAGGTTCAGATACTGGCGGACGAGCATGGCAACGTCATGCACCTCGGCGAGCGCGACTGCTCACTCCAGCGCCGTTACCAGAAGGTCGTCGAATTTGCTCCCGCCTTCTCCGTCCCGATGGAGGTACGCGAGAGGCTTCATGCGGATGCCGTCAAAATCGCAGAAAGCGTTGGCTATACTAACGCCGGCACGATTGAGTTTCTTGTTGACAAGAACTGGAACCACTATTTTATAGAAATGAACCCGCGCATCCAGGTCGAGCACACCGTTACCGAAATGGTAACGGGCATCGATCTTGTCCGGGCACAGATACTCATTGCGGAGGGCAAGCCACTTACCACTCCGCTCATTGGACTCGAAAAACAGAGCGATGTGGAGTTTAATGGCTATTCCATCCAGTGCCGTGTTACGACCGAGGACCCAGCTAACAACTTTGCCCCCGACTGCGGCAAAATCACCTCCTACAGCAACGGCGGCGGTTTCGGCGTTCGTCTGGACGGCGGCTGCGCGGGCGCGGGAACCGTTATTTCTCCCTATTACGACTCTCTTCTGGTCAAGGTGACCTGCTGGGACAAGACCGTTGAGGGTGTTTGCCGCCGTGCGATACGCGCAATTAACGAGGTTCACGTCCGCGGCGTCAAGACAAACATTCCATTCATAACGAACATACTGCACCATCCGACCTTCCACGCAGGAAAGTGCCATACGAAATTCATCGACGAAACACCGCTGCTCTTCGATCTCAACATGTCCCGCGACCGCGCAACGCGTGTTTTGAAGTACATTGCGAAGCTTCAGGTCGATGACCCCGATATTGACCGAAAGCAGTATAATATTCCGCGCATACCTAACGTGGATTATCCAAAAGCACCGGGGCTTAAACAGATTTTGGACGCCGAAGGTCCGGACGCCGTCAAAAAATGGGTACTCGACCAAAAGAAGCTCCTCATCACCGATACGACAATGCGTGACGCTCACCAGTCGCTTCTTTCAACCCGCGTTCGTACACGTGATATGGCGAAGGGCGCGGACGGAACAGCCGCAATACTTTCGAACTGCTTCTCGCTTGAGATGTGGGGCGGCGCGACCTTCGACGTAGCTTACCGCTATCTGCACGAGTCCCCGTGGGAACGTCTGGACATTCTCCGCTCGAAAATACCCAACGTCCCCTTCCAAATGCTTCTTCGCGGCGCGAACGCGGTCGGCTACAAGAACTATCCCGATAACCTCATCCGCGAATTCGTTAAGGAAGCGGCAAAAAGCGGCATTGATGTTTTCCGCATCTTCGACTCGCTAAACTGGATTCCCGGGATGGAAGTCGCGATGGACGAGGTGCTTAATCAGGGCAAGCTCTGCGAAGCTACCATCTGCTATACGGGCGATATACTTGACCCCAAACGCGACAAATATACGCTCGAATACTATGTTACCATGGCCAAGGAGCTTGAAAAGCGCGGTGCTCACATAATCTGCATCAAGGATATGTCCGGTCTTTTAAAGCCTTATGCCGCGAAGAAGCTCGTAACAGCTCTCAAGAACGAAATTGGCCTGCCCATCCACCTGCACACCCACGATATCAGCGGAAACCAGGTCGCTTCGATTCTTATGGCAGCCGAAGCGGGTGTTGACATCGTCGATACCGCAATCTCCTCAATGTCGTCGCTCACAAGTCAGCCCTCCATGAACGCGGTGGTCGCGGCACTCGAGGGCAACGAACGCGACACGGGTATCTGTCTTGACGAGCTGCAGAAGCTTACCGATTATTGGGCGGACGTTCGCCTGCGTTACTCGAAATTTGACGGCGGACTCAAATCCCCCGTCACGGAAATATACAAGTATGAGATACCCGGCGGTCAATACACAAACCTCCAGCCGCAGGTCGAATCCCTTGGTCTGGGCCCTCGCTTTGTCGAGGTCGAGGATATGTACGCGACCGTCAACGGGATGCTGGGCGACATCGTAAAGGTCACCCCCTCCTCCAAGATGGTAGGCGATCTTGCGATTTTCATGGTGCAGAACGACCTTACTCCCGATAATATTGTCACACGAGGCGAAGCCCTGACCTTCCCCGACTCAGTCGTGGATTATTTCAGGGGCATGATGGGTCAGCCCGCATGGGGCTTCCCCGAGGATTTGCAACGGGTCGTGCTAAAGGGCGAAAAACCTATTACCTGTCGCCCCGGTGAGATTCTGGATCCCATTGACTTCAACAAGGTCCGTGCGGAGATGGAGCCTTTCATGGAGGACGCGTTCATAAACATGAGAGGGATGCTTTCCTACAGTCTATATCCGAAGGTCTATAAGGAATACCGCAGCCACTACAAGGAATACGGCTACCTCATGCGTATGGGAAGTCACGTTTTCTTCAACGGTATGGCGCTCGGAGAGACCACCCGTATCAATATTGAGGAAGGGAAAACGCTGGTCATCAAGTATCTCGGTCTGGGCGACTTGAATAGTGACGGTACGCGCAATGTCCAATTTGAGCTCAACGGTATGCGCCGCGAGGTCGCTGTTCCCGATAAGAACGCAGTCGCCACCGTCAAACAGGCTGTTCTTGCTAATCCCGAGGACAAGAGCCAAATTGGCGCGTCCATACCCGGCGCCGTCACTAAGGTCGAGATAAAGCCCGGTGATAAGGTCCTTGAAAACCAAGTCATCGCGCTCGTGGAGGCAATGAAGATGGAAACTAGCGTTGTCGCGCGAATGGACGGAACTGTCGACGAGGTTTTTGTAAAGTCTGGGCAGACAGTCGTCGCCGGCGAGCTACTCGCAACGATTAAGTAGGTCTGAAAAAGGTAAAAATAAAGCTAGAGGATACCGGATAATCCCGGTATCCTCTAGCTTTATTTTTTGGCGGCCGCATCTGGCAGAAAAGGTGAATACATCATCATCGCATGATTTTCAACGACAAAATCCTCTCGGACGAAATTGCCGTCCATATCCGTAACAACGCGGTAAAGCTTGTTATGCCGGCTGAATCCTCCGAAGCGTTCTCCGCGCATTTCGTGTTCTCGTTGCTCGATTTCATAACGGAACTCCGGCGGAATGGTACCGCGCCATTCTCCTTCCAGATGTATCTCGCCGACTCTGACGGATAGCTGAAAATCACTGTTCGTACCGTTATAAATCATCAAATCACCATAGGGATAATAGCAGGTAGCTCCGCTTCCGAAGGGCTGTGTGCGGTTGTTGTCCGGAAACACATCATAGCCGTGATGATGCCGCTCAATTACTGTAAGCGGAGTGTGCAGCGTCATCCAGTAAATCAGATTAGACATTTGACACAGACCCCCGCCGATTCCCGGCGAAACCTTCCCGCCCGTCAAAACCATACCTTTCACATATCCCTTTCGCGCAGAGGGCCTGCCTATAAGCTTCCAGTAGCTGAGCACCTCTCCGGGATGAACGACGATGCCGTTCAGTTTTTTCGCTGCGAGCTTAAGGTTGATTATTTTGTTGTATTGATATTGCATGTCCACATCCTTAAGCTGCCTCAGCAAAATTGTCTCGTGATGGAAATGAACAAACGGCAGCCTTTCATCTGAGCGTTTTCTTGCGAATGATGACCTCTTTTTTAGCCAAAGCGCGTAGCGAAGCTCAGAATAGTACAGCTTCCCAAGTATTAGGCGAAGCTTTGTTCGCGGTATAGTCCGCAATTCATTTTCAGCCATATCCCCCATCCTCATTTTTGTTGTTATTTGAAGCTCAAACCACAAGATATATGCTGGAGTCGTTTTCTAAGACGCAAGACGGTTCGAAAAGTTGCAAGCAAATGTCAAATAGTCAGTAATATCAAAGATTTTTTGAAAAAACGCTTGTAAAATTGCAGTATACTTGTTATAATACCAAGGCATTACGCACGGAGTTGGATTGTTTTCTCAGTGGCCGTTTTGAGAGAAATCGAAGCGGTTGGGACGACAAGTTGAGCGCTCCGGAGGAAAAACAAAAATTCAGGAGGAACAAAAATGTCAGTAGTATCAATGAAACAGCTTCTCGAAGCAGGCGTACACTTCGGTCACCAGACCAGAAGATGGAACCCCAAGATGGCCGAGTTCATCTACATGGAACGTAACGGCATCTACATCATCGACCTTCAGAAGACAGTCAAAAAGCTCGAAGAATCCTATGACTTCGTCCGCAGCATTGCTGCCAAGGGCGAGAACATTCTTTTCGTCGGCACCAAGAAGCAGGCTCAGGACGCGGTCCGCGAAGAGGCTCAGCGCGTAGGTCAGTACTTTGTCAACGCTCGCTGGCTCGGCGGAATGCTCACAAACTTCAAAACCATGCGTACCCGTATCGACCGTCTAGCCCAGCTCCGCAAAATGCAGGAGGACGGCACCTTCGATATGCTCCCCAAGAAGGAAGTTATTAAGCTCACAAACGAGATCGAAAAGCTCGAAAAATATCTCGGCGGCGTTAAGGATATGAAGAAGCTCCCCGGCGCTCTGTTTGTCGTTGATCCCCGCAAGGAACACAACGCAATTGCAGAAGCACGCAAGCTCCACATCCCTATCATCGCAATCGTAGACACCAACTGCGATCCGGACGAAATTGACTACGTCATCCCCGGCAACGACGACGCTATCCGTGCCATCCGCCTGATTAGCGCCGCTATGGCGAGCGCCGTTCAGGAAGGCCGTCAGGGTCAGGACGCTCCTGTGGTCGCCGCTCCCGTAGCTCCTGTGGCTGCTGCTCCTGTAGCAGAAGTTCCCGCTCAGACTGAAGCTGGAACCGCCGAATAATAACAAACCCGCGCGAATATGGCGTTTTTTGCCCCGCGCACCGAATATATGGGTTTTTGACCCACCATTTTAATAATACGAGAGGAAGTATAAAATATGGCATTCTCAGCACAGGATGTTAAGAATTTACGCGAAATGACCGGCGTTGGCATGATGGACTGCAAGAAAGCACTCACCGAGGCCGACGGCGATATTGACAAGGCTTGTGACTGGCTCCGCGAAAAGGGTCTTGCCGCAGCTCAGAAGAAGGCTGGCCGCATCGCAGCCGAGGGCGTCGCCTATGCGGACGTTTTTGATGGTATCGGCGTAGTCGTCGAAGTCAACGCCGAGACAGATTTCGTTGCAAAGAACGATCTGTTCAACGAGTTCGTAAAGAACGTCGCGCTCGTCGTTGCAAAGGAAAACCCTGCAGACCTTACCGCTCTCTTCGCTTGCAAATACCCCGGAACCGAGCTCACAGTTGAGCAGATGCAGTCGGAGAAGGTTCTCGTCATCGGCGAGAACATCAAAGTACGCCGTTATGTTCGCTACGAGACCGGCGTTTGTGTGCCCTATGTTCACATGGGAGGCCGCATCGGCGTCATTATCAATATGGACGTTCCCGCAGGAAACGAGAGCAAGGACGAAGTCATTGGGCTCGGCAAGGATCTCGCAATGCAGATTGCCGCGATGAATCCTGCCTACCGCGACAAGTCCGACGTTGACCAGTCTGTTCTCGACAAGGAAAAAGAAATCCTTATGATTCAGGCCAAGGAAGACCCGAAGAACGCTTCAAAGCCCGAAGCTATCATCGAGAAGATGGTCGTGGGCCGCGTAAGCAAGTTCTACGAGGAAAACTGCCTGCTTCAGCAGGCCTATGTCAAGGGCGACAAGATAACCGTTGAACAGCACATCGCGGAAATCTCGAAGGCCATTGGCGCGAAGATTACAATAACGGGCTTCACTCGCTTTGAAAAAGGCGAGGGCATTGAGAAGAAGCAGGACGATTTCGCAGCCGAAATCGCAAGCCTCGTAAAGTAATTTCAAATAATAAAAACGCACCGGTTTGCCGGTGCGTTTTTTTATTCAAAAATTATTTCAATTACCCCTTGACTCTCACACAGTGGTATACTCTATACTGAAGTTGAGCTCAAGAGAACACATATATGTGAGGTAAAACAAATGCTGAAAATAGGCGATTTTTCAAAACTGTCAAGGATCAGTATACGGATGCTAAGGCACTACAATGAAATCGGTTTGCTTACGCCTGCCTGTACGGACAACTTCACAAGCTATCGTTATTACAGCGAGGATCAACTTCCTGTTGCCGGAAGGATCAATGCGCTGAAGGATATGGGCTTCGGACTTTCGACCATAGACGAAATTCTGAGAAGCTACGACAAGCCTCAGGCAATTGCAAAATTTCTGGCAATCAAACAGACTGAGATTCAGACGGAAGTCGTAGAGGCGAATCGCCGTTTACTGCTCCTTGAAACGGCCATAGAAAGGCTGAGAAAGGATGACAACGCTATGAATTACAACGTATCATTAAAAATCTTGCCCGAAAGGTATGTGGCAAGCGTAAGAAAAGTAATTCCCGCATACGATCATGAATATATTCTCTGGAATATTCTGATGAGCGAAACGGCACATATGAAGCTACAGCCGGCAGATAACAGCTGCGGGCTCGCGATTTTCCATGACGAGGGATATAAGGAGAGCGATGTTGATGTGGAAATACAGATATCTGTAAAGGGAAGCTACGCGGACACCGAAAACGTCGTGTTCAAAACCATCCCTGTTGTTGAAATTGCTTCCGTCACCTACAAGGGCAGCTATGAACAGCTCAACGCCGTTAATCAGTCGGTTGCAACCTGGGTGAAAGACAACGGTTACGTGTTTGACAGCGCAATGTTCTGCATCTATCATGTCAGCCCCGCTCAAACGCAAAACCTCGATGAGCTCGTGACCGAAGTCTGCTATCCTGTCAAGAAAAAATAAGACTGCACGACAAAACGCACCGGGAAATCGGTGCGTCTTTTATGTTATGGTCAGGTTAGGATACTGATTGCCGAGTGGAGGTTTTCGCATATGACTTCCTGATGGGCGCCGCCCGCTTCGCCGTCCTTCGTCCATTTGACGGGCTTGTCAAAGGTGAATTTCACCCTCTTACTTTGGAACATCATGACCTGATTGCCCTTGAAATTCTGTGTGAGCACATCCGAAACGATTTTATTCATTTCGATGACGTTCGCAGGGTTTCGAACAAGCGTAACTTCGAACAGTCCGTCATTCAATTCGATGCCCAGTTTTTTGAGTTTCACAATACCGCCGACGGATTTTGTGTTCGAAACGCTGCCGAAAAGCAGATCGTCCTCAATAACGCCTCCGTCAAATTCGACTGTCGTATGGTATGGAACGATTTTCGGAAGCTGGGACATGCCCTGCAGAATATAGGCAAGGTGCCCAAGAGACTGCTTATTTCCTCTTGAGGTCTCGTAGCTAACCTCCGTGAATGCTCCGAAGGCCGCAATATAAGTAAAATATTCGTTTTCGTTGAATCTACCTACGTCCTGCTTAATCGCCCTGCCGTTCGTAATAATCTTGGCAGCCAGAACGGGCTTTTTGGGTATATTGAGGGAAACCGCGACATCGTTCGCCGTTCCCTGCGGGATATATCCAAGCGGCGGCGGTGATGACATCTGTGCTAGACCTGCGACGGTTTCGCTGAGCGTCCCGTCTCCTCCGACGCAGACGACACAGTCGAAATCCTTCGCGTTCTCCAACACCAGCGAAGTCGCTTCGCCGATGCAAGAGGTATAAAACACCGTGGGTACGAAGCCGCCATTATATAGAACCTCCATCGCAGGGCCGATGGACAGCACTCCATTGCCGCTTCCTGCCGCAGGGTTTAAAATCAGCATTAATTTTTTGCTCAATAAACTCCCTCCAACCGCTTGTCCTTATGTTCAGCAGCGTATTATAATCTCGGATTATTTTAACAAGCCCTAATGTCTTTATCATAGCCACGAAACGGCGATATGATAAATTATTACAAATTAATTTTATTCTGTACGTAAGTTATTATAGCTTCTTCCGACAACAATGTCAATTTTTAGGCACATCTACAGCTGATGTTCATTTAAAAAAAATAAACCGCAGAACTTTTAGCTCCGCAGTTTATTTTAATGACTACATCGGTCCGAGAATTACGGGCTGGAGCTGTTTTCCTCCAAGCGCCGCCTCTATCGTCTCAGGTAAAAGCGAGAGATCTGATATCATCGAGGTCGGCTTCCCAGCCGGATCGTCCTGCCGGAAAGGCACGAAATAAATGTTTTTACGGTTCAGTAGCTCACCTATGTTCTTTGCGTTTGCGCCCAGTGCGTCGTTCGTGGACACAGCTATGACGACGGGTCTGCCGTTTCTTAAATGCGCTTTGCATGCCATAGTTACCGCGCTGTCCGCTATTCCGCAGGCGAGCTTTGCAAGCGTGTTGCCCGTACACGGGGCAACAGCTATGGCGTCAAATAGCTTTCTGGGTCCGACAGGCTCCGCGCCAGCAATCGTACAGATGATCTCTTTCCCTGTGATTTCGGTAAGGCGGGTCCTCACCGCTTCCGCGCAGCCGAAGCGGGTATCCGTTTCTGCGGCGTTTTCGGACATTACAACCGTCAGCTCGTATGTTTTCGTCAGGCTTTCGGCTAATGGCATTATTTTGTCGAAAGTACAGTATGAGCCGCAGATCGCAAGCCCGAGTTTTGATTTCGGCATGAAAGGCACCCTCCTGTTTGTTTCGTTGCAGATTCAGATCTCCCCGCGTTTTTCCCTTAATATATTCAGAACAGTTTCTTTGATGATCTTTCCCGCGGTAACGGGGGCGGTTTCCGCAGGAAGTCCCAGAGCCCAGATTGTATTGATGTCGAGCCTCTTAGCTGCCTCAAAATCGAAGCCGCCGGGCCGGGACGCAAGATCGATACACAGTGCATCTTTTTTAAGCAATCTAAGCTGCTCAACGCCGAGGACGCGGAACGGAACGGTATTTATTACCGTGTCAAAGCGTCTAAGCTCAGCTCCCAGTGTTCGTGTATCCAGCGCCTCACAGTTTGCTGCGCGGATATACGCTTTGTCGCCTTCTTTTCTCGCGGAAACTGCGACATGGGCGCCAAGCGCACGGAGGCGTGAAGCCAGCATTTTTCCGATACGTCCGTAACCGATTATAAGTATCCGGCTATCCCAGATCGTAATCGGTGAGTTTTCCAGCAACACCGAGATAGTTCCCTCGGCTGTCGCAAGCGCGTTAAGGGCGACGAGCTCCTCCCTCGTAAAATAATCTACAAAATCGAGTCCTAGCTCTTTCGCAAGTTTCGCAAGCTTTTCTCCGGGCATTCCGCCGCAGATAATGGCGTTCTTCGGCAGGCAGCTCAGTATCTCCTCCGCGTCGTGCCGAAAAGCACTCAAAGGCGTGTTCAGTCCGCCCCGCATATCCAGAACGGGCAGCGGCAGTATCACGCAGTCGGCGTCCTGTGAGCAGTAGCAGGCGGAGATCGAGCAGCTTTTTATTAGGTCGGCAGGCGCTTCGTCCAGAGCGAAGCAGCGCACCTCGTGGCCTTCGCTTTCAAGCATGGCGGCAAGGCGGACGATACGCATATCGCCTCCGATTACGGCAAATTTCATGGCACCACTTCCTTCTTCACTATATAATATGATAGCTTTTCATTTAAGTGCCTGTCAAATGCCATAAGGAATTGTATACTGCTAATAGATCGGTTACGGGATTATTATTTTTTTTAATGACAAACTTGACCAAATAAAATATAATATCCTTACAAAATTTTCGGAGGAAAACATGGACAAAATAATCGAAGTCGAGGGCTTGCATAAGTCTTACGGCAATATACTGGCTGTTAACGGGCTGGATTTTTATGTTGAAAAGGGCAAGCTGTTCGCGTTTCTCGGTCCAAACGGAGCCGGAAAGTCCACGACCATCGACATAATATGCACGTTTCTCAAGTCAGATGGCGGAAAAGTCACCGTGGATGGCTTCACGCTCGGCAAGGATGACACGGAGATAAGAAAAATAATCGGCGCCGTATTTCAGGACGGCGTTCTGGATGAGCTGCTGACAGTCGAGGAGAACCTAAAAGTACGCGGTGGATTCTACGGCCTAAAGGGCAAAAAGCTCAAAGAGGCGGTATCGAAAACAGCCGAAGCAACAGGTATCACAGAAATACTGAAGCGCCCCTACGGAAAGCTTTCCGGCGGTCAGCGCCGACGCTGCGATATTGCGCGAGCGCTCATCAACACCCCAAAAATTTTGTTCTTGGACGAGCCGACGACGGGGCTTGATCCTCAAACACGAAGATATGTATGGGACACGATAACTGGCATCCGCGAAAAAAATGATATGACTGTTTTTCTCACGACACATTATATGGAGGAAGCGGCCAGCGCGGACTATGTCATCGTCATCGACAAAGGCGAAATTTCCGCAAAGGGTACACCCTCCGAGCTGAAAGAAAAGTATTCATACGACAGGCTCGTCATTTCTTCGCACAAAACGGCTGAGCTTGAGGAACTCTTAAAAAGCAAGGATCTCGCCTGCACGGTGGTCGCTGACACCGTTACAGTGCCGCTCTCAACGACGCTTGACGCTCTCCCGATAATCGAAAGCAGCCGGGACCTAATCGAGGGCTTCGAGGTTATCAAGGGTACGATGGACGATGCGTTTATCACCATCACGGGAAAGGAGATAAGAGAATGATAAGCTTCGGCGTGCGAAATTTGAAAGTCTTTTTTAAGGACAAATCCTCTGTCTTCTTCTCTCTCCTTGCGGTATTTATTATAATCGGGCTTTACGCTCTTTTCCTCGGCGACGTCTGGACGAGCAGCATGAGCAGTGTTCCCGGCGTTCGCTACCTGATGGATAGCTGGATAATGGCTGGCATCCTCGCCGTCACCTCTGTCACAACGACTATGGGCGCATATGGCATAATGGTACAGGACAAGGAAAAGAAAATCACAAAAGATTTCGCGGCTTCCCCCGTCGGGAGTCGGAACATCACAGGCGGCTATATAATCGGTGCCGTGATAATCGGAATAATCATGAGCATAATAACGCTCGTGCTCGCGGAGCTCTACATACTGTCCGGAGGCGGTAAGCTACTGGATCTACCCTCACTTTTGAAAACATTGGGGCTCATCGTAATTTGCACCATGTGCAATTCATCGCTGATACTATTTATGGTATCGTTTTTCAAAAGCAACAACGGCTTCGCAACGGCGAGCACAATCATCGGCACAGTTATCGGCTTTTTGACTGGTATTTATCTGCCGATTGGTCAGCTTCCCGAAAGCGTGCAGTGGGTAGTGCGCTGTTTCCCCGTATCTCACGGAGCCGTGCTTTTCCGCCAGGTGATGATGGAATCCGCTCTTTCCGAGAGCTTCAAGAGCGCACCCACAGCAGCAATAAATGAATTTAAAAATATGATGGGCGTTACTCTCAGCTTCGGTGGCGACAAACCTGTTGCGCCTCTTACGAGTATAATTATCCTTCTTGCCACGGCGGCTGTGTTCTATACTCTGGCGCTAATAAACCTCTCGAGAAAACAGAAATAGTATGAAATAAATAAAAAGCACCCATAATTATTTGGGTCGATAGTTAAGATAAGGATTGAGCAAATGCTGACATTCAAATCGGTCACACAACAAGACGGAAGCAAGCTGCGCAGCTACTATAAGGACTGCACCTATGGTCTGTGCGAATATTCCGTGGGCACAAAACTGATGTGGCGAACCGTTCTCCACCCCGAATGGGCGGAATCAGACGGTTGCCTCATCGTGAAAAACCATATTGACGGGCGCTATGTCTTCGATTACCCCGTAGCGGGACCCGAGGGGGACGAGGAATCCGCTTTACAGACCATAGAAAGCTACTGCATCGAAAACGGTTTTCCTCTTGTGATTTCCGTTGTTCCCGAGAGCAAGGCGCCTGTTCTTCTTTCGCGTTATCCTTACTCCAAGGTCAGTAATATACGCACCTGGCGGGACTATATTTACAACGCCGAGGACTTGCAGAATTTCGTAGGGCGCAAATACGGCGGACAGCGAAACCATATAAAAAAGTTTCAAAGGTCATACCCTAACGCCATTTTCCGTCCTCTAACGGAAAGCGATCTGCCTGCTGTTGAGGTCTTTTGGAAAAGCTTTGAAATCGAATTCGGAAAGACCGACTACAGAGCGGAACGAGAGCTTGCCTTTGCGAAAAAAATGCTTCGTCTTATCAAAAAACCATGGTTTTTAGCCGGCGGTATCTTTGATGGAGAAAGGCTAGTTGCCCTCTCGCTTGCCGAAAGGTGCGGCTCAACTCTCATTATTCACATCGAAAAAGCGCTCTACTCCTATGAGGGAGTTTATCCGACACTTGTACAGGGCTTTGCTCAGCACTTCGGAAGCGGAATCAAGTGCATAAATCGCGAGGATGACGCCGCAGACAGAGGCCTTCGCATATCCAAATTGCAATATGAGCCCGTGAAGCTCGCTCCGAAATACTTCTTTGAGCCCCAGAATGAGCTTTTGTGCCATGTGAAGGAAATCCCCCTTCTCGAAACAAAAAGACTTTCGCTCTCTGCTATCACGGAAGAGGACATCCCCGCCTATAACGAACTCGTGCTCGATACGGAGAGAAACCGCTGGTGGGGCTATGACGACGTTTCAGGTTTGGGCAAACCTGTTGAAAACAGCAGCTTCTATGACGTTGCGAAAAAGGACTTCAGACATTGCTCCGCAGTAAACTTCGCAGTTCGGCTGGATGGGAGAATGATAGGCGAAGCTGTGCTTTACCGATTTAACTACAGAGGAGACGCGGAGCTAGGCTGCCGCATTTCGAAAGAATATTCCGGAAGCGGCTACGGTGCTGAAGCCTTTTCCGCGGTGGCGGATTGGGCGCTTTACAGAGTTCACCTGAACAGAGTCGTTGCCAAGTGTTACAAGGAAAACGAGGCGTCTTACAAAATGCTCTCCTCCTGCATGAAGAAATGCGGCGAGGATGAGACCTTCTTCTATTTCGAAAAATACGTCTGAGTCCTGTCCTCTAAAAAAACGAAAAAGTCGAATGCACAGCAAACACTTCGGTTTACTGTGCATTCATTTTGGTCAAGTCTGACCGTTTCTGCGGGTATCAACCTCTATGAAGTCATCAGGCTGAAGCTTTTCCCTTTTTCACGGCCAGTATCGTCCTTGCGACCAGCACAAGGGACGGGTTTCCGTCCCTTGTGCTCCTTGAATTTTAATACTTTTGTTCAAATAAAAACTCCGCCGTGAAACCTGATTTAATATGCTCGTAAAGGAGCTTCAACTCTGCCCCTGTTCGAGACAAAACTAGCCTTTCACTTGCTCGGTTATCTGGGTGAAACCTGTGCCCTTGCTGTAGGAGAGGATCGATGTGACTGTCATGATAAGCATCAGAACCGCGAGACCAATCCAAACCGGAGTCCAGCCGAGGGAGGAGGAAAGGCCAGAGACAACAATGGGGCCCATGGCGACACCTAATCCGTAGAAAAGACTTATAACGCCGAAGATTGTGGCATAGTCCTTGGTGCCCACTATTCTCGCCGTCAGGTACGGAGGCGTGACTGTGGTCATCGAGGACACAAGGCCAAACACCGCGCCAAAAGCATAGGGCAAGGCAACGCTGCTGTTGCCTCCGGCAATTATGAAAATCACAATACATCCGAAAAAGGCGGCCAAGCAATACAATTGACCGAAGACGATGCCCTTTTTGTCGTATATCCAACCTAGCACAAACTTTGCGAAAATCTGTACGAGCAGGCCGATTTGGAAAGCCGTTGCCGCGACATTCGCGTTAAACCCGGCCCCTTCGAGATATACCGAGATGTTGTTCTGGACGCCTAGATTAGAAAAGCCGATAATGAATCCGCTAACCGCAAGCAGCCAGAAGGAGCCGGTTTTAATGAATTTGCCCAGCTTGATGCCCGTTGCTTCCTGCATGGCGGTCGAGGCGGTGTCAACGCTTTCCTGTCTGGCGCCGTAGGGAAGCAAGCCCTTATCCCGGGGTGTACCCTTGACAATGAGAATCGTTACGGAGATTGAAACCACGGCGGCTATGATGCCGAGCACCAGATATACCTGCTGCCAGCCCGCGGCGGTGATGAAGTCGTTGACCAAGAGGTATTTTGTCAGCTCAACGAAAAGCAGTCCGCCTGCAACGCTTCCTGTGAATGCGATGCCTGTGGCTACGCCCTTTCTCTCCTCAAACCAGTTGTTAATCAGAATGCCGCAGGGGACGATGGAGACGCCGCTGGCCCCGATTCCCGCCAGGATCGAGAAGAGGTACATGATTCCGAGGGAGGGCGTCTGCGTCCAGAACTGTGACCAGCCGAGGATGCCGACCGACATGATAACCGCGTAAATCGGCATGAGCTTTTGCATGGAGATCTTTGCCATGAGCCTTCCCGCGATTGCTCCTCCGACAAGGTTTGCCAAAACCGCTATCATAAAGACAAGCTGGACGGAACTCTCGTTCGCCCCAAAATATTCCACCAGTCTCGGTGCAAGCGGACTAAACACGTTTACTAGGATACCAATGGATACTGCCATTAAAAAGAAGCAAGCTACTACTATCAGCCAGTGGTAATTGGTTTTTTGTACTTTCACTTTATATCCTCTCCTTCCTTTTTAATCGGCAACGCGCCTATGGCGCTTTGTCGATTATATACTTCCGTCTAACTTACAATATTTCAGAAAACGCCTGGATACGAGTCTGCGCCTGCGCCTCCGCCTTCTGGTCAATTTCCATGTAAAGGCAAGGCACGCCCTTTTTCTCGAGTGCGTCTTTGAGAAGAGGATAGTCGTATTCCTCAGGATCGCAGAACTTCATCATGCAAACGATGACACCCTTGGCGTCGTATTTATCGACATCTTCAAGAATCATGTCGATACGCTTCTTTTCGGGGTCATATGCGAGCGAGCAGCCTTCAAAAATCTGCCACCACATGGCAAGGCGGTGCATAGCACTGCCGCCCTCTGAAGGTACGTCATAACGGAACTGCCTTGTCTCCTGAGCGAGGTCGTCGACGGCAATGGCTAGGCCGTTATCTGTGAGGATATTAAGCATCGCGTCATCATCGGCCATGATGCCGGTCAGAAGAACTCTCTTTCCCTTTTTACTGACGGGCAGGGCGGAGAGCGCATCGCAAAGCTCGTTTACAAGAGCTGTATGCTGCGGTTTTTCCATGAAAAACCCGCTCTTTATAACCGCGTGGCGTATTACAGGCGTGATGACATCCGTATGCTCGGAGGCGAGACCGACAAAGCGGCGAAGAGCTCGCCTGTTATCGTTGAAAACATTAATCGCTTCCGAAATTGCCTTGTCTGTAACCTTGGTGCCACAAATTTCCTCGAGTGCTGCCAGAACGCGTCCGTATTCGCTCTCAAGGAAGGTAACGCCCGCTTCGATTTTACGCATCTGAGGATAGGTAAATTGAATGTGCTTAATTGAGGGCACGGCAACCTTGAAGTTCTGACCGAGACACTTGAGCGTGTCACAGAGGGAGGGGATGATAACGGCGTCGATATCCTTATACGTGCCGTTAAGGCCGTATTCAAGGTCGCTCATCAGAACGTAGCAGCAGAAGGCGGGGACATATTCCTTCGCTCTGCTGTTTTCAACGCTTCCGCCCCAGAGTCCGACGGGGAACATTCCTGCCGCGTATACGAGCTCTGAAGGAACATATTCGGGGAAGCACCCAATTGCCTTATGGCCCGTGCGCGCCTTGAACTCCTTCACCTGACGGAGGGGGTGCTTGGAAACATCAATCAAAGTGTCCAGAATTTCCTGATAATTTCTCATAGCTTAGCCCTCCTTCTTGTTTTCTGCCATGACTTCTTTTAAGCCGTCAATCCTGGTGGAAAACTGCGCTTCCGAAAAGCCGCGCGGGTCGGCCTGGTCACCGTCGAATATTGCGTAAGGCTTACCTGTTTTTTCGCTCGTACGCTTTGCAATCGTGTACTGCATCATGTCCCAGA
This sequence comes from Firmicutes bacterium HGW-Firmicutes-16, assembly GCA_002841545.1. Classification (GTDB taxonomy): domain Bacteria; phylum Bacillota; class Clostridia; order Oscillospirales; family Oscillospiraceae; genus UBA2658. The sequence goes on from PGZZ01000005.1 coordinate 176,333, forward strand.
CCTTGCAGCTTCTGTTCATGTGATAGAGCGCGCCGTCGCAGCCGCTGTTTTCCATGAGCTCCGCTCTCGCGTCAACGTGGAATTCAACGCATCTGGTATTCGCCGTTCCGGCATAGCCTTTTGCCATACCCTCGAGCGTGGGCTCGTCATAATACACGGCGAAGGCATCGGGGTAGGTGCTGGCGTTCATGTTGATGCCGTTTTTGATGAGCGTTTTTGCCGTGAAGCCTAAGAAGGGCCAAACGGCGATGCCGTCCCACATTACTCGGAATTCCTCTTCGACCTTGAAATTCGTTCTTCCCTCTTCGGTGAGTTTTTTGTGCTCGTTGGCGAGAAGCTCGAAAACCTCTTTGGAGGACTCTTTGCCGCGCGCGCAAACAATCAGCGCCATGTAGTTGAACATGTTAAAGCCGTTCATTGGCGAGGGCTTTTTCTTCAAATAGCCCATGGCCTCGCTCCAAGCTCTGGAGTTTGCGTTCGAAATTTTCATAACCTCTTGGAGCTTGTCATAGTCCATCTTTTTACCGGCAATCTCTTCAAGCTGTCCTATTGCGTGCTCAAGCTGGCCTTTTATGTAGTCGATTCTAGCCTGATCGGGGTAATACTGATCATTAAATGGAATATCAATCAAAATCATCGGAATGCCGAGATTTTTGGAGAGGTTTTCATACCACTTGATGACTTCGTTGCAAATATTGTTGCAGCAGCAGATATAGTCCGGCATAGGGATAGTGAGCGATTCGGCAAAGCCCTCCTCGGCGTATCCGAGGTTGAGGCGCGCATAGGCGCACAGATCAACGGAATAGCCCTTTCCCTCCGCTATGTCGATAAATTTCGGGGATTCCTTACGCGCCGCAACAGCGCAGCAGTGGTTTTCGGGATAAACGTAATCAAGGTCAAGCGCCTCGACTATTTCCTGCGGGAAGATAGATGTCAGCCAGCCTATAGGCTTGCCCTCCATCTTCTTTTCAAACGCGTTCTGATAATGCTCCATCTGAAGCATATTCAATACTTCTACGGAGGTTTTTTCTTCGTCCAAAATAAATGCTCCTTTATTTCAATTTGATAGCCTCGTCATAGGCGAAGATAGCAGCGCCTAAAGCGCCCGTAAGCTGAGGCATCGGTGCGGGAAGTATATTCATTTCGAGTATTTCCGACATTGCCCTTATGACACCCAGATTCTGCGCGACTCCGCCCGTCAATACGACGTCCGGTTCGATGCCAACACGCCTCGCCAGCCCCGCCACTCGGTTCGCGACTGACATATGGATACCTGCCGCAATATCCTCGCGCTTTTTTCCCGCTGCAAGCTGCGAAATGACTTCCGACTCCGCAAAAACGGTGCAGACGTTGCTTATTGATATCCGCTCCGTCGACCTTGAGGAAAGCTCCGCGAGCTCGCCGACGTCTACTTCGAGTATCTTTGCCATGACGTCAAGGAAGCGGCCCGTACCCGCAGCGCATTTGTCGTTCATTACAAAGCCCGTTAGAGTCCCTGCGGGACTGAGCTTTAGCGCCTTCGCGTCCTGACCGCCGATATCGATAATGGTACGGGCCTGCGGCATCAGAAAATGTACGCCCTTTGCGTGGCAGCTAAGCTCGCTTATCTGGTTGTCGGCTTTTTCGAAGGTAAGGCGCCCGTAGCCCGTTACGACTATCCGCGAGACACCCTCCGGCATGAGTCCCGCTGCTTTAAAAACGTCCTCATAGACCCTGCCCGGTCCGCTTGTACCTGTTCCGGTCTGGATGATCGAGCTTCCGACTATTTCTTTTCCGTCTTTCAGCGCAACGGCTTTGCAGGCGGTCGAGCCGATGTCGATTCCAATCGTGTACAATTTTTGTTTTCTCCTTATACTGAACTTCGATGAACATCGGGAATAATCTCCACACGAGCATTATCCGGCGATATCTTTATCTTCTTTCATTTTTACAATCTCTTCTTCGCTCATTCCTAATTCCTTAAGAATTTCAACTGAGTTGCAGCCGACGCCGCCAGGTAGTTTTTGTGTTCTGTTATCGGGCATGCTTCTTCTTCAGAAGCTAATTATTAGAAAAACTCTCCAAAGTTGATTACCCCGTCGTCCTTCAACTTTTTCATGTCTTCTTCGCTGTATCCCATCTCCTTTAGGATGTCTTTGGCTTCCGCGCCGAGGCCGCCGGGGAGGAACTCATAGTCGAAACCGTTGCCCATGCTCCTGAGTCTGGTAGGTGTCGTGGCCATCGGGCTCTTATTGCCGTTCCCGTGCGTGACGATTTTCATGAAGTCGTTAGCATATACTTGCTCGTCTTCACGGACGTCCTTCGATGTGAAAATTCTTTCTGCCGGGATGCTCGCTTCCGCGAACAACTCTGCCCACTCAAAAGCCGTCTTTTTAATAAACTCCGCCTGTAACATGTCCTTAATTTCTAATTTGTGCATGAGCATACCCATTATATCGTTGTATTCCTCATTCTGCCCGAGCTCGTGCAGACCCAGCACATCACAGGTCTTCGGGAAATAGGTTATGTAATCGGGCGAAGCGAGATAGAGCCACTCGCCGTCCGAGCACTTGTACACGGTGACCAGCGGGGATTGCGGGTCGGAGTGCGTGCCGGGAAGCACATGTTCATAGTGATCCGCTGCATGTACGAAGCCCAGCGCGTAAATACCTACATGGTAGAGGCTCGCGTGGACATAGTCACCCTTGCCCGTCTTCTCCCTGTTATAGAGGGCGAGGTTAATGCCTGCAAGAAGGGACAAGGCGAGCTGATTGTCGCCAAAGGCCGGGACGTTAAACGGAGGTGGGCCTTCTCTGTCAGCGACCATGTTCATAAAGCCTGAGCGGGCAAAGTATGTGGAGAAGTCGAAGGCTGCGCGGTCCTTAAGGGGACCCTTCTCACCATAGCCCAGAACATGCGCGTAAATGAGTCTGGGGTATTTTTGGCTGAGGGAATCATAGTCGAGACCCACTTTTTTTAGTGCTTCCTGACGAAGGCTGGTAATGAAAACATCAGCCTCAGCGATCAACTTATGAACGATTTCCTGGCCGGCCGGTGTTTTGATGTTTACCGGAATCAAGCGCTTGTTCGAGTTCGCTATGTGGAACGTGGGGTTTTCGTCGTCGTCGATGGGCGACAGCAGATTCATGCCTAGCGGGCGCAGTGTGTCACCGTTGTAGTTCTCGATCTTGATGACGTCAGCGCCCCAGTCACCAAGGGTACGCGAGGTTGTCGGTCCAGCGATCATAATAGACATGTCTACTACTTTGATACCTTCCAAGATTTTTTCAGACATAAACTACCTCCATCAAATTATTTTGTTATTGGGTACCTTCCCCCTTCTATGTTCACTATTTATATAAGCAAAGATCATACCAAAAGAACCGTTCTTTACCAGAGCCAAAATCTTTGGCAGTTGTTCGAGGTTTGTCCTTGCACATTTGTGCAATATTCACATATTTATGGCTGCATCTAAATATAAAGAGTCGCAAATTGCAATAACCTTATTGCAATTTGCGACTCTCTTTGTGCTTCAACACAGTTTATCTTTTGAGTTTTCGGTAAATGGTGGACGGGGGCACGCCGAGGGCGGCAGCCGCCTTCGGGACGGTTTTATGTTTGTCGAGTGCCATGTCGATGAGCTGCTTTTCCATCTCCTCCTGCGCTTTTGAAAGGGTCGTAAGCTCTGTAACCTTGACTGTCTGCTCGGAAACGTCTCTTCCCTCGTTTTCAATGTCGAGCCTCAAAATCGGCAGCAGGTCCTCTTGAAGCAGTGGGCCGTCCTCGGATAGAATGACGATACGCTCAACTACGTTCTTAATCTGGCGCACATTTCCGCGCCACGGCAGGCAGCACAGGTAATTGTATGCCGCGGCGGAGAGCTGGACAGCTCTGTTATATTTTTTGTTATAGAACGATACGAAGTGTTCGACCAGCGGGATAATATCCTCTCTTCTCTCTCTGACTGGAGAAACATATATCGGTATGACGCTGAGTCTGTAAAGAAGGTCTTGTCGGAATATCGAGCCATCGAGCAGCCTTGACGCGCTTAGATTCGTCGCACTTATATATCTTACGTTAATTACGGACTCCCTTGTCGATCCAATCCGGCGGAGCATGCCATCCTGCTGAACACGCAGGAGTTTGCCCTGCACCTCAAGCGGCAGGTCACCAATCTCGTCGAGGAAAAAGGTTCCCCCGTCTGCTTCCTCCAAAAGACCTTTTTTGCCACCTCTTTTGCTTCCCGTGAACGCACCCTCGACGTAGCCAAAAAGCTCGGATTCAATGAGTTCTTTCGGAATTGCGGCGCAGTTTATCACGACAAAGGGCTTGTCCTTTCTAGCACTATTCCTATGTATGAACTTTGCAATCTCTTCTTTGCCGACACCCGATTCGCCTGTAATAAAAACCGACGCGTCAGACTTTGAGGCGCGCATGGAGAGCTTGAGCGTATCCTCCATTTTCTTGCTTGAGGATATTATGGAATCCGTTTTGTCGTATTCCGCGAGCTTATGCACCATTACGGAATAATATCGATTAAGCTTCTCCGCTGCGGCGAGCTGCTCTTCTAACTGGATAAGCTTTGTCATATCGCGTCCGGTGGCAACTACGTATTGCAGCTGCCCGTTCTCCATAATCGGAATCGCCGTATATAAAATTGTTTTGTCCAGACCCTTGCTCTCCAGCTTATATCTGATGTTTCTCTGAAGGGGAACTTTCTGCTCCGCACAAAGCGCGACAACCGATGTCCCATCAAAGATGAGCGGCGCCAGAACTACATCGATGTGATGCCCGAGCAAGTCCTCCGGCTCCATATCCGCCATTTCTCGCAGCTGAGCACAGCCCGCTTTGTTAATCATGATGACGGTCTTATCCGCGTCGCAGATTGCAATAACGGCGTCGATACCGTCGATAACAGTTTGGAGGATGCTCTTTTCAAAAACATTAATGCCTTCGCTGTTCGATTCACTATTCATAACGCTCCCGCTTCCGACGAAATATTTGCAATCTGATAATATTATAGCATTTTGCAACGGCAGGTACAAGTAGCATAAATCAAAACGCAAATAGTCCGCAAATCTTTGCAGCTACAAAGGTTTGCGGACTATAAAAGCTTTTTTATGCCGAAATCAGAACCTGTAATTTGAATGTATGGTACACGCACGCTTCTGCGCTTCGGCCATGGCCTCGGGTGAAAAATATTTACTTAGCAGCGTTTTAATTCCGTAATTGTTTTTGTTTATAAGAATCGCGGGAATTGTTGTGTCCTCAGCCGGATAGTCTGTCACCGGAATCGGCAACGGAATTAGGCCCGTATTGGTCTCGAGCCACTTCTCGTTTCGGACGATTATACAGTCCACTGCGCGATTGTATATCGTTTCGACAGTTCCTTCAATTGGCATGACGACAAATTCGACTGCCTTCCCCTTGCACAGGGCTTTTGATATCTGCACCTGATCGATGGCTTCGGGGTCGACACCGACCTTCATGCCATCAAGTATTTCGGTATGCTTATTATCCATAAAAACCAGACAATACGGCTCCTCATAACGGCAATCGGGAAGGTCAAAGAGCAGTTCAACCTCGTTATTTTCGGCGAGAATGTACCTTGCTGCTGCCTTCGATGTCACGATATAGTCAAAAAACTCCTTCGAGAGCATTTTCAGCCTGTTGCCCGCGCCGCTGACATAGGCTATTGCGGATTCGACCGGCAGTTTCCGACTGTCAGAGTATAGCGCCGTGGCAAGGCTTCGAAAGCTATCATTAAACGGAATCGGCATTGCGCCGACGATGGGGTCCCAGCCGGAGTGTTTGCAAAGCTTCAAGCAATCGATACCCGTAATCACCGTGCCGAGCTTGCCGCTGCGGCTGAGGGAAACACATCCCTCTTCCTCAAGCAAGGAAATTGCGTTTTGAACAATACCCCTTGAAACGGAGAATTTTTCGATGTATTCAATTATCGTCGGCAAACGGTCGCCGATGTTCAAAGATAGTATATCCCGCGACAGATTTGCTGTAATCGACCCGTGCTTGTTAAATTTTTTTCTGTTCATATATGCTCCTTGAAACTTGTGTTAAGTCTCGGAGATATTATTTTACAGCATATTTGAGGGGTTGAGAAGCCCTTTTTCATCAAAAAAGTGTTTTATTGTCTCAGCCGTCGCGCGGCGCGAGCCTGCCAGAATGCTGAAAACGTCTTTTTTCATTTTTCCGATACCGTTTTCCCAATTTACGCAGCTATTTTGCTCGCCCTGAGCGCGGGCAAGCTCTGCAATAAGCGCCCTGCCCTTTTCGTATTCCGCAAAGCATTCCGGAATGATATTGAAATGTAGGCGTCTTGAGTGCAAATGCCCAAAAACGACGCCCTTTAGTCCTCTATCAATAAGAGCCGCGCTGTAAAAGCGCTCCGTCTCTCTCATGCTGAACTCGGAAGTCTCAAAATCCGTACTGAGCTTGCAAATTCGGCTGTCGCTTTGGCGTATTCTGTCCAGCTCGGTATTAACGGCTTCAGGTACGGCGTGCCGCAGCAGTCGGAATTTTTCAATTTCCTCTGCGTCGGAGCCTGCCCAGGTGTCATCCTCTCCTCCGCCATATGAAGCGAACATTTCGAGAAGCTCCGATAGCTCTGCCTCAACTTTATCCGCTGATTCTCCCTCAAGTTCCAGATAAATCGCACTCTTCGCGAAGGGCGGGAAATCCGGTGCGGACTTCAACAGTGTCACTTCTTTTTTGTACTCGTTTACGAGTTTCATCGATGCCGTGTCAAAGTATTCCTCTGCGGCGAGATATACTCCCGTGTCGTTTTCGATTTCAAAACGCGCTTCGACTGCTTGCGCAAAGATTAGGGCTTCGTCCTTATCAAAAAAGAAGAACATGGCTCCCCAAATTTCGGGAGCGGTTTTCTCAAGCTCAAGCTCCAGCTCCGTCACAATTCCAAGCATGCCCTCGCTGCCGCCAAGCACGTCGATGAGGTCGCTGCCTTCGTGGACAAAGGCAGGCCCTTTTCCCGCACAGCCGATTTTAGAGAGGTCTGCAAAACAGATCCGTCCAAGCTCCGGAACATCACAGCCGTCTTTGTCGAACACGCAGTCACCGCGATGAATTTTGAGAACGCTCCCGTTTGTAAGCAGAATCTTTAATCCTAGTACCTTGTCAGTCGTATCTCCGTGCAGCGGGGAATTCGGTCCCTTTGCATTGCACGAAAACATTCCTCCAACGGTGGCGGTTTTTTCAGTGGGGTCGGGCAGGAAGGTTCGTCCAGAAAGAGCAGCGGCATTATGGGAGCAATACTCAAGCAGTTCGGAGAGTCTCACGCCCGGCTCAAGTGCAACAATAGCTATGTCCCCAACTGTCTCGTGCCCGATTATTTTATTCAGCTTTTCTGTTGAAATAACGTGACCGCCGTTAGGTACAGCCGCGCCGCAGATACCTGTCAGCGCGCCTTGCATGGTTACCGGAATGCCCTTTGCCCACATTTCTTTTGCAATGCTTTGCAGTTCTTGAACAGAGGAGGGGACGGAGAACGTGTCACAAAATCCCGTCAGGCGCGATTCGTCCCTAAGCCTTGAGCTTTCTTGCTCCGACATTATTTTGATATCCACTTCAAGCCCTCCTTGTGTGTCAGCCATTCCGATACTTTTGTAAAAGCGCCTCCGCAAATTCATTGCAGTCTGCGATGACACCGACGTCGCAGTTATCAAAAATAAGCGCGTTCGGATCGCGATTTACCGCTATGAGAAGCTTGCTTTTCTCAACTCCTGCGAGAAAAGGCGCTGCACCCGAGGCCCCGAACACGATGCTGCATTTTGGTGACAAAACAGCGGCAGAGCTTCCAATCATGCGCTCGCGCGGGATTTTTCCATCGTAGACTGCGGGTCTTGTTCCGCCGAGCACGCCGCCCATCACTTCCGCAAGTTCTTCCAGCTTTCGGAAGCTTTCAGCCTTTCCGACACCTCTTCCGGCGGCGATAACAAGCTCCGAGCTTTTGAGCAAATCACCGTTTTCGGTGCTTTCGTATTCAATATTGGTGAGCCACGCCGGTGGCTCCGTTTTTGCTTCAAAACGGGCGAGCTCCGGAGTATCATTGCTTTGTTCTTTCTCCTCATTTGGCGAGGGTATCAACGACAGCACAAGCGGCAGCGTTTCAAATCGAAATGTCGCGTGCAGATTGCCAGAATACACTGGTTTTCTTACAGACGCACCGCTTTCATCACAACTAAACTCAATCGCTTGCAGCATGCACCCTCCGCTGATTAACACGGAAAGCCGCGCGGCGAGATCATCGCCCCGAAGCCCCGAAGGCAAAACGATTACGTCCACAGGGTGCCTGCAAAAGCACTTATATACCGCATCGGCACAGCATACGGGCTCTTTGAGGTGCGCTTGCTCGCTCGGAATTATTTCGGTTATCTTTTGAATGTTCAGTTTTTTGACTTTCTGTGTATCGTCAATGCCGCCTAAAACCCATAGTTCGATTGAATTTTCGGTCTGTTTAACCGAGATTTGACTGAGAAGCGAATTAGCGATTAAAAGCTCGTCCGAGAAACAGACAACAGAGATTTTCATCGTTTAACCACCTCCGGATAAGCCTCAAGAAGCTTCGCCGCCTTGTCACCGCAGGTTTTGCCCTCAACAAACACGCAGTGACGCATCTTCTTTTCGTGGCTCAGCGAGCACAGTTCGGCGTTTCTTCCGCCGCTGTACGAAGTCTCTGATATTTCAATCGTTTCCGCTGAGAGCTTTGAAACGGCAAGCTTCTGCTTCAGCGTTGCCATACGAAGGTAAGGGTTCACGCTGTTGCCGATTGCATATAGGGCGGGGGTGTGAACCGTTGCCTTGCGCACACCGTTTCCCATGTCGCAGGTGACTTTTAGTTTGCCGTCAGTATATTGAAGTTCTGAAACGTTATTTATACAAGGAATTCCTTGTCTTTCTGCCAGAAAATACGGTGTAAGTCCATTAGCTCCGTCCGCCGATTGCATCCCTGTTATTACAAGGTCATATTCACAGTTTCCAGCAAGCTCACTTAGGATTCCGGAAAGCATGTATGGAGAAAACAGACGTTCGGTTGACAGCGTCCCCTGCAAAATTCTTTCAACTCCGACGGCAAAAAGGTTTTTAAAGAAAGCCTCATATTTCCCGTTGCCCAGCGTAATTGCGGTAATGTGTACAGTCTCTCCCTGCTTTTCGGCGCTGTCTTTGATACGAAGTGCGGTTTCAATCCCCGCTTCGTCGAAGCAGCTTATGACTTTCTTTACGTAGCTCAAATCCACGCCGGAAACATCCGCCGACGACCAGTCACGTTCCATAACGAGGTCAAGGTCGCTTACAATTTTAAAGCAACAAAGAATATTCAACGCTTTTACCTCATCAGCCCGTATTTCTTACACTTGCGGTCAGAGATATGGTAGAGAGGAAGGAGCTTGTCGAACACCTTATCAAACACCTGCTCGCTCATCTCGTCGTAGAATTTATGCACCTGCATATCAGGCTCAAAACGGTTGCGCTCATGAACCATTCCGGCGCAAGCCTCCTCGTAATCCTTGAAAAATCCCAGAGCCTTAAACGCGACCATGGCGCTGCCCACGCCGCAGGCTTCATGTGTCTGTGTGCGCACTACGGGAATACCGAACATATCCGCTGTTATCTGGCAGATTTCCGCGCTCTGAGAGCCCCCGCCCGCCACATAAAGGGTTTTTATCTTCGTTTTCGCGCGCTTTTCCATCTTTTTCATTCCGCTGTACAGGCAGTAATTAATGCCCTCGATGATGGCTCTATAGACATGAATCCTTGTATGGACATCGGAAAAACCGATGATGGCGCCCTTCGCGAAGGGCATATTCGTGTCGGCTGTGAAATAGGGCTGAAGTAAAAGTCCGTTGCAGCCGGCAGGAATCTCTTTTAGTCTCTCGTTGAGCAGTTCCTCGGGGGAAGCCTTCTGCGATTCCGCATCCATGACTTCCTTGGCGGCAAATTCACGTTTGAACCACGAAATCAGCCAGTAGCCGCGTAAAACTTCTTTTTCCGGATTCCAGCGTCCATCGACAACGGAACAATAGGCCGGCATAAAGGGTTCCGGCTCAACATATGTCGATGTTGAAAATTCTATGGTTGCGGTCGTCCCGAAGCTTATGGCGGCTTTGTCGTCGCTAATTACGGAAAGCCCCAGCGTTTCGCAGTTCTTATCGGAACCTGTCGCGATGAGCGGCGTTCCCTCCGGAATTCCGGTTGCAAGCGACGCTTCCGCTGTTATTCCACCCAGCACGGTTTCGGGCTTCACGATTTCAAACCTCTGCGAGTTTTTAACGTTGAAAACACAGCTCGCCGGATTGCTTTTAGTCATCCATGTGCGGGTTTTGTTATCGAAGGGTATGCGTCCGCAGCAGCTCGCGTCCGTATCCACAATTTTGCCGCAGAGTTTGTAGTTCATATATCCCGAAAGGAGAACGAAATACTTCGTCTTATTCCACATTTCCGGTTCGTTTTCCTCGAGCCAGTTGCAGAAGGAGGCTTTTCGCTGGAGCATTACGGTGCTGTCCATATTTATCGCCTTAAAAAGCGCGCGCATGTGCAGCGGCAGCTTTTTTTCGCACTTCGCCTGTCTGTTGTCGAGCCAGACGATTGCGTCACGGAGCGGCTTGCCGTTTTCGTCAAGGCAAATGTTGGTTGCGCGAATCGTCGCCACTGTAACCGCAATGATGTCCTTCCAGCGCTCACCCGCCTGTTCCCTGAGCCTATTTGCACATTCGCAGATAATTTCCCAGTAAAAATCGGGTCTTTGCTCCGCCCAGCCCGGGTTTAGGGAATAATAAGGCTGTTCATATTGCTTCTGTGCTATATACAGGATGTTTCCGCGGGGATCGACCAGCACCGCACGGGCGCTTTGCGTGCCTATATCAAAGGCCAGAACTAAAGAGTTATCCAATGTTAGCATCCCCTTTTCTTTTTAGTATATATCAACATCGTCTGTTGCGACAAGGTCAACGCCTAAATTCATAAAGTTTTTTACTATAACATCTCCGCATTTCAGCTTTGTGTCAACAATGATTTTATTGATTTCCAACATAGCGATTTTAATTTCGCCCTTCGGAATCGCCCCAGTTATCCGAACAGGCAGAACGGGATGCTCGGAAAACGCGGTTGCGACTGTACTCGTGAGCGTTCTTTGTGGGCAAAGAAGCTCACTTTTGGCGTATTCCTCACCCTTGGGGCACTTGTTTCCCGTTACAGTAACTTCGCCGTCGTTTTTCTCGGTGCGGAGGGAACAGCCATTGGGGCATACGATACAAATAATTTCTTTTACCATCTTATGCCTCCCACATTTCAAGCGAAATCCTGTCGCCGACCTTGACCCTGCTGAAATCGACAACTATTCGCTCCATCTCTGGCGGCTTCAGCTTCATGAATTTTCTTTTATATACGCTCTCTCCATTCACCAAAACGTCGACCTCGGTTTTGTCGCGCACATCACGGCTGCGGAAAAACACCACCGTTTTTGAAGCTTCAGAGTTTACATCCAGCTTTTCAGGCACGGCGTAGGCAAAATCTTTGCCCGCGATTATATCAACAAGCTCTCTTTTCCTGCCGCAATAATCGGCCGCCGCACTTCCGGCTACGTCTCCTGATTCAGAAACGTAGTCCACAAGGTCATTTACATGCAAAGCGTTTCCGCAGACGAACACGCCAACCTGCGAGGTCTCATAATTCTGGTCGCAGACAGGCCCCTTTGTTTTGGGGTCAAGCTCAATATCCAGCGTCTCCGCAAGCTCGTTTTCGGGAATGAGGCCCACAGAAAGAATGAGTGTGTCGCACTCAACAATTTGCTCCGTTCCGGCTATCGGCCGCATTTTCTCATCGACCTGCGCGATTTCCACTGCCGTGAGGCGGCTTTCTCCGTATAGGCGCGTGACCGTGTGGCTGACATGGAGAGGAACATCGAAGTCGTCCAGGCACTGCGCGATGTTGCGTGTAAGTCCACTTGGCGTGGGCTTCACCTCATAAACGCCGATGACCTCCGCGCCCTCCAGCGTCAGGCGTCGCGCCATGATTAGTCCGATATCGCCGGAACCAAGGATGACGCATTTTTTTGCGGGCATTTCACCCAAAATGTTCAGGTAATACTGCGCGCTACCAGCCGTAAAAACGCCTGCCGGACGTGTTCCTTGAATACTCACCTGCTTAGCAGTACGCTCACGGCAGCCTGTGGAAAGGACGAGGGCTGTGCTTGTTACGATTCGAATACCAGAGCGGCTTACGAGTGTAATGTGGAAAATGTCATCCTTTTTTTCTATACGCGTTACAAAGGTCAGTAGTGACACTTCGACCTTTGAGGCGCGAACTTCATTTATATAGCGGTTCGCATATTCGCAGCCCGAGAGCTTTTCTCCGAAACGGATAAGCCCGAAACCGTCATGTATGCACTGGTTCAAAATTCCGCCCATACGCGCCGCTCTCTCTACCAAAAGTACGCGTTTGCCCTTTTTTTCGGCGGCAAGCGATGCCGCAAGCCCCGCGGGTCCCGCTCCGATAACGATTACATCAAAATCAGTCATTCCTGTCGCCTCCCTTGCTCCTTCCGAACAGAAGCCCGCTCTTATCGTCCCCTTTGCAGACATTTTCAAGCGGTATATTCTTTTGTTCGGAGATAATTTTCGCAACGTTAGGGCCGCAGAAACCGCCCTGACATCTGCCCATGCCCGGGCGACAGCGCTTCTTAACGCCGTCCACAGTATCACAGGGGACACTGCGGTTAAGCGCATCGATGATTTCACCGCGGCTTATCTCCTCACAGCGGCAGACAATTTCGCCGTAGTCGGGATTTTGGGAAATCAGAGCAGACCTTTCCTTGTCGCTGAGCCTAGCCACACGAGGAATTCCATGACGCTTTGGGTTAAATTTGCTGTTTCGCAAAACCTTTTCCCCACACTCCGAAAGAAGCTCCACGCACATTTTCGAGATGTCCAGCGCAATGGCTGGCGCGGCTGTTATACCGGGAGACTGTATCCCTGCGGCATGGACAATGTTGCGTATTTTCCGTCCCTTTTCAACGATAAAATCTTCCTCAAAGGTTGGCGCGCGAACACCTGAAAAATATGTAATCGTATCTCCGCGAGAGATTTTTTCGGTTGCTTTAGACTGCTTTTCGAAAACCGCTGCAATGTTTTTATCCTCGGTGGTGAAGTCCTCTTTTTTGTAGGTCTCAACCGCATCCGGGCCCACAAGCACATTGTTGTCAATTGTGCGCACAATGCCGCCACCCTTAGTGTTGCCTTCTTTTTTTACCTCTCCCCCTCGAAGTGTGTAAGAGGTGTTGACGAAGCGTGCCGTTTTTTTGTCAAGTATGGTGTTTGTACCTTTTCTCGGGTGAATCGAATAGAAGCGGTCGTGAGCCATTTTTGCGATATTCTCCGCGAAAACCCCTGCCGCGTTCACAACGACCTTCGGATAAACCGTGCCGCGGTTTGTGTTTACGGAAATGATTTCATTGCCTTCTATCTCCATGCCGAGAACCGCCGTGTTCAGCGACAGCTTTGCCCCGTTGTCAACGGCGTTTTCACCATATGCAATGGTGAGGTTATATGGGCAGACGATGCCGCCGGTGGGGAAGAACATTCCGCATTTCAGTTCCTCTCTGACAGCCGGTTCAAAAGCATGTAGCTGCTTCTGATTAAAAACCCTGACCTTTCCCAGACCCATCAATCTAAAGTAGATCTTAGAAAGATGCATAAGCGGCAGTAATTTTTCCGAATCAAACGCAACAGACTGCCCGCAGCGGTCGAAGTCAACGTCAAGCTCTATTGTAATCCTATCAAACATGCGGTTGCCCGCAAGGTTGTATTTTTGCTTCAGACTGCCCTTGACGAGGTCGATTCCGGGATGTACGCAGCCGTCATTTCTGCCGGACGCGCCCAGCGCAAGGTCGTATTCCTTTTCCACAAGCAGAACATCTAAATCCCATTTCATTAGTTCTCTTGCAATTGAGGCGCCGACTATACCGCCGCCTATAACAAGGACATCGGGGTAAAGCCCATCTATCGCCTTGTCATTTAGCTCGGGTCGGCGCATCGGGGGAATCTCATCCCCCGTATAGCGCGCGTCGTTAATTACGTGGATTTTTCCAAATTTTTTCGCGGTGCAGAAGCCGGCGTTTACTATATCGTTCCAGTTTGAGCTTTCACCTTCCAAAACAAGCCCCTCCGGGCTTTCGCGGACGGAGAAATCGGTAAATCCGTTCTCTTTAAGTTTTTTATTTATTTTATCAACATTCACAGCAGCTCCTCCAAGCAATCAGCGTTTTCATGGCACCTATCAGACGAGCAAAATTCCTTGATTTAAAATTCCGTTCGGGTCGAGCGCCTCCTTTAGCTTATACATAAGTTCATAGGAGCTGCCGTGCTCCTCTGGCATCCAGACTGTGCGGTATTTTCCGCTGCCGTGGTGGTGAGCAATGCTGCCGCCGCGCTTTAACGTTTCTTCCATGATGATTCTGATAACATGCATATAATCCTCTTTCACAGTACCCTTTTCGCGCACCTGGAACAGGAATTGGAAGTATATATTCGTGCCGTTTATATAGCTGTGAGAGGAGTGTCCGCCGACGGCGATAAGATTTTCAAGCTCTTCGGGCATCCTTTGGCAGACCGCCTCATATATTTTCCCAATTTCCGACCATGACGCGGAGATTTCGCAGGTGTCGACGCAGGTACTCATGGAATACAGCTGAGCGCTCGTCTCTTCAAGCTCGTTGCTAATATCGTTTCGATGCTCGACCCAAGATTCAACCGGCTTCGTACCGAGAGATGTGGCGCCGTGCTTCTTGACGATTGCGTCGACGGCTGCACCTGTTACGTCTGTAATAGGCTTCGGTCCCTCCGCAAGGAAAAGCATCAGAGCCTTGCCCGGGTCGGTTACCGCGTTAAAGAGTATTTCGACCTCAACAGGGTCGTGGAGTCTGACAACAGCGGGACGGTAGCCCTCGACCATTATTTCGCGTATAGCAGAAAGCCCTGTCTGCATATCGTCAATTTGATAGGCGCACATCCAACGCTCTTCGGGTTTATATTTGAAGATTTTCACGGTCACCTCGGTGATGAAGCCCAGAGTTCCTTCACACCCGAGGAAAAGCGAGCGGAGATCGGGGCCCACGGAGCGGCGCGGAACATTCTTGATTCTGACGATATTGCCATTCGGAAGCACCGCCTCCAACCCGACAAGTAGATCCTCAATTCCGCCGTAAAGTGTAGAGAATTGGCCTATACTTCTTGTGGCAACAAGCCCGCCCATCTGGGCAAGCGGCAGCGACTGGGGGCTGTGTCCCGTTGTGTAGCCCATTTTGTTGAGGTAATTTTCAAGATACTGAAGGGGCGTTCCGCAGAGCGCGGTTACCTGCATATCTGTTTCGTTTACGTCAAGGATTTCGTTCATCTCGGAGCCGTCCAGCATGACAGCGCCATCGACCGGCTCTATGCCCATGGTGACGCTGGAGCCGCCTGTACGCGGAGTAACCTTGACCTTATTATCATTCAGAAATTTCAAAACATCGGAAGCCTGCTTCGTATCTTTAACCTTTACGACGCAGAGCGCCTTTGGCGCGTCAAAAACTCCGTCATCCCGCTCATAACGGCGAAAGCCAATGTAATCCTTGGTCGCTTCTATGATGGCTTCGTCACCAAGGCTCAATTTATCCTGACCTACTATTGAGGACAGACCGCTGATGATTTCTTCGTTTTTCATATATATTTCCTCTCAATGTCTAATTTACAATTTATTGTACTTATAATTTGACTCTATCACAAGCTCCGTTTCCTGTCAATTATAATAGCCGCCTAAGTTGCAGAGGTGTTTTTGGTACAAAAAATACTAACCCTCTTAATGATTGATTATTTCTGGATAAATCGCTATAATATGGTTACTGCTTGGGACAAGAATTTCATTTTAGCGCACGACCTTTTCAAAAAGCAGAGCAGAGTATGTGGATGACTTGCAGTTGTCATCATAAAGGAGCTTCAATAATGGAAAAATTGACAAAGCGTTTATGGGCATCCTTTCTCCTTCTCGGTCTGATGGGACAATTCGCGTGGACAATCGAGAACATGTATTTCAACGTTTTTCTCTACAACACGATTTCGACCGACCCCTCATTCATAGCCGCAATGGTGGCGGCGAGTGCTATTGTTGCAACCCTTTCCACCCTTTTCATAGGTTCGCTGTCTGACCGTGTCGGAAAGCGAAAAGTGTTTATTTGCGGCGGCTATATTATCTGGGGTCTATCTACGATGGCTTTTGGACTGATAAATGTCCAACACGCCGCAGCTTGGTTTCCGGCTCTGAACGCCGTTTCCACCGCTGCAATGATGGTTGTGATAATGGACTGCATAATGACCTTTTTCGGCTCCACTGCCAATGACGCCGCCTTTAACGCTTATGTGACGGATGTCACGAACGATAAAATCCGTGGAAAAGTCGAGTCGGTACTGGCTGTACTGCCGCTTATTTCCATGCTGATAATCTTCGGCGGCTTTGACGCCATGACGAAGCAGGGGCATTGGAATCAATTTTTCGGCATCTTCGGCTGCCTTGTGACGCTGACCGGCCTTGCGTCCATTTTCCTATTAAAGGACAGCCATGTAGCGGCAAAAAAAGAACCCTTCTTTAAAAACCTTGTCGCAGGCTTCCGTCCGTCCGTTATTCGGGGAAATCCGGCTCTGTATCTGACGCTTTCGGCTTTCGCCTTATTCTCCTGCGCGGTACAGATTTTTTTCCCGTATCTGATTATCTATATGCAGAATTACCTGTTAATTGAAAACTATGCCATTGTGCTGGGGATAGTGCTTCTCCTTGCCTCTCTTATAAGCGTTATCGGAGGACGCTTTATCGACAGGATTGGTAAGCTCAATTTCGTACTGCCCGCAGCCGCAGTAATGTTTATAGGGCTTCTGGGAATGTTTTTCGTTCGCGGAGCCGCCCTTGTTATAGTAACGGGCACTGTCATGATGGGCGGCTACATGCTGGTGACCGCCGCGCTCTCCGCATCGATTCGGGATTTTACGCCTAAAGACAGCGTCGGAGAGTTTCAAGGAATCCGCATGATTTTTGCGGTTATGCTTCCGATGATTATCGGGCCGTCGATAGGCGCCGCCGTGATTAAAAACAGCGGCAATACATATACCGATTTGGGAGTTGTCAAAAGCGTACCTACTCCCGCGATTTTTCTCGCCTCCGCCGCTGCCCTGCTGCTAATTTTTATTCCGATTATTCTTTTGAAACGGAGGTCGAAGAATGAAAACAGTCTGGGGAGATAAGCTTGACCCGAAGCATATTTTGGAGGAGTATCCGCGCCCTCAAATGAAGCGTGATAGCTACCTGAATCTGAACGGTGTATGGGATTACGCGATTACCGAAACGGAAACTCCACCGGAAAAATACGATGGTGAAATTCTTGTGCCCTTCTCGCCGGAAAGCGAGCTAAGTGGGGTGAATCGCTCTCTCGCGCCATCGCAGACTTTGTGGTACAGGCGTGTGCTTCGCCTTCCCGACGGCTTTAACCGCGGGCGTGTGCTGCTGCATTTCGGAGCGGTGGATCAGGAAGCTGTTGTGTTTATAAACGGTACCGAAGTTTGTTCTCACGTCGGTGGCTACACCCCGTTCTCTATGGATATTACAGCCGTCCTGAGGGAAGAAAACACCCTCGTTGTGAAGGTACGCGATTTCTCCGACAGCTCATATTATTCGCGCGGCAAGCAGAAAACAGTCCGCGGTGGAATCTGGTATACCGCGCAAAGCGGCATCTGGCAGACCGTCTGGATGGAAAGCGTGCCGGAGGAATACATAAGCGGCATCAAAATCACCCCGCTTTTCGATGAGGGCGAGGTGGAGCTGACGGTTATTTCCGAGGGGCGTCATCCCTGTCAGGCGCACGCCGCAGGAGAAACCATTTCTTTCTTTTCCAACGAACCGACACGGCTGAAGGTTCCGGATTTTATCGCGTGGAGTCCTGAAAACCCGCACCTTTACCCCCTAAGCATCACAATGGGGGACGACAGCATCGAAAGCTATTTCGGAATGCGAAAATTCTCCGTCGCACGGGATGATAAGGGGATAAACCGTCTATTTTTCAACAACAAGCCGTATTTTCACACCGGACTTCTCGATCAGGGCTACTTCTGCGACGGACTGTATACCGCGCCTTCGGATGAAGCGATGATATTTGACATTCAGGCTGCAAAGGATTTGGGCTTCAACATGCTACGTAAGCATATCAAAATCGAACCTCTGCGTTTTTACTATCACTGTGACCGCCTCGGTATGTTGGTCTGGCAGGACATGGTGAACGGCGGCGGAAAATACAAGACGCTGACGATTTCTTCGCCACTTATTACAGGCATACACTGGAAAGACAGCCGCTATAGGCTGTTCGGACGCGAAAACAAAGCGGGGCGCGCGCAATATAGTCGAGAACTGGACGAAACTGTTCTTCATTTATACAACGTTGTTTCCCTTGCAATGTGGGTACCGTTCAACGAGGGCTGGGGACAGTTTGATGCCTCCGCTGCGGTGAAGCGTATCCTTAGTTTGGACAAGACTCGAACTATCGACCACGCCAGCGGCTGGCACGACCAAAAAATTGGGGAAATTCAGAGTCTGCACATCTATTTCCGTCGCTACCGTTTTAAACCGGATAAGCTGGGGCGTGCTACCGTGCTGTCCGAATTCGGGGGATACAATTACCGTTCTGAGGGGCATTGCTTCAACGACATAGACTTTGGCTACAAGCGCCTGAAAACGCCTGAAAAGCTGCTGGAGGCATTTGAAAACCTCTACTATAACGAAATTCTGCCCGCAAAGGAAAAGGGTCTTTGCGCCACCGTTTATACTCAGCTCACCGACGTTGAGGATGAGCTGAACGGACTCATCTCATATGACCGAAAGGTCTTGAAGCTCCCCGCCGAAAATGTGCTAAGGATAAATGATAGACTCAGAAGCTGAGTTTTTCCGGAATTCTTGCTGTTAATTTTAGAAATTTATAAATACAAAGAACGCCTGTAGTATCGGTTACTACAGGCGTTCTTTTGTATTGGGAGTAAATGCGCTCAATGTATCTAAAAAATATCTCGGATGAATTAAAGTTGAACTTGAAATGATGGCAAGCGTCTCAATGATGGAATTAAGTCACACGCGCTTCGAAAGGAACTGCTATGAAAATGGATGTTTACATTGTTGACAGAGAGAATTTGTCGCGCTATGAGGATAAGCATTATCAAGTCATGTACAAGGCTGATTATGGTCTACATCATTTATATCCCAGAAAGTTTATGACGCTGAACGAAGCAAAACAGATTTGCGAGGAAAACGATTTTGAGGTAGTAAAGACCGGCACTGTTTACGAGTGCTTAGTCCCGAAAATGGACTTCCAAGGCTGACAACACTTGTTTTTCTTAGTATCTTGCGTTTGCTTTCCCTTTTGGAATAACAAACACCCCAAAGTTATTTCAGTATACCAAACTGTCTAACTTTGAGGGCAATTCCAAGCAATTATTAATTGTGTTCAATTTAATTTTACTAAACCATTGACAGCCGGAGCTTGTCGTGTTAATCTGACAATAGATTTATATCAATTTAATTTAACACAATGGAGGATTGACTATGACAATATATGATTTCAAGGTTAAGACTATGGACGGCGGGGAGAAAAATCTCGCTGACTACAAGGGCAAGGTTCTGCTGATCGTCAACACGGCCACCAAATGCGGTTTGACTCCGCAGTATGAGGGTTTGCAAAAACTATACGAGAAGTACGCGGATAAAGGCTTTGAGATTCTGGACTTTCCGTGCAACCAGTTCCTCGAGCAGGCGCCGGGAAGCGACGAGGAAATTCATGCGTTTTGCACCGGAAGATTTGGAGTTACTTTCCCTCAGTTCGCGAAAATTAATGTAAACGGAAAAAGTGAAGATCCCCTTTACACCTGGCTAAAGAAACAGGGCGGCGGAATGATTAAATGGAATTTCGCCAAATTCCTTGTTGACCGTGAGGGCAATCTGGTCGGAAGATTTGCTCCGACCAAAGCCCCGAAGGCAATTGACGATAAAATTGCCGGATTGCTTTGAGGAAGCAAGCGCACACAAAATCTCTCAGTGATACAATTTAATTGCAGAAAACCGTTTTAACGGGTATAATCGTAAACGGAGGTGTTTTTTATGAATGATGATGCGCTAAAGCTGGAAAACCAGCTGTGCTTTCCCTTATATGCCTGTTCGCGCGAGGTAGTTAAAAAATACAAGCCATTTCTCGATAAACTTGGTCTGACCTATACCCAATACATCGCTATGATGGTGCTTTGGGAAAAGAAAAGAGTAAGCGTTAAAGAGCTCGGAGAAAGTCTTTATCTTGACTCCGGAACATTAACGCCTTTATTAAAGCGAATGGAATCAGACGGACTTGTTTCACGCGCAAGATCTTCTGAGGACGAGCGTAGTCTGATTGTCACTATAACGGAGAAGGGTGAGGCACTTAAAAAAGAGGCTGTTGATATTCCGTCCAAAATGATGTCATGCATAAGTCTCCCTCCAGAGGAAGCCAAAACTTTGTATTATCTTTTGTATAAGGTTTTAGGTCAAAGTTAGAATTGCAGGTTTCGATTGATAACAAACAGAAGCAGTATGTTCATTTGGGAACATGCTGCTTCTGTTTGTATAGCGCTCATGTATAGTGATAGTAATAAATGTGTAATAACATTATACATTCCTTGCAAACTATGGTAAAATACACTAAAATCATTGTAAGTCAGCTCAAAAACGAAGGGAGAACAGGTATGAATCGTAATCTAAAAGGAGTTTTAGTCTTTTTGGGAAGTCTTATATTGCTGCTTTTGCTTTTTGTCGTGGGTTACGTTATCTATATGCAGCTAAACTATTACAGGATTGATGATAATACTGCTCTGGAAATAGGCAATCCGTCCGATGAAGTGCTGCAAAGTGGGGTCAGCTATAAAGCTCTTACATATAACATCGGGTTTGGAGCCTACAATCACGATTTTTCCTTCTTCATGGACAGCGGTACAATGCTTGACGGCACAGCGGTTCAGGGAACAATGTCGCGTGCTCAAAGCCGTGATATTGAGACGGCGAATACGCAGGGGGCACTCGAAGTTGCTCAGTCGCAGGACGCCGATTTTTATCTGCTGCAGGAAGTGGACACCAAATCGACACGCAGTTATGGGATTAATCAGAGGTCAATTTTTGAGCAGGGAAATCCGGATTACAGTGATACTTACGCGGTGAATTTTCACAGTTCGTATTTGCTGTATCCCTTAAACGAACCGCATGGCAGCGTTATCTCGGGTCTTCTTACCATGAGCCGTTACTCCGTCAGCGAGGCGGTTCGCAAGAGCTATCCTGTCGACACCAGCTTTTTCACTAAATTTTTCGATCTCGATCGCTGCTTCACTCTGCTTCGGCTTCCTGTGGACAACGGCAAAGAGCTCGTTTTAATCAACAGTCACATGTCGGCTTATGACGAGGGCGGTACGATACGAGCCCAGCAGCTCAAGCTTCTCAACGACATAATGGCGGAGGAATACTTAAAGGGCAACTACGTCATCGTCGGCGGCGACTTCAACCACGCTCTATGTGGGACACTTACTAGCTTCCCATCACAGCAGAAGGTGCCGGAATGGGTGTTTCCTCTTGAAGAAGCCGATATTGCGGAGGGTCTGGGCGTAGTGAAGGCCGATAATCTCAATGATGTGCCGACCTGCCGCAGTACGGATATGCCTTATGAAAAAGGCGTCAATTATTCGGTGGTTATCGACGGCTTCATAGTATCGGATAATGTTACGGCAACAGCACTCAACATAGATACGGATTTTGACTACAGCGACCACAATCCAGTTCTTCTTACGTTTACACTAAACTGAGTTAATATGAATAATATGTTCTGATAATATGACTTACACAGCAAGCATTGAGCTCACTTTTATGTGGTTCAATGCTTGCTTTTTGAATATCATTTTACCACATTCATTAAGTACGGCTGTTTCAGCAATTTTTCACACTAAGTGCTCGAAATGCGTTCAGTACCGCAAGGATAGTAACACCCACATCGGCAAATATTGCCGCCTGCATGCTCGCAAAGCCAAAGGCGCTAAGTAAAAGAACGATTACTTTTATACCAATTGCAAATGCAATATTTTGATGTGCAATGCTAAGTGTCTTTTGGGAAATCTTCATCGCTGTCGCGATTTTTGACGGCTCATCGGTCATGATAACAATGTCCGCAGCTTCAATTGCCGCGTCAGAACCTAAGCCGCCCATTGCAATACCTATATCGGCGCGTGCCAGAACAGGGGCATCATTGATGCCGTCACCGACGAAGGCCAGTTTTCCCTTAGTTGACTTCTCGGAAAATAGCTCTTCAAGCTTTTCAACTTTGTCCGCCGGCAGCAGTTCGGCATATACTTTGTCGAGCCTCAATTCCTTGGCAACTTTTTCGCCGACGCTTTTGTTATCGCCTGTGAGCATAACTATTTGTCTTATACCGGCAGCCTTCAGCTCTCTTATTGCCTGCGCAGCATCTTCTTTAATTTCATCCGCAATAACAATATATCCTGCATAATGGTCATCAACTGCGGTATGAACAACAGTACCTGTTAAATCTCCTTCGTAGCAGGGGATATCCATTTTCTTCATTAGCTTTATATTACCTGCAAAAACCCTTTTGCCGCTGACTATTGCGCTAACACCATGTCCCGATATTTCTTCCACATTTGAAATGCGTTCATTATCGATTTCTTTTCCGTATGCTCTTTTCAAAGACAATGATATCGGATGATTGGAGTAGCTTTCGGCGTATGCTGTAAGCTCCAGCAGTTCCTCCTTCGAAATCCCCTCCGCGTGTATTTCCTGGACATTGAACACACCTTTAGTCAGAGTTCCGGTTTTATCAAAAACAACAATTTCAGTTTGTGCCAAGGCCTCAAGATAGTTGCTGCCTTTGACCAGAATTCCGCTTCGTGAAGCCCCGCCGATTCCACCGAAAAAACTAAGCGGTATGGATATAACAAGGGCGCAGGGGCACGAAACCACGAGGAAGGTCAGCGCCCTAAAAAGCCAGTCACTAAAGGTTGCTCCGCTAAATACGAGGGGTGGAAGAACCGCGAGAATAAGCGCGATGATAACAACAATAGGCGTATAGTATTTAGCGAATTTTGTAATAAACTTCTCCGAATCGGATTTTTTACTGCTTGCATTTTCGACTAAATCAAGAATTTTACTTACTGTAGACTCGCCGAATTGTTTTGTTACCTCTGCTGTAATGACGCCGTTTATATTGATACAGCCGCTCAAAAGCTCACATCCCGCATCTACCTCACGCGGGACGGATTCGCCTGTCAGTGCCGATGTGTCTATCATGGAGTTGCCTTCAATAACCTTGCTGTCTAGCGGGATTCGCTCTCCGGCTTTTATTACGATAACATCGCCAATATTCACTTCATCAGGATCTGTTCTGACAAGCTCCTCGCCTTTTTTGACGTTTGCGTAATCGGGTCGAATGTCCATCAGGCTCGCAATTGATTTCCTTGATTTATCGACAGCATAGCTCTGAAACAGCTCACCAATCTGATAAAACAGCATTACCTCGACGCCTTCCGGAAATTTTCCGATGCAAAACGCGCCAATTGTCGCGATGCCCATCAGAAAATTTTCGTCAAACACCTTGCCGTGGGCTATATTCTTTACAGCTCTTAAAACCACATCGCCGCCCACAACCAAATATCCGACAGCAAACATGGCAGGCTGTATCCATTCAATATTCGGCTTAATAATCAGAGCGGAAACAAATATCAAACCGCCTATGATTATTCGCCAAAGCCGCTTTTTCATTTATCTAAAACTCCTTATGCCTTTTTTAATCTAACATCAGGCTCAATTTTTTTAATGATTCTTTCCGCCGCCTCTAAAATCCTGGACATCTTATCATCTTCAGCTTCGATAACCATTTTTGTGGTCATAAAATTAACAGTTGCGCTCGAAACTCCATCCAATTTCTTTATCGCCGCTTCCATTTTAGCCGCGCAATTTGCGCAATCTAAGCCTTCAAGTTTAAATGTATTTTTCATATATGATTCTCCTTATCGCTTTTGTTTTCTCTGATATGTTCCAAGCCTTTTTCAAATATTGCTTCAACATGGTCATCCGCGAGGGAATAGAATACAACCTTGCCTTCCTTTCTGTATTTCACGAGATCAGCTTGCCTTAACGAACCAAGCTGATGCGATATGGCGGATTTCGTCATATTCAGAAGGACAGCCAGGTCGCAAACGCACATCTCGCTTTCGTCCAGTGCCCAAATAATCTTTGCTCGGGTACTATCACCCAGAACCTTAAAAAAATCAGCCAGATCATAAAGCTCATTTTCGTCCGGCATCTTCTTTTTTACCGATTCAACCAAGTCTGCGTGGATGACATCGCAGTCACAAAGCACATCCTCTTTCTTCACTATGTAGCCTCCTTAGTTCGCCTGATTGAGCACTCGCTCAACTGATAGTTGTATTATAGTTGAGCGAGTGCTCAATTGTCAAGCACATTTTAATATTATTTTGGACTGCGTCGAAAAAGTTAAAAGAGAGAAAGGACTAAGATCGCGAGGGTGCGATCCCCCAACAGTACGAAAAAAGTTAGAGGCCGTTAAGACCTCTAACTCTTTAAGCACGTTTGGTAAATCGAATACGCACTTTTTGATTTTATTTTAACGCAATGTAAATATCAATGTCTGCATTCTCCCAATCGCTATTAAGATATTCTTCAAAATCTCCGGTAAAGCTTCTGTCCAAATCCAATTTCCAAATTTCACTCCAAGCCGCGGCCACTGCTTTTTCCATATGTCCATGTACAGAAAACTTTGCATATTTTCCCGCCGGAATCACTTTTACAATCAGTTCGTCATTATCTGGTTTTGATACCTCGTTGCCAGCAGTCACGCAGTATTGGTCATTTGAGTAGTCAGAATAAAGTCCGATGGCATACTCGTTAACCTTATTTTTGATTGCAGCGTTTACTCCGCCTTGGTATAACTTTTCCCAAAGTCCACTGATCACCTCGCCCATTTTCGAATCAGAATTTCCAGTAGTTGCACTGACCCCTACGACAGTTTTTTGCTCTAAATTTACGATTTCATAATTCATTTAAATAACCTCCATCAATTTGATAAGGCTACTATACTTTAAGTAATATGACAGCTGTCCGTCATATTAAAGATAATGTTTTAATGTGTTCTTCAGTTCTGCTTTCACAATATTTCTCACGTCCTCCGGTTCTAATACCTCACAATGGCGGCCGAAAGTAGATATGAAGTAATAGATCCATTCACCCTTTGGATAGTTGATTTCAGCAATAAAACCTCCGTCCTCTTGTTGCTCATAACGATCGAATTCATCGTATACCCTATAAGCAGCCTCCCCAGATAGTTTGAGTTTTAGTTTTACATATTCCTCCTGAAACACGTTCTCATCAGTAAAAATTTGTTCAGGGGATTTCCGCTGAAAATTTTGCTCTGAGACACAAAGCTCCCTGATTCGCCTTAACTTAAAGAAACGAAAATCAGCCCGCGACCTACAATATCCATATAAATACCATGCACCACTTTTGAAACAAAGCTTTAACGGCTCTACTTCACGTGTGCTCCGCTGCCCTTTTGCACTGGCATAGGAAAAAGAAACGGCTCTCTTTCCTAATATTGAAGACTTAATCACATTGAATGTTTCAGTTTCGTTCTGTGCGTTGGCCCAGGAAGAGAAATCCACTTCAATCCAATCTATTTTTGATTCACCAAACAAGCTGCTGAGCTTTTTAAGTGCGGTATCTGTTTTACTGAGATTAACTGCGTTGACAGCTTTTAATGAAGACAGAATATCCTCTTTTTCTTCATCCGTTATCATGGCTTTATTCAGTACAAAACCAGGCAGCAGTGAAATACCGCCTCCATTGCCTTTGCTCATATATATAGGAATGCCTGCAGATGATAGCGTTTCAACATCTCGATAAATCGTTCTTGACGAAACCTCAAATCGCTCTGCAAGCTCCTTGGACGTGACTGTCTTTTTTTCAAGCAGGATATATACAATTTCAAACAATCGGTTAATTTGCATTTTATCACCCTGTATCAATATACTATTATAATATGACATCTTCAAGTCATATTATAATAGTATATTGATACGCATAAAAGGCGGCTCGCTGTCTCATTGCAAAAGGCATCACCGCATGCTAATCTCAATAAAAAAAGTATGGAATAACCTCCATCCTTCATGCCGGCTCATTAGCGGTCAGCTCCAGATCCAGCTGCTTGCATTGTTCAATAATACTTGTTTTTAGTTGAGTGGATTGGACGGTGCGGGAGCTATGATTGGGACTTCAGACAAGCCCTTCAGAATATGCTTTATTTGGCTCGCTGAGAAAAATTAAATATTTCTTCATCAATACCACTAAAAGGATACGAAATACAGCAAAACTATATCTGCCCAAATTGAATTAAAAGCAAATCAAATATATATAGATTTAAGTCCGTGGATGGGTAACAGGAACATACAACCATATTTAGAAATTATCAAAACAGCTTTACAGGAAAGCAAGCTACTTTCGTTTGAATATGCAGACCGCTACGGAAATAAAACC
>PGZZ01000016.1 GCA_002841545.1 Firmicutes bacterium HGW-Firmicutes-16
CTCTTCTTTTCTGACATATTATGTACAGCCCCCAATCGTAGTTATTATCCTACAATTGGGGGCTATCTTACAATGTCCGTTTTTCTTGGTTCAGTGCAACTTTTATCGTGGGGGTCTTTCTAATATGACTTACTGCGTAACGCTCGAGCGCTGGATGTTCGGCTGTGTTGGTACGTTGAATTTAGGAGGCTGAGGATTTCCTATACTGTTTTGCTTGAAATAAGCCCCCGGATTTGATAAATCCATATACTGCTGTGAATCCGCCGTCACGCCCCAGTCGGAGAGAGAGCCTGTTTCCTCAAGCATATTGAAAGCCATTCGGAACAGGGTGTTGTGCGCCTCCTCCCGGTTTAGAAGGAAATCGATGGCCTCCCTGACACCGCTGTCGTTGATTTGACGGTAGAGATACTGGTAAACCACTTTAGCTCTCTGCTCTGCCGCGATGTCGGAAAGTAAATCGGCAGCAAGATCTCCCGTTTCGTTGATATAGGCGGCGTTGAAAGGGTAACCCGACGCGTTGGCTAGCATCGGCGTCAGACCCGTCAGCACAGCGGCCTCCACGTTTCCGACGGTGGTGTTCATCGCGTCCGGCTGATGACCGTTCAAGAGATTGACCATAGTCGCGACCATTTCCATATGACCCAGTTCCTCGCACGCAATGTCAAGGAACATATCCTTGATTCTAGGGTCCTTAATTCTGTAGCTCTGGGACAAGTATTGCAAGGCGGCCTTTAGCTCTCCCTGAGGTCCGCCGAGCTGCTCCTGAAGCAGATTCGCATAGTTCGGATTCGGGCCGTCGACCCTGACGTCTTTCAAAAGCTGTTTATCATGTCTAAACATAGTACTCTCCTTTATTAACTGTTAATTGCCTTCGAGTTAGTATCTTTCAAATTGCCGTAATTATTGCCGTAATTATTAGAAATAGTCAAAATATTTTATCGCCCAAAATATAATTTAGATATTACAGACTGAAAATATAATAAAACAGGGTATGGATTTCATAAGTCCATGCCCCATTCGATATGTATGCAAAAGACACACATTTTACAAGAGATTTTACAACAAATTTGCATTGAATGATTGCAAATTCTATCGTTTGGCAGTATATTAGAATTGCAAGTATTAATGCAGTGAGGATACGATATGGAAACACTAAGATCAAAAAAAGGTTTCATTTGCGACATGGACGGCGTAATATATCACGGCAACCGTCTTCTGCCGGGCGTTAAGGAATTTGTGGACTGGCTCTACCGCGAGAATAAGCAGTTCCTGTTTCTGACGAACAACAGCGGCAGAACCCCGGGAGAGCTTCAGCAAAAGCTTTTTCGCATGGGACTTGACGTGGATGAAAGCCATTTTTATACGAGCGCGCTTGCGACCGCGAAATTCCTGAGCCGTCAGAGCCCGGGGTGCAGCGCCTATGTCATTGGCGACCACGGACTTTTCAATGCTCTGCATGACGCAGGAATAATGATAAACGATGTTAATCCCGATTATGTTGTAATTGGCGAGACAGTCAACTACAACTTCGATTGCATCTGCCGCGCGATGCACCATATTTATAATGGCGCAAGGCTTATCGGCACAAACACCGATCTCACGGGGCCGACCGAGGACGGAATAATGCCGGCGTGCCGCGCGCTTGTCTCTCCGGTTGAAATCACGACCGGCGTGAGCGCATATTACGTCGGCAAGCCGAACCCTCTGATGATGCGCACAGGTCTTAAGATGCTGGGCGTTCATTCCGAGGACGCCGCGATGATCGGTGACAGAATGGATACCGATATTATCGCGGGTATCGAAAGCGGTCTTGATACGGTACTTGTGCTCTCCGGCGTCACGACAAGGGAAGAAATTATGCGCTTCCCGTACCGTCCGAGACTCGTTCTGGACGGGGTCGGCGATATTGCAAATATGTAGATATGACACAGCGGCAGGCTTCAGAGCCTGCCGCTGTTCTATTAAAATGACCGTATTACTTAGCGGATAAAAACACTCCGACCGGCATAATCGGCGTAGTGGAGTTTCCGTAATACAAGAATGTAAACGTGTAAGTTTCACCTATAGCAAGCTCATCCCATGATGTGAGTTTCACAGGATTTGCTAAGGCCAGCGTTCCTTTGCTGGTGCTTATAAATAGGTAATTGGTATTATTAACCAGAGATGCCGATTGGACAACGCCGTTTACATACATTAACCTACCTTGAAATCCATTTGTTTCCGTTGTTGTACTGAAAATTGTATCCGGTGCTGAAATAATATCTGAAGATGTGGTCAGCGCAGCTGTTTTTGTGGTAGCGTCCCATGTGACTCCCAGACCGAGAGCATTTGAAATAGCTCTGAGCGGAAGGTATGTAGTACCGTCGATTATGAAGGGCTCAACCGCATTTCCGTTGGCGTCTGTCGGCGTAACCGCTCCGCCGTTTAAGGTGATTTTAATGTCGTTGTATACTAGCTGCGCTGTCTTGCTGAGAGTTGAGGCAAATGCAGGGACGACAAGAAGCGTTACCATCAGACAAACTGCGATTCCCAGTGAAACCATTTCAGATTGTTTAATTTCTTCATTTCTTAATTCCTTCCATACCTTGCCGTTTAAACGGCTTATTTGCTTTAAAAATGTCGAAAAAAATAACATAATATAGCCTAATATGTATATTTATACCATAAATCAAAACGGTATATTTGTCAAGAATATTCAGCCAGAGGAATACACAAATCGCCAGTATAGGGATTGTGCTAAAATTTACCATGGGTTAATTAAGCTTGTGAAAGATAGTGCGTAATGATAGAATAAACTTAACCTTATGAAAAGAGATATTAACCTATGGAAAACCTTTTTACAGTTCTGATAAAGTTTCTGCCCGTACTCCTGATGATACTTTTGGGCGCGCTAATCCGCAAAATAAAACTACTTAAACCCGATACTGTTCAGGAACTGAAAACGATACTCATTAATATATCTCTGCCTTCAATGTTTGTGCTTACTTTTGCAAGAACGGTTTTTGAGCTAAGGTATTTGTTGATTTTTGGCGCAGTGTTCCTCGTCTACCTAATAACGATGTTTATGGGGAAAGGTGTTTCTAAAAAGCTATGTCCCGGCAACAGCTACTTCCCATCGGTCTTCGCCGGTCACGAAACAGGAATGCTGGGCTATGCGCTGTTTACTGCATTCTTCGGTGCGGAAAACACATATAAAATAGCTATTTTTGACATCGCTCAGGTGGTCTTTGTTTTCTTCATTCTAGTAAATTTCCTTCGGAAGCAGAACGGAACAAATGCAACGGCTAAACAAATTATTATGGGCTTTGCCAAGTCCCCGATAATACTTTCTATTTCTGCCGGTATCATTTTAAGCACAACGGGTCTGACTTCATATTTACAGGGATTTCAGATAACAGACTCCTTTGTGACACTGCTCACGCTTCTTGGAAATTTGACCGTTCCAATCATATGCATAACAATCGGCTATGAACTCCGTATAAATTTGAATAACATTTTGAGACCGTTTTTGACTGTTATTCTCCGCATGGCTGTAATGCTGGCATTTGCGTTTTTGATAAACGAATTTTTGGTCACGAGGGTGCTGCACCTTGACAGCAGCTTTGGAATAGCACTCTATACCATGTTCCTGCTTCCTCCGCCCTTCGTCATACCCATCTTTATTGATCAGAAAGCTGAAAAAGAGAAAAACGATATATTAAACGTGATTTCTATTCATATCGTGATGACACTTGCCGCATTTCTGGTCCTTGTGTCTGTCACGGCCTAGAACAGAGGAGACGAAGTTCTCCACAACTAAATCTTTGTAAATTTGTAGATTATTTTGTAGCGCTAGCGGTTGAGAAAAATATAAATTTATATATAATTAACTAAAGAGATAGTCTCTCCGGAAGGAAGAAGCAGCAATGTCACTTGAGGAACTCCGCGAGCGAAACAAAAGCCTTGTAACGGAAAGGGCTCTTGAAAGCTTTATAATGAGCGGTATCGACAATACCAAAATTAAAGACATAGCAAAATCAGCTGGACTGACGGAACGCTCGGCCTACAGATACTTCGAAACAAAAACTGACCTAGTGCAGGCGGCTGCCTACCTTTTCTGGAATAACACGCTGGAAGAAATCCGCGGAAGGGTAGAGGCGAGCCGAATCAGCGAGCTTTCCGGTATTGAGCAGATACGCGCTCTGCTTCACCAGTATTCCAATTTGTATTTTGAGAATCGGCTGGGTGTCCTTTTCACGCTGGATGCCGAAATGTATTTATATTCTGCCGGACGAAGCAAAACACTGAATCGTCCGCCGGAAAGATTTGATACCTCAACAAGCCCCCTTGTGCTTGCAATCAGGAGGGGACTTGAGGATGGGAGCGTAAGCCGCGAAGTCGACGCAAAAGAGCTTTATTATAATTCCTACGACTCCATTTTGGGAGTCATGCAGAAGCTGGCACTCGAAGCCTCGGGCTTTACGGAGCTTGATAACAGGCAACGCATGAAACACCTATGCGACCTATTTGTTAAAGCCTTTCAGGGAGAATAATCGAAATAAAACAGCATTCCCGATATATTTTCCCGAATAAAATATCGGGAAAATATATTGGCCTAAAGTGTCATGCCGACTGACAGATAAGGGCTACGAAGAATCACATTTGTTTTGAAAGAAAGGTGTGAAGGGAAAAGGGAAAATAAGCAGACCTGCGCATAACATTGTTAAAAAGCAAACAAAAAAAGAGTTGGGAGAAATATTATGGGGATTTTATATGAATCAACCAGTCTGACAGGCTGGGCAATACTTGCACTAGTTATTCTGGCACTAATTGCGTTCAATGAGTTCGGACGCACGACAAAATGGGGCGGAATCACGCTGTTTCTCATCATACCGGTGCTACTTACAGTCCTTGTCTGGCCGACGACTGCAGCACCCGGAAATGAATATGGCACGGGAACCTGGTTCAACTGGTTCAAAACCTATTCCGCGCTTGCCGGCTGCCTCGGCTTTATGGCGATACGCTATGTTCCGGGGCTTGCCAAGAAAAAATGGGCGCTTGCTTTTCCGCCGCTCATTCTGGCGGTGAACATACTCGAAGCAGTTATCCGCGATTTCCAGGTCTATGCCTTCGGTGCTTTTCAGGGTGCGAGAATTGAAAACCTCTGGACGATGTCCGGCCCCTGGAACATTATGAACGGTATCGCGGGCTTACTCAACATTATTCTCATCTGCGGCTGGAGCGGCATATTTGTTTCGAAGGATAAAAGCAAGGATATGATCTGGCCGGACTGCATATGGCTTTATGTCATTACTTATGATCTTTGGAACTTTGCTTATACTTATAACTGCATTGCAGACCACTCCTTCTACTGCGGCGTTGCGCTGCTTGTCGCCAGCACTATCTGCACCTTCTTCGTGAAAAAAGGCGCATGGCTGCAGCACAGAGCGCAGACTCTTGCACTGTGGGCAATGTTCGTTATGGCAGTACCCCAGTTTGTTGACCGCATTGCTCCAGTTGCCACGACGCATGACCCAAAGGCCTTTTTCGCAGTGAGCCTTATTGCGCTGCTTGCAAACCTCGCTGCTGTAATCTATCAGTTTAGAATTATCATCAAAAACAAGCTCAACCCCTTGAAGGATGAGATTTTCAAGAATACAAAGGAATATAAAAAAGTCGTAGAAGAAAACGTATAGGAGGCATAGTGTGGCTGTAAGAAAGAAGATACTGAAGCTGGCGAAAAAAATCAGCGGCCCGACAGCGCTGATGATTAAGCTTGATGAAAACGCGCCCGAATACTATGTTATGGACTGCGTTGTAACCGATGAAATGGCTGAAGTGGGTCTTGCCATGGAGCTGAGAAAGCCCCAGACCCTCGCAAAGATTTCGAAAAAGTGCGGCAAATCGCTCGAGGAAACGGGCAGGCTCGCTCGTGAGCTCGCACAGGTTGGCGCATGCATATTCCATACGGAAAACGGTGAGGACGTTTTTGAGTTGACGGTTTTCGTACCCGGCGTTATGGAAAAAATGGTCGAGAACAAAGAGCTCTGTGAAAAATTCCCCGCTATACCGAGGGCGTTCGAGGAATATGCAAGGCTCCGCGGTTCGATGCTTGCGCCTATGATGCCTGTCGGCAAAGGGCCGATGCGCGTTATTCCGATTCAGTCCGCAATAGACGGTGACAGCCGGAAAATCGGCTTTGAAGAAGTTTCGGTGATACTCAATAAAGCAAAGCGCTTTGCCGTTGGTGACTGCACCTGCCGCCGCTCCAGACGTCTTTTGGGACAGGGCTGTGGACACCTCGAACAGGATATGTGCATTCAGCTCGATACAGGCGCGGAGTACTACATACGCACAGGCAGGGCGAGGGAGATAACCCGTGAGGAGGCGTTTGAGATAATCAAAAAGGCCGAGGATAACGGGCTTATGCACTCCATTCCGAACATTGATAACGGCACCACACACGCTATCTGCAACTGCTGTGCCTGCGGCTGTTATTCGATGCGAAACGCAATTATGTTCAACTCTCCGGATATGATAAGGTCTAATTATATCTCAGAAGTAGATTCCGAGAACTGCGTCGCCTGCGGACAGTGCGTTGAGAACTGTCCCACAAACGCCTTAAAGCTTGGACAGAAGCTTTGCAGCACAAAGCCTCTTGTGGTGGTGCCTTATAAAACCGCACACGACCACGTTTTGAAGGAAGAGGACTGGAATGTAAACTACCGCGAAAACCGCAAGGACGTGGTCGATAGCGGCACCGCGCCGTGTAAAACGGCCTGCCCCGCGCATATCGCCGTTCAGGGTTATATTAAGCTTGCGTCACAGGCCAGATATTTGGAAGCCCTTGAGCTTATTAAAAAAGAAAACCCGTTCCCCGCAGTTTGCGGACGCATTTGCCCGCGCGCCTGTGAATCGGAATGTACACGCGGAATGATCGATTCGCCCATCGCAATCGACGAGATAAAGAAGTTCATCGCGGATAAGGAGCTTTGCGCCGAAACCCGCTTTGTTCCCACAAAGAGATACGATTACGGCAAAAAGATGGCAATTGTGGGCGCAGGTCCCGGAGGTTTGAGCTGTGCGTATTACCTCGCGCTTGATGGCTACAAGGTCACTGTTTTCGAAAAGCAGGAGAAGCTTGGTGGTATGTTGACTCTCGGAATTCCGTCCTTCCGTCTTGAAAAGGATGTTGTTAATGCGGAAATCGACATTTTGCGCGAAATGGGCGTTGAATTTAAGACAGGCGTTGAGGTTGGCAAGGACATTACGCTCAACGACTTACGCAACGACGGCTTCAAGGCAATCTACCTCGCAATCGGCGCACAGGGAGGACGCAAGCTCGGTATCGAAGGCGAGGACGCGGAAGGCGTAATCACCGGCGTTGAATTCCTCCGCAATGTGAATCTCGGACAGGACGCCAAGCTTTCGGGCAAGGTTGTTGTCATCGGTGGCGGAAATGTAGCAATCGATGTTGCTCGTACAGCGACCCGCCAGAGTGCCGAAGCTGTCAGTATGTATTGCCTTGAGAGCGCGAATGAAATGCCCGCACTTCCTGAAGAGATTGAGGAAGCAAGCTCAGAAAGCATAGCAATCAATAATGGCTGGGGGCCTAAACGCATAGTTACCAAAAACGGCAAGGTTACCGGCGTGGAGTTTAAAAAGTGCGTTTCCGTTTTCGATAATGGCAAGTTTGCACCGAAATATGACGAAAACAATACTGTTACCGTACCTGCCGACTATGTATTGCTCTCTGTTGGGCAATCAATCGAATGGGGAGAGCTTCTAAGCGGCAGTAAGGTTGAGCTTGGACGAGGCAATACAGCCTTGGCCGACAGCTTTACATACCAGACCGCCGCACCCGATGTTTTCGTTGGCGGCGATGTTTATACCGGCCCGAAGTATGCAATCGATGCAATCACCGCCGGTAAGCAGGGCGCAATTTCCATGCACCGCTTTGTGTGGGAGGGTCAGAGCCTTGTCTTCGGACGTGACAGACGTGAATACAGCTCTCTTGACAAGGGTTGCCTCGATGAGCAGGCGCTGACAGTCGGTTTTGATAACACTCCGCGCCAAAAGGCCGGTCATAACGCAGGCAACGAGAAGTCCTTCAAGGACACCCGTGTGACCTTTACCGAAGAGCAGCTTAAAAAGGAAACCGAGCGCTGCCTCGGCTGCGGAGCCGTTCAGGTAGATACCACAATTTGCGTGGGCTGCGGCCAGTGCACGACAAAGTGCATGTTCGACGCCATCAAGCTCGTGCGAAAATACAACGAGTACGCGACAACCTATGAGAAGCTGCCGCTGAAAATGGGACCGAACGTCGTTAAGCGCGCAGGAAAAATTGCGATTACTGCCGTTAGAGAAGCTGCAAAGGGCGGCAATTCTTAAGGATTTATTACTTTGCATTTAAACAAAAGATAGAATGGGAGAATGGATTATGTTTTTGTTCGCGACTATCCCATGGTATGCATGGCTGGCATGGATTGGCATTTTGGCGGGACTTATGTTCTTCAATGAAGTCACCCGCTATAACAAGTATACGGCTCTTATCTTTTTCGTGGTTTTGCCTATCATGCTCACAATTTTTGTTTGGCCGAAAACCTCCGGTATGGGAGTCGGCGCACAGACCTCCAACTGGTTTGCATGGGTAAAAACCTATTCGGCGCTGCTGGGATGTTACATAGGAATGGGAATGCGTTTTTCCAAGAGAATGCAGGCCACAAAATGGTGCTACATTCTGGTTCCCGCGATTCTTGCGCTGAACATTATGGAAGCGGTCGTCCGCGAGGTTCAGGTAATGAGTATGCAGGGCGTCATAGATGACATGTTCTATATGGGCGGACCGTGGAACGCGATGAACGCAGTTGCCGGAATAATCAGTGCTCTGACCCTCTGCGGCTGGTTCGGCGTAGTAATAACCAAAGATAAACATCACACCTTTGTCTGGCCCGATATGATGTGGTTCTGGATTATAGCCTATGATCTCTGGAACTTTGCCTACGTTTATAACTGTGTGACGGACCGCGCATTTTACAGTGCAGCCCTGCTCATTTCCTGTACTATTCCCGCGTTTACAATCAAAAAGGGCGCGTGGGCCCAACACAGGGTACATACTCTCGCGCTTTATATGATGCTTATGATGACAATCCCGAACTTCTTTGTTGAGGGTAAATATGCGGTAGCATCGACGCATAGTCCCGCCGCATACTATACAGTCAGCATTATTGCGCTGGTTTTCAATGTCGGAGTTGCTGTCTATCAAATCAGAACAATCGTCAAAAACAAGAAAAACCCGCTCAAGGATGACCTGTATTCGGACCACAAATCCTATCAGTCGATAAGAAATGCAAATATCTGAAGCATAATAAATAGCGGTAAAAGTAGTGACGGACGGCGATTGGAGCCGTCCGTCTTTGCTTTGCTGGTTATAGCCGGTGAAATTCTACATAGAATACTAGAAGCAACAAATACAGGCAATTTAGCGTTCAGTGCTGACCTTGACTATGAGAGAGGGAGATACTATAATAGGACTAGAAAATATTTCCTCTTATTTTCTGTGATCGGCATAAACATAGACCAAAAGCGGTGTGCGCTTTTTGCTTAAGAAGGAGACTGGATTATGGACGGTTTAATCACGCTAGCACTGATAGTCATAGCGGCAATCGTTGTGCTGTATATTCTTGTGTTTAAAATTCTGGGACTTCGGGTTATCAACTCCAACGAAGTTGCAGTTATCGAAAAATGGTGGAGTACCAAAGGCTCGCTTAAGGATTCCATTATTGCGTTGAATGGCGAAGCAGGATATTCGCCCGATTTGCTGCGCGGCGGCATACACTTCAGATCTGTTTTGATGTACAGAATTCATAGGTATCCGCTTATTACTATTCCACAGGGTCAGATAGCTTATGTATTCGCGAGGGACGGCATTCCGCTTTCGCCGATGCAGACGCTGGGTAAAATTGTAGCTGATGCCAATAATTTTCAGGACGTCAGAGGCTTTTTGCAGTCCGGAGGACAGAAGGGCCCGCAGCGCGGGATACTGAGAGAAGGCACATATGCAATTAACCTTGCTCAGTTCATTGTCATTACAATCAACGAAATCAAGACCATATTCGCAGGTACAAAGTCGGAATATCAGGAACTGCAAAGCATGAAGGACACGCTGACAAAGAGAAATGCCTTTACGCCTGTTATCATTATGGGGTATGGGCAGGAAGAAAGTGGCACCATGGGCATTGTTACAGTCCATGACGGTACGCCTCTGCAGCAGGGTGAAATCATAGCTCCAGATGTGGGAGAGGATCACGCGAGTTTCCAGGATCCCGAAAAATTCCTTGAGCTCGGCGGCAGCAGAGGCAAGCAGATCAGGGTTTTAACTGATGGTACCTATTACATCAACAGGCTCTTTGCAACGGTGGAATTCAAAGAAAAAACAGTAGTCCCCATCGGACATGTTGGCGTTGTGGTTTCCTTCTTTGGCAGAAAAGGCATTGACACGACAGGCGCAGGTTATAGGCATGGCGAACTGGTTGGAGAAGGCTGCAAGGGCGTTCTTGAAAAGCCGCTCATGCCCGGAAAATATGCCTTTAATACCGATGCGGGCAAGGTTGTGCTTGTGCCTACAACAAACATCATCCTCAAGTGGAACAGGGACGAAGTCGGTGACCATAAGTATGATGAAAACCTCACTGAGGTTGACATAATAACGAAGGACGCATTCGAACCGTCGCTTCCTCTCTCCGTCGTCATGCACATCGAGTACACCATGGCTCCTTGGGTCATCCAGAGATTCGGTGACATTAGCATGCTAGTCAACCAGTCCCTTGATCCGCTGGTCAGTGCTTATTTCAAGGATGTGGCACAGACAAAAACTCTCATTCAGCTAATTCAGGAACGCAGTGAAATCCGTGAAAGAGCAGTTTCTGAAATGCGTGAGAAGTTCGGAAAATACAATTTGCAGCTTGAAGAAGTTCTTATAGGAACTCCAAAATCTGCGAAGGGCGATATCCAGATTGAAAACATTCTGACCCAGCTTCGTGACAGACAGATCGCTGAGGAAAAGAAAGTCACATATCAGAAGCAGCAACAAGCGGCAGAGAGTGAAAAGAGCCTGCGCGAGGCAGAAGCCGTTGCAGCACAGCAGGGCATGCTGACCGAGTCCAAGATCCAGATCGAGGTCGAACGCAATAAGGGCGCAGCAGAGGCATCAAAGGCTACCGAGCAGGCGAATCAGATTATTGCAATCGCAAAAGCAAATGCACAAAAGGTTGAAGTTGAAGGCCGCGCGGAAGCCTCCAAGGAAAGCGCAGTCGGACTTGCAAAAGCTCAGGCTATTGATGCACAGGTCAAGGCTTATGGCGGCGCCGAGTTCAGAGTCATACAGGAAGCGGTTGATAAGCTGTCCGACGCCATTAGGAATGCAAGCGTTGACATCGTTCCCAAAACAGTTGTCAATATGGGCGGAGACTCAGACGGCGGAAGTTCAACAATAGTCGATGCTCTGCTGAAATTCATCTCGCTTGAGAAACTGGGCGTATCGTTGAAGGGTGAAGCAAAAGCAGTTATTCCTGCTCAGCAAAACGAAATACTCCATTCTGAACAGATTGATTCCGCAAAACCTGCAGAACAGCAAATTCAAGAAATACAGGCATAGAAAAAGTATTACTGACCATGTCTGCACTTCGCTTGCAGACGTCTATAATAAGAAACCCGCAATGCGTAAGCATTGCGGGTTTTGTCATATTGCCTTGATGTCAAGCTGAATATGCAGCAAGGTTAGGCGCGATTCATGAATTCCTTCCAGCATTTGTTCGCGTTATTTACAAGCTTTTCCTCATCCGTCATTGTCAGACGCCCGTCTTTAACAACTATTTTGCCGTTTACCACGGTGTAATCGACATTGCCTTTATAGCCGACCGTTGAAAGGAAGGATTCGGGATCAGATATAGCGGCGGTAAGCTCGAGCCTATCCAGATTTATCATGAACAGGTCACCCGCCATACCCACAGCAAGCTTTCCCAAATCATCGCGTCCCAGAAGACGGGCGCTGCCGCTGGTTGCCATTGAGAGAATTTCGGCGCCTGTCGGAGAGCTTGCGCCGTCGTGAAGCCGATGGAGAAGATAGGCAACGCGGATTTCCTCCAGCATGTTGGAGCCGTCGTTTGACGCGCTTCCATCCACACCGAGCCCGACAGGAACCCCGAGCTTCAGCATTTTTGAAATCTTAGCAACGCCTGAAGAAAGCTTCATGTTGGAAATCGGACAATGGCAAACGCCTGTGCCGGTTTCTCCGAGGAGCTCTAGCTCGCTGTCACTGAAATGAATTCCGTGGGCATACCATACGTCGCTCCCGACCCAGTCAAGGCTTTGCATAAGCTCCAAGGGAGTCATGCTGTATTTTTCGCGCACAAACGCTTCCTCATCCTTAGTTTCCGCGAGATGTGTATGCAGACGAACGCCAAGCTTTCTGGCAAGCGCGGCCGTTTCCTTCATCAGTTCAGGCGTCACACTGAAGGGAGAGCAGGGGGCTAGTGCCACCTGACGCATGGAAAACCGGTTCGGATCGTGATACTTATTAACTATGCGCTCCGAATGCTTAAGGATTTCATCCGTCGTCTGAACAACGCTGTCGGGTGGAAGACCGCCGTCTTTTTTGCTAAGGGACATACTGCCGCGGGACACATGCATGCGCATGCCCAGCATCTTGGCTGCTTCAAACTGCATATCGATAAAATCTGCTCCGCCTGTTTCGGGAAAGATATAGTGGTGGTCAAAACAAGTCGTACAGCCGGTTTTCAGCAGCTCGCCCATACCGACTGCCGAAGTGCTGAAAATGGCTTCGGCATCTAGGAACTTCCATAGCTCATAGAGGGTTTTTAGCCAGTCAAAAAGCTCCATATTCTGAACCTGAGGAAGATTGCGGGTGAAAATCTGATATAAGTGATGGTGCGCATTGATTAGCCCCGGATAAACGACCATTCTGCCGGCTTCAATGACTTCATCAACTGCTGGCTCATCTTTGCCGATTGAAGAAATAACGCCATCCTGAATAAAAAGATTAACATTTTGAAGTAAGGACTGCGTCTTATTATTTGTTACAAGGTACTTGATATTTTTAATCAGTAAAGAACTCATTGTCTTAATCCTCCCGAAGATTATCTGTTTTCATTCTATATTAGTAAGCAAAAAAAGTAAATAAGAAGGTTCCACTAAGACCTGCAAACCAAGTGTCAACAAATTAGTGTCTCGGAGACGTTTTTACTCTTTACTTTATCACATAGAGGGTTTATAATACGCCTAACAATTAAATAATCATAAATGATTTATATAAGCTCATAATTTGGTTGAGCGTTTCTACCAACTACCGTAAATAGTTGATTATAAATCTTCAATTTCGTTTGAAGATTTATAATCAACTATTTACGTTTTTTATTTTTCTGCTCTTTGTAAATATCCGATAGTAAAAGAGCAATATAATTATTAAGCTAAATACTTATAAAAAGGAGTAATACGATGGGGAAGTTCGAGTTGGAATTAAAAAAGAAACACAAAATCATCTCTGCTGCCGCAGGGTGCGAACCGGCTGATTTGGTGCTCAAAAATGCCGCCTATGTCAATGTGTTCTCAAATGAGCTTTGCCATGATGATATAGCCGTCACGCAGGGCGTTATAGTCGGGCTTGGCAAATATTCGGGCAGGACAGAACTTGATATGACAGGAAAAATCGTATGTCCCGGCTTTATAGATGCTCACATCCATATTGAAAGCTCGCTTGTTTCGCCTCGTGAGTTTGTAAGTGCTGTTATGCCCCACGGGACTACGACTGTCATCACGGATCCTCATGAGATCGCGAACGTGATGGGTGCGGATGGCATCGCGTACATGATACAGGCAACAGAAAATCTCCCTGTGGATGTGCTTTTTATGCTTCCCTCCTGTGTTCCGGCGACAGAGCTGGATGAAGCGGGCGCTATCCTTGACTACAGCGAGATAAATCCCTTCTATGAAAACCCACGCGTTTTGGGCTTGGCTGAAATGATGAATTATAAGGGCGTCATTTCCGGTGATGAGGATGTGCTCAAAAAGCTGACGGCAGCCCAGATGAATCAACTGAAAATTGACGGACACGCGCCGGGCCTCCAAGGAAACGAGTTGAACGCTTACATTGCGGCAGGCGTCGCTTCGGATCACGAATGCTCCGAGCTTCAGGAAGCCTTTGAAAAGCTAAAAAGAGGGCAGTATATCATGATTCGCGAAGGCACTGCCGCACGCAATCTTGATGCGCTCGCGCCAATCCTGTCCGGTAAATGTGCGGACCGCTGTATGTTCTGCACAGACGACAAGCATCCGAGCGACCTTCTGGAAAAAGGACATATTGATTATATTATCAAAAAGGCAATTTCTTTGGGAGCGGACCCCATAATTGCGGTAAAGGCAGCCAGCTTCAATGCGGCAGAATACTTCCGTTTGAAGGATTGTGGAGCCATAGCACCGGGATACGCTGCTGACTTTGCCGTAATCGACAGCTTCGAGAGCTTCAAAGTTGAGAAGGTATATAAGCGTGGTAACCTGACATTCGACGGCAAGATGCGAGACTTTCCTACTCCAGAAATTGAGCCGCGCCTGCTGACGCGCGCGCATAACTCGTTCAAAGTGTCGCGCCTTACGGAGAATGATTTTGCGGCAGACAGACCGCTAGGGGTTATAGGACTTGTTTCGGGGGAAATCGTTTCAAATGACTGTGGTCTTGCCGAAAAGATGGACGTAGAAAAAGACATTTTAAAAATCGCTGTTATCGAGCGACACAATAATACTCATCATATCGGTATAGGCTATATCAAGGGTTACGGTCTAAAGGCCGGCGCGGTGGCTACAAGCATATCGCATGATTCCCACAACATTATCGTAGTCGGCGTGAGTGATAAGGAAATTGCGGCTGCCGCTAATAAGGTCGTGGAATTGAATGGCGGTATTGTCGTGATGAAAAACGGCGAAGCACTCGGCGAACTGAGTCTCACTGTAGCCGGAATTATGAGCGACGACACTCTTGAAAATGTCAACCGTAAGCTTGAGAACGCCAAGAACCGTGCGCTCGAGCTTGGCGTTTCCAAAGAGATCGACCCGTTCATGACGCTCAGTTTTATGAGCCTTCCTGTAATCCCGACGCTTCGGCTGACCACCCACGGCGTATTCAATGTGATTAAATGGAAATACGTTTGAGCGACAGCACCAGTCTTTGCCGGAGTTGCTTTAATAAAGGGTATCTGATAATATGGCTATAGTAGAAGTATTGAAATTACGATTAAACGGAGAATGCGAATGAGTCAGGAACAGACAGTAGACGAAGGCGAGCCAAAACATCAAAGGCGAGCTCGATATAGCGGTACACACCCCAAGACTTTTATAGAAAAATACAAGGAGCTGCAGCCAGAGCAATATGCCGAGGATG
This sequence comes from Firmicutes bacterium HGW-Firmicutes-16, assembly GCA_002841545.1. GTDB lineage: Bacteria > Bacillota > Clostridia > Oscillospirales > Oscillospiraceae > UBA2658. Next base: position 15,431 of record PGZZ01000016.1, read on the forward strand.
TGGCAAAAGTCATTTCAAAGGGACGTACGCCTGCGGGTATGCACATTCCGATTTGCGTCAAAGAAATACTGGAGTTTCTGCAAATATCACCGGGGCAAATAGGGCTAGATGCGACACTGGGTTACGGCGGTCATACCATGGAAATGCTGAAATGTCTGGATTCGAAGGGGTGTTTATATGCGCTCGACGTGGACCCGCTTCAGCTGCCGAAGACAAAAGAACGCCTGGAGCGTTTGGGTTATGGATCCGAGATTTTGGATATAAGACAAATGAACTTCTCTGCCATAGATCAAGTCGCTGCCGAAGCAGGGCCTTTCAATTTCATACTTGCGGATTTGGGCGTATCTTCAATGCAAATTGACGATCCCGAAAGAGGATTTTCATATAAGACCGAAGGCCCCTTGGACTTGCGGCTCAATCCGAAAGCGGGCATATCCGCGGCGGAGCGATTGAAAGAAATGACGCAGGATGAGCTCGAGGGTATGCTGATAGAAAATGCCGACGAGCCTTATTATGCTGTAATCGCGCGAGCCATAATCTCTAACATTAAAAAAGGGAACGATATTACAACAACAACCCAGCTCCGCTATATTATCAAAGAAGCTCTGAAGGCCATTCCCAAAATCAGTGAAGACGATAAGAATAAGTCCTGCCAGCGCTGCTTTCAGGCTATCCGGATTGACGTCAACAGTGAGTTTGAGGTGCTCGAGGAATTTTTAGAAAAACTCCCAAATGTTCTTGCTGAGGGCGGACGAGTAGCAATTCTATCATTTCATTCGGGAGAAGACCGTTTGGTCAAAAAATCGTTTAAAAACAATTTTCGTGAAGGTATCTATCGTGAAATCGCGCCCGACCCAATTCGCCCGTCGCCAGAAGAATGCTACATGAATAGTCGTGCGCATTCCGCAAAGTTGCGCTGGGCAATCAAAGCGTGAGGCGGCTATGAACTATAAAACAGCACTCGAAAGGGTGCTGTTTTATTAACTGCAAGCAAAATATGCTAGTTTACTGGAATGATTTTTTCGAATTAAATATATGATAACGAAAATAATAATTAGAGCATTATGAAAGGAGGTGGATGCTGGTGGAACATTCAAATACACCTAAAATGCCGGTTAAGTGCAGTGTTGAAAACTGCAGTTACAACCAAAAGAGGATGTGCCATGCCGATGAAATAGAAGTGAGCGCAATGGGAGACGGAAAAGCCAGAACCTGTGACGGCACATGCTGCGCTACTTTTGAAAACAAAATGGAAATGTAAAAAAGCTAAAGTATAGAGCCATCATTTTAGATTAATTGGCCATAAAAGAAGTCCGCAATGTACTGGAGACCTAATACATTGCGGACTTTAATGCTATCGGATAAGAAAATCGCCGATTATGCGTCTAAATTGTAGACCTCTTTATATGAATATCAAAATTAGTATTTTCACTAGACCCACAGCATTTTTCGTGTTCTTGGCAGGATTTACTGCAACCGTCGCAGCCGGAGCAACCAATACAGCCGCCACGTTTTTTCTTTTTTATGATATAGAGGACTGCGCCAATAACAGCGCAAGCGATGATTACAAGCAGAACAATATCTAGCGCGCTCATGTCAGTAAACCTCCAATCTGATATACCGCAAATGCCGCAAGCCAAGCGATGACACATTGCATAATAACTACGCCAACCGTACCTATGCCGGAATTCAACTCTTTTTTAATAGTGGCGACCGCGGCTACGCAGGGCGTATACAGGAGTGTAAACACCAGAAAACTTATGGCGGAAAGAGGTGTAAACATTCCGGAGAGTGCTGAGCCGAGCGCCGCAGTGCTGGTGTTCAAAAGAACGGACAGTGTGCTGACGACCGCCTCTTTTGCTATAAAGCCGCTGATAAGTGCTGTAGCAACACGCCAATCCGCAAAACCTATCGGCTTAAGTACAGCTGAGATGTAGTGCCCTATGATGGCCAAAAGGCTATCGGCACTGTCGGTTACGACGTTTAGCTTGGTATCAAAGGTCTGCAAAAACCAGATTATAATTGTTGCTATAAAAATTATTGTGAAAGCTCTCTGCAAAAAATCTTTTGCCTTTTGCCATAACAGCAAGAATACGGTTTTTGGCGAGGGCAGTCGGTAATTCGGAAGCTCCATAACAAAGGGAACGGGACTGCCGCGAAACGCAGTGGTTTTCATTACGAGCGCGACTATTATCGCAAGTGCAATACCGAATAAATAAAGCCCAATCATAACAAACGCCTGATATTTAGGAAAAAAGGCCGCGCTGAATACCGCGTAGATTGGAATCTTGGCCGAGCAGCTCATGTATGGAGTCAAAAGGATGGTCATCTTGCGGTCACTATCAGAGGCTAGAGTTCTCGTAGACATTATGGCCGGAACAGAGCAGCCGAAGCCGATTATCATCGGAACAAAGCTGCGTCCGGACAAGCCAATCTTTCTCAGCAGTCTATCCATAATGAAGGCTACGCGTGCCATGTAGCCTGTATCCTCAAGGATGGAGAGGAAAAAGAATAATGTTACAATAAGAGGCAGGAAGCTAAGAACGCTTCCGACTCCTGAGAAGATGCCGTCGATAATCAGGCTATGTACGACGGGGTTGATTCCATAGGCTGTAAGGCCGGAATCCACAAGCTTTGTCAGCCAATCAATGCCAAGCGACAGCCAATCCGCAAGTGTGCTGCCGATTACATTGAACGTAAGCCAAAAAGTCAGAAACATCACGCCTATAAAAACGGGAAAAGCTGTGTATTTTCCGGTTAAAACCTTATCGATCATCACGCTGCGATGTTGTCCCTTGCTCTCGTGACATTTAACAACGGAAGCGTCCACCACGCCATTAATGAACGTATAACGCATATCTGCCAAGGCCTCGTTACGGTCAAAACCGGTATCGTGTTCCATTTCCAAAACGCTGTGATCCAAAAGCTCGAGCTCGTTTTGATCGAGTTCCAGACGATGGGCGAAGGAATCGTCGCCCTCAATGAGCTTTGTTGCACAAAAACGCGCGGACACTCCTGCCCTCTGCGCGTGGTCCTCGATAAGATGAGCCACGGCATGAATACAGCGGTGTACCGCGCCTACGGGACAGAAATCCATAATGGTTGGGTAAACCTTGTCCTTTGTCACAGAGACAATTCGGTTGACGAGCTCCGATACGCCCTCGCCCTTAACCGCGCTGATAGGTACAACAGGGATTCCGAGCTTTTCCGACATCATCTTGACGTCAATCGTTCCTCCGTTGGATCGAACCTCGTCCATCATGTTGAGCGCTAAAACCATGGGGATATGCAGCTCCAGCAGCTGAAGTGTCAAATACAGGTTGCGTTCGATGTTAGTCGCGTCAACTATATTGATAATGCCATCCGGCTTTCCATCAAGGATGAAGTCTCTTGATACGATTTCCTCGCTTGAATAGGGACGTATAGAATATATGCCGGGTAGGTCGACCACAGAGTAGTTTTTGACTCCGCGAATTTCGCCGGATTTTTGTTCGACAGTGACGCCCGGAAAGTTTCCAACATGTTGATTTGAACCAGTAAGCGCATTGAACAAAGTCGTTTTCCCGCAGTTTTGGTTACCGGCCAGAGCAATAATCATTGTTCACTGCCCCCGACTTCAAGCTCTATGTTCTTCGCGTCGCTAACGCGGAGTGTTAGCTCATAGCCCCGTACACATATCTCTATAGGGTCACCCATCGGTGCGATTTTCCGCATACTCACACTTATGCGCGGTGTGAGTCCCATATCCAAAAAGTGAAGACGAAGAGGTCCTTCTCCTCCTACGGACTTGATCGTCGCCGACTTTCCCACACTAAGTTGATCAAGTGTCATGTTTATTCTCCTCTCTATCAGTTAGGTCTATCTAACTCTATCTATAGGTTAGCACAGCCTAACTAATTTGTCAATAGGCGCTTTGTATTAATTTTAAGTTGATTGGCGCAATTGTTTGTGATATGCTTCATAAGGTAGAGTTAGACTCGCCTCACCTTATGGTTAGCTTGAACGAACTTAAAAGGAGTAACTGTATGATCATTCAGGAAGCAGGGGAGATGTACCTTGAAACAATATTGGTTCTCAAACAAAAGCTCGGACGGGTACGCTCAATTGACGTTGCAAACGAAATGGGCTATTCAAAGCCTACAGTCAGCGAACAAATGAAAAAGTTCCGTGAAAACGGTTATATAGAAATGGACAGCGAAGGCTATATCTCGCTTACAGATGCGGGGAAAGAGATCGGTGAGCGCACCTATGAGCGCCACAATTTGACGGCACAGATTTTAATGAGTATCGGAGTCGATGAGGAAACAGCTTTTATTGATGCCTGCCGCATTGAGCATTACATCAGCCAGAAAACATTTGACTGTATGAAAGAGTACTATCTGAAACACAGACGTTAAAGACTGTTTATCAATTTTTTGATATTCTAATTAATATAAAACAAACCCTGTATTTTCGATGAATACAGGGTTTGTTTTATATGCGTCATTGCTTGTATTCTGAGTGAACCAGCCGTCTTTGAGTCTGATATTCGATGAATATCAGAATGATAATCACACTCGACTTGATATGGACAAAAAAACAGGCAGTGCACCGGATAATTCCGGTGCACTGCCTTGAAAACGCTGAACAGTTTTCAAATAACTACCAACTCATCTCCTGACGGTGAGATATGCTGGCAAGTAAAGTAATTATGTATAAAAGCTTAGCCGAGCTTTGCGTTCAGAGCATCGATCAGCTGCTGAACCTGGTCAACGGAAACCTTAGCTGCCGGAGTCTTGGAGATCTTGCCAAGGGAGAAGCCCTTAGCCATCTTCATCATGGGGTTGGTGGATGCGCCCGGCATAAGTTCGTCAAGAACTTTAACTGCTTCGGGGTTGGAAAGGATGTCGCCCATTGTTGTGTCCATTGTATATGCCATAAAAATTACCTCCAAATTATTTTGTCGCAATGCCGCGTTGTTCCCGCAAGCGGACGCCGCCAGGATCACCTTTTGCGGTTATCGCGGTTTAGTGACAGCCGGTTTTACCGGCGATTATAAAGAGCTTTGCTCTATAGGACATTCTATAATACGCAGCGTGATATGTCAATCGTGTAATATGCTACATAAATTCGATACTCAAATCGTACAAAAAAACGATATGATGAACTCTAAGGCGCATTATTTACCGAACGGATCATAGCCTTCGAAGTCATCTTCCTTGATCAGCGGAGTTGTGATGATCTGATCCATGAGCTCCTGTCTGAAGTCTGGATGTGCAATCTTGATGATGGCCCTAATACGGTCCTTCAGTGTCCTGCAAAATACGTCCGCAATACCATACTCGGTGACAAGGTACATTACATAAACCTTCGGCGTGGTGACTATGCAGCCGGCGGGCAGCCAGGGGACAATGTTGGAATGACGCACATCGTCGTGATCCTTATAGGTGGAGCGCATGCAGATGAAGCTGCGGCCGTTTTTAGCGCGGATAGCGCCGTAAATATAAGCGAAGGAGCCGCCGGGGCCGCTATAGGGATGGAGTCCCTGAGCCTCAGAGCAGCACTGACCGAGAAGGTCGCACATAAAGGTTGCATTTATAGCGACAAGGTTCTCCTGCTTTATTACGCCGAGCGGGTCGACCATGTCGGGCTGAGAGCGGAAGGTGACTCGCTCGTCTTCGCTCGCGAACTTGAAGAATTTCTCGGAGCAGGCTCCGGGGCTGGAGCAAACGATCTTAGTTAGAACGCCCTCTTCGCAGAGCTCGGCCATATTATCGCAGGCGACCTCTGAATAGATTTCCAACTGACCGATGCTCTTAAGGTGAGAAAGAATCTCTTCGCCGAGTCCGCCGAAGCCAATCTGGACTTTGTCGCCCTCATGGATATAAGGAAGAATGTAAGAAGCAATGTCCTTATCAACCTTCGTGGGGGGCGCCGCGGGAATTGCAAAGGTAGCATGGTCGCATTCGACTATCCAGTCGAGTTCGGAAACGTGGACGCGGGTGATTTCCGGATCTCCGGTCATCGGATACTGATTCTTGTCGATAACGCCGATTCTTCTCTTTATTCTAGGGTCGTTTTGGAGAACCGCACTGGTGCTGATACCATAAACGCCGAGGTTGCAGTAGCCATCCTCATCGGGGGGGCACATGCACATTGCCGTGAAATCGCAGCCGTATCTATAGGGGCCAACCTGCAGCAGATCATAGGCCATGCCGCCGCATTCCATAATGTTCATGTCGATTGACATACGCTCAAGGGGAAGATTGTATGTAGTGATTAGACGGAAGTGATTTTTAACCTCGGGGTCAAAGAGCATATCAACGGGTTGATTCATAACGTTCGAATAGAGGATAACGTCGTGATAATCCTCCATGTGGGTATACATCTCGTTCAGAAGTGCATAAGGAATGGAGCACGCCTGTCCGAGCCATACGCAGTCTCCGGGCTTTATCTGCATTGCCGCGGTGTGCAGGTCTACCTTGTGGTCCTCATAATATTTTTTCCAGTCTACGCTGAGATTTTTCTCTGCCACTTTATATCTCCTCCAACATCTTGATTGTCTGCATGCCGTACGCTTAGGCAAGATAAACGGTTAATACTCCGGAACATATTGCGTAGCATGCTATGTTATAGTTATATATTTTTTTTAGTTTTAATGCAATACCGTAAAATAAACAATGTAGTAGGCTACATTTTTGTTATATTGACCAATTGATATTTCGACATTAAAACTGTAGAATATAATTCGTTGTGTAGCGTGCTACACAGGAGTACTCGTTTCGAGTGAGCATCTATTCGAACTGTTTTAAGTTAAGAATTATTGCCCCAAGAATAATAAGGAGGAGACTATGGATTACCAGAAATTATTTAAATCAGAAATTTCGGGCGAATCGGTAAAAGCCTGGAAGGCGCAAGGCAAAAAAGCACTTGGTGTTATTTGCTGCCACGTTCCTGTAGAAATCCTGTATGCACTTGACATTATGCCTGTACGCATCAGAGCAACAGGCTGCACAGAGAGTCCCGATGGAGACGCATGGATGTCCACATTCAGCTGCAGCTATGCAAGAGGGATGCTGCAGTACGTGCTCGACGGCACCTACGACCTTGACGGAATTGTAACATCCGATGGCTGTATGATGGCAGCTCGTACTTTTGACAACGCAGAGCATGTCAGCAAGAAGGCAAATGAAGGCAAGTTTTTTTATCAAATCGGCGCTCCCCGTAAGACCGGGGCGCTCGAGCAGGAATTTTTCGTACGCGAACTGAAGGACCTAATTGCAGAACTTGAAAAGTTCAGTGATAACAAGCTAACAGATGAAAAGCTGAAGGCCGCAATTGCAAACGAAAACGAAGTTCGTGTGCTCATACAGCAGGTCAATGCTCTACGTAATGTCAAAAACCCCGCTATCAGCGGCGAAGATGCTTTGAGCATTATGCTCGCTTCCACCAATTGCGCTGTTGATGAATACATAGAGCTTCTAAAGGCCTTCCTTGCCGACGCAAAGAATCGTACACCGATTACTGATAAGCGCGCGCGTCTTATGGTCATCGGCTCCGCACTGGACAACCCCGGATACCTTAAGGTTATAGAGGACAAGGGCGGTCTCGTCGTCGCTGATGATCTCTGCTATGGCAGCAAGCCTTTCAACCACGTCATGGATGTCGACGATAAGGACATTCTCGGTTCCATCGCTAATTACTATCTGACCCGTCTTGTATGTCCGCGTATGCTGGATAACCGCAAGGCTATCCAGAAGGAAATCGTCGATACCTGCAAAGAGTACGGTATCGAAGGCGTAATTTATGAAAAAATGCAGTACTGCGAGTGCTGGGGCGGCGAGAGCATGTACCTTGAGCCCGACCTTAAGGCAATTGGCGTCCCGATGCTCATAGTTGAGCGTGAAGAACATCTTGCCAATGCCGGACAGCTTGCTATCCGTGCCGAAGCATTTATAGAAATGATTGAGAAATAAGAAAAGGAGGACAAAAAAATGGCTAAAGACACAAGATTAGAAGACGCCGTAATGGCTGGAGAACTGTCCGTTTTCGATTTTTGCTGTGAGAAAATCGAAGGACAAATGGAGCGCATGAAGGAAAAAAATCCTGACCTCCTTTGGACACTTCAAATACAGTACGATATGTGGCATCAGGTTCGTGACGCACATAAAAACGGCAAAAAGCTCGTTTTCTTCGGCGGTCCCGTTCCTGTCGATATAATTGTCGCTTTTGACTGCGTCCCGGTTTACCTTGATACAGTTCCCATTCGTCTTTCCCCGAACCCCACGCTGACCGGTAAGTTCATCGACTCGGCAGAGAAATATGTTCCGGCTACAACCTGCGGACTCTGCAAGACTTATCTTGGAACCGCAATTGAAGAGCAGTACGGCGTAACGCCTGATGCCTTTGTCTATTCTTCAGTACCCTGCGATTCCTCCCGTGTTGTTTATCCCAATATGGAAAGAATCTTTAATGTACCTACATTTTCTTTTGACCAGCCCTTCCGTAGAGATGACCGCGGTCTTGAGTATCTGGTGGACCAGAATGAGCAGTTCGTCACTTGGATGGAGGATTTCACCGGCACAAAGCTTGACTGGGACAAGATGAAAGAAACCATGACAAATGCCAACAGAACCTACGAACTTCAAGGCAAGTGCGCAGATTTGCGCAAAAGAAAACCCTGCCCGCTACCCGGACGTATGCTGGTTATGAACGGAACCACAAATGCGATGTCTTGCTATCCCGAAATGGCGAACCTGCTCGAAAAGGAGCTGGAAACCGGCGAAATGCTTTCTGAAATGGGCATGGGACCCTGCCCCGACGGCGAAAAGCATCGTGTTGCTCTGCTTCAGAATATGCTCTGGTCATTCTCCGGCGCAATGGACTGGATGGAAAAGGAATATGGCGCTGTTACTGTCATGGATGCTTTCGGCTATCAGCACGGCGAACTGTATGAGCACATGGATGACAGGCATGACTGCATGAAGACCATAGCTAGAAAAATGCAGAACAGCCCGATGATTCACGGCGCCGCAGGCCCCACCGAGAACTACATCTATCTTGTTGATAAGATTTTCAAGGACTACGAGCCCGACGTATCCATCTTCCTCGGTCATATCGGCTGCAAGCACACATGGGCTTCCGCGAAGATAGTCACCGACATGATTCAGGATAGATATGGGATTCCCACGCTTTATCTTGATGTCGACGGTATTGACGGACGTTACAAGACTCATGACGAGATAACCGGAGCACTCGGCCAGTACTTCGAAACAGTCGTAAATAAGTAATTGACATACTCCATATCGTTATAAAAGCTTGTGCTCTTTTGTGTGTGTCTCCTCCTTCTCCGGGAAAGCTAACGTATCCATGTGCGCATACAAATGAAAATCCACGCTTTTATATAGTAGGGGAGACTTCCACATGGAAGTCTCCCTTTTTTTAGATACATTCGTTACGTGGTGCGGGGTCTCCTTGCAATCACATCATCGAATTCTTGACAAGACCCTTAATAATTGCTAAACGCTGAATTTGGTTCGTGCCCTCGAAAATCTGGAATATCTTCGCATTGCGATACAGGCTCTCGATTGGATATTCGCGGCTGTAGCCGTTCCCACCGAATATCTGGACAGCGTCGGTTGCGACCCTGACAGCCGCATCCGCGGCGAAGGCCTTTGCCGCTGCTCCCGCGATGGGATCCAGTACTCCGTGGTCTATCATATCGGCGACTCTATAGGAAAGTGTGCGCGCAGCCTGAGTCTGAATCTCCATGTCGGCTATCATGAACTGTATGGCCTGGTTGGTTATGATGGGCTGCCCGAAGGTGACTCTAATTTTTGCATATTCAATGCACTTATCGATAGCTGAGCGGCAGAGACCGCTGACTCCTGCGCCGATTCCGGCGGGGCGTGTGATGTCTAGAGTTGTCATTGCGATTTTAAAGCCCATGCCCTCTTTGCCCACTAGATTATTGGCGGGGATACGAACGTTTTCAAAAATGACCTCAGAGGTGTTGGAAAGGCGGATTCCCATCTTGTCCTCATCCTTGCCGACGGAGACACCTGCACGGCTGCGTTCGACGATAAAGCAGGAAAGCCCACGGGCTCCGGCTGAGGGATCTGTAAGCGCGAATACGGTATAAATATCTGCGATGCTGCCATTGGTGATAAAGGCCTTGGTACCGTTTAGGATATACTCGTCGCCTTCTCGTACCGCTGTAGCGCGGCAGGCGCCTGCATCGGAGCCCGCATCTGCTTCAGTAAGGCAGAAAGCGCCGATTCCGCCGTCTACATAGAACTTTGAACAGTAGGCCTTCTGCTCGTCTGTACCGAATATAAGAATCGGATCTACTGCCAAGCTGTTCGCTCCGACTGAAAGGGAAAAGCCGGCGTCACCGTAAGCAAGTTCCTCCATAGCAATAGCGCATGTAAGCTGATTCATTCCGGCACCGCCGTATTCTTCGGGAATTATGAGTGTGGTCAGTCCCATGGCGGCAACCTTCTTATAGAGCTCCATTGGGAATTCACCGCGAGCATCAAATTCCTTCAGCTTGTCCCATGTGAGCTCCTTGCTTGCGAATTGTCTCGTTAGCTGCTGAACTTCCAGTTGGTCCGGCGTGAGACCATATTCCAGCATTGTGTTTGTCATAATTATTCTCCTCTATTTGTGATATTATTAACAATAAATGCTGTGACCTTTGTAATAAGATTTATTATAAGTGCAGTCATTTATTATTTAAAAATGGATATACGTCCTGAGTTCGGGGATGGAAAGCACTATAGTGTAGCGCGCTACATATATATTCAAAAGAAAAGAGCGAATGCCCTTATACTTTTTTATCTTTGCTAATATTTTTATAAACCTTGTAAAGCAGCTGCTTGATTGTTTCGAGCTCCTCTTTTGTCATCCCAGCTGCCATACGTTGTTCGGCGTCTTCAACATAATCAGCGATTCTTTTCTCAAGCTCGAAAGCCGAATCCGTCAGAGTAATAATTCTCTGCCTTTTATCCTGAGGGTCAATCTCGCTCACGATAATGCCTTTGGCTTCCATGCGCTGCAGAATTCCAATTACGGTAGGGTGCTTAATCTCAAGATAGTTCTCAATATCCTTCTGGATGGTGACTTTGTCCTGTGATTTCAACAGAAATGACAGAACGCGAGCCTGCGAACAGGTAATGCCATATTGCTCAAGCGCCCTGTTTGCGTCGGTCTCGATATAGTCGGATATTCGTTTTATATAAAATCCAGTGTTATTGTGTTTCATTAAGCAACCTCATTATAAGTAGTATGCTTCATATTAGCAGAATGCAGTTTTTTTGTCAAGACTTCGAGTGTCATCCACTGACAGGGAATGATTGCCCAACAAAGCATTGTACTATTTTGTTTTGATATTGACAGAGGAGCGCACCATTAGCGTTGTGCGCTCCTCTGCATATATCCGGTCTGCAACGTATAAGCGTAAATCGCGTATTTAATAGGGTCTTGGGAGCGTGTTTTCACAATCCAATATTTCAATACTTTTCACAGTACCGATTTCGAGTAAAGATAGGCTGTCGTACCGATATGTTTGAATCCCGATGAAATTAGTTCCCACAACCTTCAGCTTTCCTCGCTTTTTTGAGCATCCGCAGTTTGGTAATAGGTATTCAACCAGAACCATACTGCCGATGAAGCCTTTCAGATAATCCGTTAAACTATAAGGCCAAATGTTGTCAGCCTCATGTCTCTCCGAAGAACTGCGCTCCTCCTCAATTACGACGCTCCTTCCGCTTATGCCAGTGCCCATGTCCCGGAACGAGCGGTTTCTGTACAATTCATCCGGTTTCTGAGCGGCGAAGCGCTCAGGCAAAGAACTGTTATTATTCATAAATATCCCTCTTAACAAAAAACAGGCCTTGGCCTGTTTTTTAGTATTTTGAATTATTAACTCAGCCTTTTAAAATGAAAACTCTGTCCTGCTCTAAATAATCCTGAACAATTCGGAGGGCCTCGCCGAATCTTTGGAAGTGGACAATCTCTCTTTCGCGAAGAAACTTTAGCGGGTCGAGCACATCAGGGTCATCAGTCATTCTGATGAGATATTCATATGTGGAGCGCGCTTTTTGTTCTGCCGCCATGTCTTCGTATAAGTCGGTA
>PGZZ01000006.1 GCA_002841545.1 Firmicutes bacterium HGW-Firmicutes-16
CAGCACAGTTTGCGAGGACGACACGGCCCGTTGGTCAAGTGGTCAAGACGGGGGCCTCTCACGCCCCAATCGGGAGTTCGACTCTCCCACGGGTCACCAAGCAATTCAATATGAGTATATGGTTAACAACCATTTACATAGTTGGTATTTTTATCGATGAGGGTCCACCCGTTCCCATTCCGAACACGGAAGTTAAGCTCATCTGTGCCGACAATACTTGACTGGAGACGGTCCGGGAAGATAGGTCAATGCCAACACAGCAGCTCTGCTCACGCAGAGCTGCATTTTTTCTACAAAAAAGCGAAATATTATGTAAATTATTATATAAAACCCATTGCCAACAAATAATTTATTTTATATAATGACTACATGAGATTTGTAGAGGTGAGGTTATTTATGGAACAGGATACTACGGTTTTAATTTCGAATAAATATTCTGAGTATATATCAAAATTACCTGGAGTAATAAATGCAAACGTTGTTTTTTTTGGTGGGGAGGTCGAGGAAATCCATGTTCTTGCCGATACATCGCGTTCACCCAAGCAAATAGTTCGTGATATACAGTCCCTCTTAATGGCGCAATTTCAAAAAGAAGTTGATCACAGAGTAATAAGTATCGCGCAAATTGACAGTGAACTAAACCCAACGGTTAAGCAGGCTGCGCGTTATGTAATCGATAGCGTAACAGTCGCAAAGAAAAGAGAACAGACCGAGGTCGAGGTGACTCTTTCGATGAATGGAAAGATGTATTTCGGAAAACAGACCTCGCTTAAAGATAACTACGATGTATGGAGAGGGCTTGTGCAGGCCACCTTGAATGCAATTGTACTTGCAGATGGGACTACTAATAAATATACAGTATTGGACGTACGATTTACCGAAATCGCTGGAGAGAGAATGGCGATAGTATGCGTTTCGCTGTCGTCGATCAATAACACAGCCTGCCGCTTTTCGGGAACTGCTTTCTCGCCGGGAGATGATTCGCTGGCGATAGTCAAAGCCACCTTGAGCGCGCTCAACAGAAAGATCGGCTCATGCTGATCTTTCACTAAATTTGGAAAGAACGGGTTCGTAGGATTTTAGCGAAGCGGATATAGCCTGTTTCATTAGCGGAAGAACAGAGTTTTGAAAACGGGGGCTATATCAATGAAGAAATTGTCCTGGATTACCGAGCAAACTTCTCTCGTTTCTATAATTGCCTCTGGTGGCGCTATGTTTTCCTGGAGATAAGGGTTACGAACCTTTAACGCCATCGCAGAATAATATTTTTTGCGAGATAATGATTCCTTGACTTTCGATTCTGCGAGCCCGTTTTTTTGTTTAAATGCTTTTGGTTTCGACATTCCTGCAGAGGAAGTGAGAAAGATATATGAAGCCCTTCGCAAAAGCCTATGTCATTCTAGAATCTGTTCTTGGGGCCCTGTTGGGCGTCTATTGTACATATACATACATCCTTCAGCTGTCAGGTTCTGACAACCTAAAAAGAGAACTTATGCAGTTGGTCGTTCTCTTCGTCCTTGCTTATTTGTGCAGATGCTTTCCAATTCATATAAGGCCAGACTTTGCAATTGATATGGCGTTTATAAGCAATGTCGCTATCTTGCTTTGCAAAGGGCCAATTGTAGCTGCGGCAATAACCTTTGTGAGTTCTCCGTTTGTTGTAGCGAGAGTTCCGAGTGAGAGGAATAAATATTCCCATATACTAAACACACCATTTTTGAAATCAGCATTTAACTACGGCAACTTTACGATTTCTGTTTTTATAGGCGGAAAAGCTTTCCTTTTGGCCGGTGGAATAATAGGTGATCTCTCACTACCGGGAGTACTGCTGCCTATGGTGGCAATGATACTGGCAATTATGCTAGTGAATAGTTCTCTCTTGATGATGCTGTTTAAGCTTAATTTGGGTACGAAATTCTTCTCCAACTTGGTTAGAAATGTCTATGAGTTCTACCCCAGCGTCCTAGCCGCTGCGCCTATAGGCTTTTTCATTTCGAAAATGATGATTCTTACGGATGGAGAGTATGTTGTCCTTCTTTTCTTGCTGCCGCTGTTTTTGGCAAGATATACATTTTCTTTGTATATCGACGTAAAGCACAATTACTATATCATGATTAGAACGCTGACCTATTCACTCGAAGCAAAGGATGAATATACCCGAGGCCATTCGGAGCGTGTCGAGCTTTATGCGAAAGCGCTGGCAAATGAGCTGCACCTTTCTCACTCAAAGGTTGAAAAAATCGCAGTTGCGGCCTTGCTCCACGATGTCGGTAAAATTGGTATAGACGAAAGTATTCTCAGAAAACCGGCTCGTCTCACACCTGAAGAACGAGCAATAATTCAGAAGCATCCTGAGATTAGCGTACACATTTTAAAAGAAGTCAAGCTTTCCCCGATTGTATTTGAACTAATACTGCACCATCACGAGAGATACGACGGCAAGGGCTATCCGGACGGCATTTGCGGCGAGGATTTACCGATTGAAGTATCAATATTAGGTGTGGCCGATACATACGACGCTATGACCAGCATCAGACCCTACAGCCCGGGTTCCACGCCGGAGCAGACTAAACAGGTCATTATGGAGGAAAAAGGAAAACAGTTTCATCCGAAGGTGGTAGACGCATTCGTCAGGGCGTATGACGAGGGCAAAATGGCGCTTATTGAAAGAGATAATAAGGATCGTTATTTCAGCATATGATAATCTGGAATCACAGTCTTGTAGTATAATTACCAAAGATAATAAAAGAACACCCTCGCATATATGCGAGGGTGTTCTTTTGGCTTAATTCAAATACTTGGGGCAGTCTGCTTTGCGAGCGTCATTACAACGTGAGAACAAAGGAGCATGCCCGCTGTCGCCGTAACCCAGACGAGACTTCCGGGGACACTTCTCCTGCCCGGAGGAGGTTCCTCAGCATCCTCTGGCTTCATGGCGAGCTCATTGCTATAAACAACAGGCAGGTGGTTAATGCCGCGCTTGTGGAGCTCTTTTCTGACCACTCTCGCGAGAGGGCAGTTCTTAGTTTTCGAGATATCTGTAATTTGCAGAGCTTCCGCATTCATCTTGTTTCCGGCACCGAGTGCGGATATGATCGGTATATTACGGCTAAGCGCGGTCTCAATGAGATCGAGCTTACAAGAGACAAGATCGATGCAGTCAACTATATAATCATAGCTCGTCTCCAAAAACTGATCTCTGGTATCGGCATCGTACCTTGCTGTTATTGGGGAAACTTTAACCTCAGGGTTAATATCCAGAAGACGGGAAGCCATCGTTTCAGCTTTCGATTTGCCGAGAGAGGAATAAGTCGCAACGAGCTGGCGGTTAATGTTGCTCTCCCCTACTGAGTCTTGGTCAATCAGTGTGATCTCCCCGATTCCCGAACGGCAGAGCCCCTCAGCGCACCAGCTTCCGACACCGCCCAGACCGAAAACGGCGACTTTGCTCTTTGAAAGTTTTGCGATTGCCTCGCTCCCAAGCAGCATTTCAGTTCTTAAAAATCTTTCCGACATGTTGTCCTACCTTTCAAATGAACGTGTCAAAAACAGCCGCGGTCCGGAGAAGCTCCGTGCCGCGGCTGAGTCAAATTTAAAGCTATTTCACCAAAGCAGCGGTGAGACCGGTCTTGATTTCATAATTTGCGAGGAGTGCGTCTTTCCAGGCGGTAAAGTCCTTGGTACGCAACTCATCCTCGGACAAAGTATCGCTGTTGGTTATTCCTGTGCCGGAATAATAAATAATGTGATAGCCGCTGTAGCCGTCACTTGATTCGGCGGAAGAAGCAGCGCGCTCGCCGTAGACTATACCGGTATCGCCAATCTTCCTGTCCTCGGCAAAGCACCAGTCATTAAATTCCGCAACCATCTGACCCTTAGCAATGTTTTCGTAGAGTCCGCCGGTAGCTTGAGAGCCTGAGTCCTCTGTGCTAGCGGTTGCCAGCTCCGCGAAGCTGTCCTCTGTCGCGTCTCCTGCCTTCCACGAAGTAAGCAGATCCTCGGCCTTCTGCTTTGCAGTTGCCTTAGCTTCGTCGGTATAAGTGCCGTCCTCGCCTGCAACGGTCTTAATTAGAATGTGGCGTACGTTGGCGGTTTTGTAGTCCGCGCGCTCGCGGGAGATGAAATAGACCGCATAGTAACCAGAATCTGTTTCGACAACTGTTGTATCGCCCGCCTTGCGGCTTGCGTCCTTCAACCAGTCGGCATATTTATCATTAAGTGAGCTGCCTTGAGTCGTAGACTCGGTGGCTTCCGCCAGGGTCTGGGCAAGGACTGCCTGCTTGAATTCTTCTTCGGTTGTAGCGTTCGCAACGATTGAATCCGCTATGCCCTTTGCTATTTCCATTGCGGCAGCTTTAGCGGCGTCAGTGTCGGGAGAAGCAGAGGGAGAGGCAGCGGCATCAGGCGAAGCAGATACATCGGCTGAATCTGCGCTGCTGTCATCCTTGACTGAACCATCGACCAAGTACGCAATATACTTATACTGATCAAGGTTGTCCTTGTTTTCCTCGTAATACGCTTTGAGCTGATCGCCGGTATAAGTGAGGGAATCGTTTTTCTCCGTGGCATAGCTCTGAGCAATGTAGTATTTTTCTACAAGTGAGCTCACGAGCTTAACAGTGCAGCCCTTGCCGTAAATATAAGCGAGGTAGGCGTCTGCGCTTGTAAATCCAGCGTCAGTATAGCCGGACTGCATACTTGTAATAGTCGAGTCTAGTGAGGTTTTGTCCTCTTCGCTGAGTTCAAAG
Source organism: Firmicutes bacterium HGW-Firmicutes-16 (assembly GCA_002841545.1). Lineage (GTDB taxonomy): Bacteria > Bacillota > Clostridia > Oscillospirales > Oscillospiraceae > UBA2658. Next base: position 4,749 of record PGZZ01000006.1, read on the forward strand.
CCGTTTTTTATGGCGTCGTCATAAAGTGCGGTCATTTCCTTCATTGAGGCCTGTGCAGCCTCCTGGAAATACTGAGCCCAAGTCTGGTCTTCGGTGTACTGCTGCGAAGACAGGGATTTTGTTGTGTCAAGTCCGGTGTATTGGAGATAGTCCCCGTATTGATTTACGAAATTGTTATAGGTGAGATTATAGAAAAAGCTGTACTCCGCGGCTGTATAACCGGTCTCCCCGATTGTTAAAGCGCTTAAGGTGGTATAGGGCAGATTTGAACTGAATATAAACAAAGCAACTATAAGGACAGCTGCAATGACGCCAACAACGACTTGTCTCCTGTGGCGGCGCTTCTGAGCTCTCTCGATTTTTTCTTGAGCGATCTGGCGCTTGTCCTTGCCCTCCTCGCGGAGTTGCTGACGTGTTTTCTTTTCCTTCGATGCACTCATTTTATGTGATCATCCTTTTCTACTTTAAATATAGACGCTAAGTGATTATAACCCAAATAAATGTCGGTTTCAAGAGTTATTATCTGAAGTGTAAAATGTGGCGTTGCTATCCGATGATGATATTAGTATTTAAATAGTTTCGTTTCACTGGGAGAAGTAAAAAAGATTTCGACAAAATTATGCAATATTATTTCCAGTTTATTATTGACAAATGTATATTAATGTGCATAACCCTGTTGATGATGTTCAAAAGTGGGAGTATTTGTGCGTCACTAGCGGACAAAACGGGAAAAACGGCGATAAACTCAAGTTGTGATACCAGAAAAAATGTGGTAAAATAGCAACATACAAAAATAATCAAAGTAAGATACTATTTTTCCATAAGTCACTTAGAGTAACGGCTTTCGCAAAGGAAGCAAAATTGGAAAGGAAATAACTAATGACAAATCGAGTAAGTGATATCAACAATCCACGGCTCGCAGTTTTGATTGACGCAGATAACGCTCCTCGCGACTGCCTGAAAAGCGTCATGGAGGAAGTAGCAATATATGGGACACCGACGATAAAAAGAATATACGGTGATTGGACCAGCCCGAACGTCGGAGGATGGAAGGGCAGCCTTTTGGAAAATGCTGTTACACCTATCCAGCAGTACGGCTACACGACGGGCAAGAACTCCACCGACTCCGCGATGATAATCGACGCTATGGACATTCTATATTCGGGCAAGACGGATGGCTTTGTCCTCGTTTCGAGCGACAGTGATTTCACAAGGCTAGCGATACGCCTGCGCGAAGCAGGAATGCGAGTGATCGGCATCGGTGAGCGTAAGACGCCGAGTCCCTTCATTGTGGCCTGTGACAAGTTTGTCTATATTGAGGTCATACGCGACCGCTACAACAAGGAGAAGGTGCAGGAACAGGCAAAAGCGGCTGCCATAGCTCCCAAGAAGACAAACGCTAAACCGGCAGTATCCGCTGATAAGGCGTCGGCCAGAATGATTCCGGACAGCATCGTGGCTCTTATTGCCGATTCGGTGGCGGACATTGCCGATGACGACGGATTCTGTGACATGAGCTATCTTGGTAACCTGCTCATTAAGAAGCAGCCCGACTTTGATTCCCGCAATTTCGGGTTCGGCAAGCTCAGCTCAATGATAAAGGCAATGCCGCGTTTTGAACTGGTTCTCAACCCGACAGCCGATCCGAGCAACAGAATAATGTATATAAAGGACAAGGAAGCATAACGTGAGCATCACAAATGTCCCGAAAAAATCAAAACATCATGGTCTATTAATTCTTTTTGTAATAATCTCGATTATAGCCCTTCTGATTCTGGATAGCCGATATCGCCTTGTGGCAACGGAATATGAACTAAGCTACAGTGATCTTCCGTCAAGCTTTGAAGGTTATCGTATCGTCCAGCTTTCAGACCTGCATATGAAGGATTTCGGCGAAAAACTGCCCGAGCTTGTAGCAAAGCAGAAACCGGACATTATAGTATTGACCGGCGATTTTCTGAACATGCGCACCAAAGATACTGAGGGCTCTCAGACCGAAAAGCTGCGTCCGATTCTGGAAGGTCTTGCAAAAATCGCGCCCTGCTATTTTGTAAGTGGCAATCATGAATGGGCCAGCAGGGAAATGAATGAGCTGGCGGATCTTCTAGGCGAGCTCAAAATAAAATACCTGCGAAACGAGTTTGTCCTACTGGAAAAAGGAGACGAAAGCATTGTACTCGCAGGTGTCGAGGACCCAAATGGACCGGCGGATATGATGAAGCCCGATAAGCTTACGCAAATCATAGCCGAAAATTACCCTGATAAATATACGCTTCTCCTTGCCCACAGGAACGATTGGATGACGAAATATCCAAATCTCCCTGTTGATACAATACTCTGCGGCCACGCCCACGGCGGCATTGTTCGCCTTCCCTTTGCGGGCGGCGTGGTTGGGACTGAAATGGACTTCTTCCCGAAATATGATGCCGGTGTTTATAATGAGGGCAATTACGATATGCTCATGTCCCGAGGCCTTGGCGGCTACTCGATTCCGCCCAGATTTTTAAATAATCCAGAAGTCGTGACCGTCATTCTGAAAAAATCATAAATTTGTTATTAAAATTTGTGTCATAACCTCACTGTTCCCGCATATATATATAGAGTACGCAAAATCTATATCAAGGGGGGAGTCAAAATGGGGGACGACATTGATGATCTCATTTATGGCGACACGGAGACGGTGCCAAGTGAAAGATAAAGATACCCCGAAAAAGAACGTTTTTTCTTTTTCGGGGTATAATTTTTTATGTATTTGGGGGTTCAGATCGGCAGAGCGGGAAAAATGCTTTTTAGCAGAGCGAAAATAATTGGGAAGAATATTGCTGGAAGTAGATTCCCGACTTTGATTTTTTTGCCGAACAGCATATTTACGCCGATTGCTACAATCAGAATCGAACCGACGCAGGACATCTGACTGATGAGCGTGTCCGAAAGCAGCGGACGAAGCACTTGAGAAAGCAAAGTTATGCCACCCTGATATATCAGTACAGGTGCAGCGGATACCGCAACGCCGATTCCGAGCGAGGATGCGAGCAGTACAGAGGTTATTCCATCAAGTACCGATTTTGCGAACAATATGGAGAAGTTGCCGTTCAAACCGTCTTCAAGAGAGCCGACGATTGCCATTGCACCGACGCAGAAAAGCATTGAGGCCGTCACAAAGCCGTCAGTAAAGGTGTTGCCGGCGAGCTTTTTCGGCATCTTGCCCTTAATCCAATCGCCGAGGCGGTCGAGCCGTCGCTCGATATTCAACGACTCGCCGACGACCGCGCCGAGAACAAGTGAAAGAACCATCATCATCGTATACTGAGTTGAAAGCGCGCCATTTTCAAATACGAGGAAGCCGGAAAGAGCTCCGCCGAGTCCGATGAACATGACCGCCAAACCGATAGCTGAAAAAATCGTCTCTTCAAATCGTTTTGCAAGCCCGCCCTTTATTAAAATCCCCACCGTCGCGCCGAATATGATGGTGAGTGTGTTCACTATCGTTCCAAGACCGTGCATTTTGGTCATCTTCTTTCTTTATGTGTTTACTTTTCTAATTATGTCAGTTTGCTCCCGGCCTTTCGACAGCAGGCGCATAATAGCGCAAATATATTAAATAATTCAAAATAAAGCACGCATTAAAACAAAAATTGATATTGAGCATACAAGAGAAAACAGAAGAAAAACGAAGCAAATAGAAGCTACCTGTTAGGTATATATTTTTAAGTGAAAATAGGTGTTGACACGACTTTGCGGCTGTGGTATAAAAATAAGGCACCGTCAGGGTTTGCGACGTTTTACAAACCATTCTAACGGTGCGGCAGTCAATTGTCAAAGTATTTTAACGACTTAAATCAAAAAAGTCGCAAAGATCGGCAAAAGGGGCTCGTTTAGTGCCCGTGTCTGCCGGACAGAATACAGTACACAATATATATTCTACATTATTTGGAGGCAGAAAAAATGTCCACTTACATGGCAAATGCGGACACCGTTACCCGTAACTGGTATATTCTTGACGCGGCAGACAAGCCCATGGGTAAGACAGCGGCTCTCGCTGCCGATATCCTTCGCGGCAAGCTCAAGCCCATCTATACACCACACGTCGACTGCGGTGACTTCGTAATCATCATCAACGCAGAAAAGGCAGTTCTAACCGGCAAGAAGCTCGAGCAGAAGTATTATTACACTCACTCCGGCTATGTCGGCGGACTCAAGGCAGTTCAGTATAAGCGCCTCATGACCGAGAGACCCGATTTCGCAATGAAGCTCGCCGTCAAGGGCATGCTCCAGAAGAACACGCTCGGCGCAAATCAGCTGACCCGCCTAAAGATCTTTAAGGGCGCGGAACACACCCATCAGGCACAGCAGCCTGAAAACTGGAATCGCTAAAGGAGGAGAATGAATATGTATCAGAGCAAAAAGCCTTACATGTATGGCACCGGCAGAAGAAAGTCCTCCGTGGCAAGAGTCCATCTGTTTCCGGGCGGCACAGGCAAAATTTCAGTCAACGGACGCGAGATCAATGATTATTTCGGTCTTGACACTCTCAAGTTCATCGTTCGTCAGCCCCTCGTTACCACCTCCACTGTCGACAAGTTCGATATCGAAGCGACTGTTGTTGGCGGCGGCGTAACTGGGCAGGCAGGCGCCATCCGTCACGGTATTGCAAGAGCGCTGCTTTTGGTGGACGAGACCTATCGTCCCGCCCTCAAGTCTGCGGGCTTCCTGACCCGTGACCCGAGAATGAAAGAGCGTAAGAAATACGGTCTCAAAGGCGCACGTCGTGCACCCCAGTTCAGCAAGCGTTAATCAAGGTTTTTTCAAAGAGCATCGTCGAGAGACGGTGCTCTTTTTTTTGTATTCTAAGTGAAGCATGATATAGCTTCTATAGACTTTACTACTATTATGTGGTATTATGTGGGAGTAAAATTAACGTATTGGAGGAGATTATAATGAATAGCGAAATGCAACAGATGCTGAGTTTATTGGTAAGTAAGGATGTTTTAGTTTCTATTTATACTGATACTGATGCACCGGATTCATTTACATTGGGTTATCTACTTCAAATGGATAACGACAATATTTTGCTCAATATGATAGATTCATTTGGTGAAGAAAATGGATTCTGTACAATAAGATTAAGCGATGTATTTATTTTTGATGGAGATAAACTGTATTCTGAAAAAATGCATAAATTGTTTATGATTAAAAAACAACAGAGAAAATATATAGACTTAGATGAATCTCCATTTGCAAGCCTACTAAAGCATGCTGAGGGCAACAATCAAATTATTGAAGTTAATGAAGATGATAATTATCGAGGATACGTGTCATATTTTTCAAAAGAAACATTAGTTCTTAACTTAGTTGGCAACTATTGTAATGACTTGGGTACTGCAACTATTGATATGACCAATATTAATACATTGAAGTGCCAAAGTAGATTATTGAAAGATCTAGAATTACTTTACAACACGAAATAATTGCGCTTGCATTATTTTTTGCCGCGAATCTGTTGCAACAAGGACATGAAAATATTTGTCAAACATAAGATGCTAGATGATACCTGAGGCTTTTGATCTATACCAAAAGCAATTCCACGTCGGCATGGAACCTCCAAGAGAAAATTTGAACATAAAGAGCATCGTCGAGAGACGATGCTCTTTATGTTGTTAATCAGACCTTTATATGATAAAATCTTTCTATCCAAATACTGACAGTGAGGCAAAAGTATTCAATAGTATGTCGGCGCTCCACATATATATTTTCAATAAGTACGGAGTCACAAATGAAATCAAAAGACGTTACAACAAAGACTATGAAAACAAGACTCGCAGCTTTATTACTTATCGCTGCCTTATTTCTGACAGGCTGCGGCAATAACGACAGCGGCGAGTCATTAAAACCCGATGCTGATGCGGCTCGGGAAGCAATCGATATTGCGCTGAACTATCGTTCCATACTTGAAGGTGAGCACAATGACGGGTTTACTACCCTTTCAAGCGATACGATGACCCAAATCATGAATGCGGTTGCCGACATGGGATATGCCGTAATGGAAGCTTCCGGTGAGCTGGATTTTAAGAATCCGCAGGTGGTTACAGATTTCTTTTCTAAGCTCGAAACTTCGACAAGCGCTCAAATGACTATAATTGAAATATGCTATGACGGAGGGCTTATAAGGTCGGACATATCTGTCAAAGACGGCAAGCGCACAATATCTATCACGCGGGTTGCGTGGAAGGATTCAGAACCGGAGATAACATATACAATAGAAAGTGATCTCCTTGACTTACGCTATACAGACAATGACTACCTGATTTATAAACGTGATATTCCGGATAATACTGGATGTAACCACGATGGTTATATAGACCCCACGACTATGATTAGGGTAATCCCGCTTGATGAAAAATGCCTCGAATACTGCGAGAAATATATTTCTATTATAGGATATGAGCGAAATAACCTGTTCCTGACCGACTGGACGTCCGAAGATATGAGCGGCGTTGTTATCAATGACTTGTTCACTATGCTGTATCGAGAATCTCACAATCAAGAACTGGCACTCTATAACTGCCCATATAATACAGATTTGGAAACAGGATACACGTCCATACCTGCAGAAGACTTTGAACTGCTAATTATGGATTATTTCAATATTACGGGCGAAAAGCTGAAAATGTGGGCTGTTTATGACGCTGAAAAAGATACATATCCGATAGCAGCCTCCGAAATTTATGACCCGGGTTATTCAGCGCCCCCCGTACCGGAGGTCATAAGTTACGAAGAAAATGGAGACAGCACATTGACCTTGCAAGTTGATGCCTTATATGCTGAATATGGAACTGACAAAGCTTTTTCGCATACCGTTACAATTAAAGTCGAAGAAAACGGGAGCTTTAGGTTTCTTTCAAATAAAATGCATCCGTCTGCTGAGGATACCTTACCGGTTTACAAAAACCCATTCTCTTTATACAATTAGGTTGGAAATGGAGGACCTAATGATGGACTCAAAGCATATCGAATATCATTTCAAGGCGGAAACATCAGATGCTGTGATAGTCTTTATTCACGGTATTCAAGGAAGTCCGTTGCAATTTGATTTTATAATAGAAAAGCTGAATGGGGCATATTCAATTGAAAATCTCCTTTTGCCCGGTCATGGTAAGACAGCAAGTGATTTTAGAAGTAGCACTATGACGCAGTGGCAGAACTACGTTGATGAAAGAGTCGAAAAGCTTCAAAAAGAATACAAGCACATTATTTTGGTCGGACATTCAATGGGCGGACTGCTCTCGATACAGTCAGCTGTTTCATATCCTGAACAAATACGTGGGCTATTTTTGATTGCCCTACCACTTAGAATCCGTGTAAGCTATCCTTGTATCAAAAATAGTTTATGTGTAGCTTTTAGTAAAAAAGATACTAATGAGATTATCGCCGCGGCCAGAAAGGGAAACAGCATTTCAGCTTCTAATCCTTTTGAATATCTGGCAGGCATACCGCGATATATTGAATTACTCAAAAAAAGCAAATCTACACGAGCGCTATTAGAGAAACTACCACTGCCAATTGTAATAGTACATTCAGCAAATGATGAACTTGTCAGCAATAAGTCTCTAAACTATGCTAAAGACAAGGACAATATTGAAGTGATAACTGTAAATGACTCGGGACATTATTATTACTCGCAAGGGGCTCAGGAGAAAATCTCCGATACCCTGGAAGAATTTATTGCAGAGAGCATTGTCAGTTTCTAATTAAAGGCATTAAGGAATTACTGAACAATATCCTCGCGCAGCCAGTAGCGTTTGAGCGGCTTATATGAAAGATATGCAACAATTGAAGTAATAAGAATTTCGGGTATCATATAGGATGCATTATACACCAATGACCAAACCGGTGAAGCCCAGCCCAGTTCGTTAGGGAAAAGTGCTTCCCAAATCAAAACGCCGCTTATGAAGTGGCACAGGAAACGGCCGGAGAAGGTAACTAGGATTCCTAAAACTATTGCCTTGCGGCGATTGGCTATCAGATTGTTAAAACAAGCGGAAAAGCCAAGGACGGTGTATGCCAGTATATAATCGAACACTACAACTCCCGCGGCGCTCAGCGCAGTGGGCGCATATTGAACATTGTTTAAACCAATGAACATTTGAAGCACACTGTATATGAGTGATGAAAATATCCCCCATTTTGTACCGTAGCGCTGTGCTATCATAACCAGGGGAAGCATACTGCAAACTGTTATGCCGCCGCCAAGCAGCCACGGGCCTTGGAACGTGAACAGAGATAGAACTGTACCGATTGCAATTAACATTGCGCTGTCTGCAATTCGTTTGAGCTTTGTTTTCATAATAATTCCCTCCAAATATTTGCCGTTGACCTTTTCTGGGGGTCAGGGCTACTGAGATTTTTTGTTAATGTGCAACAAAAAAATCCCGCTATTGCAGGTATTGCAACGCGGAACATCAAGGGAATATTCCATTGATTCCTACGCCGGCATTACCCGGATCAGGTTCGAGAGTCCCAAGCACAATAGCTTGATCTCAGCCGACTTGCGTCAGCACCCCTTGTGTTTCTACACAATTTGTATTGTAATATGAAAAGAATATTTTGTCAACGCTGTAATTGTAGTTACGCAATACCATATAAAAGATGTTATTTAATAGAACAAGACCCGACGCTTTTGCGTTGGGTCTTGTTCTAATTATGCAGGATAGTAATTTATCAGATACGCTTTCATGGTTTCTTTTCCGCTAGAATGGTAGGTGTGCTTTGCCGAGGCAGTGAAGCTGATGGCGTCGTTCTGGTGCAGAACAAAGGTCTCGTCATTTGCCGTGAAGGTCAGCTCGCCCTCCAGCACCATAATATATTCTTGTGATTTTTCGGGATGACCTATAGTCGTGTGGCTGTATCCCGCGTCTAGCTCGACTTGGAAAACCTCAAAATTGCGCTGGGGAGTATTTGCATAGTAACAAAAAAGCCTGTAATGACCGTATTCATCCGGTTGAGCGGCTATTTCAGATTTTGTGACGACACTTGCGGTGTGCTCAGCCTGATCCATTAATGCGGAATATGGTACCTTAAGCCCGTTTGCAATTTTCCAGATTGTATTTATCGTAGGATTTGTGTCGCCCTTCTCAATCTGACAGAGCATAACCTTGCTGACTGTTGATAATTCAGCAAGCTGCCCCAGACTGAGGTTTCTTTCCATTCGAAGCCTTTTCAGATTATCGGAAATAATTTGATTAATATCCATAGTACCTCCAAAAAGGTGTTGACAAATATAGCGAACAATCGTAATATATATCAAACACAATATAGTTTACAATCGTTCGCTATTATTGTACAACGTGCAGACTTGGAGCGCAAGAAGAATTATGAATGAAACAAAAAACAAGAGCTTTCAAAAAGCGTTTTCTGCGGCGTTTCCGCACACTATCCCTGTTCTGACGGGGTTTCTGGTGCTGGGTATGGCTTACGGAGTGCTGATGCAGACAAAAGGATACGGAACCTTGTGGTCGGTGCTCATGAGCGCGATTGCTTTTTGCGGGAGCATGCAGTTTGTTGCAATTACGCTCCTAACGGCGGCGTTTAATCCCCTGCAGGCGTTTCTGCTCAGCGTAATGGTCAATGCGCGTCATCTCTTCTACGGCATCTCCATGCTTGAAAAGTACAAGGGACTCGGAAAAGTGAGAGCTTTTCTGATATATACACTCTGCGACGAAACTTTTTCGATATCCTCTAGCGTCACGCCGCCGGAAGATATCGACAGGAAGTATTTTTATTTGTCCATATCGCTGCTGGATTATCTCTACTGGGTGCTCGGGACTTTTCTTGGAAGCGTGCTGGGGAATTTCGTAACGTTCAATACAAAGGGACTGGATTTTGTCCTGACGGCGCTGTTCGTCGTCCTCTTCCTTGAGCAGATGAAGAAAATTGAAAACCGGATATTCGGACTCATCGGCATTGCATGCACTGTGGTTGCGCTGGTCTTTTTCGGAGCGTCTAATTTGGTCATTCCGGCAATGATTTTAATTCTGCTGGTTTTATTGGGAATGGGGAGGAAAAAGATATGCTGCTGACGCCGACACAGACGGTTATTATGATACTGGCTATTGCTTTGGGTTCCATGACAACCCGATTTACCCCGTTTTTTCTCTTCCCTGAACATAAAGAGCCGCCAAAAATCATTACATATTTAGGTCGGGTGCTGCCGCCTGCGATGATGGGACTGCTGGTTGTTTACTGTCTAAAAGGCGTTTCTCTAAAAACCGCCCCTCACGGTATACCGGAGCTTATCGCGATACTTGTTATAGTGGCGCTTCATAAGTGGAAGAACAATGTGCTGATTAGCATAGGCGGCGGAACTTTAGTATATATGGTTCTGGTGCAGACAGTATTTCGTTAGGTCCTAAATACCCAATATTGGATTTTTACTCGGTTTGTGCTATTATGACTTAACAACTAGAAGTATATAAATATTCCGAGTTTATTAATAGGTGTTTGCTATGAAAACGAAAACTAAGAAAAAATTTATTACTTTGGGTGTCACTGTGGTGTTTTTAGCCGTATTCAGCGTAGTTGCATTATGGCGGGGGCTGACAGTCAAAGCTTATACGGAAACCACAGATAAAGTTACATCGCCAATACGCATAGCGGTCATAGCTGATTTACACAGCGTGTTTTATGGCGACAAACAGGAAACGCTTATAAAAGCGATTTATAAGCAAAACCCAGATATACTTTTCCTTGTTGGAGATATTGCGGATGATTACAACCCTATTGATGGAACAAAACAGCTTCTCTCTGTAATTGGCACTGAATATCCTTGCTACTATGTTTCAGGCAATCATGAATACTGGTCCGGCGAAGTTGATTCTATAAAAGATATGATTCGCTCTTACGGCGTTACGATTCTGGAGGGCGACACAGATATTATTCAGGTAGGCAATCAGAAACTAAGGCTTTGCGGGGTCGATGATCCGACTGGCATTGGTGAAAATACATATTTTACAGACAATGATGTTTCGGAAAGCTGGCAGGGACAGTTAGACGCTTGCAAAGCCGAACTTGGAGATAATATCTACTCCATCCTACTGTCGCACCGACCGGAGCTAACCGAGAACTATAAAGACAGCGGCTTCGATTTGGTTGTGGCTGGACATGCACATGGAGGACAAGTGAGGATTCCCTTAATACTGAATGGCTTACTGGCACCGAATCAAGGCTGGTTCCCTAAATACGCGGGTGGACGCTATGAACTTGGAGAAACAACTATGATTGTAAGCCGTGGACTCCAAAAAGACAAAATACCGCGGATTTTTAATCCGCCGGAACTTGTCATTGTGAACTTAGAACCTGAAAGATGAATTTACTCAAAAGCCTTACGCGGTTGAGAAAAAGTGGACTAAGAAATCAGTAAGTGCTATCATAATCGTAAAGTTTACAAATACCGGATAAAGAAGGAATGAAGTTGGAAGCTAATATTGCAATTCGTATGGCGACTAAAACGGACGCAAAAGACATATTAGAAATCTATGCGCCATATGTAACGGACACAGCAATTACTTTTGAATATGATGTGCCTTCCGCTCAAGAATTCGCCGAGCGGATAGAACGCACTTTAACTAAATATCCTTTTTTGATTACGATTGAGGATAATAGAATCGTCGGTTATGCATATGCTTCGGAATTTAAAGGCAGAGCAGCCTATGACTGGGCGGCTGAAACCACGGTGTATTTGAGGCGCGACTGCCGGGGTCGAGGACTAGGCAGGATGATGTATTTGTCGCTGGAAGAAATGCTGAAAAAGCAGAATATTCTCAACCTCAATGCCTGTATAGCCTACGCCTCTGTTGAAGACGAGCATCTGAATAATTCGAGCGCTGTTTTTCATGAGCACATGGGCTACAGAAAAGTCGGACATTTTACAAAGTGCGGCTACAAATTCGGAACTTGGTACGATGTGATTTGGATGGAAAAAATGATTGGCGAGCATACGGCTGCGCCCAGAGCCGTTATTCCGATTACACAGCTAAATATTTAAGCGAGGTGTATAAATGCGAATGGAGACTGAAGATATATAAAGCGCAGGTCGGCGCACAGCTAGCGATATTAAACAATGCGTCTGGATGCAGAAGTTCGAATTAAAATTAATTAAAGGAGTATGGCTATGAAAGAAATTGAGAACAGAAGAAGCATAAGAAAGTATACCGACAAAAAGGTTCCAAAAGAGGCGCTGATGCAGGTTTTAGAGAGCGCGAGAATGGCTCCCTCCGGCAGCAACACCCAGCCTTGGAACTTCATTATCGTTGAATCAGAAGAAATGAAAGAAAAAATAGTGGCTGTCGACAACAATCAGAAATGGATGCTGACGGCACCAGTTTTTATTGTGTGTGTTGCGGATATTTGCTGCCGTATTGATTCGAAGCCCGATATGTATATTGATGAAGATAGTCCCGAACCGGAAGTGAAGCAAATCATCAGAGATACGGCTGTTGCAATCGAACATATCCTGCTCGAGGCCGACCATCTCGGACTTGCGAGCTGCTGGACAGGTTGGTTTGACCAGAAGGATATGAGACCCACCATGAATATCCCCAATGACAAATATGTTTGCGGCGTTATCACCTTGGGATACGCCGACGAAAACCCGGAACAGCGTCCGAGAAGAAAAATGGATGATATGATTAGATATGAAAAATGGGCGTAATTATATGCTGACCTTGTTTTAGAGATAAGAAACGCAATAATTGTTGCTCCATGAGATAAAAGTAATAAAAGAGCGCCATCGTAGGATGGCGCTCTTTTTCGCCAGTATCACTATCGCCCACGCCGACCGTTGAGATAAGATAAATAATTATTGATAATAGATAAATAATAGTTGACATACGAATATAGGTGTGCTATATTCGTCACATCGGAAGCGAGAGGCTCAAAATATATTTAGGGGATTAAAATTATGAAAAAAGATAAGTCAACCGTTGAAAGAATCAAGTCGACCAGCAGGGTGCTGGCAGTGCTGTTTAAAATCGCGCGAATATTCTGTTTCGTGGGAATCGGAGTATTAAGCTCAGGGGTCATTTATATTATGCTTTTCGGAAATGTGGATCTTCTCGTGCTCGGCGGAAAAGTTATTGTACACAGTCCCTATGCAACATTTGGCACCGGCGGATTGGAGAACTGGGAGATCATATTCAAAGTTGTTGCCGGTATCGTTTCGCTCATCTTGTTGGCAATACTGTTTAGGCAAGCGCGCGATGTCTTTAAAGATATCAGCGTAGACAGCTCGCCGTTTGAAATGAAGCAGGTTAAGCGCATCAGAAAAATTGCGATTTTCTATTTCGTCGTCTCCCTGCTTGGACTGCAATCCTTCGATTTTTCGTTTTCCTATTCAATGAATTTTGTCGGTATTGTTGGCGCTGTTATGTTCTATTGCATATCACTGATTTTTGAGTATGGCTGCGAGCTTCAACAACAGTCAGACGAGACTCTGTAGGGAGCGCGGCATATGGGGATAATATTGAGACTCGACAGAGTTATGGCCGACCGAAAAATGAGCCTGAACGAATTGAGCGAAAAAGTCGGAATAAGCAACGTCAATTTATCGAAAATGAAAACGGGAAAAATCAGCGCGATAAGATTCTCGACTCTCGAAGCAATCTGCGAGGTGCTGAACTGTCAGCCCGGCGATATTTTGGAATATGCTCGGGGTGAAAAGACATCGGAATAGTTACTGTATAGCCGGATAATAAAATTGGAAGAAGCCTGGCGCCTTGCGTCGGGCTTTTTCTTAAAATTATTTGCAAAGTTGACTTGACAAATAATGCAAAGCGTACTATGCTAATTATGCAAAGCAAGCTTAGCATAATATTTCATTTGAGGATTTTGAGAACGAAGGTGGAATTACTTGAAAACAAAAATAAAAGAACTTAGAAAGCAGCGAAAGCTGTCGCAGGAAGAATTGGCTCTTGCGGTGGGAACGACCAGACAGACGATAACCTCGATTGAAGTCGGAAAGTATACTGCGTCACTGACACTGGCATATAAGCTCGCAAAGTATTTCGGACTGACAATCGAAGAGGTATTTGAATTATCAGAAGTGGAGGATTTTATCAATGAGTGATTACAGAAAGGTTTTAAAAAGCAGGATTATTATCACGGCGGTCTGTGCAGTTTTGTCGATTGCCGCCGTCGTTGGAGGTATGCTTCTCACAAAACAGGCAGAAACAGCTACAAGTACATTTTATGACGGTTTTGTAAAAGGGTTTCCGCTCGGACTTTTCACAGGCTTTTGCGCACTGGTTTTGTTCTATATCGTGCGTTGCATAAGGGCGATCACAAACGAGGCAGATCTTAAAAAAATGTACATTTCTGAATACGACGAGCGTAAAAAGGCAATACGCCAGAGTGCGCTTGGTATTAGCTTTTTCTTCACGTCGGGCATACTTGTTGTGGGCTTGACGGTCGTAAGCTTTTATAATACAATTGCGGCAATGACACTGGCGGCGGTGCTGGTCGTCCACGTGCTTGCAGGAGCAATTTTCAAGCTTTATTACTCATTTAAGTATTGAGATGGGACGGCAGCACATATTAAACAAGTGCCGCCGCACTATATAAGCTTACTAATCGAGAGGTTGAGCCATGAGCAAATATAATACGATAATCTGGGATATGGACGGGACTCTTCTCGATACGCTTGACGACCTGACAGACAGTGTTAACGCCGCGATGACGGAGTTCCACCTTCCCGTCAGAACAAGAGACGAAATTCGCAGCTTCATAGGTAACGGTATAAACCGGCTGTTGGGGCTGTCGATTCCGGGCGGAAAGCAGAATCCGCAATTCGAAGAGATTTTGTCATTTTTCAAAATCTGCTACGCGAAAAACTCCAGCAATAAAACCAAGCCGTACATCGGGCTCGATAAGGTGCTGCCTGAGCTTAAAAGCGGCGGCTACCGCATGGCGATTGTATCGAACAAGATTGATACGGCCGTAAAGGCTCTGTCGGAGCAATTTTTTAAGAACTTGATGGATGCTGCAATCGGCAATTCGGAGAATCTTCGCAGGAAGCCCTCTCCCGACGAGGTGTTCGAAGCCCTGCGTATACTTGGCGCGGAAAAGGAATCGGCTGTATATATAGGAGACACCGAGGTCGATATCGAAACCGCCAAAAACGCGGGTATCGACTGCATCAGCGTTTCATGGGGCTATCGTGACAGGCAAGAGCTTCTGGCTCACGGAGCAAGGGCGATTGTCGACACGCCCGAGGAGCTAGTGGAACTGCTGAAATAATTAATGCTAACGAAGACCCGATGCATAAGCGTCGGGCTTCTTGACGTTATATGGACAATAAGACCTCAAAGTGATATAATCACGGGATGGTTTCCCAATATTTGTATTGGCGGTGAAATGAATGACAGAGCATAAAAAAGTCGAATCCTCGAACGGAGTGACACATTACTGGATCGGCAGAAATGAAAACAAGAACGCCGCTTGCATTGTTTTTACTCACGGAGTCACTGCAAACCATATCATGTTTGAAAAGCAAATTGAATTTTTTTCTAAGGACTATACGGTAATTACATGGGACGTTCCTCTGCATGGCATATCGCGCCCGTATAAGAACTTCTCTTTTGAGAATACAGCCAAAGAGCTGAAATTGATACTTAAAGTCGAGCAAATCGCAAAGGTCGTGCTCGTAGGTATGTCGTTGGGCGGTTATCCTAGTCAGGAATTCGCATTACGCTATCTCGAAATGGTTTTGGGCTTTGTAGCGCTGGACACTACCCCTTACGGGCTTAGGTACTATTCAAAATTTGACCGGTGGTGCGTGAGACAGGTCGAGCCGCTGGCAAAATGGTTTCCGGAGAAAACACTCAGAAAAAGCATGGCAAAAGCGGTTTCTAAATCGCAGTATTCGTATGATACTATGGTGAAAATGCTCGAGCCTATGAGCAAAGCTGAAATAGTTCAGCAAATGGGAATTGCCTATGCCGGTTTTCTGAAGGAGAACAGAGATGCGAATTTTAATTTTCCGGTTTTAATACTCCTCGGTGAATACGACAAAACGGGGAAGGTCGCGCAGTACAGCAAAGCGTGGGCGAAAAAAGAGGGATACCCTCTTCATATCATTAAAAACGCCTCGCATTTCTCAAATGGGGACAATCCCGACTCTGTGAACGGAGAGATTAGTGAGTTTGTCGAGGGACTCTGAAACACACGGCAAAACGACTGGAGAGATTGGAGTAAACATGTCATGTTTTCGATATTACTGGCTATCATTTACGCGTCCTTCATAAGCCTTGGGCTGCCGGATTCTCTGCTCGGTTCAGCTTGGCCGAGTATGTACGGAGGTCTTGGTGTCCCAATCTCATATGCGGGTATTATTTCGCTGATAGTCGCGAGCGGGACTATTGTCTCAAGCCTTTTTAGCGACAGACTAATAAGGAAAATTGGAACCGGAGCAATAACGGCAATTAGCGTAGGCATGACCGCCGCCGCCCTTTTCGGCTTCTCCGTATCCGGCTCGTTTCTGGCTTTGTGTCTATGGGCTATCCCATACGGACTTGGAGCGGGAAGTGTGGACGCGGCTCTGAATAATTATGTTGCAGTGAATTATGAGTCAAAGCATATGAACTGGCTGCACTGCTTCTGGGGCGTTGGCGCAACGCTGGGACCATATATCATGGGTTTGTGCCTAACGGGCGGCTCGTGGTCTGACGGCTTTAGAACAATATCCTTCGTTCAGATAGCGCTGACAGCGATTCTCATTTTTTCGCTGCCGCTCTGGAAGAAAAAACAGTCCGTACAAACGGAAAGCATAGGAAAATCGAAGCCCCTGGGACTTATGGAGCTTATCAGAATCCCGGGTGCAAAGCCGGCATTGCTTGCGTTTTTTGGTTACTGCGCGCTGGAAACGACCGCGGGAATGTGGGCGTCAAGCTACATGGTGCTGGGTAAAGGGATGGATGCTGGAACGGCTGCGAAATGGGCGTCGCTGTTCTACCTCGGAATAACAGCAGGAAGATTTTTAAGCGGATTCATTACCATGAAACTCGGGGACAGGAGGATGGTGACGCTAGGACAGGTGCTTATAGGACTTGGCATTATAACGCTGTTTCTGCCCTTCGGCAATGTATGCTCACTCATCGGGTTAATTCTTGTAGGATCCGGCTGTGCTCCGATCTTTCCGGGTCTGCTCCATGAGACACCTGAGAATTTCAGCGCGGAGTTATCCCAGTCTATAATGGGAATGCAGATGGCCTGTGCATATATCGGCTCTGCCCTAATGCCGACTCTGTTTGGTGTCGTTGCGGGTCTTGCCGGCATTAAGCTATACCCGGTGTTCCTGCTTGCCTATGTATTAATAATTGTTTTTGCTGTTGGCAGACTCAATAGGGCGGTCAAAAAGATAGGGGAAGCGCCGGCTGGTTGATTTTTTCCGGACGGTCTTCACGGCAAAATAACTTATAATTGAAGCCCTGATGCGGATTCACTGCATCAGGGCTTTTGAAATTTCAATCCACAGAGCTGCCTGCCTGAACCGTTTTCAAATTGCCGGATCGGCTGTCAATTGCTGAGTCAGTACCAATCAGCAGCATGCAGATTACGATCAGAGCGGCTCCGACCCACTGCTGAAGATCGAGCTTTTCGCCAAGAACGGTGACAGACAGTAGCGTCGATGTGAACGGCATCATGCCTGAAAAAGCAGCCGCTGTTAATGCGCCGCTTCGGTTGATCCCACCATACCAGCAAATGAATGCAAGCGCCGTGACGAACACTCCGTACCAGATAAGCGCTAGCCATTCGACAGTTCCGATAGCGGATAGACGGGTGACCGGATGCTCGAACAAGGCTGGAATAAGGCATAAGATCAGAGCAAAGGCCGAGACAATCGTGGTCTGCACCAAAGGATGAACAGGCTGAGTGTTGTTTGAAAGCGAACGTAAAGCAAAGAAACGGGAAAAGGTATTGAACAGTGATTCACATGCGGCAGCGCAGAGCACCAGCATATTACCCCAGAAATGACCGGATGTGAAGCCGCTTCCCGCGCCCAACACATTCTGTATGAGGAGTATCCCGGCTACAGTTCCGATGATGCCGAGGAGCTTTTTATAGTTCAGATGTTCCTTTAGCAAAATGACTGCAAGAAGAGCAGTAATGGCCGGAGTGGCTCCAGTAAGTATGCCGGCTTCGCCCGCTGAAGTTCGTGTCAGCCCCTTGAGAAGAAACATCCGGAATAAGAAAATTCCAAACAACGCTTGAACACTCATGAGTAGGTATTCCTTAGCATTAAGGGTGAGCAGGGCGGTAAAAAGCCTTTTTCCGCTAATGGGTATTAAGAACATAAGAGCAAAAAACAGACTGATGAGCGCAATCGTAAACGTTCCGAGGCTGTCTGAAACAAATCGCGCTGAGACAACACTTGTTCCCGCCAGCGTAAAGGCGAGAAAGAGATATAAGGGACCCTTTTGGTTTTTCATACATATTCCTCCGTAGGACTTTTCTTTTATCAAAAGTAATGCTATGATTCTAACAGCCGAACTGGTATTGGTAAAGCGCCAGTACAAAGGGAAATATAATAGGCCAGTTGGAGGCAACATGCTTGGAATTGTAATTAACCGAAATAGTCAGCTTCAGCTTTGGCGTCAAGTCTATCAGGCGCTGAAAGAAAATATTCTCAATGGTCAGCTTGAGGCGGACGAAGCGCTCCCGTCCACGAGAGAGCTTGCGAAAGAGCTCTGCGTTTCCAGAAACACCGTTAGCGAGGCATATGATATGCTCATTTCGGAGGGCTTTGCAGTTAGCCGTCAAGGAGCTCCCACGCGTGTCGCAGAAGGGCTGTTGATTGGGCGTGCTGCCGTTCGTGGCGAAGAGGGAGAGAAAAGCTCACCGTCGATAGAAATTGTTGCAGATTTCCATACGGGAAGACCCGATTTACACGAATTCCCGCGCTATGTCTGGCAGCAGTTGCTGCACAGGGAGACGGAGGAGCTGCCTCTTGCAGAGTTCGGTTATTCCAGTCCGCAGGGAGACTTGAGGCTTAGAAAAGAAATTTCCGCCTGGCTCTACAGAAGCCGCGGCTTATCAGTCTTTTCGGATGACATTTTCATTACTGCGGGAGCGACTCATGCGCTGCATCTGATTGCTGACCTGCTGTGTACGGATGGACGCGGCATATTCATGGAAGACCCGTGTCACATCGGAATGTATCGCACATTTGAAAACAAGGGATGCAGGATAATCCCCGTTCCTGTGGATAAGCTCGGGATGAGGACGGATTGCCTGAAGGCTGAATCAAACGCCTGCATGGTCTACGTAACCCCTTCGCATCAGTTCCCGCTCGGGGGGATACTTCCAGCTTCCCGTCGAGCCGAGATTATCCGTTTTGTGAGAGAAAATGGCATTTACGCCGTGGAGGACGATTATGACAGCGAGTTTCGTTACTGCGGTGAGCCTGTTGCTCCGCTCATCTCGATGGACGCAGAGAGCGTCATATATGTCGGCACCTTTAGCAAGACGCTTTTTCCGGCGCTCCGAATCGGATATGTGATTCTGCCGCGAGAGCTTCAAGAAAGATGGATAGCTATCCGCACCTACGCCGATGTTCAAAACCCTCCGTTTGAACAGGCAGCGCTCGGGGAGCTTCTTCGCACGCGCAGATTCGATAGGCACGTTCAGAAGATGCGCAGGCTCTACGCACTGCGGAGACAAACGCTTCTAGACGCATTAAAATTAGAATTCGGCGACGGGTTTGAAGTTTTCGGCGATGCCGCGGGACTGCATGTTGCCGTGAATTTCCCCAAATTCACCTTCGATTCGGGGTTCAAAGAGAAGTGCCTGAAAAACGGAATTTTCGTAACACCGGTAGAGAATCATTGCATACGAAAAGGCGAGCATCAAAGCATGCTCCTCCTCGGATATGGGCATCTGCGTGCCGAAGAAATAAGAAGCGCTATTAAGCTTCTGAGCAGTTTTATGAAAGAAACGAGCGGCGAATAAACTCCACTCAAAACGATTGATGTAAAGAACATGATAACCGGCAGTCAAATTCTTGCAGTCACCTTGCATTAATACATACCAACTAGTATAATATGTAAAAAGCAGTCTCACTTTTATTATTAGGGGGATGTCCAGATGGAAACGAAAACCACAAAAAAGCACACTCTGCGAAATGCGATACTTATCATAATAGCAGCACTTGTTGTCGGCGGAGTGCTTTACAAGGTCATTACCGGCTACATAGATACTCTTCCCAAATTTGACTACGTCTACGGCGATTATTCTGCTGGAAATCTGGCGGCATACCCCGACACCAGTTTTGCGGTGATGAGCGACATTCATTACTACGACACCTCGCTCGGAACCTCAGGCGCTGCCTTTGAGGAATGCATGCAGTCCGACCGCAAGCTCCTTAAGGAAAGCTCCGAACTTACTGGAAAGGCCATAGACAAAATTTTGACTTCCGGCGTCAAGTTTGTACTTGTGAGCGGAGACCTCACAAAGGATGGTGAGCTCATAAACCACGAACAGGTGGCTTCTCAGCTTCAGCGTCTTGTGGATGCCGGCATCAAGGTCTTTGTCATACCGGGAAACCACGACGTCAATAACCCCGGAGCGGTGAAATACGTCGGGGACGGGAGTGAACGCGTTGAAAATGTTTCCGAAGAGGATTTCGCGGATATCTATAAAAACTGCGGCTATAGCGATGCGATTATGCGCGACCCTTCCTCGCTCAGCTATGTTGCCGAGCCTCAAGATGGACTCTGGATTTTGGCACTCGATAGCTGCGAGTCTGAGAACAACACTCCAGATAAGGAGGAAATCTGGGCGGGCGAGCTAGATCAGGCACAAATCGACTGGGTTCAGAGCGTGTTGACTCAGGCGCAGGAGCAAGGCAAGGCAGTCATATTGCTCGAGCACCACGGCGTTGTAGAGCACTGGGAAGGCCAGTCAAAGCTGCATCCTGACTACCTGCTTAGCGACTATAAATACGACGGCAAGTTCTTCTCGTCCTATGGCGTTCGTCTGGCGTTCACTGGTCACTATCATGCGCAGGACATCTCGCTTGAGGACAACGGGGATGACGGCTTCATCTACGATACGGAGACGGGTTCACTCATAACTCCGCCCTGCTCCTTCAGGCTCTGCACGATCTCAAACAACAGTATCACACTGAATTCAACCTATCTTATAGATGAGTACAGTGCGGAGTTCAAGACCCAGTCAATGGATTTCGTGAAGGATACTATATATAACGAAGCCTATAAAACACTGAAGGGCTATTACGTCTCCGATAAAGATGCAGATTATTTAGCAAGCGTCATTGCCTCCGCCTATGTTGCTCATTATGACGGTAACGAGGGCATTTCGGAGCCTGTAACCGTCGACAAGAGCAGGCTGAACCTTTGGGGAAAACTCATCTATTCGCAGTATGAGTATGTCGTTAAAGGTCTTGCGAAGGACCTGCCGCCAGACGATGCCGACTGCACCTTCAGCCTTGGCGCGGTAGGATAACAGGAGAGACTTATAATGAATTTTGAAACGGTTGGCGGGATCAAGAACATCGTTCTGGTGCGAAGCGACGAACTGGTTATTACTGACGCGAGCTCTGTGCTTGATCTTATCGCTACGGTCAGCTATGAGACGCACTGCGACAGGCTGATTGTTGACAAAGCCGCGATAACCGAGGATTTTTTCAAACTCGGCACCGGAGTAGCAGGTGAGATACTTCAAAAATGCGTGAATTATCGCGTTAAGCTTGCCATTGTCGGTGATTTTTCAGTGTATACCAGTAAGCCGCTTCGGGACTTCATTTATGAGAGCAACAAGGGCAGAGATATTTTCTTCGTTTCGACAATTGAAGAGGCAATAGAAAAACTCGAAAGATGACCATTAGGAAGGAAAACGCGCTTATGCTAAAGAAAATAAACATCAAGGACGAAGTCGAGTCAACAGGCGGCCTGTACATCTATAAGAAGGTCGGCGTCCTGAATAGTCACGCGCTTAGCGTCGTGCAGGTGGAAAACCGCACACTGGACTTCCATGTCCATGAGCTCTCCGACGAGCTGTTTTACGTCATTGAAGGCTCGTTTCAGATCGAGACCGAAGATGGGCTTTTGAGAGTCGACGAGGGCGAATTCGTCATCGTGCCCAAGGGTACAAAGCACAGGCCTGTGGTCGGAGCGCTTGCGAAGTTTATGATGATCGAGCTTGAGGGCACACTGAATAAAGAAAACAGCGGCAATCTCTACGAAGAGTAACAGGGACTAAGAAAAGAACGGAGATAATAGCGACTTGGCTATACACCGCGAATAAAGCAAAAGCGCCGCCTCACAGAGACGGTGCTTTAGAATATCTTACATAAAAATCCACGTTTGTAACGATCTGTATAGAGCCTTGTAGGTGAGAATAAAAAGGGCCTGTACGATGTGGGCAAATTGACGAAAATTGTGAACAATTCCTAAAACGTATTGACATAACTCCGGATTAGTTGTATCTTGTAACCAGAGAAAGGGTGATTCCGATGTGGAGTTTAAGCTCTGATTAGATTCCTTCTCTTGCGCAGGTTCGACAATATCCAAAAACTTTATATCCCCTGCAGTTCTCACTCTTGTGAGAGAACAAAAGTTCAGGCGGTATTTCACGGCGATCCGTTTAATGGCTGCCAAGAGCTCAAGTAAAACGGCAAACGGTATGTAGAGCAAGGCTAAAAGTCGGTTCCTGAGCAATCCTTAAGAAGCGAGGTAAACCAACCCGAATGTCAAAAACTGAACAGACGTAGCCCCCTGCATACGTTGGATATGCAGGGGGTTGTGTTTTCGCGTTTACCGGAGTCGTTATACATCGTCAGCGCTGCCCTGCTGTATCGCATACAGCGACGGGCGGCACTTCCTCGTCCAGTAGGCGCTTTTCTTATATTAATTAAAATATGTATTTCAGAAGCAGCAGCAGGACAACTCCGGGAAGACCCAGAATGCCGGCAACAAGGCAATTGACGAGATTTATGGTTAGGCTGAGCCCAAAGATTGCTCCGAAGAAATTGAGAATAACGAGTGCTATGAAGCCCCCGACCGCGTTCAGCAGAAGTTTTAGCGCCCATTTGAGCGGGGTTTTAAGTATTTTGAAGAGCAGAACGACCAGAAGTATGCAGATGACAACCGCACCGACGGTAAGAAAAGAAAACGGCATAGGGGAATCTCCTTGTTATGTAGTGTGCGCTCAATAAAACCTGTCGCGGTAATGCTTGAGCGCCGTGTTGTAACGCGATCGGAGCGCGCTTATCTCGAAGATGCAGGCATCCAGAGCGTCCGGGTCCGATGTGCTGTTGAACTGTGAATAAGCTTCACTTAGGTTTTCGCGAATGGTACCGATCTCGCAGGCGTAGCGGCTGAGCTCCGCTCTGCGAACTTTTTCGGAACGCTTGTTTTTTGGCATGTTTTCCTCCCGCCTTGAGTTTCGGGAGCGGGCACACGATTGAATAGAAGGCTAACCTTCGTTCATATCTATGCGTCAGAGCCGAAACGGATGATTAATCTTTGCACACTTTTGCGCTTTGAATTATTATCACCGAATCAGACGAAAATTAACCGAAAATCGGGAGAAAGGCTTATCTTTTGACCTTTTTGTATCGCTTGCATTTTTGGGTATTGTAGGATATACTAAATGAGTCTGATAATTCGAATTTTTACACAAGATATTGTGATTTCAATAAACTCACGGAGGTTCTATGAAGAAAACCACAACAGCTGAATATGGCAACACCAGCATTTCACAGCTCAAGGGAGCGGACAGAGTCCGCAAACGTCCGGCAGTAATTTTTGGCTCGGACGGACTTGAGGGCTGTCAGCATGCGGTTTTTGAGATACTGTCGAACGCTATCGATGAGGGCCGCGAGGGACACGGTGATATTATAACAGTAACGCGGTATTCTGACAAGTCCATAGAGGTCGAGGATTTCGGGCGAGGCTGCCCTGTGGACTGGAACGAGAAGGAAAACCGCTTCAACTGGGAGCTGGTTTTCTGCGAATTGTATGCCGGAGGCAAGTATGCCAACGACGAGGGTGAAAACTACGAATTCTCACTCGGATTGAACGGACTAGGCTCCTGTGCAACTCAATACGCCAGTGAATTTTTTGACGCTGTGGTCTATCGAGACGGTCAAAAGTATACCCTGCACTTTGAGAAGGGCGAGAACGTCGGCGGACTCAAAAAAGAGCCGGCGGACCGCAAAAAAACCGGTTCGCTTTTCCGCTGGAGACCTGATCTCGCAGTATTTACGGACATCAGCGTGCCGCGTGAATACTTCACCGAGACTCTGCGCCGTCAGGCTGTCGTGAACGCGGGTATTCTTTTCCGTTTCCGCTGGCAGAAGGACGACGGGAAGTTCGAAGCAGAGGAATTCAAATACGAAAACGGCATCCTTGATTACGTTAATGAGATTGCGGGCGAGGAAACGCTTTCCGTTCCCATTTTCATTGAAACAGAGCGCAGGGGACGCGACCGCGAGGACAAGCCCGAATATAAGGTCAAGCTAACGGCGGCTTTCTGCTTTTCGAATAAGCTAAACTCGATCGAATATTATCATAACTCCTCTTGGCTGGAGTACGGCGGCGCACCGGAGAAGGCGACGAAGAGTGCCTTCACATACGCTGTTGATGCATATATAAAAAAAATAGGCAAATACCAAAAAAACGAGAGCAAAATAAGCTTTCAGGACATATCAGATTGCCTCATCCTTGTTACGAACTGCTTTTCTACGCAGACGTCCTATGAGAACCAGACAAAAAAGGCTATAAACAACAAGTTCATCCAAGACGCGATGACAGACTTTTTCCGCCAGCAGCTCGAGGTCTATTTCATCGAACACAAGCAGGAGGCGGACAGAATCGCCGAGCAGGTGCTCATTAACAAGCGCAGCCGTGAGCAGGCGGAAAAAGCGCGCCTCAACATCAAAAAGAAGCTCTCCGGATCGGTAGACATTTCGAACCGCGTTCAGAAGTTTGTCGACTGCCGTACGAAGGATGTGGACAAGCGTGAGATTTACATCGTCGAGGGCGATTCAGCTCTGGGCGCCTGCAAGCTCTCGCGCGACGCGGATTTTCAGGGCATCATGCCTGTGCGCGGAAAGATACTCAACTGCCTAAAGGCGGATTACGGGAAGATATTCAAGAGTGAAATCATTACCGACCTCATCAAGGTTTTGGGCTGCGGCGTCGAGGTCGAAAAGGGACGCGGCAAGGAGCTGTCGACCTTTGATCCCGACGGACTGCGATGGAACAAAATTATCATCTGCACCGATGCGGACGTTGACGGCTTCCAGATTCGCACGCTGATACTCACGATGATTTACAGATTGATGCCGACGCTTATTAAGGAAGGCTTTGTCTATATCGCGGAGACTCCGCTATATGAAATTGAGACTAAGGACAAGACCTATTTCGCCTATTCCGACCGCGATAAAGCTGAGATAATGGAAAAGCTGGACGGAAAAAAATGCACTATCAACCGGTCGAAGGGACTTGGCGAGAACGACCCCGAAATGATGTGGCTGACCACGATGAATCCCGAAACCCGAAGACTTATTAGGGTAATGCCGGAGGATGCGCAGAGCACCTCGGATCAGTTCGACCTTTTGCTCGGCGATAATCTCGCGGGGCGCAAGGTTCATATAGCGGAGAACGGCTATAAATACATCGATCTCGCGGACATTTCGTAATGAGAGGATAAGAATACTCTATGTCAAAGAAAAAGCAGCCGGAAAACAAAAAATCCTCAGTAAATCCGGCAGTCGAAGGACTTCACGCGGAGGTGCTTGAGCAGCCCATCACGGAAACGCTTGAAGTGAACTATATGCCCTATGCGATGAGCGTTATAGTTTCGCGAGCAATTCCGGAGATTGACGGCTTTAAGCCCTCTCACAGAAAGCTCCTATATACAATGTATAAAATGAATCTGCTGAACGGCGCGCGTACGAAGAGCGCGAACATCGTCGGTCAGACCATGCGCCTGAATCCACACGGTGACGCCGCGATTTATGAGACGATGGTGCGCCTTTCCAAGGGTTGCGAAGCCCTGCTCACCCCCTTTGTGGACAGTAAGGGCAACTTCGGTAAAACGTATTCACGCGATATGTCCTATGCGGCCTCTCGATATACGGAGGCGAAGCTCTCTGATATCTGCACCGAATTGTTCCGCGATATCGATAAAGATACGGTCGACTTCACAGATAACTATGACGGCAGCACGAAGGAACCGACGCTCCTTCCCACAACTTACCCAAATGTGCTCGTTTCCGCGAACATGGGCATCGCTGTCGGCATGGCAAGCCAAATCTGTGGCTTCAATTTGAATGAAGTTTGCGAAACCACCATAAACTACTTAAAAGATCCGAGCTATGACATAATGCAGACGCTTACCGCGCCCGATTTTCCAACCGGCGGCGAGCTTATTTATGACCGTTCAGAGATGGAGGAAATTTACCGCACAGGCCGCGGAGGCTTTAAGGTGCGGGCAAAGTGGCGTTACCTGAGGGATGAAAACATCATCGAGATTTACGAGATACCCTATACCACGACTGTTGAAGCGATAATGGACAAGGTTGCGGAGCTCGTAAAGTTGGGCAAGATAAAAGAGATAAGCGATATGCGTGACGAGACCGACCTCGGAGGTCTTAAGGTCGCCATCGACCTCAAACGCGGCATCGACCCCGATAAGCTCATGCAGAAGCTCATGCGTATGACCCCTCTTTGCGACAGCTTTTCCTGCAACTTTAACATCCTTATTGCAGGCAATCCGCGAGTCATGGGTGTCCATGATGTGCTGGACGAGTGGACGGCTTGGAGAACGGAATGCGTGCGTCGCAGAGTCTTTTTTGACCTTGCAAAGAAGCGCGACAAGCTGCATTTGCTCAACGGTCTAAAAAAGATACTTTTGGATATCGACAAGGCCATCGCGATTATCCGCAATACCGAGCTTGAGGCGGAGGTTGTTCCGAACCTTATGATTGGCTTCGGAATCGACCGCATACAGGCAGAGTTCGTAGCAGAAATTAGGCTCCGCAACATCAACAAGGAATATATTTTCAAGCGCGTCGAGGAGACGGCACAGCTCGAAAAGGACATTGCGGACCTTGAGGATATCCTCAATTCTTCGCGCAGAGTGAAAAAAATCATAATTGATGAGCTTACCGAAATCATCAAGAAGTATCCCACGCCCCGAAAAACGGCTCTCGTATATTCCCACGAGGTCGAGGAGCCGGACGCGGAGGACGAGATTGAGGATTATCCCGTCACACTGTTTTTATCGCGTGAAGGCTATTTCAAAAAGATAACACCGCTGTCTCTGCGTATGGGCGGCGAGCAGAAGTATAAGGAAAACGACGGACCCTTCCAGGAATTTGAAGCCGCGAACAGGGACGAGCTCCTTATCTTTACGGACAAGCAACAGGTCTACAAAGTCCGCCTTTCGGACTTCGAGGATTCAAAGGCCTCGGTGCTGGGAGTATACCTGCCCACACATCTTGAGATGGACGAGGGCGAAACCGTACTTTGCATGATAAACCCGGGCGATTACAGCCCGCATATTCTATTTTTCTTCGAAAATGGAAAGGTCGCGCGGCTGGAGCTTTCTGCCTACGCAACCAAAACGAACAGAAAGCGCCTCACGGGCGCCTATTCCGACAAGAGTCCCGTTGTTGCCATCCTGCCAATAGCGGAGGACAAGGAAGTCGCCGTTCTTTCAACGGAAGGACGCGCAATGGTCTTCTCGACAGCACTGCTCACGCCGAAAACTTCGCGCACCACAATCGGCGTTTCTCTTATGAATCTAAAGCCGAAATTCAAGGTTGAAAAGGTGTTGTTCGCGGAAAAAAGCCCAATCAAGAATACAGCGCGATACAGGGCGAGGACGATACCGGTTGCCGGAGCAATTCTGCGCGAAGAAGACAGAGAAGAAAAACAAATGAGTCTTATCGATGAATGATTTTTAGAAGAGGTGCTAATGCCTTGAAAAAAGAATCCGAATCACTACTTCAAACTGCTCTGAAGATTTTTAAGATAATACTGGGCTCCGCAATATTTGCTGTCGGCATCCAGTGGTTCTATTACCCGGCAACCCTCCTTTCGGGAGGCGTCACGGGTGTTTCAATGATGATTAACTATCTCACCGGCTTGCCCATCGGCGTAATGATGTTTGCCATGAACATTCCGCTGTTTATAATAGCGTTCAAAAGCTATGGGTGGAGATTTGTTGCGGGCTCACTTCTCGGAACTTTTGCCTGCTCCTTATTTATCGATCTTCTGGCACTTGTTGATTTCACAATAACCGCGGAACCCTTCCTTGCCGCTATCTACGGCGGCATCATAACAGGTCTCGGGCTTGGCATCGTCTATACGACAGGCTCGACCACTGGCGGAACCGACATCCTTGCCAAGCTGATACGGGAAAAATATCCGTATGTTAACTTTGGCACTATGATACTCGTGTTGGACGCCGTAATAATCGTGGTCTATGCAGTAATATTTCAAAAATATGATAGGGCGATGTATACGGTCATCGCGGTTTATATCGCGGCGCGAGTCATCGACCTTGTGCTTTACGGTTCGTCACAGTCCAAGCTCTGCCATATAATCTCTGAATATAGCGATGAGATACAAAGCGAGATTGTGAAGGAGCTGAACAGGGGTGTGACCGTGCTTCAGGGCAAGGGCGCGTATTCAGGGGCGGACAAGCAGATTTTGCTCTGCGTTGTCAAGAGACAGCAGATAGTCGAAATTAAAAAAATCGTCAAGAACATCGATAAAAAAGCCTTCGTTATCGTCACTGATACGCGCGACGTCTTCGGCGAGGGCTTTGGAGACATTTCAATCGACAAATGAAGTCGCGCCGTCACGGTTTGTCGGTGCGCGGAAGGAGCGGGAGGCATGAAAAAAAAGATAATGTCGGCGCTTATCTCGGTTTCTCTGCTCATTTCGCTTTCAGGCTGCGCCGGGCTCTTCCAAAAAGAATATCTCTCCGTATCGGAATATAAGGACAACGCGCAGAGCGCCTCAAACAGCGATGTTATGCATATATCCGACTACACGGAGCTCAAGGATGCAGTCATCTCGCTTGTAAACGATCATAAGACCGAGGGCAGACTGAGGTTCACGGATTACGACGGTACTATCCAGTCGGACCTTGCGCAGGCGCTTCTGGAGGTCAAAACGGAAAGCGCCCTCGCAAGCTTTGCTGTCAACTACATGTCTTATGACCTCAGCCGCATCGTTACCTACTATGAAGCTGTGGTTTACATAACATATAAGCGCACACAGAGCGAAATCGACACTATCAAGTATATAACAGGCCGGACTCAGCTTACCGAGACGCTTGCTCATGCGCTTGACGAGATGGATTCATATATCGCCCTGAGAATAACGAGCTCAACAATAACAGCGGACGAGATTTCATCCGATATAAACGCAGCATATACTGAAAACCCCGCAAGCTGTGTAGTTCCTCCGAGAGTGTCGGTCAGAATGCACCCCCAAACAGGGCTTCAGCGCATAATCGAAATTGAACTCGAATACGGCTGGAAGCTTTCTGAACTTCAGAAAATGAAATCCTCGCTTACCGAGAAAATGCAGAAGATAGTATCTGACGCATCGGATGACAAAAAAGTGAACTTCGCGCTCAATCTTTATCAGCAGCTAGCACAATTCTGTGCCTATGACCCGACAGGTTCTCTGCGAAGCAATAAGGCGGAGCTTGACTCCGGACTTGGTTCAACTGCTTACGGCGCCCTTGTTGAGGGCTACGCGGACAGCAAGGGAATGGCGGCTGCTTACAGCGCTCTTTGCTATGCCGCGGGAATCGATTGCACCGTAGTAAACGGTAAGAAGGCAGGCGAGGATCACTCCTGGAACATAACAAAGCTTGACGGGAGCTATTATCACGTTGACGCCACAGGTTATTATACTTTGGGCATCACGCATTCCTTTATGCAGAGCGATGAACAAATGAAATCCGGTTATGAATGGGATGCCGTAAGTTATCCCATCTGCAGCGGCGGTGAATCCTATATCGATATAATAAAAAAGGTTTTTTGATTATTTTTTCGAAACTGAATAATTAAGCGGAGCAGGAGACCAAAATGGTTCCTGCTTCGCTTAGTGTTAGTTACCAGAAATACGGAACAACCAAAATCTCTGTGCGCCTGAACAAATATTACATTGTGTTTTTATCTTGTACTACCGAAAAAAGATAAAAGATGAGGAAAGGCTCACGTGTATACCTCGCTTAAGACATATATATATAGAATAAAGCTCCTGCCGAACATCGCGGCAGGAGTTTCTTACAAAAAACGGATAAATTTTTACAAAAACACTTTATTTTGTAAATAAATGTCGAATAAATGTAACAATGTGGTTGTTTCATCTGGGGGAGAAATCTTTCGCTGGTAAATCTAAACGATTGCATGAAAATGGCTTTATAAGTCAAAATTGAGGTGTAGTTATGGAAAAAAAGAGTACAGTGAAGCTAACTCAAAAAAAGACGCTACGGGTACAGATCATCACAGCAGTCACAGTATTGGTATCATTGGTTGCCATGGTATCCGGTGCCTTTACCGCGTATTCATCTTACAAAAGTGCGCAAGACTGTCTCACAGAGGCTATGCCGTCAACAGCGGCAGCGGCAGCAAAAGCGGCTTCAAATGAGCTGAAAAGGTTCTCCTCCTTGGCGCAGACGATGGCCTCAGCAGAAATATTATATAATGAAGAGGCGCTTCCTGCCGAAAAACAGGCATATCTTAACACTAAGGTAAACGACGAACTTGCGGCAATTAATTATTACTCCGCGGCAGGCATTCTTCCTGCCAACGGGAAAAGCTACTCATCTACTGATTATTTCCAGGCAGCTATTAAGGGCAATACATACATTTCGTCGCCCGTAACTGACGAAAAAACGGGTGAGCTTGTCATTTTCGTATCGACACCGGTATGGAGAAATGGAGTCAGCGGCTCATCGGTCGACGGAGTAGTCGGCTTTTTGGTGAAACAGCAGGTACTTAATGCAATTGTGGAGAGTACAAAAGTCAGTGCGAACGGAATTGCTTATATAGTTGATAAGGACGGCTATACGATAGCCGACATGGAAGTACAGCTTGTCATCGACAAGGAAAATATTCCACAAATGGCAGAAAGCAACTCTGCATTTAAATCGCTCGCGGCTATATACAGTAAGGCTAATGCCGGAGAAACTGGATTTGGAAATTATAAATATAAGGGCGTGAGCAAATTCGTCGCCTATGCTCCGATTGCGGGATCCAACGGCTGGAGCTTCCTTGTCGGCGCACCAGAAAAAGATTTCACAAAGGGCGTAACAAGCGCAATTATTATAGCAATAATTATTATGCTGGTTTCGATAGGTATTGGATTTTTCATTGCGACGGTAATGACAAAAAGCCTTGAAGTAGCCCTTGGCGGGGTTATAAAAAGGTTGTCAGAATTTGCCGAGGGAGATGTCACAACGATAATGCCGGATGTAGCGGCTAATTCATATGAGAGCGTCGTTCTAAGAGAAACCACGAAGAAAATGATTGAAAATACAAGCGCCATTATTCAAGATATTGACAATGTCTTTTCGGATATGTCAAATTCAAACTTTGACTTCAAAGCAAGAGTACCTGAAAGGTATGTTGGAGATTTTGCGAATATCTTCCACGCCATTAAACGTGTAAGGATGGGGCTTAACTATGCTTTCCACTCCATTGCCGAGGTCTCTGAGCAGGTCTCCGCAGGCTCTTCACAGGTCAGTTTCAGCTCACAGTCTCTCGCTCAGGGCGCGACAGAGCAAGCCAGCAGCGTTCAGGAACTGTCTGCTTCAATTGCCGAGGTTTCTCAGCACGTACAACAAAATGCCGAGGATGCAGAAAAGGCAAAGGAGCTTTCCGTTGACGCGGAAAAAATTATGCAGAGCAGCGTGAGCGATATGGGGCTTGCCCGTCAGGCTATGGATGAGATTTCAGCGACATCCAAGAACATCAGCAAGGTTATTAAAACTATCGATGACATCGCGTTCCAGACCAACATCCTTGCGCTTAATGCCGCAGTTGAGGCAGCGAGAGCGGGAGCCGCGGGTAAGGGATTTGCCGTTGTGGCGGATGAAGTGCGCAACTTGTCACAGAAGTCCGCAGAGGCTGCGAAAAACACCACTGCCCTCATCGAAAGCTCTATAGAGGCAGTTGAAAAAGGTACTTCACTTGTTAACAGGACGAGCGAGGGCTTCTCTGAGGCTGCTGGAAAATCTACAGAAGTCGCGAAACTTGTTGAAGGAATATCCGTGAAGGCACAAGAACAGGCAGCAGCAATTACTCAGATTTCATTGGGGATTGAACAGGTGTCTTCAGTTGTTCAGATGAACTCAGCAACAAGCGAGGAGTGTGCAGCGGCAAGTGAAGAGCTCTCCAGTCAGGCGCAAGTGCTTAAGAGCTTGGTCGAACAGGTTCATCTGGCACCGCAAAAATGATGGGGTTACTTGCAAAAGGCTAGAAAAATATATAAAAGAACGAAATCGGTATTAAACCGATTTCGTTCTTTTTCGTTCAGAAAGCGTTATATAGCAGTAAGAAATCAGGAACAAAAAAAAACTTCGATACTACCGGTCCTCGTCAAAGCCGTTTGGATGGGCGCGGTGCCATTTCCACGCGGTTTCGAGGATGGTGTATATACTTTCATAATGGGGCTCCCAACCGAGAACGGTCTTAGCCTTATCGCTGGACGCAACGAGAACGGCGGGGTCTCCGGCACGTCTCGAGGAAATAACGGTCGGTATCTCATGTCCCACGACTTCTTCGGCCGCCTTGATTACCTCGTTTACAGAAAAGCCCACGCCGTTACCAAGGTTGAATACATCGTTTTCGCCGCCTGCTAATAGATATCGCAAAGCTTTGACGTGCGCTTGAGCGAGGTCGCAGACATGAACATAGTCACGAACGCAGGTGCCGTCTTTCGTTTTGTAATCAGTGCCGAAGACCTTAATATCTGCTCTTGTTCCATTCGCGGCCTGCAAAACGATAGGGATAAGATGCGTTTCGGGGTTGTGATCCTCGCCTATATGTCCGCTCGGATGAGCTCCACAGGCGTTAAAATAACGCAGGGAGGTATATTTTATGCCATGGGCAAGGCTCGTCCATTTGAACATCTGCTCCATGGCGAGCTTCGTTCCGCCGTAAGTGTTAGTCGGTTCGGTCGGGTCACTCTCCAGAATAGGAATACGTTCCGGCTCGCCGTAGGTCGCGGCGGAGGAAGAGAAGACAACTTTTGGTACCCTGTTCGCGACCATACTTGAGAGCAGCACCTGCGTTCCGCCGACATTATTTGCGTAGTACTTGAGAGGATCTGTCATGCTCTCGCCGACAAGAGAATAGGCGGCAAAATGCACTACCGCATCAATCTTTTCTATTTTAAAGATGCCGTCAAGAAAAGCTCTGTCCCTTATATCGCCGACGTAGAGCTTTGCATCAGGGTGAACAGCGCACCTGTGTCCTGTTTCGAGATTATCTGCAATAACGACTTCAAAACCTTCGTCCATAAGTTCATAGACAGTATGGGAGCCGATATAACCCGCTCCGCCGAGCACCAATATTTTACTCATAATAACACCTCCGGTCTTTAGTTATTTGTAATAGGGTACGGAAAAATGCAGCCAGATTTCTAGATTAAGCAAAACCGAGCCAGTTTCAACTTTATATATGATATCTATTAAGAAGCATTATACATCAGCCGTCAAGAGTGTGCAAATATTAGGTGTAGATTTATGAGAAATGCGGCCCCACCTTGTACAGACGGCGTTTGTGTGATAAAATATGAACAAAGGTCATCAAGGAGGAATGCTGCTATGCCCATAAACTGCGCCGAGATATTTGCTCGCTACTTTCCCTTCTGGGATAAACTGAGCGAAGGACAGAAGAAGGAGTTCTGCATCCAGACTTCCTATGCCGAGTATGACAAGGGGCAGAACGTCCATGGCAATACGGGCAACTGCACGGGTGCTATCCTTGTTAAAAACGGCGTTCTGCGGGCGTATATGCTTTCAGACGAGGGTAAGGAAATCACCCTTTACAGGCTATATCCAGGCGATATTTGTATGCTCTCCGCTTCCTGCGTCCTTCAGTCCATCACTTTCGACGTCTTTGTGGATGCCGAAGCTAAAAGCGAGGTCTATATAATCAGTTCCGGGGCCTTCGCGAGGCTGATGGAGGACAATGTCTTCGTTGAAAACTTTGCACTCAAAGTCGCGACGGAGCGCTTCTCCGAGGTCATGTGGGCGATGCAGCAGATACTTTTTATGAGCTTCGACCGCAGACTTGCTGTGTTTCTGCTCGACGAAAATGCCAAGGACGGCGGCGACACCATTAAGCTTACGCAAGAGCAGATAGCAAAATATATGGGCTCCGCAAGAGAAGTCGTGTCTCGTATGCTGAAGTATTTTTCGACCGAGGGATTGGTTGAGGTTTCCCGCGGGGGAGTGAAAATAATTGATAAAACCCGACTTAAAAAAATAGCCGGATGAACTCTCTGCATAAGAAGAAGCTGCCGCAAATATTTGCAGCAGCTTCTTCTTATGTTTTACGCATTAAACATGGACATTACCGAGCCTTTCGGCTGGACACCTAGGGACTTTTTTGCAAGCTTCCCGTCTTTGATAACAATAAGGGTCGGGATACTCATTACCCCGAATCTGCGAGCAAGCTCGGGCTGCTCGTCAACATTGACCTTGCAAATCTTCTTGTCGCTTACCTCACTCGCGATCTCCTCGATGACCGGGGAGAGCATTCTGCAGGGACCGCACCAAGAGGCCCAAAAATCGATCAGAACGGGAACAGGGGACTGCATTACTTCTTTTTCAAAATTATCTGACGTTATAGTTACAACTGACATTTTGACATCTCCTTTGAACTTGATTCAAATATTTTCTTTTCTTTAGCTTAATTATAGCGTTCAGAGCTTAAAACTTCTGTGATTCGGTCACGAAGAGTAATCATATTTGTTGATTTTAGGATGGAAATCGACAAATTGTGATAAATGACAAAAAGCACCTCGCAATACCCCGGATTTTCTACACCAGATTACACGCAGACCCGACAAATAGCGACGGCATTCGACCCGTTAAAAAGGCTATAACTGCACTGTTGGACGAAAGAGTCCGAATCAATTTCGACAAGGAAGTAAAAACTATGCTAAAGTTAAAACTCAGACTGAAAGCCGCTCAAATTGAACTCAACTGGTGGTTCATTAGAAGAGAGCGGAGGAAGGGAGCGGACTTTCTAAAAAAAGGGCTCTCCCACTCATCCCCGAAAATGCTTAAGCTCAACCGCCGTTTCTCGAAGCACTGCGCGATGGCAATGAAAGCGCAGAGTAATTATGAACGCTTGGCAAGGCTAAGCGGCTTGGCACCGATAATGCGGGTTTAAATATAGAAAGAATCGGGAAGTCTCACGCAAAAGCAAATGATAATCGATGTCATCATTTGATGTCCCGACAGGAAGCAGGAAACTTCGCAGAGGGAAGTGGCGGATAACTGATTCAAGTCGAATCTCCTCCGGCGACGCCTGTAATCGAATAATAAAAACGCCCCAAGGCATATGCCTTGGGGCGTTCCGCTATCTAAACGCTAAGCGCTTTTGATATTTCAGTTGAGCTGCATTGACTTAGTAGTCAAGCATTACACAATGCTGGTGATATACACTGTTGCAGCTTTGCCGGTGGTTGTGTTGTAAACGATGCTGACATTAACCGTGTCGGTGTCAGCTGCAGAGCAGATACCAGCAGCGTTCATTACTACAGGAGTTGCAGCCTGCTGTGCAGCAGTACGTGTATCTGCAATTGTAGCGCCGGTAATGTCGATGTCAGTGCCGCCAACCTTGATAAGCGTATTGCTAAAGGTAGATGTAATTGCAGTATCAGCGACAATAGCGGATGTGCCTGTAGCCTGAGCATAGCCGGAGAGAACATAAGCGCCGGTTGTATCGGACTTACCATAGCCGTAGAAGCTGTTAGCAGCTACTGTGCTGTTTGTCGCAATACCACCTTCAACAGCAACACCATTCAGGTATGCTTTGTAAATGTTGAATGTTTCATACTTTCCGGTGGAAGAGTTCTTCAGAATGGTTGTTCCGGTAGCAGTTGCACTCGGGACATAGAGAAGAGATGTGGAATCAATAGTTGCAGCAACGCCATCAACAAGGTAGATTGCGCTTACAACAGAAGTTGCATCAGTTGCAGAGTTGACTTCAGTTACAGCAACGCTGCCTACAGGGATGGAAGCAACAGCCTGGATTCCTGTCTTGACTGTAGCAGTCTTAGTAGTTGTGTTGATGTAAACAACCTTTACGTTTGCAGAGAAGTAGTTGTTGTTGTAGTTTACTGCACTTGCCTGAGTTGCGCTAGACATTGCCTTATCATAAGCGTTGATAACACCAGCGGTCTTCAGTGCAATAGTTGAATTTGCAGCAGCAATAGCAGTGCCTACAGGAGCGGCTATAGCAACAGCGTTTGTGAGAGGATAAACGTCATTTGCGACAACACCGATTGTCTTAAGTCCGGTTGTTGAGCTGCCAGCGCCGGACGCTACGACGTCAACAATAGTACCGTCAGTGAGAACGCCCTTAACCATGGCTACGATTTTGCCATCTGTTATTGTGTTGTAGCAGTCAAGAACATACATGAAGTTCTTGGCAGCAACGGTAGCGGTCTTAGAATGTACTACATAGCCGTAAGAATCAAGAACGAGGGTAGCCTGGAGAGAGCCGCTGGGAGCAGCAGTACCAACAGCTGCAGTCTGAGCAGCGCCCATGTCATAGCTCTTGCCATCAAGATAGATTGTACCAGTAGAGGTGTTAACTGTGGTGATGTAGCCGGATACAGTGGTGGGCATTGAAACTGCTGCAACAGAATAAGTTACACCGTTCCAGGTGGGAGTAACAATAACAAGAGTGTCAACAGCCAGATCTTTAACAGCTGCATAAAGCTTGCTGCTGGCGAGATCAGTTATTGTGTAGCTAGCCTGAACAGGAGCATTGCTGGTTGTTGTCAGGGTTACGGTCTTTGTTGCGGCATTAACAGCAGCAACCTTAGCAATGTCGGTCTTTGTAATAGAAATAGCAGTTACCTTGGTTGCAATTGTAGGATCAGTAAAGACCTGAACAAGAGTACCGTTGCCAGTCTTTGCAGCCAGAGCAGAAACGCTGTTAATAGCAGAGAGTGCACCTACAGCGCCTTCGGGCTTGCCATTTTCGACAACATTAGATCTGTCGAGAGTTGCGAAGGAGTAATTCTTAAGCGAAGCAGTAAGAGAACTGATACCTGCTGTGTAGTTCATATCAGCAGTGGAGGTGAAAGCAGCGGTCTTAGCATAAGAACCGATTTCAACGCCCTTGTTAGTCCATACGAGTGCGGGACGACCAAGAGTGTCAACGCCAGTAGCAACAGTCAGATTGGGATAGTAGGTTGCCATGAATACTGCGCCCTGAGCTGCAGCGGAAGCGCCGGTAGTAATGGTTGTGCCGTTTACTACGATGCTTGTGCCCTTGGAAGCATAGGAAACGGTCTTAGCCTGGATGAGGTTAAGTGTGTAGAGAGCAGCTTCTTCACGGGTTGCGGCGGCGTTGCCGTTGAAAGCATCATTGCCAGTAAAGAGCTTATTAGCAAATGCATACTTTGCAACGTTAATGCTCCAAGATGGACCTGTGAACTGCTCAATGCTTGCATCGTAGCCGAGAGCCACGAGAAGCATCTTAGCAAACTGATAGCCGGTTACATTAGCTGTGGGAGCAAATGTGCCGTCGCCGTTACCAGCAACGATACCCTGCTGTACGCAGTAAGCAATGCTTCCTGCGGACCAGCGGTCAGCAGCTACGTCAGTGAAAGGAGCTGAGGAAGCCCTGAGAGCGTCTGCAGCGGTTTTGCCCATTGAGAGGTAGCAAACGAGCTTGGCGGCTTGCTCACGAGTGAGGTTGCCCTGGGGATTGAACGAGCCGGTGTCCATGCCGTTGATCACGCCGAGGCCTGTCATGACATCGACAGCCTCAGTGTACTGGACGCTTGCACTATCGGTGAACGTCGCGGCGGTCGCGATGCCCATAAGCCCGAGGCACATAGCCAGAACGAGTACGAGGCTAAGAGTTCTGTTGAGAGATTTCATTCTATGAAACTCCTCCTTTGAGTAGTACCCCTTATGGGGCCTAATTTATGTACAACGCTTGATGACTTGGATATCCTAGGCTAGCCATCAAGCGGAAGTACCGGGATAATGGGGAAAATGATTTTTACTTCTCCCTATGGTGGTTATGGTAGCACAGCTTGTTCGAGAGGTCAACATTACATGGGCTCATGTAACGGAACTGTAATATAGCGCGACAAGTTACGAAGGGACTGACTGCATGTTTTGTCTGGTTACTCAGACGGAGGAATATATCCTAATGTTCCGAGGTTATTTCCGCCATTTATGCACATTATAGGCATGAGGTGATTAGAGTGGAATCAGTTTGGAGTGCATCAGTAGACTTAATGGAACGACCCTCATTAAAGGGAGACATCTCGGCGGAAGCCGCGGTAATCGGCGGAGGACTTGCGGGAGTTCTGACAGCGTATTATCTTTCGCAGCGAGGCATTGAGACCGTTCTTTTAGAGAGGGACCGTCTGGGCTCCGGTCAGACGAAAAATACGACCGCAAAGGTAACAGCGCAGCATGAGCTTATCTATGACAAGCTCATAAAGGATGTCGGGATTCATCGAGCGAAGCAGTACGCAGTTGCAAACTCGCAGGCGATTGATGAATACCGCCGTATTATTTCGGATAAGAACATCGATTGTGATTTTACCGACTGCTCCGCCTATCTTTATACGACGGAGGACACGATACCGCTGGAGCGAGAGCTTGACGCAGCGCTACAGCTTGGCTTTGAGGCGGAAATTACGACACAGACAGAGCTGCCATTTTCCGTTAAGGGTGCGTTGCGGTACGGTGGGCAGGCAAGCTTCAACCCTATGAAATTCCTTGGCGCTGTGTCAGAGAAGCTCACCGTATATGAGCATACAAAAGTCAAAAAGGTGGAGCAAAACCTTATCACAGCAGATCAAGGAACGGTGAAGGCAAAATATATAGTCTTTGCCACACATTTTCCCTTCATTAATATCCCGGGCTATTACTGGGTGAAAATGCATCAGGGACGCAGCTATGTGCTCGCACTGGATAACGCAGCTAGATTTAACGGAATCTATCTTGGCATCGATCCGGACGGGCTGTCGTTTCGAAATTACGGCGATTTGACTCTTCTTGGAGGCGGGGGACACCGCACGGGCGAGAACAAGCAGGGCGGACAATATAAAAAACTGCGTCATGAAGCGAAAAAGCTCTGGCCCGAAAGTCAGGAATTGAGGCATTGGTCAGCACAGGACTGCATGACGCCGGACAGCGTGCCCTATATCGGCAGGTATTCGCGCTCGCGTCCGGACTGGTATGTCTGCACAGGCTTCGGCAAATGGGGGATGACGAGCTCCATGGTGGCAGCGCAGCTAATCAGCACTAAAATCGCAGGAGAAAAATTCCCCTGTGCGCCCGTTTTCTCTCCAAAAAGACACACAACGCCGCCTGCCGCAAAATCAATTGGCAAGAACGCGCTTAAAGCGGTAAAAGGACTCAGCAAAGATGCGTTTGATTCGCCCAAGGACAATATTAAGGATTTGCCCAACGGTCACGGCGGAGTTGTGGAGTACGGCGGTGTAAAGTACGGAGTTTATAAGGACGACGAGGGAAAAAGCTATATTGTGAGTGTCATGTGTCCACACTTGGGCTGCATGCTCGAATGGAATCCCGATGAAAAAAGCTGGGACTGTCCCTGTCACGGCTCGCGCTTCGATATATTTGGAAAACTCATCGATAATCCCGCGCAGGAGGATATAAAAAGCTGGACAAGACCCTCTGAGGATATGAGCTGACGGTATTTAATGCGATGACGCTGCGGACCTTAAAAGGTTCGCAGCGTCATTTTTTTGCTTGTGATCTGTTATCGCGCCCAATATGATGAACTCTTCAGACATCTCTTGCCATGAGGCATACGGTGAATGGGAGATGCTTAAAAACTTTGATTTCCGTTTCTACAAAACCATAATTCATATACCAGTTCTTAAGTACCTCATTTTCGTTGATAATACCGATAGAGATTCTCTTTCCGCCGCTGCGTCTTACGCATTCAAACACAAAATCTATTATTTCTCTGCCGTATCCCTTGTGCCGGAACGCAGGGAGCACAGCCAGCTTCTCCATATAGAATGTATCGTCGGCTGCCTTTTCTATTGCGACAAAACCGACAGTGACTTTGTCTTCCGTAACGGCAAACATATCGAGCTGCTGGTCATACATTTTGCGTAGCGCGGTAGTATCTATAAATGCGGGGTTTGTGGCGGCGTTTTCTTTGGTCAGCATCAGGTCATTTGCCACTGTAATAAAAGAATTCCTTATGACCTCAGCGCACTCGTCGAACATTTCTGGCTCAACTTTTTTGAAATCAATGTACATATTATTACCTCCCTGAAGTTTTCAGCGGCTGATACCGCAGCTTATAGCTTTTTTTGGGCAGCCGTCCACGCATTCGAGACACGAGATGCATTCGGTTGAGTTCAGATTGCCCGCCTTTACCATCTCGGCGACATTCAAGCTCATAGGACAGTTTTTGCTGCACTTCCCGCAGGAGACACAGGCAGCGCTGTCGGCT
The DNA here is from genome assembly GCA_002841545.1 of Firmicutes bacterium HGW-Firmicutes-16. Taxonomy (GTDB): domain Bacteria; phylum Bacillota; class Clostridia; order Oscillospirales; family Oscillospiraceae; genus UBA2658. Next base: position 45,499 of record PGZZ01000006.1, read on the forward strand.
TTCAGCCTGAATCTTGGGATGTGCAGAAGGTCTGCAAGCTTTTCGCCTATGACCATGAAGGGAGCCATCCAGCAAAGACTGTGGCACATACCGCGCTTTCCTGTCACAAGTGAAAGCACATATATTAAGGTCATAACAAAAAAATACATGATTACCATGGGCAAATCGATTCCAACCATATAAAAGAAATCAGTTTTTAACGGCCAATGACGAACCCACAAATAGACTATGAACGAAAACCAGACGACCCAGATTATGTGCTTAAAAGCGTTTTTCCATTTGCCGTTCCAGCGCTTGTCGTTGGAAGTAGATACAAAGTCCTGTATTGCGCCGCCGGGACAAAGCCATCCGCAGAAAAGGCGGCTGCCGACAATGGAGGTGAGAAGCAGGAACCCAAAAACTACCGAGCTTCCGTTTAATATGCCTACCGATGCCGATGCAATAATTATGTATGGGGACAAAAAGAAGAATAGAAGTGGAAACAAAAGTGCGGAGAAGGTTAGTATGCCTTTACGAATTTTTTGTCTCATTGTTTCTCGCCTCTTTCCGTTATGATTCTTTTTGCGTCCAGAGCCCAATCCCTCATCGCTGAGTAAACGTATTTTCCGCAAAGGGCGGTCAACTCGTTGAAGGTGTGGTCTTCTCCCTGCGCTTTGAGAACGTGGAATATTTCAATATAGCCGTCCAATTCACTTACTGTCTTTTCGTTTCTCTCAATAAAATCATCCAGATGCCCGAGCAGGACTTGAGACTGGGTGTTTGTGCCGAAGGAAATCTTGAGTAGAATCTCATACCTTATTTTTTCCACGTCGGGAGCTTCCGAGAGCCATTTTTCAAGCTCTGCCCTGCCGGCTTCGGTGATGTTATAAACGATTTGCCCCCGACCGTCGCTGGATTCTAAAATGTCTGAGCTGACCGCCAAACCTTCGCTGACAAGGGCTTTAAGCGTGGGATAAATTTGCCCGAAGCTTTCCTGCCAGAAATGGCTGTATTCAAACTCAATGGATTTTTTAATTGAATATCCCGTTTGCGGGCAATGTGATAAAAGGCCGAGGATTACATACTTTGTTTTTCCTGTGTTTTCTTTCATAGCACCACCATGTATCATTAAGATACATGGATAATATATCATAAAGATATATATGTCAAGCTAAAAATAGCAGATAAGCTAAATATAATATTTTGCTTATCTGCTATAAAAGATATTTTATGTGTATCTCAGACGTTGATTTTAAAACCCAAGTCAACTTCACTCGCAGGCTTGCCGCCGGAAACGCCCCAGTTTTCTAAAGGTGGCTCATTAATCACTATCAGAATGTCAGTCCCCTTGATAGAAAGAGCCTTTTCCAAATTATCGACTATAGCTTTATATAGTTTCTTTTTAGCCTCAAAGCTTCTGCCCTGAAAAATCGTCAGCTCAATAAAAATGAAATCATCTGATCTGTTTGATGATATTTCGAAATGATCTTTATCAAGCTCATATAGTCTTTGCATTCTATCGTAGTCAGGAATTTTCAATGCATCCACCAATGCTTGATGTACTCCATCGAGCAACGCCTTTTTATATTCAGGACTTTTTCCTTGTAGCAATTCAATTCTGACGAGTGGCATAATTTCCTCCTTGATTTAATACGTTCTGCTTTTATAAATAATATTCGCCTTGAATACGAGTAGTTGCACTTCCTCCGAATATAACCTTGTTATCATTAAGTGATAATCTTACAGTATTGAATATTCTATCTACCCCGCCTTGCTCGATGGAAATAGCATTTCCGCTCCAAATGCCGTTTTTTAGCATGTAATATCCAAATGCACTGTTACCCGAGCCGGTTGCGGGGTCTTCTAAATATCCAAACTTCGGCGCAAAAACTCTTGTGTGTGCGATGCTGTTTTTATCTTTTACCTCTAATGAAAAAATTAGAATAATGTCTATTTCGTTATCCACACAGAATTCTTTTATGCTTAGTTCGTCAGGGAAAATATTAATTTCTTCTTCAAGTGTAGCTATTGGGATAATTAAGGGTCGTAATCCCGCATCAATTATATCAATCGGATAAGTGATGGAAATCGTTTTGCTGTCAATCTGCAAATATTGCGATATAATTTGCGAATTTAGAGCCGTACCTAAATGCTTAGGCTGAGGCGCTGAAATGTATATAGCATCTTTCTCTGCAATATCGTTGAAAACTGTTAAGATACCTTTTTTGTTTGTTTGAATTACTATTTCTTTTTGGCTGAGTAGATTAGGTGTTTCTTTGATAAGGCTATACATACAAGCAATCGTGCCGTGTCCACAAAAATCTACTTCGCATTCTGACGAAAAGTAAATTAGCATATATTCGAAAGAACCTAATTTGCTGCAAAACACGACCTCGGAAACGAAACCTTTATGTTGCTTAGCAATAGTCAGCATTTCCTCATCGGTTAATGTTTGATTATCGTTTAGATAGATACATGCCGCAGGATTACCTAAAGATTTTCCTGACGTAAATGCATCAATTTTTTTGTAGCAATATCGCTCCACCCTTTAAGCCTCCAAACAATAGATTAGTATCTCCTAGGTTAATTATACTACTGAGTTACTTATACGTCCAGATTGTATATACGCTAATTCTGATTAATATTTAGCATAAAATATTGACAATATCCAATGTTGGATGTATAGTAATGATGTTATCCAACATTGGATAAAGGAGGAGCGCATTTGGTTCAACTACTTATACTTTATTATCTTAGTTTAAAATCAACACATGGGTACGAGATACAAAAGTTCATACAGCTCAACCACATGGAAGAATGGAATAGCATTCAATCCGGCTCAATTTATTACGCTATGAGCAAATTGGAAACAGAGGGGCTTATCAAGCTTGTAGGCAAGGTTGGGGGCAATGAAAAATCCAAAAAGATTTATGAGATAACCGAAGCAGGACGATATAAGTTATCCGAAATGGCTTTTCATGAGCTTGAAAAACCACTGAGCAATATTTCTTCGGAAAAATTTCTAATCTACCCAATAATAGCAAATCTAACTAAGCAGGAAATTACTATAACGATTGATAGTCATGTTTCCGACCTTCAAAATAAACTTGTACAAATTAGCGAATGGTATGAAAAGAAACAAGGGAAAGTCACAAATATAGAGAAAGCAAGCTTCAAATTGATGAGAGAAACTGTGCAAAACCAAATTGATTGGCATAGGTCGCTCTTGGACAGTCTTGATGAAACTATTTCAGCGGTTAGCGAAATTACCGCAATTATTAAAATGGTGGACTTTTCAGCTGCTGATGATTGCAAAATGTTTCATAATGAATGAAAAATAAAGCAATTCCATACCGCAAAGCGGTATGGAATATTGAAGCAACAGTATCCAATGTTGGATAAGGAAAGGAACAAAAATGAAAATAGCAGTTTTGATGGGAAGTCCCCGCAAGAAAGATAGCTACAGCGTCTGCAAAGAGATTGAGAAGCAGTTGAGTTTGTATGGCGATAATATTGAATTCGATTATATATTTCTAAATGAATTTAATATTAAGAGTTGCAAGGGATGTTGCCTTTGCTTTCAAAAAAGCGAGAGTGATTGTCCGTGCCGTGAAGATGAATTGAACAGCATAAAAGAGCGGCTTTTCTCAGCCGCTGGAGTAATTGTGGCAAGTCCTGTCTACGCATATCAAGTTACCGGTCAGCTCAAATGCTTTATCGATAGAATGTCATATCTGTTTCATAGGCAAGAAATGGTGGGAATCCCAACACTGATCGTTGTTACGACTGATGGCGGTGGCAGCAAGCAAGTATATAGGTATTTAAAGATGGCTATGTCAGGGTGGGGGATGGATGTTGTTGACAATATTCAAATAGTCTCTCCTTTGTATTTTGAAAACCGTAGCCAGCAAGGAGTATTTGAATTTAATGAAAGATATTATAGAAGAATTAACAATAAGCTTATAAAGATTTCAACGAAATTTATTGAGCGCTTGAAATTAGCCGATAGAAAAACACCAACCATATATGACATTTTCATGTTCAACTGTCTTAGAAGTAAAACTTATACGTCAAATGCAGATTATGAATATTGGGAGAAAAGAGGCTGGCTTAACAAGGAATATTTCTATGAAATAAAACTGAATTTTGTAAAGAGAATATTTGGCAGGTTTATGAAAGTGCTTGTTTGCATGGCAGTCGCACGATACAGAAAGAGAATCAACTAAGCGAAAAACTGATAACAGTATTAACTCTTCAATTCGTATCTTTGCTTCTCCAGGGTATACTAAAGACAGAAGGTGAAAATATGCAGACAAATAATCGAACTCCGAATAAATTATCAAACGAAAAATCCCCGTATCTGCTTTCCCATGCATATAACCCCGTTGAATGGTTTCCGTGGAGCGATGAAGCGTTCTCCAAAGCAAAAGCGGAGGACAAACCCATATTCCTCAGCATCGGATATAGCTGCTGCCACTGGTGTCATGTCATGGCGCACGAGTCCTTCGAGGATGACGAGGTGGCGGAAAAGCTGAATCGGAGATTTATCTCGGTAAAAGTCGACAGAGAGGAGCGTCCCGACGTGGACGCCGTTTATATGGAGGTCTGTCAGGCGCTTACAGGCTCGGGCGGCTGGCCCATGACTATCATTATGACGCCGGACAAGAAGCCCTTTTATGCAGCGACCTACCTGCCAAAAAGCTCGCGCCACGGCATGCCGGGGCTTCTTGAGCTACTGAGCGTCGTTTCGAACAGATGGAATGAGAATCGGGAGGAACTGCTTGAGAGCGGCGAGGAGATTGCGTCTTATATGCAAAGCCGTGAGTCTGCGGATTCTGGGGAAGGAGCACCCGCAAAGGAGCTAGCGCTTGCCGCGAGAGAAAGCTACTCGCGCAGCTTTGATAAAAAATGGGGAGGTTTCGGCTCTGCTCCAAAATTTCCGATGGCGCACAACCTAATATTTTTGCTTAGATTATCCGTTCTCGAGAACGATAGTGAAGCGAAGCACATTGCGGAGAGAACGCTGGAGCAAATGTATCGTGGAGGGATATTCGATCATATCGGCGGCGGCTTTTCGCGATATTCGACCGACCAAAAGTGGCTGATACCGCACTTTGAAAAAATGCTCTATGACAACGCTCTGCTAGTCTGGGCCTATACTGAAGCTTTTTTACAGACAAAGCGCCCGTTATATCGAAGCATAGCTCGGAAAACGATAAATTACGTCCTCACGGAACTTCGTGATCCCTCCGGCGGTTTCATGTGTGGTCAGGACGCGGACAGCGAGGGTGTTGAAGGAAAGTATTACGCCTTTGCGCTGGCGGAGATTGAGAATGTACTCGGCAAAGCTGACTCGGAATTGTTTTGCCAGCGCTTTGGGATATCCCAAAGCGGCAATTTCGAAGGAAAAAGTATCCCGAATCTGCTGAATAACGAAGACTGGGAAACGGAAGACGCTAGAATTGCAGAACTCATTGCTAAACTCTACGATTACCGAATTCACAGGACGAGCCTTAATAAGGACGACAAAATACTGACTTCATGGAATGCGCTGATGATAGTGGCACTGGTAAAAGCAGGTTTGATTTTCAAGGATGATGAATATCTTGAAGCCGCCGTCCGAACAGGAAAATTCATTTCCGAAAATTTAAAGGGCGGCAACGGTCATCTGAAAATTCGCTGGAAGGAAGGAGAAGCCGCAAGCGAGGGCTTGCTCGATGACTATGCGTTTTTTGGACTGGCGCTGCTTTCGCTTTACGAGATTTCTTTTGATGAAACCTATCTTATTGAGGCTACAGAAATTGCCAAAATGATGAACGAGTTATTCCTTGATGAGCAAAACGTCGGATATTTCATGTATTCTAGGGATGCGGAACAGCTCATCACAAGACCAAAGCCCACTTATGATGGAGCTATTCCCTCCGGAAACTCCGCGGCGGCACTTTTGCTCATTAGGCTCGCAAGACTTACTTCTGACGATAAACTAGCAAAGACTGCGGAGAAGCAGCTTGCGTTCGTATCGGCGGCAGCGAACACTCAACCATCCGCCTATGGACTTTCTCTGATTGCGCTGATGGAGGCGGAATACCCATCGGCGGAGCTTGTATGCGTGTCGGCGGAGAACGAAACACCGACTGATCTCAAGGAGTTTATTTCCGACAGACCTTCCGGAAGTCTTTCGGTTTTGCTGAAAACACCAGACAATGCGGAAAAACTTGCAAAAGCGGCTCCGTTTTCTTCCGAATACCCCATCCCCACAAGCGGAATATTTTATTATCTGTGCCGGGGCAAAACCTGTTTTGAGCCTGTGACTGAACTCAGAAAAGTGCTAGAGATGCTTTCATAAACGGTAAAAAACTATCAAAAAAAGCGATTATTAAGGACTATACTACTAGTTTCTGAAAAAGCTTAACCCCTCATTATATGTGAGGGGACTTTTTTATGTCATTAAATCGTGACCTTTACGCCGACTTTCACATATGATGTGTTGAGCGCGGCATACGCGCCCATTCAGAATGGCGCGAATAGTATTCTCTCAAGAGGATATTGGTTTTACGATATACGAAACTACGTAGGGTGAAACCTACGAGATAGATCGAGTAGAAGGAATTTGGTTAAGGAAAGGAGGGACTCGATGAATTGTGATAGAAATTGCCCAAACTCTTGCGGCATTTGCCTAAGCGTTCTGGCAGCAGTCGTAGTAGCTACAATAGTAGCGCTTCTGTTTGCATTTGATTTGATTCCGAGTATCGTTACGGTGCTATGGATTTTGTTCGGCTTCGCAGTGCTAATGCTGATTTTCCTGGTGGTGGGGCTATTTGCCTCGTCACTGGCTTGGCGCTCAATCTTGGGATGCTGCCTTTGCTGCAACGGCGCTGTTCTTCTTGCGGCAATTATTGGCACGATTATTACGACACTGATTGCACTTTCAATTACGCTCGTTATAACTTCGATATTCGCCATTGTTTTAATTGCTCTTGCGGCATTTTTCGCAGCTTTGTTAATAATAGAGTTCATTCGGCTGCTTAGTTGCCTTTTGAACGGAGTTTGCTGCCGTTGTGACGACTAATTAGAGTCAAGGCTCTTAAAAGATAAAGATTTTTTGATAAGATAAAAGGAACTGCCGCAAGGTTTGCGGCAGTTCCTTATTATGGCGGCGCTTCTTACGTTAACACAACGTTGCGCAAATAGCGTCCGCAAGAGCCTCAAGCTCTGATTCCTGCACTTTCTTGAGTGAAGATTTTATTGAAACCGTGGGCTCGACGACGGTCATGTTCTTCATGCCGTTCACAATCTCCCGCATTTGTTTTCCGCTTTGCGCCGCCCAGGTGCCGTTTTCGATGAAAGCGACAGTGCGGTTTTGGAGAGCGTGTGCCTTAAGTGCGAGCAGCAGAGCTTCCATCGCGGAGAAGATGCCACCGTTATAGGTTGAGGACGCGAAAACGATGTGGCTGAAACGGAAGCTGTCCGACACGATGTAAGAGGGGTGCACCGACGAAACGTCGTACATCTGAATATTGCGGACGCCCCTGTCCGCGAGCTTCATAGCAATTATTTCGGCGGCGTTCTGAGTGTTACCGTATATTGAGGCGTAGGGGATTATAACGCCCTTTTCCTCAGGCTCCCACGCTGCCCATTTACTATACTTATCAACATACCAGCCGAGGTTTTTCCGCCAGATAGGACCATGCAGAGGGCAAATCATTCTGATGTCGAGCGGGCAGACCTTGCTCAGAAGCGCAGAGACCTGAGCGCCGTATTTTCCGACAATGTTCGAATAATAGCGCCTAGCGTCGGGCAGCCAATCAGCTTCAAAATCCATTTCGTCAGCGAAGATATTACCGCCGAGCGCGCCGAAGGTTCCGAAAGCGTCCGCGGAGAACAGCACCTTTTCATATTCGTCATAGGTAACCATGACCTCCGGCCAGTGAACCATCGGCGCCATATAAAAGGCGAGAGTATGTGTACCAGTACAGAGCTTTTCACCCTCGCCTACGATTACCGCGTGGGAGTCGACCTCGAAATCAAAAAACTGCTTTATCATAGCGAGCGTCTTCGTGTTGACGATGAGTTTCACTTCCGGATAGCGCAAAACCAGTTCGCCGAGTGTTGCGCAGTGGTCAGGCTCCATGTGGTTGACGACTGCATAATCGAGTTTCCGTTCACCGAGCAGAAACTCAAGGTTTTCAAAAAATAGTCCGCTCACGGCCTTGTCAACCGTATCGAGCAGAACGGTTTTCTCATCGTCGATGAAGTAGGAGTTATATGAGATGCCTCTCGGAACCGGGAAGGCGTTTTCAAATTTGGCAAGTCTCCTGTCACTCGCGCCGATCCAAGTTGTATCGTCCGTCAGTTTTTTGGTGCAGTGCATATTATCCTCCGTTTTTTTATATCTAGTTATCACAGTAGCGATTCATGCCCACGAGCAGGCAATTTTCCAAATAGGGCAGATTATTTTCACGCAGGTATGCGCAGAGCTCTGTGCTATCCGCACCCGGCTGGATGACGATGCACTTGAAAGGCTTTTCGCATCCTTTTATAAGCTCTAGACCCTTCACTGGATTTATGCAAAGGTCAATAATATCGACATCTTCACCGATTTCATTCAGCGAAGAAAGCTCCTTGCCGACGCCGTAAACCGTGTAGCCGTTTTCAATCAGGCGGCTTTTGATTTTGCAGGCGTATTTGCCCTCGTTCAGAGTATCGCCGACCACGGCAAAAACCTTTTCCTGCATTACATCTTTTAGCTCCATAATTATCCTCCAAACACCGAGTACCCACATAAGTCGCCATAATTGACAGCTTTCCCCAAGGGCGGTCTTTTTATTTCTCTATTCCTTCTGCAAAAGCAAACGACCCGCGTCGTTTTTGTCAGTGAATGCGCCGTTTTCTACGGCGACGCTGCCGTTCACCATGACAAGGCTTATGCCAAGCGGTCTTCCCTCGTCCGAGGCTCCGGGACCAATTTCGTTTTTGTCGAAAACCGTGATGTCGGCAAAGTAGCCTTCTTTCAGATAGCCGCGCTCGGGTATCATGTAACGGTCTGCAGCCATACCGGTCATACGGTGTATCATATCCTTCAAAGCGAGCCCGTTTTCGCGTGCGAGCTTCAAAAACAGCGGCATACACATAAAACAGGAGGGGTTCTGCTTGCCTTGTTCCTCAACCCAAGCGTCCGTCATGAAAAGGCAGTTTTCGTCTGCCATGAGCTGCAGAACTATGTTCTTGGTCAGGTATCTGTGCATGAGGACGCGTCCATTGCCGCCGCTCATCTCCACAAGCTTTATGTAAGCGTCAAGTTCAGACGTGCCCCATTCATCGGCAATCTGTGTAACTGTTTTTCCGGTGAGCGCTTCCTGCCCTTCCGCAATCCATGTAATGACTATATCGCTGAAATCAAAGCCTAAAACTCTCTTTGTAAGTCCGATCTCGAAAGCCAGACGGAGCCTTGCAAGCTTGCTGTGCTGTTTTTCTTTGTCAAGTGACAAAAACCATACCGGCAGCACGACGGAGATTACAGATGCGCCATAGGTCAGCGAATAGGAGTCGTACTTGAAGGAAAGCCCCTCGCCGTTTAGTTTTTTAATAATAGAGAGGGCTTCGCCGACGGTTTTCCAGCTCTTTTTACCGACGAAAATGAGGTGAGAGTGCTGGAGCTTAACGCCTGTCTCGCGCGCCAGCTGAGCCATCTCGTCCAGAGCACGCAGATTGTGCGCACGGCCTCCCACTGGGGGAGAATATGAGGTTGAGGAGGCGGAGCACGCCCTGCCGTGAATTGTAAGTATCTTTCCGTGCTTTGCGCAAATTTCCGCGGCACGTTTTAGCTCGTCATAGGGAGCGTAGCGGTCAGGCTCGTACATGAGCCCCAAGGATATGCCCGCCGCACCGTCCGTTAGTGCCTGCTCGATGATTTCATCGAAGTGCGTGAGCTCTCCCTCGGTGAGAGCGCGGCTGTCATAACCCGCAATTCCGATTCTGCCGCTCATGTGCCCATAGAGTGGGACGAGGTTCAGCGGTAGGTTTTTGACGGCTTTTTCAAAGGCGGGAAGTGTGCTGGTGTCGCCCTCGGCATCGCCGATTGAAAAAAGTCCGCTTCCCAGAAGCTTGCGATACTGTGTGTCCGCATCAAAGCCGAAGGGCGAAAAACCGCAGTTTCCGGTGACCTGCGTTGTTATACCCTGCTCAAGAAATGGTGCAAAAAAGCGGCTGTTATTTTGCCGCGCGGCAAACCAATCGTTGTGCGAGTGACAGTCGATGAAGCCGGGCGCAACCGCAAGCCCCGTGCAGTCGATGACTCTGTCGGCCTCCGCCTGAATGTCGGCACCGATTTTCTTTATCCTGTCGTCCTCGACAAGGATATCCGCAATGTACGGCTCTTTGCCCGAGCCGTCGACAATTTTTCCGTTTTTCAGCAGCGTTTTCATAAGGTCACCTCATAAGTGTTGGTTGATATTAGGATACTACATTTGGCTGAGATTGGGAAGAGGGGAAAGAGGAAATGTGGGGAGAATCACATTAGCTCTTGATTGAGTTTGACTTTCGAGCGCACATTAACAAAGATACTAAATCATCGTTATTAATGTGCCTCGGATGTATGTGGTTCCCGTTTAATGCACCTAGTAAGCTGTTGCATATACCAGATGAAAGCTCTAATAAAGAATTCACATCTTGTTGATTGATAGGGTAATCATCTGCAAGACGGGAAGTAGTAGCAAAGTATCTTTTATCATTGTGTGCGTAATATCTATCTCGGCGCGCCATTAAGCTTTTTATTTGCGAATCTAATTTTTGAATACTCTGTTCCGCAATAACCAATAGAGAATTTAAATCATGTACTATTTCATTATCATTCCAAATAATGTAGTACTCATCCGCTGAAAAAAGCACACTATTTTGTCTGCATAGTTTGATTAGTTGAGGAATACATTTATCTTCCCGCTGATCAAAAAGTTTGGTTATTTCCATTAAAAAGCTAGAAATAAGGGAATATCTAGTTATTATGAAAAAAGTGTTCGCTAAACTGATTTCTTCATAATATTCGGTGCCTCCATCCATAATTGAGTTATAAGCATCATAATAGTCATTTGCCCAAACAATATGGTGTAAATAATATTCCAGCTCCAAACCAAGCTCGTTTTTTGTCATATAATACACCCCACACAAAATACAATCGAATAAATCTAGAGTCACCTCTGTTCCCACCATAACCCATTGCCTAAAAACTGTCAATGTCCAACACCTTTAAAATTAACAAATCGTTGATGAATTATCAAGGACAACAAGCTATTATATATTCAACAGAGCATACTATTTACAGCATGATATCCTAAAAGGAGGAAGCTATGTTTTTCGACATGACATACCTGTACCTTGTCCTGCCCGCGGTGATTTTGGCGATTTGGGCAAGCGCAAGGGTGAAATCGACCTTTAAAAAATATGACCGGCAGTTTTCGGCCTCACATATAACGGGCGCACAGGCGGCGCAGAGGGTGCTTTACGCAAACGGACTTACGAACGTCCGCGTTGAGCGCATCGAGGGCAATCTCACTGACAATTACGACCCGAGGGACAATGTCATCAGGCTCTCGCGGCCCGTTTATGACAGCACTTCCACAGCGGCAATCGGCGTTGCCTGCCACGAGGCGGGACACGCTTTGCAGTACGCGCAGGGGTACGCGCCCATCAAGCTTAGGGCTTTCATTATCCCCGCGACGAATATCGGCTCTAAGCTTGCTATGCCGCTAATAATCATCGGTCTTATTATGAGCTATTATGCGTCATCACTCATAACTGTTGCCTATGCAGGCATCATCTTTTTCGCGGTTTGTGTGTTTTTTCAGATTGTCACACTGCCTGTGGAATTTAACGCAAGCCACCGTGCGCTAGTCGCAATCGAGGGGCAGGGCATGCTGACGGAAGATGAGCTTGCGGGCTCTCGCAAGGTGCTGAACGCCGCTGCAATGACCTATGTTGCCGCTCTTGCGGTCTCGATCGCACAGCTTCTGCGATTCCTGATGCTCGTCAGCAACAGGCGCAGTTGAAACAAAAAAGCTTAACAAAACAAGAAAGCTTAACAAAACAAGAAAGCACTGAAAACAAAAGTTTTCAGTGCTTTCTTGTTCAAAGCGCGGGGCAGAGTTCCGCGCCTTGAACCGAGAAGAAGGAATATGAGTTGAGACTAGAGTTTAACAACAGTTGTGAGGTATTCGCCGATGGCGTCCTGAACTTCTTCGGCCGTTTTATAGCGTCCGTCGATGCAGTCAACGTCAATTAACAGAGTCGGCATACCGTAGTTCTGCTGGATGTAATCGGACAGAATCTTTGTGGAAGCCCAGGTGTGCTTGCAGCCGACGTGTCCGAGGAATACAGAAGCGTTGATGTTGAATTCGTCCATCAGGTACTTGATTCTGTCGCAGTAATAATCGACAGGACCGGCAGCGCCGTGAATCATCGGGAGGTTCATCATTTTGACCGCCATGACCTTCAGGCAGTCCTCGAAGTTATCGATGTGTTCATAAATGTCGGGATGATAGTGACCGAGAACGTCCATGATGCAGATTGCGCCGTATTCACGCTCTAGGTATGTGTAGGCCTTGAGCTGAGTCCAGAGCATATTCTGGAGGAAGAGCATGCGGTATTTTTCGCCGTTCATGCAGGCGCCCATCTCCATGGCAATCATCATTTCGCCCATCTCGAGCTCTTTCTCGAGGAAAGGAATCATTGCGGGGTCTGCGGCCATGCCGCTCATGCAGGCGTTTGTGACGAGAAGCATTCCGGGAAGTGGGCAGGGGGTATGCTTTCTCAAATCAGCGATTTTTCCAATCAGCTCGTTGGTTCTGTTGGCAATCTCCATGCTGGCCTTGAGTTTGTCCATGTCTAGCTTCTTGCCGGTGAGCTCTTCCATGAAGGTGATGAATTCCTTCGTCTGCTGGACGAGGTACGCAACGCCGCGCTCGTCTCTGCGGAAAGGCAGGTCGATGTTGAAGGTGGGGCAACCCCACATCTTCGACATGATCGGGTATGCAATTCTCGAAGAGTCACAGGGCACTGTTGAATAGACAAAAGCGTCCGGCACTACGCCATACTGGTCGGCAAGCAGGGCACCCATTTCGACCTTATCGATTGAGCACATGCTCTGGTTTGTCTTTGACTCGCAGAGGTCGACAAACTTGGAGTTCATATCGCCTTTGGGCGCGGTGCTCAGCGGGAGCTGATCCAGATAATAGGGCTGGCAGTCGAAAGCGTAGATGATGTCGACAGGCATCGGCCCACCGAAAGCGATAAGCTTCTTGCCGTTCTTGTGAGCATCACGAATTTGACCCCACTGTGCAACCTGCAGGTCATATATCCATGCGCTGTCGGGGTCTTTTTCAAGTGTATGTGCAAGCTTGCCTTCGCACTGACCCGCAATGTAATCGGTGGTACTTAATTCACCGCTCATGACCTTTAATATTTCAGTATCAACCTTTGCCATTTTTCAGACCTCCTTCTCAACCATCTCGATGAATGCTTCCGCGCGAATTTCGAGCTGACCGATGTTTGCCAGCTTCTCTTCACGCTCAAGGTAAAGGATAGGAACTCCAGCATCCTTGAGAGCAGGCTCGAGGTAAGTGTTCTCGCCGCCCCAGCATTCGCAGTTTTGCATCTTTACATAAAGGAGGCCGTCAACCTTGTAATCTAAAGCTCTGTTCACAATAAGCTTGTGCAGAGCGTCACGGTTATCAATCATGCGAGGGCATACGATGCGGTCAAGATAATAGCTCGCGATGGAACCGAAAATGTCGGACTTGTCAACCTTGAACTCATCACCGAAGGTCATACTGCCGAAGCAGAGCGTATCGGCAACGACAAGGCCGCCCTTGTCTTCAATAGCCTTGATATACGCGGGGTTGTCCAGTGCGCTTCCGATAATCATCAGGCGTGCGCGGTAATCGGTTATGGGCTTTCTACTCGGAACATCAGCAAGGAAGGCCTTCAAAAGATCTATGTATTCCTCAACAGGCATGTTGGTCTCAGCGAGCATGATTGTCAGTGCTTCCGCGCCGGTAATCACAGGGTGCTCAGCCTTTTGAAGCTCAAGAACCTGCTTTACAAGTCCGCGTGCTTCGTTATAGATCTCGATGGACTTCAGAAGCTTCTCATCCGTAAGCTTGTTGCCTGTGAGTTTTTCCAGCTCACCGGCGAGGATTTTGAGCTCTTCCTTGTAATATGCCTTTGTCGTTGCGCTGTTCATTCGGGGGGCGCCGATTTCGATTAGGGTCTGCTCTTTGCCGATTTTTTTCGAGTATGCCTTCCAGTTGTCATAGACTCTGGCGGCTTGCATACAGCCGTCGGTTGTGACAAGACCGTCAAGGTCATACACGCCGTCGATGAAATACTGAAGGATTGATTTAGCGAAGCTGCAGCTGAAGCTGGACATCCATACTTCCGCCTCATTGTAGTCCTCGCAGCCCGTTGCTCGAAGCCTCACGGGAAGCACGTCTGCCGCGTGAAGAATCTCCTGTGGAACATGGCAGCATACGACACCCAGAGCCTTTTTGCCTGCACTTCTCCATGCGACGACTGACTCTTTCGAGATATTTGCGTCAAATAATTTCTTGTAATCCATGCGTCTCCTCCTTGTTTTGCTTTGTTTTTTGAATATTAGTCGGTTGAAAGTCCATACGGCTGAACCTGCTGTGCAATAGGAAAACGAAATGCTTTCCTGTGAATTACATGCCAAACGCTGTAAATAATCAATAAACAAAGGTCGTTCAATCAATATTTATAATATATTTTATACAATTAAATAATAAAGAAATTATTTTACAGATTCGTCTCGTTGTAGTACGATAGTGCAAAAGAGTTCCACAAGGAGGAGCGATTTTGAAAGAACTGACGAAGGATCACATATTGAGCTCATTTAATCGTCTCCTGAGGGAGTACCAGTTTGAGGACATTTCGATAAAGATGATAATTGACGCGAGCGGCGTTTCGAAATCGACATTCTACAGGCATTATCTGGATAAATATGACGTTATGAACTACAACTATAAAAAGAAGCTTGACGAATGGGTCAAATCCCAGAACTGCAAGAGCTGGCGGGAGCTTTATCTGCGAATCTTCCGCGCTACGGATTTGGACAGAAACAGAGAGAAAAACGCCTTTTCCTACGTCGGGGCGAACTCCTATTCGGCGTTCCTGTACGATTACTCATATGCGATGATTGAGCAGATAACGACAAAAAGCAGGAAGAAACCGCTGACGAGGGAAGAGCGTTTGCAGCTATCGCTGTTTTGCTACGGCGGGATTGCACTGGACGTCGACTGGATAAATAAGAAGATAAGCTGCACGACGGAGGAAATCGCAGAGCAGGTCTATCTTGCAATGCCGGCGACGCTCCGCGACGAGTGGTGCAACTGGCCGGTTGAAAATTAAAAAACTCCAGAGGGCTGTGAAAACAAAAGTTTTCACAGCCCTTCTTCTTTTCATTTATCACTGTTCTCAATCTGGAAGCATAGCTTAGTTTGAGGTGATACAAATGGCACAAAAACACGTTACATGCAAAAAATGTGTGCTTAAGGATAGTTTGATGTATGACGGAGTGACTCTTGTGACATACGCAATTGAGTATCCCAGGTTTTGCTCTTCCTGTTACAAAGCCTGTTTGATGAAGGTGAACGAGTACTACAAGAACAGGGCACTGGAATACAGGCGGTATTGCGAAACGGAACTGTTTGGTATGGCTATCGAACAGTACAAGGGAGATATTGAAAACAACTTTCCGGTGCGGGTGTTCGAGGCTTTATCAACATTCAAGGTCACATATTTATGCTCATGTATAATAAGCCTTTATACAGATGAATACGAATTCACTGGCGGAGCGCACGGCAATACGGTAAGAGATTCACAGACATGGAATCTGCAAGATTGCTGTCTATTAGCGCTGTGGCAATTGGTGTGCTGTCCGCCTGACTACAGGTCCTATATTCTGGCGGCGGTCGAAGAACAAATACGCTGTGAACCCGAGATTTACTTTGAGAACTACAAAGAACTGATTTGCGATACTTTCAATGAAGACAGCTTTTACTGTACGCCGAAAAGACTTGTGGTTTATTATCAGCAATATGATATCGCGCCCTATTCAAGCGGTATAAGAGAATTCCTCTTACCCTATTCCTGCTGCGTAATATAGCCGCGAAAATGCTGCTGAGTAAAAATGTTGCGGATAGCATAGACCTGAAATACATGGACAGCCATACTATAGAGGTCTCCCTCTGAGAATAGCTCAAAACTTCTAAATAAAAAAGCCTCGCGACCCTTGGTCGTGGGACTTTTTTATGCCCAAACGGGAGTAAAACGCCTTAAATTATCAGTCCTCACAATCAGCGGTATCTATATTTATCCAAATCGCGTATTGTAACAAAACGTCCCGGGTGTTATAGTAAAAAAGTGGGGAGTATAACTATCTACTTTCTGCCAGAATAACGGTATATTCTCAATTTTATAACCATAGTTTGGAGTATGAGATATGAATCAACGCAAAAATAACCCTAGTACGGAAGGCCTGCTCAAGATCAGTGAGCTTGCTGCGGCAGCCAATGAGAGCGTTTCGACAGTCAAGTATTACGTCAAGGAAGGGCTTGTTGAAACCGCCTGCAAAACAGGCAAGAATATGGCATATTACGCACCTGAAAGTGTGGAGCGTGTTAAGCTCATAAGAACGCTTCAGAGTGTGAAATTCTATCCCCTTGCCGTTATAAAGCATATGCTCAGAAACAAAGCCGCGGGCGACTCCGAGCTCGAGCTTCTCGATACGATAAATAAGGCGGATCAGTCCGATTACTATGAGCGCCTACCGCTCACGGAAGCGGTGAAGGAAGCGAAGCTCAAACCGCGTGAGGCTGACGCCATAATTAACTCGGGACTTATTGTCCCTGTCATGAGCGGTCACAACCGCATGTGCACCCACGGAGACTGCCGTCTTATGAAACTCGCGAAAAAGCGAATGCTGGCCGGCATTCCGCTTGAGCAGACAATTAAGACTTTTTCAATGTATGAAACCCATCTTCGGGATACAACAAAAAAAGACATAGAGTGTCTCGTTCGTGAAAGCATACTCACAAAAGCCCTCAGCACCGAGGACATTATGAATATTATCAACGTGTCCGACGAAACACTGGACAGCTTCATCGGCATGAAGCGCTATGCAATGAATGCGTCGCTGGGCGCCGAATATATTGCAAAGACCGAAAAGCTGCTGCCGCGGCTTGACGCCTTTGGTAAGGGTATAACAGAGATTCTGAAGGCGCTTTCGTATTCCGGAATAGCCGAAAGACTTGGAAAAGCGCTTTCGGGGCAGGAAGAGCCTGATAAGACTCTTTCGATCTACAGCGAAATTCTCCGAATCGGGGGAACCGGACTATCCAATACGCTATCGGTTCTCGTCAGAGCGGGCAGTTATTTGAAGGAACCCGCGCCGAGAACAGACAGCGCGGAAATTAACATGGTACACGACGCACTTAGGCTTGGCTTCATGACCTTCGCGCCCGAGGAGCTTGGCTGTGAGCCCTTAAAGGCTAGAACCGAGTTCGCTCAAAATACGTTGGACAAAACTTTTTCGGAATCCGTTCTGCAACTCATACAAAAGCTGCAGGATTAAAATAAGTGAGAGAAAACAAGGAGGAAATAGCGTGAAAGACCAAAATGCACTGGCATACATCAATATGTTTGCGGTACTCAAAGACCTGGAGAAACTCTGTGAGTTCGACGAGCGAGCCAAAGAGCTGGCTAGCCCCGCAAAGCCTGTATCCATCAGCTTCAACGTTGGAAATGGACCTCAGGCGACGTTGTCGTTTGAAAACGGTAAATGCACAATGACTGAGGGACTCGGAGGACAGATTAAGCTAAAGCTCGCCTCCCCCGAAGCATTCAACCAGATGATCGACGGCGTCAAAAACCCTCTGCCGTACGGCGGCTTTACAAAGCTCAAATTCCTGATGAACGATTTCAAAGAACTGACGGATATTATGAACAGGTACCTTCGCGCCGACGAAACTTCGCTCAAGGACAGAAAATTCTTTGAAAAAAGTACAACCATGATGTTTTATCTTATTGCAAGCGCACTTTCCGCAATCGGAAACAATGACGAGCTCGGCAAGCTCAGCGCCTCAAAAATCCCCGACGGTTCCATCGCGATGGAAATTGCAGGCGGCCCCTGTGCCGAAATCGTAGTTAAGGGCGGACACATGACAACGATTTGCCAAAAGGCGAAAAATCCCCGTGCTTATATGATTTTTGGCGACTTTGATACGGCACGCGGACTCTTTGACGGTACGGTCGAGTCCATGAGTGCCCTCGCAGTCGGAAAAATTGTCATGAAGGGCTACATTCCCATGATTGATAACCTGAACAGGATATTGTCCCGCGTTGCGGTCTATCTCGCATAGGAGGAAAGAAAATGAATACATATACTTATCCAAAGAACGACGAAATGCTGCAGAGAGCTTCGAAGGTAATTCCCGCAGGTGTCTATGGTCATTTGGGCCCTGCTGAAGGCTGCTTTATTCCTATCAGCGCATATCCGAAATTCTGCGACCATGCAAAGGGCGCCTATTTCTGGGACTTGGACGGCAACAGATTCATCGACTACATGTGCGCCTACGGCCCGAACATTCTCGGCTATTGTGATGATGATGTTGATGCGGCTGCAAAAGCACAGATGGACGTTGCCAACTGTACGACCTCACCATCGTATAAGATGGTTGAGTTTGCCGAGCTTCTAACGGATACGGTCTCGATGGCTGACTGGGCGTTTTTCGCTAAAAATGGCGGCGACGTTACAACACTCGCCATGCTGACGGCTCGTGCCGCAACAGGAAAAAAGAAGATCATCTTTGTTAAGGGCTATTATCACGGCGTAGCACAGTGGACACAGCGCGCGGATGCACCTTGGGTTTTGAAGGGCGAGGTCGAAAACAACCTGATGGTCGATTTCAACGATATCGCAGGACTTAAAAAGATCATCGAGGAGAACAAGGACGATATCGCCTGCTTCATTTCAACTCCCTATATGCATGGCAACTTTGTAGACAACGTTTTGCCCGCCGATGGCTATTGGCAGGCTGTGCGCAAGCTCTGCACCGACAACGGGATAGTCCTCATTATCGACGATGTTCGCTGCGGCTTCCGTCTTGATGTTGCAGGAAGCGACCATTATTACGGCTTTGAAGCGGATATGCTCTGCCTGTGCAAGGGCATCGCCAATGGCTACAACGTTTCCGCCCTATGCGGAAAGGATTTCCTCAAGCCGGTCGTTTCGTCGATAACCTATACCGGCAGCTATTGGATGAGCGCGGTTCCCTTCGCGGCTGGAATTGCCAGCATTAACAAGATGAAGGCTCTCGGCGGCGGTGCGAAGCATCTTGAGCTGGGACGTCGAGTGTGCGACGGAGTTGCTAAGGCGGCAAAGGAGAACGGAGTCAACCTGAGCATAAGCGGCGAGCCCTGCATGTTCTACATGATAATTAAGGATGATGACAGCCTGCTGCTCCATCAGGAATGGATAGCAGAGGTAGTAAAGCGTGGCGTGTTTATGACAAACCACCACAACCACTTCACGAATCTTGCGCTCTCAGACGAGGATATAAACTACACAGCCGAAGTCGCGGACGAGGCTTTCAAGGTTATGACCAAAAACCACCCCGAAATTTATAAAAAGTAGGAGGAAACTTCATTATGGCACTGACAAAATCCGAATGGATTGAGCTGGAAAAGAAGGCATCCGCCGTCCGTCAGCTCACACTTGACACCTGCTACTGGGCGGGAGGAGCGCATATGGGCGGTTCTCTCAGCTCAACAGATTTCTTAACGCTTTTATATTTTAAATATCTCAACTTCGAACCGAAGAACTACGCGGACGAAAACCGCGATCGTTGTATCATCAGCAAGGGACATATAGGCGTTGCAATTGCGGCTCTGTTCTCGGAATTGGGTCTGCTTGACAGAGAAGAACTCAAAACCTTCAATCTCACGGGCAGCAGGCTTGGCGTACATCTGGACAGCCGGAAGGTGAAGGGACTTGAAGCGTCGACAGGCTCACTCGGACACGGCAGTGCGCTCGCACTGGGAACCGCGCTTGCGGCGCGTGTTCAGGGCAAAAGCTACAAAACTTGGGTGCTTCTCGGCGACGGTGAATGCGACGAAGGCAGCGTCTGGGAAGCCGCGATGGCAACCGCAAACTTCAACGCAACGAATCTTATAACGGTTGTTGACCGCAACAAGTTTATGATAGACGGCAACACCGAGGACGTTATGAAGCTTGAGCCCTTCTCTGATAAATGGCGCGCCTTCGGCTTCGAGGTCATCGAGGCGGACGGACACCATTTAAGCAAGCTCTCCGATGCTATGGAAAAGGCTATGCAGACAAAGGATAAGCCTGTCTGCTTGATTCTTGACACGCTTAAGGGCGAGGGTATCAGCTTCATGGCAGGCGACCACAAATGGCATTACGGCGCGATGGACGAGGTAAAGTATGAGCTGGCGAAGAAGGATCTGCTTGAATACGAAGCAAAGCGTCTTGCCCGCGTCGAAAAGGAGGCGTAACTTATGGGTGGAATGAACTATACGGTTGTTGACTCAAAGAAGCTTGCAACTGCTGAAATTTACGGCAAAACCCTTTGCGAGCTGGGCGAAAAGGACAAAAGAGTAGTCGCGCTTACAGCTGACCTTGCCGGCTCAACGAAAATCGGTGATTTCAAGGAGAAATTCCCCGATCGTTTTTTCAACGTCGGAATCGCGGAACAAAATCTTTTCGGTATCGCCGCAGGTATGGCAAAAGCGGGACTCATCCCCTTTATAAGCACCTTCTCTGTTTTCGCAAGTATGAGGGCGACCGACCAGCTACATACCGATATCTGCTACCAGAACGCGAACGTCAAAATAATCGGCTCCCATAGCGGAACCTCCTACGGTCAGGCGGGAAGTACCCATCACGCCATCGAGGATGTTGCAATGGTTCGATCCCTAGCGAACCTTAAGGTTATCGTTCCTGCGGACGGCTTTGAAACCGCGAATGCCGTTCGCGCCGCTGCCGCAATGGACGGTCCAGTTTACATACGCATCAACCGTGGCTTTGATATGAACATCTATGAAAACGAGGATTACGGCTTCGAGTTCGGCAAGGGCGTTCTGATGAACGATGGGAACGATGTGACCGTTATCGCAAACGGCTGCTGCGTATTTCAGGCAATTCAGGCGGCAAGGATACTCGAAAGCGATTTCGGAATTCATGCGCGTGTAATAAACCTGCACACAATCAAGCCCATCGACCGCGATATAATATTGAAGGCAGCGGAGGAGACCCGTCGAATCATTACCGTCGAAGATCACACGATACTCGGTGGTCTTGGAACCGCAGTCGGTGAAGTCGTTTTGGAGAGCGGCCGCGCCTGCGCGTTCAAGAAGCTCGGACTGAATGACTGCTTCAGTGCGATAGGTTTCCACGAGGATTTGATGACCATGAACGGTATCGACACCGAAGGAATTGTAAAAACGGCGGTTGATATGATGAAGCGCGCTCACGTCGTCGAGATTTCGTCAGACGGCAAAACGACCAAGGCTTTGAAGTTTGACGACCGTGACTTTGAGGCGGAGATCGACTGGACTGATGAGGTGTGATAATGAAGGAAGTATCTATCACTCAGGATGACCTTTATGCCGCACGGATATTTTTCAATGCCGCGCTACCGCTATTAAAGGTCGTCATCCAGAGCAAGCCGAATATCAAAAAAAAGTTCGAAAAAAAGAATTTCGTATTTCAGGTCTCGGCGCTTTATGATATGGCTCCCGGCGGTAAAATGGCAACGCATCTTGTTTTCAACAACGGTGAAATCACCGTCAAGGTTTCTGAAATCCACCCGAAACCCGACATCGAGTTCGTGTTTCCGGATATCAAGAAGTTCATCATTTTCTTCTCCGGTAAGGGTATGCCCCTGCCGAAGATGAAGGGTATTGTTAAAAATATGGGGTCATTCATGGCCGTGATGCAGGGGCTTTTAACAATGTCAAAGCTGCTGGGCTCGACAGACGCGCCGGTTGCGATAGAGGATCAGGAGCTGCTGGTAAAGCTGTTTTTCTATCTTTTGCCGAACGGCATTAGCCAGCTAAACAAGGCTGGACACGAAAAGATACACGACTTTGCACTAAAGTCCCCAGACAGAGCTTATGCGTTTGCAGTCACGGGGTATCCAGCGCTTAACAGCTATATCCGCTTCAAGGAGGGAAACTCTAAAGCGGGCAGAGGAGAATATCCGCGCTGCAAGCCGTTTTTGACCCTTCGCTTTGACTCTGTCATGCACGCACTGGACATCCTCATGAGCAAGGGCGACATGGTGGACTATATGGCAAACGATTACCTCAAGGTTGAGGGCGCACCGGAATTTGCGGGCATTGTCGGCGAATTCATGTTCGTAATCGGCGACTACGCCAAAGCCGCTTATATGGACTAACCAAGGGCGAGCCCCATTCAAAATTCAAACCTCCGGGATGGTGTAATACTGAAGCGCCATCCCGGAGAATAGCATTTATCGGAGACGAATCATGGAATATACAAACTTGCTTTCGCCAGGGAAAATAGGAAATGTCACTATAAAAAACCGCGTGGTTATGTCTGCAATGCTGCTCGACCACGGTCAGTTTGATGGGACGCCGACAGAACAGATGATGGATTACTATGAGGAACGGGCAAAAGGCGGAGTTGGACTGATTATCACAGAAATAACGCGCGTTAACGATGTCCACGGAGCGGGCGCCTTTGCGCAGTTAGCCGTAAGCCACGACTATCATATTGCGCCGCTTGCCGAAATGGTGAGAAGAATCCATAGGCACGACTGCAAGGTTTTTGTGCAGCTGCATCATCCCGGACGCCAGAATGCGCCGGTAACAATAGGGACACTGCCAATTTCAATCAAAATGGAAAAGGCATGGACTGGATATAGAAACTTGTTTTATAAAATGGCGCCACAAGCAAAAATGCTTGGAGAAAAAGGCGTTTTAAAATCAGTGGTTGGGCCATCCAAAATGGAGCCTTGCAGTTATGCCAAAGCAAAAATCCGAGCTTTACGCCGCTCGGAAGTTAAGAAGCTGATTCAGCAATTTGTTGACGGAGCGCTAAGGGTGCAGAAGGCGGGAGCAGATGGTGTCGAGCTTCACGCAGCCCACGGCTACTTGATTCAGCAGTTTTTAAGTCCCAATACCAATCGCCGAAAAGATGAATATGGCGGCGACTTAGAAAACAGGATGAGATTTTTGCTTGAAATCATCGAAGGAATCAGGAGCACCAGCGGACTCTATTTTCCTATATCGGTCAGATTAACGGTGGATGAGTGCTACGACAAAATTGGTGAAACAGGGAAGGGCTATGCTCTGGACGAGGGTGTGAAAATCGCAAAACGTCTTGAAGAAGCGGGGATTGATGCAATAAACGTCTCCTCAGCGAATTACGAGACTATGAACTATTGGCTCGAACCTTCTTCTTTTGAACCCGGGTGGCGAAAATACATGGCGGCGGCTGTCAAAAAGGAAGTCGGAATTCCAGTTATCGCCGCAAATCTAATTCGAAGCCCCGAACAGGCGGAGCAGCAGCTTACCGAAGGAATTCAGGATTTTGTCGCTCTCGGTCGTCCACTTCTTGTGGACCCACAGTGGGTGAAGAAATTTCAGGAGGGAAGAGTACAGGATATAAAAAGATGTATTTGCTGCCTCTGGTGCTTTGAAAGCATGCAGGCGAATGCTTATCTCGGCTGTGCAGGTGAATGTGCTATTAACCCTGCTATGGGACACGAGCGAGAGATGAATAACCTCGTAAAAAACGGAGACAGCAGAGTAGTTATTGTCGTAGGAGCGGGACCTGCGGGGCTGACTGCGGCCGAACTTTTAGCCCGCAGAAATTTCAAAGTAACAGTTCTTGAAAAAGAACCAAATGCAGGCGGGCAGCTTAGGCTTGCGGATAAGCCTCCGCTCAAGAGCAAGATAGACTGGTGCTTCGAAGATTTGGAAAGAGCGGCAAAATTGAGTGGTGCGAAAATACTGCTCAGTACAGAGGCGACCGCCGAAAAAATAAGTGAGTACAATCCTTACGCAATAATTATAGCAACAGGCGGATACTCGGTAAAGCCCGATTCCATGCCCGGAGTTCATATTCCGAATGTCTGTACCATTACAGAAATATTGGACGGAACTGTTAAGCTCTCGGGCAAAAAAGTTGCCGTTATTGGTTCCGGAATGTCGGGACTTGAAACTGCTGAAAAAATTGCGAAGGACGGAAATGTTGTCACGGTTATCGAAATGGCGGATCAAATTTCGCCCAAGACCTATTCCCAGCATTTAAACGATATCATGCCAAGGCTTAAAAAATACAATGTCCGGTTCATAACTGGTCATAAGCTTATGAAGATTTTTGAAAATAGTATCACAATCGAAAGCGTCGGCAGTAAGCAAACCCAAACCTTGGAGACGGATAACGTCGTGCTTTCGGTAGGCGTGAAATCGGAAAACAGGCTATTCAAAGAGCTGGAAGGTACACGTGCGAATGTGTACCTAATTGGAGACGCAAAAAAAGCCGGACGCATCGCACAGGCAACACGCACAGCTTATGAACTCGCCTTGAAGCTGGTTTGAACCCAAGGAGTTGAAACATCCCCTAGGCATGATATTATTAACGCAGCCAAAGAGACAATTTAATATTTTGATGACAATGGAGATGGTTAATTATGCAGTATCGTTCCAATCCATACAGGTGGGTAGTTCTATTATCTGCCGTTCCTGTATTGGCAGTTACGCAAATATTCTGGCTGACCTTTTCGGCAATTTCACCCGAAGCAGTCGAGTTTTATCACACCTCCTCACTGAGCATCGCCTTTCTTTCTATGAGCTACATGATAGTATACATTGTTATGATGATTCCGGCGTCCTTGCTGGCGGATAAAAAGGGCATGCGCGCAAGCTTCGTTCTGGGAGCTGTCATCACCGCTGTTTTTGGTCTGCTGCGCGGTTTTTGCGGTTCCAGTTTCACTCTTGTAGTGCTTGCACAAATGGGTCTGGCTGTAGCTCAGCCATTTCTCGTAAACCCCATTACAAAGCTTGCCGCAGTCTGGTTTCCCGTGGATGAACGCGCCACGGCTTCGGGCATTGCCTCAATTGCCGGATATCTCGGCATCATTGTCGCAATGGTTGCAACACCTTCGCTCTACCGTGATTTTTCGATGCCGGGAATGCTTAAAATATACGGATACATCGCCGTTGCCGCGGCACTGCTGGTTGTTGTTCTGTTAAAAGAAAAGCCGGAGATTCCGGCAGGACCGCGAGGAAATGTCGACGATAATTTCTCGCTTCGAAAGGTACCGGAGCTGAGGAAAAACCAAAACTTTGTCTTACTTCTTTTTGTCGTATTTATCGCGTTGGGTGTTTTCAATGCTCTTTTAACCTGCATATCTGATATGCTCAGTCCCAAAGGAATTTCCATAGATCAGTCTGGACTCATCGGGGGCATAATTATTGTCGCTGGACTTGTAGGCGGAGTCGTTATCCCGCTACTCTCCGACAAGCTGAAAAAGCGTCGCATTTTTCTGACTATCGCCGTTGCAATGTCACTGCTTGGCATGGTGGGGCTATCCTATGTCAACAATTACACCGCACTGTTGGTTTTTGCTAGTATTACCGGCTTTTTCCTGATGGGTGCGGGCCCGATGATTTTCCAGTACGGCACAGAGCTTGCCTATCCAACTCCGGAGGGCACGGCTTACGGTCTGCTTATGGGTTCGGGTCAAGTCTCCGGTATCGTCTTTATCCTGATGCTGTATCTTCTGCGCGCATCAGACGGTATGATGACAATACCCCTAACCGTGCTCATGGCACTTATGGCAGTTGCCTTCATTGTTTCACTTCGGGTAAAAGAATCAGTTTTGATTCAGGCTGAAGACAAATAACGAAATCGGTTTTAGAAAACGAGAACAACAAAACCCCTGTATTCGTCGAGAATACGGGGGTTTTGTTGTTAAAATGTCAGTTTAATCGGTTAGATGTAGCGATTCAGTTAAAGGAGACGATTTTAATATTGTAGCCGTTACTGCAGTCGGTATTTTTATTTTTCGATGAGATCAAGTAACTTCGAAAATATTTGCCGATCTTTTCTGTAGCTAAGCACAGCGGCGATTCCGGCAATCAGAGTGACACCCGCGATTGTCCAAACCCACCATTTTTTGCATAAGGGCATTCTTGCTTTTTCTACATAATTCGAGGAGTCCGAGTTCTGAGTTACACCGTCTTCAGGACAAAAGTCCGAATCTTCAACAGTTTGCGAATTGCATTTTTCACAGCACATATAAATTTCTCCTTTCATTATCCTTATGAACGATTTATTAAGGGTCTTCCGAAATTGTCAGTGAAGCTGCCGCAGGCAATCAAAATTACATCAATCAGCCACCCGATACCAAAGCAGCCGCCGGTCAATAACCATAAGATGCCGGTGCCGATTTTACCGCAGTAAAATCTATGTACGCCCAATCCACCCAGAAAGATGCAAAGCAGTAGCGCAACCAGCCAATCTTTCGGCGGATTATAATATGTGGCATTATTTGGAGAACTTGTTACTGTCGGCTCGCCGCAGCGAGGACAATAGCGCGTGTTATTATCAAAATACTGGCCGCATCTCGGACAGTAGCAATGTGGTATCGATGCACCGCAATGAGTGCAAAACGTTGCGTTTGTTGGATTAGCAGTTCCGCAGTTTTTACAATCCAATTGAAATCCTCCTCCTATATTTATAGATAATAAAGATCTTACCGTTATAGCCTATATTACCATATACTAACGAATAGTCAATAAAAGAAGTATCCCGTAACTGTCGCTGAGATTTATGAAATGAAATAGAAACAAAAAATAACCCGTATACAGAGCCTGAGCGAGGTCATCGTCCAGAGCTGTTATACGGGTACTTTCATTTCAAATTACTAATAAATAAAACTCTGTCAACCCACAGTTCGTGGCCGGTGAGAACGCTTTCCACACTGTTAACTGTTTTTATATACAGACCGGACCGCGATTCAAGGGTATAGGAGCGCTATTAGGCTTGAGCAAGTTTTCCACCGGTGTGTTCTGAAAATAATTCACCACATATCGCTGAATATCCGCAAGATCTTTGCACTTCTCATCGTTGTGGGGTGTGCAGTAGTAAAGAAAAGCCCGTTCAGGGATAATTACCTTGCGCAGAACGATTTCCGGATTCGTAATTTTTGCGGCCATTGTCTGTGTAACGGGAGCAATTCCGATGCTTTCAGTCATGGAGTTAATAAAGTTCAAATTGTTGCTTGAAGATATGAGCACCCGAAGGTGTATACCGGTTTTTAGGCAAAAATAATCCATTATTCCTCTTACCGCATTTTCCGGAACGCCGGTAATTAGGTTTTCTCCGTCAAGACACTTGAAATCTATCGGTGCATTACCCACAGCAAGCGGGTGGCTTTTATGAACGGCAATATTCATTTCACCTTCGATCAGAGAGGTGCATTTTATCAGCTTATTATCAAGAGGAGTAACAAGAAACGCCGCGTCAAGCTCTCCTTTAATAAGCTTTTGGATACAGGTGGCCTGCGACCATTCTTCGATTTCAAGATTGACCTTGGGATGCTGCTTTTGATAGTCAAACATAAAATCAGAGCTTAGGCTGTTCGTTACACCGTAAGCAAAGGCAACAGAATAAGAATTGCTGATCTTTTTCTTATAATCGTTAAGTGTGGACATAGTACACAAATACTCGTCATACATTTTCTTGTAATGAGAATACAACAATTTGCAGACGGCTGTCGGTTCGACACCCGAATTTGAACGATTAAACAGTACCACACCCAGTTCGCTCTCAAGCGCCTGGATCTGGCGGCTCAGCCCCTGCTGAGAAATATAGAGTTTTTCACTTGCTTTCGAGATGTTTCGCTCCTGAAAAAGGTAAACGAAAGATTCAATGACTTTTAGCTGCAAGCTCATCACCACCCATTTATACTACCGTGTTTAATATACAATATTTTATTGTGGAAGTCCATAAAAAAATTGTGCAACAAGCACACCACTTTGTTGTAGATGCATTAAAAATAGTTGTTTTACAAAGAGCGGCATACTCGGTAGCATAAAAGATGTGATTCGGGTGGCACAGTTAAAAGTTCTATAACCGGTATCTCTATTACATGGCCTTTATTGCGACCGCTTAAGCACACGGACTTTGTCCGTTTTTTGCCGCTCACCGGAAGTAATGTGGATTATACAAGGCTTCCGTCGTGAATTTTTGAAATTCTGGCGCGGTTTTTGCGCTGAATTTAGAAAAAAACCAATAGAAGGAGAGAAGCAAACTCATGGGTAAAATCGTTACAAAAGCATGTATCATCGGCTCTGGCGTTATGGGCGCAAACATTGCTGCATTACTGGCAAGCGTAGGAATGCAAGTAACACTTCTGGACATCGTTCCCTTTAACGGTCTTGACGAAAAGGAAAAGGCCGCCGGCTTAACCGAGGAAAGCCTCGAATTCCGCAATCGCCTTGTTAACGGCGCAGTCGCAAAGCTTCAAAAAGACAAGCAGATGCCTCTTTACAGCAAGGGCGCAATTAAGAACATCCGCGTTGGCAACACCACCGACAACCTTGATCTCATGGAAGATGCAGACTGGATTGTTGAAGTTGTCGTTGAGCGTCTTGACATCAAAAAGAGCATTCTCAAGCAAATTGAAGCTCACGCCAAGGCCGACGCTATCATCAGCTCCAACACCTCCGGTGTCTCGATCACAAAGATCGTTGAGGATATGGATGATAGCTTCAAGGCTCGTTTCATGGGAACACATTTCTTCAATCCTCCCCGCTGGATGGGACTGTTCGAGATGATCCCCACAAAGTGGACCTCCAAGGAAACCCTTGAGACCATGGCACATGTGGGTGGCGACATTCTGGGCAAGACCTGTGTCTATGCAAAGGACACGCCCAACTTTGTCGGCAACCGAATCGGCTGCTTCGGCGCGGCTCAGGTCATGCAGCTCACCGAGAAGTATGACTATGACCTTGCAACCGTTGACTACATAACAGGACCCGTCATGGGACACCCGAAATCCGCTACCTTCGGCACCGGCGACATGGTCGGTATGGATATCATCGCAAACGTTTCCAAGAACGTCATAGATTCCTCCAAGGACGAGAAGGAAATTGCGGAGTATACCATGCCCTCATACGTCATTGAGCTGATGGAGAAGGGCTTCCTCGGCAACAAGTCAAAGCAGGGCTTTTACAAAAAGGACGTACTTGACGGCAAGCGCGTCAAGTATCAGTTTAACTACAAGACCCACGACTATGACCTCATTGAGGACAAGGTTTCCCTTGACTCTGTTAAGGCGGCTTTAAAGTCTTCTAACAAGTATGAAGTAATGGCATACGGCGAAGAGAAGGAAAATAAGTTCTTCTGGGATTGCGTAAAGGGCATCTGCCTATACAGCGCTAAGCTCGTTCCCGAAATTGCCGATGACTTCCGAGAAATTGATAAGGCTATCCGCACCGGCTATAACTGGGAAGATGGTCCCTTCCAGATGTGGGACAAGGTTGGCGTACGCCGCGCTGTTGAGCGCATGCAAGCTGAAGGCGAAGTCGTTGCTCCGTGGGTGCTCGATATGCTCGCAAAGGGTCAGGAAACCTTCTATACGGCAGCTGACGCTAAGTGCCCCTATATCAGAATCAGCGAAATGAACGTTGTCAGCGAAAACGACGACTGCTCGCTCCGTGACCTCGGCGACGGCGTTCTCGGTCTCGAAATTCATTGCACAGGCAACGCAATCGGCGTTAATGTCGGTGACATCGTTTATGAGGCCATTGACAGAATGGACAGGGAAGACTGGAAGGGCATGGTCATCGGTAACGAAGGCAAGATGTTCTCCGCCGGTGCTGACCTTCTCACTATCTGGCAGATGGGCTGTGACAAGGAGTTCGATCAACTCGAGCAGCTTATCCGCAAGCTGCAGGGCGCAACGAGCGCAATGAGATATTCTAAGAAGCCCATTGTTGCCGCTCCCTTCGGACAGACTCTAGGCGGCGGCTGCGAAGTTATGATGCACTGCCCGAATGCTGTTGCTTTCTCGGAAACATATTCCGGACTCGTTGAAGTCGGTGTTGGGCTCATCCCCGCCGGCGGCGGAACCACCGAGCTTACGCGCCGTCTGATGGAACGTTGCTTCGGTGAAGCTAAAACCGATCGCTACAATGCTATTGCAACTGCATTCCAGTACATAGCTACTGCAAAAATGAACATGTCAGCATACGAAGCAATTGAAAACGGTTATCTTTCCAAGGGTACGATAGTCGAGATGACCAGAGAGAAGCTCGCCAGCATCGCAAAGCGTGAGGTTCTGACTCTGGCTGAGCGAGGCTATATGCCCCCCGTGAAGCAGACTGTCAAGGTTGTCGGCGAATTTGGCTACGGTATGCTTCTTGCCGGAATTGAAATGGCTCGCGGCAGCGGCCAGATGTCCGAGCATGATGAGTACATCAGCAAGTTTATCGCCCGCGCCATCACAGGCGGTGATCTGCCTTATGGCACCGAAGTGACGATTGACCAGCTCCACGATATTGAATGCGAAGGCTTCCTGGCACTCGCAGGTACCGAAAAGACTCAGGATCGTATTATGGCTATGCTGACTAACGGCAAACCACTGCGCAACTAAGGAGGGAGAATACAATGAGTGAAATCAGAGAAGCTGTAATTGTAGCATACGGACGTAGTGCTATAGGTAGAGCAAAACGCGGCTCGCTAAAGGATACAAGGCCTGAAGCTTACGGCGGACAAGTACTTAAGGGCGTTCTTGCAAAGGTTCCTAGCCTTGACCCCAAGGACATTGATGATGTTATCCTCGGCTGCGCATTCCAGGAAGCGGAGCAGGGAAACAACGTTGCACGTTATGTCATGCTTAATGCCGGAATTCCTAACGAAGTTCCCGCGCAGACCGTTAACCGTTTCTGCTCCTCCGGCCTTCAGGCCATCGCCATGGGTGCAAACTCCATCATGGCAGGTCAGGCGGACGTTATCCTCGCCGGCGGAGTCGAGTCCATGTCCATGATTGCCATGGGCGGAAACCTTGCCACAACCGAAGTCGGTTTGGCACAGGCAGATCCTAAAGCATACACGCAGATGGGCATCACCGCTGAAAACATTGCGAAGAGATGCAACATTACCCGCGAAGAACAGGATGTTTTTGGCCTCATGAGCCATAACCGCGCGGAGGCTGCTCAGACGGCGGGCAAGTTTGAAGACGAAATCATTCCCGTTGACGCAGTCAAGGTCAGAACCTTGAAGGACGGTAAGGTCGAGAAATACACCGAAATGTTTAACAAAGACGAAGGTATCCGCTACGGTCTGACCACGGCTGATATGCAGAAGCTTAAACCCGCCTTCATCCCCAAGGTCGGAACTGTCACCGCAGGAAACGCATCTCAGATGAACGATGCCGCTGCAGCAGTTGTTGTCATGAGCCGCGAGAAGGCCGATGAGCTTGGACTCAAGCCCATTGCCAGATTCTTGAGCTTTGCTGTTGCAGGCTGCGAACCCGATTACATGGGTCTCGGCCCCATTTATGCAATTCCTAAGGCACTCAAGATTGCCGGTTTGACCATGGATGATATCGACGTATTCGAGCTCAACGAGGCATTTGCGTCTCAGGCTCTCGCGTGCGTCAAGGAGCTCGGACTTGAAAACCGTATGGACGATATTAACCCGCTGGGCGGCGGCATCGCTCTGGGTCATCCCCTCGGCTGCACAGGCGCATTTCTGACCTGCAAGCTCCTCTCCGAGCTTACACGCCGCGGCAAGAAACACGGTGTTGTCTCCATGTGCATAGGCGGCGGTATGGGCGCAGCAGGCATCTTCGAGATGTGCTGAGCTAACGAAAACTCATTTGTTAATCGAAGCTTTGAGAATATTAGTGCCAGCTGATACTTAAAGAACGATTTCCAATAGCTACTACTACCGCGAAGTTCCGTTGCTGGGTATCGTCGGAAATTCTCTCGCCGGTGATACCCGGCAACAACAATATTCGAAAGTAAAAACAATATCATGCATACCTAGGAGCTTAGATGGAAAACACAGTTATTACCGTTGCTGGGAAGGGCGGAGTCGGAAAAACGTCAATTTCTGCCGCTATTGTGCGCGAGCTTGTAAAAAGCTATCCGGAATCACGGATTCTCGCAATCGATGCAGATCCGGCGGGTGGGCTTGCGACAGCACTCGACGTTGAAACAAAGCTCACGATAGACGATATTCGTAAGGCAATAACTGCGTCGGGCGAGGGCAACAGGCAGAAGAAAAGAGCAATCGAGCTTTTAGGCGAGGTGCGCTTCCGCGTTATAGACGCAATGACCGAAAAAGATGGATTTGCCTTTATCGCCGTAGGAAGACCCGAGGCGGCAGGCTGCTACTGCAGCATCAACGCCTATCTGAAAGAGGTCATCAGCATGTTTTCAGAAGGGTTTGATTATGTGGTGATTGATGGTGAGGCCGGTATTGAGCAGATAAACCGCAGGGTGATGGAGAAGGTAACGCATTTATTTCTTGTGACCGACCCCAGTAAAAAAGGTACTCAAGTTATTCAAACGATAAAAAAAGTGGCTGATGAGCTCGTCATGTATAAAAAGCTCGGTATAATAGTAAATCGCTTCAATGACGAGACACTAAAAAAGTACATAAACACGGGAAATATACCCGTGCTCGCATATATTCCGGATGACAAGGAACTCGCACTTTTCGATGCTCAGGGGAAGAATGTTATGGAGCTTCCGGACGACTCAAAATTGGTTTTAGGCGTTCGCAAGGCGCTTGAAGCTTTAGAAATCATTTAGACAGGGGTGTTAGAATGAAGGATTTACAGCATCTGTACTACTTCGAGAATCTGCTGACGGAAGCCAATAATGAGCTGGTCAGACAGGCAAAGGACGAGGGCGGTATTGCCTTGGGCTATACCTGTTATCATATGCCGGAGGTGCTTCTTAATCTCGGAAAATGCTTCTCCGTAAGGCTCAGAGCGCCGAGAACCGGCTCCATGGAACTTGCAACCTATTACATGTCCAACGCTACCTGCGAGTATGCCAGAGCGCTTCTCGAAAGAGGGCTCGAAGGCGGCTACAAATTTCTCGATGCTATGGCGGGGGTTGATGCTTGCGAGTGCATGAACCGCAGTATGGAGAATATGGAGCTTCTTGGCACAAGTGACCCGGAAAAAAAATGCTTCTTCTGGTGCAATATGGAGGTACCAACCTCCGATAATGAGGACTGCGTTAAGCAAGTCGTCGAACAAGTTAGCCGCAAAGTATTAAAACCTCTGCATGAAAATTACGGTGTAGACGTCTCGGACGGCGAAATCCGCGAAGCGGTCGCAGAGCACAATGAGGTTTGCCGGCTTATCACCGAAATTGGAGACTTCCGTAAGCTCGATAACCCTCCGATTACTGGCTATGAGTTCCACATACTTACACTAATAAGTTATACCTGTCCCCACTACCTAATAATCAAAAAACTCCGCGAAACTCTTGAGGAGCTTAAAACCCGCGAGCCGGACAAGAAGAAAAACTTCCGCATAAAGGTTGTTCTTGTCGGCTCTGAAATAGACGACCCCGAGCTTGTATCCCTTATCGAGGAGAGCGGAGCTCTAGTCGTTGCGGATCGCTTCTGTTACGGCAGCTTTCCCGGCCGACAGGAAATTATCCTGAAAGACGAAGAGCCAGCGCTAACACAGGTGTGCCGCCAGTACCTTGAGAGTACCCTTTGCGCTCGCCACACGGCTCAGCACAAGGTTCAAAAGCGACTCGATTTCGCAGCGCAGCTGAAAGATGAGTACAACGCCGACGGAATAATCTATGAGCAGATAAAATTCTGCACTTACTGGTCTTACGAGCGGGCGCTTGCAAGCCACGTCATGCAAAACGAGTACGGCATTCCGACTCTCTCAATTGACCGACCGTATATGTCAAGAACATCAGGGCAGCTCCGTACGCGTGTTCAAGCCTTCGTCGAGAGTATTGAAATAAAGAAAATCAAGGCAAAAAGAGAAAAGGGGGTGGAGTAGCATGGCCTACAATCCAGAAACTGGGAAAGGTCTGGGAAACCTCTACAAGGCGGACAGACGTTGCACCACTCACCGTGAGTGGAAGGGCTTTAGGGACACATTTTACGATTACTTCCGCTGGCTGAAGATACTGGGTATGTTGGGAGGCACTCTCGCACCGGTTCTTCCGCAGATGATGAAAGGTCTAAGTCGCTATCGTTGGCTTGTTTCCTACCTTACGACGCCTGCATTCGTTGACCGCCACACCATCGGACTTCGTAGCTACGAGCTTCGTTATGCCCATCTGCAATTCTTTGTCGTTTTGCAGAACTCCGCAAAAATAGTTCGTGACCTTCTTGAGCGTGATGAAAATCTAAATCCAAAGTCAAAGAAGGCAGCGGCACTTCGCGCAAAGACCGTTATCTTCGACGAGATGATGCCCATTCAGATAATGAACGGATTTCCGACTCTCAAGGGCATTCTTATACAGATGATTCCGATTTTTGAAGCTGGCGAAATTGATCAGCAGGCAAATATGTACTACATAGACGCTATTGAACATTACGGACTCGCAGCTGACGTCTGCCCTCTTCCGGCTGCCGATTCGGGTTGCTGCGTGGTGGACGACTATCCCAAAGTTGGGACCGCATATATCTCCAGCACCATGCCCTGCGACGGTAGCGCCGCGTCTACCATGTTCAGTCACAGATATTTTAAAATGCCCTCTTACCAAATTACTCCGCCTCAGCGTTTTAACGAGCCGGAGGTTCAGGAATACGCAATTAAGAACCTTTGGGGCAGCGTCGAATTTATAGAAAAGCAGTTTAATGTTAAATTTGACTGGGACGCATTCTTTGAGGGCGTTAAGCGCTACAACCAGGAATGCAACTACATGATAGACAAATGGGATGTTAACTGCACGCCATATCCTCAGGTTTGCGGTGCGGCTCTCGCTCTACACAGAGAGTATGAAATGCAGATTGCAAGTTCTCTAGATCCCAAGTTTGTCAAATATGACGCCAAGGTGTCAAAGCTCATGAAAAAGGGTTATGAGAAGTCCAAGGCAGCCGACGACAAGGCAAAGTACCGCGCGATCGTCTGGTCCTGTCCGGCTCACTATTACTCAAACTTCACCTATTGGGCTCAGAACTGCTGGGGCATCAAAACTCTGGTGGATATGGAATGTATGCTCGCATACCATCACTATGATGAACACGATAAGCAAAAGGTTTTACTTGACATGGCAAGAGGCTACGAGCGAATGACCATGCGTTCCCACTCTAACGGAGGATATGTCAACGCGCTCGACGAATGCTGGAAAATGTGTGAAAAGTTCAGTGCCAACATCGTTTTCATGTATAACCATGTATCCTGCAAGAATTTTGCGGGTTTGCAGGGACTCTTTGAAGATCAGGCGAGAGAACGCGGGATTCACCTTATCTGGATCGAGCATGATCTGATGGATCCGCGAACGGTCTCCAGAAAAGCAATGCGTGACCGCGTTAACAGATACATGTCAACGGTATTCAGAGCGGTACCGCTTGATCCGACGCTTGTGGATTACGACGACGACCTTACATGGTAAAGGAGAATACAAACATGAAATATTTCGGGGGCTGTGACGTAGGTTCAACCTACACCAAATGTGTTATTCTCCGTGAGAATGGAGAGATTGCCAGTGCTGTAACCATCAAAAGCAAAATAAACTCCGAGAAGAGCGCTCAAGCGGCCATAGACCAGGCGATTTTAGAAACCGCCGAAATCTCCAAGCCCGCTGACCTCGCCTATCTTATTGGTACCGGCTACGGACGAAATAAGGTTCCCTTTGCCGACGAAAACATATCGGAAATCTCCTGCCACGCGATGGGCGTACATATTACAAACCCCAGCGTCAAGGCAATCATAGACATCGGCGGTCAGGACGTTAAGGGCATTTCTATCGATACGGACGGAACAGTTTCTACCTTTTCTATGAACGACAAATGCGCCGCGGGAACAGGCCGCTTCTTTGAGGCAATGGCGAACGCCTTTGAGATGAGCATAGAGGATTTTTCAAACCTTTCGCTCACCGCGAAAAACACGATTCCCATTACCTCGCAGTGCACGGTTTTTGCCGAGAGTGAAGTTATCACACTGGTCGGCGAGGGCAAGCCCCGCGATGAAATTGCCGCCGGAATTGAGCTAGCGGTGGCAAAACGCTGTTTCGTAATGGCGAAGAAGGCAGGGGCCAAAAACAGCATTACCCTGACCGGAGGCTGTGCGAAAAACGCGGGACTGAAAAAGGCCATCGAGGAGGTTCTGAAAATTAAGGTAGTCGAGCTGAAAACCGACCCCCAGCTGATGGGTGCGCTCGGTGCAGCGGAATTTGCCCGTCAAAAGGGCATGGATAAGGAGTAAAAGTATGGCTTGGTACTGGATTATCGCAATCGTTATCGGAGCACTTTTTGTCCTGTCATTTATTGTTTACATCACAAATGCCGATATGAAGCTCGTTGAAAAAATCTACAATAAGCTCATAGCGTTTCACGACAGCAAAAACGTAGACGAAAATCTGTAATGAAAACATTCGACGAGATTATATGTAAAACAATGGCGCTGCTCGCTTCTTACGAGCCGCGGATATATTTGTACAATAAAGAAAAGGTCGCCGCAATTGGCAAGAAGAACGAGCTTATCCTCTCGCGTGAGGCTGCTTTTGAGCTGGGCGAGGGCGCACTTTCCAGTGTGTCCTACACCGCGATAACCGATAATGAAGAGCTCGTGTCGGGTGACCGTATTCTTCTGTTTGGCAAGGATTTGCAGGAGCTGACGGAAAACTCCCCCTTTGCGCGGGTTACGATTTTGCTGACGGACGATATAGAAGAAAACGGCGACGAGGGCGCGTATGCAGTAATCAAAAATATTGAAATTAAGAAATACAATGTTTCTCCGTCCGGATATATGATGCGCGCTTCTGCTCTATCAAACCGTGAACAGGTACGCGTATCGAAGAGAGCGCTGAAAGCCGGTCTGAATTTTGAGTGTGTCGGTAATATGTTTATCAGCGAGTACAAGGAAAATAAGCATGTCAAAGCAGTGACGGTGATTTTTGTCACACTTCCGGATGCTCCTTATGCGGAGCTCGAACGTCTGGCGGAGGGCAGTGTCGGTTTAACAAGAGCCCTCAACCATATTTTTACGGAAATTAATATGGACTGCCGTGCCTGTGAGTGGAAACCTGTCTGCGACGAGGTGGAGGGCATGAAGGAGATGCATTCTAATATCGCAAAGCGCTGAGATTAAAGTGAAAATTCATTATATTACAAGTGCAATAAAGACTTTAAGATTAATATTTTAGAATGGAGAATTGTTATGGCGGACTGGAAAGAACACTATAAGGCGCATCTGACAACAAATGAAGAAGCCGCAAAAGCTATTAAGTCGGGCGACATCGTATGGATGGGACAGGGCCCTGAAATTCCGTTTACGATGCTAGATGAGATCCATGCACACATGGAAGACTATCACGATATTATTTTTCTGTACAATGTTGCGACCTCGCCTTTTAATATGCTCTTTGACCACGATAGCAAGAAGCATTTTCGCCTGATAAGCTTCTTTAACCTTCCCCTTGAGCGTATTTCAGGTGGAATGGGCATACAAGAGTGGCATAGCTGCGGATATGATCATCTTGACGATGGCATTTTTGCGTACAACTGCAACACTGTTGCCATCCACGTTTGTCCTCCCGACGAAAATGGCTGGTGCAATGTAGGTCACTACGGCGTTTCCACGACCTCCTTGGTGGTAAATGACCCACGCATAACTAAAAAAATTGCCTATATTGATGCTACTGGGCAATACCCCATTCCCGGTGAATACAAGGATGTAGCTGTTCATGTTACTGACCTTGACTACATAGTGGAATACAACACAGAACCTATTGAAATTCCTCCATCGCCTCCCACACAGGTTGATAAGGACATTGCAGCACAGCTTATTCCTCTCATCAGAAAAGGCGACAAACTCCAGGTCGGTTACGGTGGTCTTGGTGACGAAATTCTTACACACCTACACGGCGTAGGACCGCTTGAGGTTTATACCGAAGTTTGCTGCGATGCTATGGTCGATTTAATTGAGGAAGGCACTCTTACAAAGGTTCTGGCATGCAGTCCGGCTTGCTGTAGCGAGCGTTTCTTCAAGTTCCTTTCAACCGATCCGAGAATTAGGCTACTTCCTAGAAACAGAATGATTGAGCTTTTCGAAGTTGCAAAGCAGGAAAACATTTTTGCCATTAACTGCACACTCATGATTGACCTTCTGGGTCAGGCGTGCTCCGAGGCTCAGGGTCTGACTCCATACAGCGGTGCCGGTGGTTCGGTTGCGTACATCTATGGCGCAATGCGCTCTAAGGGCGGTCGCAGCTTCCTGTGCCTGCGCTCTACATACAAAGACGAGGAACGCGTCCGCCGTTCCAGTATTGTTCCATGGCTGCCGGAAGGCTCCATAGTAACTACACCAAAAAACTTCCAGATGTTTATAGTAACCGAGTACGGTGTGGCCGATGTTTACCTCAAGACCATGAAGGACCGTATCAGGGCAATTATAAAAATCGCGCATCCTGATTACCGTCTTGAACTGAAAGAGCAGATTTGCACCACACCCATTATGTTCGAGGATGATTTTGACGGATATGATCCGTTTTCGTAAGCCATAGCTCCAAACTGTTAAAAACTATATAATAAAAACAAAGAAGTCCTGTAATCGCTATGATTACAGGACTTTTTATTGTCTGATTGATAAGCACCTTACCCGACACGTCATTGATAGACCTAAACTTGTTTTTTGCTGTTACCGGAGCCGGCACCAAATAGATACGGCTCAAGTAATACAAAAGCTTCGGTCAGTTCCCCTAAATTAAACATGTTGCCATCGAGCATAGTTCTGATACAGGCCTTTGCGGTTGCGCCCATTATTCGCTGACATTCAATTAAAAGATCATATTTGCTGTATTCCTCTGGACTTATTGAGGTCTTTCGCATTAGTTCATCAACATAGTACCGCTGAACATTTACGGAGTTTACGTATTCAACCGCCCAGCCAATTAGGGAATTTCCTTCATATACCGCCAAATCTAATTAGACTCCTTCCATATAACATTTCGTTTTCAGTCTAAATAAAATTATTAACCGCAATTAGCTTTTATAACCAATCAGTTGTCATCATCGGTTTAACTGCCAAATCATGAAGTTCAGATAACCGGCAAAGGTTACCCAGAGCAAATATGGAATTTGCAGAAGTCCTGCTATTGGCCTTATCCTGTAAAAAGAGATTATCATCATTATAATCAATAACCAGAGCAAAATAAGCCAAATGAACGAGAGCAGATACGCCTCAAAACCAAAAAACAATACACTCCATATGGCGTTGAACACCAGTTGGAAGGCGTAAATGGAAAGTGCGGTGCCGCACTTCTTGTCAGTCGATTCCCATATTATCGCCGCGCCGATTCCCATCAGAATATACAGAATAGGCCATACAATCGGAAACACGGCGGACGGCGGGGTAAGCGGAGGCTTAATCAATCGCTCGTAAATAGGCATACCGCTGTTGGTAGCGATTCCGGACAGCACTCCGACAGCGAGTGCGATGAGGATAGAAATAATGTAGGGTCGCAATTTCTTAAATATCATAATACATCACCGTAAAATAGTATGTCGGATGATACCTCAATCATTCCGATACATATACAAAAGTAGGAAAATTCTTCCGCATTAAGACCGCAGTCTGCTCATGCGAATTATTCGCCCGCACGCAATTTTCTTGCCGGAGTTTCCGGCAGGCTGAGTCGAGAAATCATCCAGAGAGGCATGTATCACGACCGTGCGGTTAATGACCTCGTCAACGGAAAAACGATTTGTGAATACCGCCATAAAGGCATAACCCTGATTACCGAAGAGCGGCGGCAGGTCCCCCGAGTGTGCCGGGTGGGGACACTTATTGGGATTATAGTGTCCTCCGGTGTTCGCAAACGGGTCTTCTGCGTTTCCGGAACACTCGGAGCCTTCATGAATATGAAAGCCGAAAACGGAAGACTCACAGGGTTTTTTGCTGTTTGGAAGACCTTCGACTTCCGCAGCAAGCAAGACGCCGTCATTAAACTGATAAAAGCCCACTATCCCAGATATATTTGGGTAGGAGCTGCTTCCGGAAATATTCGCATAAGCAGACGGCTGTTGTTTCAAAAAGTCAGATAGCTGATAGGCTGAAAACAAATAAATCACCTCCTGCCATCACTGTATGCGAAGAGGTGACAAAATGAAAAAAGGGAATACATGAATATTTATTTGACGATTTATTCCTATTTATGACAGCAAAATAACGACTGAATTACACATCGTGAACATGGGCAAGCCATGGCTGCATATAATGTTAGAACGATGAGAAATTTTGGTGTCGAATGCACGCAAAGCCAAAATTTCTAAACTGGCAGCTTAAGAGGAGGTAATTCAATGAGC
Organism: Firmicutes bacterium HGW-Firmicutes-16; assembly: GCA_002841545.1. Taxonomy (GTDB): domain Bacteria; phylum Bacillota; class Clostridia; order Oscillospirales; family Oscillospiraceae; genus UBA2658. Next base: position 86,066 of record PGZZ01000006.1, read on the forward strand.
GATATTCGGAAAGCTCGAAAATCTTTGTTCGTGCTTATAAGCCCCGCCCTTGTAGTGATACTTCTATCAACAACAGCCAGCGCATTAAGCGGATGGACAGCGCGGCAGAATACCGCGCATGAAATAGCGCAGCTTGCAAGGTCGCTTGACCTGCCCGAGGATAATCCGATTATAGTCGAAGCCAGACGATTATGGTACGAGGATTATATGATAGACTCTGATAATGAGCCGCATGAGCCTATTTATACCGACGAGGATGCGGTGATATTAGCAAAGATAATGTACAGCGAATGCGGAGGAATACCGAGCGACACGGAAAAAGCCTGCATTGCGTGGGTAGTGCTCAATCGAGTCGATGCCGGTTACGCCGACACAATCGCGGTCGTCGCTACGGCACCGTCACAATTCGGATACAGGGCTAATACGCCTGTAAGAGATGACCTTTTGGAATTGAGTTATGACGTGCTTGAAAGATGGTCAAAAGAGAAGAGCGGAGAAACGGAGGTCGGCAGGGTGCTGCCGAAGGACTATTTGTGGTATAACGGTGACGGAGTACATAACTATTTCAGAAATGCATACAATGGTGGCGCGCAATGGGATTATAGCTTGCCCAGCCCCTATGAGAGCTAACGGTATCTTGCAAGAAAAACGCCCCAAGGCATAAGCCTTGGGGCGTTCCGCTATTTCAGAAGCGGTTGCAGTTACGGTTAAAACTACCACGTCCAATTTTACACAATCGTAACAATAGAAAATTATGCGGTTACAAGCACCGAATCATAATCCGGCAAACAGTATTTGTTTCGACCGGACCTTACAAGTTCGCCGGATTTGAGAAGCGGACTTAATACCCAGTATATCTGACGCCGTTCCTCGAAGCCCATTAAAGCGGATAGCTCAGAGCTCGTTACCGGCTGATGCGAGGCTACATATTGAATAATGGTTGCTTTTTGGTTTTCGCGGTGGACTATCGTGTCCGGCAGATAGTACCTGAAACCTACCCTGACGATTTTGCCAAGGGTTAGGCATTCCTTCAGCAAAAGCTTCATCTCGGCTTCGCTGAAATTAAGAGCATTTTTTAGGGTTCTGTAATTAGCCGAAGCATTTATCCGCAAATACTCGATTAGCTCATCCATAGGCGGACGAATTAACTCCGAGGACATATTCCGTGGTATGGAATAGAATTCGGCGCTCACCTCGGGATTTCGATTCAATAATTCTCTCAGCTCTGAAGAGTGCTGCCGCCAGTAGTCGTTTTGCAGGTCGGGAAGGGTTATCCCCGTAATTCCGCTCCTGATTAGCGCCTGCTGGACTGCTTTTTGAATGAAAAATGCATCGGTTGGGTTTCTTTTTGTATCATTTAATATAATGTAAGGATAAATGCCGTCGCGCGAGATTTTTACATCTTGCAGGATTTGAAGAAAATCTTCGGGGATGATGATCTTCCTGTCTTCGAATACGGCCATTGAGTTTTCAAAGTCGATGAGCTGCCATTTAAGTAACGGAAGAACAGGAACCGGTATACCCATTTGCCAAACGAAACGTACGGAAAGCCCGACCATGCTTGCAGCTTCTTTTTGCAAAAAGTCTTTTAATGCCGCACGTACGCGCTGCGTTATCTCCGCTTTTTCGCTTTCAGGGACTACCCCATCCTCAACATATGGTAAATAGTGTTCCTGCAAAGCAGGCAGGTCAACTCCGGAAATATACGAAACATACTCACGGCTGCTCTCCTTAAGAGCTCGGATTATGTAATCAATACGAAGGTCATTAAGCCGCACATTTTTTTGTTTATAGCTGTCGAGCGATTTTCTGACAATAGCAGAAACGCTTTGTTCAGCCATCGGTGCGGTATTGCGACTGGATATCAGCACGTATTCAGAGTAATGCGCGTTTTGATAATGTAAACCACTTAAAAAGGTAACCATCTGATTGCTTAATGGAATTTTTCTGTCAGGAAGGACAAGCTGATTTTCTTTGAAATCTACCTGATTCCATAGGAGAAAGGTGATCTCGTTGCGGAGTAGCCCGCAGAACCATGCCAAGCGCAGGATAGTTCCGGCGGGAGTGTAACCCTCATGCGACAGAAGAAGCTGCATTGCGCAGTCGTCAGGTTTGTTGAATAAGTTCGGAGTAGGGGAGTTTCGTAGCCCAATTTGCGGTATTTCAGGAATATATCCCTTATCAAATGCAAATTGGCAGACATCGCCAATGAATTTCCTATAAGACGTAAATACTACACCTCTTAGTTTAGCATTATCATATAAATCTATCAGACAATTTGTCACTGTCTCCGAGCTGAGATTCTTGATATCTATATCGCCGATTTTTGAGAAAAGCAAATCAAAGTCGACATTATTTACGCTGTTTTGTTCTAACCAGTTCGCTGAGACGTCATTGAACGTAGGCACTTGTTACCACCTCCCCACAATTTGACAAGATTATAGGTATACATTGGCATTATAACCATGCTTTTCTATTATGTAAAGGTAAAATGTAACAAGACTATCGCAATAAAATTTCTATAAAAAATATCCGCAGAACGTAAACGGCCTGCGGATGAGTCATATTATTTTTTTTATCAGCTTCAACTGGATTTCTTAAGGGCCTAGCTCGGATATACCGTTGTTCGTTAGGAAAGCGTAATCAGATGCGTATGCGCGTCCATATGCCGTTTTGCCCTTTCGTTCTCGGCGTAGCTATATACGATTTCTTTGAAAGAATTCAGCACATCAGTAATGATTTTATCATGTTTTGTGACAAGCGAGAAATGACGCTGCATCGGATGACCGTCAACATTACATGCCCACATAAGTCCTGCGTCACATTCTCTGTGAACGAGGCGCTCAGATATAGCTGATATGCCATGCCCATCAATTACGGCTTGCTTTATTGTTTCTATGTTGCTGCACTCCCAGCTGCTTTTAAATGGGATATTATAGTTATTGAGCAGCTGCTCGGCCTGAGCTCGTGTACCGCTTCCGCTCTCTCTGAAAATAAAGTTCTCACCGCTTAGCTCATTTATTGAGATAGTTTCCCTGCCGAAAAAGCGGTGATTGCGTCCGCAAACAACAACCATGTAGTCATCCATTGCCGCATGACTTTCGATTTTTTCGCTACTTATACTGCCTTCCACCAGTCCGATGTCGAGTTCGCCATTTAGGAGCTGCGTTTCAATTGAATGCGTATTCCCAACGTAAACATGGGAATCCAATCCCGGAAAGGCATCAGCTAATTGTTTCATGATTTCACTCAAAACGGATGAGCCGACAGTTACAGTCGCACCAACTCTTAAATATTTATATTCTGAGCATTGCTTAAGCCATTCTGTAATAGAGTTTTGATAGGATACAGCCTGCTTTGCGTATTCCAGCAGCTGCTGTCCAATGGGTGTCAAAATCAGCTTTTTCCGAACTCTCTCAAAAAGCAGGACATGGAATTCTTTTTCTATTTCGGTGATTGCTTGACTCACAGAGGACTGGCTCACATAAAGCTTTTTTGCCGCTATGCTCATTTTGCCGCTTTGCGCGACCTGAATAAATACCTCAAGCGTTCTCAGTGTCATCGGAGTATTCCTCTCTTTGGCTCGAAGAGCGATATTTGTTCCTCAATTTCCTGATTGCTCATTTCAGCAGCCGCGGACAGAATACTTCGCCGAACATTGATATCCTCGATTTCCTCTTTTACGACATTTCGCAGTTTCCCGAGAAGCTGTAGCTTCTCCGAATATTCCTCGCCATACAAACCGGCGAGCTCTTTTTTGATTTTTCCGGCAAGGGAGGGGCTCTTCCCCCCTGTTGAGATGCCGATGGTCAAGTCACCGCGGCTCAGAGTGGCAGGAACATAAAACGAGCAAAGCTCCGGTGTGTCCACCACATTAATGGGAATATTGTTCTGGCAGCAGTCACGATAAACCGCTTCATTCACCGTGCGGTTGTCTGTTGCTGCTATCACGGCGAAAGCGTCTATTAGATAAGAGGAAGCGTAGCAGTCGCGGATATGCCGGATGCTTCCCCTTAATACTGAGAAATCCTCGCACAAAGCCGGAGCAACTACATCTATCTCCGCTCCGAAGGAAAGAAACAACTCACACTTTCGGAAAGCAACCTTTCCGCCTCCGACAACGACCAGTTTTTTCCCAAGCAAATCCACCATAAAGGGGAAGTACATTATATCAGCTCCTTCAAAACGATCCGCTGTTTCTCTACTGTCTCAGCAATATCTTCATCGGAATGTGCCTGAGACAGGAACATACACTCATACTGCGAAGGCGGCAAAAGGATTCCCTGTTCCAGCATTCCGCGAAAGTATCGTCCGTATAGGGCGGTGTCACAGCGTTTAACATCGTCATAGCAGTTGACTTCGCCCTCGCAGAAGAAAAGTGTCAGCAGGCTTCCGCACCGGACTACACGATAAGGCAAATTAAGTTCTCGAATGTTTTCCTCCATACCCTGCTGGAGCTTTTTTCCCTTGTTTTCCAGCTCGGCGTAAATCTCCGGATGGTTTTGAAGCAGCCTCAGACTCTTAATGCCCAAAAACATGGCAAGCGGGTTTCCGGAAAGCGTTCCGGCCTGATATACGGGGCCAGACGGAGATACGCAAGCCATAATATCCCTTCTGCCTCCATAGGCGCCCACTGGAAGTCCTGAGCCTATTATTTTACCAAAGCAGGCGATATCCGACCTAATTCCGTAAAGCTCTGCCGCACCGCCGTATGCCGCGCGGAAGCCGCTGATGACCTCATCAAAAATCAAAACGGAACCGTAAGCGTCTGCTAACTCGCGCAGCGTTCGCAGAAATTCGGGTCTGCCCGGAACAAGTCCCATATTGCCCGCGACTGGTTCCACAATGATACAGGCAATTTCGTCGCCGCAGGCGCTGAACACTTCGCGGATGTTCTCGTGATCATTGTATCTGCACACCAGAGTGTCCGCCACCACCTGCGCCGGAACTCCCGGAGATGTCGGAACCCCGTACGTCAGGGTACCGGAGCCGGAACTGACCAGCAGCGCGTCGCTGTGACCGTGATAACAGCCCTCGAACTTAACGATTTTATTTCTGCCGGTATAGCCTCGGGCAACACGGATAGCGCTCATGGTCGCCTCGGTACCGGAGTTTACCATACGTACCATATCGAGTCCGGGATAAGCATGGCAGATTATTTCTGCAATCTCGCACTCCGCTGCGGTAGGCAGGCCATATGTAATGCCGCGGCTTACGGCTTCAGTCAGACCCTCGAGTAAGTAATTTGGGCTGTGTCCGAAAATCAGAGGGCCCCATGAGCAGATGTAGTCAAGGTATGAATTGCCGTCCTCATCAACTATATGGCTTCCGTGAGCGGAAGCGGCAAACACAGGTGCCGTTCCAACTGACTTAAAAGCACGCACAGGACTATTCACACCGCCGGGGATATACTCCTCGGCTCTTTTAAATAAAGCGTTTGAATTATCATGCTTCATATATTTAATCAATCATGCCGCAGATTTCCTTTGCGGCATATGTGACAATCATCCTCGCGCCCGCGCGCTTGATAGCAATATGGGCCTCGAACATTGCGCTTTCATTCAGCAGTCCCTGTAAAATCGCGCACTTAATCATGGCGTATTCACCTGATACCATATAGGCAGCCAGAGGTATATTGAATTCATCCTTGACTCTGCGGATTATATCCAGACACATGACACCAGGCTTTACAAGGATAACGTCCGCGCCCTCCTCAATATCAAGCGCCGTTTCCCGCAGAGCTTCATCGCTGTTGCGGTAATCCATCTGATATCCTTTTCTGTCTCCAAAAGCAGGGGTAGACTCGGCCGCTTCTCGGAATGGGCCATAGAAGTTGGAGGCGTATTTTGCTGAATACGCCATTATAGGTGTGCTTTCATAGCCGTTTTCATCCAGCACACGCCGAATAGACGCGACGCAGCCATCCATCATGTTGGACGGCGCAACCATGTCAGCGCCAGCCTGCACGCAGGTTAGGGCAATTTTGGACAGGTACTCCAAGGTTTTATCGTTGTTCACGCTTCCATCCGGGTTAATAATGCCGCAATGACCATGATCCGTATACTCACACATACACACATCCGCGATGATATACATAGACGGCGCAAGCTCTCTGAGTCTGCGTATCGCATTTGGCACCACACCATCGGGGTTGTAAGCCTCTGACCCGCATGAGTCTTTATGTAGGGGTACTCCGAACAGCAGAACGGATTTTATGCCCGCCGCCATCGCCTCGGCTACTTCTTCATCCAGCATATCCACTGAAAAGCGGAATACACCGGGCATCGATTTAATAGCTTTCCTTTTGTTTTTTCCTTCGACGACAAAAATCGGATAGATTAAATCGCTCTTACTCAGTACCGTTTCGCATGTCATGTCCCTGATGACGCTGTTTTTTCTTAATCTTCTGGGTCTGTTAACCATGACTTTCACCCCACGTAAAATAATCAATTACTTTTACCACTAATTCCTCGACAGTACAGTCCCCGCTCTCTAGCGGTTCTATGCCCTGCGCACGAAGCGCCGCGCTTGTAGACGGGCCGATAGAAAAGGCAGTCGCTTTTCCTTCTTTTAACGCTGTGGTGTCAGACACGGTCGCTAGGTTCTCCGCTGCAAGAGAGCTTGTGAACATCACGGCGTCAAAATCTCCAGTCGAAAGTCCATCTGCGACTGGCAGCCGGACAGCATCGTAAACGCTGACGACATCCACCGAACAAAGGTCCTTCAGCCCCTTCTCCAGTCGGGGGTTGGCCTTCGCGGACTGCGGAAGGAGCACGCTGTCCGTAGTTTTCAATATGCCCCGCAGTTGGTCAAGCAAGCCTTCTCCGGAATGGATGGACGACACTATGTCAGCTCGCAGGCCGTATTCAAGCAGCTTTTTGCAGGTGGACGGGCCCACGGCACAGATTTTTGCGCCGCCGAATTTTCTGACATCTCCTCCGGCTTCATACAGCTCAGCCATGAACAGCTCCACGGTGTTGCCGCTCGTGAACACCACATAACTGTAGTTGCCAAGTAACGGAAGATAAGAAGTCAGACTGCCCCGCATGGGTACTATTTCTGTCATCGGTACGGCTGTTACCTTCGCGCCATAGGCTTCCAGCAGGTGGGACAGCGTTCCGTTTTTCTTTCGATCGCTTGTCACGAGTATTTTTTTGTTCCACAGTGGCAGGTTCTCGAAAAAATTCAATTTTTCTCGTAATGCAACCGTTTCTCCAATAATAATTATGGCAGGGGAGTTTAAACCGGCTTTTTCGACTTCCTCAGCCAAGCATTCGAGAGTGGAGCTTACAGTCCTCTGCTCCGTCGTGCCCGCGCAGGAGACAGCAGCTGCCGGACAGGTATGGCCCATTCCGAACCGAATCAGTCCTGCAGCGATTTCCGCAGTCTGCCCAAGCCCCATCAGGAACACCAAAGTACCTTCCAGCGGCGCTAGACGCTTGTAATCCGCATCGGTCAGCCCTCCCGACTTCGTATGTGCCGTGATGATATGTACTGACCGCGCCATGCCCCTGTGAGTGACGGGAATGCCCGCAAAACAAGGGCCGGCAATAGAAGAGCTCACACCGGGAACTACCTGAAAGGGTATATTTTCTTCATAAAGGAACAAGGCTTCCTCGCCACCGCGTCCGAAAACGTAGGGATCACCGCCCTTGAGACGTACGATGCTGCCGCCCTGTCCTGCTTTTTCAATAAGGAGAGCGTTGATTTCCTCCTGACTTGCGCTGTGCTCTCCTACGGCTTTACCCACATAGATTTTTTCACAGCCGGAGGGCGCTTCCTCCAGCAGTCGAGCGCTTATCAGCCGGTCATAGATTATGCAGTCCGCATGGCGGATGCATTCTAAGCCCCGAAGAGTAATCAGGTCATCGGCTCCCGGGCCTGCGCCAACGAGATATACCATAGTTTTTTTCATCTACATTTCCTCAAGCTTCTGCAGCAGCTGCTCCGCAAGGCGCAGGCCAACGGACTCGGCATTGACCTTTTCACCGGAGAGACTTCCGCGTACAAGTCCTTTTTCCTCAGTTCCGTAAAGTCCTGTCAGTGTGATGCCCGACGCGTCATGTTCACAAAACGCACCGACGGGCGCATGACAGCCGGCTCCTGTACCGCGAAGAAAGGCGCGTTCCGCTCTGGCAGAAATGTCTGTTTCCTCATCCTTGATGGTTTCCAGCATATTCATAATGAAGGTATCATCTTTTCTAAGCTCCAGTGCCAGAATGCCCTGACAAGGTGCAGGAATAATCTCGGAGGGCTCAAAATACTGCGTCACGCGGTCGGTCAGCCCCAGACGTGCAAGACCTGCAGCAGCCAAAACAACACCGTCGAGCTGGGGACCCACCTTTGCAAGTCTGCTGTCCACATTTCCCCGAATCGGAACGATTTCGATTTCTGGATTCATGGCTTTTAGCAGCATCCCGCGCCGAATACTGCCCGTGCCGATTTTCGCGCCGACTGGCAGCTCCGCAAGGCAGGGATAGCCTTCGCGTAAAATCAAAGCGTCCCTCATATCGGCTCTGACCGGAGCCGGTGCCAAAGTAAGCCAAGACGGAATCTCCGACGGGAGATCTTTCATGCTGTGAACCGCAAAATCGACCTCGCCATTGCTGAGCGCGGCCTCAAGCTCTCCGGTAAACAAACCGCTGCCGCCGATTTCCTGTAAAGGGCGGTCGGTGATAAGATCTCCCTTGCTATGTATTACGACAATCTCAAAGGATATGTCCCGAAACCGTTCTGCGAGAAGTCTTATTACGGTTTCCGCCTGAACGAGCGCTAGCTTGCTCCCTCTTGTGCCGACTCTAACCTTCTTCATTTTACCTCTGTCTCCTCTATATCAAACAGTTCTTTGACCACGCTTATGTATTGCTCCTGCTTGCCTTCGTCATCCAGCTTTTTCAATCGGAGAATCGGCTCCCGCACCAAGCGCCGGAGGCTCGATTCTATCATCTTAGCCACGAGCTTTTTCTCCCGTTCAGAAAGCTCTAGTTTGTTAAACAGAAATTGTTCCGTGTCGTCCGCAATTTCGCGGCACCTGTGGTTCAGGGATTCAATGGCTGTATCAACCTTGTTTTGAAACAGCCAGTTTTCGAGTTCGTCAAGCTTAATATCGATTAGGGCTTCGGCCTGTGACGAAAGTTCAAGCCTGCGCACTAAATTCTCGGCGGAGACCGTATTCAGTTCATCCACATTTATCACGTTTGTATAAGGTAAATCGTATACACTATCGTCCACATCCGGAGGCACCGCAAGGTCTACTATGCATAGAGGCTGAGCTCTCGCGGGCATTTTTTCTCCGACGAGAACTGTGTGAGGGGAGGCCGTGGCGGTCACAATACCGTCCACCTCTGAAATGTAGTTATAGCGATTGGCAAAGGGAACCAGCTCAAGCTGATGTCCTTCCAGTTGAAAACTCTCTTTTTCTCCACAGAAACGGCTGCAAAGATAGATTCGGGCAGCCCGTTCGTCCGCTAAATACTTTACTGCTAAGCGCCCCATTTCTCCGCTGCCGATGACAAGAAAAGACTTGCCCGCTAGACCTTTAAGCGACAAGCTGAGCTTTTTGATACCGATATAGCTAACTGATAATGGAATGTCGGAGATTCCGAGTTCTGACTTGACCTGTTTTGCGACAGTTACAGCATCCCTGAATACTCGGTTCAGAATTTTCTTAGCCGTGCCGGAGGCCTCCGCGAACTGAATGGCGTTATTGACCTGTCCTAAAATCTGATCCTCGCCGACAACTGCCGATTCTAGACCGGACGTTACTCGGAAAAGGTGCTTAATCGCCGCCTGTCCGCATAGGGAATACAGAGTGTCATCGCAGCCCTTCGCTCCGAAAAACTTGAGCATTGCCGCGCGGACTTCCCCCGTCCTGTCATCATCCGCAACAAAATAGATCTCGCTGCGGTTACAGGTCGATAAGACAGCGGACTCAGGACAGCCCAGCTCCAACAGTAGGGATGAAAACTCGATTTTTTGAGTGTCCGAAAAAGCAAACTTGCTCCGTGTCGCCAGCGGAGCGGTGCGGAAATCGATGCCTGCCATCTGGATGCAGTTTTCCATTTATTCCTACCTCAACCAGCTTGTTGTCTTTGATTAACCAAATTATAGCATCTGTACTATCAACTTTCAACCATCTGTATATTATAAATTAAATTAAATAATACGTAAGCATTTACTTATCAATTGTATCGGATTTTGATACGACCTAAATGCCGCTTTTACATTGACATACAAACAAGCAACATGATACTTTTTTCTAAGGTAAACCTACAAAAAGGAGGATGAAAATGAGCTATGTTTTAAGTTCGGAAAGAGCCGATGCGCTTTTTTCGGAGCTGAAAAAGCAATACAGGATTTTTGCCCCGAAGCGCTTTAAGGCACAGGGCCGCTACTCCGACACCGACATCATTCGATATGCGGAGGCAGCTTCTCTAGAAGAAATAGTCTTCGATGAAAAATCTGATTACCCTGCCAAGGAAGTTATCTCCCCGATTCAGCAGGCGCTTTTCTTCTTCACTGAGGACGAGTACCGCGCGAGCAAGGGCAATACAAGGCCGATACTTCTGTTTGCGCGTCCCTGCGATATCAATTCACAGCACATTCAGGCAAAAATATACGCGGGAAATGGCGGTTATGTGGATATGTACTATGAACGTATGCGTGAAACCGTTAAGTTTGTACTTATGGAATGCCCCAGCTCTGACGACACCTGTTTTTGCGTCAGCATGGGTACCAACAAGACCGACGATTATGCGATGGCAATCAGAGTGGACAATGACGGAAGCGTTAAGTTCAAGGTCTGCGATGAGGCACTTAAGCCGTTCTTCAGTCAGTCTACCGTAGCCGAGTATGAGCCGAAATTTGTCAAGGAAAACGAGACTAAGGTCACATTGCCCGACATTCCCAACAAGGAAGTTCTGGGCAAGCTGAAAGAGCACCCCATGTGGAAAGAGTACAACGGCCGCTGCATCAGCTGTGGCGCCTGTACCATCGCCTGCTCCACCTGCACCTGCTTTACCACCAAAGACATCGCATACGGAGATAACCCCGAGGTTGGTGAGCGTCGCCGCGTTACCTCCTCCTGTCAGATTGACGGCTTCTCAACTGTTGCCGGCGGTGCCAGCTATCGCAATACAGCAGGCGATCGTATGCGTTTTAAGATGCTGCACAAGTTCCATGATTACAAAGCCCGCTTCGGTGACAGTCATATGTGTGTCGGCTGCGGCAGATGCATACACCGCTGCCCCGAGTTTATCACCATCACCAACGCCTTGAATAAAATGTGCAATGCCGTCGAAGAAATCAAGGCAGAAAAAGGAGGCGCTGAGAAATGAATAATCCGCTTCAGCCCCAGGCCTGCGAAATTATCTCCGTCAAAAAGCAGGGCGGCCATGAGTTCACTTTCCGCGTAAAGTCAGACGCGAAGCCCCTGCCCGGCCAGTTCATGCAGCTCTCCCTCCCCAAGATTGGTGAGTGCCCCATTTCCGTCAGCGGTTATGGCGAAGGCTGGCTAGAGTTTACTATCCGCTCTGTAGGAGAAGTAACAAACATTATCTTTGAAAAGCAGCCGGGCGACCTTCTGTTCCTTCGCGGCCCATATGGCAAGGGATGGCCAATTGAGGGAATTAAAGGCAAAAACGTCGTTGTGGTTTCGGGAGGCACAGGCCTTGCTCCTGTGCGTGAGTTATTAAATATGTGTGCCGATGAGCAAGGCTTTTCAAAGAGCACCACCCTTATCTGCGGCTTTAAGGACGAGACCGGCATTGTATTCAGCGATGACCTTGACAGATGGAAGACCAAATTCCGCACAATTTATGCCCTCGACAAGGATGAAAAGTCCGGATGGCGCGTTGGGATGGTAACTAAATTCATTAAGGAGGTCGACTTTAAGGGCTTGGGTGATGACTATGCGCTTATAGTGGTCGGTCCTCCGATTATGATGAAGTATGCCTGTCAGGAAGCCCTCGCCTGTGGCGCCAAGGAAGAAAATATGTGGCTAAGCTTTGAGCGCAAGATGTCCTGCGCAATCGGAAAGTGCGGTCACTGCCGCATCGATGAGACCTATGTCTGCCTCGACGGCCCTGTTTTCCCGTACAAGGTCGCGAAAAATCTAGTGGACTGAGGAAGGAGATTAGAGTATGAATAGAGATATCAATATCAAAAAGACACGTCTAAACTGCTTCCGTCAGTCAAAAGTCCCTGGAGTGTTTATGCTGCAGATGCGTGTTCCCGGTGGCATGGTCGACGCAAAGTATCTCGAAATGATCGAACACATCTCCAAAACATGGGGCGACGGAAATTTTCACTTCGGAACTCGCCAGACCTTCGATATATGCGGCATCAAGTATGACAGCATTCCGCAGGTCAACGAATACATCGAGGACTACATATGCGGTGTTGATGCCGAACTATGCAACGTGGATATGAATAAAATTGCCGGAGAGCCTCGTGAATGGGATCCCAAATCAGGTTACCCAACCATTGGCGCCCGCAATATAACCGCCTGCATCGGAAACTACCATTGTATCTGCGGCAACATCAACACCTTTGAGTTGGCGCGAAAAATCGAAAACCTGATTTTCCCCAGCCATTACCACATCAAAATCAACATTGTCGGCTGCCCCAACGACTGCAACAAGGCTCACCTCTGCGACTTCGGTATCATCGGCTGCGCAAAGATCGAATACCATCCGGAGCGATGTGTAGGCTGCGGTCTCTGCGCCAAGAAATGCGAGCACGGAGCGACCAGAGTGCTGTCCCTCAATCCCAAAACCGGTAAAATCGACAAAGATCCCTGCTGCTGTGTCGGCTGCGCCGAATGCGTCAAGGCGTGTCCTACAAGCGCATGGACTCGCGAACCCACGGACTTCTATAAGGTTATAATCGGCGGCCGTACCGGACGTCAGACACCCCGTTTAGGCAAAATGTTTTTAAACTGGGCAACAGAGGAAACCGTACTCAGCGTTCTTGCAAACTGGCAGAAATTCTCAGCATGGGTCATGGACTATAAGCCCGAATACCTCCACGGAGGACATCTGATTGACAGAGCCGGTTACAAAAAGTTCAAGGAAATCATGCTGGACGGCGTGACCCTAAATCCCGAGTGTCTGGTAGCAGAGGATGTTTTTTGGGCCGAGACAGAGTACCGTTCCAATTACAATGTCAAGCCTCTCGAAACACATCACGCAGCAGGCCCGCAGAAAGCCTAAAGCTACAGCAGCAAGCGAAGACAGCAAGGACAAATCCTTGCTGTCTTCTTTCACTATATCAGTGCGCCGGATGGCGTACTGAAACATATGGATTACTTTTCAGCTTTCAGTTTTCTCGCGAGTTTGACAACCTCGAGAACGCGCGCGTCTCTTTCCTGCTGAACTTCCTCGCGGGTCTTGCCTGAATAGTCGTAGAGGCCTCTTCCGACCTTAACGCCAAGACGTTCCTCATCAAGCATTTGCATGGCAAGTGGGCCAACCTCCGTAGCGTTGGAAATTGACGGATATAAGAACATACCAGCCATGCAGCCGATATCCCAGCCGATAAAGTCCATCATTTTCAGCGGGCCTTCGAACGGAGCCTTCATACCCTGATTACAGCAGTAGGCAGTATCAACATCTTCAGGGCTGACCCAGCCCTGCTCAACCATGTAGCTGCACTCGCGCATAAGCGCCAGATTCAGACGGTTAATAATGAAGCCCGGAACGGCCTGATTAAGAACGACAGGGCTTTTGCCCATGCCCTCAAGAAGCTTGCGCATCGTAATTGCAACCTCGTGATCAGTTTCCGGCCCCTTCACGATCTCTACCAGCGGAAGAATGTGGGGCGGATTGCACCAGTGGGCAATCAGCAGTCGTTCGGGATTTGTTATCTTCACGAACTCATAGATGTTCATAGAGGAGGTTGTGCTGGAAAGTATAGTATCCTTACGGCATATGCCGTCCAGCTGCGCAAATATCCTTGCCTTCAGGTCGGGATCCTCGGGAACGGCCTCAATTACTAAATCTGCGTCCGCCGCCACTTTTATATCGGTAGAATAAAAGAGGTTCGCCTCGGTGGCCTTGGCCTGTTCCGCAGTGATAAAGTCAGCATTTAGCATAGTCTTGACATTTGATGCAACGAGCTTTTTTGCAGCTTCAAGCGCTTCGGGCTTTATATCAACGACGGTGGTTTGGTACCCATTCGCCGCATAGGTCTGGGCAATTCCGTGACCCATTGTGCCGCTGCCAATAACAACGATTTTTTTAATTTCCATTGTTTGTCCTCCAAATTCATGTAGTCTCAGATGGGCGTGATTTCACGCCCATCTGAGAAGAATGCTAAAGGAAAGTATCAGAATCCAAAAGGAATATTAACATCAGTCATGACATTGACGACCGCGGGCAGCTCGCTTGCAAGAGCACGGTCGATTGCAGCGCCGATTCCTGCGGGGTCGGTAACCAGTTCGCCATAACCGCCCAGAGCAGAGACGACCTGTTCATAGTGAGTTTCACGCAGATACAGACCGACGAATTCCTTGTCTGAGGAAGCCTTTCTGGCCTCGCTGTTCTTTATCATACCCCAGCAGCTGTCGTTGAGGATAACTGTGGTAATCTTAATACCGTAACGCATGCAGGTGTCATATTCCATAGCGCCGTAACCGAATGCGCCGTCACCGGTAAGAAGGATGACCTTCTTTTCGGGATGAGCCAGCTTTGCGGCGATTGCATAAGGAACGCCGACGCCGAGAGGCCCGAAGCTTCCGTTTGCGATACTCAGTTGCTGGCCGGGGCCCATTGCAGGCAAAGTTGTTGCGCCCCAAGAAGCGGTGTCTCCGCCGTCAAGGACTATTATGGTATCCTTGTCAACGCGCTTTGCAAGCTCCCCACAAAGACGCAGGGGATGAATCGGCGTCTGGTCGGAAGCCATGGCCTCTCCCATGAACATTTTGATTCCGTCAAGGCTCTCTCTGATTGAGTCGACCCAATTTGTGTGCGTGGTCTCTTTGACCAGCGGCATCAGCTGACGCAGGACAGTTGCCACGTCACCGACAACACCAAGGGTAATATCAAGCTGATCGGTCAGCGCGGCGGCACCGATATCAACTCTGATAATAGGCGTGCCCTTCGGGAACACATCTTGTGTCAAGGTATAGCCCGTACGGGTGCCTAGAATGATAATCAGGTCCGCTTCCTCGGCAGTGCTTCTGGTAATCGGATGCTGACCTGCCGCGATACCCATGCAAAGCGGATGATTATCAGGTACAAGGCCACGAGCGGCATTACGGGTGAATACGGGAATACCGGTCTTTTCAACGAACGCGGTCAGCTCTTGCGCTGAGTGAGAGAAGAAAGCCCCACTACCTGCAATAATCATCGGACGCTCGGCTTTATTTATGAGTTCAGCGGCCTTCTTGATGTCAGATTCACAACCTGCGGCCTTGCTGGTGGTGACATAGGTGTTCTGAAACACTATATCATCTTCCTCGTAATTGTCCGCTTCCATTTTTTCGCGAGGAATGTCGATGTAGACGGGGCCCGGACGATCAGATTTTGCGATGGAAATCGCTCGGCCGATATACTCAGGGATACGGTTTCCGTCAGGTACGGAACGGGCATGCTTTGTCATGTCGGCTACCATGGGAAGCTGATTGAAGTCCTGAAGCTCGTTTCTGTCGGCCTCTCTGGTTCTTGCCTTGCCCGCCATGCAGAGCACGGGAACCATGTTGCAGCTTGCATTTGCAATTCCGGTAACAAGATTTGTGAAGCCGGGGCCGGCGGTGCCGGTGCAGACACCTATGTCGCCGGTTGTGAGAGCCCAGCCCTCAGCCATAAAGGACGCGTTCATTTCATGTCGTACGCCTATAAAGGGAATGCCGTTCTCAGCACAGGATTCCATCATGGGATAGATGTGTCCGCCGGGAATACCGAATATGTAGCGTACGCCTTCCTTTTTGAATACTTTCTGGACAAGCTGTCCGCCGTTTACTCTTGCCATAATTTTTCCCTCCGTTTAATTACCAGTTTTTGTGGTCAAGATACTTATATTTTTCGAGATAACGAACAGGGAGATTTAGCGCGTCCTTACGGAAAGGAGGCGCAAGCTGCGTACCGTCAACCTCGAACTCAAGAACTGCGGGACGGCCGGATGCGATGGCCTCAAGGATTGCCGGACCAACATCTTCCGGCTTTTCAATGCGTTTTCCAAATGCACCCATGGACTTTGCCACTTCCGCGAAATCAGGGCAGTCAATATCGGTGCCGATAAAACGGTTGTTGTAGAAGTCAATCTGGTTCTTCTTCTCAGCGCACCATGCGGTGTTATGGAACACGCAGGCAACAACAGGGATATCCTCCTGTACGGCTGTGCTGACCTCATGGAGGCTCATGCCCCATGCGCCGTCGCCGACGATGTTGATAACCGGGCAGTCAGGACGAGCGAGTTTGGCTCCCAAAGCAGCAGGATATGAGAAGCCGGTATTTCCAAAGGTAAGAGCGGCAATATGCTTACGGCCTTCGGTAAAGTTGAAATAGCTGTTGGCGGTGGAAGCAACATTGCCGATATCAGTTGCAACGATAGCATCCTTCGGCAGCACTTTTGCGATTTCAAAGAGGACTCTGCGGGGATTCATGGGATTGCCGGGAACCATTGCCAGATCAGTAATTTCCTTATCCCACGCGGCTTTTCTTTCGTTAAGCTCTGCAATGCGATCTTTGTTGGGCGCTCTATTGCCGGCGGTTGCTTCCAGACGCTTGAGAATTTCAACAGATGCGGCGCGTGCATCGCCAATAATACCAACCTCAACAGGGTGGGTACGCGCAATGTTTACGGGGTTGATGTCGATCTGAATGATTTTTGCAGATTCGGGGAAATAATCAATGTCATACTGAGGCAGAGTGCCAAATACCGAAAGGCGGGTGCCGATGGCGAGAACAACATCAGCGTCTGCGACTGTGTGCATGGAAGCCTTGCTGCCCATATAGCCGATGGGACCTACCCAAAGCGGATGATTTACCGGGAATGCGTCGTTGTGCAGATAAGTGCAGGCTACAGGAGCAGTCAGCATATCCGCGATTTTTGCGACGATATCCTGGCAATCTGTGTCAACAACACCGCGGCCTGCAATGATAACTGGCTTTTTCGCCTGAGCAAGAAGCTCGGCGGCACGGTCAAGAGATGCGGGAGAACCACAGCCGCGGTCATCCACTCGGTACTGATGCGGCTCAAGGATGTAATCGTTTACCTCGCCATAAAAGTAGTCACGAGGAATATCCAGCAAAACCGGACCGCGCAGAGCGTAAGCCATACGGAAGGCCGTACGAGTGCAGTCAGCCGCCCTGCTGGGATGAGGAATGCGGATTGTAGCCTTAGTAACAGCCTTGAAAACAGAAATCTGATCACATTCCTGGAAGCCGTCCCAACCGACAGAGCCGGTTCCCGCTGACGGGGAAATGACGACCATGGGCGTATGTCCCATATTAGCGGCGGCAACTGATGTGACCATGTTTGTAATTCCGGGGCCATTCTGTCCGATAACCACACCAGCCTTGCCTGCAATGCGCGCATAAGCGTCTTCCATGTGTGCGGCGCTCTGTTCATGGCGCACAGGAATGAAGCGGATACCTGCTGCGGGGAAAAGATCGAGCAGATCCATAAATGCTGATCCGACAATGCCGGAAACATGGTCGATGCCCTCTGCAACGAGAGTTTCGACAATTGCCTCACTGGCAATCATTTTTTGTTTTTTCACGGTGGTACCTCCAAATATGCATTAATATATTTTCTATGTAACAGCACAGAGCCATAAGGAACGGACTCCAATGCCGGTACATAAAGTCTATTGGGTTTCATTTAGATATTTCTATCTCGGTATCCTGACGCTGTACCCTTCGGGCCGAAATCCGAATAATTAGATAAAACAGCGCAAACATGACGAGGAAAATGGCTAATGCAGCAATTCGCCACGTTGTCGACTGGGGAACAAAGCCCATCAGAAGTAAAAGCGGGAAGCCGAGGATTACAGTCCACAGGGGCTGGAAAATCAGATTCTTGCAAGCTGGAGTCTTGAAATGTGGATCGATTTCACGCAGTAATATAACACCCGTGCTTGCAGTACCGGTCAGCATGCCATAGAGGGAGAGGAACGCCTCATCGTTATATTCGGGAAACAGCTTCTTACATATATGATCGTCATAAATATATGTAACGACAACGCCCACCAAGCACATAGCAATAAGCGGAATAATAAACTTAGGCTCCTTAAACGCGGAGAGATCGATGCAGGCAAGCGCTGCCACAACCATTATGTCAAACATAAGGCCCGACACCCGCTCAAGCATCATATTATTGGTATACGTATGCTTTATGATCTTCTTCTTTTGAAGACCATTGAGAATTGCTTTGATTAGCATTCCGCCAAGGGTCGCAAAGATGAAGTTGAAGCCCCATATCAGGTTGTTGACCGTGTCGCTCAGCAGAGTGATACCTGAATTCACGCAAAGACGTGAAAGAACTGTAATGACACCGTATGTAATGGTATACGCCAGAAAAACGACAGCGAACTGAATCGTGAGCTTATCAATAGAGTCCGACAGCGGGATTTCTTTGGCATTCGCCTTGTATTCCAGTTCATCATCATAATGACCTTCGATTTTATCCATTACCTTAGGGCTGCACTTTCGCTTGAGCATTCCCAGATAAATCACGCCGCCTATACTGCTCGCAATAAATCCTACCGCCGCCACAGTAAGGCCGAAGGTTGCTCCATTTGTAAAGCCATAACCTGTCTCATAGATTCTCCCCCAGTTATATGCCTGTCCGGGTCCCTGTCCATATCCCATGGGCAGAAGTATGCCCGATGAGGCATAGCAGCCGATAATATAGGAAAGGCCGAACGATATTCCAAGACCAATGAACGCCTGCAGAATATATGTAGAGGTGGTTACAAGAGCTGAATTGAAAATATCGCGCTGGGCCCTCTTGTTTTGTATTTTTTCGTTTGCCTGCAATGCAATCGCCGTAAAGCCGAGCCCAAGTCCATGATAGGTTATGATTGCAAGGGAATTGCTTGAAAGCAGCGCATCACCTGTGATGACCTTCCAGAGCGAACCTACAATCAGCAACAGGAAGCCCGCAATCACGGGGATCGGCAGAAGTGATTTTTTAATGAATTTGTTTGAATTGCGCAGCATACCTGACACGAGTAAGCTGATGAGAAGAACTGCGAATGTCATGAATACCTGCCATACCCGGGCATCTGAAAAACTGAAACTAGCTTCCATAGTGATTGCCTCCTGTGTCTTTTCATAATATTCGTATAGTCGTTGTTCGACAGCAGAAAAGATGTGCGGAAATACTGTGCATTATCATATATAATAATAGCATGAGATAATAATTTTTGTAAAATATATATAAGTAATCCACAGTATAGGCTCAGCCTATACGAAAGACTATTGCCCGTCCTTCTTTTGGTGCTTCCGACATGACGTGACAAAAAACAGTCTGTCATCCGAATTCGGATGACAGACTGTTTTTCTATATCTTATAAATGTCGTCGATTTTGGGCTTTTGAATCAAAGTATATCGTATAGGCTCATTTCTTCGCATATACGAATAAACTCGGTAAGCGAGATGGGAAAGATTTTATTCTTGGGATATACAAGCTGATAATTACAATTCATATCAGCGCCGGTAATCTCACACACGTGCAAAGTGTCTTTAATACTGCTTTTCTTTGCAATACGCTCGGATATTATGCTAACGCCTAAATTATGCTTAACAGCATCAATTATAGCGTCGAAATTATAGCTGCCCCAGCACATATTCTCTTCGATGTCATTCTGTCGTAGAAGGTCTTCAAAACGTGATCGTGTGCCGCTGCCGATCTCACTCAAAATAAGCGGGATTCGATCCAGCTCGTGAATGTCGATAGAGTCGCGAGTACAGAAAGTGTGCTCTTGAGCGCAAATGAGAACAAGCTTATCACGTATCACATCTCGAACCTCAAGGTTAGGGTCGGATACTATGCCCTCTACAAGAGCAATATCCAACTCTCCCTTGAGAATCTTTCCTACAATTATCACCGTGTTTGCAACGCAAACGTGATGCACGATGCCCGGTATAGCCTCGTGGAGTTTCACTACGATTGGGCTCATGATACACGCGCCTATTGTTGCGGTAGCTCCAACACGAATTCGAGGATGAGATGACTCATAATTCAGAAAGTCCTCTGTTTCCTTGGCAGCATCCAACGTCTTTTTGGCATATTGCATTAGCAGTTCACCCGTAGGTGTGAGTTTCAGGAAATGGTTTTTGCGCTCGAATAGGATTACCTTATATGTGCGCTCCATCTCACTAATATCCTGACTAATAGACGGTTGAGTCATATAAAGAGCCTTTGCAGCTTTGCTCATACTGCCTGTTTCTGCAACCGCAAGAAATATCCGAAGATTTCGAAGCGTCATTTTAATCACCTGCACATATGTATAGACTCAGCATATAACTTTGTCTAAATATTATCATTTTACAAAATTATGGTCAAGTGATATTTTGAGACAAACAAAAAGCATTTGTATTGCGTTAAAATAGGTATTAAAAAGAGAATTTTGAAATCCAGAAGAATAGAATTGACTTTGCAGATTTACTTTGATAAAATGTACCAACATTAATAATTGGAATTCGGTTGGGCGGGACTTGCCGCTTTCAAGATTTGTTTTCTTGGGTGGGAAGACCTTTTTTGGGTCTACCCATTATTTTTGTTTTATCGGGGAAAAGTAAAAAAAGAGCAGACACGCAGACCCAATGATGATATAAATTGCCGTATTGGCAAAATATATAATGCTCGTTTTAATATATTTGCTAGTAATCATCCGTCTTGTGGGGGTATGGAAATGTCACTTGAAGTAATTAAAGAAATAGGCGAAGCCGAGGAAAAAGCGAGGATCGCAAAGACTGAAGCAGCCGCTTCTTCCAAGAAGCTCATCGCCGAGGCGGAGGAAAGCGGGAGACTGTCTGTCGATGACGCCATAAGAAAGGCGGAAGACGAGATACGCGGACTTAAGCGCCAGGCGGATGAGAAGGCCTCTGCGGACGCGAAAGAGCTCGCCCGACAAACCGAGAACCGGAAGGCCTCCATGCTTGCGAAAGCGGATAGCAGGATGGCGGAAGCGGTTTTGCTTGTGACTGAAAGGATAGTGAACGGCTGATGGCCATTGAAAAAATGAAGCGCCTGAAGCTTGTCGCCGTGAAGTCGGAACGTGAGGCGCTTTTCAGAGAGCTTATGCTGCTCGGCTGTGTCCAGATAACGGAGCCGGACGACGCGGAGCTGGATACAGAGGAAACCGGTGCGTTCTCAAAGGAATCGGCTGGTCTGAGCGAATGCAGGGCGGAACATAGAAAACTGCTTAATGCGATAGAGCTTATGAACGGATATGCTCCCGCAAAAACAGGACTTTTCACGCCTAAGCCCGAAGCCTCGGCACAGTCGCTGACGGATGAGTCTTCTTTGGAAGCAAACCTCGCGCTTGCGGATAAGATTGCCGAAACGGACGAGCATATCAAGCGCCTGACGGCGGAGATGAGCAGGGTTAAAGGGCTTATCGAAACGCTTAGACCGTGGGAAGAGCTGGGGCTTCCATTTGAGCTATCCGAGACAAAGACCTGCTTTATAATGCATGGTTCGGTGCCTGCGTCCGTTGTACTGGAAACGATGGAAACGGAGCTGTATGCCGCGGTGCAGGAAAGCCAGATTATTAGAGTCTCCTCTGACCGTGAACAGCACTATTTGCTGCTTGTCGCCATGAAAAACAATAAAGCCGCTGTCCTTGAAGCTGTCCGCCGCTTCGGCTTTTCTCCGTCCACAGTTTCGGAAATGAAAGGTACGGCAGCAGAGAACATATCAAATCTTTCTAAAAAGCTGAAAACTCTCGAGGCGGAGAAAGATGGGCTGACGAAACAGATCGCTGAGGCAGCCTCATCAAGAGACGACCTGAAGCTCAACGCCGACAAGCTTCTAACAAAAGCGGACCGAGCCGAAAACACTGAGCGACTCCTCTGCACCGATTCGACGATTAACCTAGAGGGCTGGGTACCATCGAGGATGGATAAGCAGCTTGGAAACGTTCTGTTAAATTTCAACTGCGCGTGGGAGACCTCGGAGCCGACGGCGGAGGACACCCCCGACGTTCCGATAAAGCTCCGGAACAACGCGCTGACAAGCCCCTATTCGATGCTCACGGAGATGTACAGCCTGCCCTCCTATAACGGAATAGACCCAAATCCATTTCTGACGATTTTTTTCTCGATGTTTTTCGGAATCATACTTGCCGACGTTGGATATGGCGCGTTGCTTTTCTTCGGCGGACTGCTGTATAAAACCAAGTCCAAGGCAAAAGGGGCTCAGGGCAGAGCCGCAGGGCTTCTAATGGTCTGCGGAATGACCACCATTCTGTTCGGAGTGCTTTCCGGCTCTTTTTTCGGAGATGTAATACCAAAGGTCGCCGGAATGTACGGGCATACGGTCAGCATACCGGCGCTGATCGACCCGCTGAATAATCCGCTCCAGGTGCTTATTGGTGCGCTTGTCATCGGTTTCATCCAGCTTATTATCGGAACGGCAATCAACGGATATATGCTTATTCGTGACGGTCAGTGGAAAGACGCTATCTACGATGTCGGTTCTCTGTGGTTGTTTTTTGCCGGAATCGCGCTCGGTGCGCTCGGCATCACATGGTATGTAGCTATTGCGGGAGCGGCCATGATAGTCCTGACGCAGGGGCGGTCAAGCCCTTCAATCGGCGGGAAAATCGGAAACGGAATTTTCAGCCTCTACAGCGTTGTAAGCGGCTGGTTCGGAGATATACTATCATACTGTCGTTTGATGGCGCTGATGCTTGCGGGAGCTGTCATAGCAAGCGTATTCAATACTCTGGGAACGATGACGGGAAGTATAATCGGCTTTGCCTTACTTTTCCTTATAGGACAGTCGCTGAATCTCGCGCTCAGCCTCATCGGAGCTTTCGTTCATTCGCTTCGTCTACAATATCTTGAATTCTTTGGAAAATTCTATCGCGAAGGCGGAAAACCTTATCAGCCTCTCGCAATAAAAACAAATTATTTTAACATTATCGAGGAGGATTAACAAATGCAAGAATTAATTGCAAAGTACGGAGGAATGCTGATAGGCATTCTGGGCAGCGGTCTGGCGGCAGTTGTCTGCTGCGTAGGAAGCGCAAAGGGTACTGGTATCGCTGGCGAGGCTGGAGCGGGCGTCCTGAGAGAAAAGCCGGACCTGTTCTCAAAGGTTCTGATCCTGCAGGTTATACCCGGAACGCAGGGACTCTATGGCTTCGTTATCTGGTTTATATGCATCATCCAGATGGGTGTTATGGCCGGAACCGCTGTGGGAATGTCTATTCCAGCGGGTATGCTTTATGCTGCTGCTTGTCTGCCAATCGCCATCGGCGGAACCGCCTCTGCGCTGTATCAGGGTCGCGTCGCGGTTAGCTCCATTCATCTTCTCAGCAAGCAGCCCGACAGTATGGGTAAGGGCGTTATGCTCTGCGTCATAGTCGAGTTCTACGCAATACTTTCTTTCCTTGCTTCTTTTATCATGCTTATCAGCATCACAAGCGCTGTAAAGTGATTGTGGGAATACTGCAATGGAAGGAATAAATAAGATCACCGAGCGCATAGCCGCCGAAACCCAACTTGAAATCGAGGCGCTGCAGGCGGAAACGACCGAAAAATGCCGCGCTATAAAAGAAGAATACAGCGGCAGGGCGCAGGAAGAATACTGGAAGCTGATCCGCGAGGGTGCAAAGGAATGCGAGGCCTATGGGCAGCGCCTTGCCGGAGCAGCCGCGCTGGAAGCGAAGAAAAGCGTCCTTGCTATGAAACAGGACGCTGTCTTACGCGTCTTCGACAAGGCACTGGAGACATTATGCAGTCTGCCTGAAAAACAGTATATCGAATTTATGGCAAGGCAGGCGGCGTCCGCCGCAAGCACCGGTTTGGAGGAAATCGTCTTCAACGCAAGGGACAAAGCGACCTGTGCTAAGGCTGTCACAAAAGAGGCAAACGAGCTGCTCAAAAACAGAGGACTTCTTCCGAAGCTCACCGTGAGCGAAAAAACGGGAAACTTCAGGGGCGGACTCATGGTCAAACAGGGCGATATAGAGGTAAACTGCACCATCGAGAAGCTCGTCGAGCTTTCAAAGAGCGAGCTTGCTACCCAAGTCGTTGCCGTGCTGTTTGCCGTATGACCCCGACATAATGACCTTTCGATATTATTCTGCGGCAAGGAGGAAAGCACTTGTCAGGTAAAAAAATAACAGACTATGATTATCTGTTTCTGACGTCCGCGCTCAGAGCCAAAGAGTCCAAAATGCTGACTAAGGACAGAGCGAATCGTATGCTCGACGTCCCGGGCTTTGAAGAAGCGGCAAAGCTGCTGGTGGAATGCGGCTATACCGATATGTCCGGAATGCAAGCGGAGGAGATCGAGAAAACCCTTTCAGCACACCGTAAGGAAGCGTTTGAAGATATCCGCAAGCTTATTCCAGAGACCTCTGTTCTAGACGTTTTCAATCTGAAATACGACTATCACAATATCAAGGTTCTGCTTAAGGCTGAGAGCACGGGTGTGGACGGTAAGTATCTGCTTTCCGGTTCGGGTACGGTGTCTGCGGAAGCACTCACTGAAGCCTACAATTCAGAGGATAGTTCCTCTCTCTTACCCTCAAAGCTGGCGACAGCACTTGAAGAGGCGCGGAGCGTGATAAGACGCACTGAGAACCCTCAGCTGGCGGATTTTATCCTGGACAAGGCCTGTTTTGAGGAAATGCGCGAGCTTGCGGAAAAGGTCTATTCACCATTCCTTTCTGAATATGTTAAGCTTGCAATCGACGGGGCGAACCTCAGAGCGACTGTGAGAACCCTGCGTATTAGAAGAGACGAAAACTTTCTGCAGAACGCCCTTATATCCGGCGGCAATATTGACGTCGAAGCGCTTGCGGAGGCTGCCTATACTGAGGTGGGCTTCGTACCGCTCTTTGATTCCTCGGAGTACAGGGCCGCGGCGGAACTCGGAGCTGAAGCCTTGAAGGGCGGAAAACTCACGGAGTTTGAAAAGGAATGCGACAACGTGCTGATAAGATTTTTTGCCGTTGCCCAGAGCATTAGTTTCGGCGCGCCGCCGGTCATCGCCTATATCGCGGCGCTGGAAAACGAGATAACCGCGGTGCGGATGATACTGACCGGAAAGCTCACGGGGGCAGAGCCCTTGCTTATTGGGGAAAGGCTGCGTGATATAAGTGCATAAAATTGCGGTCATGGGCGGAAGAGAGACCGTTATGGGCTTCAAGGCGCTAGGCCTTGATGTTTTCCCCGTCTCCGGAGACGAGGAGGCCCTCTCCGTATTTAAAAAACTAACAAGGGAAAACGAAAACTACGCTATCATCTATGTCGAGGAGACCTTCTGTAAGGCTCTTTCGGCCGAGATAGACAGATTTAAGGGCAGTCCGACGCCGGCGGTCATTCTGATTCCGGGCAAGGCGGGGTCGCTCGGACTTGGACAGTCGGCCCTTCAGTCCGCTGTACTGCGCGCTGTGGGCAGCGACATCCTATAACAAGAGGAGATCTGAAATGAACGGAAAAGTAATTAAAGTATCCGGGCCTCTGGTCGTTGCTGAGGGACTCTCCGACGCTAACGTCTCCGACGTTGTCCGCGTTGGGAAACAGCGCCTTATCGGCGAGATACTCAATATGACGGACGACCGCGCTTCGATACAGGTATATGAGGAAACCAGCGGCCTCGGCCCCGGCGCGGAGGTGGAAACGACAGGTTACCCTCTTTCCGTAGAGCTTGGACCCGGTATGCTTGACGGCATTTTCGACGGCATACAGCGCCCGCTTACGGAGATACGAAAGCTGACTGGTGCAACAATTACAAGAGGCATCGATGTTCCCGCGCTCAGCCGTGAGAAGCTTTGGGACTTCGTCCCGACCGTTTCGGCGGGGGATAGGGTATCGGTAGGCGACGTTATCGGAACCGTTCAGGAAACCAGCGCGATACTGCATAAAATAATGGTTCCATTCGGCATATCCGGAACGGTCGTATCCATTCAGAAAGGAAACTACACGGTTGCGGACACCGTCTGCCTTGTTAAGGGCGACGACGGCGCGAGCCACGAGCTTACGCTTATGCAGAAGTGGCCGGTGCGCAAAAACCGTCCGTATATAAAAAAGCATGTTCCGACGCGACCGCTCAACAGCGGCCAGCGTGTTATTGATACACTTTTTCCGCTCGCCAAGGGCGGCACAGCGGCTGTTCCCGGACCTTTTGGAAGCGGCAAGACCGTCGTTCAGCACCAGCTCGCCAAATGGTCGGACGTGGACGTTGTCGTCTATATCGGCTGCGGAGAGCGCGGCAATGAAATGACTGACGTGCTCATGGAGTTTCCTGAGCTTAAAGACCCGAGAAGCGGCGAGCCTTTAATGAAGCGCACCGTGCTCATTGCAAACACCTCCGATATGCCGGTTGCGGCTCGAGAGGCCTCGATATATACGGGCATTACGATTGCGGAATACTTCCGCGACATGGGCTATGATGTCGCGGTCATCGCGGACTCGACCTCCCGCTGGGCGGAGGCTCTTCGCGAAATGTCGGGACGGCTAGAGGAAATGCCCGGCGAGGAAGGCTATCCCGCATATCTGGCCTCCCGTCTTGCGCAGTTCTACGAGCGCGCGGGCGTTGTAGAGTGTCTCGGCTCAGGCGGCAGGCAGGGAAGCCTTACCGCTATCGGCGCTGTTTCACCTCCGGGCGGCGATACGTCCGAGCCGGTTTCGCAGGCGACGATGCGTATCGTCAAGGTTTTCTGGGGGCTTGACTCCGGTCTTGCGTATGCACGCCACTTCCCCGCGATAAACTGGCTCACAAGCTACTCGCTATATGTGGACGGCCTGAAAAAGTGGTTCGACAGCGAGATAGGGGTAAAGTTCATGCAGAACCGCGAAAAGTCGCTGAGTATCCTTCAGGAAGAGGCAAGCCTTCAGGAGATAGTTAAGCTCGTCGGACAGGACGCCCTGTCTTCAGCTGACAGGCTTACGCTTGAGACGGCCAAGATGATACGCGAGGACTTTTTGCAGCAAAATGCCTTTGTTGACGTGGACAGCTATTCATCCTATGAGCGGCAGTCGACACTGCTACAGATAATTCTGGATTTCGATACCCTCTGCCGAAACGCCATGAATCAGAGCGCGAATTTGTTAAGACTTGTGAATATCCCCGTGCGCGAACGGATAGGCAGGGCAAAGATGGTTCCGGAGGACGAGTATCGGGAAGCGTATAAGAGAATATTTGAGGATATTAAGAATCAGATAGATGAAATTTCAGCGGGAGGCGACGAAAAGTGATCAGAGAATATAAAACGATCCGAGAAATTGCCAGCCCCCTTATGATGGTCTCGCAGGTCGAGGGCGTCACCTATAACGAACTGGCGGAGATCGAGCTTCCGAACGGAGAGACCCGCCGTTGTAAGGTGTTGGAAATCGACGGCGACACCGCTGTCGTTCAGCTTTTCGAAAGTGCGGCCGGCATAAACCTCAAAGAAAGCAAGGTCCGTTTTCTAGGACATACGCTGGAGCTGGCTGTCTCCGAGGACATGCTCGGACGCGTGTTCGATGGTATGGGCAAGCCCATCGACGGAGGACCAGAAATACTTGCGGAGGCGCATCTCGATGTAAACGGACTTCCGATGAATCCCGCTTCGCGCGACTACCCGAATGAATTCATCCAAACCGGAATCTCTTCGATCGACGGACTGAATACACTTGTCCGTGGTCAGAAGCTGCCCATCTTCTCCGGCTCCGGCCTTCCTCACGCGGCGCTTGCCGCCCAAATCGCGCGTCAGGCAAAGGTGCTCGACGATAGCTCAAACTTCGCCGTTGTCTTTGCCGCCATCGGCATTACCTTCGAGGAAGCCGAATATTTCGTTCAGGAGTTCCGCAGGACAGGGGCAATCGACAGGACAGTTCTCTTTACGAATCTTGCGAATGATCCGGCGGTCGAGCGTATTGCGACACCGCGTATGGCGCTTACAGCTGCCGAGTATCTCGCGTTTGAGAAGGATATGCATGTCCTCGTCATTCTTACCGACATAACGAATTACGCCGAGGCTTTGCGCGAGGTTTCGGCCGCAAAAAAAGAAGTCCCCGGACGCCGCGGCTATCCCGGTTATCTCTATACCGATCTTGCGACCATATATGAACGCGCAGGCAGACGTATCGGGAAGAAGGGCTCTATCACGATGATCCCGATTCTTACGATGCCGGAGGATGACAAGACCCACCCAATCCCCGACCTTACGGGCTATATCACCGAGGGCCAGATTATTCTCTCCCGCGAGCTTTTCAGAAAGGGCATAGTCCCGCCCGTGGATGTTCTGCCGTCGCTTAGCCGTCTTAAAGACAAGGGCGTCGGCGCTGGTAAGACGCGCGAGGATCATTCGGGAACGATGAACCAGCTTTTTGCGGCATACGCCAGAGGCAAAGACGCAAAGGAACTTATGACAATTCTGGGCGAGGCGGCACTGACCGATACGGATAAGCTATACGCAAAATTCGCAGATGAGTTTGAAAAGCGCTACGTTAGCCAGAGCTTCAATGTCAACCGCACGATCGAGGAAACGCTTGACCTTGGCTGGGAGCTTCTTGGCATACTGCCCGTTTCCGAGCTCAAACGCGTCAAGCCCGAGCACATCGAGAAATACCTTCACAAAGAACAGTAAAGAACCGTTTGCATTTAACAGCCCGACGAAAGGGATGATCATCAAATATGCCGAAAGCAGCTATAACTCCGACCAGAATGGTACTGAACCAGCAGAAAACGAGACTAAAGACGGCGCTGCGTGGGCACAAGCTGCTCAAGGACAAGCGCGACGAGCTCATGCGCCAGTTTATGGACGTTGTCCGCAAAAACCGCGAGCTGCGCACGCGCGTCGAGGAGGGTCTCACGGAAGCTTTTTCCGCTTTGACGGTCGCCTCCGCAGTCATGTCACCGGATATGCTGGAGCAGTCGATTCTGTACCCACGGCAAAGCGTCGAGCTTGCAATGCAGTTCAAAAACATCATGAGCGTGAACGTTCCGGTCTATGAATTTAAAACCAAAAACGCGGACACGGGCGATATATATCCTTACGGATTTGCGCAGACCTCCGGCGAGCTTGACGACGCGCTAGCGATTCTCTCCCGTGTATTTGAGGATATGCTTGAGCTTGCGCAGGTCGAAAAGGCCATGCAGCTGATGGCTGAGGAAATCGAAAAGACAAGGCGGCGCGTTAACGCGCTCGAATACGTGATGATTCCGGAGTGTCAGGAGAACATTAAATATATTACAATGAAGCTTGAGGAAAATGACCGATCTTCAAAAGTCAGGCTGATGAAGGTCAAAGACATGGTGCTCGAAAAGGCGCACAACTTCAGGTAGATACCGGTTTTGATGCTTTGGAGAGCGGCGAGAAAGTATTAGATCTTTGTGCCGATATGAGCTACTAAAATATATTGAAGTATGATGTTTTTAGACCGTCATACTTCAGCCTCAATCCATACGCTTAAAGTACAAAAAAGGCTCTAAATCATACGATTTAGAGCCTTTTTACGTGGATTAATAGTGAAATATGAATTATACTAGTTTGAATTATGCTGTAAATAAACGAGAACCAGAACCCCGTAAAATCACTGTTTAGAATAATGATTTTACGTAACCTATTGAAACATCCATGCGAGTAGCAGTTTGTTCGATTGTCATACCGCTGTGAATAAAATTTTTTACGACAACAGCCATGTTTTCTCCAACCTCAATTTTCCTTTTGGAGCAATACCGTAAGCCTAATCAGCAAAGTCTCAGGTATACCCAGTTGCGACGTATGCACTGTATGGGAAAAAGTGGATGAATCTTTCTTGGACTTGACTTCTTTCCACAAATCATCTACGCTGTAGAAAAGACGATGAGGTCCAAAAGAATGAAGTATTTATCCTTTAAGCAGAAACTGCTGATTATCGGCGTGATACCGGTTATGATTCTCGGCGCGCTTATTGGCTATTTTTCCTTTAACTACGCAAAGGATATAGTTACGAATGCGCAGAAGGAGGTTATAGCTGATACCGTCTATCGTATTGACGTTAACCTGAACATGAAGGTTCGCTATATCACAGAGTCTATCCGTACCGCTACGGAAAACAAACTGGCAATAGAGCTTATCGATAATTATTACAGCCAGAGCGAGTCTCTGCAGCTTACCTATGAAATGGAAAGCTACTGCGAAGGCATGACGCGAGCCTTTGACGCGATTTCGAGCATCAGCGTTATAACGGGAAATCATCTGCTCTTTTACACGGGCGATGAAGAAATGATGGTGCTCAATCGTAGCGTCGTAGATGATTACTATAAAAATGCCAAGGAGAAGCCGGAAAAGGTCTACTGGTCGAATCTTAGGTCAAGCATATTCTTAGACGCAGAAGACAAAGATAGCCAGGTTTTGACTGCGTATTGCGCGGTTCGGAACGAAGAGGGAAAGGTCATCGGGCTTTTCGTAGTCGAGCTGCGGCCAGACTCCTTCAGCAATCTGCTGCTTGAAAATCAGAAGATATTGAGCTATCAGTACACCTACATAGTGGACAAAAACGGACAGGTCATCTGCGCCGACCGGAATGGTTATCCCGACTGCTACGACATTGTCGGGCAGAGATTCAATGAGGGCACGCGGCGTTTCCTACTTGATTGGAACGGAGACCCGTATTACGCCTGCGGACAGTATAATGGACTCACCGGTTGGAAAACCTTTTCGATTATAAGCGTCAAAAACCTGTTCGCCGAGTCCGACACGCTAAGAGACTTTATAACATGGCTGGTCGTCGGCGTGATATTTTTCATGCTGCTTGCGATTCTTATGATGTACCAGTCGATAACGCGTCCGTTGATTACTCTGGGTAGGGCGATGAAGACCGTACAGGATGAAAATTTTGAGCTGCAGCTGGACATTGATAGGCGCGACGAGATAGGGCAACTGAACGAGTCTTTTAACTACATGGTCAATAAGATTAATCATCTTATCCGCGAGGTTTATCAGGAAAAGCTTGCTCAAAAAAGCGCCGAGATTGAAGCGCTTCAGGCGCAGATCAACCCTCATTTCCTCTATAACGCACTGGACTCAATCAACTGGATGCTCATTGACCGCGGTGAAATGGACATTAGTGAGATTATCGTCTCACTGGGTAAACTTATGCAGTACTGCATAGATACGGACAACGCGCTTGTCCCGCTCAATCAGGAATATCAGTATATCCAGGACTATCTGTGCATACAGAAGAATCGACTGGAGGATCGCCTGCAGTATAAGCTCGAAATCGAAGATCCCCTCGGAGAACTGCTAGTACCCAAGCTCATTTTGCAGCCACTGGTAGAAAACTCAATAAAACACGCCATCGAGCCTTACCAAAAGTCGGGGCTAATCACGATACGCTCGTTCATGCGTGAGAACAAAATAAACATCTCAGTTCAGGACAACGGCTGCGGTATGACGCAGGAACAGCTGGAAAAGCTGCAGCAGTCGGAAAAACGCGGTGGAAGTACCGGTATAGGCGTGATGAACGTTGTGCGCCGTCTAAAGCTGTTTTATGGTGAGGAAAGCGAGCTTCGCATCGAGAGCGTGCAGGGCGTCGGAACGAATATGACAATTGTTATACCTGTCACGAAGGAAATGAAAAATGCGGAAAATCGATATTTTTGGTAACGATTAAAAGCACTCCGGCGAAAGGAGGGGTCGAACAAATGAACATCCTGATCATAGATGACGAGCCAAAAATACGAAACGGACTGATAAATCTTCTGAGCACTCATGAAAACTGGACGGTATCCGGTGCCTTTTCCGATGCCGCCTCAGCGCTTAAGTTTATGTATGAGTCGGAAAATGACGTTATTATAACAGATATACAGATGCCCGGGATGTCGGGGCTAGATATGATTTCGCGCATCAGAGAGCGAAACACCGATGTTCCGGTAGTTATTCTCAGCGGATACGGAAATTTTTTATATGCCCAGCGTGCAATCGAGCTCGGGGTCAGAAAATATCTGACAAAGCCTACCAACACAAGAGAACTCGTCGCGACGCTCGAACAGATCGAGTCGGAACTTCTCAAAGAGGCAGAAAGCCTGCAAAGCGTCAGCGATGCTGCAATCTCGAATCTGCTGGTTTTGAGAGCCGTCCAGCATATGGAGATACATTATTCCGAGAAGATAGGCCTCAAGGATGTCGCAAACGAGCTGTACATCTCACCGAATTACCTATCGGAGCTGTTTCGGAAGCACACCGGACAGACCTTTTCCGACTATCTTCTGACGTTGCGGATGGAAAAGTCCAAATCGTATCTTAGGAGCATCGCGTACAAGGTTTCTGACATCGCGGGGCTCGTCGGGTTCAGCGATTCCCGTTATTTCAGTAGCACATTTAAAAAGTTTTTTGGCATGACTCCGATGGAGTTCCGCGGCAAATATGCCGAGGAGACCGGGCTTTCACGGCTGGAGCGAAAAAACGAGAGCTGATGAGCCTTTGATACGCTGAGACGTGAACGGTTTTCGTTCACGTCTTTTTAAAACATCGTAAGATTTTAAACAAAATCGTAGACTTTCTGCATTGTGAAATATGGCGAAAAACTTACAATAAAAGTGTAGCTTGATATTGCAAGTTGCTAAATTAGGAGCCGAGTTCGGAAAACTCCGAAATACGGCGGAATGGAGGAAACATGAAAAAGAAACTGTCATTGCTCCTTGCACTAGTATTGGTCTTTTCACTTCTGGCAGCCGGCTGCGGCAGCAAGGAGACCCCAGCGGAGGAAAACTCCCCCGCAGTAGAAACAGCTGCTGCTGAGAAAACGGCCGCAGACTACAAAATCGTACTTATCCTCCCCGGTGCTGTAAACGATCAGGGCTGGAACGCATCCAACTATGCGGGACTTGTTGCCTGCAACAAAGATCTGGGCACGAACATGGAGTACGTTGAAAACGTACAGTCCGCAGACTTTGAGTCGACCTTCAGAGAGTATGCAGAGCGCGGCTATGACATGATCATGGCAGCTGGCTCCCAGTTTGATGAAGCTGCGGCAACAGTTGCAGCAAACTATCCCGATACGATGTTCGTCATGGTCAACGGCGCAAACAGCGGCCTCGACAACCTCTCCCCCCTGTTCCCGAAAGAATATGAAGCTAGCTACCTCGCTGGAATCATCGCAGGCAACATCTCCGAAAAAGGCAAGTTCGCCATGATTGGCGGCGAGTCCAACCAGGCCATGGAGAACCTCATGTCCGTTTACGGCAAAACAGCTGTTTCCCTCAGCAAAGACAGAGGCATCACGGATGCATCCTTCAACCTCGCATACGCAAACAGCTGGAGCGACGTCGCTCTCGGCAAGCAAATGGCTGAAAGCATGATCGACGAAGGCGCGGACGTTCTTCTCGTTTATGCAAATGAGCTTGGCCTCGGAGCAATCGACGCTGCCATCGAAAAGGGCATCAAGGTTGTCGGCTATTCCTCCGACCAAACCACAATCGACCCGAAAACAGTCGTTGCCTCCATCAGCTTTGACTTTGCCACCATGTATAAGTGGGCTATCAACGCCTACCTCAACGGCGAGCTGAAGGGTCACACCGTTCACGAAGTCGGCATCAATGAGGACATCTTTGTTCCTGTATTCACCGAAAACGTTTCTCAGGATGTTGTTGACGCGGTCAACACAGCTATTTCGGATTATAAGGCCGGCAAGGTCGATCTTAAGACACTGTTCGACGACTAAGCTGTCCGCCCATCGCAATAGACGTGCGTAAAGCACGATAGGCAACCAAAAGTGTCTGTCAAAAAACATTATCTGTTAACGACGACAGAGAATATTTGCGACAGACACTTTTTTATTAAAGGAGAAATTGCATGGTAACGCCGGTTGTAGAATTGAGAAATGTCTCAAAATACTTCGCAAAGGTTATTGCAAATAAAAATGTCTCCTTCTCCGTCGGAGAGGGAGAGGTCGTTGCGCTGCTCGGAGAAAATGGTGCGGGCAAGAGTACGATAATGAAGATACTGTATGGGCTTTACGGCGCGGACGAGGGACAGATTCTGATTCGAGGCGAGGAAAAGACCATCAAATCTCCGAAGGATGCCATGACTATGGGCATCGCTATGATTCAGCAGCACTTTTCACTGGTGCCGACGCATACAGTGACGGAAAACATTATTCTCGGCAATGTACACGGAAAAATAGCGCTTAAAAAGTACGACGAAAAGATCAAAGGGCTAGCCGAGGCTTACGACTTCGACATTCCCGTCGAGTCAAAGGTCGGGGCGCTTGCCGTCGGAGTACAGCAGAAGGTTGAGATACTCAAGGCGCTGTATCTTGAGACGAAGATTTTAATAATGGATGAGCCCACCGCCGTTCTGACTCCGCAGGAATCAGAACATCTGATGGGCTTCATCAAGGACTTTGCCGCAAAGGGCAATTCCGTCATTTTCATCACGCACAAGCTCAAGGAGGTCATGGAGGTCGCAGACCGCATCGTCGTCATGCGCGACGGCGTGGTAGCCGGAAATGTCCTCAAAAACGAGACAAACGAGCGTGAACTTGCAAAACTAATGATGGGCAAGGAACTGGCACCCTCGGAAAAAATAGGTGTCAAAGATTTCTCCGAGGCGGAAACGCTTCTCGAGCTTTCTCGTGTGTCGGTCGTCGAAAAGGGCGAAACGCCTTTGCTCGAGGATGTGTCGTTTATGCTCCGCGCGGGCGAAGTGTTCGGCATTGCCGGAGTCAGCGGCAACGGACAGGATGCCGTTTGCGAGGTCATCAGCGGCTCAAGAAAGCTCACAAGCGGAGATGTCCTATGTTGCGGTCAGAGCATAAACTCGTATACGATACGTGAGCGAATCGATGCGGGAATTGGCTATGTGCCGGTCGACCGCTACCGCGACGGGCTTGTTATGGACATGACCTTAGCGGAGAACATGATGCTCAAGAGCAGCTTCAGTAAGCGCTGGACAAAGCACGGACTCCTCTCGCGAAAAGTTCTAAACAAGTACACCAGCGACATTATTCGAGATCACAAGGTCAAGGCTGTCGGCCCCGAAGAAACGGCAAAAAGCCTTTCAGGCGGCAACCAGCAAAAGATGGTGCTTGCACGTGAGATCGATGTCGGGCAGAAGGTGATAATCTTCAATCAGCCGACTCGCGGCCTCGACATGGGTGCCGTCGATCGCATACACAGGTCAATTATCGGCGAAAAGGAAAAGGGAAAGGGTATCCTTCTCATTTCAACGGAGCTGTCAGAAATATTTGAAATGTCGGATCACATTGCCGTTATGTATAAAGGAAAAATCATGGGCATCTTTGAAAACGGTCAGCTTTCCACCGAGAGGATTGGGCTGCTAATGGCAGGCTATACCGGAGAAACGGAGGCTAGCGGCAATGAAAAATAATATTAAGGACGTACTTATCTATAATGTCGGCGCGGTTATCGTAGGTCTTTTCATAAGTGCCTGTATGCTGTTCTTTCTCAAGGTCAATCCTGCCGAAGTCTTTGCCGAGGCGTTTAAGAAGATCGTTTCGGATGGTTATACGACGGGAGAGATACTTGTCAAGGCCACGCCGCTCATTTTCACGGCACTGGCGTTTTCCTTCACCTACAAAGCAAACCTTTTCAACATCGGCGCTCAGGGACAGTTCTATGCCGGTTCGATAGTCGCCGTTACCCTGTCGCTGCTGCTTGGCGGCGTTGTGCCGACTGTGCCGCTCATCATCATCCTGCTGATTGCGGTCTTTATAGCGGGCGGAGCTGTTGGGGCACTTATCGGTCTTGCCAAGGCAAAATGCAACGCGAACGAGTTTCTGGTCAGTATGATGTCGACCTATGTCGTTGCCGCAATCATGGACTATCTTCTGAGAACAGTTCTGCGCGAAACAAAGGGCGAGTATTTGCAAACTGACCCGATATCTAAGAGCGCGTACTTAGTTAATATTATCCCCGGCACCCGCGTGCATCTTGGCTTTATTATCGCCGTTGTTGCGGCGATCGGCGTATGGGTGCTTTTGTATAAAACTCCGCTCGGCTTCCGCATAAGAGCGGTCGGCTGCAACTCAAACGCCGCTGAGCTTTCGGGCATTCGTTCCAGCAAAATTTACGTCATAGCCTTTCTCATAAGCGGTGGTCTGGCAGGTATAGCAGGCCTCACAGAGGTCAACGGCGTTCAGCATATGCTGCTCCAGAACTTTAACGAATCCATCGGATCGTTCGGAATCGGTATCGCAATTCTCGCAAACGGTAACCCTATAGGCGTTATTTTCGCGGCTTTGCTGTTCGGTTTTATGAACGTCATGGGCACGACCATGGGTCGTCTGCCGGGACTTAACATTCCTTCTAGCATAATCGACTACATAGAAGGAATCGTAATGATCTGTGTCATCATCGCATATTTCCTGCGCCGATATGTCAACACCAGAAAAGATAAGAAGCTGCTTATGAAGGAGAGTGAAAAGTAATGCTGAACATTCTTAGCCGCGCTGTAATGATGTGTACGCCTCTTATGCTGGGCGCAATGGCGGAGGTTTATGCCGAGCGCACCGGTATGATGATAACGTCCATCGAAGGTATTTTTCTTATGGGCGCATTTGGCGGCTTCGTCGGAACATATTTTACCGGAAGCATAGTCCTCGGAATGCTGATAGCTATACTCTGCGGTCTTGTGACTGCGGCACTTTACGGCGGAATCACCGTCTATATGCGCCAACAGCAGATAGTAACCGGTACCGCAATAAACATCCTGGCAGCCGGCTTCTGTGCATTTTTCTATCGTGTGCTTTTCGGCATACCGACCACACCGCTCAAGATTGCGACCCTTCCCAAGATTGAAATACCACTTTTGAGCAAGATACCTGTTATCGGAGAAGTGCTGTTCGATCAAAATATACTTACGTATTTCGTATACCTTATTATTCCTGTGTCTTACTTTGTGCTTTTTAGGACTTCGCTGGGTCTGACGCTGCGTTCGACCGGAGAAAACCCGGAAGCCGTCGATGTCGCGGGGCTGAATGTCAACCGCATCCGTTTCCTGACCGTCCTTGTAGCGGGAGCCTTCGGCGGCCTTGCAGGCTCATTTTATACGCTGGGCTACCTCGGAATGTTCACGAGCGGCATCATCGGTGGACGCGGCTGGATTGCCTTTGCAATCTGCTTCCTTGGGAACTGGAACCCCAAGGGTGTCGTAATTGGTACGTTGGTGTTCGGTCTTGCAGACGCGGTTTCAATATACATTCAGGCCGTGAGCGGAGGAACGATATTCCCGAACGAGCTCATTATCGCCCTGCCCTATATCCTAACAATAATTTTGACTATCAGCCGCAGGAGCTTTAATGTACCCGCAAAGCTCGGCGTGCCTTATTTCAAAGAGGACTGAGATTGGACTGCGTCGAAAAAGTGAGAGTGCGGTAAATACATTCCTTTTTTATCGTGGCAAAGAAGCTCTCTGCGAAGGAATTATCATTCGGACAACCTGGGCGGCTCATGCTGCTGCGGATGCCGTATTGCTCCAGCATATCCCGATAGCTCCGACTACTAAAATGACAGCCACTGTCGCTATGAAAGATAAGTCCGGAAACATCAGCATTTCGAGCCAAAGAATTTGAAAGCTTAGCATCAATTTTCTTGCTGAGCGAATATCCTATGATTTTTCTGTTGTACAGGTCGATGACTGTGGCTAGATATACCCAGCCGAGAACGGTCCTTATGTAAGTGATATTGGATTGCAGCGGAGTACAGAAAGGCACAACTAAGGGCATTTCAGATAAGGTGCTTTCAAGGCTTGTTGATAAGGCGACAGAGTAACACAGGATATTGCCGATAAGATGTTGTAAGCAAGAACAACTCTGCAGGTCTTTCCAGCGCGAAACTATTGTTAGAAACATTCTGCAAGACGCAAAGGACTACCTCAACATTATTGGCGTAGGTACAACTAACGGTCAAACTAATAATATTGGAGGGTTCAAGTTCCTAGTAAAGTACTGTGACATGAAGCTAAGCGTCGCTGTTTGCTACAAAGATTTACCGTTCCACACATATTCCACACAAAAACTAAAATCGGTCGCTAAATGAGAAAAGAAGAAGTCCTGTAACCGTTGAGATTACAGGACTTTTTATGGTCCGAGTGACATGACTTGAACATGCGGCCTCTTGACCCCCAGTCGAATAAAAACCATTGATATTACAGGGAATATTCAAATGTTGTTAGTAATAGGTGAGTAATGCGCTACAAGGCATTTGTGATCTTCCTGAGATCGTCGATGCTGACGTCTTGATAGTACCTCAACATCTCGTCAGATGTATGGCCAATAAGCTCTAGCTTGTCCTTGTTAGCTCCGGGCACACGCTTCATCAGAGTGGCAAATGTATGCCTGCAACTGTGTGGCGTTAACCGATGCTTTTCTTTACCGTCTACCATGGTTGTTGGGTTGTCGATACCGCACGCATCAAGGACGCCGTAAAATATATCACGGTAAGTGTCTATAGGAATTCGCTTGCCGTTATCATCACAGAATACCGGACCGGATTTTTTGCTCATAGTCAGCCGGTCAACAATTTTCTGAATCTTTGGAGATACGGTAACTGTTCGATTGGTGCCGGCTTCGGTTTTGGCGCCTCCGATGAAAGCTTTCTCTTTCTGATTATATTTTGAGACATCAAGCAAAAGAAATTCAGAGGGTCTGAAGCCAAGGTAACACTGAGCATAAACATAATCGGCGTATTTGATTTTCCCGCAGACCTTACGTAGCTTTTCGACCTCTTCTTCGTTAAGTGCGTCTTTGTGAGTAGTCTCACCCTCGCCGACTTTAATAAATTTCCCTAAGTTGAGATTGTCGCGGATGCAGTTGCGGGGAATGCCATAATTGTAGAGTATACCGGCAAGCGTTTTCATAAGCTCCCGTGTGCGCTTGCCCTTCCCGCAGCCGTCGACACAATCCTGCAGATCGTCAATGTCAATCTCGGATAAAAGGGTATGCCAAATGGGCGCATAATACTTCATGGCCGCGGCATAACAATTCATTGTTGATTTGGATCTGCTGTGTGTCGGTTCCCATTGATCATATAAAGTTTTGAATGTCATCGCCTTAAGTCGGTTTTGCTTCTCCTTGCCCAGTAAGGGTAAAAAGGCGACAGCATCACGTTTAGTTGTGAAGTCTGACCTCGATACAGTTTTCTTGTGAAGCTTGCCGTCATCGCCAGGATACATAACTGTTTTAATAGCGACCCATTTATCATTCGATCGTTGATAAACACTTCCTTGGCCATTCCCTCGTTGTTTCGGTTTTCGCCCTTCGGTGTTTTGCTTCCGGCCACAGATATGACAATACACGGCCTCGTCCAGTAATTCGGCGTGGCATTTTTTGTTTACGCATTGCATTACGGACAGGCCTCCTTTAATGAAATTGGACGGCTAAACAGTTGACCACCCTTAATCGCTCTCGGTGTTACAGCACCGGAGGCGATTTTTAATTACGGCAATTCATTGTAAGCACTATCAAAAGCTTGAAAATATTGAGTATAAAGCCCAGTATCTAATACCTGACCGCTCACGGTGAGTTCGCGGCTTTTTACATCTGCGTATAAAATATCAATCTGTTCTGATACCTTTGCCCACAGTTCTGATATATCTGAGTATTCGGCCGGAAGACTGCTCATATATGTATCATATTCTGGCTTTTGCTTCATTGACTTTTCTAACTGTTGTAATGCAAACTCTGGATCCATTGTGTCACCAACGGAATTTGTTCCATAGCTGAAATACCAGGAAAAATCGCAAAATCCGGCACTCCAAATATCGCTTACTGCCCAATTCCTGATTTCGGTGATTTTATCCTTTTCACTTGTCGCTTCTGCACCAGTGGCTCCGTTAGAAGCTTCATTCATTGCATCTGAAAAAGAGCTTATACCGCCAAGCATTGCGTCTACAGCATCTTCATTGGGAGTGATAACCCACTGATTATCAACAAGTGTAAGTGTTATATCAACAGTATTTGTTACTTTTGGGTTGTCTTCTCGATCCAGTAAAGTAGTCATCATGTCCATATATTTCTTATTCAGTTCTTCTTCTGATGGCTGCTGATCTTCAGACAGAAATGCATATGATAATACTTCGCTTAAAGCTTGAGAAACAAATTCGGACATTAACTTGCTCATATCAAGGTTGGTGATTTGGACTTTTACAGTTGCAGTATCCTTTTCTTCATTTGCATCCATAATTTCATAGTCTAAATTCTTGACAATTAAACCCATCATAGCAAGAGATTCTGCGTCAGATTCGGCACTGGATTCTTCGCTATTTACATCTTTGAACTGATCATCACCCCAATAGCTTTGCATGGACTCGACATTCATATTCTTTACGGATTCAATCGCGTTTTTTACAACAGATTCTGCGGATTCTTTCGGTCCGCATGCGACCAGCACAAGAGACATTGAAAGTGCAAGGACTAAGCATAATACTTTTTTCATGTGTTACCCCTCTCGTATGTAGCCGCCCTTGGTGTTTCAACACCAGGAGCGGTCATTAATTTTGTCTGATTAGACCTTCCAGCGGAGTCCGCAATTCTGACATACCGCTTCTGTATGGGTTTTCGACTTAGTCTTACTATTTGTTATAGCAGGAATAATCAGAATTAAACCAACAGTACAAATAGCTAGGAGTATCCAGAGACACCAACCAAGACACCCTCTATGTTTGGTTTTTATATCGGTTACAGCTTGAACTGTAACGTTTGCGCTACCGCATCTTGGACAGACCATATTTTCTCCCCATATTATCAATATCCATTTGCTTCTGCGCCGTATACCGCTTGTTCGTGAGTAAATCCTTCGTATTCCAATTGTTCTATTAGACCATCACGAGAAAAGGCCGTCATATCCAGATAAGACGTTGCCTTTGCCGCAGCTTGTTCGCTCCAGTCAGCCCCACAATTATCGGCCCCATAAACAGCCTCGTCGTGCGAATATCCTTCGTATTCCAGTTGTGAGACTAAGCCATCATGAGAAAACGCCGTCATGCTTAAATAATCTTTCGCTTTTTGCAAGGCGTTTTTCTGACCCATTGTTAAGTCGACGGTGTTGTTATTAGCGTCGGCACCAGAGGTTTGCTGCGGAGCGACCGTGTTATTATCCGTTTCTTTAACGTCTGCCGTTTCCGTAACCACTGGAGTAGCTTCATCTTTGGTATTGCCTTTATCGTCGCCCCCGGTTGCAATAGCAATAATTATTATTAAGGCAACGATCCCAAGGATTATCCATAACGCGGTTTTCTTCTTCTTTGGCTTTGCAGCAATTGGTGGCGTGGAGAACTGCATCGGTTGTACCGTTGCTACTAGAGATGCGCCGCATTCGGTACAAAAAGTTGACCCCTCTGGGATTTGCTTACCACAATTTTGACAAAACATTTTTTCCCCTCCGTATTTTTACCGCATAAGCGGCTTTTTACATTATGTTATTGCCGCAGACTACGCATCCGATATTCAGCCAGCGAATAGCTGATGCCCAAAGACCGCGCGACCGTATCAAAGGTGCAGTCGGTGTATTCGCATAAATCATCGTCCGAATATATGAGTTCGACAGCGAAATGATCGGCTTCGATTTCATAACGGCTTGTGACCATATGGGTCCTTGTATCCATGAAAATTCGATTCAAGTTTTTATGTAGCAGGGAATGCCCCAGCTCGTGGGCGCAAACGAAACTGCGTTCCTCATCCGAAAGCTCGGTATCCAAATAGATGATTGAGCAGCGACGAACATACTGATAGTACCCCCTTATCCCAGATAAAGGAGTGTTAATTAAGATGTATCCAAGATCATCAGAGATACGTATGGGATCACGTGTGCCGTGATTTCTTGCCAGTTTATCGGCAAGCTTTTTGGTCTCAATATAAATGGCGCTTACTCCTTTCGGAACTTATTAGGGGTAAATCTTTCTTTGTTTTTCTGTTTAGCTGCTTGTAAGCCCAGCTTCATGGCCGCCTTTATGCTTTCTTTCGCTTCGTCAGTCATGGGATCACCATCAAACATCAAAGCTCCCCCCTTGTCCAAGTCGGCCATAAAGGCTTCAAGGTCGCGGGCTATATCGCGCTCATCCTTTTCATTAAGGGTGGGCGTTTTTGCTTGATCCGAACCCAACAAATAATCAGCAGAGACTCCAAAGTATTCAGACATTTTCGAGAGTACTTCAGCACTTGGATTTGCACTTGTATTTTTCCATTTTGCCGCTAGAGATCTGCTTAAACCCATTTCAAGACAAGCCTTGTTAGGGGATACACGTTTCTTGTCGCAAAGATTCTTAAATAATTCATAAAACACTAAAATCACCCCATAAACTTTGTGCAACACAACAAAGATTACGGAAGTAAGCATAAACCCCTTGATATGATTACGACAGTATGCTATCATTGCAACAGATGATGAATAGCGTAATCATTTAAGGCCCCGTAATCGAATGTGTTGAATTTCGTTAGCACCTAAATACTAACACCAATGATTACAAAGGTCAACATATTATAGGAAAGAGGGTGAAATTTGTATGCCTGCACAATGGTCGGCAGATTTAATTGGGAAAATGCACTTGTACGGCATTACCGCAAAGCAGCTAGCCGACAAGGTCGGCTGGAATCCTAAGTATCTCAGCACTGTACTTAACGGCCACCGTACTCCAAAAAACGCAGAGCAAATGCTTACCAAGGCACTGACCGAGCTTATATCAGATTCTACAGTATGAGTCGTCCAATTTGACGGACACGGAAAGGAGAAAAATGTCACTCACCGAAATTGAAGCCTTGCCCAAAGACGTATTGCTTCCCACTGACGTCGCGGAGTACCTCGCCTGTGACCCGCATTACATACGGATGCAGGCGCGAGCAAAACCGGAGCTTCTTGGGTTCCCAGTAATCGTCATCGGAAACCGCACAAAAATTCCTAAGGAGGCGTTTGTCAATTGGTGCAGAAAGGGAGGGCGACTGGCATGATAAAACACTTTGCAACTTGAAATCAGTAAGAAAGGAGGCATCCAATGCCATACTACCATGATTGTTCGAGCAATAAATAATGCCCCCAACAAGAGATCCCGTTGGAGGCAGATAGATAGGAATATTAGAAACCTAAGTCATAGTACGCGGTAAAAGATGGAATGTCAAGATGAACTTGTCATAAAAGTACGCAAGCGGTCAAAAATAGGCTGGATTCTGCCTATACCTTAATTGAGGAGTTATTAAATGTCTTATTATCACGCATGTCCTGAATGTGGTTTAAATCTGGATCCTGTAGAGATCTGCGACTGCAAAGGAAAAACCGCCCCCAGTGTTGGACCACTGAGAGCGGAAAGCCCAGCAAAGGCTAAAATTTTATACGCTAAGTTAAAAATATCACATACAAAGGAGGAAGTCAATCATGTCTATAAAAATCAGCCAGCTTGAATTAGAGAACGTTAAGCGCATTAAGGCTTGCGCTATTGTACCGGCCGCAAACGGTCTTACAGTAATCGGTGGCGACAATAACCAGGGTAAAACCAGCGTGCTTGACGGAATAGCCTGGGCGCTGGGCGGCGACCGATTCCGTCCGTCAGAACCTACTCGCGACGGATCGGTGTTGCCACCGTCTATACATATAGAATTGTCAAACGGCCTGATCGTTGAACGTAAAGGCAAAAACAGTGACCTGAAGGTAATCGACCCAGACGGAAACAAGAGTGGTCAACAGCTCCTCAACGAGTTCGTAGAGACGCTGGCGATAAACCTTCCTAAGTTCATGCAGGCAACGAACAAAGAAAAGGCCGATACGCTTCTGCAGATTATCGGCGTAGGAGCAGAGCTCTATGAGCTCGAACGTCAGGAAAGCGAACTTTATAACCGCCGTCTTACTATAGGACAGATTGCCGACCAGAAGAAAAAGTATGCTGCTGAAATGACATACCATCCGGATGCCCCCAAGGACCTTATATCTGCGTCCGAGCTTATCAAACAGCAGCAGTCAATTCTTGCTCGCAATGGCGAAAATCAACGTAAGCGCGAATGCAGAGCACACATTCAGCAAGAGGTAATCGAGCTCGAGAAACAGATGCGAGAACTCCAAGAGCGGCTTCAGATTGCCCGTGAGAACTTGGTTATAGCCGAAAAAGACGCTATCGACCTTCAGGACGAGTCTACCGAGGAGCTGGAACTTAATATTACCAACATCGATTCAATTAACATCAGAGTCAGGGCAAATCTCGACAAGGAGAAAGCCGAAACTGATGCGCAGGAATATACATCGCAGTATGACGGCTTGACAGGCGAAATTAATGGA
The DNA here is from genome assembly GCA_002841545.1 of Firmicutes bacterium HGW-Firmicutes-16. Classification (GTDB taxonomy): domain Bacteria; phylum Bacillota; class Clostridia; order Oscillospirales; family Oscillospiraceae; genus UBA2658. The sequence continues at coordinate 130,437 of PGZZ01000006.1, forward strand.
GTCCGCCAAAAGAAGATGGATTTGCTGAACGGTGCAAAACTTCCGCTTGAGGGCCTATCCGTTGAGGATGGCGAACTCACTTACAAGGGGTACAAATGGGACGGACTGTCCGGCTCCGACCAGCTTAAGGTTGCCACTGCAATCGTCCGCGCGGTTAATCCGAAATGCGGCTTCGTATTGCTTGACAAGCTGGAGCAGATGGACCTAAAGACTCTGCAGGAGTTTGGATCCTGGCTTGAAGCGGAAGGCCTGCAGGCTATCGCGACACGTGTTAGTACCGGGGACGAATGTTCGATAATTATTAGTGATGGCTACGCTGTGACACCGTCGCAGGTACCCGAAAACAAACCTTCATGGAAGCCAGGTGAATTTTAGATGCAAATAACTAGAGGTATCACAGGGGGCGCACTAAAGTGCGTGATTTATGGCCCAGAGGGAATTGGCAAAAGCACGTTTGCCGCACAGTTCCCTAGCCCTGTTTTTATTGATACAGAGGGCAGCACGAAGTTTATGAATGTTGCCAGAACGCCTACTCCGAGCAGCTGGGCAATGCTCATAGAGCAGGTTCAGTACTTTAGAATCCATCCCAATGAATGCAAGACGCTCGTACTTGATACGGCAGACTGGGCTGAAATGCTCTGCCTTAAAAAGATATGCGCCGAGAAGCAGATTACTGGCATAGAGGACCTCGGATATGGCAAAGGCTATATCTATCTCGAAGAAGAGTTCGGACGACTTCTAAACCTTCTGGAAGAAGTCGTAAGACTTGGCATTAATGTTGTTATCACAGCACACGCACAAATGCGGAAGTTCGAACAGCCGGACGAGCTTGGCGCTTACGACCGATGGGAACTGAAGCTAGAAAAGAAAACCTCAGCACTTGTCAAGGAATGGGCTGATATCGTACTTTTTGCCAACTACAAGACCTATGTCGTCAATGTCGATAATCAGGGCGCTCAGAAAGGTAAAAACAAAGCACAAGGCGGCAAGCGAACCATGTATACCACTCATCATACTTGCTGGGACGCAAAGAACCGACATGGGCTTCCCGATGAGTTGACGTTTGAATTTGCTCAGATAGCGCACCTGTTTAATATGGTTTCTGCATCAGCAACAATTCAGCCCGCCATAACGATTGCTGAATCTCCTCCTGCCGCACCTATACCATCAGCGCCAGTTCCGACTCCTCAGGTTTCAGCGACAGAGCAAACACCCTCAAATCCAGATCCGCAGAAGTCGGCTTTTATAGAGCTTCCATCACCTGGCGTAGAAGATACAACAGGAATTCCCCGCGGGCTCTTAGACCTTATGCGAGAAGCAAAGATTGTACCTTCGGAAATTCGAAATGCAGTAGCCAAAAAAGGTTATTTCCCTTCGAATACACCGATTGAAAATTATCCACCAGATTTCGTTCAGGGCGTTCTTATAGGTGCATGGCCGCAGATCCGCAAATAAATCGAAGACGATCCTAACAGACTACCATTTTAATTTTTAAAGGAGATTTTCACTATGGCTGAAAATAACACCACAGGATATGAACTCGAATGGGAGAGCGCAATCGAACACGACTCGGAGTACGTTTTACTTCCGGCAGGCGATTACGACTTCACCGTGACAAATTTTGAGCGTGGCCGTCACGCCGGCAGCGATAAGCTCCCGCCCTGCAAAAAAGCAGTTCTCGCTTTGGAGCTTGACAGCGAAGCAGGCTCCACAACTCTCAAGCACAACCTTTTCCTGCATTCAAGCACCGAAGGACTGCTGTGCGCATTCTTCGTATCAATCGGACAGCGCAAGCACGGCGAACGTCTAACCATGAATTGGAGTACGGTCATTGGTTCAAAAGGCAGATGCAAGGTCGGCGTTCGTACATATAAAAACAAAGACAACGAAGACGTCACTATCAACGAAATCAAGAAGTTCTATGAACCTGATCCGAATGCTCCGACTTCCGCTGCGGCGGCTTCGCAGACTTATGAAGCCGGGAGGTTCTAAGTATGGAGCTTCGTCCATATCAGCAAGAGGCGAGACAAGCAATCCTCGAGCAATGGGACGCAGGAACAAAACGAACTCTTTTAGTTCTGCCTACGGGTACCGGAAAAACTATTGTTTTTTCAAAGGTAATTGAAGACCGTGTAAGGCTCGGTGAGCGTGTACTTGTGCTCGCTCACCGAGGTGAGCTACTAGATCAGGCCGCGGACAAACTCCAGCAAGCCACCGGCCTAATGTGCGCCACCGAAAAAGCTGAGGAAACATGTCTCGGAAGTTGGTACCGCGTAGTCGTTGGATCCGTTCAATCGTTTCAGCGTGAAAAAAGGCTCGGGCAATTTGACCCTCATTACTTTGACGACATCATTGTAGATGAAGCCCATCATTGCTTGTCGGAAGGCTACCAAAGGGTTCTGGAACACTTTGGCGATGCCAATGTCCTCGGTGTAACAGCGACTCCTGACCGTGGCGACATGCGCAACTTAGGGCAGTACTTTGATTCACTGGCCTATGAGTATACGCTCCCCAAAGCCATAAAAGAGGGATTCCTAAGCCCGATTAAAGCCCTCACGATTCCCTTAAAGCTCGACCTCTCAGGCGTAGGTACCCAAAACGGCGATTTCAAAGTTGGGGATCTGGGAACAGCACTCGATCCATATTTATACCAGATTGCTGATGAAATGCTGAAGAACTGCGCGGATCGTAAAACAGTAGTGTTCCTGCCACTGGTTAAAACGTCGCAGAAGTTTCGTGACATTCTCAATGCAAAGGGCTTCCGTGCCGCCGAGGTAAATGGAAACAGCACAGACCGCGCGGAAATACTAAAAGACTTCGACGCAGGGAAGTACAACGTTCTATGTAACTCTATGCTCCTTACGGAGGGCTGGGACTGCCCGTCAGTCGACTGTATTGTTGTTCTTCGACCGACGAAAATCCGCAGCCTGTACAGTCAGATGGTCGGGCGCGGAACACGACTTTTCCAGGGCAAAACAGAATTAATACTACTGGATTTCCTGTGGAATACCGAACGCCATGAACTCTGCCATCCGGCAAATCTCATTTGTGAGTCTGCCGAGGTTGCTAAGAAAATGACCGAAAACATAGAGCTGGCAGGGTGCCCTGTAGACATACAGGAAGCCGAGCAGAAGGCAGGCGAGGACGTTATCGCCCAGCGAGAAGAAGCTCTGGCAAAACTCCTCCATGAAATGAAATCTCGTAAACGTAAACTAGTAGATCCTCTGCAATTTGAAATGTCCATACAGGCCGAGGACCTTGCAAGCTATGTTCCGTCTTTCGGCTGGGAACTTGGGCCTCCGTCTGCAAAACAGATCCAGACACTTGAAAAACTGGGTATCTTCCCGGATGAGATAGATAACGCCGGCAAAGCCACAAAACTGCTTGAGCGCATCGAGAAACGAAAGACGGAAGGCCTGACTACGCCAAAACAAATTCGTCTGCTTGAAAACAAAGGTTTTCTCCATGTAGGAGAATGGCAGTTTGAAACAGCCAAAAAACTCATTGATCGCATAGCGGCGTATGGGTGGAAAGTCCCACATGATATCAACCCCGTAGAATACAAAGGAGCGTAACAATTCATGGAGAACACGCTGGATTTACTGGAAGTATTGCAGCATATCGACCCGGAAAGACTAGACTACCAAGAATGGTTATCAATAGGCATGGCGCTTAAGGATGCAGGTCACACCGCCCAGGACTGGGACGGCTGGAGCCAATCCGATTCAAAGCGATATCACCAGGGAGAATGCGAACGCAAGTGGACGGGCTTTCTCGGATCATCGACGCCGGTCACCGCAGGCACTATCGTGCAACTCGCAAAAGATCAGGGTTGGCGCGGTTCTTTTAACCCCGAGGATGGACATGAACTGGAGTGGGATGCGGCCATAGGTGGGAAAGATGAACTGATTGTTTTAGACAAAGGCTGGCTCGAAGATAAGGAAGTCAACGAGCCGGCTGAGTGGGATCCCGTAAGGGAGCTGACTACATACCTCGAACTGCTTTTCGAAGCGTCTGAAAACGTCGGCTATGTCACCGAAAGCTATAAAAAGGACGAGAGATTCGTCCCCGCCAATAAAGGCGCATGGGATCGCACGGCCGGTCAGCTCATCCACCTGCTCAATCAATGTGGCGGCGATATCGGCAGGGTTATAGGTGACTATAACTCTGAGGCTGGAGCATGGATCCGCTTCAATCCGCTTGACGGAAAGGGCATCAAGAATGAGAACGTCACCGAATACCGATATGCTCTCGTGGAGTCGGATAACATGGCCCTTGAGAAACAGAACGCAATAATTCGTGAGCTCGAGCTTCCGGTTGCGTGTCTGGTTCACTCTGGGAAAAAGAGCCTTCACGCCATCGTGCGTGTCGAGGCCTCGAGCTATGACGAATACAGAAAGCGTGTCGACTATCTCTACAACGTTCTCAAGAAGAACGGAATGAGCGTAGACACGCAAAATAAAAACCCGTCACGGCTTTCCAGAATGCCTGGAGCCATGCGCAACGGGCATAAGCAATACATCCTTGATAAGAACATAGGTAAGGAAAGCTGGAAGGAATGGCAGGAGTGGATTGAAAGCATTAACGACGATTTACCTGATGCTGAAAGCCTTACCGATGTATGGGATAACCTGCCGGAACTCTCTCCGTCGCTAATTAATGGATTATTACGCCAAGGACACAAAATGCTGCTTGCGGGACCCTCCAAAGCGGGAAAATCCTTTGCGCTCATTGAACTGTGCTGCGCAATAGCCGAAGGGCGTGAGTGGATGGGCTTTAAATGTTCGAAGGGGCGCATTCTGTATGTAAACCTAGAACTAGACCGTGCGAGTTGCCTACACCGATTCAAGGATGTTTATACCGCCCTGGGATGGCAGCCGAACAACCTAGCTAACATTGATATTTGGAACTTGCGTGGCAAATCGGTACCCATGGACAAGCTGGCACCGAAGCTGATACGCCGCGCTATGAAGAAAAACTACATAGCGATCGTAATAGACCCCATATATAAAATCATCACCGGCGACGAAAACAGTGCCGACCAGATGGCACAATTCTGCAATCAGTTTGACAAGGTGTGTACCGAATTAGGCTGCGCCGTTATCTACTGCCATCACCACAGCAAAGGCGGTCAGGGCGGCAAGAAGTCCATGGACAGAGCGTCGGGTTCGGGCGTGTTCGCTCGAGATCCTGATGCGCTCCTCGATCTCATAGAGCTGGAGCTAACCGACTCAATCAAAGCGCACGAGCGCTCAAAGGCTGCAGCAAACGCCTACTTGGAAATGCTCAAGAAGGCTATTCCTAAATGGCAGGATGAAGTGTCACAGGACGATATGTGCAGCGAGAAAGCGATGCACGACGCCTGTATGCGACTGTTGAGCAAGCCTACGCTAATCGCTGCGGAGGACACCGCAAACGCCGCCAAAGACAACGCAGACATTCACACCGGCTGGCGCATTGAAGGCACTCTTCGAGAGTTCCCGAAGTTCGAACCAATCAATGTTTGGTTCGATTATCCGATACACCGAATAGACAGGGTAGGGGCGCTTGGAGACATCGATGCGGAAGGTGAACGCCTTACATTTAAGCGGGGGCTCACCAGAAATAAGACACCCGACGTGCGCGAGCGGGAAAGAAAGGATGAGCTCGAGACGGCATATGAGGCGTGCTCATTAAATGGCGATGTTACAATAAAAGACCTTGTCGAGTACACCGGGAAAACAACAAATACAATTCGGAAATACATAGATGATAGTGACACTTTTTCCCGTGATGGTGGAAAAGTGTTCAAGGGGTCAACGGGGTCAAATAACGATAATTGACCCCTGACGGGTCAGGGGTCAGAAAACGATAATTGATAAATTGACCCCTAAAAATGACGGGTCAGTTGCGAGGGGTCAAGGGGTCAAATTTACAATAATTGACCCCTACCAAAATGGCCATGGATGGGGTCAAAAAACAGGGGTCAAATAACCCCTCTATAGAGGGGGTTATTTGACCGCACCCTGATTTTGACCCACCACCATCTGACGCGTGAGAAAGAAGGAAACGAAAAAGAATGCACACAGAGTTTTTTATACCGATGAACCCACCGACCGTAACGCAACAGGAGCACAAGGTAAATACGACCGGAACGAAAGCACGGTTCTATGAGCCGGCCGAAGTAAAGGCGACACGCTCGAAGCTGTCTGACGCAGTCGGACCACACAGACCTGAGCAGCCATACGTCGGAGCAGTCAGGTTGATGGTCAAATGGTGTTTCCCAGTTTGCGGTAAACACAAAGACGGCGAGTATCGAACTAGCAAACCCGATACAGACAACCTCCAGAAGATGCTCAAGGATGTTATGACCACTAACCACTTCTGGAAAGATGATGCACAGGTCGCTTCCGAAATTTGCGAGAAGTTTTGGGCGAAGGTCCCGGGACTGTATATCGCAATCGAGGACTGTGAGGGAAGGATAGAATCATGAAAAAAGTAATTACAATTATTCTGATTTTAGCAATTGCCTTTTTGCTTTTACAATCGGCGGTAGCAAAGACTTCAAATACATGGACGGACAAGCAGGAGCAGGCTCATGAGATAGCTGAGCTTGCTAGAGAGATGGGGCTTGCCGAAAGTGATCCCATCATTACCAGAGCGAAAGAGATATGGGACGCAGAAGACACGCAGTTCCAGCTTGACAGAGACATAATTGCTACTGTCATTTACAACGAAGCGTGGTCCGGCTGCACCGATCGTCACCGTGAGCTTGTGGCTGCCGTCATTATGAACCGAGTAAAGAGTGACAAATTCCCAAACACAGTTTACGACGTGGTAGCACAAAAGGGTCAGTACCTGATTGGTTATGCAAATGGCGACCCGCACTTTACGCCGCCGGTTGAAGTAAGAGAAGAGTGTCAAGAGATAGCAGCACGAGCTTTGCACGGCGAAATAGACTGTCCAGACAATATCCTGTATCAGGCTGAGTTCAAACAGGGTAGCGGGGTATATGAGGTTTGCAAGACGAGTTATAGCACTACATATTTCTGCTATGGATAGGAAAAGTGCTAAGACAAAAAGGGTAAAAAAATACCAGGGTTAGCCGCAAACCCCGGATCTCTCATAGTACTACCTACTACTGGTATGACTCTCATCTTCATAACCGAAGATTAAATCGTCAACGTCTTGCATATTAAATTTAAACATTAATTCTCCTTTCTGGTGAATTTAATAACTATAGCACATGGCAAGACTTTAGTCAAGGAACATATTTTGACAATGAGCGTGAATGCAAATGAAACTCAACGAAGCAGTCGACGATGCGCTTCACGCTCAAAATTAACTCCGCTTTTTGTAACCGTATTTTAGAATAGCATCATGCACAGCCTCGTTGCGGGTAACAAACTCAACGTCAGGGCATCCAGCAAGAATAAATCGAGCGTGGAAGCCCTCAGGTGATTTGATATCAAACTGCAACTGAAAGATGTCGTATCCCATACGGTGTAGTATATCGGCGTATTCGCGCCAGTCATCGAGAGATTCAATTTGCATAAATATCACCTCGAATAGAGTATATAACAAAATTTTAAGATTTAACAACAAGAAAGGAGATGTGAGCAGAATTGACTACAAAAGAATGGGTCAACAGAGCGAGATACATCGACAAGGAAATCGATGCGTTGCTCGAAGCGCAGGATAAGGCATTCATTCGTTGTACCTCGACAACATCAGCGTTACGCGATATTGTAGTTTCGGGAGGTGGAACAGACAGAGACAGCAAGCTAGCAGCCTATGCTGAACTCTCTAAAGATATAGATAATCGAGTAGATCAGCTTATCGAAATAAAGCGGGAAATCCTTTCGACAATAAACAAGATTTCTGATGGGACACTCCGGACTCTTCTTATTTCTCGATACATAAACATCAAGGAGTGGGATGATGTTGCAAAGGATATTGGGTATGAAGTTAGAAGCACAGCCCGGCTTCATGGTGATGCACTAAGCCAACTTACAGAATGTTGTCCTGAAATGTCCGAAAATTGCATGTAATGTCCTTGAATATCCGACGACAATGATGTTATCATGTAAACTGGATATAGCAAGAAGGGGCGGGAGACCGTCCCTTTTGCATTGTAAAAAGTAAGTTGCATGATATGTAGCTGAGGGTGGGGGCGAGTAACTTACAAAGAACTGTGCTATTAGCAAGACAAGTTTATCGAATGAAAGATCAGGCTCTGCACGACTTAACACATGGAAAACAGCTGACAGGATTTATTAAGATGCGTATGATATGATAACAACTGCATATATTAAAACGGACAGGCTTATGTCTGTTTCTTTTTCATTGGGCTGTAAGTTGCGCTATAAATATAAGCCACGGGCGGGCGAGTAACTTACAATAGGCCATGATGTTTTCCGCGGCAGCTGGTTATCCTTTTCCCGCTGCCGTCAATTTTTTCGCGGGTTGTCTAACAGGGCAAAGAAACAGGTTTGTGTTGGCACTATGGATTAGTACGAAGGGCAGTCGAAAGACTGTCCGTTTTATATTGGATAGTTGAAAAAGACGTGAGGGCGTAACCCATCGGCTCTTCTATGCATATAATGAATAAGCATATGCACATATGCTATACCCAATGAAAAGGGGGTGTATATCATGTGTTGCGGTTGCTTTAGATTTTTTTGCTGTAGATGTCGTTGCCGGTGCCGCTGTCGCCGTAGATGTTTCTGACGCTGCAGATAGAATATAATATCTAAATTAAGGAACTGCCTTCTTTTATAGGCAGTTCCTTAATTTATCGTTCTGTTTGTCGCGTATATCAGGGGGCGGGTGCAAGTGACTTCATTTCGTGCGGGTCTTTCGTAAGCGTCAAAAAAAACAACCGGAGAGGTTTGACCCGCTCCGGTTGTATATTACGAAGAAGTATAAATGACATTTACAGCGCCAATGCAAAGAAAATAAAGCGTTCGAAACTAATTACTAAAAAAACTTAAAAATACTCGTTATACCCAAAATAATACTGATCATTACAACCATTACCAAATAGACCTAAGAAACATTAAATAAATTTAAATTGAAACTAAAAGCACTACTTATGTTAAATCAACACTGACGCTGTAAACGTACTGATAAAATAGCACACGAGTTTCTAATTGTCAACAAAAAAATAATGTGTGTTACAATTTCAAGCTATACGATTACGAAGCTGTTGTTATTAGGCCTCTTATCAACGCGGCAGCAGACAGGTAACAGGGATTAAATGGATAATTGATCGGATTATCAGTAGGTACTCCCAGCACATTTTTTTGGTGCGGGGCAGGGAAGGCGCGAGAGTTTGCTGCAAAAAATTGAAAAAAATTTCTGCGTTTCGTTACGCATTGGCCGAAAAGCAGTCAGAAAACCGGTGGAGTACCGCAAAGGAGACAGCGAAATTGATAGTAGAACAAAGGAAAATAGCGGACCTACGGCCGGCAGCCTACAATCCGCGCAAGGCCCTTCAGAGGGGCGACCCAGAATATGAGAAGATCGCCCGTAGCATTGAGCAATTCGGCTATGTAGACCCCATCATTATAAACAAGGACGGCACCATTATAGGAGGCCACCAGCGCTGTACCGTACTCGGTGACCTTGGCTATGACGAGGTGGACGTCGTTGTTGTAGACCTAAGCAAAACGGACGAGAAGGCGCTGAACATTGCGCTCAATAAAATCTCCGGCGAATGGGACGAGGCAAAGCTCAAAGAGCTATTGCTTGACTTGGACGCTTCCGATTTCGATATAAGCATTACCGGCTACACGCAAGACGATCTAAGCGATTTAATCTCAAAGCTCGATATTCCGACCGAGGCACACGATGACGGCTTCGACCCTGACGACATAGACCAGACCGCGGAGCCGATAACTCACCGGGGCGACATATGGCAGCTCGGACGCCACCGCCTCATGTGCGGGGATAGCACAGACCGGGGCGACATGACAAAGCTCATGGGGGCAGAGCAAGCCGACCTGATAATCACAGACCCGCCTTACAACGTGGATTATGAGAGCAAGGTCGAGAGCCTCCGGCAGGCGGGATTCAATACCGAGCGTGAGAATAGCCATATCGAAAACGACAAGATGGCTGACGGCGCTTTCTTTGAGTTCCTTCGCAGAGCCTACGGCAATATGGCAGAAGCCGCAAGAGCCGGAGCGGCAATATATGTTTTTCACGCAGACACAGAGACCGTCAATTTCAGAACGGCCATGAAAGCGGCCGGCTTCAAAATTGCCGAGTGCCTGATTTGGGAAAAGAACGCTTTCGTCATGGGCCGGCAAGACTACCATTGGAGACATGAACCCATCTTATACGGATGGAAAGAGGGAGCCGGCCATTACTTCATTAAGGACCGAACACAGGATACCGTCATGCTCGAGGATGACATCGACTTCGAAAGCATGAAGAAGGCGGAAATAATCGCCTGGATTGAACAGCGAACCCGCGACAACAAGGACCTTACCACGGTTCTGTTTGAAAACAAGCCCCATAAAAGCGATCTTCACCCGACTATGAAACCTATAGAGCTAATCGGCCGCCTGATGCTAAACAGCAGCAAACCCGGCTGGATTGTTCTGGATTCTTTCATGGGAAGTGGCAGCACCATCATGGCAGCAGAGCAACTCGGTCGCACGGTCTACGGTATGGAAATGGACGAAAAGTTTTGTGATGTCATAATAAAGCGCTGGGAGGAGTTCACCGGACAAAGGGCCGTGAGATTATTTCAGGGGGAGTGAGTGTGTCTAGCCCGACCACACCAGCGCTACAGGGGGATTTATATTTGGATGAAAACAATAATGTTAAGCACGCGGGGAACTCACTCTATAAAGTTGATGTAGTAGCTCAGCTTTTCGGAGTAAGCGTTCGCCGAATCCAACAGCTAACACAAGAACAAGTTATAAAAACGGTTAGAGACCCGAACGGCGGCGGCCGCAAGTACGACCTGGTGCCGACGATTCAAGCTTACATAAAATTTCTCTCCGACAAAGCATATGGCAAAGCCCACTCCGACCAGGAATCCACGCTAAAGGAAGAAAAGCTCAAAGCAGAAATTGCTCTAAAGCAGAGTCAGGGAGAGCTCCACAGAATTAAAACCGAAATAGCGGCCGGCAAGTATATAAGCGTGGAAGAGGCGCGGCTAGACTACGGCCACTTTTTTGTTATCTTCAAAAAGTTTGCGCTTGCTATACCGAGTCGCATTGCCGGGCATCTGACGGGCTACATGGAGCCGGTCGCTGTTCGAGCGATAGAAAAAGATCTGGCGACAGAAATTAAAAACATTCTTCAGACCTTCGTCGTTGCCGGACAAGTTGGATCCGGAGACGGAGGCGACGACGGGACATGAAAAAATTTGTATTCCGCAAGTACAAGCTAAAAGCCTATCAGCGTGACGCCTTGAGAGATTATCTCAAACCTCCAGAGGAAATCACCGTTTCGGAATGGGCAGAGCAGCACCGAATATTAGATGGTCGCTCCTCGGCCATGCCGGGGCCTTGGCGCAATAACGTGACGCCATATCTTACGGACATCATGGACGAGTTCAACAACTACGAAACAGAGGAAATTGTCTTCTGCAAGCCGACGCAGGTAGGCGGTACCGAGGCAATGCAAAACATGCTGGGTTGGATAATAGCCCAGGACCCCGGGCCGACGCTAATCGTTTACCCGACCGATACCCTGGCCGAGAGCACCAGCGACAATCGCCTACAGCCGATGATTCTCGCGGCGCCGGATTTGGCCGGGAAATACGACGACCACGGCAGCTCGAAATTGGAGCTTCAGTTCGACGGCATGTATGCCAGCCTGGCCGGATCCAACAGCCCGAGCAACCTTGCATCAAAGCCGATTAGATATCTTTTCATGGATGAGGTCGACAAGTACCCCAACGCATCGAAGAAAGAGGCGGACCCGATCAGCCTCTCACGCGAGCGCACAAAGACCTTCCAAAACCGCAAGATTTATCAGTGCAGTACGCCCACTCTTCGCACCGGAGCAATCTGGAAGGCGAAAGAGTCCGCGGACGTTGAGAAACATTATTTTATACCGTGTCCTCATTGCGGCCAATATATTGAATTGAAATTCTCACAAATAAAATGGCCCGGAAAAGAGGACGGACTCAGCGCAGCGGACAGGGCAGAGTTTGCGGTCTACGTTTGCCAAGAGTGCGCCTGCGTAGTATCAGATGCCGAAAAGAACCTGGCTCTACAGAGCGGACAATGGCGAGCCGTTAGGGAACCGGCCGCGAATAAAAAGGTTGTGGCCTTCTGGCTTAATACACTTTATTCGCCGTTTGTCAGATTTTCCGAAATAGCAAAAGAGTTCATGCGATCCAAAGATGACCCGGAGCTCTTACATAACTTTTCAAATTCATGGCTGGCCGAGCCTTGGGAAGATTCGAAACTTAAGACCAACTCTGACCTTGTACTTGAGCGCCAGACGGACATCGAGGCTTATATATTGCCCGATTGGACGAAGCTGCTGACCGGCGGTGTCGATGTACAAGAGAATTGCTTATATTGGACCATTCGAGCATGGGGCGATTATCTGACAAGCCAAAACATTGCACACGGTCAAGCGTACAGTTTCGCCGAAATCGTAAAAGTAATGAACCTTGAGTTCAAAAAGGTCAACGGCGATGGCGTATTTGTAAACCTTGCTCTCGTCGACTCAGGCGACCAGACCGACGAGGTATATGAGTTTTGTGCTATTAATTCAGAATGGGCGCTGCCCTGCAAAGGTGTTAGCAACGGCTTAAGTCATTACCGGCTTAGCTCGGTAAACAAGCCGGGCTCGAAAGCCTTCGGTATGAACCTCGTTCTTGTTGACGGCGGAAAGTACAAAGACATGATCGCGTCCCGAATGCGGAAGCCGAACGGCAAAGGCGCATGGATGGTTCACAAAGATTGCGACCAGGATTACGCAGAACAAGTCACGGCCGAGCACAAGGTCACTGAGCGAGCGGGCGGGCGCGAAACCCAGTCGTGGAAGCTGAAGACGAGCCACGCGGCGAATCACTATCTAGACGCCGAGGTTTACAGTATGGCGGCCGCCGACATTTTAGGCGTCCGAAACTTATTCCTTCAGAACATTGTCGACGAAGAGCCGGCACCCGAACCTCCGGCGAAGCAAAGCACCCCGGAGGAAAACTGGATTAAGCAAAACGAAAACTGGATTTAAGGAGGAAGGACAATGGCATCAGCACCGGAGAACTTCACCCCGGCCGAAATGTTGGCCGAGGTAAAAAAAGCCATATATACCGTCCTAGTTGGCGGGCAATCATACAGCATCGGGTCGCGCTCAATGACCCGCGCCGATCTTTCTCTGCTAAAGAGCATGCGCGACGATCTGGAGGCCCAAGTTGCAACCGGAGCAAATACCGGGCTTATGGATAACACCTTCGTCGTAGTTTTTGAAGGGAGATAGACATGGGGTTCTTAGACAATATCATCGGAGCGTTTTCGCCTCGGGCCGCTTGCGAGCGTGAGGCTTGGCGTCACCAACTCGACGAGCTAAGACACTACGACGCCGGCAGCTACGGACGGAGCAATGCCAACTGGTACATGTTCAACGAGAGCGCCGAGATTACCGATCGTTATAACCGCGATACCATCAGAGCCCGTGCCCGGGACTTGGAACGCAACAGCGATATTGCACAGTCGGTTATTAGAGCTTACCGCCGCAACGTTATCGGAAAGGGATTCACCCTTCAGGCGAAGACCGCAAAACCTGAACTCAACAAGCAAATTGAGAAGGTTTGGAAAACCTGGTGCAAAGCCCAGAACTGCGACGTCACCGGAACACAGAGCTTCAACCAAATGTGCGGAATGGCCGTAAACAGAAAAAAGGTCGACGGCGGAATTCTTTTCATTAAGCGTTACACCAACGAAGGCATTATGCCTTTTCAGCTGCAGGCGATAGAGGTCGACGAGCTGGACATCACACAGACGTCACCGAAGAAAGCCGGAAACAAAGTCGTCGGCGGTATAGAGTACAACGGCTACAACATGGCCATCGGCTACTACATAAAGCAATATGACATCGAAGGCTTTCAGACGAACGTTCCCGTTTACGTACAAGCTAAAGATGTCATTTTCTATTACACCAAAAATCGCCCATCCCAGATTCGTGAAATAAGCGACCTTGCTCCAACCATTACAAGAATCCGCGATATTAACGAGTTCGTAACGGCCGTCAGCGTCAAGGAACGAATCGCCGCGTGCTTAGCGGTCTTCGTTAAAAAGGCCCTACCAACGGCAGGCCTCGGACGCGGATCAACAGTCACGAACGGAGCAGGGCAGGTCGACTATGCTGGCAAGAGCCTCACGCCAGGCATGATAAAAGAGATGGGCCCCGGCGATGAGATCCAGGTAGTAGACCCCAAGGCCGCTGCCACCGACGCGACAGGTTTTTTGAAATTGCAGTACGGCTTAATCGGTGCCGGCCAGGGCCTTAGCTACGAGGCGACCAGCCGCGACATGAGCCAGACCAACTATGCAAGCGCCCGCCAGGGCAGCATCGAAGATGAATGCACATTTTCGGAAGAAATAGAGCTCCTCCAGGAGCGCTTAATGTCTGAGGTTTATGAGACATTTATCATTTCAGGTTATCTCGCCGGCGTATTCAATATGCCCGGCTTTTGGGATAAAAAGGCCGAGTACTTGGAGCACGAATGGGTCAGCGCTCCGAAGAAATGGATTGACCCCGCCAAAGAGAGCAACGCAAACAAGACGGCTCTCGCAACCGGCCAAAAGACATTCAAGCAGATTGCTGCCGAGAACGGTAAGGACTGGAAAACACAGGTCGATGACATGGCCGAGGTTCTCGCTTACGGCAAAGAAAAAGGCATTGAGATGGGAGGTGTAATTTTTGGACAAGCACAAGAAGCAGACACAAGCGAACCCAGCGAGCAGGGGACAACCGGGGGAGGCGGCGACGGAGATAAAGAATAAAAACATCGGCATTCGAAGTCTCGGAGCCGTGGGCATACGAGCCGTTGAGGGCGAGGGAAACGAGCGCAAGTTCATCCTCAGTTATTCGAGCGAGGAACCATACGAACGATGGTTCGGACCGGAAATATTAGACCACAGCGACGGGGCCGTCGATCTCACAAGACTGAATGAGATCGGCGTTCTTCTTTTCAACCACGATACGGATCAGGTCGTCGGGAAAATCCTGCGCGCTTGGATTGAGGACCGACGCGGAAACGCAGAGGTTGAGTTCGACACGGACGAGGAGGCGGAAAAAATTCGGCAGAAGGTCGCAAGCGGGACGCTGAAGGGCGTTTCGGTTAGATATACGGTCAGCAGCTTTGAAGACATATCCGCAAACAAGACTTCGACGGACGGATTCATCGGCCCCTGTTCGATAGCCAGAAAGTGGACACCCCTCGAAATTAGCATCGTATCAGTTCCCGCAGACCCAACCGTCGGAGTTGGACGTGAATTCGCCATCGACGGAAACCCAGCCAATACTGAACCCCCGCACTCCCTCAGCACTTACGAACGCCAGCTCGCCATCAACAAAAATTATTTGTAATCAGGAGGACAACAAAATGACTTTAAAAGATAAGCTGCAGGCAGCCCTTAAGCGCCAGCAGGAAATCGTTGACACAGCGAAAAACGGAAATCGCGACCTTAACGATTCGGAAACCCGCGAGTTCGATACCCTTCAGAGCAGCATCGATGAAATCAAAGGACAGATCAGCGCCGAGGAAAAAGGCGCAGGGGATGATGATGCAGTACAGAGAGGCATCACCGCAGAGCGTCAGCGTGTTTCGGAGATAACCAGTCTCTGCCGCGAATTCGGCATTGACGACGCAACGTATATCAAGGACGGAATAAGCGTCGACAAAACCCGCGCTGCCGTTCTGGATGAGCTCAAGAAAAAGAGTGGCCCCCTTAACATCCGCCTCGTGCCGAATGATGGCGACCCCTTCCGCGCCGCCGCGGCTGACGCCCTGCTCATGAGAGCGGGAGTAAGCGTCGACAAGCCCACAGAGGGCGCTAATGGTATCCGCGGTATGAGCCTACGCGATATCGCAATCGAGTGCATGGTTCGCGAGGGCCGCAGCGCAAACGAGCTACTCCGCATGGACAAAAACGAGCTCTACGGCGAATTGAGCCGTCAGTTCTACAACCCGAGCGCAGCCTTCCCCGCTATCCTGGACGCGGCCATCAAGAAGAACATCGTCACTGCATACAACTCCGTGCCGACCACTTTCGAGGCATGGACAAGCAAGGGCAGCGTGACAGATTTCAAAACAACCCCCGACCACAGCTATCTCATTGGCGGTGCAGGCGACTTCCTGCTTGTACCTGAAAACGGAGAGATTAAGCATGACACACCCAGAACAGAGCTTCTGCCTCAGCGCAAGATTGACACCTACGGCCGCCAGTTCAGCATGAGCCGCCAGGCGTTCATAAATGACGATATCGGCTTCTTGACGAACATGCCGAGCCTATATGCGGCAAGCGCTAAAAAGACGATCAACAAGCAGGTTTATAAAATCCTTGTTAACAACCCCGCAATCTACGACGGCGCGAACCTTTTCGCTACCGCGCACAAGAACATCATCGGCACCGGCGCCGCACCTTCGAGCGCGACAATCCAGGCAATCATCCTTCAGATGCAGAAGCAGCTGGATCCGTTCGGAGACGCCATCATCATCAAACCTACATACCTGGTTGTGCCGGTTGGATATGGCTTCGTGATCTCGACCATCCTCCGTAGCCCCACAATAAACACCGCTGACAATACCCAGAGCGTCAACCCGCTTTATGGGGCTGCAATTCAGGTAATCGAGGATCCAACCATCAACGCCCTCGCCGGAACCAGCGCCGCGCCTTGGTTCATGGTTGGCGACAAGACCAGCGCAAAGAGCATTCAGGTCGACTATTTGAACGGACAGGAGACCCCGACCATTCGCCGCAGCGAGCAGGCAGGACAGCTCGGCTTCGTATGGGACATCTTCCTCGACTGGGGCGTGACCGTTGTCGATTATCGCGGCATCGCAAAGAACCCCGGCGTCGTAATATCCTAATCTAACTTTAACAGGAGGACATAATCATGAAAGCTAAATATTGGCAGAGAGGCGAAACCATCGATTACAAAAACGGCGGAGCAACAACCTTCACCGCCGGGTCGATCGTAAGCCTTACAACCCGCGTCGGCATCGCGGGCATGGACATTGCAGCCGGCGCCACCGGCACACTTCACATGGTCGGCGTGTTCGAGCTTGAGAAGGATTCCGCAGCTATTGCGCTTGGCGCCGCCGTTTATTACGACGCATCCGAGGATTGCTTCACCGCAACCGCAACCGATAACATCCCCGCAGGTTATGCGGTCGCCGCCGCTTTGGCTGGCGACACCGTATGTCTTGTGAAGCTACTCGGTTAGGAGGAGCCATATGCCACGATTAATCGCTAAAAGTTCGGTTCTATATCAGAGCCGAATGTATTCACCGGGAGACCCTCTCCCGGCGAATGACCCGGTCATGCGGGACGCATGGCTCGAAGCCGGCACCGCCGTCTTAGCGGACGACACGGAGGAAGCCGCAGAGGGTA
The DNA here is from genome assembly GCA_002841545.1 of Firmicutes bacterium HGW-Firmicutes-16. Lineage (GTDB taxonomy): Bacteria > Bacillota > Clostridia > Oscillospirales > Oscillospiraceae > UBA2658. The sequence goes on from PGZZ01000006.1 coordinate 148,010, forward strand.
ATGGAATGCCAGCGTTAGACAAGGATATGAAACTTGCCGCGCTGCAGCAGATCGCTGTGTCGTACGGCGTCGACGCTTCAAAAATGCAGAAAAAGGCTGACGTTATAGCCGCCATTCAGGCCGCAATCGTTAGCCAGTAAACACACAAAGAGGAGCCTCCCCAATTAGGGCGGCTCCTCGCTTTTGGAACGGAGGCGCGGCATGACATTCAAAGAACAAGCGACGGCCGATGTCGCCGCCGTGTTTTTCAACACCGATGAATTCTGCGACATTCATAACGTGAACGGCACGGACATGACCGTTCAAATTGATAGCAATGAGCTGCAGAAACAGACCGCCGGCAAGGTATACACCGCAGAGGCCGCTGGGCTTTACAAAGGGTCCTGGCTGATTTATGTATCTTCCTTGGAGTATGGATCCCTGCCAGCAATCGGCAGCATAATCACCTTGGACAGCAAGAAGCGTCGGGTTATAGATGCGAAGAACGAGGCAGGTGTGTATTCCATCGAGCTGGAGGCGATCCGGTCATGATTGACATTGAAATCGACATGAAAAAGGAAGTAGCTGCAATCGAAAAATCGCTGGGCAGTTTGAAGAAAAAAGCGCCCAGTGTTCTGGCCAAAGCTATCAACGTAACAGCCAAAGAAGCCAGGACAACCCTGGCGAAAAAGGCACAAGAAAGCTATGCGGTTAAAGGCGGGAATTTCAACAAGGCCATGAAAGTCAAAAAAGCAACAGCCGGTCACCTAACAGCGACGCTTCACGCGACAGGTTCACCGATGGAAATCAAAGACTTTAAGGTTTCCCCGGGGAACGTTCCCGCGCAAGACGCCAGGCCGGACATCACCAAGGGCAAGGTTCTGAAAAGCAGCGGCATGAAAGTTCTTCAAAAGGGAAACCTCAAGGCGTTTATTGCCAAGTTTAAGAGCGGCCACGTTTCCGTGGTTCAAAGGAAAGGCCCGCTGCGGCTCCCACTTAAAAAGCTGCTTTCCCCAGCGATACCTCAAATGTTGGGCAGCGAGCACAAAGTCTATGGAGTTGTAAAACCGCAGATTGAGAAGAACCTCCAGAAAAACATCGGTATTCAGATCGAAAAGCTATTAGCAAGGGAGGCGGCGAAAGCATGACGCCTGACATATTAGAAGCAACCCTGGCGGCAGAAATTACCACCATATTCACAGGCTACACCCTCAAAAATTCGGACGAAGCGGCCGTCGCGTTAAACGTATTCGTTCACGACATCCCGGTTATACAAGGCGACGACGAGGGCGACAGCGAAGCCCCTCCCCCTGAACCTTACATTGTTGTTAAAGCCACCTCCGGCAATATTGCCTCAGAGGACGACCCGCAGGCCGTAACCGTAGTGCTTGTTATTTGCGTATTTGACGACGCCAACGAACGCCAGGGCCACAAGGACATTCTTCACATCATACAAAAAGTATATGAGCGGTTCGCAAAGAACCCCGTGCTTGCCGGAAAGTTCGTTTTAAAATACCCGATTGATTGGGTCCTTCAGGACGAGGACACTTACCCTTATTATTTCGGTGGTATGCAGCTTCTATTTGAGTGCCACGCCATAAAGAAGGAGGATCCACTCGCATGAAAAAAAGTACAGACGCGACGACCCCCGCCAACACGACTGTCGTTTATTGCGGGCCGACCATAATCGGAATCGCAAAGCAGTTCAGCACATACACAAACGGAATCCCCGCAGCCCTGGCAAACAAGGCGAAAGAGATACCCGCAATTGCGGCCCTTGTAATTCCGATAGACGAGCTCCCCAAAGTGAGGGAGCAGCTACGGAGCGGCAAGGGCTCATTTTATGCCATATACACAGAAGTTCAACGAATCATAAAAGGAGGCAAATAAGTCATGGCCTATAAACATGGTATTTACGTTTCAGAATCTGACACCAGCATGCCGACGCCCCTCACAGGCAGCGCAGGCCCTCAGGTCATATTCGGAACGGCACCAATTCATCTGACCGCAAATCCCGCGGCAGCGGTCAACAAACCTGTTCTTTGCAATACCTACGAAGAAGCCGTCGCGGCCTTAGGATATAGCGACGAGTGGGACAAGTTCACCCTTTGTCAGAGCATGGATGCATGCTTCCGCATTTTTGGAGTTGCCCCGGTAATCTTCGTCAACGTTCTCAATCCGAGCACCGTGGCCCACATTACCAGCAACGCAGCGGAAACTATAACACCCGCAAACAGTCAGGCAACTTATGCGAAGGCTTATGTCCTTTTGAGCACCCTTGTTGTTAAAAAGGATACTACGACATTAGTTGTCGGCACGGATTACTTCGCTGCGCATGATGAAGCCGGACACGTTCTCATTACCCTGATTTCCACAGCGGCAAAGGCAGCGGCCACGCTGACAGTTTCAAGTTCGAGCCTCAAGCCCGACGGAGTACTCGCAACAGACATTATCGGCGGCACCAACGCGACGACCGGAGCCGACACCGGCCTGGCACTTATCCGCCAGATTTACCCGAAGTTTGGAATTGCCGCAGGGCTTATCCTCGCCCCGGGCTGGTCCCTGACTGCAACCGTCGGAGCAGCCCTGCAGACAGCCTGCGAGGACATAGACGGCTGTTTCAACTGTGAGACCCTAATCGACATCGACAGTAGCACAGCAACGGTCTACACCGGAGTAGAAGCGCAGAAGGCAACTCAGGGCGTCGATTCCAGCCACGCAATTGCGCTGTGGCCAAAGGTTAAGGTCGGCACAAAGATATATTTCTATTCGGCGGTTTATGGAGCCCTTATAGCATACACGGACGCGAAAAACAGCGACGTTCCCAGCCTTTCACCTTCTAACAAAGCCCTGGCATCGCCGAACGATCCGAGCGTATTAATTACGGCGGCGGTACTTGCCAACGGTACCGAGGTTATTCTGGATCAGGAACAGGCAAACACCGTGAACGGTTACGGCGTAGTTACAGCCCTGAACATGGGCGGCTTTAGGGCATGGGGCAACAATACTGCGGCCTTCCCCGAAACAGCCGAACAGAAGGATCGATGGATTGCAACACGCCGCTTCTTCACATGGTGGGCGAATAGCTTTATTAAGACCTACTTCGAGAAGGTAGACGATCCCGCAAACTACCGGCTGATTGAGAGCATCGTGGACAGCGAAAACATCAGGGGCAACCGATTTGTCGCGGCAGGCTACTGCGCCGGAGCAAAAATAAAATTCCTCGAGACAGAGAACCCTACCGCATCAATCCTAGCGGGAACAATTAAGTTCCATATGTATCTGGCACCATACACACCGGCCGAGAACATCGAACTGGTTCTCGAGTTTGATCCGGCAGCCCTTGTGGCAGCCCTGACAGGAGGCGAATAATCGATGAACGGAATACCTTCAAAAATCAATATGTTCAATCTTTACAAGGACGGCACGAAGCTATTCGGAATTTCGGACGAGGTAACGCTGCCCGACTTCGAGGCAATGAGCGAAACCCTCTCTGGTCCTGGCATCCTTGGCGAAATTGACAGCCCGACCATCGGTCACTTTGGCAGCCAAGAAATGGAGATTCCATTCCGCGTGTTGGACGAGGAGCTTTTCGGTATGGTGACGCCCGGCGTAGCCGTGAACTTAACCCTGCGTGGATCCATCCAGGTGGAAACCAACGAAGGCATAGCTTACAAAGGGATGAGAGTGGTTGTTCGCGGCAAGGTGAAGAGCATTTCGAGCGGCAAAGTAAAGCAGGGCGCAGCGACCGGGTCAAGCGTTAAACTTGAGCTTACTTACATCCTAATCGAAATCGACGGCAAATCGATGATTGAGCTGGACAAGCTCAACTCCGTCTACAAAATAGGTGGCGTAGATATTCTTGAGAAAGCGAGGGCTTTGAGCTAATGAATGAAAAAAAGACGACCCCAATCGAGGAGCCCATCCTTGAGCTGGTATTTAAAAAGCCTTACATGTTTGAAGGCACCGAGTATAAGAGTGTCGACCTTTCAAAGCTCGAAGACTGGACCGGCGGAGATATAGACAAGGCAAAGAAAACCCTCAAGTCTATGGACGGATTGGACCCTCAGGACATGACGCTGCCTGAAAGCAATTCAAATTATTGCCGAATCGTCGCGTCGATGGTAACCGGTCTACCGTTTGAGTTTTTTAAAAATCTCAAGGCTCGGGATTCAAGAGCTCTTGATGTTCTGGTTATCGGTTTTTTTCTCAGTTAGGCGTAATCGGAATGTCGGCAAGAAACTTCAAAAAAGTCTATACAAATCTGGCCCTAGCAAGCCTGACAAGTATAGACTTTTTTGAGTCTATGCCTATAAAAGACTTAATCGAATACGCAGAAATCTTAAAGGAGGCGACAGACGAATATGGCAAGTAAATATGATCTTATGATCAATATTGGCGGTAAGCTAAACCCCAGCCTAAAAAACTCAACGTCCGCCGCCGGCAAAGCTCTATCAGGTATGCAAAGAAGCGCCGGTCTCGTAAAAACCGCGATAATTGGCGCTCTTAGTTACATCAGCGTGGCATCGGTCGTCAATTTCGGAAAATCCGCAGTATTGGCGGCAGAAGCTCAAATCGATGCCGAAACAAAGTTGATGGCTGTTTTGCAAAACGTTAAATCAATTCAGGCAAAAGGGCCTGAAGCATACAAAGAGTCAGCCAAAGTGCTGGAGTCCGTGGCCAGTAACCTGCAGAAGGTCGGAGTTATCGGAGATGAGGTCACTTTATCCGGTATGCAGCAACTAGCGACATTTCAGATGTCGGACGATCAAATCAAAGTCTTGTCAACCGGAATGACCGACTTGCTCGCGCAGCAGAAGGGACTTAATGCTACTCAATCAGATGCCGTAACCATTGCCAACATGATAGGAAAAGCAATGGACGGCAATGTGGGAGCCCTGTCCCGCGTCGGTATCAGCTTTACAGACGCACAGGCGGTGCTGAAGTGCTCGAAAATAACGTCGGCGGCGTAAACGCAGCGCTGGCAGACACGGATCAAGGCAAAATACAGCAGGTTACAAACGCTTGGGGAGACATGAAGGAGAAAATAGGCGCTAAATTGCTGCCTGTGATTGCATCCGTAATGTCGTTTATAAATAATCACATTCCTGATATCGAAAGCAAAATCGAAAAGGTCAGTGCTTTTTTAGATACGAAGGTAAAGCCGGTTATTGCTTCGATCGTAGGCTTCATAAAAGCTCATATGTCAACAATTAAAGCGGTCGTTGGTACGGCGCTCGGGATAATAAAAAGTGTTATTATCGGTGCTTACACAGTCATAAAGGGAATCATCAATTTTATATCAGAACATCAAGTGCTTTTTGAAACAATTGCAGGAGCAATAATGGCGGTCGTTGCGGCAATGCTCATATGGAAGGCGGTCACGACGGCGATTTCTGCGGTTACAAAAGCATTCGCGATAGTTCAGGCCGCGCTCAACGTCGTCATGGCCGCAAACCCCGTTATGATAATTGTTCTGACGGTCGTCGCGCTTGTAGCGGCGTTCGTTATCCTATGGAAGAAATGTGCGGCTTTTCGTAATTTTTGGATTAATCTCTGGGACGGAATAAAGAAAGTTTTCTCGACCGTAGTTAACGCGATCAGCGGCTTCTTCAAGAAATGGGGTTCGCTGGTTCTACTCTTTGTAGCGCCCATAATCGGAATACCGTTGCTGATAATAAAGCATTGGGATTCGATAAAAGCGTTTTTTGCGGGGGTGTGGGAGAGCATCAAGAGCGTGTTTAGCGCTGTGGGGTCATGGTTCGGCGGTGTGTTCACAGGCGCCTGGGAAGGAATAAAGACCGCATTCTCGGCGGTCGGTTCGTTCTTTAGCGGAATATGGGCCACGATAACCGGCCTCTTTACCACAATAGGAACGACGATCGGAGACGCAATCGGTGGCGCTTTCAAGACCGTTGTCAATGCGATAATCAGTTTTGCGGAGAATATGATTAACGGATTTATTTCCTCGATAAACCTCGCTATCTCGCTGATCAACGAAATACCCGGTGTAAACATCCCTATGATAAAACTGCTCGAAATTCCCAGACTTGCGGAGGGCGGCATCGTTCAGCACGGAGGCGGCGGCATCCTGGCGAACATAGGCGAAGGCAGGTACGACGAGGCCGTCATTCCCCTCAAGAACGGAAAGAGCCTAGGCGGAGGATCAAACCTAACCTTTGCCCCGGTTCAAAACTTCTATGGCTCTGTGAGCAAAGCCGACGTCGAAGAGGCAAACGCCGCGAGCTTTGCTCAATTCAAAGTGTGGTATAAAAAGATGAAAGACGATGAGCGGCGCAAGTCGTTCGCGCCAGCATAAAAAATGTCCACTCTCCGAAAGAGTGGACATTGCGCTTATATATTTTGCTGAATGCTGAAACATCGTTACTCTATCGACAATCCATGCTGTTTGAGGAAAGATAGTTTATCCCAATAACCGCGTTGAAAAACAATTTTATCATTCACAACATGAAAAAATCCACAGCCTCGTAACCCCAGCGGATCACGCCATTCCATAATGGCCCACTGCCCATCCTCAAACATATTCTCCACGATACAAACCATTTTGGCTTGCGCAAATTCACTTTCAAAGGATATTTTAATATTATCACGACCGCAAACCGGTTCATTTGCGACCTGATGGTTGATGGCGTTTTCCTCATAGAGCAATGACAGCGCTTCGGCATCAGCTCGATTAAAAGCATCAACAAATAGTTGTAAAACTTCTTTAGGTCTCATTTCACTACCTCCGATAAAATTAATAATCTATATTTAGTATACAGTTCGCTTTATGCTCATTTTACATTGCTATAAAAAGTCTCAAATCCGTTATTAATCACTATGCTTCCATTGGGAACTTGAAAAAAGATAAGCATAATATTTAAAAAATCCACACAAGAACCCATAGCATTTAACAAGCACAAAAACAGCATATATCCGTTAAGCAATTGAAACAAATTAAGAACAATTGGAAATATGACAGACAGGATAAAAAACGGCATGAAAGATATAACAATGAAGCGCCCCTTTTTTAAAGGCTCTGTCGTAGAAACAAATCCAAATAAACCGTTAATTCCAAAACAAGTGTTATCTGACTGTACAAAATTCGGAATAAATATTGCGTGTATCAATTCGTGTATAATCATGAATACAAATAACACAACGATGTACAGCACTATTTTAAAATCAATATTAAAAACGATTCCAAACGAATTCGCTTTTAAAAAGTCAAATAAAGCAGGCTTTAAAAAACAAATGATACCTATAGTAATTCCGCCCAACAAGAACGCAAACGGTATCGAAAGCAGGGTTGCCATGCATAGATTTGACGGCTCTTTTAGTTTTTTCCATCCATCATCCATCAATTGTTGGCTTAAGGTTTTATCTGTTGGCGTTATTTTTTTTGCATATTTCATTAAAACGATTCACATCCAATTTTTTAAATAGTCTGTTTTTATTATACATGCAACAAATGGAAGTTCAACTATAATAACCAAAGCACGAATGTCCGCTCTCAAAAAGAGTGGACATTCGTGTATTATATTTGCTTTATGCTCAGAACCTCCGCTTCTTCATGCACAAGACTAAACATTGTTTGCATTCACTTCGTGTAAATGCAAATTATTGCTTACCGCGCTTTTTAAGTACGACCGCAAGTACAACTCCGGTAATTATCATTACGATACCAATAACTATGATGACAGTTCCCATAATTGACACAGGATTATTCGTGGCAAAGCCAGAAGCCGCATTGCTTATCAGATTGCCAGACGCGTCGAAGTAGATACTTCCACCCGAAAACATGCTGTTCATATCGGAGAACGAGTTGTCGAAAAAACCCGTAAACATACGGCGTGTCAAATAACGCGCCAGCGTGCCAATTGCTGTAAAGCCGATACCGCCAATAGAGATGTACACTCCAAACAGCCAGCCGTATCTGCGCAGCAGTGTTCCAAGCACGCCAGGAATGGAATCTATCCAATTGGTGCTTGGTGCAGACGGGGTAGGTTCCGGTTCATGATCGACTGTTTTTTCTTCTTCCGGCTCGTCCTCAGTTAATAGCCAGTCAATCGTCACGCCATATGCCACTGCCAGAAGGCGCAGCTTGTTGATCTCCGGTTCTGCGTCGCCGGTTTCCCATTTGCTGATTGCCTGACGGGATACACCAAGCTGTTCCGCCAGTGCTTCCTGGGACAATCCGGCTTTCTTGCGGCAATAAAAAATCTTTTCCTGTAGCTTCATAAAAAGTTCCTCTCTGTATTGTGGTTGAGTTCAGTTTAACAAAATGCCCGGTTGCGAAACAATCGATAACAGCTTGAAGTTCCGCAACCAAAGGTTGCGAATTCCACAATTCGATGCGCAAACAACTTCTTAAGCTATCAGGCGTAAAGACTCATAAATAATATGTCGTTATTATAAATACAAACCCATATAAATGCAATTACTATCACAACCTTATAAAGGAGGCAGCATGGCGACAACCTACACGACCAAAGCCGGTGACACCTGGGACGCCATCGCATACGCAGTATATGGCTCCGAGAAATACATCGGCCATTTAATGCAGAACAACTTCCCACTTTTGGACCGTTTTGTTTTCGAGGCCGACGTCAATCTCAACACGCCGGCGCTTCCCGAAAGCACCCAGCAGAGCGCTGGCCTTCCGGCGTGGAGGGCGTAATCATGAAAACAAGGAGTGCGAAGGTCGAGATTACATACAACGGTCAGAACATAACAATCCCGATGGGGCAATTTGCAACTTCCTTCAGCTACACGGACAACGCCAGCGGAGAGAGCGACGGCATAGACATTAATATTCAGGACTCTAAGAAGGACTGGATGAACGGCATGCCGACCAAGGGCGCGACCATAGCGGCAGTGCTGAAGGTAAACGACTGGACTAAAGCCGGCGACAATCGGAGGCTCAACTGCGGCACCTTCATATTAGATGACTTCTCCTTTTCGGGGCCGCCCACAACCGGGACGATTAGCGGCGTCTCCGTTCCGGCGGCCTCGGCCTTTAAGGAAAGAAAGCTCACCAAGACGTGGGAGGCTGTGACCATTGCGGAGATTGCAAAGACCATCGCTGCGGCCGCCAGCATCGGATTAGTATTTGATACGGCCGCCAGCTTCAAGATTGCCGCAATTGAGCAGAGCAAACAGACCGACTGCGAGTTTTTATGCAAGCTATGCGAGACTTACGGCCTGAGTATGAAAGTCTATAATTCTAAGATTATAATATTTGATCGCGAGACATACAAGGCCAAAGCCTATGCCGGGAGAATAGACGCAAGCGACATGGAATCATGGAGCTGGAAAACGACCCTCGCCGGTACCTACACCGGCGGAGCATTAACTTATACAGACCCCAGCACGGAGAAGGAAATCACCTTCACGACCGGAGCCGGGAGCCGAGTGCTTGAATGCGCCGAAAAGGCCGATAACGCGGCCGACGCGGAACGCATTCTGTTGGCGGCGATAAACAACGCCAATCACGGCTCAACGAGCATGAGCGTGAGCACGATGGGCGAGGTTAAATATGTTGCCGGGCAGACCGTGCAGATTACCGGGCTCGGCAAATGTAACGGCAAATATTACATCGATAAGGTGACGCACGACCTCGGCGGTGGTTATAAGAGCAGCTATGACCTTAGCCGCGTCGAAACGGCCGTCACGAGATGAGGAGGGCGAGGGAATGGACGAAATACGGCTCGGAAAAATATCGAGTATAAATTACACGGACGGTACCGCCCGCGTGACATACGCGGATCGCAATGGAGCGGTCACGCGAGAGATTCCGTTCCTTTCCGTTGAATACAGCATGCCGGAAATTGGCGACATGGTTCTGGTGGTTCACCTAAGCAACGGAGCCGAGGCCGGTGTTATTCTTGGACGGCCGTGGAGCGGCAAGAACAGGCCGCCGGAAAGCGCTGAAAGACTTTATCGCAAAGACCTGAGCCCCACGGCAGGCAAGTCCATGTTTAGGTATGATGACGATAGCGGAATTCTAAGAATAAAGGCGCCGACGATTATTCTCGAAACGGACACCGGCAACACAACGATCAAATCACTATTAGAGCGAATCGCAGCGCTAGAATCGAAATAAGGAGGCGGAAGTATGGCAATCGGAACCTTCGGCACCTCAATTGTATTTGAAGTTACCGATGAAAAGGTGATGAACTTCACGGATCTAAACCGAACCGTTACCGGCAACTGGGCCGCGCATGCCGTAATCGGACAGAAGCCAAAATCCGAGTTTTTAGGCGCCGCCCTGCAGACGCTATCATTCAGCATAGTATTAAACGCCGCGCTGGGCGTTCGGCCCCGGGCCGTATTGGATGCAATAGCAGAAATGGTGGAAGCCGGTACAGCGGAATATTTCGTGGTCGGAAGCGCCCCAGTGGGCAAGAACCCTTGGAAAATAACAAGCGTAAGCGAGACCTGGGACACGATATTAAACAAAGGCGAATTGATGAAGGCCACGCTGGGCCTTTCGCTGGAGGAATATATCTAAAAGGAGGCACCCGATGGGGACCATTATATCAGATATAAAGCTCGACCTTTCAATGGTAGACGACGAGGCTGCCGACATAAGTCGATGCCTCGCACTTTTATATTCAACGCCGAAAGGGACAATACCAATGGCCCGTGAGTTCGGCCTTAGCAAATCATTTTCAGACCTTCCCGCCGGCACGGCCAAGAGCCTTCTGGCGGCGGAAATCATAAAGCAAACCGCAGCGTTTGAGACTCGCGTAACTGTAACCGGAATCACATGGGAAACAGACGAGAGCGGCCATATTTCAGCAAAGGTGGCGATTGCAAGTGTCTAATATAACCGCAATAAACAACCTCCCCAACGTTTCGTTCATAGACGACAAAACCATTGAGGACGTCAAGAGTGAGCTTGTCTCTGACTACGAAGCCGGGTACAAAGATGCAACCGGGACGGAGATCAGCCTCGCAGCTGCATCGCCCATGCGCCTGGCACTATACGCAGCAGCGGCCCAGATATACCAGGCCCTGCAGTATGTGGACAGGGAAGGAAAGCAAAGCCTTCTAAAATACAGCTATGGTGCTTATTTGGAAAACCTCGCAGCTCTTAAAGGCTTAACCAGGGCGCCGACGACAGCCGCAACAACGACCCTGAGATTCTCGCTTTCGGAAGCCCGGGCCTCTGCTGTAGCCATTCCTTCAGGAACCAGGGCAACCGGCGCCGCCGGCGTTTACTTTTCAACAAGCGCATATGCAGAGATCGCAATCGGCGCCACTTACGTCGACGTGGCGGCAATATGTACGACGGTCGGAGCGATAGGGAACGGACTCGCGGCCGGCACCCTGGCCACCATCGTGGACCCAATTGCTTATGTGGCCAGCGTAGCCAATACGACCGAGAGCGAGGGCGGAGCTGATACAGAGAGCGATGCCGACCTTGCGTACAGGGCATTCCTTGCCCCGAGTTCATACAGCACGGCCGGCCCGGCCGGCGCCTACGAATACTGGGTCAAAAACTACAACAGCAACATAGGAGATGTAGTAGTTGCGAACGGAGCCACCGACGGAACGGTCTGCATTGTATTCATCATGGACGATGGGAGCCTCCCGAGCGCGGAAGTGATTTCCGGCGTTCAGGCGTTCCTTGATACCGGGGCCATTCGCCCTTTGACGGATAAGGTGACGGTGGCAGCCCCAACCGAAGTTCCATACACGATAAACCTTACATACTACATCAGCAAGAGCGACAGCGCCCAGGCCGTGGCGATTCAGGCCGGCGTGGCCGCGGCCGTTTCGAGCTACATTACATGGCAGCGAAAGCTCGGCCGGAGCATTAACCCTTCAAAGCTGACGGCGTTTGTTATGGCCGCCGGAGCAAAGCGTGTGACAGTAACCGCCCCGACATATGCAACGATAAGCGAAACCGCCGTGGCAGCGCTGAGCGGATCCGCGACGAGCTATGGGGGGCTGGAGGATGACTAATCTAAACGGAAGCAGGCTGACCGACTTCTTGCCGGACAGCCTTTCATCAGAGCCCGAAATTCAGGCGTTCAGCTACGCGATTGGAAAGCAGATTGAGAAGCTCTGTGCTTACGCCGACGCAGCCAAAACCTACGCCGCGATCGACAGCCTGCCCGATGGGATCCTCGACATTTTGGCTGTGGAGCTAAGGACTCCGGCATATTTAGAGGACTATCCGCTGGCCACAAAAAGAGCCCTCATAAAAGGAACGCTGACGTTCTACATGCAGATGGGGACTAAGGCAGCAATAAACAAAATAGTTGAGGCTATTTTCGGAATCGGCGAAACATGGGAATGGTTCGAGTATGACGGTAGCCCTTACCACTTCAAAGTCGTTACGACCGCGGACGTTTCCGGTGAACAATATGACCGCTTTATTCAGACCCTAAACGCGGTCAAGAATGTTCGCTCTGTTTTGGATGAAGTAATCATCGCATTAAAAGGTACATGGAACTATTACCAATACGTCGAGAAAAGCACTTGGAATGATATGGCTGGCATGACGTGGGACGAAGCCGCGGCCGCAGAATAGGGAGGAAATACAATGAGCGTTACGACAACCCCAAACTATGGGTTTAAAATGCCGGACGGGTCAGAAAAAATAAAGCCCGGCGATTTCAATTACAACGCACAAATAATCGATACCGAGCTTTATAAAAAGCGGGTTATTACAGGAACCACGCCACCGACAACTTCAACCGTGGGTGTCGTAGGGCAGTTTTATTTTGATTCCACAAATGTAGTAATCTATATTTGTAAAGCAGTGGCAGGTTCAGTGTATACATGGAAACCTGTTGTCAATGAATTTAAGTTGCTTCAATCTTACACCGCAGCAGGGTCATTTACATTCACCGTTCCCGCAGGGATAACCGAAATAGGCGCGTTTATAATTGCTGGAGGGGGCAGCGGCGCGGCTTGCTCTTATAGGATTGGTGACGCTAGTTATTATAAATGTACTACTGGCGGTGGCAGTGGGCATACAAAGGTTAAGAGAATAAGCGGCACCTTAAACGCGACATATCCAGTTGTTGTTGGGGCGGGTGGTGTTGCAAATGTTCTAGGCTCTGAAAATTATCAGGCAGGCGTTAATGGTGGTAGCAGTTCATTTGGTGGCGTTACTGCCAATGGTGGCGAGGGTGGAAAGGTTTATACATATAGTGGTTATACCGGTGTAGGTGGAGCATCGGGCGGACAAGGTTCTTCTCCTGCTTCGGACACGGCATACAGTACGCCACCCGCCTTCGGTGAAATCAGAACAACAAAGCAACTTTCGGGCAACTATTTGTATTCACAAGGAGATTGCACACCATCAGAATGTTTTAACCCCTTCGAGCTTAAGAGAGGTCTGATAGCAGGGGGATGTGCTAAATTAGTAGGTACAAGCTCATGGTCTGTTGAGGGAACAAATGTCACAGATGATTATGGTCTTGTTGGTTCTGTAGGTGTTGGTGTCACATTATATGGAGTAGCCACCAAAGGAACTTCTTACGGTTGCGGTGGTGGAGCGTGTATATCAGCCGGCACAGTAGCATCGGCGGCAGGTTGTGATGGTGCTGTCCTTATCTATGGGAGGTAATGAGATGAAAGTAGTAAGACTTGAAAGCAACACGGTGGTAGAGATAATTCCTGGTTATGCTCTGCCTGTCGAAGAATGGTATGGCGAAGAGTTCGCTTCTCAATGTATAGAAGCGCCAGAGGATGTAAAAGAGGGTTGGGTTCATAACCCAGATACTAATACTTTTTCTGGACCTGTCACTACGCCGACAACAGAAGAACAAATTGCAGTACTAAAAGCTCAGATCTCCACAAGCGACTACAAGGTTATTAAATGCGCAGAATGTAGCCTTGCAGGACTTCCTGCTCCATATGACATAGTCGCCTTGAACACGGAACGGCAGGCCATCCGCGACCAGATAAACGCACTTGAAGCGTCAAATGCACGATAGGAGGCAACGGCGACAAATGACTATAACTGCAGATCAGATTAACAATCTGGCGAAGCTTGGGGCTTCGCTTATTTTTTTGGGCGGTATCATTCTTGCTGTTTACAAGTTCTATGTGGGAAGCAAAGGACAGGGCGAGCAGATAAAACAAATTAAGGCAGAGCAGACGCTGATTTGCTATGGCGTTCTCTGCTGCTTGGAAGGGCTGAAGGAGCAGGGCTGTAATGGTCCCGTAACTGAAGCCCTTCAGAAATTTAAAAAGCATTTGAATATGGCTGCCCACGATCAGGAATGAAAGGAAGTGAGAGCAATGGAAAAAACAAACCTCGGCCTTGTAGAATACGCTAGGGCGCAGCTTGGGCTCCCGTACTGGATGGGGACTACGGGGCAAACAGCCAGCGAATATATCTATAATTCCAACAAGGCAAGGCTGCCACATTATTACACAGCAAGCGATTTCCCCTCGCAGTACGGCAAGCGAGTTCACGATTGCATCGGGCTTGTTAAAGGGTTCATGTGGTCAGAATCCCCGACTTCCGCGCCGGTATATGTGAGCAACGGCTGCCCGGACCATTCAGCAGACAGCATGCTGAACGCTTGCTCCGAAAAAGGAGCCATTGACACCTTACCGGACGTCCCCGGCGTTCTTGTGTTCTACCCGGGACACGTCGGCGTGTACATAGGCGACGGCGAGGTCATTGAGGCTCGAGGTCATAAGTATGGCGTCGTACAGACGCATTTAAAGGACAGGCCGTGGAAGAACTGGGGCAAATGCCCCTATATCAATTATGAAAGCGGGGACGAACTCGACATGACAAAAGACGAACTTATCAGCGTAGCCGGCACTGGCGACAATCCCTCCGAATGGGCGAAGGAAGCCACAGAAAAGATGAAAGAACTCGGCATCTTCAACGGTGACGGTCAGGGTAACTTCGGCTGGCAGCAGGCGATAACCCGTGAAGCTGTTGCAACCGTTCTGGCAAACTTCGCGGAAAAGATGGGACTATGAGGCGCGGGAAATTCGGCAAGGAACAGCTTAAGAAAGAATTCAGAGCCGCTGTATGGGTAACCATTGGCGGCTTTGCCCTTGCTGTCCTTGCCATACTCAAAGACTACACAGGCACGTTGCCGTGGATAACTGCAATAATGGGCACTCCGTGGGCGGCATACGGCGCCAGTAAGGTGTCCTATAACAACAAGACGATGAAAGAAAGCTTGCCGTACTGCGAAGCGGAAGCGGCAAATATTAAGCGTGACGCTTAAGGAGGAAACATGAAAATCATTCTATGGATACTCGCAAACTGGGACAGCATCGCCGTACTGCTTGTCGCTCTAATTGGACTGATAGTCTACATACGCAGGAACGGAATCAAGACGGTCAAGGCGCTGCTGCTTGCGTGGATTACACAAGTGGAGGCCGAGTATGGCAATGGAACCGGGGCGCTCAAAAAAGCAGAGGTAGCGGCCAGAATATACGCGGCATTGCCGAACGTGCTCCGATTGTTTATTTCCGAAAGCACAATATCGAAACTTATTGAATCGGGTCTTATTTATGCAAAAGAGGTTTGGGCAAAAAATAACGAAATAGCGGCAGCAGCTAAATTAATAGAATAGTACTTATGAAGAGACAGCCCCTACTGAGAGTATCCGTAGGGGCTGTTTTTTGTTGTCGCCTATTGTAAATATAAAACATATTTAGTATAATAATAAAAAAACAAGTGAGATGAGTATGTGAAAAGGCCAAAATTAACAATTCCTCAGCAAATTAAAGATATGAAGGAATCTGGAATTGCCTTCAATGTTATCTCTGAATCTAACGCAAGTAGATTTTTAGAGAATAATACATACTATTTCAAGCTTAAGGCATATGAAAAGAATTATGATAAATATAGAGATACCGCAAAATTAGGACAATATATTAATCTCGAATTTGCATATTTAAAAGATTTGTCTACTATTGATGCACATTTAAGAAAAATAATACTTAAGATGTCGGTTGATCTTGAGCATTTTTTAAAAGTCAAAATGCTTTCAGATTTTAACAAAGTCGATGAAGATGGATATGGTATAATTCAGGAATTATTCAGAAACATACCAGATTTAAAGGATAGAATTGAGGGCAAAAGTAATACCTCTACATGTTCTTTTCTCATAAATAGCTATAAAGACGATTGGGCCATATGGAACATCATTGAAGTAATGTCTTTTGGGCAATTTGCAGACCTTTATACATTGTTTTATACAAGGAACGAATTCGACGATTCATACAGAAATTTACTCCTACCAGTACGAATGCTAAGAAATGCTGCTGCACATAATAACTGTCTGATTAATCGTCTATGTCCGCCTTTTTCAAGGGAAATTACTCCGAATTACGATTTAAAACATGAAATTTCGAACATCCCAGGAATGTTATTCAAAGCGCTCGAGAAAAAGTTGAAAAATCCAACCGTTCACGATTTAGTTGTATTAATATATCTTTATGTACATGTAGTGCCTAATCCGACAAAAGAAAAGACACTTGAAGAATTAAAATATCTGTTTAACGAAAGAATGGTTAAGCACAGAGAATATTACGCGAAAAACCAAGAATTGCGTTCATATTATGAATTTGTTAAGCTTATTATCGATTTTTATTGTTGACATTTCCGCAAACTCAGCATATACTAACGCTATAGAACAAAAGCTACTTAGTAGCTTTAAAGAGAACCGGTGCCTGTCTCCGGCTCTCTTTTTTTGTTTTTAAAATAGAAAAGAGCTGTAATATGCGATTGCTCAAACTCCAAAAAGCCCTTACCATAAGGGCATCAAATCCGAATACGAAGAGATCAGCGGTCTTGCTCGACTCCACTTTTACGTCAACGGCACCGGCTTCACTGTAGACGAGCTGCGCGGTAACAGAGGCGCGTCGCCGACTGGAATATGGACCGATATCGATGGTATCGGCGATAGGGGAACGCAGGACAGGATCGTCGAGTTTATCAAATCGCTTCATACCTAAAAGCATAATTTAACCTAAAAATATTACAGCCTCCCATGGATTACATTGCCATGGGAGGCTGTTTTTTGCGCCATTTTTTGCGCCATTTTCTGCGCCAATTGCATGATGTTTGATGATGTGTGATGATATAAGTAAAAACCTGTATTCATTGAAAACACAGGTTTTTTGCTTGGTGGAGGAGGGTGGATTCGAACCACCGAAGTCACTGACAACAGATTTACAGTCTGCCCCGTTTGGCAATGTGAGAACTAAAAATATTGCTCAAAAAAGAAGATGCCTTATCGTTCAAGATCGGGACCCTGCGTGGCCGTATACATTGTTATAAGAATAAGTTTAGCGGACTGATTAGCAATGAAATTAGTCCGCTAATTACATTATTTACTTGATTTTCTGTATTAATGTTGATTTGGTTTCTGAAATTCTTCAAGTTTTGCATTTTCCTTTTCCAGATTAACTTCAGAGCCTGCTTCCATATTATACTTATTGCACAGCTTGGATATATTCATAGGTGGCTGATAATATGACTTTTTGTTTTCTTTAAATCCTTCGAGACTGTTTTTCATCTTGTTCTCCTCTAATCATGAAAATTATAGGACAAACAATAATTTTTCCTTAAAACTTTGCATTATTCAACTTTGTAAAATGTGACCACCATGCTGAAGAACGCTTGTATGATAATTACAATGGTTTGATAGTTGACTACTGGCGTGAATATTATTATAGTAAAGGCATTTCTTCATCGTCGAATTTATCCAGCATTTCAAAACTAAACTCTCCGCGATAGTCATCTAACCATTCATCCACTTGTTGTTGCATTGACGGAAAGAGCATGAATACAGCTGCATAGATTACTGCAAGTAGATCATTCATGGTTGTATAATCCGCCGACTTTTTGCAGCCGGTAAGGAACATGAATTGTTTAGATGGTCTGCGGAATATGTCGATATCCAAGTCTTCTTTAATGAATTCGTTTTTAAAAGATTTTGCTTTCTCCGTGGATATAAGGCCTTGCGATGCCAACGCATTAGCCAGACCTTCAACAGTTACATCGTCCGGCATGGAAAAAGTGTCTGCAATGCTTTCTTGCTGCAAATCCCTGGCAATGTACTGCAGTGTACAATACGCTTTTGTAGTTGTATTAATGTCAGTTATGTTTATGGCCATATTTTCCTCCTGAAATATTAATATGTTATTCATTTATTTTAATATAAAATAAATGATGCAGCCTATAGTACATCAAAGATTTTACGCTGAAACCACCTCGTTATGACGACTATATATTTTTGTCTCTAACTATTATATGAAACGTTTTTAAATCTGCGAGCGCAAAAAATTTACCACATTATTTAGTCACAAGTAAAACTCATCCAGACGGCAACGCCTTCTTAAATTTATATACGGCTAAGCATTCTCCTGGCTCTTTATCAAACCGAATACCTTAAAAAAACCGGCTGGCGCATGCAGCCGCCGGCCGTCTTCATCATGTACCTGACCGTGCAGGCGTATTTCGGTTCGATCCAGACCGCAGCCTCTCCGATTGTAGTTCATCAAAAGGCGACGCAACGGCTAAGAAAGTCACTAACCACCGTGTCAACAGAGATGTCGAAGATGTCATGAAAGCATCGGATAAAGCTCAGGGTAATTACGATGCCTTTCTGCACGAGGTCGCTGCATATCAAACGGTCAAAGTGTAGACGGCGTCCAATTTGGACACCATGAAAAAGAACTTTCATCAGAAGTGCTGCACGAATGGGTTAAAATAAATATTTGGTGTTGTAGGTCACTTCCGCAGGTGCCGCATCAAAGAGAAATTATTAATAAATTGTTAATAATATTGGCACTCAAATTGACCGAGTTGAAGCCATACTTGCTGCTAACGAATAAAAAGCCTTAAAAACCTCACGTTTTTTAAGGCTTTTTTCAACTGTGGACAGCGTTGTTGATTCTTCTATACAAAACACATGTTGCTCAAAAAAACAATATAATGAATTGTATCCATCTATATTAATATGAAAGGAGGGATGCAGATGTGCAATTGCTTCAATAAAATGACCCTTTATATTTTAATCTTTTTCTTACTAATCGGGTTCCTCGTTTTCGTAATTGTAGATATCACTACGCCTGCCGCATTAGGCGGAATCCAGGCACAGCTTGATGATTCTGGAGGTGAGATCCAAGCGGATGGAAGTAATGTAATTTTTAACACTGAATTGAATGATCAAAGCAGTGCTATAAGTTATAATTCGGTAACGGGAGAATTCACAATAGCAGCGCCTGGCAATTACCTTGTAAACTGGTGGTACGCTACTGATGGCGCGGGTCCTGCTATTAATGTGAGCTTCGCTGTCGCAGTGGATGGTGTAGCTTATTCCACCGCTTCTTCTCCGATTGTATCGGGACAACTTTCCGGCGACGCATTGGTCACACTCGCTTCGCCCGCTGTCATAACGCTTATAAATGTAACAGGTGATGATGTTTTTATTCCATCCACACCTGTGCAGGCAAATATAGTTATTACGGAAGTAGTAGACTAAATATCTAAAAGCAATTATGTGTTATCAGCTACCTGAGAAAGCAGATTACAACTCACTGTTCCTATCAGACGCTGGGATATATTTGTATCTCAAGAAAACTTGAATAAAGCGACGAAAGTCACTTTCAATTAATTATAATAGCCGCAAGTACTTGCGGCAGAAAGGAGGATAAATGAGCAATATAGCTTTACAAATAGAAAGAACTTTAGCCGGAAATGTTGCTGTTGCGGGCAACGTAATTTTTAATGCAACAGTTTACACTGCCGGCAATATCAGCTACAATAGCGCGACTGGAGTAATAACATTCAATGAAGCCGGTCGATATCCTATAAACTGGTGGGTCGGAACCCAATCATCTCAATCTACCAATGGCGGCGTATTCGCTTTGTCTTCTTCACAGGGTGATTTTCTTAGAGGGGCTTCGCCGATTTTAACCGGAGAAGTTGTAGGCTTTGGAATTATTGATGTCGCAGTGGCGCCGGTAACGGTTTCATTGGTAAATGCCAGTACCAAGCCTGTTTTTTATGCATCATCGGTTCCAGTTACTGCAACACTTGTTGTAGTAGAAGATGATATCGGCGGGCCGACAGGGCCGACAGGGCCAACAGGGCCAACAGGGCCGACAGGACCGACAGGACCGACAGGACCAATAGGCGAGACGGGAGCAACGGGTCCTACAGGACCGATAGGCGAGACAGGACCAACAGGGCCGACAGGACCAATAGGCGAGACGGGAGGGTCCTACAGGACCGATAGGCGAGACAGGACCGACAGGGCCAACAGGACCAACAGGCGCGACAGGGCCAACGGGTCCGACAGGACCAGGGGCTATTATACCATTTGCGTCTGGAACAATTACCACATTGTCAACGACTGTTTTAGGCGTGGCAGAAGCAATGGCCGTAGTCGGATTCGGCGCAAACGATATAGTAATATCAGTCGGTGGGTTAATTGACACCACAGCAGTTACAGATATGGCCTTTTCTATGCCTCGAAGCGGTGTAATCACTTCTTTAGCTGCTTACTACAGCGTCGCAGTCGCTGCAGCGTTAGTAGGTAGCACGGCAACAATTACAGCGCAACTTTACAGTTCTCCGACTCCGAATGAAATCTTCGCTCCCGTAGTCGGTGCCAGCGTAACGCTTGCACCACCATTAACTGGCTTGGTTGCCGTTGGTGCTATTACTAACGGCATAACAACAGGACTTTCGATACCGGTTACCCCCCAGACGCGACTTTTACTGGTGTTTTCTGTGGACATCACGGCAGGTATTCCTCTTGCGACCATTCTCACCGGATTTGCAAGTGCCGGGCTTACCATTGAATAACTATCCGAATATCTGAAAACACTAAGGAAAAGAGCCATTTGATTAATGGTGTCAGTCAAGCCAATACGGCGATTTATTAGCGATAGAACGGGGCGTCTCATCCGATAGTTGACAACTGCTCTGGCGCTTATAAACTTCTTAATATGACGATAGCGGGCATCCTAGTAAAATGAAACAGGGATGCCCGCTATCGTTTTCAGATATATATCCAACACATTTATTTTGCTCCACTTGTAACACGGGTTGTAACAGATTAGACGCTTAAAAACGCATTTATCGAGTGTCGTCATTGACCGAATGAGCAAAACAAAACAGCCAAGAAACCCAGTAAAATCAATGGCATCTCGGCTGTTTTAGCCTGTCAGCGGGAGAAGGATTAGAGCCCTCACAAGATGAGTCGGAGTCAGATGCGCTAAAGCTTCATAATGAGTGCTTTTGCGTGTTTAGTAATAGGTTAGTAATAGACCAATTTTCTGTCCAATTTGGGGCAATATTAAAAAGCAAAACAGCACCGAAAACGTAGTGTTTTCAGTGCCGTTTATAGTCAGGGTGACAAGACTTAACCCCGGTCAAGATGACATTGTCAAAAATAAAACTGGGGAGCGTTTTTATTGCTTCTTACTCTTTCCAAAGATCTTTAATAAGTCTTGAAATGCCCGCTTTTTGCTTTTCCGTTTCATCGAGGTTAATATTGATAGTTAAAACTGTTCCTTCAACTGCCCCTGGTGGGACAAGCTGCTTAGGTATGTTTACTTTATCTCTGTTCTCGAGCGAGGCAATTGCATAATGCTCTTTAATCTGTTCTATGATGAAGTTCATTATTGCTCCTTATTCGGTTCTCATAAGCCCTAGCGCTTTGCGTCTGGCGCGTGTAAGCATCATTCGGATGCTTGAAGGGCTTATGCCTAAATCTTTACCTAGTTCATCGTCGCTTTTCCTGAGTATGTACTTACCTTCAAGTAGCCGTTGATGTGTTTCATCCAGCATGCTCCAGACAGAAGATAGATCCCTTAGCTGTTCCTTAATAATTATGCTCTGTTCAATATCTGTACCGTCGCTAACGCTGTCTACTAGGTTTAGATTCTCATCATCAAACGAGCTAATAGTAATATCTTGTCGGTTACGAATTTGATTTTTCGCCTGATTTCTTACTGTAGTGATGACATAGCAGATTCTTCTTCGCTCATCAAGCTCGCGAAGCAAAGAAACTTTATCGCAAAGCCTAATCAGTGCATTTTGTAATACATCTTCGGCCTCGCAAGAGTCGGGAATTATTTTGCCTATTTCAGAAAACATTATTCTGCGGTATTGTAGAAATAGCTGGGTCATGAATTCTCGGTCATCTTCATCAACCATCATTGCAATTACTGACGGCAACATATCTAAACACCCTATACTTATTTATTTCTATTTTTTTCTTTAATTATATTATGAACAGGCAGAATTCGCAAGATTAAATAGGTGATTTGTAAAAAATCGAAAAAACACTGTTGCACTTTTTGGAATTACGTGTCTATCATTAGTTAGGGATTGATTTTGCATGGAGGATCGCCTGTGAAAGATGAAACGCAGAATAAAAAAATATTGAAAGAACAATATGAGGAGTCTTTATTTGCTGTTCTTATGGATGAGTTTGCTGAAGCAGAGGGACAGCGGCTGATTAAGGAAAACGAAAGACTCAAGAATGATATGGATTTCAAACTACCGGATGGCTTGGAAGCGCGATGCGAAAAGACAATAAGAAATACAATATCAGAAAAGAAACGTAAAGATGTGGGACTGAAAGTCTTAAAAGTTTTGGGCAAGGTCGCTGTTTTCGCTTTAGCATGTGGAGTAACATTTGCAGTGCTATTCAACACTGTCTCAGCATTTCGAATTAGCGTTTGGAACATACTTAGGCAAGTAGATTCCCAAAACACTAATATTACAATAAATGATACCGGTGAACAGACAAGTGAGAATGGGAGCATTACAATTCCGACTGGCAGCTATTTACCAACTTGGGTACCAAACGGATATGAGCTAATGTCTTATAGTAATACTGAAAATGTAGTAACGGCTGTTTTTTCAAATAGTGAAGATAACCTTATTTATTACTTCGAATTTGGAAATGGCCAAGTGCTGGGAGTCAATACGAATAATGCAGACATGAGCAAGGATGTTGAGATTAATGGACTTGAAGGATTGCTTATTGTTAATAATGGTGTGACAAGCGTTACGTGGGCAGATGTTAAAAGGAACCTCATTTCGAGAATAAGCGCAAGGGGACTGGATGAAGATACCGTAATTAAAATCGCTCAAAGTGTAAAAACCTGACGGTTGTTGCATTTTCATGTTTTTCGTGTCTATTTATCAGGGAAGCCCAACGTAGGGAAGCCCAAATATAGAAATGGAGAGAAAAATATGAAAAAATCGGCAAAGAAAATACTCAGCATTATACTTGTAATCTGCATTCTTACAACAGGGTTCAGCGCTCTTGCTTTAGAAAACTCCCCCAGAATCGTGCAATCTACAATGTCGTCTTCACGTATCAGTGCTATTGGCGCGGGACTTACAATTTCTTCCTCTGGCTACGCAACATGTACATCCTCACTTGAATTTGCGTATTATAGTGATACGGGAACAACCTATATGTACCTGCAGCGCATGGTTGACGGTTATTGGACAAACGTGTATTCTTGGACCAACTCTGGTAGCCTTTTTATAAGCCAAACCGCACATGATTATGTTGCATCCGGAAACTATTATCGTGTTCACGTAGTTGCTTTAGTTTATACGTCAGGATCCCTTGTGGACACAGCATCTCAAGATTCTAATACCGTATACTATAGCTGACTTATACAGTCACCTGCCTACTTAATTTGTGGGTGGGTGACTGTTATCTTTTTTTGGAGTGAAAATTGTGGAAAATTCGGACTCGATTAATGATACCTTTTATGAAAATACCATACCGATTGAATTGGAAAAAACTCTTCGTTCGCTTGGAATTTTACCTATCTTTAGGGGTTATCAGTACATTTTAGATGCAGAATTAATGATAATTGAAGATAGCAATCGTATTTTTATCTTAGCAAATGAAGTTTATCCTAGCGTTGCTGCTAGATATTTTACCACAGCATCGAGAGTAGAACGGGCAATCAGACATGCAATCGAAATCTCGTGGTCGTGGTGTGGCGAAGGCTCGCTTAAAAAGCAATACGCGCATGACTTATTTATTCCAACAAATAAGCAATTTCTAGATTTTCTACATCAGCGAATATTAGAATCAATTCAGAGCAATACTGTAATTTCTTCCGATTGCTTAACTTAAGAAGCTCTTCAAATTTGATGAATATTCGGAAAGTTCAAGAATCTCGAAAAATAGCGAAAATTGTGACGTTCAGCAAGAATGAGGCGGAGTGAAAATATCGCTCCGCCTCTCCTAAACCCTCAGAAACTGAATCAGAGTCGGTTGCGACAGTTTCATGACGAGCATATTTACGTTTTAGCTGTTAGTAATAGGTTAGTAATAGACCAATTTTCCATCCACTTTGGGGCAATTCTTGAAAAACAAAAAAGCACCGAAAACGTAGTGTCTTCAGTGCTTTTTCTGGTCCGAGTGACATGACTTGAACATGCGGCCTCTTGACCCCCAGTCAAGCGCGCTACCAACTGCGCCACACCCGGATATGGGGTACGCCATTCACGGCGCTTAATTATGTTACCACAACTGCACCGCCAATGCAAGAAAAAATTTCATTAAAACTGCAAAAATATGTATCGATTGAGCACAAAATTGACCGTTGAAAACCTTTGATAGAAACAGGGCATCCGCTTACTTAACAGCGTACGCCCTGCTTTTTAATTAATATCAATAATACTAAATTGAGCCGCCAGCTATGTAAGGTTCACGCCCCAGATGAGCTCGCTTCTAGTGCCAACTACTATAGTGCTATTATAAACCGCGGGAGAAGCCTCGACGTTGCCGCCGACGTCCAGAGAATCAAGAACCTCACCGGTAAGCC
This sequence comes from Firmicutes bacterium HGW-Firmicutes-16, assembly GCA_002841545.1. Taxonomy (GTDB): domain Bacteria; phylum Bacillota; class Clostridia; order Oscillospirales; family Oscillospiraceae; genus UBA2658. The sequence continues at coordinate 172,811 of PGZZ01000006.1, forward strand.
CGTCCAGAAGGTAGATATACCCGCCGGCAGTGCAGTAGACGATATATCCGTTGCCGTCCTTGTCGTAAACCGCAACAGGGCTGCTCCAGCTATAGATAAGAGTTTCCTTTTCCCATACGACTTCACCAGTTCGCTTATTCAGCGCGACAAGCTTCCCGGTACCGGCGCTGGGAGTTCTCGCGACGGGGACGTAGATCAGATCGGAGAGCTTATTTTTACCGATTGCGAGAGTGCCTTGCGTGCCGCCTGAAACGCCGTCCTCAGTAAAGCAGATATAATCCTTCTGCCAAATAATCGCGCCTGTTTCGGCGTCGATTTTCCAGATTGGTATGGTAGCAGTGCCGCTCATCGGGGCACGCCAGCCGCCGTGGAAGGATGTGCTTGTATAAACATAGGCGTGACCGTTCTCAAGCTCGAGCACCGGCGTGCAGTTTGTATCGTCCAGCACGTTCTGCACCCAGTCGAGCGTGAGCGTATTCAGATCAAGGCACATGAGGTTGCCGCCGTTATCGGACATGATGATGTGACCGCGCCAGATTATTGCGCTGTCCTCCATGCCGAGCCAGTAGGTGTTCTTAGTTGTACGAGTGCCGTTATATCTCCATTTGACTATCTCGCTGGGATTTATGGAGAGCGTCCCGGTCTTCTCGTCGTAGTTCGTGTTGAGCTTCATTATGTAGAGGATGCCGCTTTCGCCGGGGTAAATAAGCCTGTCGGTTTCGGCGTCAACGAGAGCGCTGCCGTCGAAGAAAGAGAGTGACCCGCGCAGGGAAAATGGATCATTCGCTCCGAATTCGTACATAATGGAGCAATCTAGCAGGTTAATAATGAAAGCGTGCGACGTGCCTTTCGCGCTGTTGTAGCCGGAACCCAGATACATGATTGGATAGCCTCTCGGGTCGAGAGCGCCTGCACCCTTGAATGTGTAGCCAAGGTAAAGGTTGTTACGCGTCTTCTCACCGGTGGCAAGGTCTAGGAAATAAATGTTTCCGTCCATTGTAGCATAAATGACCTCGGTGAGCGTATCGGCATTTTTCGCCCAGTCATACATATTCATGTGCGCTCGGACATCCTTTGGCCAGGTCATCATAAGCGGTTGCCCGACCCATCCGCTGCCCGTCCAGACCGTGCCGTTTGGCGACTGCAGAGACCCTTCCTGGACAGTCCAGTGATTGTCGGAAAATTTCTTGTTCACGATGTCTGCAACTCCGTATGAGCCGCTGTTGCGGAAGTTGTTTCCACGGAAGGTCACGATGCCCTGGACAGATGTATAGTCCTCTGGAAGGCCGAAATCGATTTTGTCCTTGAAACTATAAGAATCGACGATTTGCCCATCGACCATAATACCTGTTTCAGATATAAGCAGTTCGGGCGTTGTTGCATCCGTCGCCATAGGATTAAAATCGGGCAAAGAGTTTGTCGTTGTCTCCTGGGGCGTAGGTGTCGCAGGTTTATTCGAAGCGACCGGTGACTCGGCAACGGGATTAAAAGCATCCACCGCACTTTTAGGTTCGACTTGGGCGTTTTTTACGACCACTACGATTAATACGCAAAAGAGAGCCAGAAAAATGAAAAAACCGGCAGTTGATCTACGCTGTTTCCCACGGTTGGGCTGTTTTCGCTTATTATTTGGCATAAATTACCCACCTGCTTAGCAAAATTGGGGACATGGCGCCATTATATCAGAAATGTAGGGAAATACAAGTAATTATAAATCAAGTCGTCAGGGCTTTTTCGAAGGCATCAAAAGCGGCGTGCTTATCATTGTCCGATAGAATTGCATACATGACATAGTTTCCCAGTATCATGATTTCCGAGCTGTCTAGTTTCGGGCGCTCCTCGGGCATGTACTCAACCATCCAGGTATCCTTGCGCATCTGAATATAATCATTTACAGCCTTTGTAACCGTCGCGAGCTGGGCGGCATCCTTCGCTTTAAAAATTCCGTATTCGTCAATGTTGATGCCCTTTGAATTAATTTTAACGTCATAGCTGTCGTAATCGGAGACGTCCATTTTCATGGAGCCGGCGATATAATCCGAATCAACCGATACAAGAGCGTTTTCGCTCATAACAGAGGCAACAGCCGCTGAAACATCGGTCACGGCAGCATCATTTTTGACCTTTGCGGTTTTCCCACAGCCGACAAAAAGTGAAAGTATAAGTATGATTGAGACAAGTGTAAGATGTTTTCTGCTGATTTTCATGCGATTAGTCCTTCTTCCGCAGTTTACTCAGAGTAAAGATTATTGATATCCGTGAGTACGGAGATAATTGATTACAAGTTTGTAGCCGTCCTCATTGAAGTGGATTTCTCCGTCATTGCTTATTTTATCAGGCATCGCACCGTTTGTATCTTTAATAACACTTTCGCTGTCCAGATACTTAACGCTGAGCGAATTTGCCACTCGCTCGACCCAAGTGTTAGCGTTGTCAATCTTTTCGTTCGTGATACCGTTATCCTTCTCGGAGTAGGCCGCGGTTACAGGATAAATTGAATTGAGGATGATTTTAGTGTTCGGGCTCGCTTCTTTAATTGCCTGTACGAGCTTCGTGTATTCCTTAATGAAATACTCCTCGTCCATGAAGGAAACACCGTTAACGCCCAGAGTTATAAGTATATATTCGGGCTGCTTTTTTGTCACGGCATCAACTATAGAGATTTCAGAGTCGTCGTCGCGGTAAACGATAGTCGCAGTGCTCCAGAGTGAAAGCGTAAGCGTTCCGCTTGCGGGCGTCCAGACTTGATTATCGTTCACTACGTCGTAATAGGCGAGGCCATTGGTTGTACTGTCGCCCAAAAAGATGAACTTATCGACATATTCCTGCCCCATGTCTGTTGTCTCAGCTAAAGCCGTCTCCATACTTGACGATGTCGGTGAGGTCACGGGAGCGGTTGAGCCTTCCGGACTTGCGGAGGGCGAAGCTTCGGTGTTGGGCGAAGCTGACGGTGAAGCCGACGGGGATGCGGCAGGTGTACCCTTTGCGCAGGACGCAAAGCCGAGGACAAATAGCGCGACAAGCATACATATAATGATGGACGTTGACCAGAAAAAGTAAACGCCATCCTGTTTTTTCTTACTCATATGGACCTCCATTGCTAAAGGAAAAATCGGTTGTGCTGATTAAAATAATTCTTCCCGGACTTCTAGTGATTTTATCACTGTATGCCCACAGTGTCAATCATTTGAAGTCGAGGGATAAAAGCCAAACGCGAAGATAATCAATGCCGGAAGCTTGAGCTTCCGGCATTGAACATTTTATTAATCCTAGTCTTCTTCGCCGGAGGCAAGAGCCTTGGCTTCTTCGATGATCTTCTGCTGAATCATTGAGGGGGTTTCCTCGTAGCGGACGAATTCGAAGGAGAAGCTGCCGCGTCCCTGAGTCATGGACCGCAAATCGATTGCATAGCCGCCCATTTCCGCCATTGGAACCTCGGCTTCGACAACCTGCATGCCGTCGTTAACACTCATGCCCATGGGGCTGCCGCGGCGCTTAGAGAGGTCGGACATGATATCGCCCATATAGGTATCGGGAATGGAGACCTTGAGGTAGCCGATAGGCTCAAGGATGACGGGGCTTGCCATAGGGAGACCTGCCTTGTAGGCGAGGCTTGCAGCGGTTTTAAACGCCATTTCCGAGGAATCAACGGGATGATACGAACCGTCGACGAGCGTAGCTTTCAGGAAAACAACGGGATAGCCTGCGAGCACGCCCTTGTAAATGCTCTCGCGCAGACCCTTTTCAACAGCGGGGAAGAAGTTCTTTGGAACGCTTCCGCCAAAGACGTTTTCCGCAAAGACTAGGTCTTCGGTTTCGGTCTGGGGCTCAAACTCAATCCAGACGTCACCGAACTGACCGTGTCCACCGGACTGCTTCTTATGGCGACCCTGAACCTTGACCTTGGTGCGAACCTTCTCACGGTAGGGCACGCGTGCCTGAGCCAGCTCGACCTCAACTCCGAACTTGTTTTTGAGCTTGGAGCAAAGAACGTCGAGGTGTATATCGCCTGCGCCAGAAACGACCATCTGGTGCGTTTCGGAATTGTTTACAATTTTGAAAGTAAGGTCTTCCTCAGCAAGACGGGTAAGGCCGGCGGCAATCTTATCTTCCTGTCCTTTGGTCTTGGGATAAATCGCCATGGAGTAGCAGGGAGGAGCATAGACGACACTGGGAAGAGCAGTTTTCACAGAAGCGTTGCAAAGCGTGTCGCCAGTTTTGGAATCGGAGAGCTTGGAGACTGCACCCAGATCGCCGCAGGCAATCTCGTTTACTTCAATGTTCTTTTTGCCCTGCATCGTATAGATGTGACCGATTTTCTCGCTCGTGCCCGTGCGGGGATTCACAAGGGTCATTTCGTTTGTGATCTTGCCGGAAACGACTTTGAAAAGGCTGAACTTGCCGTATTGGTCGGAAACCGTTTTATATATGATTGCAGCGGAGGGGCCTGTCTCCTTGACGAGCTCGCCGCCCTCCTGAGGATACGGGAAGTAGTTTACGATAGCGTCCAGAAGCAGGGAAATACCTAGCGAGGTATAAGCACTGCCGCAGAAAACAGGGCAGATGGTGCAGTCGCGCAGACCTTCGCCGAAGGCCTTGCTCATCTCTTCGGGTGTGAAATCCTCACCTCCGAAGTACTTGTCCATGAGCTCCTCGCTGGTTTCGGCAACGCCTTCAGCCAAGGTTTTGTAGAGGCTGCCGAGCTCGGCCTTCATGCTCTCGGGTACAGGAACTTCGGTGCGCTTGCCCTTTGCATCAAAGGTGTAGGCCTTCTTAGTGGAAACATCAACAAGACCAGTAATCTTATCGTTTTCTATAATGGGAGCTATCATCGGGCATACAGAAACGCCGAACTTATCACGCAGGGATGCAAAAGCCTTCTCGTAGTTAGCATTCTCTTCGTCCGTTTTGGAGATAAAAATTGCGCGGGGCTTTTTAGCCTCGGAGAGCATTTTCCATGCCTTTTCGGCACCGACGTTCAGACCGTCCTTCGCCGAGCAGACGACTATGCCGGCATCGGCAACGCGGAGAGCCTGAGCCACTTCGCCAGCAAAGTCGAAATAACCCGGGGTGTCGATAATATTTATTTTAACGCCGTTATACTCGCAGAAAAGTGCGGAATCGGCAATACTGATCTTGCGGCGGATTTCCTCCGAGTCAAAGTCGGAAACCGTCGTGCCTTCAGAGACCTTTCCGAGCCTGTCTGTCATGCCGGTCATAAAAAGGATGCTTTCGGCCAAGCTCGTTTTTCCATTTCCTCCGTGACCCATTAGGCAGATGTTTCGAATATTCTTTATTGCATAGCTCATGTGGGGGTTTCTCCTTACTTGTTATAATTAACCTGACTCGGTCAAAATTCATACGCTAAGATTATACACGGCAGAAACAGCATTTGCAACAATATTTTTGTGTCTTGAGCGGGAATATTCATCATTATTGTTGTATTGACCGGAAAATTGAGACAAAAGAAACCCTGCTCTCAGCTTTGCAGAGAGCAGGGTTTTGTTAAATGTATTTTATCTTCGCAGCCCATATGAAATAACGAGAACAGGCACAAGCCAGAGCAGCATAAACGTAATGGCGTTCCCGACGCTCGCCGAAGAATAGCTCCCCGACCAGCACATTGCAAGCATGAAGAGCATGCCCAGAAAAGATCCGAGTATTGACAGCACAGCACAGAGCAGAAGCCCGTTATAAAGTGATTTACCGCGCTTTACAAGCCCAGCAACGGAATTGAGCCCGCCGCGCGAGAACATCGCAATGACGCTGCCGGTATCCTCGGTTTCAGGGGAGGAAATTGTGTATCTGTCCGCAAAAGATGGGAAGTCGTAGCTTTCCTTCGGCAGACGGAACTTTTGCTTGACGAACATAGGCGTGATGTTAAAGTCTCTTATAGCAAAGACAGGCTCAATCCTTCCACGCAGGAGCGTCACAAGTCCTTTCTGGACGGAAGTGACAGGAACGTAGTTAACTTCGAACACTCCCGCGAGGGTGTCGTTTATCGCGGTAAAGACGGCAGAAAGCGAACCTGAGCCCTTTTGTATTCTGATGCCCATGAGCTGCATGAAGCTCGAAGAGCCGACATAAACCGTTTCTCCGTTAATTCTTGCAATCACTCCGCCGCCCTCATGACAGGCAAAATCCTCGACCTTCTGCATGGAGTAGCCGTTTTTTTTCATCAGCTCCGTAAACGCGGAGGAGATGCCCATTCCCGCCGCAGCTATCATGCTGGAGGTGAAAGAGATGACCTTGTCAGGATAGAAGCCTTCCATAACCGTGATGTTCGCAATCGAAAGAGTTCTCTCCGGGAAAATGTCTCTATCCTTGATGACGACCTGACTAAGCCTTCCCAAATCCGCACAGCCCGCATATCCCGCGATAGCAACCCCGCTTCTCGCAAGCCGCCTTGTAATAACGTAGTACGGGAAAGCAAAGCCGAACACAGCGGAAAAGGATGCGCAGACTGTCATTCCGGCGGACAGGGTGTGGATGAGGTTGTTATTTTGCTTGCTTCCAAAGAAGCAAAAAAGACTGAGAACAACCGCGAATATGATGAACAGCGGTGTAAAAAGCGAAAAACTGTTTTCAAAAATATCAGCTTCCTCGCTTTTTCGGACGAAGCCGGTAACCGGACGCTGGGCTTTCGAGAGTACACGCCCAAGCTCCTCGCCACCGTCCTCCGAGAGAACGACGAAGGGCGCCTTCGGAATCGAAGCTGTGCGGAAGCTTATGGCAAAGCCCTTGCATTCAAGATAAGAGCCCCAAAGCGCGAATGTCAGAGACAGCGCCGATACCGCGCAGAAGGGCAGTCCGTCGCCAGTGTTTTTCGTAAAAAGTATGTATCCGGCGTCAATGATTGACACAAGGCAGGAGACAGCTATCAAAGATTCGGGTCCTGAGTCTTTTTTGAAGAGAGACACTAGCCCGTTGGTGAAGACATCGAGTCCTACTAGCATGACTATGAGCTCGAGTATAAGGCAAACCAAGGTTCGAACAAGCGCACTGTCACCCAAAAGCCCCATTGCGGGAAGACCGTAGCTCAGCCAGATGAGGACTATACTGAGAAAGGATGCGAAAAGGCAACGGAGTCTCATTGATAGAGCCTGATCCATGTAAAGCTTAGCAGCTTTTTCGGGATTCATCTCGGGAAGGCGTTGTTTTGCCTCTTTTTCCGCGCGTGCTCTCTCCGCCTTGCGCTTTTCCTCGCGTTTTGAGGACGAAGCGGCGGCAAGCCCAATCAGAGGAGAAAGGACCCTTTCTCTGAAACCTGATTCCGGTTCGTATTCGTCATTTGTTTCAGGTTCCAGCTCGTAGTTCCCTGCCGGAGCGTATTTGGTTCTTTTTTTCTCGCCATCAACTGTTTCGTTCCAAATTGAATCTTCCTCATTTGAAGGCTGTCTTTTAAAGACCACCGTGTCGTCCGGATTGGTAGGAATACGTTTTGCTCGCCTGCCTTCGGAGGGAGAGAGAATATCTTCTTCAAATGACGGGGCATCTTCTAAACGCTTACTCTGCGAAAAGACTGTGTCGCCTTCTGCCATATTGGGCGCATCCACAAAATAGACGTCAGAAGAAGGGTCAACGCTGCTGAACTTCGTTTCAGCTATAGCATGACCCTCATTTTCCATGGCAATAGGGCGCGACCTTGCGAACACATCTGCGCGCGAAGCCTCCTCGACCCGCTCCTCTGCCTTAAAATCAGCAAGGATGGAGTCGATGGAAAGAGCCTCTAAGTCGTCCGTATTCATGTTTTTTTCGTTGTTATTATCCATATCGCACCCTGACAGATGACTTCCGCTAAAAACAGTAAACACTGCCGCGGTCGTCAAATTGATGGCGGCAAAGCCGCAAGATGAGTATTATATGTCACGCTGACGGAGAACCTCGTACATAAGAACAGCTGCTGCCGCGCTCGCGTTCAGAGAGGAGACTTTGCCTTTCATGGGTATGCTGACGAGAAAATCGCAGTTTTCTCTGATAAGCCTGCCAATCCCTTCGCCCTCGGAACCGATGACGATACAAATGGGGCCCTTCAGATCGGTCTTCCAGAGAGCGCTTTCGCCCTCTGCCGCCGTACCGTAAACCCAGACGCCCGCGTCCTTCAGCTCTTTAAGTACGGCAGAGAGGTTCGCGACTCTGGCAACGGCCATATGCTCTGCGGCGCCCGCGCTGGTTTTATCCACGATTGAGGTGAGCCCGGCACTGCGGCGCTTGGGTATGATAATTCCGTGAACTCCGGCTGCCTCGCTCGTCCTGATGACGGCACCGAGATTATGTGGGTCGCTCAACTCGTCGCATACAACGACGAACGGAGCTTCGCCCTTTTCCGCTGCAATCGCGAGTATGTCCGTAACGGTGCAGTATTCGCGCACTGCGGCAAGGGCAATGACACCCTGATGCGCGTGTGTCTGGCTCATCGAGTCAAGTTTGCGCCTATCCGCGTCAACGACAACAACGCCGGCGTCTCTAGCCTTTGAGGCTATATGACCTAGAGTTTTGTCGGTTTCACCTTTTTGTATAAAAACTTTGTCTATAGTGCGTCCCGCGCGAAGCGCCTCGATTACTGCGTTGCGCCCCTCGATAATATCCTCGCGGTCGTTTTCAAAATCCATTAAGTGTCTCCCAATTTAGTTATTTACCCGACAAGTTCGGGTCTTGTATAGTAAATGAAACTTATTTTGCGCGCGCTTTGAGCTCGTCCACCATGTCCGTGTGCTCCCAGGGCAAGTCAATATCCGTCCTGCCGAAGTGACCGTAGGCCGCGCTCTGGCGATATATCGGGCGAAGCAGGTCGAGCTTTTTAATTATTCTTGCGGGACGGAGGTCAAAGCATTCGCTGATAATTTGGGAAAGACGCTCGTCGGATACAAGTCCGGTGCCCTGCGTGTCAACAAAGACCGAAACGGGGCTCGCGACACCGATTGCATAGGCAATCTCTAGCTGGCAACGCTTTGCAAGCCCTGCCGCTACGATGTTCTTAGCGACGTAACGTGCCATATAGGCCGCGCTCCTGTCGACCTTCGTGGGGTCTTTTCCGGAGAAGCAGCCGCCGCCGTGGCTGGCATAGCCGCCGTAGGTGTCCACGATGATTTTGCGTCCTGTGAGTCCGGAATCGCCGGCAGGGCCGCCGATAACAAAACGTCCGGTGGGATTTATGAAAAACTTCGTGTCCTTGTCGATGAGTCTTGCAGGGATTATGGGCTTTATAACGGTTTCCATTATCGCCTCGCGCAGGGTCTTAATATCAATGTCTGCACTGTGCTGAGTCGAAACGACGATTGCGGGAATGCGCTCAACGCAGCCATTCTGGTCGTACTGGACGGAGACCTGTGTTTTTCCGTCAGGACGCAGCCAATCGAGCTCCCCGGACTTGCGGACCTCGGCGAGACGGCGGGCAAGCTTGTGCGAAAGCGAAATCGGCGCGGGCATAAGCTCGTGCGTTTCATCACAGGCAAAGCCGAACATCATGCCCTGATCGCCGGCGCCTGTGTCGGCGTCATAATCTTTTTCGCCCTCTTTTGCTTCATAGGCCTTGTCAACGCCCATCGCTATATCGGAGCTTTGCTCATCGATTGATGTTAAAACGGCGCAGGTTTTGCAGTCAAAGCCGTATTCGGGGTTGTTGTAGCCGATTTCGCAAACAGTTTTGCGGACTATGGACGGGATATCGACATAGCAGTCGGTTGTAATTTCGCCAAATACAGTGATCATGCCGGTCGTTGCGATGCATTCGCAGGCGACGCGAGCTTTCTTGTCTTTTTCGATTATAGTGTCCAAAACGGCATCGGAAATCTGGTCGCACATTTTATCGGGGTGACCCTCGGTGACGGATTCAGAGGTGAAGACCCTGTTTGTAATTTGTTTTTGCATGGTAACGAACCTTTCTCTTTTGATACTGCGAATATAACTTTATTACAGTAGTTTTATCTTTTTTTATGATTTTAAATATATATTGGTGTTGCAGGTAAAAGGCACAGTATTCGACCTTTAGGTGTATATAAACCTAAGCTATAATAGCACATATACTTGAGAACTTAAAGTGTAATATTTTTAAGAAATTTCCTTTTTCACCGATTGCCGTCCGAATTTACAAAAATATCATAGACACTCCGCAAAAAAAAGGGTATCATCTTATCACAATTCACGCAATTAATTCCAATCGGAGGAACGATATATGAAAAGTATCATGCGGCGTGTCGACCGCTTCTGCCTGACGCATCCGAGTTTCGGAATCAGAAATCTTATGATTTATATTATAACCGGTAATGTGCTGGTTTGGATTTTCAGCATGATGGACAGGTCTGGAAAGCTGCTCGAGCTTGTCCGGTTCAGCGCCGAGGCCATTTTTACCAGGGGAGAGGTCTGGAGGCTCGTCACATTCATCTTTGTGCCGACTACCTCGACATCTTCCTTTAGAGCGATTATTATGTTTGCCTTTGTGATGTACTGCTACTATCAGTTCGGCAAACTGCTTGAGCAATATTGGGGCGCGGGGAAGTTCACAATATTTTATCTTAGTGGTGTGTTGTTCAACGTTTTATTCGGTACGGTCATATGGCTTATAACAGGAATAAACATGAGTATCGATACCTTTTATCTCAACTTCACACTGTATTTTGCATTCGCGACGCTTTTTCCCGACACAATGGTTTTGTTTTTTGGTATTATCCCACTTAAAGCAAAATGGATAGCATTTGCCGAAGCAGCTTACTTCGCTTATATAATGATTTCCAAACCATTTCCGATTAACCTTCTTCCCCTTATCGCGGTGCTGAACTATTTAATTTTCTGTGGTGGCTGGTTGTTTGACATGGTGCGTCCGTCTCGCATACAGCAAAAACAAACAACTATAAATTTTAAAAAGGCGGCTAAGAAGTATAATCGCGAGCAGGCGGCGAAGCCCTATAACCGCAAATGCGAGGTATGCGGCAGAACAGACAGGGACAATCCGAACCTTGAGTTCCGTTTTTGCTCAAAGTGCGGGGGCTATCACTGTTTCTGCGCCGACCATATCAACAGCCATGTACATTTTAAGGAGTAAGTAATGCAAATTAAATTAGATACCGAAAGACTGGAGCTTATTGTTCTAGACGCGCCTCAACTGCGGCTCTGGTTTAATGACCTTCCCGCACTCGAAAAAGAGCTTGACTGCACATATAAGGCAGAAGCGCTGGAGGGGCATTTCCTAGAAATCATCCAAGGACAGGCAAAGCTAACCGAGGAGAACGCGGAAAAATACTACTGGTACAGCTTCTGGTTTTTAATTAGAAAGAGCGACAGAACCGTTGTCGGCTCCGCGGACTTCAAGAAAGGACCCAACGATAAAGGTGAGGTCGAAATCGGTTACGGACTCGGCAAGGAGTTTGAGCATAACGGCTACATGACCGAAGCGGTGCGTGCGATGTGCGCCTGGGCAAAGCAGCAGCCGGATATTGCGTATGTAACCGCCGAGACGCTGCTCGATAATCAGCCGTCCCAGAACATACTCAAACGCTGCGGCTTCGTAGAAACCAGCCGCGGGGAAACATTGTGGTGGAAGGTGTAAATATACAATGTGTAAAAATGGGATACATCACTAAAAGTGACGTATCCCATTTTTTATTATTATTTCCGACTCTCCAGCAGTTCCCTGAACGCTTCGACGCGGAGGGCGAGCTGACCCTGCTGACTCATCAGCACCTGACGCTCAAGAGAAATACTCGGTATGCCTTGCTCTTTAAAGAGAGCTTCAAGAACATAGGTCTCAACGTCCCATTTGCCGCAGTGCTGCATACGAACGATAATAACGCCGTCTGCCTTATATTCCTCGGCAGCAGCGAGTATGTATTCGTGAATATCGTCGCTTCCATCCATCATTCGCGGGCAGGAGGAGCGGGTTAGGTAGTATTTCGCAATTGAACCCGCAACATCATTTTCGTCGTAGATGAGCTCATCGTGCAGAAATCTCAGTCCAAAGCTGTTGAGGTCTGCTACGACCAGAAGTCCGCAGTCCTCAATTGCTTTGACGTATTCGGGATCGTCTATCGCACTTCCCGCGAGCATTACGCGTGCCTTGTAATTCGTTATCGGCTCGCGGTTTTTAAGGTCGGCAAGAATGTCCTTTAAGAACGCTATGTATTCCTCAATTGGCATCTGAGTTGCCGCAAGCGTGATTTTGAGTGTATCCGCGCCGCTTATGACGGGGAACTCCGCCTTGTGCAGGTCATAAATCTGCTTTACGAGCCGTCGTGCCTCGTTATAGGTATCGACACTTTTTTTCAGCTTTTCGTTTGTGATTTCGTTGCCGGTGATCTTTTCAAGCTCCTCGCGCAGTTCGTCAAGCTCGCTGCCGAAATAATTATACGACGCTGAGTTCACCATTTTCGGAGCTACGACCTCATAAAGGAACTGAGGCTTATTCTCGCGTGTCGTGATAATTTTCCAGTTCGTAATGACGCTTGACGATTCGCCGCAGCCGTTGGAGGTTACAAGTCCGTCGAGCTCATAGGTGCCGTCGATAAGATATTGGAGTATCGATGACAGGAAGCCGCAGGAATCCTCACCCACACAGGCGGCGCTATCCGCGCAGCTTTTACAGCCGGTCGCTCTGAGTCTGACGGGGAGAGACCCCGCCGCGTGCAGCATTTCGAAGGGCGCGTGGCAACAGACGATGCCGAGCGCTTTCTTTCCGGATGCCCGCCACTGCTTTATTTTATCTGTACTGAGCTCGCAGCTCAACTGTTCAAGTTTGTCCATATTTGTCTCCTAAAAAAGGTGCCGCCATATACGAGCGGCACCTTGGTTTATTTAAATTACTTCGTGCCGAAGATTCTGTCGCCTGCGTCGCCAAGACCGGGGACAATGTAGCCATGTTCGTTAAGATGTGAGTCCTTCGCCGCGACAAAAATATCTACGTCGGGATGATCGTCCTGGACCTTATTAATACCCTCGGGTGCGCCGATTATGCACATGAGCTTGATGTGCTTGCAGCCGTATTCCTTAAGGAAGGTGATTGCGGCAGTTGCGCTTCCGCCGGTTGCGAGCATGGGGTCAACTATGATAACGTCGCGCTCTGCGATGTCTTTCGGCATTTTGCAGTAATACTTAACAGGGAGAAGTGTTTCGGGATCGCGGTAAAGTCCGATGTGACCGACCTTTGCATTGGGGACAAGAGTGAGCATACCGTCGACCATACCGAGACCTGCGCGGAGAATGGGAACAACCGCGAGCTTTTTGCCGGAAATGCGCCTAACCTTTGCTCTTGCGACAGGAGTTTCGATTTCGAACTCCTCGAGTGGAAGGTCACGGGTTGCCTCATAGCACATAAGTGTTGCGATTTCGGAAACAAGCTCACGGAATTCCTTAACGCTTGTGTCTTTCTCGCGCATAATGGAAAGCTTGTGCTGGATAAGCGGATGGTCGAAAACAGTTACTTTACTCATAGTAATTCTCCCTTTATTTTATCTGTGAAACAAGTTACTTTCCGAAAACTCTATCCTGCCGCTCTCGTTCGGCCTGACTCAAACGCAGGTAGACCGGAAGCAACTCATGGACGGATTGAGCGTTCTCTCTCTTTGCCGCCATGCAGACGCCCCATGCGGATTGGTGCCGAAGGGGCTCGGGCGCGATATGCGCATCAAGCTTTAAATTTTCCAAAGCATTATAACACATTGACGCCCCATCTCCAATAACAAAGACGGAATTATTTGTATTTTCTATATCTTCCACTAATTTGGCTGTTCCGATTGCTCTATCCTCACAAAGACGAACTGGAATCCCGTCCTTTATGACGAAGTTCGCGTTGTAGAACTGACTGCGCTTTGCGTCCATGACGCAGCAGATTAGGCTGCCCTCGGGGAAAGCAACTCCGTTATATGCCATCGCCAGTAGGGTCGAAACCCCGCAGACGGGTTTATCAGCCGCCCACGCGAGACCCTTGACAGCGGAAACGCCGATGCGTATACCAGTAAAAGACCCAGGTCCTTGCGCTACGGCGATAAGGTCGATATCAGAAAGCGTAAGCGAGAGGTTTTTGAGCATGTCCTCCGCCATTGGAAGCAAGGTGCGGCTGTGGGTAAGGCCGCTGTTTTGAAAATGTTGTGAGATAAGTCCTATCTCATCACAGACCGCGACAGAGGCGGACTTTGCGCTCGATTCAAAGCCTAATATACGCATCAGTTATCCTCCTCGGGAGCTTCAACTGTAATTTTTCGGTCGGTGTCCGAGAACTTGTCGATTGTGACCTTAGTTTCGGAACCGTCAAAGGCGTCGGTGACATTTTCGCTCCATTCAACGACGCAGACTCCGCCGCGGGCGAGGTAGTCCTCCCAACCAATGTCAAAAAGCTCATCCGAGCTCCTGAGACGGTACATATCAAAATGGAAAAGCTCAAGCGAGCCGCCGTATTCGTTAACGATTGTGAAGGTCGGGCTTGTGACACGGTCGCTTGACCCGAGTCCTCGCGCCATGCCGCGCACGAAAGCGGTTTTGCCCGCGCCAAGGTCGCCGTAAAGCGCGACGACGGAACCGGAATAGAGTGTCTTTGCAAGTGCCTGACCGACAAGCTCGGTTTCTTCAACTGAATGTGTGATTACTTCCATAGTCATATCCATAACATTAAAGCTCCATGTTTGCGTAGGCGTTGAGGTCGCTCCCCGCCCTTGTGCCGGCAAGGAATTCATAATAGCCCTGACAGCCGATCATCGCGCCGTTATCACCGCAGAGGGAGAGGGGTGGGACAAATAGCTGTGCGCCCTCTTTTTCGGCAGCAATGCGAAAATCCTCGCGAATGCGGGAGTTCGCGGCAACGCCGCCCGCAACGGCAATTTTTTTATAACCTAGTTCGCGTGCGAGCTGCATCGTTCGGGGAACAAGGCTCTCGCTCACGGCGCGAGAAAAAGACGCGCAAAGCGATTCGCGGTCAAGCGTTTCGCCTTTCTGCTCAGCGTTGTGGACGAGATTAACTACTGAGGTTTTAAGCCCCGAAAAGCTCATGTCGTAGGGGTTGCCCTCAACATGGGAGCGGGGCAGGACGTATTTTGAGTCGTCGCCTGTTTTTGAAAGCGCGTCGACGTGCTTTCCGCCGGGATAGGGCAGGCCAAGCACTCGCGCAGTTTTGTCGAAGCATTCGCCTGCCGCGTCGTCTCGAGTCGCGCCGATTATCTTCATATCGGTGTAGCCGCGCACGTCGACGAGCATGGTGTTTCCGCCCGAAATCGCAAGGCAGAGAAACGGCGGCTCAAGCTCAGGAAAAGCAATGTAGTTTGCCGCGATGTGCCCCTTGATGTGATGCACCGGGATAAGCGGAATACTAAGCGCATAAGCGACGGATTTTGCGAAGTTCACGCCGACGAGCACCGCCCCGATAAGTCCGGGGGCATAGGACACCGCCACCGCACCTAGGTCATTTTTTGTAATTCCGGCAACGGTCAGCGCGCGCTCCGAAAGCTGTGAAATAACCTCGACATGAGAACGTGAGGCAATTTCGGGCACGACCCCGCCATAAACGGCGTGCAAATCCGCCTGAGAGAATATTTGATCCGTGAGCACCTTCCTGCCGTTTTCGGTTATCGCGACAGCAGTTTCGTCGCAGGTGCTCTCGATTGACATTATGAGCATGTGGTCGTATCCTCTTTCTTTAAGAACAAGGTCAGGAGGAGTGCGTCCTCCTTTGGCCTGTCGTAGTAGTTTTTGCGTTTTCCCACAGTTTCAAAGCCGTGCTTAGTGTAGAGGTATCTTGCGGCATGATTGCTCTCCCGAACCTCAAGCGTCATGAAGGCGAGAGTGCTTTTCGTCCGCTCAACGAGAGCGGAGATGAGCGCATCCGCAACACCGTGCCTTCTGTATTCTGGCGCGACGGCAATGTTAGAAATATAGCCCTCATCCAAAACGAACATCAGTCCGATGTAGCCCATGACAGTTCCGCTGTCGCTCAAGGCGGCAAGGAAGACGCAGTTTTCAGCGCACATCTGCTTTTCCAGCGCGGCGCGGTGCCACGGAAGTGAAAAGCATGCGCATTCGATAGCTTGAATCTCATCGAGGTGTGCGGGTTTGACGTCAGTAATTGTCATAATTTCACCTCATGTTGCGGCTCATATTTATTTCGCGTCGCTCCAACTCTTGCCGATGTTTGCGTCGACATCCAGAGGTACGCTGTAACGGACGGCATTTTCCATCTCTTGAGTCAGTATTTTTTTAACCGTTTCGGCTTCTTTTTCGGGGCACTCGACAATCAGTTCATCGTGTATTTGTAAAATGAGCTTGCCCCCCAGCCCCTCTGACTCCAAGCGGCGGTGTACATTCACCATCGCAAGCTTAATAATATCTGCTGCCGTGCCCTGTATGGGAGTATTAAGTGCCACTCGCTCGCCGAAGGAGCGGAGATTGAAGTTCGCCGATTTGAGCTCCGGCAGGGGACGTCTGCGCCCGAAAAGGGTTGCGACATAGCCGTCGTCCTTGGCCTTTTTCTTGATACCGTCCATATAGCCGCGAACGCCGCTGTATTTTTCAAGGTAAGTGTCGATATAAGCTTTTGCCTCAGATTGATAGACGCCGATATCCTGCGCAAGCGAGAACGCCGAAATTCCGTAGACAATACCGAAATTGACTGCCTTGGCACGAGAGCGCTGTAGCTTTGTCACTTCAGCGAGCGGTATGCCGAGAACCTGCGAAGCCGTGACGGCGTGGATGTCCTCGCCGTTTTTAAAGGCGTTTTTCATTGTTTCGTCGCCGCTGATGTGGGCGAGGAGGCGAAGTTCAATCTGACTGTAATCCGCGTCGACAAGCAGGTTTCCGTTTGAGGCGACGAACATCTTGCGCAGCTGCGCACCGAGCTCGGTACGCACAGGGATGTTTTGCAGGTTCGGCTCGGTCGAGGAGAGCCTGCCCGTTGCAGTCACGGTCATCTGAAAACTTGTGTGAATGCGTCCGTCCGAGCCTACGACCTTAATGAGTCCATCGCAGTAGGTCGATTTGAGCTTGGTCAGCTGACGGTATTCGGAAATCTTATCTATGATTTCATGTTTGCCGCGGAGACCGTCCAGAACGTCCGCGTTCGTCGACCAGCCTGTCTTGGTCTTCTTGCCGTAGGGTAACATGAGCTTTTCGAAAAGTATCTCGCCGAGCTGCTTCGGGGAATTGATGTTGAACTCCTCGCCAGCGAGTGACCAGATGTCCTTTTGCAGAGCTTCGATACCGATAGAAAGCTGTTTTCCGAAGTCAAATATCGCCTGCTTGTCGACGGCAAAACCGACCTGCTCCATGTGTGAGATGACCTCACAGAGCGGAAGTTCGATTTTTTCGAGAAGATCCGTCATTCCCTCATTATCAAGCCGAGCTTTCAAAACAGGATAAAGTGCGAAAATGGCCTCGCTGCCGTGCATCGGGTCGCCCAGATATTTTGCGGAGATTCTCTCCAGCTCATAGCCTGACTCAGTTGGGGCGAGAAGATAGGCGGCAAGCGCCGTGTCAAAGTCAAAACCCCTGCAATCTAGATTTTCCGACATAAGTCGACCCATAAAATCTTTGTTATTGTGGGAAAGCTTGTGAACTTGTTGAGAAAACAGCTCTTTTAAGAAGCTATTGTAATTATCGCCGAGATTTGCCCAACGCAGTATAAAAACGGCGTTTCCATCACAGAGTTCCAGAGCATCAAGCCCTCCGTCAAGGGGAAGAACGGCGATATGGGG
Source organism: Firmicutes bacterium HGW-Firmicutes-16 (assembly GCA_002841545.1). Classification (GTDB taxonomy): domain Bacteria; phylum Bacillota; class Clostridia; order Oscillospirales; family Oscillospiraceae; genus UBA2658. The sequence goes on from PGZZ01000006.1 coordinate 190,477, forward strand.
CAGTTTCCTCATTTTTTCTGAAAGCTGTGTGAGCTCTGTTTCGCTGTTGACTTCGATAATCGGCAGAGCGGCAGGCTTTGGTGCGGAAGTTCCGTCTGCCTTTTCGGTGATGCCCCACTTTTCAATGAGCGAGTTGAAGCCGAGACGACGGAAAATCTCATAGCCGCCACCAAAGTCTCCGGAAAACACACAGTTTTCCGGAGAAAAATCGATGGGCACATTCAATTCAATAGTAGCAAGGGAAAAGGACATCTCCGCGTCCGGTTTTCCATCAACGAGCTTTGTTTTGACGGCGTCCTTTATTTCGAGAGAGTCAACATCGGAGTAGATTTTATCTATCGTCCCGTAAGCGCGGATAAGCTCGGTCGCGGTCTTTTCGCCGATGCCCTTTACGCCGGGGATATTATCGCTTGAGTCGCCCATGAGCGCCTTGAGGTCGATAATTTTCTTGGGTTCAAAACCATATTCCTCAAAAAACACCTCGGGGGTGTATTCGGTCGTTTCGGTCTTGCCCATGCGGCTTTTGATATGCCTGACATGGGTCGTTTCCGTAATGAGCTGGAAGCTGTCCTTATCGCCGGTTACGATGACGCATTCCCAGCGCTTCTCACCGCAGACGCGGCTCACGGTACCGATGAGGTCATCCGCCTCATAGCCCTCTAGCTCGAGACGCTTGACACCGAGAGAATCCAGCACTTCCTTGAGTATCGGTATTTGGATGGCAAGCTCCTCCGGCATTGCTTTGCGCTGAGCCTTGTAGGCCTCGAACTGCAGGTGCCGGAAGGTTGGGGCTTTCAGATCAAAGGCGACACAAACCGCATGAGGCTTTTCCTCGTCTATGAGCCTGCGCAGTATTGTGAGAAAGCCATATATACCGTTTGTTGGGGTGCCGTCTGGCGAATTGAGCATACGAATTCCGTAGAATGTCCGGTTGACTATGCTGTTGCCGTCAAGGATCATGAGTTTCATTAGTGCATATCCTTTCAAAGACGCAATCCTTGCGCTTCTGAGCTTATTTTTCCCCGCGGAGCTTTATTAATCTGTCACGCAGCTCGGCAGCAAATTCGAATTCGAGCATCTTTGCCGCATCCTTCATCTGCTTTTCGAGCTTATCGATGAGTTGACGTTTTTCTGAATCGGTCATCTTGATGCCGGAGTTGCCCTTTTCGTCGTCTTCGGTCACGCCGGAAATTTCCAGCAGATTGCGGACTGATTTTACTATAGTCTTCGGTGTGATACCATGTTCCTCGTTATAGGCGTTTTGCTTGATACGGCGGCGGTCCGTTTCATCGATCGCCGCTTTCATCGACGGGGTAATCTTGTCGGCGTACATGATGACAAGACCGCCAACATTACGCGCGGCGCGCCCGGTCGTCTGGATAAGGCTTGTTTCGCTTCGCAGGAAGCCTTCCTTGTCTGCGTCGAGTATCGCAACGAGTGAGACTTCCGGCAGGTCAAGTCCTTCGCGCAGAAGGTTTATTCCGATGAGCGCATCGAACTCGCCGAGGCGTAGGTCGCGGATAATTTCCATGCGCTCGATGGTGTTAATGTCGTGGTGCATATAGCGGCATTTGATGCCTGCACCGCCAAGATAGGTCGTGAGGTCCTCCGCCATTTTTTTCGTGAGCGTTGTGACGAGAGTCCGCTCGTTTTTTTCGACGCGCATATTGATTTCACTTATGAGGTCGTCGATTTGACCCTCGGAGGGACGGACGGAGACCTCGGGGTCAAGCAGTCCCGTTGGCCTAATAATCTGTTCAACGATTTGAGCCGAGCGTTCTCGCTCATAAAGTGTGGGTGTCGCTGAAACATATACGACCTGTTTTATACGCTCCTGAAACTCAGGAAATTTCAGAGGACGGTTATCGAAAGCGGAGGGCAGACGGAAGCCGTATTCGACTAAGTTTTCTTTTCGCGCCCTGTCGCCGCTGTACATCGCGCGCACCTGCGGAAGGGTGACGTGGCTTTCGTCCACGAAAAGAATGAAATCCTTCGGGAAGTAGTCCAGCAGCGTCATAGGTGCGCTTCCGACAGGCCTGCCGCTGACGATGCGCGAATAGTTTTCGATGCCGGAGCAGTAGCCTAGCTCCTGCATCATTTCAATGTCGTAATTCGTGCGTTGTGAGAGACGCTGGGCTTCGAGCAGCTTGCCGTTGTCCTGAAACCATTTGACACGCTCGTCACATTCGCGGCGTATTTCGTAAATCGCGTCCGCCATCTTGTCCTTGGTCGTGACGTAGTGGGACGCGGGGTATATCGCAACGTGCGAGAGCTTACGCTTAGGCGCTCCCGTCACGATGTTTATCTCGCTGATTCTTTCAATCTCATTCCCGAAAAACTCAACGCGAATCGCTGTGTCATATGAATACGCAGGGTAAATTTCAACTGTGTCGCCGCGCACTCTGAACATATTGCGCTCAAAGGCAATGTCGTTGCGCTCGTAGCGTATATCGATGAGCCGCCGCAAAAGCTCGTCCCTTTCGCGCACCTGTCCGGGGCGGAGAGAGATGACCATGCTGGCGTAGTCGATAGGGTCGCCCAGTCCATATATACAAGAGACTGAGGACACGACGATTACGTCGCGGCGCTCGAAAAGCGACGAGGTCGCGCTGTGGCGAAGCCGCTCGATCTCGTCGTTTATGGAGCTGTCTTTTTCAATAAAGGTGTCCGTGTGTGGAATGTACGCTTCCGGCTGATAGTAATCGTAATACGAAACGAAATACTCAACTGCGTTGTCGGGAAAAAACTCCTTGAATTCCGCGCAAAGCTGGGCGGCGAGCGTCTTGTTGTGAGCGAGCACAAGCGCCGGTCTCTGAAGCTTCTCGATGACCTTCGCCATGGTGAAGGTCTTTCCGCTGCCGGTGACGCCGAGGAGCGTCTGATCCTCGAATCCTAACTCAAAGCCACGGGCAAGAGCCTCGATAGCTTCCGGTTGGTCGCCTGCGGGGGTGTATTCACTTACTACATGAAAATCGCCCATTAATTTCTCCTTGACATTATATGGCTTAGACGTGCATAACCTTGATAAAGTTCGTTGACCCGGTAACGCCGATAGGCACTCCGGCGGTCAGCACTACCATGTCGCCTGCTGAGAGAAGGCCCGCGTCGACGACAGCCTTCAGACCCTTTTCGAACAAGTCGTCGAGATTTTTCTCGTCGTTTACCATCAGAGTACTCACGCCCCAGGACATGTTGAGCTGGCGGCAGGTCTGCTCGGAGGTGACTCCGGCGATTATGCGGCAGGGGGGACGGAACGCCGAAACCTCCTGCGCCGATTTGCCCGAAAGCGTGAAGGTGACGATAGCTTTCGCTCCTAGATCGATAGCCGAGGTGCAGGCTGCATGAGATATCGCGTGCGTCACATTGCCGCCGCTTGAAAACTCCATCTTTTCAAAGCGGGCTGTGTAGTTAATGTCCTCTTCCGCTCTGCTCGCGATGCGTACCATAGTGCGGAGCGACTCGACGGGGTATTTGCCCGCAGCGGTCTCGCCGGAGAGCATGATGGCGCTCGTGCCGTCGTATATTGCGTTTGCTACGTCCGCTGCCTCAGCTCTCGTCGGACGGGGATAGATGATCATCGATTCGAGCATCTGTGTTGCGGTTATGACAGGCTTGCCGAACCTGTAGACCTTATGAATGAGCCGTTTCTGGATGACGGGAACCTCCTCAAGTGGGAGTTCCGCGCCAAGATCGCCGCGCGCAATCATGATTCCGTCGGCAACCTCAAGAATTTCATCAAAATTCTGCAGACCCTGCAGACATTCGATTTTTGCGACTATCTTGATTTTCTCTCCGCCGTTCCAGTTAAGGAGCATACGCACCTCTTTAACATCGTCGGCCGTGCGCACAAAGGACGCGGCAATGAAATCGAAGCCCTCGTGTGCCGCGAAGATGATATCGTCGTAGTCCTTTTTGCTGATGAAGGGCATTGTGAGGACGACCCCGGGGACGTTGACGCCCTTGCGGTCGGAGATGGGTCCGTCGTTTTCCACAGTGGAGACAATTTCGCTGCCCTTTGAATTCCTGACGAGCAGTGATATCTTTCCATCGTCGAGAAGTATCCTGTCGCCGGGCTTCACGTCGCCGGGAAGGCCCTCGTAGCTAACGTGCGCGCGCTCCGCGTTCCCGAGACATTCACCCGTGGTCAGAGTGAAGGTGCTGCCGGCTGTGAGCATGTCACTGCCGCCTTCGAATAGGCCAAGCCGTATTTCGGGACCCTTCGTATCCATAAGGGCGGCAACAGGGATGTTGAGTTCCTCGCGAAGCGTCTTTAGGTCGTTGAGTCTTTTGAGCTGTTCCTCGTGCGTGCCGTGTGAGAAATTGAAACGCGCGACATCCATTCCGCTCGTAATGAGCGTTTTTAGGATGCCAGTTTCGTCCGTTGCCGGCCCGAGAGTACAGATTATCTTTGTTTTTCGCATATACGAACCTCCATTGACTTATTGTGAGGAATTAAAATGATTGACCGAACATTAGTACAATTATCTAATTATATTATACACCATATGCGTAAAAAAGCCACTATTAATATGTAACCGTTTGGCAAATACCTAATGAAAATTAAGCCGACTACAGCTTCTGCGAATCATGCCGTGCTCAAAGGCTGAGGTTTACATAATGTTATTTCGGGCTTGTAGATGCTACACACTTAGAACGCTCACCAATCCCGTACGGCGTTATGCGTTGCGAAGACCGTTTATTCATCACCTACATAACGCCCGATTCCGAAAGACATTTCCAGAAGAAAGCGTGTGTTGCTGTCGCAAAGATCAATCTGAGTCAGCTCGAAAATGCGCTTCAATCGGTAGGTGAGCGAGTTGCGATGTATAAAGAGCTTTTCGGAGCACAGCTTGATGCTGCAATCGCTGGAAAGATAGGTTTCGAGAGTGCGGAAAAGCTCAGTGTTGTTTTCGCTGTCGTAGCTGTGAAGCCGTGATAGCGCCGGATGACAAAAGGAGCTAAGCTCCTCCGGATTTTTGACTGTGCCGAGGAGACCGAAAAACGCGTAGTGCGCAAACTTGCAGACTCTTTGTCCGAAACGCAGACGGTTTTCAAGCTCAAGAGCGTGGCAGGCCTGCGAATAGTTTCGAGCGAAGTCCTCAATTTTGAAAAATGTATTGCTTACGCCGATTGCAACGGACTCGGTCTTTGCGAAGTCGCCAAGAAGCGCGAACTGCTCATTAGTCAGACCCGAAGCTCCGGAGGGCGACAAAAGAGCGGCGATGCCATTTTCGTGGTAAGTGAGCTGAGTGCCGGGGATAAGAGTCTTCAGCTTTGACGCAATTTGCTCTTTCAGATGCTTCTGACCGAGGTCGCGGGACTGGCTGATGCGCACAGCACACATATGCTCGGGAAAAACGAGCTTAGCGATGTAGGACACGAGCTTGTCCGCAGGCGCGCCGATGACCATTTCATAGAGCAGGCGCTGGTATTGAGTGCTGTCCGGCAGCAAATAGGGCGCGAATTTTGAAATCACATCTCCGGAGGCTGTTGACACAATACGCAGCAGCTCAAAGTGCTGCGGCGACACAGGATTTTCGTTTTCGAGCATCACGACGAAGCCAATCATGTGTCCGCTCTGAAATATCTTGCTGGAGAGCTTGCGAAGCGGAGAGGCGTAACAGGTAACGACAATGGGCTCCGAGGTTTTCGGCGCGTTTTTTACTATCTCCATATCATTGACCGCACTGATGAATTCGTAGCTGCAATAGCCCTGTCTGATATTTTGAGCCCAGAGCGGGTCGTCAATTGGGTAGATGTTTGAACAAGACAGAACCTTGAAGTCGCGGTCAAGCAGAATAATAGAATTGCCGAGCTTTGATGCTGCGAGATTCGCGAAGGCAGCGACGCTTTTTGTCTGAGCCGCACAGTCCATCAGCTCCGCATAGAGCCCCTTGCTGCGTGAGGCGTCCACCAGAGACTTTGCTAGGTTAAAAAGGAAAAACAGCTTCTGCTCCTCCGCCAGCGCAAGATCATTTCCGGCGCTCTCGAGAGTTTCCGTCGCCGCCGAAGCGACAAGCACGCAGTGGGTCGGGAGATTTTTGGAGCCTATTTGTTCATAATAGCCAATATAGAGTACGTCGTTTTGGAAATCATCCTGAACCCCGTCCAGCAAGGCGGTGTCTCGTATGTCGAAGCAATCCGATATGCTGACTGTTCTGACAGGGATTTTTTCTGAAATCGAGCTGATAAGTTCGCTGAAAAGCATAGTCTCACCTCTGCGGATATTATAGTGCACGGCGCACAAATCGGCAAGTTAATTCTGTGTTGTACGACTATTTCTTTTTGGCGTTTGGCCAAGTATAATTGTATTGTCGAAGGATTAACAATCGGCAAAAGACAAGTTAAGATTAAACGGAATGAATCCCGAAAAAATTACAAATATGGAGGTTTGCAAATGTACGAGAAAATGTTTACCGAAGGCAAAATCGGCAAGCTGACACTGAAAAATCGTTTGGTAATGTCGCCGATGGGCATCGGACTTGCGGAGCTGGACGGCAGCCCGACCGATGAGATGATTGCTTTTTACGAAGCGCGTGCCGAGGGCGGAGCAGGACTTATCATCCCCGAAATTACGCGTGTGAACGATGTACACGGCGTTGGGCTTCTGCGCCAGCTCTCTGTCACAAAGGACAGGCACATTGAGCCGCTTGGCAAACTTGCGGCGGCAGTGCATAAGCACGGAGCGAAAATTTTCATACAACTGCATCATCCGGGACGTGAGACGGTTTCCGACCTTACCGGCGGGCAAGCCGTTGTCGCCCCCTCGTCGGTCATGTGTAAATTTGTGAAGCAGGAAACCCGTGCACTTGAAAATTCCGAAGTCAAGGAGCTTGTGCAGCAGTTCATCGACGGCGCAGTGCGTGTAAAAAAATCAGGCTGCGACGGCGTTGAGCTCCACGCGGCGCACGGCTATCTTATAAACCAGTTCCTTAGTCCCTATACGAACAAGCGTGAGGACGAATACGGTGGCAGCTTTGAAAACCGCCTGCGGTTTATAGCAGAAATTATAACGGGCATTCGCGCAAAATGCGGTCCCGATTTTCCGATTTGCGTACGCCTTTCCGTTGAGGAGTTTCTCGACAAAACCGGCGTCACGGAGGACTACATACATATTCAGGACGGCGTAAAGATTTCCATGGCGCTCGAAAAACTCGGCATTGACGTAATTAACGTCAGCTGTGGCATCTATGAAACGGGCTCCGTCTGCGTCGAGCCGAGCTCCTTCCCGCAGGGCTGGCGCCATGACCTAATTAAGGCTGTCAAGGACCATGTAGGTATCCCCGTTATCGGCAACTCCGCCTTCCGCGAACCTGCGATAGCCGAAAAATTCCTTGAAGACGGAATTGAGGACTTCGTCGGACTTGGCAGAGCGTGGCTTGCCGACGAGCAGTGGGGCAGAAAGGTGCAGGAGGGGCGAGAAAATGAGCTTCGCAAGTGCATCACCTGCATGCGTTGCTTTGAGAGCCTCAACGAGTATAACGCCGCTGGGCTTCCGGCGGAGTGCGCCGTCAATCCGCGCTGTGCGCGCGAGCTTAAATACGGCTTGCCCGTCTGCGACGCGGAAGGACATAAGGCCGCGGTCATAGGTGCGGGTCCTGCCGGATTGAGCGCCGCCCTGACGCTTGCGGAGCGCGGAGTCAAGGTGACTTTAATCGATAAGGCTTCCGCCCTCGGTGGACTTGTGAACTTCGCGAAAGAGCCGCCGCACAAGGGCAGCATGAAGTGGCTTGCGGACTATTACGACGACGCTTTTAGCCGCTTGAGTGTGGATGTGCGCCTCAATACGGAAGCAACTCCCGAGCTCATCGACAGTCTTAAACCCGATGCTGTCGTCGTCGCCACAGGCGGCGCGGCAATAACGCCCGAGCTTCCAGGAGTTCACGCCGGAAATGTATTCAGCGTCGAAGATGTTTTAAGCGGAAAATCCGGACTTACAAAGAAAAACATTGTTCTAGTCGGCGCAGGCATGACTGGAATTGAAACGGCTGAATATCTCTGCGCCGCGGGGAACAGCGTCACGGTCGTTGACATGCTAAACAAAATCGCTCCCGACGGCAACGGCACGATAGTCGCGGACGTAATGGGACGTCTCAAGCAGTATAAGACCGAGTTTCTGCTTGAGCACACGCTTAAGGAGATAAAAGCGGACTCCGTCGTACTTGAGGAAAAGGCGAGTGGGCAGGAAAAGACAGTTCCGGCAGACGCCGTGGTGCTCTCGCTCGGCATGCGTCCGAACAAGGAGCTTGCGGATGAGCTGAAGGCCAAGGGCTACGACACCTATGTCATAGGCGACGCGGTCAAGGTCGGAAAAATCGCGCCCGCGACTCGCTCAGGTTTCGAAATCGGACGCAAGCTGTTTCTAAAACAGCCGAAGGCTCCGAGCTTCATCTCGTCGATGGAGGATTTGCAGAAGTTCGCGAAAACCTCGCTGATGGGCGATCAGGAAGGTCTATACATGGCGTTCATGACGGACCCAATGGCGGTGAGACGCCTCGTGCCGCGCCCGCTGAGACCCTATCCGATGCCGGTTGCAACGCTTTCAATCTGTCATGTCAATAAGCCCTCGTTTGCTGACGAATACTATGAGGCGATACTATCAGTCCTCGTAACTCATGATTTTGATTTGGGACTCTATCCCGTTGCCCTCGTGCTAGGTGGGCCCGGCTCCGAAATGGCGACCTACTTCGGGCGCGACATGGGTCATATGCCGAAAAAGCTCGGTGCGGACTTCGATTTGCGCCGCGACGGCGACACGGTTACCGCAAAGGTGTCTCGTAAGGGAGTGGAGCTAATTAACGCGAAGCTCGATATAGGCGAATATAACAGCCCCCTCACCGACGTTGTCTATCAGTTTCCGAGAGCGGGTGAAAAGAGTGAGGGATCGGGCTTCTTCTTTGATTTCAACTTCACCTCGGATGAGGCGGGTAAGCCGCATTTTGTCAACGGCGGGCTTTATCAGAACTTCTGCGAATATACCTACAAGGCTTGGGAGCCGGGCTTTGCCTCGCTCAAGCTGCAGTCCGGCAAGGATGACCCGTGGGCGGAGCTGCCGATAAGCACCATAATCGGCGGAGCTTATTGCAAGAATGACCTGCTACTCAAGGGTATGAAGCTCGTCGAGCATGTCGACGCCGAAAAGATTTTCCCGTATCTGCTCACCGGCAGATATGACCGTACCGGCTTCATGGATACAGGAAAAATCTGATTGCGCTACGCTGAATAGATTATTAAACAGCCGGAATGTTACCGCGTAACATTCCGGCTGTTTAATTTTGATGAATAGGGGAAGTCAGCTAACGATTTTATAATAAATCTTCGCGGTGAGCATATAGACAACGCCGTAGATGAGGGCGAAAACGGCGACTGTTGCAAGAGTACAGACAGCGAAGAGGGTTACGTTGGTGAGGTTGAAAATCAGAAGGAGCTTAGTAATCATCTTAAAGGCAAAAGCGATGTGCACAACCGCCATGCCGAGCGGCAGGAAGAATACAACTAGCACCTGACTGCGTATGGCCTTTTTAATTTCGGGACGGCTTAGACCGACCTTTTGCATTATCTCAAAGCGTTCCTTGTCGTCATAGCCCTCCGAGAGCTGTTTGTAATAGATGATGAGCACCGTTGCAATGAGAAAAATGAGTCCGAGGAATAGTCCAAGGAAAAGAAAGCCGCCGTTCATAGCATAGACGTCCGTCTTGCCGGCATCAATGCTTGCAATATGCGTGTAGTCATAGCTGCCGGAGGATATAGCGGTGTTCCCCATTGCGCTTTCCATAGCGTCACAGCAAGCGATTTTCTGCGCGCTTGTTCCGGAGAGGTCGAAGCCATAATACCAGTCCGGTGCTACAAGCGTTTGAGCGCCGCAGATTTCCGTAAAGCTATCATCCGCAACAACGATGATGAAACGATAGGGAATCAGGGTTGCCTGTTTGGAGATTGCGGGAAAGCTCACGAGCTCGCGCGTGATTTTATAATCCGTGCCGAGCAACGAAAAGCTACCATCGAGCTGTGAGTTATCGGCATATATGAAAGCCTCGTTCGGCGAAAGCGTAATCGTTTCGCCCAGCATACGTCCGTATTCCGAGGCGGGGAGAAGATAGACATTGGAATTGTCAGTCTGATTAGTATAGGCGTGGAGGGTGTCTCCAAAATCGGCGTTTTCAAGTTTTGTTGAAAATGAGAGGGAATAGAAGTCGGTGATATTACTCATCTCAAGTCCGCTGTCAGTAACCGATTTGTCGATTGCGGAGCGAAAATCGTCGCGCGCCGAGCCTGTCGGAGCACTGACGGTTACAATCAGTTCGGTGGGGAAGGAGTTTTTCAGCGAATCCGCTGTGCCGAGGTATAGGCAGACTGTGCCGGAAACCATGACAAGCACCATGGTCGCGAGTATGCAAATGTTCGCAAGCCCGACGGCATTCTGCTTCATGCGGTAAATCATGCCTGAAACAGGGATGAAATGCCTTGTAGTGTAGTAGTAATTGGGTCTGCTGCGAAGACGTTTTAATATCGCGATGCTGCTTGCCGTGAAAAGTAAGTAAGTGCCGATAATGACAAGAAGCACAGCAACAAAGAACAGCAGTATCGCCTGAAGCGGAGCGTCCGTGACAATGGCAATCCAGTAACCCGCACCCAGAGCTAGAACTCCGAGTATCGCGAGAATCCACTTGGTTTTTGGTTCCTTTTCTCCGACATTGCCGCCGCGAAGCAGCTCGATTGGTTTTGAGAGCTTGATGCGGACGAGGTTTGATATAAGAATTACAAGGAAGATTCCGCAGAAAAGATATACACTGTATAGGATGCCCTTTATGGAGATTTCAAAACCGTAGGGGACAGAAAAAGCTATGAGCTTACAGAGCACCAGAAGTGTGAGCTTCGAGAGCAGTATACCTAGCGCGATGCCGCAGACGAGGGTTATAAGCGTCACATAGAGAGTTTCAAAAAACAGGACGCCCGCGATATTACCCTTGCCCATGCCGAGGATATTATAAAGGCCCAGCTCCTTTTGGCGGCGCTTCATCAGAAAGCTGTTGGTGTAAAAGAGGAAGATCGCCGAAAAGAAACCGACGACGATGCATCCAAGCTGCATAATGAAATAAAGCGCCTCGTGTAGCCCCTCGGTCGCGGGGTTATAAGCGAGAAAGCACATTATATAAAACATTGCCGTTGTGGCTATGCAGGTGAGTATAAATGGAAGATAAAACTGTTTGTTGCGGCGAATGTTCTGGACAGCGAGCTTTGGATAAAAGGCGGACTTACGCATTTTTGTCACCGCCTGTTGCCATAGCAGTAAGCGTGTCAGAAATCACCCCGAACATCTCGTCGTTAGTCCTTTCACCGCGGTAAAGCTGGTTAAAAATCTCACCGTCGCGCAGGAAGAGAACCCTGCCCGCGTTTGATGCCGCCTTAACGCTGTGAGTGACCATGAGTATTGTCTGACCGGAGGAGTTTATGTCTTTAAAAACCTCCAGCAAAGCGTCCGCAGAGTGTGAGTCCAAGGCACCCGTCGGCTCATCTGCGAGGATGATGCGCGGGTTTGTGATGAGAGCTCTTGCAATGGCACAGCGCTGCTTCTGCCCGCCAGAAATCTCATAGGGGAATTTATCGAGAATGTCAGTGATGCCTAGCCTGTAGGATATCGGTATTATGCGCTCACTCATTTCCTTGTGGCCTTTTCCTGCGAGAACGAGCGGAAGAAAGATGTTGTCACGCAAAGAGAAGGTGTCCAACAGGTTAAAATCCTGAAAAACAAAGCCGAGGTTATCGCGGCGGAAAGAGGCGAGATCTCTTTCGGGAATAAGGAGAGTGCTCTTGCCCTCAAGCACAACTTCGCCGCCTGTCGGTCTGTCAAGGGTTGCGAGTATGTTCAGGAGCGTCGTTTTGCCGGAACCGCTTTCGCCCATGATTGCGATGTATTCGCCCTTTTCGGCTGTGAAATTGACGTTTGTCAGAGCCTGCACCTTTACGTTCCCGAAACGTGTGGCGTAGGTCTTTTTTAAGTTTTTGACTTCAAGTAATGTCATAATAAGCCTCCGTAATATTTGTTACGGTTTTATTTTATCGAAAAGCCGGAATGTTTGCCATTTCTTTGACTTACATTTCGGCTCGAAACCTTACAATTTTGCAAGGTTAACTATTCAAATGTTGTTTCAGCGCTCTTGAGGTCGAGTTTTACACTGGTTCCGACTCCGACCTTCGAAGTGATTTCAAGCCCGTGACCGAGCCTTGTGAGTATGCCTTTAACGAGGAAGAGCCCTATGCCGGTGGATTTTTTGTCAGCTCTGCCGCTTGCGCCGGTATAGCCCTTTTCGCAAACACGAGGAAGATCCTCAGCCCTAATACCTATTCCAGTGTCTTCGATGATGAGCGTTTCTCCCTCGGCATAGATGCTTATTTTTCCGCTGTGAGTATATTTCAGTGAGTTTGAAAAGAGCTGTTCGACGACGAAGGAGAGCCATTTTTCGTCGGTGAGGACGGTCAAGTGCGTTTCCTCGAACGAAAAATCCAGCTTCTTAAGCGCGAAGAGCCTTGCGTATTTGCGTAGGGAGCTTTTGATGATTTCATCCAAAGCGCATTTTCTTATGAGCAGGTCTCTTGATTCGCTGCTTAAGCGGACATATTGGAGAACCATGTCGACGTACTGCTCAGTCTTAAAGAGCTCGGCGAGGAGGAGAGAGTTGTTGGCTCCGGAGTCCTCAGCGAGAAGAAGCCGCATTGCGGCTATAGGCGTTTTTATCTGATGGACCCATAGAGTATAGTAGTCCTCGGTGTCACGTCTAGCCCCGTCCGCCTCGCTGCGAATCTTCAAATTCTGCGCGTAAAGACTTCGGAGCATATCCTGATAGTCGGCTTCTATTATTCCGTTCGGCTCGGGCAGTCCGTACAGACCAATTTCGATATTGTGCATAAGCTCGATGAGAGCTCTGTGACACGAGATGTTGTGCCAGAGGCCGAAGCCGAAAGCCACGAGACCCACACAAAAGCATAGGAGTGCGGCATAAAGCACAGCCTCAGTCTCAAGATCATAGAGCGAGAAGACAACAGCGAAAATCAAAACGAACAGACTAAAAAGTACGATTATTTTATAGTGGCGCTTAAGATAGAAAAAAAACATATTCAGTCTCCCACCATGTAGCCGATACCTTTTTTTGTGGTAATGAAGTTAATGAGTCCCGTTTCCTCAAGCTTTCGGCGCAGGCGCGTAATGTTTACGGTGAGCGTATTTTCGTCCACGAAGCTGTCACTTTCCCAAAGACGCGTCATAATCTCGTCGCGCGTGACGATGCTGCCCTTATTCTCGATAAGCATCTGGAGCATCTTGAATTCGTTTTTCGTAAGCTCTGTCTTTCTGCCTTCAAAAGTTAGGGTAGCGTCCGCAATGCTCAAAACTGCGCCGCCGCTTTCAAGAAGTTTCGTTGGAGCTGTGAAATCATAGGCTCTCCGTAGCAGAGCCTGCACCTTTGCAGTGAGTACATCGAAATCAAAGGGCTTCGCGATGAAGTCATCGCCGCCCATATTGACTGCCATAACGATGTTCATGTTGTCCGATGCGGAGGAGACGAAAATTATCGGTACTTTCGAAACGCGCCGAATTTCCGAACACCAGTGATAACCGTTAAAAAAGGGTAAGGAGATGTCCATGAGCACAAGCTGGGGATCGAAGTCCGCAAACTCGGAGAGGACGTTTTCAAAGTTCGTGGCGCAGCGCGCCGAACAGCCCCAAGCGCTTATACGGCGCTTGATGGCCTCGGCTATAACCGTGTCGTCTTCAACGATAAATACCCTGTGCATTCTGGTTTCTCCCTAAGTAATCATTTTTGGAAGCTAATATCGATGCTGCCGGAGGTAGTAGAGAAATCAAGCGTTCTCTCTCCGCGTCCTCTGTGACCGGACAGATTGTTGCGGCCCGAAACGGTTTCCGTGTAAGCAGTGTAATCGTCCGAAGCACCCTTGACCGAGCCCGAAATGTCACCCGATACTGTGGAAAACTTTATCTCGCGGAAATCGACCTTATTCAGTCCGACTCTTCCGGAGGTACTGGAAAAGTCTGCCTTCATACCCGAAACATTTTTTAGTGTTGTTTCGCCTGAGACTGTCGAAACTGAGAGATCCTTCGCATCGACGTTTTCAGCATACACCTCGCCGGAAACACTTTCAAGGGTAAGAGGAATTTTGCCGCTGATATCCTGGAGTCTAATTTCGCCGGAGACTGTGCCGCCTTTGATGCTTGCGACATCAATGGAGCGCAGCTCGATACCGCCGGAGGTAGTCCCTGTTCCGAGGGTTTTAGCCTTGCAGTCACTTATATCAACATCGCCGGAAACACTGTAGATATTCATTTCGTCCTTCATGTCGATATCTGATATTGTAATGTCGCTTGAAGCTCCGTTAATATTAAGCTCACCCTCGCGTCCCGCGGGAAGGCTAAGTTCAACGTTTAACTTTTCGGAGCTTCCGATGATACCTATAATTGAATAGTTTTTCTGCTTCTGTGTTAGAGTGACTTTGTCGTCCTTTTCTACATACTCAAAATAAGTATTTTCGGTGTTGTCATAGGAGAGGTGTACCTTTCCGTCCTCAGAGGGCGAAACGGTAACGTCGGCGGATACGACATTTATTATAATTTTCTGACCATTTTCTTTTATGTCCTTGTCGATGTGCTCTTCCTTAAAGCTGGACTCGTCTACGAGACTTGAATTCTCGCCGCTGTCCCAACCCCAGGAGAGCTTTGAATAGTTGAAGCCTACGCTCATTGAAATGCAGAGCCAGATGAGAACTCCCGCTCCAAAAATGGAGAGAGCGACTATAAGTGCTGTTTTAGTGTTTTTGTTCATTTTAATATACTTCCTTTCTGCTTTTGACCATCTGCCACATAGCGGGCGTTGCCTTAGCATATGCCTGCGCTATGTATAAAACGGGAATAAACATTGCGATACCGAGTCCTGAGCCTGCAAGACCTATGCCGAATATTGCAAATGCAGCGCCGGCGCTTGAGCCCAAGTACATGAAA
This sequence comes from Firmicutes bacterium HGW-Firmicutes-16, assembly GCA_002841545.1. GTDB lineage: Bacteria > Bacillota > Clostridia > Oscillospirales > Oscillospiraceae > UBA2658. The sequence goes on from PGZZ01000006.1 coordinate 205,487, forward strand.
AGTCCGACAATGCCCGCGACACCGCTGACAACGAGTGCCGCAGATACAAGAAAGAGCGCTCCGATAATCACCCACACGAGCGCATAGACCGTCAGTACTGTCAGAGATATCGTGAGAAGTACCGGAAACCACAGAGGGAAGCCCAATACTATTAGAACAATTTCCCAGACACTATGCTTTGCTTTGAGCTGACCTTGCGCTCTTGCCTCGGTGATTATGCGCTCCGCCGCGGCCTCGACACTTTCAAGCTCGGCCACGACGACCTCTTCGGAAATTCCTTCTTCCATGCGATCATCTATGACTTCGCTGAAATATGCGAGTGACTTTTCGCGCTCGGCTCGAGTTATCTGTCTTAGCGCGCGCCCTAATTTTTTTAAATACTCATTTTTTGTCATTCATCTCATCCCCTCTAATAAAGCGATATGCGCGCATCACACTGTCCCAGTCATTCAAAAACTCGCTGATTCTATCGTGTCCGGTTTCCGTTATCCGATAATACTTCCGCAGTCGCCCGTTATGCTCGACGGAATATTCGGTAACGCAGCCGCTTTGTTCCAGACGTTTTAATATCGGGTACAATGTAGACTCGGATACCTCCATAAACGACGAAAGGTCTTTGATGATTTTATAGCCGTAGGCGTCCTCCTCTCGCATGGCGGCGAGAACACAGATTTCGAGGATTCCGCGTTTTAGCTGTACGTCCATGGCAATACCCCCTCTCGCGGTATACTATACAACACGATGTATACCGTGTCAAGAGGTATATGAAAAAAATCGGCCGCCCAATTCCTAAGCTTAAAAAAGCGAGAAATGGCAGCCGATATTTTTTTTGTGTGTTCAGTCGAGAAGCCTGCTGTCCGCCATCGAAATGAAGTCTCCATCGGCGACGATAATGTGGTCAGCTAGAGTTATACCCATTGAAACGAGCGCAGTCTTCAGCTTTTTAGTGGTTATTTCATCCTCCATTGAGGGGAGCGCGATGCCGCTCGTGTGATTGTGCGAGATGATGACGCTTGTGGCGTTTTTGGCGAGCGCAAGCTCCGCGATTTTGCGTATGCTGATTTCTGCGGAATTGGCAACTCCTCGAAAAAGCTCCTTGCAGCAGATTATTTTGCATTTCGCGTCGAGGCAAATAACGTAAACGACCTCGTCGCGCTCGTACATATAGCGCGCGGCAAGATACTCGCCGGTTTTTTTTGATGAGTCCAGTATATCGTCAAAACGGTTTTTATCTATGATGTAGCGGCGACTGACTTCGGGAATGAGTTTTAAAAGAGTCACTGAGTTTTCGCCAATGCCGCTCACCTTGGAAAGCTCATCTGCAGGAGCCTCAAAGACCGCCTCAAGGCTGCCAAAGGTATTAAGAAGCTCGTGGGCAAGAGGGTTTGTGTCTCGGCGCGGCATTGAATAGAAAAGGAGGAGCTCAAGGACATTGTGGTCGTCAAAGACGTCCAGTCCCTGTTCTAAAAGCTTCTTTTTCATTCTCTCTCTGTGCCCGTCATGGACGCCCATAATAAGACCTCAGTTCATTATCAAGTACTTTGTCAGATTATAGCACTAATTTCACAATTGCGCAAAAATTAATTTGGTGGTACAATGACCCAAGCGGTTATAATACCAAGTGTCTGACGTCGAAGCAGACGCTTATTTAAAAGAGCCATAGCGCGCTTCGCGCCGAGGGTATGATATACAAGCAAGGGCCATATGTAACCGTTGGAGGTCAAAGTGAAAAAACTGTCGCCTTACATAAAGGATTTTTTTAGACGAGCTGATATGACGCTCCTTATACTGTGTCTTGTCAGCTCCGTATTCGGAATAGTTGTAATTGCCAGTGCATCGGCTTCTTTGCTGAGTCCGGCACGCTATCTCATAGTACAAATTGCATCTCTTCTAATTGGTTTAGGACTATTTGTGCTGTTTACTGTTCTAGACATCGATATTATTACAGATAAGTGGGCGGCGCTAATTATCTTTGAAGTAGCCCTGGTGCTTTTACTTCTTACTCCGTTGGGCCATGCGGACAATACAGGCAACCGCGCCTGGCTCCGTTTCGGCTTTGTCGGAGTTCAGCCAGCAGAAGTCATAAAAGTGGTATTCATTATCGTTCTGGCAAAGCAGCTTAGTTATCAAAAAAACTACAAGAATTTGAACTCTGTTTTTTCAATTGGCCAGCTTCTTATATATTGCGGTTTTACAATCGGACTAATCGTCGTCGTTTCAAAAGACATGGGAAGCGCTCTTGTTTTCCTTTTCATCTTTGCTGTTATGCTTTTTGCGGCGGGAGTGCGCTTCTATTGGTTTATTGTCGGTCTTGCAGCGACTGCCGCTGTAACTCCGCTTATCTGGATGCGCGTTCTAAATCAGCGGTACAGGGATCGAATTCTTGCTCCCTATGACGCAAGCATAGACCCGAATGGCTTCGAAATTCGATGGCAGGCAAACCAGTCAAAGATTGCCTTGGCAAGCGGACGGCTCACCGGTACAGGGCTTTTTAAGGGACGCCAGACCCAATCGGGTGCTCTTCCCGCAAAGCAGACCGACTTCATCTTTTCCGTTATAGGTGAGGAGCTCGGAATGATTGCGTGCATAATCGTCATTCTCCTTCTTCTGGCGATAATTTTCCGCTGTATCTACGTTGGCATAAAGTCGCGGAACACAATGAGTATGCTCATCTGCTTTGGCGTTGCCGCTTGGCTCATTTTCCAGACCTTTGAAAACATTGGGATGTGCATCGGCATCGCGCCGGTTATAGGCCTCACGCTACCGTTTTTTAGCTACGGAGGTTCATCGCTGTTTTCCGTTTTCGCCGCAATGGGTGTTGTTTCGGGAATCAAATACCGTCCGAAGCCCGAGCGATTCCGAAGTCTCAACTGAAAAAGAAGCTCTCCCGAATGGGAGAGCTTCTTTTTATGCGTATGAAACGAGTGGTTGTGCGTGTGTTGTTTAAGCTACGTTTATTTAGAAATTTACGTCCGTGTTATAGTAGCAGCACTTGAGCAGCATTTCCATTTCTTGCTGGCTGGGTATGCGGGGATTTGAGCCGGTGCAGGCGTCGCCAATGGCGTTTTTGGCAATCTCGGGCAGCCTCGCAAGGAAAATGTCCTCTGAAACAAAGCCGTTCTCCGCAGGATAGCTGTCCGCGCCGTAGTTTTTTATACACAGAGGAATTTTAAGCTCCTTATTCATCCCGCGCAGGTACGCAATGAGAAGCGCGACCTTTTCTTCAATAGAAACTCCGCCGAGTCCCATGCTGTCCGCAATCGCCGCGTATCGCTTTGCGGCAGTTTCGTCCTTTGCGTTGAACGCAATAACCTTCGGCAGATACATCGCGTTTGCAGCGCCGTGGATGATGTGTGCACCACAGTCCGCAAAGGCGGCTCCGGTCTTGTGCGCCATTGAGTGGACTATACCGAGCAAAGCGTTGGAAAACGCCATTCCGGCAAGGCACTGGGCGTTATGCATGCTGGCTCGCTTGGACATATCTCCATTATAGGACGCTATCAGATCGGTCTGGATCATCTTGATGGAGTATAGCGCAAGGGGGTCAGTAAAGTCGCAGTTTGCGGTGGAAACGTAAGCCTCGATAGAGTGAGTAATCGCATCCATGCCTGTGTGTGCAACGAGCTTTTGGGGCATGGTTTCAGCGAGATCGGGATCTACAATTGCAACGTCAGGCGTAATCTCGTAGTCGGCGATGGGGTACTTAATCCCCTTGGCGTAATCGGTGATTATGGAAAACGCGGTCACTTCGGTCGCAGTTCCGGAAGTTGAAGAAATCGCGCAGAAATGCGCTTTTTTACGAAGCTTCGGAAGTCCGAAGACCTTGCACATTCCCTCAAAGGTAATTTCGGGATACTCATATTTAATCCACATTGCCTTTGCCGCATCGATAGGGGAGCCTCCGCCCATGGCGATGATCCAGTCGGGCTCAAATTTAAGCATTGCCTCGGCGCCCTTAAGGACTGTTTCAACGGAAGGGTCGGGTTCGATACCGTCGATTATCTCGACCTCCATACCCGCCTCCTTCAAATACGAGACGGCACTGTCCAAAAAGCCAAACTTCTTCATGCTGCCGCCGCCGACACAGAGCACTGCCTTTTTGCCTTCAAAAGTTTTAAGAGCCTCCAGAGTTCCCTTTCCGTGATAAAGATCTCTGGGTAGAGTAAATCTTGCCATGATATAACCTCCTGATATTTTTATATTTCAAAAGAAGGCGCAATTAAAAAAATCTATTGCAGGGTTCTCTCTCAATTACTGGTTTAAGCAATGTTAATAATTTAACTAATCGGATTTTACATCAGTGTTAATTGTTTGTCAATGCATTAAGTCTGGAAAGACGAGCGCAATGTCAATGTTTTAACAATCGATGAGAATATACGTAGAACTCGTTACTAATATGTGCAACGTTCCATATCATATCTGCCAAAAAATACTATGTGATTTAAGTTCCAATAAAAGAAGCTCTCCCGTTCGGGAGAGCTTCTTTTATTCTTCTTCTGCGGCTAGTTTGAGAGCCAGAGCCTTGGCGTTTTTTGTGGCGGTAGCTTTTTTCTTTGCGGCGGCGCGTTTTTGCAGAACCAAATTAGTACGTGCCTCAGTCTGGATTCTTTTTGTCTCTTCCAGACTGCATTTATGTGCCTCAGCAATTTTATCGCGGATTTCCTGCAGCTCATCCGTCATTATCTGCTGTGAATCGGGGCTGCAGAGAACTAAATAAGTTAAAAATACCGAAGGATAGATAAATCTTTTTGTGCCGATTTCAGTACCAAATTTCACATCAATTGTAGTATCTGTCTGCTTTTTGACAACGCCAACTCCATATTGGCGGTGCTGGACCCGCTCTTTGACCAAGTTCATTTTATTATCTCCCTATTCTCCGCTCGCTATATTTACTTCCATCGTTTTTCCTCAACGAATTAGCTGAGATGAAAAAGCATGCAGTTCTTTCAACCGTTCTTACGTCGTCAGAACCACATACTGCTCTTACATTATACACTATATTCTGAAAAAATGTAAGTAATATTTAATAATACTAAAATAATTGCTTTGAATATGCAGGAAAGCTCCCCAAAACGGGGGGAGCTTTCCTGCGCAAAATACTTACATCATATCCTGAAGCTTGTTTCTTATCGCGGCGATGAACTCGGTGCTGCTAGCTTTTCTGACGTCTTTTCTGTCGCACAACACAGTAAGGTCGCCGGTCATAACGCCGCTCTCAATAGTATCAAGGCAGGCCTTTTCGAGCTTGTCGGCAAAGCCACAGAGGGGACTATTCTCGTCAAGCTCACCGCGACGGCGGAGAGCACCTGACCAGGCGAATATAGTAGCAATTGGATTTGAGCTTGTCTGCTCGCCCTTGAGATATTTGTAGTAGTGCTGAGTGATGGTGCCGTGCGCTGCCTCGAACTCATAGTCGCCCTCGGGAGAGATAAGGACGCTCGTCATCATCGCGAGCGAGCCGAATGCGGTTGAAACCATGTCACTCATTACATCGCCGTCGTAGTTCTTGCAGGCCCAAATGAAGCCGCCCTCGGAGCGGATGACGCGTGCGACAGCGTCGTCAATCAGCGTGTAGAAGTATTCGATGCCCGCCTTTTCGAAGCGCGCCTTGTATTCTTTCTCGAATATATCCGCAAAAATGAGCTTGAAGGTCTGGTCGTACTGCTTTGAAATGGTGTCCTTTGTGGCGAACCAGAGGTCCTGTTTTGTGTCGAGGGCGTATCCGAAACAAGCGTGCGCGAAGGATTCAATCGAGCTGTCCTTGTTGTATTGCCCCTGCAGAACGCCCGCACACTCGAAGTCATAAATGGTTTTGCGGAAGGTTTCGCCGTTTTCACCTGTGAACAGAAGCTCCGCCTTGCCCTTACCCGGAACGCGGTATTCTGTAGCCTTATAAATATCTCCGTAGGCGTGACGGGCTATAGTTATGGGCTTAACCCAACCCTTGACGTAGGGCTTGACACTTGCGGTGAGGATGGGAGCGCGGAAAACCGTTCCGTCGAGTATGGCGCGGATAGTGCCGTTCGGACTCTTCCACATATCCTTGAGCTTATATTCCTCGACGCGCTGAGCATTCGGGGTGATAGTCGCGCACTTGACGCCGACATGGTACTTCTTGATGGCGTTAGCCGCGTCGACCGTTATCTGGTCATTCGTTTCGTCGCGCTTGGGAAGTCCCAGGTCGTAATACTCGGTATTAAGCTCAACGAAGGGAGATAGGAGCTCGTCTTTAATCATTTTCCAGAGGATGCGGGTCATTTCGTCGCCGTCCATCTCGACGATAGTGTTCATAGGTATCTTTGACATCTGAATACTCCTCAAATTTTAAATCTCAGTCGTGTTTATGCGCGGCATAATAGTTCATAAGGCAACCGCAGAGAATGATTTCTTTTTCATCGGCGGTAAGCCCTGATAGGTGGAGGATAATGTCGGTCGTCCCGGACTTCGACAGAACCTTAGCGGAGATGGTTTCTGTTCCCGTTTCTACGGCTTTACGCACTTCGGGGATGTAAATCCAGTCGCCGGGTTCATAGTCGAAGCTGACGCTTTTGTCGATAGTCAAGGGCAGTATGCCCCAGTTGATGCAGTTCGAGCGATAGCGCTTCGTTGCAAATTCATAGCAGATGTTAGCTCCACCACCGAGAACTCGCTGACAGGAGGCTGCCTGCTCACGAGCGGAGCCGTCACCGGGTTTCTTTGCAAAAATTGCGCTTGAAACGGAAGTGTTCTTAAGCGTATCACTCGGCAGTCCGAGCTTTTTAATGACATTGAGAAGCTCGTCGGGATAATCACCCTGCAAGCGTAATGCCTCCAGAGCCGAGGTTTTCGTTGCCTTCCCGACATATTCAGGGTCGCGGCGTGACAACGTGAAGGAGGCGAGCTTCATAGGATTTGAGCGGTAGGACGAGGTTTCACCCGAGGGAATGAGTTCGTCTGTCGTCGTGACCTCGTCGTGAATTACGCTTGCAAGCTGAATTAGGGCATTATCAGCAAGAGCGGGTATCTTTGGCCACTCGGCGATACTCGGACCCGTTTTCAAATTCAGCGTGTTATCCGCATTTCCAAAGCCGAAGTAGACGCGTTTTTCATAGACGGTTCTATCGAAATTATATTTATTAGGAGCAGGCTCTTTATAATCCACGTCAGCGGCGCTTGTTAAAATTCCCTTATTCTTCGCAGTAGCCGCAATTGAGCGCGCGTCCATGAGCATGACACCGGAAATCTGTCCGTCCGAGGGCTTTGAGCCCTCGCGGTTCGGGAAATTCCTCGTCGTGTGGCGAATAGACAGAGCATTGTTTGAAGGCACATCGCCCGCGCCGAAGCAGGGACCGCAGAAGCAGGGCTTGAAGAGTGCGCCCGACTCCATTAGGCTCTGCTGAACACCATTTCGGATTAGTTCAAGGTTAACCGGTATGCTGGGCGGATAGACGGAAAGTGAGAAATATCCGTCGCCGACCGAACAGTCTTTTAGGATTGCCGCGGCTTCCGCGATGTTGTCGTACATACCGCCCGCGCAGCCCGCGATAACACCCTGATCGACCGAAATCTTTCCGTTTATGAGCTTATCAGTGAGGTGCAGCTTGACTCCGCCAAAAAGTGTGTTCTCGGCGTCGAGCTCAACCTGGCGCAGAATATCGCCCGCATTCTCCTGAAGCTCGCGAAGGGTAAAGGCCTTCGACGGGTGGAAGGGGAGCGCTGCCATCGGCTCAATCGAACTTAGGTCAATCTCAATCATAGAGTCGTAATATGCGCCGTCCTGTGGCGAAAGGGCTTTATAATCCTTCGCTCTGCCATGAGAGGTATAGTACTCCTCAACTGTTCCGTCAGTCTCCCATATAGAGCTGAGACAGGCGGTTTCGGTGGTCATAACGTCGATACCGATACGATAATCCATCGGAAGATTACAAATTCCGGGGCCTACGAACTCTAAAACCTTGTTTTTGACAAAGCCGTTGTCGTATACTGCCCCACATAGAGCAATGGCAACGTCGTGGGGGCCAACTCCATGCTTCGGCGCACCCGTGAGGTAGACAAGAACAATTTCGGGCCTTTTTACGTCATAAGTATTTGAAAGAAGCTGCTTGACGATTTCAGGGCCGCCCTCGCCGATGCCCATTGTGCCCATCGCACCGTAACGCGTGTGGCTGTCGCTGCCGAGTATCATGCGCCCGCAGCCGGACATCATCTCGCGCGCGTATTGATGTATAACGGCGACGTTTGCGGGGACATAAATGCCGCCGTATCTCTTCGCGGCGGAGAGCCCGAAAACGTGGTCGTCCTCGTTTATAGTGCCGCCGACGGCGCAAAGGCTGTTGTGGCAGTTAGTCATGACATAGGGGACAGGAAAGCTCAAAAGCCCGCTGCCTTTAGCGGTCTGAATTATTCCAACATATGTGATGTCGTGGGAGATGAGACTGTCAAACTTCAGCCGCAGACTTTCAGCATTCTTGGAAATATCGTGCTTTTCGAGTATACGGTAAGCGATAGTTTTCTTGCGCGCCTCATCAAGATTCGATAAAGAGACAGAGGCCTCATCGGGTACCCTGTTATTTAGAAAAACTCCGTTTTTGTTCAGTCTTATCATAGTATTCACCCTTGTTATATTTTCGCTAATTAGTATATCATAAATACACTGATTGACAAGATGTTTGCAGGAATGATTCTTATAATTGCAAAAACGCATAAATATCAGATGCAGTAGTTAGGTTAATAGTGGCATTTTGAATAATTCATAAATTCAACTTGCATACCAATAAATAGATGTGTATAATTAGCGTTAACCGATTAAAAAAACCGGAAAAGGAGGGCTGGATTTGGAGATTTCAAGCGATATTCTGAAAGGTTATGTGTCCGATCTCTGCGGCGATATACGCAACGCATACACGATCGACAGCGACCAATTTAAGAACCATGCAATAAAAAGAGGGCTTAGAAACGAAGACGGAACCGGCGTCATGGCGGGCGTCACGCGTGTCGGAAGCGTCCAGGGCTACTATATGCAGGATGGCGGACGTGTCCCCGTACCCGGCAAGCTCTATTACCGGGGAATCGACGTCGAGGACATAATAGCCGAGCATACCGCAAAAGGAACTTTCGGCTTTGAAGAGGTTGCTTATCTGCTTCTGATTGGAAGTCTGCCTAACAAGAAACAGTTCGAACAATTTGATGCGGTTCTTTCCCGTGCTAGAATGCTTCCGCAGAGCTTTACGGAGGACATGATCCTCAAAGCGCCCAGCAAAAACGTTATGAACAAGCTCGCCAGAAGCGTGCTAGCGCTATATTCATACGACGAAAATCCTGACGATATTTCAATCCAAAATCTTGTGCGTCAGTCTATCGAGCTGATTGGACGTTTTCCGGTCATCGTGGCTAACGCCTATGCCGTGAAGCGCCACCATTTCGACGGTAAATCACTTTACCTTCATGTGCCGAGGGAGAATCTTTCGGTTTCCGAGAACTTCCTGCGCATGCTGCGCAAGGACAAGGCCTATACGGCTGAAGAGGCACATCTATTGGACCTTATGCTCATTCTCCACGCGGAGCATGGCGCAGGCAACAACTCGTCTTTTGCCTGCCGTGTCCTATCCTCATCCGGAACAGATACATACAGCGCGATATCTGCTGCTGTGAACTCTCTCAAGGGTCCCCTGCACGGCGGCGCGAATTCTAAGGTGATGGAAATGTTCAGAGATATCACCGAAAATGTTCATGACTATAAGGATGATGACGAGCTGAAAGCCTATTTGGAGAAGATAATGGATGGCAATGCCGGTGACGGCTCGAAGAAGATTTACGGTCTCGGTCACGCGGTTTACACCTTGTCCGACCCAAGGGCGGAGATAATTAAAAAATACGCGGCAGACATGGCTGAGAAGAAGGGCTTCGGCGAACAATTCCAGCTGATGCAGGATGTCGAACGGCTGGGCCTCCCGATAATCATGGAACGCAAGAAACTCACAGTGCCTATCTGTTCGAATGTCGACTTGTATTCCGGACTCGTCTATAAGATGCTGGGTATTCCGGAAGATCTCTATACACCGCTTTTCGCAATCGCGCGCATTGCGGGCTGGTGCTCGCACCGTATCGAAGAAGTGATGACCTGCAGCAAAATCATGCGCCCTGCATATCGCGCGGCGTTCGAGCAGGAAGAATATGTTCCGATTGACGAGCGCTGATAACAGAATAGAAAATCAGACCGGCGGTGAAAACACCGCCGGCCTTAACTTATTTAATCAGGTTGAGAGCCAAAGTGAGAATAACGAAAGCCAGTCCGACCCATTTGGTCATCTTGGCAAGCTTCGCATCGACTGTCACTGCCTTTGACTTTGTAAGGAAAGTATCTGCACCTCCAGCGATAGCGCCGGAAAGACCGGAACGCTTGCCCGACTGGAGCAAGACGACACCTATCATAAACAAACATGTAAAGAGCTGGACTATAGTGAGGGCAAGTTTCATAAACTTCAATCCTTTCAAATAAAAAGAGGCAAGCCTCTTTAATAGTTACAGTTGCAAAGCAAATAATAACACAATGATTCGCCGATTTCAAGAGAATTTTGATATTTCGGTAAAATCAATTGAAAAATAGCGAAAGTACACATAAATATGGTATTGGATACGCGTATGTGATATAATACGAATCAAATAATGAAATGAAAAATGTGCAGTATTATTTAAATAACTTGAACAGAGGTGTTTATTAATGGCAAAAACAGCTGTTTTATATCAATCCAAATACGGTTCAACAAAGCTATATGCGCAGCACATTGCGAGTATCCTTGATGCGGATCTTTTTGATCTTGCTCTCTCGAAGGGCTTGGATTTTGAAAAGTACGACACAATAGTATTCGGGGGCGGAATGTATGCCGGACAAATAAACGGCATAAAATTTGTGAAGTCAAACGCGGATAAACTTAGCGGCAAGAATCTTGTCATCTTTACGGTTGGCATCGGAGATCCGGCGGTTGCGTCGAATGCTAGCGTAGTACTCAAGGCCGTGAATAAAGCGCTTTCCAAGGACCTGATGAAAACCATGCACATCTACAGCTTCCGCGGAACCCTTGACCCGAGCAAACTCAAATTTATGCACCGCATGATTATGAAGATGGTTATAAGCTCACTTTCAAAGAAAAAGGAAGAGGAACTTACAGACGACGACAGAGCGATGCTTCAAAGCCTCGTTTCAAAGGTCGATTTTACGAATACAGCGGCGACTCTGCCGCTAATCGAATACGTCAGTACGCTTAAATAAAATAGAGAGAAGCCTTCGGAAAACGGAGGCTTCTCTCTTAAACAAGTTACTTATATTTTTCCCTGAAAGACAAGTACTATCAAAATACAGGTTGCCAGAAGCAAAAAAGAAAAAATGAACATTCCGATTTTTTTACTATTTGTAACTTTGACCTCTTGAGTTTCGGAACTTTCGATAAGATTAATCTTACGAAGTGCCGTCACCAAAGGCTTGTAAATTATTAGGGTCACAGCAGTGTTAAGTCCGCTTTTAATCAGATTGAAAGGGATAATGGCAGGAACAAGAAGGTCTGTAACGACTTTACGCGAGACACCCATATAAAACGGCGTCACAAGATAGTTCCACAAAACCATAACCGCGGTCATGGCAATTGAGCCCAGAATGAGTCCTATTACAGCGCCTGAAATAGTATGCGTCTTCTTGTATACCAGAGCGGCTATGCAGGCGAATGCGCCTGTCGCAATAATGTTCATAATAAGACCGATAAAGCCTGTCTCACTGATTGTGAACATTTCAATCGTGGAAACGACCACTGTTATGGCAAAGGCGGACAGGGGTCCGAAAATGAAACCGCCGATAGCGATTATTATGCCCTTAGGATCATAAGTGAGGAATGGAGTTGCGGGAATCATTGGCGGGAACAGCCTCCCAATCACCACCGCTACGTAAGAAAGCGCGCACAGCATCGCCAGCATAGTCAGTTTTCTCGTTTTGTTATTTGCACTCATGGGATAACACTCCTAAAAATAATGTAACACCTGAAAAACTACTGTCTTTCAGGTGTTAAAATCATAATAGGTGCGTTGCAGAGCAAAAAGCTCTGCTATTTTAACACATCTTCTTTCATCCAGACTATACTGTTGGTTTTGGAGTTGCACCAAATCTGCGCCGAAGCGCTCGCGGACTTTACCGCCAATCGGGAATTTCACCCTGCCCTGAAGACACTCAATATTCAAATGTTCAAAAAGATTGTAACGCTTGCTGTTCGCAATGTCAATACCCAAAACCATCCTTTTATATCGGAATAGGAGGCGGAAAAGCGCATATAAAATCGCTTGATTTAAAGAGATATTTATTCAAATGCGCAAAAAGGGTAGATGTTTGTTGACAATCGTTTTTTCGGTGATAAGATAATGCCTATAGTTTTACCGAAGGGTGGAGAAAACGATGCTTGAAACTGTGATACTCGGGCTTTTCATAGCGGGGCTTATCAGCTGCGTCGGGCTCGGACTCTCTATATTCTACGCCCTGTTTTTCGGGCTTGCCCTGTTCTTCGCTTACGGCCTTATCAAAAAGCACCGATTCACCGAAATGCTCGGAATGACGTTCTCCGGCATAAAGACAGTTTTAACGGTTACGCTGGTTTTTATAATGATAGGCGGACTTACTGCGATTTGGCGCTCGGCGGGTACTATCCCTTATATTATTTTTTATGCCTCGAAGGTAATCTTGCCGCAGACCTTTATCCTCGCGACCTTCATCCTCTGCTGCTGTATCTCAATGCTCATGGGTACCTCGTTCGGAACAGCGGCGACCATGGGCGTCATTTGCATGATGATGGGCAAGGCTATGGGAGTAAGCCCTGTATGGATAGGCGGAGCCGTTCTCGCGGGAGGCTTTTTCGGAGACCGTAATTCGCCCATGTCAACGAGTGCGCTGCTTGTCAGCAAGCTTACCGATACCGATATTTTCAGCAATGTTCGAATTATGATTAAATCGGCAATTGTACCGCTAATTATAACATGCGTGTTATATCTCGTAGTCGGCTTTGTTATGAAAACGGGCGGCTCGTCCTCGGATACGGTCAGTCTTTTCGAAGAGCATTTCAATCTCATGTGGGTAACCGTAATTCCGGCGGCGCTGATAATAGTGTTATCTGCTTTCAAGGTGAGCGTCAAAATAACCGTGGCGGTCAGTATCGTCTGCGGCGCTATAATCTGCATCGCGGTGCAGGGAACAGGCTTTTTGCCGATGCTCAAAATTCTTGTTATGGGATATAGCAATCCCAATAAGGAGCTTGGGGCAATGCTGAACGGCGGCGGAATCGTTTCGATGCTCAAGCCTGCCGCAATTGTCGTACTATCATCGTCGTATTCAGGGATTTTTGAGGGAACAGGCTTGCTTTCGGGTGTTAAAAAATACATACATATAATTGCACTGAAGATTAATCCCTTTGGCGCATACATATTAACTTCAATTTTTACATCCATGATTAGCTGCAACCAGTCTCTTTCCATAATGCTCACACATCAGCTTTGTGATGATACGATGGAAACAAAGGACGACAAGGCGCTGTCTCTCGAAAACTCAGCAGTCATCATTGCACCGCTCATTCCATGGTGTATCGCGGGCGCCGTGCCGCTTGCGGCAATAGGCGCGCCCACAGCGAGTATTCTCACCGCCTGCTACCTGTATATCCTGCCGATTTTTTATTACATAACGCGGTTTAAAAAACAGGAAGCTGAATTGAAGAACGCAAAAGAAATTAATAATTAATAAACAATCTGGAAATTGCATATTTTGTGTCTATTGAGAAATAATAGTTTTCGGACAGGTTCGATAGACGGACTGTACCGGCCAATTATGGCAAACGCAGAAGATGCGAAAAGAAAGGAATGTTTAGATCAATGGCAAAAGAAGCCGATATGAGAAAAGACCGTAACAATAACAACAACAATAATAACAACAAAAATCAGCAAGACAACAGAAAGAACGATCAGGCTCAACAGAACTGCGCAACAAAGGATAAAAACGATAAAAAATAACGAGCCAGACCACAGTAAATACCTCTTCGCGCCTGCCGGGGAACCGGCAGGCGCTTCTTGATAATTATAGAAAAAGGTTATATAATATTAGCGTTGATTAAAAGCGCGGGAGTTACATATGAACGAGAAAGCTTTAGAATATATGAATGGGGACGCTCTGCATCATATCGATATGCTGGAAGCCCTGAAGCGTGGCTTAGGCGAAGTGGCTTTTGCAAGTGACGATGGTGTTGCTGTTCTTAATATGGGTTATACATATATGATTAGCGCTGAGAGCGAAGAGACTCTTGGAAAAATATGTGCGAAGCTAAAAAGACCCCAAATTGTTGCGATGCATCAGGCGCGGTTTGTACCGCTTTTACAGACCCGATACGGGTATAAGCACCAAATGGAATGTCTACAGTGTGCCTATCTGCCAAAGGAAAAACTCGACCTTAGAATTTCGGAGGGCATTGACCTGAGGGAACTGACGCTGGGCGAGCTCGACTTTGTCATCAAAAACTACGACCATCTACCTGATGAGAGGTACATAACGGAGCGCATTGGAGCCGGCATGATAGGCGCTTTTTGCGGTGATGATATTGCAGGCTTTATCGGTACTCATTCCGAGGGAACAATGGGTATGCTTCAGGTAATACCGAAATACCGCCGCCGCGGTATCGCCTATACGCTTGAGGCGGCGCTGATAAATGACATGCTCAAAAAGGGCTATGTCCCCCACGCGCACATAGTGACCTCAAATGCTGCGTCTATAAAGCTTCAGGAGAAGCTTGGCATGAGCTTCTCCGACAGAACGATAACCTGGCTGTACGACGAATAAATCCGTTGAAAACACAGAGATGGCTGCTCGAGAGCAGCCATCTCTGTGTTTTATGTGTTATTTTGTGCCGATTACTATTTCGCCGCTGTCCTTGAAAATACGGCACATTCGCTGTTCATTGACGATTGTGAGTTTTGTGTTGCCAATAGTAATGTTTACTGGAGGATATATCTGACTTGCAACAATCTGGCAAGCTTCTCCGCTACTGAGTTCATACTCAATATCCGTAATCCGTTTTGTTTTTTTAGAAAGGTTGATATAAAAAATCTTTTGATCAAATTTCAATTTGTCAAGAAGCTGCTGGTATTTCGTATCCAAATATTCCTGCTCCAGCAGATAATTTATGTTTTTATCATTGTCATTAGATTTACGGCTCAACTCCGGAACTTCACTTTTTAGTTTTTGCAATTCATTGTATAATTTAGGATCTGTTCCGATCGTAACATTTGTTGGAATACGCTGCTCATTACCGATTGTTTTAGCTTCGATACCTTTGAAGGCAATAACCGAGCTTCCCAAGATTATGCCTTTTCCGGAGTTTACAATGACCTTGTCACTGCTGACAACATTACTGTTTACTATGCTCTCGGCTTTCACGGTTCCCCCTGCAGTAACAAAACAGTTTTCAAGATATTTGCCTGAAACGTTTTTGCCAGCAGTAAGCTTTCCTTTATAGCTTCCGTTCATTCCCTGAAAAACCTGGATATTGCCGTCTGCAATAAGTTCTGCGCCCTCGACACTTCCTCTGACAACGATATCTCCGGTAACTTTAACAGTGAAGCCTTCGGTTATGCAACCGTTTACCGTTAGAGAACCGATAACATCTAGGTTGCCGATAGAACTGTCCACATCTCCGTCAATTTTTATCATCTGTTCAACATTAAAGCAACTGCCGGAAAACTTCAGTTGGCCGTCACACGTGGCGATAAGAGCCGTATGATCTTCACTTTCGGCTATGTTTTTGCCAATAGGCAGTCTGGGGGTTTTTCCTTCGCGCCCCTTTAAAACAACACCCATGACATTAGTCCCGTTTTCCGCCGGAACGGGCTGAATTATCTGACATATGGGTTGTCCGCTATGAATGGGCTGAAGCAAGTTCAGGTTTTTGTAATCAACCAAATCGTTTTCGTCGGATTCAAAGCTAATTTCTTTCTCCCTTGCAAACAGCTCAATGACTTTTCCGTCTTCTCCGCTTCGAGCCGGCTTGCCCACAGCTATAGTAAAAATCTTAAGTACAGTGTTGCTCCTGAGCAGCTCGATGAGCAGGTCATTATCAACTCCAAAAGCAATGCCCGCTTTGTCAAGCGAGGCTTTTAGTCGCTCGAAGCTCAAGTTTGTGCCGCCGCCGATAGGAGGAATAATGCAGCCATATGCTGTCATCTGATCACGGGCAACATGAGTTTCCAACTGCATATCAGAAGAGAAAATGACGGATTCCGACGTGCTTTCCCCGTTATCAAAAAGCTCTTCAGCGGCTGTGATTTCTTTGAGCAAAGCAATCGCCTTGTCGTTAAGACTATTCCAGAATGCTTTTTCTTCCTCATTTATACTGCCGCTGTACAGAAAGAATTCGCTCACATTGTTTTGTTCTAAATCTTTGATACCAAGCTTCTGTGCAAGTCTCGACATTGGGATTTCCGGAATGCCTAATGAGCGGTCCACATTAGGCGAGGCAACAGTAAGCTCGGATGACGCAACTGCAACGCTCTCGTCCTCCGGAGATGAAACCGGTGAATTGACTTGAGCGCTTGCACTTTTCATCTGCTTGTTCTTTGAGAAGAAATTCAATGATTCGTTCCCTCCTTAAAATATCGGACAGATGCCAGAATTACATTTAAAGTACCAATGTTATTATTTCATGAAATGTGAAGCATTACAAGCCAAAGATTATATATACTGCACAAAAACGCAAAAAATAAAGGCCATGCTCTTTGTAATCGAAGCACAGCCTTTATAAAAGACGTTGGAAGTCTCTTATTCAGATATAGTATTGTTTTCGATTGCGGAACCAAAGAATCAGGTTCCGCTGCCGCCATAGTTAGACAACACGCGAGCAGAGGGGTCGCATACGTTGCAGCCTTCCCAGCTCTTGTTCGGCATCCAGAAATCGTCTACCATTCCGGCCTGACCGGGATAGTATTTTTCAAACAGGTCACGGTAAAGAAGCGATTCTTTCGTAAAGGGTGTTGCAAAGTCGTATTTTTTGCATTTCTCGGCAAAGTCTGCATCGGTGTAAAGGCTCTCTGCGTATTCCTTGAGATCGTCGACAAGCGAGTGACCCACAGCGTCCGAGAACGCGGCCTTTTCGCGCCAGAGTATGTTCTCGGGCAAATAGTTTCCGCCCTCGAAAGCGTGACGGAGCAGGTATTTGCCCATTTTATAGGAGTTCATTTTCATCTCTGCGGGGATGCTCATGACGTACTTGACGAAATCAAGGTCGCCGAAGGGCACGCGCGCTTCGAGAGAGTTCACGGCTATGCAGCGGTCGGCGCGGAGCACATCGTACATATGCAGCTCGCGCATACGCTTTTCCGACTCAAGCTGGAATGCCTCGGCAGATGGCGCGAAGTCCGTGTACTTGTAGCCGAACAGCTCGTCCGAAATTTCGCCAGTTAGCAAAACGCGTATATCCGACTGCTCGTGTATTGCTTTGCAGATGAGGTACATGCCCATGCTCGCGCGAATCGTCGTGATGTCATAAGTCCCGAGGGCGGAAATTACCGTCTCAAGAGAGGAGATGACATCGTTGCGATTGATGATAATTTCATGATGCTCACTGCCGATAAAATCGGCTACTATTTTCGCGTATTTCAGGTCAATGGCGTCCGTTTCCATACCAATTGCAAAGGTGCGAATCGGGTGGTTCAGAAGTTTTGTAGCAATTGCGCAAACAAGAGAGCTGTCAAGTCCGCCGGAAAGCAGGAAGCCCACGGGAACGTCTGCGTCCAGACGCTTCGCAACGCCCATTGACAGCTTGCGGCGTATGTTGGTGCAGACAGTCTCAAAATCGTCGGAGACGGGCTCGTGGCGCTCGGTGATGTCGCAGTAGCAGACGAATTTTCCGTCCGCGTAGTAGTGCCCGGGAGGGAAGGGCTTAATCTCGTCTGAAAGACCAACAATATTTTTTGGCTCAGAGGCAAAAATCATCTCGCCCTTTTTCCCCGTGCCATAATAGAGGGGTCTTATGCCAATCGGATCACGGGCTGCTATAAATGAATTCTTTTTGCAATCATATATGATAAGCGCGAATTCCGCGTCCAGCATGTTGAACATTTCGTAGCCGTATTTTTCATACATAGGAAGCAGAATTTCGCAGTCGGATTCGCTATTAAAGGTGTACTCGGAGGAAAGTTCATTCTTTAAATTTCGAAATCCATAGATTTCGCCGTTGCACACGACGAAATTGCCGTTGAGGGCAAAGGGCTGCATGCCGCTTTCATTGGTATCCATAATGGCAAGCCTGTGAAAACCGAGCCTGCCGGCGGGAGTATCAATGATTCTGGTCATGTCTGGTCCGCGAGTTTCGGTTTTGAAAAAACCTTCCATAAACTCGCCCTGCGGGATTTCGAAATCCTCAGCGCCGATAATTGAACACATTGTATTTTTCCTCCAAAAAATAAATTAGGGGGCGGGATTCAACCCGCCCCCGGATCGATTAAGTTGTATTAAGTTGCGTATTCGGCCTTTAATCTCAAAGGACGTGCTGCAACTTAGCTTCAGGTGCTTATTTCACGCTGAAGAGCAGATCGCCGTACGAGGGATAGGGCCAATAGGATTTTGCTGTGATGGTTTCGAGTTCGTCTGCAGAGATGCGCAGTTCGCTCATTGCGGGGATGACATTGTCCTTGTAGTAGAATGCAAGCTCCGTCGCTTCGGGATGCTCCTTCGCGTCGAGGAGAACCTTCTCGAGATCGGCTGTTTTATTATAAAGGTTTGCAGCGCCGCGCGCAAGATTTTTTAATGTTTCTGCCTCATAAGTGCAATCCGCATTGGAAATAAAGGCTTTTTTGGAATTTGCCGTGTCGGAAAGCGTCTTGGAATAAGCGGAAACTGCGGGCATAATGTCCTTCTTCGCCATGTCGAGCATGGTGAGCGCCTCGATATTTATGACCTTGGTGTAATTTTCCATTACAATCTCATAGCGAGACTTAATTTCGGTCTCGGTGAGAACATTGTGCGCGGTAAAGAGCTTGAAGCTCTTATCAGAGATGAAGCTGGGCAGGCAATCAGGGGTCGTCTTGAGATTGGGCAGACCTCTCTTGAGTGCTTCCATAATCCATGCGTCGTCATAGCCGTTGCCGTTGAAGATGATACGCTTATGCTCGCTGATGGTCTTCTTGACGAGGCTGTTGAGAGCAGCAGTGAAATCTTTTGCGCCCTCGAGCTCGTCGGCAAACTGCTTGAGTATTTCTGCGACGGCGGTATTAAGTACGAAGTTTGGTCCGGCGATGGAGAGGGACGAGCCGGGCATACGGAACTCGAATTTGTTGCCGGTGAAAGCAAAGGGAGAGGTTCTGTTTCTGTCAGTAGTGTCCTTCGGGAAGTGAGGCAGAACGTCAACGCCGATTGTCATTTGTTCCTTCACGCGGTCGGCGTATGCGCTGCCCGAATCGATAGCTGTAAGAATCTCAGTCAGCTCATCTCCGAGGAAAACGGAGATGACTGCGGGAGGTGCCTCGTTCGCGCCAAGACGATGGTCATTCGCCGCCGAGGCTACCGACACACGGAGAAGCTCCTGATAATCGTCGACCGCTTTAATTACAGAGCAGAGGAAGAGCAGGAACTGAGCATTTTCGCTGGGAGTCTCGCCCGGCTCAAGAAGATTGACGCCGGTATTTGTCGAGATTGACCAGTTATTATGCTTGCCGCTGCCATTGACGCCGGCGAAAGGCTTCTCGTGGAGAAGGCAAACAAGATTGTGGCGCTTTGCGACCTTTTGCATCAGCTCCATAGTGAGCTGGTTGTGGTCAACAGCGATATTAGTGGTCGTGAATATCGGCGCAAGCTCGTGCTGAGCGGGCGCAACTTCGTTATGCTCAGTCTTCGCGAGAATGCCGAGCTTCCAAAGTTCATTATCAAGGTCTTCCATGAAGTCCTTAACGCGGGGCTTAATAATGCCAAAATAATGGTCGTCAAGCTCCTGCCCCTTGGGTGGTCTGGAACCGAAAAGGGTGCGTCCGGTGTAAATTAGGTCGCGGCGCTTCTCATAGACTTCCTTGTCGATGAGGAAGTATTCCTGCTCGGGACCGACAGTCGTCTTGATGCTTGTCACGTCTGCGTTTCCGAAAAGCTTCAGAACGCGCATGGCCTGAATGTTAATGGCCTGCATGGAACGAAGAAGAGGAGTTTTCTTATCCAACGCTTCGCCGCCGTAGGAGCAGAAAGCGGTGGGGATGCAGAAGGTTTTGTCTTTAATAAAGGCATAGCTCGTCGGATCCCAAGCCGTGTAGCCCCGCGCTTCGAAGGTCGCGCGAAGTCCGCCGGAGGGGAAGCTGGATGCGTCAGGTTCGCCTCTAACAAGCTCCTTGCCGGAAAATTCCATTATAATTTTCCCGTCGCTGGTGGGGGAAATGAAGCTGTCGTGCTTTTCAGCCGTGATACCGGTCATGGGCTGGAACCAGTGGGTGAAATGGGTTGCGCCCTTTTCGATTGCCCAGTCCTTCATTGCATTGGCAACTACGGTAGCTACTTCGATGTCAAGCAGCTTGCCGTCCTTTATTGTCTTCTGCATGGCGGTATAGGTTCCCTTGGGCAGCCTTTCCTTCATGACGGAATCATTAAAAACCATTGACCCAAATATCTCTGCTACTGAACTCATATTGCATTCTCCTTTACGGTTAAAGATTTTAAAAAATAAAAAAAGCGACAAAAGCACGCAGAAATGCTTCCTGCGGCGCCTTTGCCGTTCATCATGCCGATACTTTAACACTATATGCTTTTTTTGTCAAGACCTCCACTATACATCAAAATAGACGAATTTGAAATATTTTGTCAAATATGAATATTTAAAATCACAAAATTGCAAAAATCGGGACATGCAATCGAAAATCATATTGACAACAATATTAATATACTGTATAGTAAACCCCACGAACAAAGGCGTTCATTACATGGGAAACCAAGTCAATGACCGCCTTTGTTTTTATTTTTAAGTTTATGGATGTGAAGACCATGCTGAAAAAAGAAGGCGAAATAAGAATTCCATCTGGCTGTGCAATTTCAGGTTTGATTTCCAAGAAGGGTAAAAATATCTGCGGAGACAAGGTAGTCGAGTCGATGACCGTTATGCACGAGAGGTCTAACGGCCTTGGCGGCGGTTTTGCGGGATATGGCATTTACCCTCAGTACAAGGACCTGTATGCACTGCATATTTTTTATGACAATATGCGCTGCCGTGAAGAATGCGAGAAGTTCATCGACGAGGTTTTCGAGGTAGTGAACCTTTCGAAAATTCCTACGCGTAAAACGCCGAAGATAACGAATGAGCCGCTAATTTGGCGCTATTTCGTTGCTCCGGCGCATAACCGCCTGGTTGACAGCCAACTCGATGAAAAGGAGTACATAGCAAGAGCGGTCCTTAGGATAAACAGGGACTTGAATGGTTGCTATGTGTTTTCGAGCGGCAAAAACATGGGCGTATTCAAGGCAGTGGGTTACCCCGAGGATGTCGGCGAGTTCTACCGTCTTGACGAATATGAGGGCTACAGCTGGACGGGACACGGACGTTATCCGACGAACACTCCCGGCTGGTGGGGCGGAGCACACCCGTTTTCACTCCTTGACTATTCGATAGTACACAACGGCGAGATTTCCTCATATGACGCCAACCGCCGTTTCATAGAAATGTTCGGTTATACCTGTACTCTGCAAACGGATACGGAGGTTATTACATACATTTTTGATTACCTTCTCCGTCGCCAAAAAATGACGCTTGAGGAAGCGGCTTCCGTCATTGCGGCTCCGTTTTGGTCGGTCATAGACACGATGCCGCCTGAGGAAAGACAGAAGCTGAGCTTCCTGCGAAACACCTTCGGCAGCCTTCTAGTCACAGGGCCGTTTTCAATCCTCCTCGGCTATGAGGGAGGGCTTATGGCGCTTAATGACCGCCTTAAGCTGCGCTCGATGGTTTGTGCCGAAAAGGACGATATGGTCTATTTTGCGAGCGAAGAATGTGCTATCCGCGTAATGGAGCCGAATCCGGACAGGATTTGGGCTCCGCGCGGCGGCGAACCTGTTATCGCCAATCTGGAAGGAGGTCTTAGCTGATGGCACCTCAAATGCTTTCACCCGATTTTGAAATATTGCGCGACCCAACCCGCTGCATAAAGTGCAGAGTATGTGAGCGTCAATGCGCAAACGAAGTACACAGATTCGACGAAGACCTCAACCTGATGCTCGCTGACGAAGATAAATGCGTCGACTGCCAGCGCTGCGTCATGCTTTGCCCGACCCGCGCACTCAAGATTCGCGAAACTGAGCAGGTCTTCCGGAAAAACGCCAATTGGCGTGAGCAGATAATAAAGGAAGTTTACCGTCAGGCGGACAGCGGCGCTGTTCTGCTATCCTCAATGGGAAATCCGGAGCCCCTGCCCGTTTACTGGGACCATATATTGATAAATGCCTCGCAGGTCACGAATCCTTCCATCGACCCGCTGCGCGAGCCGATGGAGACAAAGGTCTATCTCGGTAAAAAGCCGGATCTAATCGAGCGGAACCCTGACGGCACCATGAAAATCGATATGGGTCCCCAGCTTGAGCTTAAGCTTCCCGTTATGTTTTCGGCTATGAGCTTCGGCTCTATCAGCTACAACGCTCACAAGAGCCTTGCGCTGGCGGCAACTGAACTCGGAACCTATTACAACACGGGTGAGGGCGGTCTGCACGAGGACTTCTATCAATATGGTAAAAACACGATAGTTCAGGTTGCCTCCGGCCGCTTCGGCGTGCATAAGGGCTATCTGGAAGCGGGCTCCGCAATTGAAATTAAAATGGGACAGGGCGCGAAGCCCGGCATCGGCGGGCATCTGCCCGGCACCAAAATCGTCGGCGAGGTTTCCCGCACAAGAATGATACCGGAGGGCTCGGACGCGATTTCTCCTGCCCCTCACCACGACATTTATTCAATCGAGGATTTGCGCCAGCTAGTCTATTCGCTCAAGGAAGCAACGAACTATACAAAGCCCGTAATTGTAAAGGTCGCCGCCGTCCATAACATCGCGGCTATAGCTTCCGGTATTGCAAGAAGCGGTGCGGACATCATTGCGATCGACGGTTTTCGCGGAGGCACAGGCGCCGCGCCCACACGTATTCGTGACAACGTTGGCATCCCAATAGAGCTTGCTCTAGCATGCGTTGATCAGCGGCTGCGCGACGAAGGTATAAGAAATAACGTTTCCTTAGTCGTCGGCGGAAGCATCAGAAGCAGCTCCGACGTCGTCAAGGCCGTTGCGCTGGGCGCGGATGCCTGCTATATCGCAACATCGGCGCTTCTCGCAATGGGCTGCCACCTTTGCCGCACCTGCCAGACGGGCAAATGCAACTGGGGCATCGCGACTCAGAGACCGGAGCTCGTGAAGAGACTCAATCCCGATATAGCCTATCCGAGACTTGTAAACCTTCTAACTGCGTGGGATCACGAGATCAAAGAATTGATGGGCGGAATGGGCATCAACTCCATAGAAGCCCTCCGCGGCAACAGACTGATGCTCCGCGGTGTGGGTCTGAATGAAAAAGAGCTTTCCGTCCTCGGGATAGCTCACGCAGGGGAGTGACAACATGAAGAGAGTTTACGTAAACGAGCAGTGGTGTCTCGGCTGTCACCTCTGCGAATATAACTGCGCCTTTGCAAACACCGGCAAAAAAGACATGGCCTCCGCGCTCATGAATATTAAAATTCGCCCCAATATCAGAGTTGAGGATGACGGCAAGGTGTGCTTTGCTGTGTCCTGCCGCCACTGTGACGAGCCATTCTGCGTCACGAACTGCATAACGGGTGCGCTGACAAAGGTTGGCGGCGTGATAACGATTGACAGGAACAAATGCGTTGGCTGCTACACCTGTGTACTTAGCTGCCCCTACGGCTGCGTCACGCCGACCGAGCAGGGCGTCATGCAGAAATGCGAGTTGTGCACCACGAACGGCGGAACTCCAAAGTGCGTGCTGGGCTGTCCCAACAACGCCATCGTCTTTGAAGAGAGGTGAAGCAGATGAAATACGTAATTATAGGAAATTCTGCAGCCGCAGTAGGCGCGATTGAGGGCATCCGTGCGCTCGACAAGGACGGCGATATAATGGTTATCAGCAATGAGGGGCACCACACATATTCAAGGCCGCTCATCTCATATCTGCTTCAGGGCAAGACGGACAGGGAGCGCATGAAATACAGGACCGACAGCTTCTATGAGGATTTTAACTGCAGGACCCTTTTCGGAAAAACCGTCATAAAGCTCGATAAGGACAAAAAAGCCGCCCTGCTCGACGACGGAGAGAAAATTCCTTATGACAAACTGCTGGTTGCAACAGGCTCCTCGCCCTTCGTTCCGCCCATGGAGGGGCTAGATACAGTATCAAAACGCTTCAGCTTCATGTCGCTTGACGATGCGGATTCGCTAGAAAAGGCGCTTTATCCCGAGGCTCGCGTGCTCATCGTCGGAGCGGGACTAATCGGATTAAAATGCGCGGAGGGCATCCTCGCACGTGTCGGAAAAATTACGGTCATCGATCTTGCACCGAGAATACTTTCAAGCATACTCGACGACGAAGGTGCCAAAATAGTGCAGACTCATATTGAAAAGCAGGGTATCGATTTTCGTCTCGGCGTTTCGGCAAAGAGCTTCAGCGCAAACAAGGCGGAGCTGACAAGCGGGGAAACGCTGGAATTTGATATCCTCGTAACCGCCGTCGGCGTAAGACCGAACGTAGGCCTTGTAAAGGATGCGGGCGGAGAAGTCGACAGAGGAATTCTCGTCGACGAGAATATGCAGACGACGATACCGGACGTTTTCGCCGCGGGAGACTGCGTTGTGAGCTGCGACCTCAGCTGCGGCTTGAAGCGAATTCTCGCTATCCTTCCGAATGCATATATCGGCGGCTTTAACGCCGGAACTGCAATGTCGGGAGGTACTCCGAAGCCTCAGAAGGCGATGCCGATGAACGCCATCGGTTTCTTCGGGCTGCACATAATAACCGCAGGCAGCTACGAGGGCGAAGCCTTCGAGATGCAGGACAAGGAGAACTATAAGAAGCTATTTTATGCAGACGACGCTCTGAAGGGATTCATCCTTATCGGCGACGTTGATAAAGCAGGTATCTACACCTCGCTTGTCAGAGAAAAAACGCCCCTTTCCGGAATTGATTTTGCCTCCGTATGCAAAGAGCCTTCTCTCATTGCTTTCGGGCGCAGCTTCCGAGACGAAAAATTAGGGGGAAAATCTTATGAAAATTGATTGCACAGGCAAAAAATATGATATACTGAACAGAGAAATTGCCGCTCTTGAGGGCGACATTACTCTCGATAATTGCTGCGGTCAGCGTTTCATTGCGGCGGGAGCCTCGAACAAGACCCTCACAATTAACGGAATCCCCGGAAACGCTCTGGGCGCCTATCTTGACGGGGCCGAAATCATAGTCCGCGGTAATGTGCAGGACGCGACCGGCGACACGATGAATGACGGGAAAATCATCATCAACGGCAGCTGCGGAGACGCGGTTGGTTACGCGATGCGCGGCGGCAAAATTTTCGTCCGCGGAGACGTCGGCTACAGGGCCGGTATCCACATGAAATCCTATAAGGAAAAGGTGCCGGTTTTAGTCATTGGCGGTAAATGCGGCAGCTTCCTCGGCGAGTATCAGGCGGGCGGGGTTATTATCGCTCTCGGGCTTGGATATGACGACAAGGACGTGCTGGACAGCTTCTGTGCGACCGGAATGCACGGCGGTAAAATTTTTATTCGCACGAATGAGCTCAACGCAAAGATCACTCCGCAGATTTGTGTAACTACTGCGTCAGACGATGATATAGCCCAGATAGCCCCATTTATCAAGGAGTTTTGCAAGTGCTTCGGAATCCCCGAAGCTGATGTATATAATAAGAATTTCCAGGTTCTCTCGCCAAATTCTTCAAATCCTTATAAACAGCTTTACGTTCAGAACTAGACGGAGGCAAAATTATATGTTATACTCTATTGATGAAGTTCTTGATTATGTGAAAGAGGAGGACGTAAAATTCGTCCGCCTCGCATTTTGTGATGTATTTGGCACACCGAAAAACGTGTCGATTCTCGCGTCAGAGCTAGAAAACGCGTTTCGCAATGGGATATCAGTCGATGCCGCCGCAATCGCCGGCTTCAGCGAGGAGAGCCATTCGGATATTTATCTGTTTCCTGATTTGATGACGCTTTCTCTTCTTCCATGGCGTCCGTCGCACGGAAAAGTTGTGCGCATATTCTGTGACATTAAGCTGACAAACGGGGACGACTTTGAGCTGTACCCCCGCGTACTGCTAAAAAAAGCTGTTGCGGAAGCAGCAAAAAAAGGTCTCAGCTGTTATTTTGGCTCGGAATATGAGTTCTATCTCTTCAAAAACGACGAAAACGGACTACCGACAAGTGTGCCAATGGACTCGGCCGGCTACATGGACATCGCACCGGACGACCTAGGCGAAAATGTCCGCCGCGAGATTTGTCTTACCTTAGAGGAAATGGGCATGTCTCCGGAATCCTCCCACCATGAGGAAGGCCCGGGACAAAACGAGATTGACTTCCGTTACAGCGATCCTGTTTCGGCGGCAGATAATTCAATAACCTTCAAAACCGTTGTTAGAACTGTCGCGTCAAGAAACGGACTCACAGCTCTTTTCGATCCAAAGCCCATCGCAAACGCCTCCGGCTGCGGGATGCATATAAACGTCTCGCCCAGTATGGCAAAGGGCGGCGAATACTTTGATTCCTTCATGGCGGGCATACTCGAGCATGTTTCCGATATGACGCTTTTTCTAAATCCTACGGCTCAGTCTTATCTGCGCCTTGGAAGCCACAAGGCTCCGCAATATATAAGCTGGTCACCGCATAACCTCTCGCAGCTCATCCGCGTGAGGAAAGAGCGCCGCATCGAGCTTCGCTCACCGGACGCTCACGCGAACCCCTATCTCGCCTATGCGCTTTTAATCTATGCCGGACTCGACGGCATTGAACGCTCACTTACTCCTCCCCCCTCTGCCGATTTTAACTTTTTCACCGCGAGCGAAGAGAAGCTTTTGGGCTATAAAAAGCTGCCTGACTCCTTTGCGAAAGCGGCAAGCGCCGCAAAAAGCAGCGAATTTATTAAAAAGCACCTGCCCCCTCAGATTATCGAAGAGTTTGCTTCCAGCGGGAGATAAAAAAGCAAAATCTGAATGAAGGGGGAGGCTAAAATGTTAAGCGACAGAGCGCAATCAAGCGTGCTGGTGGTATCTGCTTCACAGAAGATAACTGACCTTTTCAATGAGCTATTACCCTCCGGCACATTCAATCCGATTGTTTCCGCGTCAAGCTGCAACGAGGCCAAACGCGTGCTGATTTCCGCGGAATATGATATAATAGTTATAAATGCTCCGCTGACAGATGAATTCGGTTCGGACTTCGCACTGGATTTAGTTCAGGACAGTTCTTCGGCGGTTCTTTTGCTTGCGTCCAGCGATATTTACGGAGAGGTATCAAGCAAGGTTGAAGGCTATGGCGTCATGACCTTATCGAAACCTTTAAACCGCACTACTCTATATACCGCCATGACTCTTGCATTTGCTACGCGCGCGAGACTTCGCGTAATGGAAAAGAAAAACAAGAGTCTCTCGGCAAAAATGAGCGAGATGCGCATTGTCAACAGGGCAAAATGGGCGCTCATCGAATCGCTTGGGATGACAGAGGAGCAGGCTCACCATTATATCGAAAAACAGGCTATGGATTTGCGAATGCCGAAGGGTGAAATCGCTGTCAATATCCTGAAAACTTATGGAAAATAAGAGGTCAGTCTACAGACTTCTTTAAAATACAAAGATGGCGGCTAGAGGGGCCGCCCGTCTTGATTTAAAAAGGGAGATAGTATGAGTAAGTACATTTTTGTAACCGGCGGCGTAGTCTCAGGTCTGGGCAAAGGGATTACTGCCGCGTCTTTGGGGAGACTCCTCAAAGCAAGAGGGCTTAAGGTCGCGGCACAGAAGCTCGACCCCTATATCAACGTTGACCCCGGAACCATGAGTCCTTATCAACACGGAGAAGTCTATGTCACTGAAGATGGCGCGGAGACCGACCTCGATCTCGGTCACTATGAACGCTTCATCGACGAGGATTTGAACAAGTATTCGAATCTCACGACAGGCAAGGTTTACTGGAACGTACTTAATAAAGAACGCAGGGGAGAATTTCTGGGCGAGACAGTCCAGGTCATCCCCCATATCACCAACGAAATTATTGACTTTATATACAGCGTAGGCAAGAAGACTAATGCGGATGTCGTCATCACCGAAGTCGGTGGCACAACTGGCGACATCGAGAGCCAGCCCTTCCTTGAAGCCATACGCCAGATAGCTCTTAAAGAGGGACGTGAAAACGCTCTCTTTATCCATGTTACCCTCGTTCCTTTCTTGCGCGGTTCGGACGAGCATAAATCAAAGCCGACCCAGCACTCCGTCAAGGAGCTTCGGGGTATGGGCATAAATCCCGACATTATTGTGCTTCGCTGCGACCAGCCTCTGGAAGAGGATATTTTTCGCAAGATTGCCATGTTCTGCAACGTGAAGTCCGACTGCGTCATAGAAAACGTTACGATACCAATTCTTTATGAAGCGCCGTTGATGCTCGAAAAGAGCAACTTTTCGGACATCGTCTGCCGCGAACTGAACCTCAAAACGTCTCCTCCCGATATGAAGGAGTGGAGAGAGATGATCGACCGTATCAAGAGCCGCAGCAGGGAAATAACGATTGCGATCGTTGGCAAATACGTCCGCCTGCACGACGCCTATCTCTCCGTTGCGGAGGCACTTCGTCACGCCGGATATGAGCAGCAGACCCATGTCAAAATTAAGTGGGTCGACAGCGAGACGGTCACCGATGAAAACTGCGCTACAACCTTCGCCGATGTTAATGGCATACTTGTTCCCGGCGGTTTCGGCGGCAGAGGTATCGAAGGCAAAATCAGCGCCGCTAAATATGCTCGCGAGAATAATATCCCTTATCTGGGCATCTGCCTCGGCATGCAGATTGCAGTCATCGAGTTCGCGCGTAATATCTGCGGACTAAAGGACGCGAATTCCGGCGAGTTTGACAGCGAAACGCCCTATAAGGTCATCGACTTCATGCCCGACCAGAACGACCAGATGGACAAGGGCGGCACGATGCGCCTTGGCACCTATCCCTGCCAGATTGTTTCCGGTACCACGCTGAGCAAGTGCTATAGCTCGGAGCTGATTCATGAGAGACACCGCCACCGTTATGAATTCAGCAACGATTACAGAGAGCTAATGATAGAAAAGGGCATGGTCATCGGCGGTACCTCTCCCGACAAGAGAATAGTTGAAACCATCGAACTTCCGCAAAATGATTTCTTCGTCGGCTGCCAGTACCACCCCGAATTCAAAAGCCGCCCCAACAGGGCACACCCTCTGTTTTTGGGACTGGTAAAGGCTTCGCTCGAAAGAACCGAAAAGCTCGATCAGAAAACAGATTGCAAAGAATAAAGCCTGCGCCGTTTGGTGCTGTTATAATTAAGAAGTCCGGTACAATGTACCGGACTTCTTATCGTTTAGAAGCGATGTGTGACTTAGTCAATTGACTTTGTTCTGTAACCTGCATATACTTTAAAATAATACCAAAATGTGTATCAAAACTTTTTTGGAGGTTTATATATGGATAAAAGAAAAATGCTTCGAATAGCAGCGCCTGTCCTGATTGTGCTCTTCATTGTAGGTATATGGGCTTTCAAGAACATCGGAGAGAGCAAAGGGGAACCGGTCAGACCGGTCGAAAGCGACTCTTCCACTCTGACGGCTGAAGAAGAAACGGATTTTGCGCTCGACGCTCAATCAATGGATATGGATAAGCTGACAAGTTATGGTCTGCCGATAATTGTTGATTTCGGGGCGGGCTGGTGCGGGCCCTGCAAGGAGTTTGCGCCGATACTTGATGCGATGCATGAGGAAATGCTCGGTAAAGCAATAATCAAGTATGTCGACACCGACGATTACCCAGAAATAGCAAGAGAGTTTCCTGTAACATTCATACCTACGCAAGTGTTCATAAATTCTGACGGCACACCCTATGTACCTAGTAAAGACATGGGGGTTGAATTTAAAACTTATACAGACAAGGTCAGCGGAAAAACGGTATTTACTGTCCATGAGGGTGGGCTGACCGAGGACCAGCTTCGCGCTATTCTTGTGGATATGGGGGTAAGCCAATGACGGCGCTGCTCGAAAGCCTAACGGCACAGATAACGGCAAATTGGTGGCTCGCGCCATTGCTGGCATTTTTAGCTGGTCTCATCGCGTCGTTTTTGCCCTGCTCGCTTTCCAGCATACCGCTCATCATCGGATATGTCGGCGGAACGGATCAGCGTGATCCGAAAGCGGCTTTTCGCCTCTCGCTGACCTTTGCGGCAGGTGCGGCAGTAACCTTTTCGGTCTTGGGAGTGATAGCCTCCGCGGCGGGAAAGCTTTTAGGCTCCGCATCCTCCTGGTGGTATATCATTCTGGGCGTGCTGATGGTGTTCATGGCCCTGCAGACCTGGGAAATATTCGAAATAATACCTTCAAGCTATCTTGTTTCAAAGAACAAGAAGAAGGGGTACGCGGGAGCTTTCATTGCCGGAATACTAGGCGGTATTTTCTCATCTCCCTGCTCCACCCCTGTTCTTATCGCGCTGCTCGCGATAGTCGCAGGGAAGGGGAGTGTTTTATGGGGAATTGTTCTGCTCCTGTTTTATTCGATGGGACACGGCGTTCTGGCGGTCATCGTGGGAACATCGATAGGTTTTGTTAAGAAGCTGTCATCCAGTGAAAGATATGGGAAATTGAGCGCTAAGCTCAAATATGCAATGGGAGCTTTGATTTTGCTTATTGGTTTCTATATGTTTTATCTTGGATTTTAGAATAAGCAAGCTAAAAAGGGATGTCCGGCGCTCGGCCGGACATCCCTCTAGTTTATATTTGCGGTTTTCGAAACAGCTTAATCAATAAGATACTTCTTGACACCGCTCCACGCGTAGCCCTTTGCAAGTGCTTCAATGTCAGCATCTTCAAGCGGCGGTATCTTTTCGAGCCTTTTAAGGTCAAAGCCATCCTTGAAAACAAGAGATTTTCCCATTCCGGCATCAAGGGCCTTGCAGGGGCAGCCATAAATACAGCCCAGACAGAAATTGCACCCATTTCCAAAAACAGGCTTTCCATTTTCCATTGCTATATTTCCAGAGGGACAGTGCTCACAGCACCAGCCACAGCCGGTGCAGGCATCACTCACTTTTATATTTTTCCCGAAGCGGTGCGCGCCAATGTGCTCAATTCTTGCGATAAGAGATATTAGGCGGTCAATAATTAGCGGCTTAGTTCTTCGTGAAATTCCGATGGCTATGTCGTTCGTAATGGTTTGAACTTTTTTCGGAAGAACCTCCAGCAGAAGACGCGAAAGAACTTCACCCGCCGTAACGCCGAAGTTGCTGGGCATAACTAGCATCTGCTCATATGTAACAATAAAGCCTTTTTTCTCAAGCTTTTTTATTACACTCACTCTGCTCGCCGTGTTAGGGCAAATTTCTCCGCCTCCCGAAATTGTAACGACGGCTGTCTGAACGCAGCTTACTCGGTCAAGGCATTTAATCCACTCATGCACCTTTTGCGGTGCGTTGAGGGCATATACGGGATAGAGCAGTAAAAGAGACGCTTTTTCAAAGGCATAGTCTTCAGGGATTTCCTTCATTCTAAACAGTGCCACCGAAAAACCCGCTTCTTTGAAGGAAGACTCAAATCCCTTTGCCGCTTTTTCCGTTCCGCCGGTGCCCGAAAAATAAACGATGTTGATACTGTCCATTGTCAATCACCCACTTTGTTGGCTTATGAATTTTCCGTCAATCTGAAATCCGTAATAATATTTTCGCGTAGTTGATACAAAACTGCATATCCTTTTCTCCGAGCTTAGCCTTGTAATAACGGTTATCCGCGTTGGCTTCGGAAATTCTTTTGAGCATATCAAAAGGGTTTGCCTCGGCAACCTCGGATACCGACCTGAAGCCCGCATCAAAAAAGCACTTGGCAGCGGCAGCCCCAATTCCGTTTATCCTGACAAGAGAGCAAAGACAAAACAGTTCATATACGCAGTCCTTAGAGATGGATTTTTCGCGTGCTATCCTTGAAACGTCCTCAACTGTATCGAAAAGTTCATAGAAGTCCTTGGAAGTCTTTATGTTTGAGCGGAACAAAATATCGTGAGTTTCACCGTTCATAAAAGGGAAGTCTCTCAGAGCGACAGACCTTGGCTCCAGGGAACCCGCTTCTCGCCTCAAAATCACTAAATACTCCTCGGATAGGCCTGTTCTGTTTGAAAAAGAACTTAGTTTCGCCGCAGTATTCAAGGCTTTGAGCAATTCGCCAAGATTCTTAATTTCTGCGTCCTTTATTGATGAGAAAGCGGAGTCTACATTTTGCGCGAGTATTTTTCTGCTGGGAAGAAGGTCTTGCTGTGAGAGAATTTTTCTGTACTCGTCCATTGAAAGCTTTTTAAAATTAACGCAATATTTCATAATGCTAAACTCCTAAGTGAACTTAAAACAAAGAAAGCTGATTGTTACTGTAGCCACTCTTATATGCGCTGATGATTTCACTCATTCTGTAAATGATTCCATATTCTTCGCATTTGCGGCGGAAAAGCTCCCGGAGCTCCTTGTGATTTGGACACCGACACTCATAGGAATTGCCGAAAGCCTTGATGTATTTCTCCTTAACCGAAGGAAAAAGCTCGTCGAGCTTGTTATAAAACCAATCTCTCTGATTTTGCCGCATAGTCACGCCAAAGGCGGGATAGATAAACCTCGCACCGCTTTGATGTGCACGCTCGACTATTGCGGCAATGTTCTCCTCCGTATCCTCAATAAACGGCAGAACCGGCATCAGCAGAACGCCCGCGAACAGTCCCGAATCGGAAAGCCTTTCAATTGCCTTGAATCGTTCGGATGAGATTGGCGCTCGAGGCTCGACCTTCTGGCAAAGCTCATCGTCGGCGGTCGTGACGGTGATTTTTATAAGCACAGGGGAGTGCTTTGCAATTTCCTTTAAAATATCGATGTCCCGAACGATAAGATCGCTCTTAGTCGCTATTGCAACACCGTATCCGAAGCGGTCAATCAGTTCGAGGGCGTCTCTTGTAAGCTCCAGTTCCTTTTCGAACGGATTATAGGGATCGCTCATAGCACCTGTACCGATAACGCCTGTTCTCCGCTTCGAGCGCAGCTCGCGCCCAATGGTTTCAAGAGCGTTTTCCTTTGCGCGCACCTCGTCGAAGTTTTCAACGCCGTAGCATTCGCTGCGGCTGTCGCAGTAGATGCAGCCGTGGCAGCAGCCCTTGTAAATATTCATATTGTAATTGCAGCCGAACCATGCGTTCTGCTCGGCATAGCCGGAGACTATTGTTTTTGCTGGAATATAGTTCATGTCAAAGCGCCGCCTGTATGGCTTTTTTTGATTTGCTGTCGAGTATGCCGCCTGTGAGCGCGTCAGTGATGTATTTTTCAATTGCGTCTGATGTATGGGCTTTTCTAATTAGGAGAAGAATGTTTGTTATATCGAGCAGAACAGATTTTTGCATAGTATCCCTGATTCCCGCAATATTGATACTCATCAGCGTCTCGGCAATTTTACTGTTCAAATTGGGCTTAAAGGGGACTATTTCTGCAAAAGACGCAACGCATTGTCTGACTGTAATCGGCTTTTCGTCGTTTAATAGAGCGCAAAACGCGTCATAGTCTTCTTCGAAGTTGCCAGAGGAATCCCATCTCACATTCGCGGCGATCATCATGAGTCCGATGCTCCGCTGATAAGAATTGTCGCTTTTGAGCTTTTCTCTAAACACAGGCCAATATTTATATAGGCAGTCCGAATCCTTCGACCTCATTTGCAGAACAAGAAGGCTTGGATAACGGAGCTTGTCTTCCTTAACTGAAAGCCATTCGATCAGAAGCTCCACATCGTCGGAATCGAGCTCCTTTGATAGAGAAGAAAGCTCGTCTTTTGGAGTAGCAATAAGTATATCGGCGGTAATCATAGAAGTGTTCCTCCATAACAGACTTTTTGTGCTTCTTTGATAAAAGTAATTATATTCCAAAGCATTTGCAAATGCAACAAGGTAGATATTATTCCCTGCGTTACTTGACAATAGCGTTTTCTGTGTTAAACTAACAGTAATTAAATATCTAATGATTGAGGCGCGGTTGTCATCAGTAGCCGGAGGCGAAAGCTGAGGGTGAAAGGGGCCATCGCCGAAGTATCGGACGCACGATGATGTGAGGATGATGCTGGGTTGCGGGAGAATATGTCGCAGACTGTCACGTAAAGTGGAGAGCTGTCATTGGTTAGAAGCGAGCTAACACCCGCTTCGCATACATTATTAAAAGCAGTTTATGTATGGCCGTGAGTTTTTCAGTTATGAAAGATTCGCGGTTTTTTAACGTAAAAAACACAAGATGAGGAAGGAAAGTAATTATGAAAAAGATATCAGCACTCTTGCTAGCACTCACAATGCTGGTCAGTCTTTGCGCCTGCGGAGGCACGACGGCAAAAGTCCCTTCGGGCGTTGAGGATGGCGTACTTACAGTCGCCATGGAATGCGCTTACGCTCCCTACAACTGGACTCAGTCCGACGATTCAAATGGCGCAGTTGCAATCAAGGATTCCAGCGAGTTTGCCAACGGCTACGATGTTATGATGGCCAAGAAGCTCTGCGAGGCAAATGGCTGGACACTCGAAATCGTTCGTCTCGCGTGGGATTCACTTATTCCTGCTGTCCAGACAGGACAGGTTGACGCTGTTATTGCAGGTCAGTCCATGACACCGGAGCGCATGGAGCAGGTCGATTTCGCAGGCCCGTATCTTTATGCGACGATAGTATGCCTGACACTCAAGGACAGCAAATTCGCTTCCGCAAAGGGCATTTCTGAGCTTTCCGGCGGCAGCTGCACAAGCCAGCTCGGCACAATCTGGTATGACACCTGCCTGCCCCAGATAAACGGCGCCGATGTAAAGACCGCCGCTGAGGATGCTCCCGCAATGCTTATGGCTCTTGAAACCGGCGCGGTAGACTTCGTCTGCACCGATATGCCCACCGCACAGGGCGCGGTTGCTGCCTATCCCGACATGACCATATTGAACTTTGCCGGCGGCAGTGATGACTTTGAGGTTTCAGACAGCGACGTAAACATCGGAATTTCCGTCCTGAAGGGCAACTCTGTTCTTAAGGATGCGCTCGATAAGGTTCTCGGAAATATGACCAAGGACGACTTCAACGCTTTGATGGCCCAGGCCATTGCTGCTCAGCCAAAGAACTAATTTTTTGGAGAGGGATTCTCCATAAAATAAATACACACAAGGTGAAGGCGTGCCGATTTCGGCTCGCCTTGCCTTGATTAGAAGGGAG
Organism: Firmicutes bacterium HGW-Firmicutes-16; assembly: GCA_002841545.1. Classification (GTDB taxonomy): domain Bacteria; phylum Bacillota; class Clostridia; order Oscillospirales; family Oscillospiraceae; genus UBA2658. Next base: position 240,968 of record PGZZ01000006.1, read on the forward strand.
CATGAGCCGAAATGGATAAACTGGCGGAGCTCGGCAGCGACGTAGCCAGACTGTGGGCCGGAAATTACGCTGCTTATCTCAACGGCATGTGGAGCACGATTTCACTCGCCGTTATCTGTACTTTGGTAGGCTGCTTGATTGGCTTTCTTTGCGGCATACTCCAGACGATACCCTGTGCAAAGACCGACAATATAATAAAGCGTTTTTTGGTTGGGCTGCTGAGAGTCCTTATCAGAATCTATGTCGAGGTGTTTCGCGGAACGCCGATGATACTTCAGGCCGTTTTCATCTTCTACGGTTTGCCGTATTTTTCAAATAACGGTCTGCGCTTTGACAGTGTATGGCTCGCGGCGTTTACGGTTGTTTCAATCAATACGGGCGCCTATATGGCCGAATCTGTCCGCGGTGGAATTCTCTCGATTGACCCCGGGCAAACTGAAGGCGCGAAGGCCATCGGCATGACGCATTTCCAGACAATGCTATATGTAATTCTGCCGCAAGCGCTCCGCAACATCATGCCCCAGATAGGCAATAACTTTATTATCAATCTCAAAGATACAGCGATAATGTTTATCATCGGCTTCACAGAGTTCTTCGCCGTGCATAAAGCGGTTGCAGGCCGAACTTTCATGTATTTCCCCTCCGCGACGATTGAAATGATAGGTTATCTTCTCATGACACTTGTCAGCTCCTTCCTTCTTCGCTGGTGGGAGAAAAAAATGGATGGAAGCGACAGCTTCGATTTAGCAACTTCTGATACACTTGCGCACACTAGCGGCATGGTGCGCTTTCGTAAAGGTAAAAATGTCAGTGGCATCGGGAATCTCAATCTCGATAAAAACGAGAGGGGGCGTTGAACGATGAATGAATCAATTCTGGAAGTAAGTCATCTGGGCAAGACCTTCGGAGAAAACGTTGTCCTGCGCGATATCGACTTCTCTGTTCGTACGGGCGATGTGACGAGTATAATCGGCGCTTCCGGCTCGGGAAAATCGACGCTGCTGCGCTGCACAAATTTGCTTGAAATTCCTACATCGGGACAGATTCTTTATCATGGAACGGACATAAGCTCCAAGGGCTTCAGCATCCCCGCATACCGCGCAAAGGTCGGCATGGTGTTCCAGAGCTTCAACCTTTTCGCAAATCTCACGGTTCTCGAAAACTGCATGATAGGCCAGCGCAAGGTTCTGCACAGGGACCGCATCACCGCCGAGAAAACCGCAAAGGAATATCTGGACAAGGTTGGCATGGCACCCTATATCAACGCGAAGCCCCGCCAGATTTCCGGCGGACAGAAGCAGCGTGTTGCAATTGCGAGAGCGCTCTCGATGGAACCCGAAGCGCTCCTGTTTGATGAGCCGACTTCAGCGCTCGACCCTCAGATGGTTGGAGAAGTTCTGGACGTTATCAAAACGCTTGTCAGGGATGGGTTAACGATGATAGTCGTGACGCATGAAATGGCTTTTGCGCGCGACGTTTCAAACAGGGTCGTTTTTATGAAGGACGGCGTCATATGTGAAGAAGGACCACCGGGGCAGATTTTCGGGAACCCCGAAAAACAGGAAACTCAGGAGTTCCTCTCGAGATTCTTTGATAGGTGATTTTAACCTCATAACTCAAGTGGAACAATACGGGACCGCGGATTTTCGCGGCCCCGTTTTTTGTTAGATTTGACTTCCTTAACAATTTTTATAATCAAAGTTATTTTTTAAGTAAAAGGCTTATATTTGTAAATAAACAATTAACTTTCGCTTAAAGGTATGCATTTGGGGGATGTTATGATAAAATAATGGAAATCTGAACGTAAATCCACCTCGACAAGGAGCAAAGTCCGAAATGAGTAGCACGCTTATCACATTAATAAATGACTATGGCTATATCGGCATTATGCTGCTGATATTGATAGAGAATATTTTTCCTCCGATACCTTCGGAGATCGTTTTGGTTTTTGGCGGCTTCCTTACCACGCAGTCTGAAATGAGCATCCCTCTCGTGATTTTATTCGCAACGCTAGGAGCTACTCTTGGAGCGGGTCTCCTCTATATGCTTGGAAGCATACTCAGCAGGGAAAGAATCAAGAGGATTTTTTCTGGAAAATTCGGAAGGGCGATGCACCTCAAACCCGACGACGTAACGAGGGCGGAAGCGTGGTTCAAGCGATATGAGAAAAAAGCCGTACTTATTTGCAGATGCATTCCGGTCGTACGCAGCCTCATATCCATTCCGGCGGGAATGTCAAAAATGAAGCTGGTTCCTTTTTTTGCACTGACAATATTGGGCACCACCATTTGGAACACAGTTCTTGTCTTTGTCGGAGTGTTCGCGGGAGGCGCGTGGGAAACAAGTCTTAAGTATATCGGCTGGTATTCGACTATTGCTATAGTTATTCTTCTGCTTGCCGCGGCTATCGTGTTCTATATCTATCTGAAAAGAAGATTCATAGATAACCGTAATAATGACGGAGAAAGCAAATAGCTCCGTATTCAAGCGCTTTTTCCATAAAATCTGAAAATTCATTAGCAGGATTGTGCTTTCACTATCTTCAAAGGGTAAAATATTTGTAAAAGAAATCTATTGCTCTTTGTAAGGCGGATATATTATAATAACGCAGGGATCATTACTTGAGCAAAAGATTTATAGAGCTCATGCCCTTCACTTTAGAGAAACTCAGAGGATGTGGTTAAACTTTGGATATAAGCTTCGTGGGATTCATAAACCAAGTGACGGCAAATCCGATTCTTCTAATTACGGTGCTGCTAACACTTGGTGTTATTTTTGTCAATGGCTGGACAGATGCGCCAAACGCGATTGCAACTTGCGTTGCAACCCGCGCGATGCCGCCCAAAGCAGCGGTTCTCATGGCTGCGGTATTTAACTTTCTCGGTACCTTTGCGATGACACTCGTCAACGCAACGGTAGCCATGACCATCAAAAATATGGTCAACTTCAACGGCGATACTACCCAGGCTACTGCCGCGCTTTGCGCTGCACTTTTCGCAATCATCATCTGGGCGGTCGCCGCATGGTACTTTGGAATACCAACAAGCGAAAGCCACGCTCTGATTGCAGGACTCTCAGGTGCGGCAATCGCGCTACAGGGCGGGTTTTCCGGCATCAACGGACACGAATGGATGAAGGTCATCTATGGTCTCGTTTTGTCCACGTTCCTCGGCTTTGGCACAGGCTTCGTTTTCGCAAAGCTTACGGCTTTTATTTGCCGGAACAGGGACAGGCGTAAGACCACGGGTTTTTTCAAGGGTGCACAGATTTTCGGCGGCGGTGCGATGGCTTTCATGCACGGCGCGCAGGATGGTCAGAAATTCATGGGCGTTATGATACTCGGTATGTTTCTTGTTAACGGTCAGGATACAACAGGCAATGTAATTCCTCCAGTCTGGATGATGATTATGTGCTCAGTTGTCATGGGCATCGGCACTTCCATCGGCGGCTACAAGATCATCAAGGCGGTCGGCATGGATATGGTCAAGCTCGAAGTTTATCAAGGTTTTTCCGCAGATATTGCGGGAGCATTTTGTCTGCTCCTGTCGTCCCTTTACGGTATTCCGGTCTCGACGACCCACACGAAGACTACGGCCGTTATGGGTGTCGGCGCGACGAAGCGCCTTTCCGCTGTCAACTTCTCCGTTGTAAAGGACATGGTGCTGACGTGGATATTGACTTTCCCCGGGTGTGGTATTATAGGATTTCTAATGGTCAAGCTGTATCAAGCGATCGCTCTATAACACTCATCTTTCATTTAAAACATAGTATAATTTGGATTAGGAAGGTTTATTGTTATGTCAAAAAATAATGATTTCTATTACAGAAATTTTGTTGAAAGCGCAGAAGTTTCCTGTGAAGCCGCGAATATGCTGAAGGACATTCTTTGCAATTTCAGCGTCGAAACGCTTCCCGAAAACAAGGTCAAGCTCCATGAAATTGAGCATAAGGGTGACAATAAAAGGCATGAGATGACGAATGTCCTCGTCCGCGCCTTCATCACACCGCTCGAAAGAGAAGACATTCTGAAGCTCAGTCAGCTTATTGATGATGTTACCGATTGCATAGAGGATATTCTCATACGCATCTATATCAACAATGTGACCTCTATTCGTAAGGACAGCATCGAGTTCGTAGACATCGTCATTCAGTGCTGCGACGCGATGAAGGAAATGCTTGAGGAGTTCCCGCACTTCAAAAAGTCCAAAAAGCTTAATGAGCTCATTATTGAGATTAACCGTCTTGAGGAGCTTGGTGACGATATGTATGTTGAATGCATGAGAAACCTTCACACCACCTCGACGGATCCCTTCGAAACCATTGCATGGCGTGAAATATATGAGTTTTTTGAGAAGTGCTGCGATACCTGCGAGAATGTTGCGGATATTATTGAGAGTATTGCGATAGGGAACACTTAACCGAAAACAGACAGGAGAATTAAATGAGCAACATCTGGCATGACATTGGTCCGGAAAGGATTACTCCCGAGGATTTTATTGCTGTCATTGAGATTGAAAAGGGAAGCAAGAAAAAATATGAGCTTGATAAGCAGACGGGGCTTTTAATACTCGACAGGGTACTTTATACCTCAACGCATTATCCCTCGAATTACGGGTTCATCCCGCGCACTTACGCGGATGATGACGATCCGCTGGACGTCCTTGTTTTCTGCAGTGAGGCGATCGACCCTCTGGTAACTGTCAGATGCTACCCGATCGGTATGATAAAGATGATCGACAACAATAGGATTGACGAAAAAATCATCGCAATTCCTTTTGCCGATCCGATGTACAACTCCTATAGGGACATCGAAGAACTGCCCAAGCACATTTTTGAGGAGATCAGGCATTTCTTTTCGGTTTATAAAATGCTTGAGGGTAAGCCTACAAGCGTCGAAGAAGTCAAGCACCGTGAAGACGCGATTGAGGCAATTCAGAAATCGATAGACGTTTATAATCAGAAGTTCGTGCTTAAAGCCTGAAACAACAAAAGACGTTCTTGTTTTCAAAAGTGAATACATAAGCGGGTAACCCAACCGACATTTGTCTAGGGCTACCCGCTTTTTCATCTCAAGTTTAAACAACAAAATTGGAGTTACTTAGCTTAGTTTTAGTAGCCAAGCTCCTCGTTAATGATGATGACCTCTACCTTTTCAGTTCCGCTCATTTTGTTCCAGAGCACAACCAGACCCTTGCAGATGCGGTCTGCGCTTTTGCAGTCGTGACACTTTAGCTCGCCCTTGGCGCACGGAGTGTTCTTGTTCAGCCGTCTCGCGTTGAGAGGGGAGGCGATGTTTCGTGCTCGCCAGAGTGCCTTGTCGTAATCATCGGCAAGCTTGTTCTTACCTACAATTATGTAAACCTTATTTTTGCTGTACAAAGTGCTTGCAACTCTGTTTCCAGAGCCGTCTATGTTGATTATCTCACCCGTCTGCGCGATGGCGTTAGCGCTAGTTATGTAAACTTTGGCATTCGCCGCTTCTTTGTATGTTTCTTCTGTTTTGTTTCTCCAATGCCAGAAGACCTTGTTGTTATTAATCAGACGGTCATAAAGACCCAGAGTTTCAAGCGTCATGCTGCCGCCAAAGCCGATGGTTTCGTCCTTGAGCTGTGAAGCAAGGTAGTCGACAGCCTCTTTGCCGCTTTCGAAACAGCTTGCGTCAAAGCCGCGGGATTTCAGATTCTTGATGGTTTCTTCAATGTCTATCATTTCAATTCCTCCTGTTTGCAGCCGGTCCCTAATGGGAATCATACTTATTCGGTCTGATTATATTACCATAACTGAAAAAACACAAGCCGCGTGACTGAAAAATACGCACATTACAATCAGCTTGATTGATTTTGACAATATGTGCTATAATCATTAAAAACAAGTTCACCGATTTACAAACATTGTAAATACCGTAAAGCGGTCAGGGAGGCGTAATAATGCGCAAAATGCTTGAGCTCAAATACATCGAAAAGCTGCTGGAGTATGTAAGCTCTGATATATATTCCCGCCTCCTTGCCTGCAGACACATATGCTTTGCACACGACAAAGGGGCGTTTTTGATAGCGTTCCATTTCTGCGATATTAAGAACCCTTCGCTGAGGGATGAGCGAGTTTGTATTTATTGTGGGGCTGATGAGCTGGTTTTTATCACCGATAACAGGCGGTGCATTGAGCTTATGAGCGACATCGACGCAAAAACGGATAATTACAGCCAGCTTCTCCAGTTTTTCAATGACTTGACCTCCAACGACGTATATGAGCTTGAAAAAATGGAAGATAGAATCACAGATCTTGAAGACAGTCTTATAACGGAAACTAGGTCGAATTCCAAAGACACGTCTAATATTATTGGCATGCGCCGCGAGCTGCTCAAAATGAAGCGTTATTACGAGCAGCTTGCGCTCATTACAGAAGACCTTACCGAGAACACAAACAAGGCCTTTTCCGACGAGCTTTTGAAAAGGTTTATATCTCTCGACAAACGGATGGATTACCTGCTAAACTCCGTTACGCACCTTCGTGAGTATATTACGCAGGTCAGGGAGGCGTATCAGGCACAGGTGGATATTGAGCAAAACCAGATAATGAAGGTCTTCACGGTTATCACATCCATCTTCTTGCCGCTAACACTTATCGTCGGCTGGTACGGCATGAATCTAAAAATGCCGGAATTCGAGTGGCGCTATGGCTATCCATTTGTTATTATTTTGAGCATTGCAGTCGTTATCTCGAGCATTGCAATTTTTAAGAGAAAAAAATGGTTTTAATAACGGATAAATAGAAAACAAAATGTCCGATTTGCCCGCGTATGTGGCAAATCGGACATTTATTTATTAGAAGTTAATTAGCGTATGCGATGATGATGCGGATGCGTCCGCCGGAGCTCATTGACTGGTCATAATAGCCGTGGTGTTGCCATCTGTGCAGGCGACAGTCGCTACGGTTCTCGAGTAAGTGCTACCGGAGCTGTCGATATAAGTGCTGGTACCGATGGAGGTCACAACACCTTATTTGGTGGAGCTTGTCTCAGTCGAGGCAGCGACACCAACGACGTCGCCGTTCATACCGAGAAGGAGCGTCACAGTATCGCCGATGCCGTAGGAGCCTACATCTGAAAGGGCATAGCTCGCGAAAGCCGTTGTTACACGATAAATCGTGCCCGCCACCGTAACGGAGGAGGGCGCCGCAGTGCTGGGAGAAGCGGCAGTATACACTCCGGTCACGCGGTTACTGTAGACCCAGATGGATTTCATTCCGGTGTTATAGTAGTACACATCATTGGTGGAGATGGCTGAAACACTGGAGACAGAGCCGTTTCTATAAACCGTTGATGAACCTGTGGTAAAGGGCAGGGAAGAGCTCCAAGAGGAATCCTCCGCGATGAAAGGTCCATTCGTGTTTGCCAGTACAAGGGAAGAATAATCGACCTCGCCAGAGCTGTTGACGGTATATCCCAGAATCGTCGCGTAGTAGCTGCCGCTCTTGTTTTTGGTACTGAGGAGGTTATAGAAGAGATACATGCAGTCCTCTCGGGAAAGAGTCTGCCCCTTAGTCTTGGTGATGCTCTCATTCAGACCGAGTGCGCTATATTTTGCGAGCTGCGCCTCGGGGAAGGAGCCAGTGAAATCGGAAGAGGACGTGTAGCCCAGCATTTTTAGAACTGCCGATACGGCCTCTTCGAGTTTGACGTAATTATCCGGTCTGAAGGTACCGTCCGTATAGCCTGTAATCCAGCCGGCGCTGACTGCCGCTTGCACATAAGAAGCCGCCCAATGAGTGTATTTGACGTCCTTAAAGGGTGACGATTTCGCCGTTGAGCTGATAGAATCCTTATAGGTAGAGGCAGCAATCATCATTTTTGCAAACTGCGCTCTTGTGACATTTGCAGAAAGGTTCAAATTTCCGTTTTCGTCGCCCGTGATGATGCCGAGAGCCTGCACTGTCTGCTGCGCTGACGACAGGTCGGATGACGATGCGTAGACAGGCCCAACAGTCAGAGTCAGCGCCAGACAGAGTGCGAGCACCAGAGAAATTATTTTTTTCATTTTATTGTCCTTTAGTTAATCATAGCGCAATGCATCTATGGGGTTGAGTCTGGCGGCTTTTCTTGCTGGCAAGTAGCCGAAGATAATGCCGATTGCCACGGAGACGGAAAATGCACCCAGAACCGCAGTGAATGAGGGAGCAACCGTAATAGCTTCCTGTGTCAGGGAAGATATAATACTTGTACCGACGGCACACAGCAGAGCTCCGAAAAGGATGCCTATTATTCCGCCTAATGCGCTTGTCGTTGCAGCCTCTATAACAAACTGTCCAAGAATGTCCTTCTGCTTTGCTCCGAGTGATTTGCGTATGCCAATCTCTCTTGTGCGCTCCGTGACGGAGACAAGCATGATGTTCATAATTCCGATTCCGCCGACCAAAAGAGAGATTGCGGCAATAGCACCGAGCACGATTACCATTACATTGACCATTGTCATTAAGCTATCCAGCATTTCGGACATGCTCACGACGCTGAAATAGTCGTAGCTTTTATAGACCTTATAAAGCGATTCTTTGATAGTGGTGACTGCCTTATCAACGGTTTCTGAATCGGAACCGCTGAAGACGAAGCTTGAAATAGTACCTGTCCAGCTCATTTTTGCCGCAAGTGAATACGGAATGTATATTATATCGTCGGAGCCGCCCTTTTCACTATTAGAATCTTCTTTTAATACTCCAACAATGGTAAAGGCTGTTCCGCTAACCTTTAGAGTTTCGCCGACGGCATTGCCAGAATAGAAGTTTTTTGAGATATAGCTTCCGACCACGCAGACCGGCTGGCGCCGCAGTACATCGACATACTGAATGAATCTTCCGTCTGTCAATTCAGAACTCGCAATTTTCGCGTAGTCCTCGCTTACGCCAGAAACGGACGTGGTCTTAATGTTTTCGCTACCTATCTTGACGGTTCCGCTTATCCCTACCATTGGTGAAACATAGGATAGAAGCTCTGGATTTGCATCAACAAGAGCATACATGTCATCGACAGAAACGGTTCTTGAGGCGCCTCTGCCTTGAATGTTGACCTGTACCAGATTCGTGCCCATGCTTTCAAAGCTAGCGGTGATATAGTTTTGCATACCGTTGCCTAGGCCCACTATTACCGTTACCGCGCCGACGCCGATGATGATGCCGAGCATTGTGAGGAAGGCGCGCATTTTGCTTTTTAGAATACTCTGAAGGGCGAGTTTGAAAGACTGTAAAAATTTCACTGCGATACAGCCTCCTCATCCTCAGCATGAACAACAGCGCCTTTTCCGCCGCTTGGTCCGTCATAAACCACCTTGCCGTCCGCGAGACGGATAATCCTCTGCGCGGTTGCGGCTATCGAGTTGTCGTGGGTGATGAGGACTATCGTGTTCCCCTCGCGGTTAAGCTCCTGCAGCAAGGCCAGCACGTCGCGGCCTGTTTTCGAATCCAGCGCACCGGTAGGCTCGTCCGCCAGAATGACGGAGGGGCTTCCCGCGAGTGCCCTCGCGATGGAAACGCGCTGCTGCTGTCCGCCTGAGAGCTGTGACGGAGTGTGTTCCAGTTTGTCGGTGAGTCCGACACGATCTAACGCTTTTTTCGCACGATCAATCCGCTCTCCCTTCGGAACATTGCCGTAGAGCAGGGAGACTTCGACATTTTCGAGAACAGTGAGCTTTGGGAGAAGGTTGTACTGCTGGAAAATGAAGCCGAGCATTTTGTTGCGTATTTCTGCAAGCTTGTTGTCGTTTAGAGTGCCGACGTCCTTACCTGCGAGCATGTACTGTCCTTGAGTCGGAACATCCAGACAGCCGATTATGTTCATACAGGTGGATTTGCCGGAGCCGGATTGACCAACTATCGCGACGAACTCGCCTTTTTCAATCTGTATGGATATTCCGTCCACCGCTCGGACGACGTTGTCGCCCATGTTATAGATTTTAAAAACGTCCTTAAATTCGATGAGAGGTGTCATTATGCTCAGCCTCCAGACGGGCCGCGGCCTTGACCGCCTTCTCCTTCAGGAGGAGATCCGCCTTGCTCGCCTTGACTCATTTGCTGATACATGTCGCTTATTGTATCGATTATATGTAAAACAGCAATCGTATCGCCCTCTTTGAGACCGCTTGTGACCTCAATATATTCGTCGTTGTTGACGCCGAGAGTGACCTGGACATATTCGAAGCCCACGGGGATTCCCGATTTATCCGTTGCCAGTGATTCTCCTGCTGCTGTTTGCAGCTTTGAAGCATCTTTACAAACGAGGATTTTATTGCCGCGCGATATTGCGTCGACAGGAACAGCCAAAACGTTTTTCACAGACTTAACGACAATTTCCGCTGACACATTCATGCCCGGCAGGAGATCTTCTGTATCGGGAATCTTCACGGTTACAGGATACGCGGTAACACCGTTTGTTGTTGTGCCGCTGATATTGACCTTAGTCACCTCGCCGGTAAAAGTTTTGCCTTCGACTGCATCCGCCGTAATGGAGACCTTCTGGCCGACGCTGACTTTGCTTATGTCGAGTTCATCGACGCTCAGCTCCATGGTCAGATAGGAAAGATCATATATCTTGCAAAGCGCGGTCTTGGCTGACGTTGAATCCAGCTTGTCGCCTGCCTTATAGGTTTTGGTAATTATAGTTCCTGCAATCGGGGATCTGATAGTATAATCCTCGAGCGCTTCCTGCTTGTTTTCGAGATTGTTCTGCGCATCCTCGAGAGAAAGCTTCGCACTTGCCACGTTCTCGTCAATGTCGTCGCTTGTGAGGTTTACAACAACGCTATTCTTTTCGACATGATCGCCCTCGCTCGCAATAATGGAGCTAACAGTGCCGGAAGCCTTTGCGGTAATCGTTTCGGAACTAATATAGTCAAAAGCGGCACTGCTGTTGCAGGCAAGTCCGTCGATAGTTGCAGTAGCCGAGGTCAAATCCGTAATACCACCGGGATTCGTAACCTCTATTGTTACGTATTTTACAAGCATATTGCCAGTCAGAACCTGCTCTGTGTTGTTAATCTTCGTAACTGTACCATTAAGAGTTTCAAAGGTGCTGTCAAGCGTGACTGCGGCTGATTCGCCCACATAGAACGAGTCAACGTCGGTGGAATTGAAAGGAACGCGCAGAGTCACGGAGGCGCTGTTGCGGACTGTTCCAATCTTCGATCCCGTCTGCACCGTATCACCGACTTTTACGTTAATCTCGGTAATTGTGCCCGCAGCGGGAGCCTTTACACTGAGATTTGCGATGGTTTTGAGGATGTTGTTATAGCTCAGCTGGCTTCGCTGAAGACTAAGCTCGGCGCTCTTGATACTGGTTTCGGCATCATTCGTGTCAATCTGATAAAGGATCGCGTCTTTTTCGACGATATCACCTTCTTTGAAATCGGCACTCAGTATTTCTCCTGCCGTGAGTGAGGTAACTTCATAGGAATCCGCCGCCTGGAGTGTTCCGCTTCCGCTCAGCTTGACAGTTATATCTTGTTTTTCGACCTGAGCGGCCGAGTATGTAGTCGCTGTTCCGCTCATGTTGCCTGTTGCTGTACCGCAGGACCTGAGACCCAAAAATAAAAGAAGCAAAACTGCGGCGATCACAATTATGATGATCACCCTTTTCCTTGTCTTTTTTTTCTTCGCAGTGACTGTCGCGTCCGTTACGAGTTCAGACTTTTCTCTTTTTGTCTTTTTGCTAAATAGTTTTTTCTTTACTTCTAATACATTCATATACACTTCTCCAAAGGGCAAAATAAATCTTCATACACAGTATTGGTAAAATTTGAACAGCATGTTAACATATTAAGAACAAATTTGAAACAGATGGACAAACCTGATTCGCTGAGCGAAGCTGCATATATAATACCCCATATCTATACGCTTTTGCAACTTACATTATTGTAAGCAATACTTAAAATTGACTTAAAAGGCTATAAAAAACAAAAAAGACAAAACGCTTCCGTTTTGCCTCCTTATTATCTGCCGTTGTGGTTTAATCTAACTGACTTTGCGCAGATTCAGATGATGGGGAAAACCCTCATTCTTTTTTTTCGAAATGCTAGGGCAGCTTTGGCGCTTTTCCATTTATTAATCTCATACAGCGCCTTTTCCGAGGGAACGAGCGACATTTCGAGGTCTTCACCTTTTCTCCGCACTCTGACCGTGAAGTCAACAGGGTGGAAGCCCAGAACTGTGTGGTGAAACGAAAAATGGTCAATATTTATCCTAATGTCCTGGATTATAGCATCGCCCAACCGCATTGGCGTCAGCACGAATATATATTCATTTTCTCCATATAGATCGACGATGTTCCAAAGATGACTGATGATTTCAGCCGGTACAAACAAATTGCAAATTTCCAAAGTGTTTTTCATAATTAGGCACCTCCCTTTTGTTCACCGCTCCGAGGCCTGTCGCTTTCGCGAGAATATTCATTGGACGTCTTCCTGCGGGACGACTTCTCGGCCTCGTTTTTATGATGATGACCTTCGCTTCTGTGACTCGTTTTTTCATTTGCGGCTTCTACGTCCGAACCTAGCAGCATTTCGAGCTCACCGGAGAGACGGCCAAGTATTTCGTGGAGCTTATCTCGCTCATCCTCACTCAGGCAGTCAAAAACTCTGCCGATATCATCGGGCTTTCTGCCACTTTGGCCGATGAGCTTTGCTCCGTATTCGGTCAGCCTTATGTTCATGCTCCGGCGATCCTCCTGCGAGGGCTCACGGATGATTGCGCCGGATTTCTCGAGTTTTCCAAGCAGCTCTCCCAAGGACTGGTTGCGCATATCCAGAAGATAGCCGAGATCCTTCTGACTGATCTCCGGCTGCAGCTTAAGTATTGCAAGCACGCGCCCCTGCCCTCGGTGAGGATCGCCGGAAGGACCGAATTTTCTGTAATGCCAGAGCTGATATTTTGAAAGGAGCTTCGAAACTCCATTAAATTCTTCCAAAAGGTTCGTTTCATTTGTGCTCATCATAGCTTCCTCCAAACATAACGGTCAGTATCCGATTTATACAGGTACCTTGACAATTATTATACAGGTACCTTCGTATTTGTTAAGACTGTTTTTTCTTTTATTAAAAATTGTTAAAAAACCGAAGCTTGTACGTCATTCGCGTACATAAAAGAACGAGAAAGCTGCGGCGTTATAATCACGTAAGTGGAGAAAGATTCGAAGCGTTGCGTATACGAAGATTTGTCGAATTTGTCGAACAATAATGATTTTAGGACAAATAACCCTTGCATATTATAGTATACTTTTGGTATAATGCTTTCGTTGCAATTCCAAAATATGCAAGACCTTCTGGCTGTAAATGCAATTAGGCGATTGTATTAGTTGATTAAATCGATGCGGTGATGTGATCGCGCCTATGAATTCCGGATTATTGGTGCCCCGCCTGTTCGCGATATGAATACAGACGCGGTGCTGATAAACATTCAGATTACGAAAACAGTTTTCTGTTTTTGTAATCGGCATGTATAAATGAACTAAACTTATGGAGGAAAAAATGAAAAAGTATCTTGCACTTACCTTGGCTATCGTACTTAGCCTCAGCCTTCTTGCTGGCTGCGGAGCAAAGACCGACGATTCGACTGCAACCGATGTTGCTCCCACTGCTTCGGGCACTGTTGAAGCTCAGCCCTATGATGCGGCTGTTGGCAAGACCTATACTATTGGCACCGACACAACCTTTGCACCCTTTGAGTTCGAAGACGAAACTGGAACTCACACCGGAATCGATATCCAGCTTTTGGACGCGATTGCCACAGAAATGGGCTTTAAAGTTGAGTGGCAGGTTCTTGGCTTTACCGCGGCCGTTTCTTCTCTCGAAGCAGGACAGGTTGATGCTGTTATGGCCGGTATGTCCATCACCGCAGAACGCCAGGAGAAGTATGATTTCTCCAATTCCTATTATGACAGCACTACAGGAATTGCAGTGGCCGCTGATTCTAAAGTTGCTTCTCTTGACGACCTTAAGGGCCAGACCGTTGTAGCAAAGACCGGAACAACCGGCGCTACATATGCTGAATCTCTTGTTGCCGACTACGCGCTGAACATCCTCTATGTTGAAGATTCCGCAACAATGTATACTTACGTTGAATCCGGACAGGCTGTTGCCTGCTTCGAGGACTATCCCATCATCCAGTACGAAATCTCCCGCGGAAACGTTTCCTGCAAGGTTATTACTCAGTCCGAAGAGTCCTGCCCCTATGGCTTTGCTGTTATGAAGGGCACTAACCCCGAGCTAATCGCAGCATTCAACGAAGGACTTACCCGTTTGAAGGACAGCGGCGAGTATGACACGCTTCTTGCTTCTTATTTTGGCGCATAACCCAAAACTTTAATAACCAATATACCGAGGTGGCCGGATGGAGACATCCTCCGGCCACCAAACGGTTTAAAATGGGTCTGCTGATATTTAAACAAATACCGATTTATTCTAAACCAGTGATTCTTGCTCAAGTATTAGTGTTTTAGAATAAATCTGCAATAGATAGGAAATGCCTATGAAATTTTTTGATATACTCGTACAAACCTTTCCGACATTCACCAAGGCAATGCTCCAAACAGTTGAGGTGACAATACTGTCGCTGTTTTTTGCTACTGTTTTGGGTGTGGTTTTCTGCATGTTCAAAATGTCGAAATTAAGGCCTTTACAGTGGATTGCGAATGTATACATCAGTATTATCCGCGGAACACCGCTCATGGTTCAGATGCTGTTTATTTATTTTGGCGTGTCCATGGCAATCAGGGCAACAATTGTTCCCGATTTTAGATGGAATCTCACGGTTGCCGGTATTGTTATCATGTCTTTAAACGCGGGCGCTTATATGACAGAGCTTATTCGCGGCGGTATTGAAGCTGTCGATAAGGGACAGATGGAAGCGGCACGAAGTCTTGGCTTGTCATATGGGCAGGCCATGAAAAAAATCATCATGCCCCAGGCATTTCGGTTGATGCTGCCCTCCATAATAAATCAATTTATCATAACTCTGAAGGACACCTCGCTGCTTTCCGTTATAGCCTTACGGGAGCTCACACAGAACACGAGGATTATTGTTGCCAATAACATGGAATACTTCATTATGTACGCAATAGTAGGTATTTATTATTGGGTAATTGTCAGCATTCTTGCCGCGTTGGCCAAAATGATAGAAAGAAGGACGACTTATGGCAAGTAAGATTATCGTTAAAAATCTGATTAAGTCGTTCGGGAAGCTTGAAGTCTTAAAAGATATAAGCACGGAAATCGAGGAAGGCGAGGTCGTTGTGGTCATCGGACCTTCGGGTTCGGGAAAATCGACTTTTCTGCGCTGCCTGAACAGCCTTGAACAAATAAACGGCGGTACAATTATAGTTGACGGTTACGATCTTACCGATAAAAAAACCGATTTGAATAAAGTCAGACAGAACATCGGAATGGTATTCCAGCATTTCAATCTATTTCCGCACAAAACCGTTAAAGAGAACATTATGCTCGCGCCCCTCACGCTCAAGACGATGAGCAAGGAGGAAGCCTCTAAAAAGGCGGACGAGCTTCTCAAACAGGTCGGACTTTCGGATAAGACAGATATCTATCCGGCCCAGCTCTCCGGCGGTCAGAAGCAGCGCGTGGCGATTGCCCGCTCGCTCGCAATGAACCCGGACGTAATGCTGTTTGACGAGCCGACAAGCGCACTCGACCCTGAAATGGTCGGCGAAGTCCTGAACGTAATGAAGGACCTTGTCCGGATGGGTATGACGATGGTCGTTGTGACGCATGAAATGGGCTTTGCCCGCGAGGTAGGGGACAGGGTGCTCTTTATGGACGGAGGATATATCGTCGAGGAGGGAACTCCCGACCAAATACTTAGTCATCCGAAAGAAAACAGAACTGCCGACTTCCTAAGTAAAGTCCTATAAACTCAAGATAAAACCATAAAGAGGACCCGATGGAAATCGGGCCCTCTTTTGTTAGCTGAAGACGAGGTGTCTTAAATATTTGATTCGGAGATCTATTTGGAGAACATGTCTTTTTCGTTTGCGAGCACGTATTCGACAAATACTTCGATTATTTTCGGATCAAAGTGCGTTCCTGAGCACCTTCTGAGCTCTTTTATCGCTTCCGTAGGCTTAATCTTTTCCCTATAGCTGCGGTTATAAGCCATTGCGTCATAGGCGTCCGCCACCGAAATTATACGAGTTTCAAGTGGAATTTCCTCGCCCTTTAGACCCTTGGGATAGCCGCTGCCGTTCCATTTCTCGTGATGATAGAGAACGATGTCAGATATTCCGGAGAACTCAAAGGTGTTCACCAATATCCTCCAGCCTTTTTCGGGGTGAGTCCTCATGATGGCCCATTCCCGCTCATCAAGCCCACTCTCTTTGTTAAGCACATTTTCAGGTATACCTATTTTTCCAATATCATGAAGCCAACCGCCAACCCTGATTTTGTTTACATGTTCCTTATCAATTCCGAGCTTCTCGGCAAGCATAGCGGAAATGTTGCCTACTCTTTCAGAATGCATCTTATCTCTCGGGCTTTTTTCGAAGAGTGTATTCATAATAATATCAATAGTTTTGCTCTTAAGGCTTCTGCTGTCGTAGTACTTTTTGTTGTACAGATAACCTTCTGCCTCTTTCATGAGAGCACCGAGAGTATCCCCTCTATTTTTTTGTACTGCGAAACCGAAGGAAATGGAAAGAAGCTTGTTTTCTGCCACCGTTCCGTCAGAGTTGCATTCAATGTTAAGTTTTATCTCTTTGACAATCTCGTCGGCTTTCGACGCATCAGTTTTAGGGAGAATAACTCCAAACTCATCGCCGCCAATCCTAGCGAGAACACTATCTGAATGCAGACGCTCGGCAATTTTCCCTGCCGCGTCTTTAATTAAATTATCGCCTTCGTGTTTCCCAAAAGAGTCATTTATTAGTTTAAGCCCATTAATATCACCCATAATTACCGTAATGGGGAAATTGCCTGAGGTGTTGAGCCTATCGAACTCCTCCTCGAAAAACCTCCTATTATACACTCCTGTGAGGTAATCGTGATAACTGATATGTACGATCTCTCTGAAAGCAGCTTCTCTTTTCGTAACATCAAACACGATAGAGAACAGGACCGTTCTGCCGTTGTACGAAATCGGACTGCTGTATACATCCACTATTCTTATCTGCCCGTTTTTGAGCTTATGCGGGAACGTAAAGAATTGTTGCTCTTTATATAATATTTTCTTGCTATTAGAGTCAATCTCGTTTTTGGGGAGCTGATTTATATCGTGTATGTTTAGGCCGAGAAGCTCATTTCTCGAATATCCATAAAACAAAGAAGCTGAAGGATTGGAATCGATGATTTTTCCGGAGTCGGGATCAATAAGCAGCATAACGGCTTCATGCTCTGAGAACATTGCGTCCATCTGTGCGAGCAGACGCTCCCGTTCATCTGAGAATGCTTTCTGCTCGGTGATGTCAAAGCCTATTGAATAATAACGAAGGGGCTGTCCTTGTTTATCGAATATGCCGATGTTGCGCCATCTTTGCCATCTTGTTTGGCCGTCGCGCTCAAATGCAAACTCGAAATCGTTTGTGCGGTTATTCGGGCTTAGTTTGAGATGCAGTTGCCCGCGCGCTTCTTTCACTGCTTCCGGTACGTAGTCCAGAAATTTCTTGCCAAGTATCTCATTGAATGGTAATCCAAAATAGGAGCAGTATTCCTTGTTCACGAAGGTAAGCGTGCTGTCAGGCAGGAATTCACTGATCATGGCGGGAAGCTCGTTGAGAATCGATTGGTATCTTTCGCGCTCCTCAACCGTAAGTATCTGTGCGTTTCTCTTTTCAACAGCAAGCCAGGAGCTCTGAACCAAAATTTTCATTTCGTTGATGTCAATATCGGTATAGTGTGATGCCTTGTTGGCAAGACCTGCGACGGCAACAAGCTTTTCACCAAAAAATATAGGAACCGACATAAAGTTTCGAAGCTTCACATGCCCTTCGGGGAAGTCACTATTAAGCGGATTAGGTTTTGAAAAATCATTTATGATAATAGGTTTTCTCTGCTTTACGACCTCTCCCCAGATGCTGGCGTTGTCAATAAAAGATTTCGCCTGCAGATTATTGATCTTATAGTCGGGCATTATTTCGATAGTCCAGGAGCTCATTGTGAATTCATGGTTATCCTCGTCATAAAGACTAATATAGCCGTATTCGCTGCCGGTGAGCTCGAGCGATCTGTGAACCGTGTAATCAAGCAGCTCCTGCCGGCTTGAAAAGTTCTGTATAAAAACATCTGTCAAAATGGTTTGCCGTGAAATCTGTCTTTTAAGGTTTTCTTCCTGTCTTTTTCTGTCGGTAATGTCTTTTATAAACGCGCCGATTCCCGAAGTACCGTTTGGGAAGGCAACAGGGAACTTTACTGACTCAAAAGTCTTGTCTGATACGGTCTCTTCAAACACGGTTCTGGCAGCAGATTCCATCACTGCCGCATCCGTGGCCCTACAAGTCTCGGCCATTCCTTGGGGATAAAGCGCAAAGTCATCTTTTCCGATTATATCGTCTTGAGTATTTCCCAAGAAATCAATTAGAGCCTTGTTAGCATAGATGTGTCGGAGCTTTTCATCCTTGAGATAGATCAAATCAGAGCTTGAGTCCAGAAAAACGGTAAGCAGATTGTTGATGTCGGCAAGACTCATGCTGCGTTCTTTTTCATTTGTAATGTCGTTAACCAGAGCGACGAAATAGCCGATTTCGGGTGAATATGAGTTAATTTTAAGCCACTTTTTAAGCTCTTTCGAATACTGCTCGAAGATTTTATTCTTACCGTTAAAAGCAATATCGGCAAAGAGCGTTATCCAATCGGGCTTGTATTTCTTAATACCGGGCAGAACATCGGAAAGTCTTTTTCCGACGATATGGGAGACTTTCATACAAGTTGCTTCTTCAAATGCCTTGTTTGCTTCGATAAACTCAAAATCGCAAGGAATACCTTCCTCGTCCATTATAATTTTGCACA
Source organism: Firmicutes bacterium HGW-Firmicutes-16 (assembly GCA_002841545.1). Classification (GTDB taxonomy): domain Bacteria; phylum Bacillota; class Clostridia; order Oscillospirales; family Oscillospiraceae; genus UBA2658. The sequence goes on from PGZZ01000006.1 coordinate 259,954, forward strand.
GGACATATCCTATCGGCATTAAATATAAAACCTGCTGGCGCTCTTTATCCATAGCTCCGATTTCCTCCATTATATGTAGTTTTACAGTCTGATCCGGTTGACTCATAATTTGGGCATCGTCTCAAGAAAAGACCGGTGTGAAAATCGGTATATTTAGCAAATGCCGGAACGAAGGTGCGGAAAGAAGTGCTAATGCCGGAAATGAATGTATGTATTAATTTATTCATCGGCAACAGCTGTTTTGAAAGACAAAAAGATAATTAGATTTAAGGGACGCCTGAAAGGCACGAAAAATGAACTATCACAGACCGAAAAAATCTAATTTTAATAAAAACGCGTCCTGCGGTATCTTTAACCGCAGGACGCATTTGACGTTTTATGAATTGAGAACCTCTATTAGGCCGTTGATTGCCTCATCGTTCATCTCCGGCATATGCATATGAACACTGCGAAGAGGCATCGATAGAACGAACGCGGGAAGAGAGCTTATAAGCTCTTCGCCGGCCACTTCCACCATTATTGCGTTGCCCACGGGATCGGTAAGAAGTTCGCCAATTGTCGAATTGCGAGTAAAATGAACCTTTTTGGTGTAGGAGGAATTGACCGTTACAGTCTTTTTGAGCGGTGTATCAGCGGAGGAGCCGCCAGCAAGAATCTCAAATTCGCCGGTCTCCACTTGCCAGTCGCCGGATTCTTCATCCCAGAAGGCGAACGAGCGATAATCAAGTGCTATGCTGACGGTCTTTTCCTCGTTCGCTTTGAGGGATACCTTTGCGAAGCCCTTAAGCTCCTTTTCGGGTCTGGGTACGGTGCTTTCTTTGTCACGGAGATAAATCTGCACGATTTCCTTGCCGGTGACTGAGCCGACGTTCTTTACGGTGACTCTGACTGTGAGCGTTTCGCGCTCGTCAATCTCGTCAGTGTTCGTCTCGATACACGTATAGGCGAAGCTCGTATAACTAAGACCGAAGCCAAAGGGGAAAAGCGGGTTAAGCGTTTTCTTTTCGTAGTATCTGTAGCCCACAAAAATGCCCTCTCTGTATTCCGCTTTCTTCCTTGACCCGGGGAAATAGAGAAATGAGGGGTTGTCAGAGACTTTGACGGGGAAGGTTTCCGCGAGCTTTCCGCTGGGGTTCACGTTGCCGAACAGAATGTCTGCAATGGCGCCGCCGGCGGCTTGACCTCCGAGATAAGCCTCCAGAACACCGCTGACACTTCCGAGCCACGGCATCTCAATGGGGGAGCCGTTCATAAGAACGACAACAACATTTTTTGCTTTTGCAGTAACTGCATCGAGAAGTCCAAGCTGACCCAGAGGTAGACGCATATGCGTTCTGTCGTAGCCCTCCGATTCGAACATATCGGGAAGCCCAAGAAAAAGCACGGTCTTATCGGCGCTTGCCGCTGCTTCCGCAGCTTGGCTTATCAGCATCTCGTCCGGAGTGTCGCAGACGCTTTCAAAGCCGGTTCCGAAATCTTCTTCCTGCTCCTCGTCAAGATGATAACCTTCACAGTAGGTGACTTTTACGCCACTTCCTGCTGAATTTTTGATTTCCTCGAGTGGAACGGATAGTCTTGTGGGGTTTATATGTGAGCTTCCGCCGCCCTGAACGCGCGGCCTTGCGGCGAATGCGCCGATGACCGCGAGGGTGCCCGCTCGCTCGAGCGGCAGGACTCCATCGTTTTTAAGGAGCACCATGCTCTCGCCTGCGATGGTACACGCAAGCTCATGATGTGCCTGCTTATCGTATGATGCACCTTCATATTTTGAGGCTGCCCCAGCGAAGACCTTTTCGAGTATACGCTCAACCGCCAAGTCAAGCGTGCTCTCGGGCAGCTTTCCGCTTTTGACAGCGGCGATAATTTTATTAAGACTATCCTCTCCGCCGGAGGGCATTTCGAGGTCGAGCCCTGCAAGGATTCCATCATCCCTTTCGTTGACCGCGCCCCAGTCGGACATAACGAAGCCGTCGAAGCCCCACTCGTCACGGAGTATGTCCGTGAGGAGCTTTTTGTTTTCTGAGCAGAATTCGCCATGCAGCTTGTTATAGGCGCACATGACTGTCCACGGTTTTGCTTCTTTAACGGGAATTTCGAAATTCGTGAGGTAAATCTCGCGAAAGGTGCGCTCGTCAATTATTGTGTCGGTGGTCAGACGTTGCGTTTCCTGATTGTTCGCCGCAAAGTGCTTGAGCGAAACACCGACGCCACAGCGCTGCACTCCGTTAATAAACCCCGCCGCAAGCTTGCCCGCGAGATAGGGGTCTTCGGAATAATATTCAAAATTCCGACCGCAGAGAGGGGAGCGCTTAATATTTACGCCGGGACCTAAAAGAATCGATACGCCGCTCGCTCGAGCCTCGTCGCCTAAAGCTTCCCCGAGCCTTCTCATTAGCTCACTGTCCCAAGAGCAGGCAACGGCAGACGCCGTCGGGAAGCAGGTCGCGGGATAACTCGGCGTCGAAAGCAGCCCTTTTTCCGCACCGTCAATTTCTTTACGTACACCGTGAGGGCCGTCCGTCATCATTATCGAGGGTATACCGAGCCGCTCGATTGGCATCGTGCGCCAGTCGTCAATTCCTGAGCAAATTCCGGCCTTTTCCGCAAGTGTCATGTCACTTATCAGTTTTTTTATGTCCTCTCGCATATACCATCCTCCAATGCGCAAAATAAAATTCTTGCCCACATATATTGGATATTATATTTTTCTTCGGGTTATTTGACGCTGTATCTATCTCTTTGATCAAAGAAAGTTACGTCCGCATAGCCTGCATAAATCTTTCCGGAGTGTACGACCCCTTCGGGAATGAAATATCTGTCTCCCCTTTCATAGGTGTTTTTGACTCCGCCGATAGTCAGCTCAATCTTTCCTTCAAGGACGATGCCCCACTGTGCGGCATGACAGTGAGCTGGAAGCTCAACGTCCTCAGAAAACTCCATGAATATTATCTGGTGAGTGTCCGCTTGTGAAAGATAGGCGCTTACTCCCTTGAGCGGAATATTTGCTTCGGGCAGGTTTTTTATAGGGGCAGGGAATAAATCACGCATTAGCTTCGGCTCCTTATTCACTATAAATGCAGCTGCTGTTTTTTTGTAGATTTTATTAAGTACATCGCTTTATCAGCCTTATTTATTAGGGTGTCTATACTGTTGATCCGAACTCCGGCAAGCTGCTGTACGAAGAGACTCAGCATGTCCGCCGCAGCGGGATTTATGTCCAAGACTATCCCGTCATTGTCAATAATGTTAAGACCGGTGCACATTTCACTAATAATCATAGAATACGCAATTTTAACAATATCGAACAAATGATACCTAATAATTCCCAAGGAGATAACCAGACAGGAAAACCGATGATTATTGGCGTTGGGTCAATCTTGAAGTCTAATTTATATAGACGAATTTTATTAACTTGTATTATATGCTAAAAGATAGGCTGTGACAAGATATGGCAGGAAAATAAATGCGTTGCCCCTTTGTCCAGACCTTATATTTTCATGAGGAAATCGGTGGTTCCCTCAAGCTCTTCAGAGAAGGATCGCATTGAGGCGTCCGGTCTTGCGCTGACTGACGCACATATTTAATAGCATATAAAGCGGAATTTCGTGCGCTTTAGCATTTTGTGTCACGGTTGGCTGAAATGAAAGGGTGCTTATCAAGAAGAATTATCCTTGACAAGTCTAATTTTAGATTTTATAATTATAATTGAACATTGTTCAATTATAAGGAGCGATACAGAATTGGGAAAATCAGAAATGACTAAAAAAAGAATACTGGAGGAAACCATTACTCTGATTAAGGAAAACGATGGGGATACTAGCCGAATAACAATCAGAAAAATTGCCGAACGTGCGGAAGTGGGCGTCGGCTTAATCAATCACTATTTTGAATCGAAAGATATACTAATCGAAAACTGTGTCCAGAGAATCATTAATGGAGTAATTATTTCATTTAAACCGGATATCGGCGAGAACATTGACCGCTTGAATAGGCTCAAGCTCGTAGCGAAACAAGTGATGGATTTTTTGATGGAAAATCCGCAGATTTCTCGAATTTCCATACTTGGAGATTTAATAAATCCGAAAGAAACGGATAATACGATGGGCACAGTTTTCGGTTTTGCGGGAGGCGTTGATAAAAAACCATCTGAAAACGATATCTTGGACGCATTCATGCTCACCGCGGTTTTACAGGAGTCTTTTTTGCGAAGAGATATATTAAAAAAGTGCATGAACGTGGATTTCTATGATAAATCTGAAAGAGATTCGTACATCAACAAAATAATTGACAAGATATTTGGAAACGGAGGATTTTGAAAATGGATAGAAAACTAAGTCTTATAGGAGCCAGCATCACCCTCGCCGGTGTTTTGGGTTTCGCAGTGAGCATGCTGACGGGGACGCTGTGGATGAGTTACCTGACCAGTATACTTATTGCGTGGGGTTTTATAATGATGACCTGCGGATTTTATCGCTATGGTCGGAGCGACGCCAAGGTTGCCGCAATATGCGCGCTAATTTTTGCGGGAATGTATGCGCTCTGCAATACGGTCGTTTATTTTACACAGCTTACGGCGGTGGCTAATGACTCTTTAACCGGACAGGCATTGAAGATACTTGACTTCAGAGAATTCGGGCTGTTTTTCAGCCTTGATTTGCTGGGCTACTGCTTAATGGCTGTTTCAACCTTCTTTGCGGGGCTTACGATCAAGGTTAAGGATAAAGGAGACAAATGGCTGAAAGCGCTGCTGCTGATTCATGGTGTGTTTGCGGTAAGCTGCTTCATTATGCCGACGCTCGGACTGTTCAGCGCTGACATGGAAGGCGCGACTTGGATAGGCACCTTAATTCTCGAATTCTGGTGTGTATATTTCATCCCCGTCGGAGTGCTGGCTTATCGGTATTTTCGCTCAAGAGTCGGTGCCGACGCTTAACAATTTAATGTGTAATCATTGTTGGAGCATTATGTATAAAAGCAAGAAAAATCTAGAAAGCTATTAGTATTCAAAAGAGAAGGAGTGAATGAGATGGATGTAATAGAAGAGAATCTACACTATTTCATAGAAAAGCATGGCGGTATATATGAGGCATATGAGGAATATGGCAACAAACTGCATGAGGAGGGGGGACCGCTTGACAAGAAAACCAGGTGGCTGATCAAGGTAGCCATTTCGGCTTCCTGCCAGTATGAATTTGCGCTGAGGACCCATATCAGAAAGGCGGTAGCAAGCGGCTGTTCTAGGGAGGAAATTGAACACGCAATTTTATTGGTGGCGCCCAGCGGTGGCTTTCCTAAGATGATGGAAGCACTGCTAGTGTTAAGGGATGAGATGGGAGATCATTAGTGTTTCAGCCTTATATGCCCGCACACCTGCACACCCTTTAGGGCGTGCATTTTTTTATATCGTTATTAGGCACAGATAATTGAATATCATGCAGTTCAGAGCTTTCAAGTCATTCTCACTGGAAACATTTCGTCATCTATTGCAACGGCACATAAAGCCGCTAACATCATCAACAACCGCTATTGACAAATCAACTACTACGTGCTACTATATAGCAGTAGTAAGTAATACTATATACACGTCATACAGAATAGGAAGGGGCGATTGTGCTGGAAAACCTAACGGAAATGCTCAAAGGCGTGCTTGAGGGATGCGTCCTTAAAATAATAAGCCGCGGAGAAACCTACGGCTACGAGATCACGCGACGGCTGAATGCTCTCGGCTTCACAGATGTTGTGGAAGGAACGGTTTACACAATTTTGGTACGGCTTGAGAAGAATGAACTCGTGGACATAGAAAAAAAGCCGTCCGATATTGGGCCGCCGCGCAAGTTTTACATGCTTAATGACGCTGGGCTCGAAGAACTGTGCCGATTTTGGGAAAAATGGGAATTTGTAGCGTCAAAGATCAGCCAATTAAAGGAGGAGCAATCAGATGTCTGAGTTTTTCGACAATTATTTCAATATCAAAAAAATGATAGAGAGCAAGCGCGAGTACAAGCAACAGATGGCAAGGGTAAAGGCGCTTCCTCAAGACTATCAATACGTATTCAAAAAAATTCAGGGACACATGTGGATGTTCGCGGCGGGAGCCGGTTATGACATGATGAAGATACATTATGACCTGATAGAACTGTTCGAGTCCGGTGCGGCGGACGGCAAGCATGTCTTGGAAATTACCGGCGAGGATGTGGCCGCGTTCTGCGAAGAGCTTCTGCGCAGCGCCAGCACATATACGGAAAACTGGCGTGAGACGCTCAACCGCGACATACAGAAAAAACTCGGAAAGGAGAAGGATTCAAAATGACAGAAACCGCAATCCAAGTGAAAGGACTTCAAAAGTCATTTAAGAAGCTTAGTGTCCTAAAGGGCGTGGATTTTGAAGTTGAAAAAGGCAGCATTTTCGCCCTTCTGGGCTCTAACGGCGCGGGCAAGACAACAATTGTGAAAATCCTCACCACGCTGCTTATCCAGGACAGTGGAACTGCCGCCGTCAACGGCTTCGATATTGTGTCAAAACCCGACAATGTGAGGCAGTCCATCAGTCTGACCGGGCAATTCGCTGCCGTGGATGAGATATTGACGGGACGGGAAAACCTCGTTATGATTGCCAAGCTGCGGCATCTCAATGATCCGCGTCAGATTGCGGAAGATTTACTTAAACGTTTCGGACTGACTGATGCCGCCGACCGCAGGGTTTCTACTTATTCGGGCGGTATGCGCCGCAGGCTTGACATCAGTATGAGCTTAATAGGAAAACCGCAGGTCATTTTCCTTGACGAGCCGACCACCGGGCTTGACCCCGAAGCGCGCATTGAGGTTTGGAAGGTTGTCAAGGAACTTGCTAACAGCGGTACGACGGTATTTTTAACCACGCAGTACCTAGACGAAGCAGAACAGCTCGCTGACAGAATTGCGATTCTGCATGAAGGAAAAATTATCGCGAACGGCACACTCGCGGAGCTGAAAAAGCTGTTCCCGCCCGCGAAGCTTGAATATGTGGAAAAACAGCTGACATTGGAGGAAATATTCCTCGCAATCATCAGCAAAAAGGAGGAGCGGTAAATGGAAACGAGCAAGAAACACTTTTTCGGCGATATGAGCGTGATGCTCGGGCGCTCCATGCGCCATATTTTTCGCAGCATGGATACCATTATCACAGTCTGCATCACTCCAATTGCAATGATGCTGCTGTTTGTCTATGTGTTCGGCGGTGCGCTTCAAGTCGGCACGGATAATTATGTGAATTACCTTCTGCCCGGCATCCTGCTGATGGCGATTGCAAGCGGCATCGCTTATACAGCTTACCGCCTGTTTATGGATATGCAAAGAGGCATATTTGAGCGGTTTCACTCCATGCCGATTGCGCGTTCCGCCGCGCTGTGGGGGCATGTACTGACCTCACTGGTATCCAATGCGATTTCGGTTGTCGTCATCATCCTTGCAGCTCTTATTATGGGCTTTCGTTCGTCGGCGGGGATACTGCCATGGCTTGCCGTGGCCGGAATACTCGCGCTGTTTACGCTGGCCCTGACCTGGGTCGCGGCGATTGCAGGGCTGTCCGCAAAAACGGTGGACGGTGCGAGTGCCTTTTCCTATCCGATTATGTTTCTGCCGTTTATCAGCTCGGCTTTTGTACCGACTGAATCGATGCCGTCGGCCGTTCGCGCCTTTGCTGAAAACCAGCCAGTGACTTCGATTGTGAATGCAATCCGTGCGCTGCTGTCAGGTCAGTCGGTGGGAAATGATATATGGGTTGCGCTTGCATGGTGCATAGGAATTACAATAGTTGCATATATCTTCGCAATAAGAGCGTATAAAAAGCATGTGTAAAAAAGCTGACATCTGAGCATAAAAGCTTCGATTTCTTAGATGTGGAACACATGAAAAAAATAAAAAACCCGGACTGAAAATTTACGCTTTCAGTCCGGATTTTCCTTTTAATTGAGAATTTCCGGGTTAATCCCTGTTATCAGGTGCATTTACGCTTGCATTTGAGCAGGCTCGTTTTTGCATAGATAATTTTCTATCCTTGAGCTTTTCTCCAACAAAGGTCGAACCCAGTATTAAAATTCCGCCGATGATCTGGGGAAAAGTAAATTTCTCTCCGATGAAGATTACACTGAATAGTATTCCAAATAACGGCTCTAAATAGCTGTAGGACACTATCTCAACAGATTTCATATGCGCATGAAGGGAAAAGAACATGGTATAGGCCAACCCTGTATGTAATACACCTAATAGGATGGTAAAAACAAGACCCCTAGCATCCAGGTCGAAAACCGTTGAAATATTACCCTCAAACAATACGAATGGCAGTAGAACAATCATCGCTGTAAATATTTGAGTGAAGGTAGCAGTCTGATCATCTACACGGATTTTAATGCTGCGGTTAATAAGAACAATAATTGCATAAATCATCCCTGAAATTGCACTGAGGGCCAGACCCATGTACCCTGACCCTTCAAGCAAATTATGACCTACAATCAGAAATAGCCCCAGAAACGAGCAAAGAATCACTCCAATTTGAATCTTAGAGATAGTCTCTTTCAATACCAGCGGTGCAAATATCATGACATAAACCGGACACATGTTATAAATCATAACAGCGGATGAAATACTTGTATGCTTAAAGCCATAGAACAAAGTTAACCAACCAAACCCCAATAATGCGCCTGAAATGATATAGGGCATCAAAATCGAAAATTTCATCTTTCCGGATTTTTTCATTTTCATAGCAACAAAAAGAAACGGCAATGCAATTAACGCCCTCAGAAAAGCCAAGCTTAAAGCGGACAATGGGATATATCTTGTAAATACACCCAGGCTTCCCCAAATAATCATGACCAGTGCTAATTTAATTCTATTCATAGACACGCTCCTTATCTTAACTAACGCTATATTAGCTAAATAGTAAGAAGCTGTATTGTATAAAATTGACGCTATCTTTTTAGTTGGTCTAAATATGCAGCAGGTGTGATACCATACATTTTTTTAAATTCTCGAATTAAATGTGCTTGGTCATAGAATTTCAATTCTTCACAGATTTCAAACACGTCAACACCTTCACTTAGCAGTCCTTTTGCTTTCGCTACTCGATGTTGCAAATGGTACGAAGCCGGTGTCGTCGCATATAATTTCTTAAAATTTCTAATTATTGCAAACTTATTCAGTCCGGTTATTTGCTGAAGCATATCCAATGTTATAACATCATCCACATGATCTAAAATGTATTCATGTATCGTTGCGACAATATCTGTTGTATTTGTGGCGGCGGTTTCCGGAGTATCTTTTTCTCCAAACTCTATAAGCAATTCAATAAGTATATTTTCCAACGTATCAGGATTTTTTTCCATGAGCAATTGTTCGATAAAGCCTTTTATCTCCTGAACCTGAATACCCGTCAGCTTTTCTGCTTGATTGAAATTGACTAAATCGCCATAGTAGCCAGGATTAACAAATAGCATGACGTATTCCCATTGGTTGATATCTTTCGGTGCACATCTGTGGGTCGTAAGCGGCGGAATAATGACACCATCACCCGCTCCGTAATGGATGATTCTATCGCTTAATGTCAACTCAGTAGACCCTTCTATGATATATCCTAATGAAAGCTCATTATGTACATGAGATTTATATGCATAGGGGTGGTTTCGACACCTTTTGATTTCCACACCCTCGATAATGCTCCTGCTAAATTCCATGTGACTGTCTTTCCCAGCACGCATATTATCCTTGCCAGTAATATTCAAAATTCGAACACTTACCTTTCATATTATTGCCCAGTAAGAGACACTGGAAAATCAGTATTTTTGTGAATCAAGAATAAACATAGATGCGTCGTGTCCCATGAATATTTTGCTTCCGGCATAAAAAGTTTTGGTTTGAATATCCTTATATCCCATTTTAGACATAATGTTTACAAGGCTCGCCTGATCAAATCCGTTATGAACTAGCTCTGAAACAATTTCATCATTTTTATCAAAATCAACGATCAGTAGATGTCCTCCTTCATTCAGAACATCATATAGCCTCGATAAGACTGACTCAAAATCTCTGATATGGAGTAGAACTTGAGCCATAAAAATATAGTCAGCATGAATACTAACTTGGGATTCTGTTTCAAAATCAAAGCATAGTGTTCCTGCGTTCAAAATATCAAAATCGGAAATTTTCATTTTAACTTGATTAATCATTTTCTGCGAAGAATCCAAAAAAAGCATCGAATTAAATTTATTCAACAAAGCCAAACCGGCAAGACCGGTTCCGCACCCGAAGTCAATCGCAGCCTTACTTTTTGTGTCAACTAAGTATTCTCGAATGGCATCTGAGGAAAGCTTAGCAATTTGGACTCTTTCAGCAGTATCATAACTATTCGCCATCATCTCAAACTTATCGGTATTACCCATTAACATACCTCTGCTTCTGTTGATGCAAACTTTTCCAAATAAACCATATATAAATCAGAGGATATTCTTTTCTTATTAAAGATAGTGTATCCCATTTTTTCATATAGCCCTATGTTCCTTACGCTTTTACTGCTTGTGAATAATTCATATCTTTTCTGTGGAAAAGCTTTCTCGATTTCCTCCAGTAATTTCGTGCCTATCCCTTTACCCTGATATTCTGGCGCTACGATTAATTTACCAATTAGCAAAGTTGAACCTTCGACACGACCACGAACAGACCCGATAATCTCGCCATCATCATGCAAGGCCTTTAACACAATTCCGATTTGATACTCATGCTCAAATTCTTCCAATGTTTGCTTTAAAGGGGGTATTTCATAATTGTTTAATAGTTTTGCCTCACTTTGATAGGCATTGTACTGCAATTGAAGAATTTGACTCAAATCACTAATATCAGCTTTTTGTATTAACACCGCTTGTTCTCCTTTGCTTGATAATTAGTAAGTTCTTTATTATTTAATTATAAATTCATCAAAATAAGAGACCGGTTATTGCAGTTACGAACCCTTCAACACCATGCTCAATTATTTCTGTCAGCGAATCCTGATTCTCAAAATCTGGTTTAGAGATCAATGTGCATTCAATTATTGCGTCTGGATTACTGTCATCATGAAAAATACTTCTATTATCAAAACTAATACTGTTAAAAACAGAATCAAATCTCTTTGCAATATCTCTGTTCCGAGCGGAAAGCCACACTTCAAAGGTTCCCTTTTCGTGTAAGTAAACAATGGCGATTTTAAGCCCTTTATCTTTTATTTGCGCTGTACTTAATGGAAGATAGGTCATGTCCATATAACCTTGATAAATACCGCCCGTGTCGTATTGCGGGTATTTTTTAATATAATCGGATTTCAATTTGCCAAAAAACTCAAGTATTTCTTTGTACGCAGTCTGTATTTCGCCCTTTTGCAGTTGGCTGGTGTATTCATCGATCAGTTGATTTAGAGTTTTCATCAAATCGCCTCCTGTAAACTCACTTTCTCTTTTTGACATTAAAATTTCGATTACATACGACCAATTTATTTGGGTTTCCGTTCCACCGCTTTTGACGTGTCATAACCTAGCTCATAATATGTATTTTGATTAAACTCAAAGCTTTTTATCTCATCAAGGCCAAGCTTTTTCGTATGAGCATAGTAAGATCTTGTATTGATATGGTTGATAAAGGTTATCAATATGGGGTATCTTTCCTTCATTTGAACTCTAGAAAAATCAAAAACTTCAATCAAAACTTCACTCCCCCTGTAATCTTTATGGATACAGACAGGTCCATACTGATAAGAATTTTCAGTAGTAAGTATCTGCCCCATATATTCCGTGTTGTGCAGATCATTGATCATATGCTGAAAAAGTGGCCATCTAGACCAATATTCCCAAGATGCCGCCATAACGTAAGCGATGATCCTTGCCCCGTCACACGCAACTGTGATTCCATTTTCCTTTTCAATAAGCTCCTTAAACTGCTCATCCGTAAACAAGGTAGTGACAAAGCCATCCGCTTTATCTGCTTCATCAATCGTTGTGATATGATATTTTTTCTGTAATTCATCCAAAGCAGGGATATCTTCAATCGTAGCATTTCTGTAAATCATAATAATCCTCCTGACTCTCATTGATAGATATCAAAGAAAGTATAAATACAATAAATATGTTTCCTCCGACTTCACCAAGACACAAAAACGCAATTGCACTCCGTAGACCTGTTTTACACATATAGAACATCCCCAAACAAGCAATTGCCGCCTGACATTAATAATTCATTACTTCACTTTGTTCGTTTTAGTTTTGGGGTTTTCATCATGAGATTGTTTTAGTGCCTTATTGGGTTGCAGAACACCCTTTTTTACTACTTTTTTCTTCTGCTTTAATTTATCCGGATGCTTAAATGACATATTATCTACACCTTTTCTTCTTATTTTATATCTGTTTTTCGTTCCAAAAGCGCGACGACCTCTATATGTCTCGTCCTCGGGAACATATCAACTGCTGTTCCTTTTTGGAGCATATATCCGCGCTCTACGAAAAGCTTCATATCGCGCGCGAGGGTCGCGGGGTCGCAGGACACATAGACAACTCGGGTAGGGGACATTTTGCATATTTCTTCAATGACTTCAATCGACAGCCCCTTGCGCGGGGGATCAACCACAACAGCGTCGGGCTTCACGCCGGAGAGTGCGAGCGTCTTTGCGGCGTCACCCGCGTCGCCGAGGATAAATTCGGCATTTCTGATTACGTTCGACTCCGCATTTTGCCGTGCGTTTATTACGGCAGACTCGACAATTTCCGCACCGTAGACAAATTTCGCTCCGCGAGCAAGGCATAGGCTTATAGTGCCTGTTCCGCAGTAGAGGTCGAGAACAACTCCCGAACCGTCGGGACTTGCGTAATCGAGCGCGCGCCCGTAGAGCTTCTCTGCCTGTAGGAGATTAATCTGATAAAAGCTCAGGGGTGAAATCTTGAAACGTAGACCGCACAGCTCGTCCTCAATGAATTCGCTGCCCCAGAGCGTATGAAAATCACCCGCGAGCACAGTGTTGCCGCGGGCTTTATTAATGCATAGAACTATGCCCGTAAGCTCGGGGCATTTTTCGCGCAGGGTCTTAACGAGAGAGTCGGTGTGCTCGTGCAGTCCGCGTGCCGAAACGACACAGGCGACGGATTGAGGAAATTTCAGGCTGCACCTCGTGAAAATGTGCCTAATTTGTCCCTTGTCGGTCTCTTCATTGTAGGCGGATACACCATTGTCGTCCATGAAGGTTCGCAAGGCCTCAGCGCAGCGGACAGAAAGCTCGGTCTGAATGAGGCAGTCCGGTGCGTCAATTATGTCGTGACTTCGCTCGCGGAAAAAGCCTGTTACCGCCTTGCCGTTATTGTCCTGACCGACGGCAAATATTGCCTTGTTGCGGTAGCGGAGAATATTGTCTTCATCTGCTCCAACGATCTCATTTATGGTAAAATCGAGCCCCGCGACTCTTTTTATGGCGTCATTCACACGGGAAAGCTTAAAACGTAGCTCTTCGTCGTAGCTCATGTGCATAAGGTCGCAGCCTCCGCACTTGCCGAAAACGGGGCAGGCAGGCGAAACGCGCTCCATTGAGGCTTTGATGCATTTGAAACCTTTGCCGTAGACAGAGGAGGATGTTACTTTGAGTATCAAAATTTCCCATACTTCGCCCATTATTGCAAAGTCCACAAAGACAGCTCTTCCGAGGATACGGGCAACTCCGGCGCCCGTACTCGAATAGCCTTCAATCTCAGCGGTATAGCTTTGGTTTTTTTTGATTTCGTCCATCATATCCTCCGGAAAACGCTGAAAATTTTAGCAAAATAGCCAAATTGTTGTGCTGTATTGTTATTTTAGCATAATTATGAACACAATTACACTTTATTTTTTTGCGGAGTATGGTAGAATATGCGGGAACTATTATTTCCATCAATTTAAAACAGAATTCCGCAATGCCTTTTAACGCTGCGGCATTAACCAAAAACGTCTTATGCTATCCGCCGACTTTTTGAACTATTCAGCCGAAAGGAATGTGCCATGAAAGAAATACTCAAAGGTATATTGAGCGTGATTCTAGTGATCCTCATAGGAATACTCGGAGTTACCATTTATAAAAGTTATAGCGCGAATGCCGAGCAGGAAAGGGCTCTACTCGAGGCGCAGGCTTCACCGTCACCTACGCCGAGCCCCACACCGACTCCAGAGCCGACCTTTATCGAGCCGACGAACGCCGCAAACGTCAAGCTTGCCTTTGCCGGCGACCTCGTTGCCCACACAGGAATCAACGACGAGGCGAAGAAAGCCGACGGGTCATATAATTATGTGTCGGTTTTGGGTGGTGCGTTAGACTTCGTCAAAAACGCGGACTACGCGGTTTGCACGATGGAGACGACCTTTCCGGATACGACGGAATATTCCGGCTACCCGATGTTCAAGTCGCCCGCAGACCTTGCGAAGAGCCTTAAAGGCTTCGGTTTCGACATGATAAACACCGCTTCGAATCATTGCATGGACAGCCTCTTACCGGGACTTGTCCGCACGCTGGACGTTCTGGACAATAACGGGCTCGACCACGTCGGAACTTACCGCTCTCAGGAAGAGAGAGACGCAAATAACGGCATCCTTGTCAAGGACATCAACGGTATCAGCTTCGCATTTCTCAGCTTTACTTATGGCACAAACGCGATTCCCGTCACGAATTATCCGTACTGCGCGAACATCTTTTTCAAGGACTATGTGGACACGCTCAAAGATATTGATTACGACCGCCTCAAGACCGACATGGCCGCGGCTCGTGCTTTGAAAACGGACATGATCGTGGTTCAAATGCACTGGGGCAACGAGTATTACACGGAGCCCGTAGATTATCAGACGGAGCTTGCCGACCTCCTTTTCCAGCAGGGCGCGGACATCATCGTTGGCGGTCACACTCATGTGCCGGAGCCGATGGAGCTGCGCCGCGTCACGGATGACGAGGGCAACGAGAAGACCTGCTTCCTCGTATACAGTCTCGGCAATTTCGTCTCCTGTCAGGACGACAAATACACAGACCTCACAGCCGTTCTGAACATAAATATCCAGAAAAACCTCGACACAGGCGAGACTTATCTGCGCAACGTGTCCTATGCACCGATGTATATGGTCGATCTGAACAATGTGAATATTACGAGCGACTGGCGCTATAGGCTATGGAACCTCCAATCGGCTATCGCGTCCTACCAGAGCGGCAACAATCTGGGAGTCATAAATGACACCCTCTATAATTCCATGTGCGAAGGGCTCGAGGATATTCACAGAATATTTGGAGTAGATTTTGACTACTGTAACAACGGCGGAGTCGACGTAATCAAGTGGAACCAGAATTACGAGGAGACTAAGCGCTCAGAATAACAGAGGATATAACAAAAACGTGATAAGGGCGGACAGAACACCGTGAAGCAGCTTTCCCAAAGTGTGCCGAGCGGGGCTCAGTCCGCCCTCACTTATTACTGCCGAAGCCTGCGCGTGTACGGATAACCCGCCCCAGCCGATAAGAAATGAGCAAAGCGCGAGATTTTCAGGCTCGGTTCGGAGCCCAAACATCGAGCTTGTTCCCGTGCCGAGTTCCAGAAGCCCAGTCAAAAGACTGCGCGAAAAATGGAGTTCCGTCCCGAAACGCGCCGATATCGCGCCACTCAGAGCTGCGAGCGTGCCATGGGCGTCAAGAAGTCCGACAAGGACGCTGAAAAAAACAACAAAGCCGCAGACCGTGACCATAGCCGCCGTTGCCCGCTTGACGCTCGATGTAAAAGCGCCGGAAAGATTCATTTTAGGAAGAGATGAGGCGAAAGCATTCTCATTGCTTTTTTCGATTTTCAAGAGCATGCCGGTGAGGAGTGCCGCGAGAATATGTATGCAGTAGAGGAAAAAGCCGACCCTAACGCTGCCGAAGACGGCGACGCCGGCAACGGAAACGATGAACGCCGGACCCGAATTATCGCAAAAGCCCAGGAGCCGCTCGGCTTCTTTTTTTTGCAGCGCACCCTTCGAGTACATTTCGGAGACGGAAATGGCTCCAAGGGGATAGCCCCCAGCAATGCCGAGAAAAAACGCCGCGCTTCCCGTGCCGGAAACACCAAAGAGCTTTTTCATTACAGGTGTGCAGACCTTTGAGAGCCTCTGCGGCAGGCCAAGCTCCACAAAAATGTTGCTGATTACCGCAAAGGGAAAAAGCGAAGGAATGATTATCCCTGAGCAGAGAAGAAGACCTGCTCTTGCGCCGCCCGCCGAAGCCGATGGGCAGAATAAAAGCCCGATAAAAGCGCAGAGCGCCAGAAAAACTGCGATTAAAAACGAAAATTTGCCCGTCACGTTTTCACCACCTTTGACTTTGTAAATCATATGTACGAGCAGTTGGGCTATTTCCTGTTTTTCTGGTACTGCTAAAACTAAATAATGGAGCATAAACTTGTTTGAGGTGGTGAGTCAGTTGAAAGATGCTGTGCGAAGACGCCCCGTTACTGAGTTTTTCGACCTGCCTGCGGAGCTTGTGCCGGGGGTGCCGAAGCTCACCCTTTCGGGCGGGAGCGAGGTTCTGATTGAAAACCACGAAGGACTGAAAAGCTACTCCCGAGACTTAATCGAGGTGCGGGGCAGAAACATGCTCATGCAGATACGCGGAGAAGATTTGGAGCTTTCAGCTATGACAAAAACGGAGCTTGTGATAAGCGGCATTATCGTCGCTGTTGAGCTCTGCTAAGAAGGGAGCCTTATGGAACGACTGTCAGACGAAGCGCGAGGATATGCCGTTATAAGAGCCGTCGGGGTCGAACCGACAGCGCTCTTGTACCGCTGTGCAGCCGGAAACATCGATTTTTGGGGCGTTGATCCTGAGGACGACTATACGCTCATATTCCGAACACGCTTGAAATATGCGGAAGAGATTCTGGTCTTAGCGGAAAAATGTAACTGCGAAGCTAAAATCATGGAAAGATGCGGGGGACCGGTCGAGGCAAAAAAACTGAAAAAACGTTATGCGCTTTGGGTTCTGCCCGTGTTTTTTCTGGTGCTGCTCATTACCTCTTATTTTTTTATATGGAAAATTGAAATTACAGGAAACGAAACTGTGAGCGATATAGAAATACTCAATGCGCTTGAGGACAGCGGCGTGTATATCGGCAGCTACTGGCCGAAGTTCACGAGTGACAATATCAGGAGCCGGATTCTTGTCGATATCCCCGAACTCAAGTGGATAAGCGTCAGCGTTTTCGGGTCAAGGGCGCTTGTCGAGGTTAGGGAAAGAACGGACATTCCTAAACTTTTTGACGAGGATGAAGCCGTCAAAATTGTTGCAGACGAGTCGGGTATAATAGAAAGCATGGGCGCTCTGCGCGGTTTTCCGCTTTTTAAGAAAGGTCAGGCAGCGCTTGAAAACGAAACGCTAATATCGGGCGCGGTGCCGTCAACCTTCAGTGATACGGAAATTGTGCACGCCGAAGGCAGTGTTATTGCGCGCACTTGGTATGAGCTTACCGCCATTATGCCGCTTAGCTACGATGAAAAAGCTTATACGGGCGAGAAAAAGAGTCGTTTTGCGCTGATATTCGGAAACGACCGTATAAATTTTTACGGTAAGAGTAGAATTTTTGATGTAGATTGTGATAATATTGTGAGTAAGCGTAGACTGGGAATAAAAGGTTTTTTTGAACTGCCTGTGACGCTTGTCAAAGAAACGTCGCAGGCCTATGAGCTGCACAGCGCGGACTATCCGGAGGGGGCAGCAAAGGCAAGGCTCGAGACTCAGCTAAATGACGAGCTTGCGCGCAAAATCGGTAAGGACGGGGAAGTCATAAGCTCCGAATATACGTTCAGCGTCATAAACGGCTTTGCCGTCGGAACGCTTCGCGCCGAGTGTAAACAAAACATAGCCGTGGAGAAAGAAATGTCTGCGGAAGAGATAAGCGAGGCTAAGGCCCCGAAGGAGGAAAAAGAAACTCGATGATAGAAAGAATTATGCCGGTCGACCGTATGGAGCAAATAATAAGCGTTTTCGGTTCCTTTGACAGGAACATTCATATAGTCGAAACGGAGCTTGCCGTCAAGGTCGTTGACAGAGACGCGGAGCTGCATATTACGGGCGAGGCGGAAAACGTGATGCTCGCTGAAAAGGCAATCATGGGACTTCTGTCCCTCGCTGCCCGCGGAGAAAACATTGACGAGCAGAACGTGCGCTACATCATTAAGCTTGTCCGCGAGGGAGCGGAGAGCAAAATTGATAAAATTGCGGGCGACGTTATCTGTATAACCAGCAAGGGCAAGCCGGTTAAAGCGAAGACCATGGGACAGAAGGAATATGCTGACGCCATAGCGAAGAATACGATAACGCTCGGTATCGGGCCTGCCGGAACCGGCAAGACCTATCTTGCTGTCGCGGCGGCAGTTGCATCCTTCCGAAACAAGGAAGTAAACCGTATAATCCTCACCCGTCCGGCAGTTGAAGCGGGAGAGCGGCTGGGATTTCTGCCCGGTGACCTGCAGAGCAAGGTCGACCCCTATCTTCGCCCACTATACGACGCACTTTTCGATATGCTGGGTACGGAGACCTATACTAAATATCTCGAGCGAGGCAATATCGAGGTTGCGCCGCTGGCTTATATGCGCGGCAGAACGCTGGATGACAGCTTTATAATTTTGGACGAGGCGCAGAACACGACACCTGAGCAGATGAAGATGTTTCTGACGCGTATCGGCTTTGGCTCGAAGGTAGTCATAACAGGTGATATCACGCAGATTGACCTACCTGGGGACAAGTTGAGCGGACTCAAGGAAGCGATGAGAATCCTTCAGGATATAGACGATATAAAAATATGCAAGCTGACGGCGGCGGACGTTGTTCGTCATGTTTTGGTGCAGAGGATAATCGAGGCTTACGAGAAGCACGAAAATAAGCGCTCGCAGGGTACCCCAAAGCCCGCTGCAACAGGGAAGGCGCCGCAGAGAACTTATAAAAAGAAAGCTCAGTGAGAAAATGAAACATAAGATTTACCTATCGCGCGAAAAGCGCGGCTTGGGACAAACTCCCGCAAAATACTGGATATCGGAAGCAGTAAACGCGGCGCTCAACGCGGAGGGCATAGCTGTGCCCTGCGAAGTGAGCGTTCTGCTGACTGATGACGCTGGGATAAGAAAACTGAACCGTGAGTTCCGCAATGTTGACGCCGCAACGGACGTGCTTTCATTTCCCTCAAACGAATTTGACCCCGGCTCGTTTGACCCCGAAAATGCGGATCACAGTCCGGAAACAGATAGGGTAATCCTAGGCGATATGGCTCTGTCGCTTGAGCACGCAGTTGTGCAGGGCGAGGAATTCGGGCACGGGACAAAGCGCGAAATACAGTATCTGACAGTACACAGCGTTCTGCATCTTCTGGGCTACGACCATGTCGACGAGGGCGTGATGAAAAAGCAGATGCGCTCGCGCGAAAAAGAAATTATTGCGCTTATTGATGGCGTGAAAGAGCAATGAAGAGTTTCAAATTTGCTTTTCAAGGAATATTGGGAACGATAAAATTAGAACGCAATATGCGCGTGCATCTAAGCTTTGCGTTTTATGTAATAATCGCCAGTTTCGTGACGCATATTTCAGTCGCTGAGTGGGCGGCGGTGCTTATCAGCATCGGCCTTGTCACGGCGCTGGAGTGCCTTAATACTGCGATAGAGAAACTTTGCGATACGGTGCATCCGGAAAAATCGGAGGGTATCAGAATCGCAAAGGACGCAGCCGCCGGAGCTGTGCTCTGCGCGGCCGTTGCTTCCGCTTGTGTTGGGGTAATCATTTTCTTCCGTGCGGACAAGCTGAACGCCGCTCTGGAATTTTTAAAAAACCACACAGTGGCCTCACTGGTCATAATACTTATGCTGATACCCCTAATCCTGTTTGTTAGGGATGGAAAGAGAGATAAAGAATGAAAAACGAACCAAACACAAAATCTGCTATGATAACTATCGTGGGCCGCCCGAACGTCGGCAAATCCACGCTTACGAACACACTTGTTGGGGAAAAAATTGCGATAGTATCGAATAAGCCGCAGACGACGAGAAACCGCATCTGTGCGATAATAAATCACGGCGATACTCAAATCGTTCTCATGGACACTCCGGGCTTCCATAGAGCAAGAACAAAGCTTGGAGACTATATGGTGAAGATCGTAAGCGAGAGCGTCGCGGATGTGGACGCAATCGTACTCATGGTCGAGCCGATACCCTCCGCAGGTCCGCAGGAAATGGAGCTCATCGAAAAAATCAAGGGGAGCAAATGCCCCTCCGTGCTCGTCATCAATAAAATTGACACCGTAGCAAAGGAGCAGCTCCTCGCTGTCATCGCGGCTTATACCAAGCTCCACAATTTTGACGCAATTATTCCAATTAGCGCAGTAAAACGCGACGGTACTGAGGAGCTCATGGCTCAATTTGAAAAATTTGCACAGCCCGGGCCGAAGCTTTTCCCCGAGGACGTGGTTACAGACCAGCCTGAAATGCAGGTCTGCGCTGAAATCGTACGTGAAAAGCTGCTCTACTGCCTCGACAAGGAAATACCGCACGGCGCTGCAGTTGTCGTGACGAAGTTTTCCGAGCGCGAGGAGACTGAGATAATAGACCTCGATGTCACAATCTACTGCGAAAAGGACAGCCATAAGGGCATAATAATCGGTAAGAACGGTGAGATGCTTAAGAAAATCGGTGCTCTTGCGCGTACGGATATTGAAAAATTCATGGGCACAAAGGTGTTTTTACAAACATGGGTCAAGGTCAAGGACAACTGGCGTGACAGCGATAATCTTCTTCGCAATTTCGGCTACAAGAATTAGTTTTCAAAATTTGAAAATTCTCGCAAAAATTACCGAAGATGTTTTTCTCATATCTGACTTTAGCTCGGGACATACTAACTGCGGCGAGGTGAAGTCTTATGAAAGACTCAAATCTTTGGGGTTTATTCTGTGAGACGGGCGAACCGTTCTGCTACCTGATATACAGGTCAGCCGTAAAAGAGAAAAAATTTAAGCCCGATACTCCCCCGAAAGATACACTCGCTTTTGGCGGAACGGGTGAAAAACCCCGAGTCCGTTTTTGAGGAAAGCCGCGTCGGCCTGTGATGGATTCTGCAAGTGAGACTTAATTGTCCCGCAACGCGGATGTCCGAAGTCGTTTTTCTAACCCGCGAGGGTACACGAAAAAATGAAATATAAAATCACAGGCCGATGCGGCTGAAGGTTTACATAATATGTTTAAAACTACAAGAGCGCTGGTGCTGAGAGAAACTAAATACAAGGAAGCGGATAAGATTCTGACCGTTCTCACGGAGGACGAGGGAAAGTTGACCGTTTCGGCGAGAGGTGTGATGCGCAGGGGCAGTAGGATTGCCGCTGCGTGTCAGTTGTTGACTTTTTCTGAAATGACGCTCTTTGAAAACCGCGGAAGGTGGGTCGTCCAAGAAGCGCAGACGCTCGAGCAGTTCCTTGGCCTGCGTGAGGATATCGCACTCCTGTCATTGGGAACATATTTTGCGGAGCTCATGGAGGCTGTTTCCGACGAGGACAGCCCGAATCCGGAGGTTTTACGGCTGGGACTGAACAGCCTTTTTGCGCTTTCGGGCGGTCTTTATCCGCCGGAGCACATCAAAGCGGTGTTCGAAGCACGGCTCATGTGCCTATCGGGCTACGAACCAGCACTCGAGGCTTGCCCCGTCTGCGGAAAAGAGGATATGGTTTCGCCGGTTTTCAGTACGCTCGGAGGAACTGTGCTCTGCGGAAAATGCCGGAGCAGTCAATATGGCGAGAGCTTTCCGCTATGTGAAGCGTCGCTTGCGGCGATGCGCCATATCTCCGGCGCGGAGAGCAAAAAAATATTTTCATTCACGCTTGAGAATGCCGCCGAAAAAAGACTCAATAAGGTCTGTGAAGCCTATGTGCAGGCGCAGCTGGAGCGAAGGTTTTCCTCGCTAGACTACTGGAAAAGCGTCAAATAGGCGCATAAATCAAACAATTTACCCTTACAACGGAGAAACATATGACTGAACTGTACGAAAAATCAGTCAGGATACTTGAACTTCCCACGGTGCTTGAGCTTCTATCGAACGAAGCCGTTAGTGCGCCCGCGAAGGAAAAGGTGCTGACACTTCGCCCGTCTGACAGCGAATATGATGTTAAGCGCAGACTGGGCGAAACAACCGCCGCCAAAACCATGATGGTTCTCAAAGGCAGTCCCTCCTTTAGCGGCGTGCGAGACGTACGCTCCTCGCTTGCGCGCTCGAATATCGGCGGAATGCTGAACACGCGCGAGCTTTTGGACATCGCCGGAGTCTTACAGTCCGCAAGGATAGTGCGGGCTTATGCCGATGGCGAGCGCAGCGCAAGGCACGACCTCGACTTTATGTTTTCGTCGCTTATGGCGAATAAATATCTGGAAGAAAAAATCACGAGCTGCATTATCGGAGAGGAAGAAATTGCAGACGGAGCAAGCTCTGAGCTCGCCAATATCCGCCGCCTGATGAGAGCTGCGTCTGCACGTGTTCGCGAGGCTTTGCAGAAAATTATTTCGTCCCCGATCTATTCGAAAGCGCTTCAGGAACCGATTATTACGACTCGCTCGGAGCGCTATGTCGTACCGGTCAAGGCAGATCACAAGGGAACGATTCCCGGGCTTGTGCACGATATTTCCTCGAGCGGAGCGACGCTTTTTATCGAGCCCATGGCGGCAGTCAAGGCGAATAACGAGCTTCGTGAGCTACACGCCAAGGAAAAAATCGAGATTGAGCGTATACTCATGGAGCTATCCGCAGAGTGCGGCGACCACGCGGAGGACATTATCCGTGACTTCAATGTGCTCGTTGAGCTGGACTGCATTTTTGCAAGAGCAAAGCTGAGCTATAAACTGGACTGCCAGGAGCCGGTTATATCTGATAAGCGAGTGAGCCTAAAAAAAGCGCGCCATCCGCTTCTGCCGAAGGGTACAGCTGTGCCTGTTAGCATCGAGCTCGGCGACGAATTCGATACGCTTGTTATCACGGGACCCAACACGGGAGGGAAAACCGTGTCGCTCAAAACGCTGGGACTCCTGTGTATAATGGCGGCCTGCGGCCTGCATATACCTGCCGCGGACGGCAGCATGGTGCCTGTTTTCCACAGCGTGCTTGCGGACATCGGCGATGAGCAGAGCATTGAACAATCTCTCTCAACATTTTCCTCGCACATGACGAATATAGTGAAAATACTGGGAGCGTGCGACGATAAGAGCCTTCTTCTTTTTGATGAGCTCGGTGCGGGAACTGACCCCGTCGAGGGTGCGGCGTTGGCCGTTGCAATCATTGAAAACGCTAGAAACAAAGGATCTATCACAGCGGCAACAACACACTACGCCGAGCTCAAGGTATATGCAACGATGACCGAGGGCGTGCAGAACGCCTCCTGCGAATTCGATGTCGAGTCCCTGCGCCCGACTTATCGCCTGCTCATCGGAATACCGGGAAAATCGAACGCCTTTGCAATCAGCGAGCGTCTGGGACTGCAAAAAAGCGTAATCGAAGACGCAAAGGGCAGAATAACGCAGGGTAGCGCGTCCTTTGAAGAGACGATTGAAAAGCTCGAAAAGCAGAGACAGCTTCTTGAAAAGGACAGGGAGGACACCGAGAAAAAGCTCCGCGAGACTGAAGAAAACACTAAGAAGTCGGAAATGCTCCGCCGCGAGCTGTCTGTGCGCCTTGAGAAGGCGGATGAAAAAGCTCGGAGAGAAGCCGAAAGAATTCTTGGGGACGCAAAAAGGGCCGCTGAACGCACCTTTGACGAGCTTGATGAAATGCGGAAGCGTCAGGCAAAGGAATACGACCACATCCGCGAAAACGAAGCCCGCGCGGAGCTCCGCCGCAGCCTTAATGAAGCGAACAAGCAGCTTTCCGAACGCAAGCAGGAAGAGCGTGAGCAGAAAAAATCCTCCCGTCCCGTCAAGGCCGGAGACACGGTGGAAATACTTTCGATGGGCGTAATGGCGAGTGTGATCGCGGTTTCAGACGACAGAGGGCTCACACTTCAGGCTGGCATAATCAAAACGACCGCGCGTGAGGACGAGGTTTATCTTGTCGAGGAAAAGCCATCAGGAAGACCCAATATATCATCAAATAGCACGGTCGCCTTGCGAACGGCGTCCACTAGCTCAGAGCTTGACCTGCGCGGAATGATGACGGACGAGGCAATACCGGTACTCGAAAGATATATCGACAGCGCCGTCATGGCGAGGCTTGAAAAGCTGACAATTATCCACGGGAAGGGTACGGGAGCGCTTCGGGCGGCGGTATCACAAAGTCTGAAAATGAACAAGGCTGTCAAATCCTACCGACTTGGACGCTATGGAGAAGGGGAAACAGGCGTAACGATTGTCGAACTGAGGTAAAAGCGAGGTTAAGAAAATATTATACCTGTGCAAAATTACAAAATCAGTAAAAGCAATTGACGTAACGGATTTACTTTGATAAAATGATTTACAGAAACATTTGGAGCTATGCCATTTTGTCATAACATAAGGAGTGACGATAATGCTTACTAGAGAAGTAACTATCAATAACCAGGTTGGTCTGCACGCCAGACCCGCAACATTCTTCATTCAGAAGGCCAATGAGTTTAAAAGCAGTATTTGGATCGAGAAGGACGACCGTAAGGTCAACGCTAAGAGCCTTCTGGGGGTACTGTCTCTCGGCATTGTCAAGGGCACTTCCGTTACCCTCGTAGCAGATGGAAGCGACGAGAAAGAAGCGCTCAATACTTTGGCAGCTCTTATAGCATCTGATTTCACAGAGTGATAATTAGCATATCGATCGGGGCGTGCACTTGCACGCCCCGTTTTCATTTTTAATAAAAGGTCTTGACTGCCCGTAAAAATATGGAATAATAAGCGCAGGCGCTTATTATTCCGATTTAAATCATATACCACAACGGCGCGTAGCGCCTGTGGCATAAAAAGCGCAGGCGCTTATTATTCTTGATTTTAAATTATATACCACAACAGCGCTTCGCGCCTGTGGTATTATAAGCTTAGCAAAACGGAGGTGATACCTTGCTAATAGACGAACTGAGGGAAAAGGCAAACCGCCTTCCGCTCCTGCCGGGAGTATACCTTATGCTTGACGAAAAAGGCGAGGTCATCTATGTCGGCAAGGCGAAGGCACTTAAAAACCGCGTCACGAGCTATTTTCGCGGTGAGCACGAGCTAAAAACCTCTGCAATGGTCGAAAAGGTGCGCGATTTTAACGTCATCGTCGCCGCCTCGGAATTTGAGGCTCTGGTACTCGAAAATTCGCTGATAAAAAGGCACCAGCCGCACTATAACATACTTCTGCGCGACGATAAGGCCTACCCGTTTATAAGACTGGACGTAAAAAGCGAATTCCCTCGATTTGCTATTGTAAATAAAGTCTCCGAGGATGGAGCAAAATATTTTGGACCCTTCGGCGGCAGAGGACTGACCCACGACATAATCGACACTGTCTGCAAGGCTCTTTTTCTGCCCACCTGCGGAAAGAAATTCCCGCGCGATATCGGCAAGGGCAGACCCTGTCTTAATTACCACATGGGCACCTGCCCGGGCTACTGTGCAGGAAAATCAAGCAGTGATGAATATAGGGCGCGAATAAACGATGCTGAGATGATTTTAAACGGCAAATCCGCTGAGCTCAAAGCAGAGCTTGAGCGTGAAATGACAAATGCCTCGGACGAGCTTCGATTTGAACAGGCGGGACAGCTTCGAGACAGGCTCCGCTCGCTGCAGGGACTTTCAAACCGCCAGGCAGTCATCGGCGCCGTCGGCTCGGATACCGACGCTGTGGGATTTTTCCGCGGAGCCAAGTCCTGCTTTTCCGTTCTGCATTATTCAGGAGATAACCTCGTTGGAAAAGATTTTGAAATGATGGATGAGCCGCTTGAAGATGACCCCGAGGCTGTCTCCGCACTTGTTCGTCAGTATTATTCGATTCGAGGCGCATGGCCGAAAACCCTTCTCCTGCCGTTCGGCACCGAGGATACTGCCGAAATTGAGCAAATGCTCTCCGAAGCGTCGGGACACAGGGTTTATATTGAAATTCCGCAGCGGGGTGAGAAGCGTTTTCTTGTCGAGAAGGCAATGATAAACGCCAAGGAGGAGTGCCTCCGGTTTACTACAGCCGCCCAGCGCAGGCTTAAAACACTGGAATGGCTTCAGGACACTCTGGGGCTTCAAGCCCTGCCTATGCGAATCGAGGCCTTTGATATTTCGAACACAGGAGATTTCGGCATCGTCGCCTCGATGACTGTATTCGTCAGCGGCAAGCCACTAAAAAGAGATTATAGGAAATTTAAGATTAAAGAGCTGTCCTCGCAAAACGATTTCGGCAGCATGCGCGAGGTGCTTACACGAAGATTCAATCGCTATCTCGAGGGCGACGCTTCGTTTTCCGAACTGCCTAACCTTCTTCTAATAGACGGCGGCGCGGTGCATGCCTCTATTGCTGAGAGCGTCTTAAATGAGTTAAAAATTTCCCTGCCCGTACTGGGCATGGTTAAGGACGACCGCCACCGCACGCGCGCGCTCATCTATTCCAGCGGTGAGGAAGTGGGAATTACGGGTAACCCTGCGGTGTTTGCTTTAATCGGGAATATTCAGGAAGAAACTCACAGGTTTGCAATCGAATATCACCGCAGCTTGCGGAGCGCGACCATCGGCTCGAAGCTTGAGGATATTAAGGGTGTGGGGGAAACGCGGCGCAACGAGCTTCTGAAAGCCTTCAAAACCATAAAGGCAATCAAAAGCGCGACGTTCGAGGAACTGAACGCGATTGTGCCGAAAAACGCGGCAAAAGCAGTTTATGATTATTACCACGGCGGAGATGAAGCCGAGAACACAGACGATACGGAGGAAAACACATGAGAGTTATTACGGGTTCAGCGCGTGGACGCAGGCTTAATGAGCCGAAAAATATGGAGATAAGACCCACGACAGACAAAGTTAAGGAATCAATCTTCAACATAGTTCAGTTTGATATTGAGGGCAGAAGAATTCTCGACCTTTTTGCGGGAACGGGGCAGCTCGGTATCGAGGCGCTGAGCCGTGGAGCGAAGAGCGCAAGCTTCGTCGACGAGAGCACTGAAGCGATTAAGCTTATAAAGATCAATCTTGAGCACTGTGGGCTTACAGGAGAGACCGCACGAGAAGACGCGCTCTCGTTTCTTAGCCACTGTGGGAAATATGATGTCATTTTTCTCGATCCTCCGTATAAAAGTGGGCTGATAGATTCAGTTCTGCGCAAAATTATTCAGTTTGACATATTGTCAGAAGGTGGTATAATTATTTGCGAGACTGACAATGAGACGGATATAGTTCCGATGAACGAGCCGTATTATGCAGGACGTGTATATAAATACGGAAAGGTCAAGCTCACAGTCTGCGGAAAAAAGGCATAATCACTCCGGAGAAGCGAAAGGAATGGATGAACACAGATGATTACCGCGATCTATCCCGGAACTTTCGACCCCATCACTTTGGGACATCTTGACATCATTACAAGAGCCTCGAAGGTCTTTGACAAGCTGGTTGTAAGTGTTGTCATGAATATAGAAAAATCTCCCTTGTTTGAAGTTGAAGAGCGCGTCGAGCTCATTAAAAAGGTGGTTTCCGAACTTCCTAATGTCGAGGTCACCTGCTCAATTGAGCTTCTTGCGGATTTCGCAAAGCAGTATGAAAATCCTGTTATAATTAAGGGATTGCGAAACCATATCGACTATGAGTACGAGACCACTATGGCGGTTTTTAATAAAAAGCTGAATCCCCAGCTCGAGACTTTTTTCATAACGGCAAAGCTGGAGTATACTTATGTAAGCTCTACGGCTGTCAGGCAGCTTGCGGCGTACGGCGCCGATCTATCAGATTATGTTCCGAAGATCGTGTCGGATGAAATCGATAAAATAATCCTGAACGGGAGGTAAAGATATGGATAACGAGATGGAAAACGAAGTAACCGAATTACTGGAAGTTCTCTATAACACCGTTGCCGACGCATGGAGCGTTCCGCTCGGAAAAGACAAATGTATGATAAACCGCGAAAGCGTACTGAGCCTTCTTGACGAAATTAAAGCACAGCTTCCGATTGAGCTTACCGAGGCAAAGCGCCTTTTAACTGCGCGCGATGAATTTGTTTTAAACGCAAAACGCGAAGCAGAAGCAATCCGTAAGGCTGCGGAAGAACAGGCTAGACGCCTAGTCGAAGAGCAGGAGATTACGCGTATCGCAAGAGCGCATGCAAACGAGATCATTTCGAATTCCGAAGCCAAGTCGAAAGAGCTTGTCCGCGCCTCGAACGAATATGTTGACGACGCTTTAAGACGCACCGAAGAAGCTGTTACAGCCGCGCTCAACGAGGTCAGACAGTCGCGTTCTCGTTTCCGCAACCTTGCCGGAGCACGCCCCTCTGCGCAGATTCAACCCCCAGCTGTTTTGGATTCCGAGGAACTTTCGGAAGAATAGAATAAATTGTTTAAAAAATAGCACCCGAAAAAATTATTTTTTTCGGGTGCTATTCCTATATCTAGGGATGATGTCTTATGTAAACAATATTGCAATACAAGTTGTTGTGGACAAATTATGTAAACAGAAGAAAGTGTAAGCATCTGAAGAAAAAAACGACAGTATTTGCTCTTGACATTCGTTTTTATGTGAAGTTATAATGAGTACACTGCGTGGGACAAAGTGGGATAAAATGTTGAAAACTCCCACAAAACAAAATAATAATGGGCGAAATTGGACCAGCTGAATTATTGAGAAGGAGGGAAAAGACGTGACGGGCGAATACCAGCACACATTGGACTCAAAAGGGCGCTTATCCATCCCAGCACGACTGCGTGAAGACCTCGGCAACGTGTTTTTTGTTACCCTGTCCATGGATAAATGTCTTTCCGCCTACTCATCCGAAAGCTGGGAGGCTTTGACTGAAAAAGTTAACGAGATGCCCTATGTAAAACAGAGAAAAATGCGCCCTCTCTTTGCATACGCCGCAAAATGCGAGGTTGATGCACAGGGCAGAATACTTATACCGCAGAATCTCCGTGATTTTGCGGGACTAACCAAGAATGTAGCGGTCGTGGGCTGCAATAACCACGCCGAGTTCTGGGACAGTGAAAGCTGGAGCGCAATCAATATCATCGAAACGACTCCGGAAAATATTGCGGCCGTTATGGAGGAGCTGGAGTTCTAGTGGAATATGGACATTATTCTGTCATGCTTAATGAATGCATTGACGGACTCAAAATAAAGCCGGATGGAGTCTATGTGGACGCGACGCTCGGTATGGGCGGCCATTCCTATGAGATTGCAAGACGGCTTAAATCGGGAAAACTCATATCAATCGACCGTGATGTCAAAGCAATGGAAAGAGCGGTAATGCGCCTTGAACCGCTTATGGACAGGATAACTCTTGTCCATGGAAACTTCCGCGATATGGATGATATATTGAAAGACTTGGGGATAGAAAAGGTAGACGGTATACTTTTCGATCTCGGGGTGTCGTCGCCCCAGCTTGACGAATCCGAAAGAGGCTTTTCCTATATGGCGGACGCACCGCTCGATATGAGAATGGATCAGGGCGATTCGGTCACCGCGGCGGATATAGTCAACAAGTGGACTTATGAAAGCCTCAAGCGGATACTTTATGATTTTGGCGAAGAGCGCTATGCTCCAAGAATCGCGGAAGCTATCGTGAGGAACAGAGAACAAAAAAGAATCGAAACCACCCTTCAGCTGGTGGATATCATAAAAAGCGCGATGCCCGGCTCCGCGCTGCGAGAAGCTCAGCATCCGGCGAAAAGGACTTTTCAGGCGATACGCATCGCTGTTAACGAGGAACTGGAAGCCATATCAGAAGTGCTGGGAACAGCGGCAAACAGGCTCGGATCCGGCGGAAGACTAGCTGTCATCTCATTTCATTCACTCGAGGACAGAATAGTGAAAAACGCTATTGCCTCGCGTGAAAATGGCTGCACCTGTCCGAGAGATTTTCCGATATGCGTTTGTGGCTTCACCCAGACGCTCCGTAACATTACCAGAAAACCGATGCTCCCCAGTCAGGCGGAGATCGAAGAAAACCCTAGATCCAGAAGCGCAAAGTTGAGGATTGCAGAAAGAGTATAAAAGTAAGAATACAAACTGTTTGAAAGGGGGAGAATTATGGCTGCAACGCTAAAAAATGTAAAGTACAGCGAAAGCGCTGTTTACGGCAGTCTTGCATATGACTACGGCAGTACCGGAGCATACCGCGAGAAAATGGACAGACCGGTCGAAAGACAGGTCATTATCCCCGCCCCCCCGAGAATCAGAGAACAGGCCGCAACTGCCGCAAGGGTCAGAACCAAGCAAAGCGTTTCTCCTCTCGCAATAATCGGTTATGCCTGCGCCGCGATTTTAATAGTATTCACTTTAATGGCAAAAATACAGCTTACGGAGATTACCGATTCCTCCGCCCAGCTTGAAGAGCAGCTCAGTGACCTTAAAACAACACAGAACAGGCTCCTAATAAACTATGAAAAAGCTTTTAACCTGACCGAGATTGAAGAATACGCTAGCACACAACTGGGTATGCAAAGACCGCGGGACGAGCAGGTGTTTTACCTTGAAAGCACAGTTCCAGACAAAGCAGTCATACTGCGCGGCAAGGACGAAGACAAGGTTGGTTTTGGTGAGAGAGTTTTTGATGCGCTCTCGTCTATTGCGGAATATTTCAGGTAGCGCAATGAGTATCATATAGAGTGATAATTTAGTCATTACCTAATCAGTGACTCATGGAGGGGAGATAACATGCCAGATAAAAAACGAAAATCAAATCCTCCAGAAACTCCCAATGCTATGATGCTTCGCCGCACACTTTTTCTTCTGATAGTGTGCGGCATAGTTGCTTTTTTAGTATTGGGGTTAAGACTCTTTAAATTACAGATAATTGACCACGATTTCTATGAAACAGCGGCTATTGAGCAGCAGGTTCGCGAAACTACTGTAACCGCGGCACGCGGAACGATCTATGATTCGAACATGAAAATACTTGCAATGAGTGCAAGCGTCGACAATATTTACATCAGCCCCGCGGAGATCAAACTTTATGACGAGGACCCAACACTGATAGCTCAGGGACTGTCCGAGATTCTCGGTGTTGACTACAACGATATACTGGCAAAAAGCGCAAAGACAAAATCTTGGTATCAGACGATTTCGCGCAAGGTGGAGCCGGAAGTCTCCGATAAGGTGCGCGAATTCAAGAACAAATACGACCTTAAAGGCGTCAAAATCGAAGAGGACAGCAAGCGGTATTATCCCTATAGCAGTCTTGCCGCGCAGGTCATCGGTTTCGTCGGAATTGACAACACCGGGCGTTCCGGAGTTGAGGTCTATGACGACAAAATATTGACCGGTGTTAATGGCAGGGTGGTCAGAGCTAAGAACGCCGCAGGCACGGATATGCTCTTTACAAGTTTCGAAGATTATTACGATGCCGAGAACGGCAAGGACGTTGTGCTCACAATCGACTCGACCATCCAGTACTACATCGAAAAGCAGCTTGCGCAGTCAGTGAGAGATTACGATGTGCAAAACGGAGCGTGCGCGATTGCGATGGATGTCGACACCGGCGCCATACTCGCCATGGCGAGCCTCGGAAACTTTGACCTGAACAATTACCAAATAGTCGATTCTGATGTGCAGGCAATAATCGATGCCGAGCAGGATCCACTAATAAAACAGCAGCTTTTGACAGAAGCCCAGCTTAAGCAGTGGCGCAACAAATCCATCAGCGACACTTACGAGCCAGGCTCAGTTTTCAAGATTATCACACTGTCAATGGCTTTGAATGAGGGCGTAGTATCGCAGTCGGATACGTTTTTCTGCGGCGGTACGGTAGATGTCCCGGGAAGAAATGAGCCGATTAAGTGCTGGAAAACCCAAGGTCACGGCTCGCAGACTCTTCTTCAGGCGCTCCAGCATTCCTGCAACGTCGCTTTCGTAAATATCGGCCTTCGCGTCGGGGCGGAAAAATTCTATGACTATGCTGAAGCCTTTGGCTTCTTCAATTCCTCCAGCGACCCCAACGCTCAGCTTTCAGGTAAGACTGGAATTGATCTCGGAGGAGAAAGCGGCAGCATTTGGTGGCCGAAAAGCTATTTCTGCAACCCCGATCAGAAGTCGTCGCTTGCAGTGGCATCCTTCGGGCAGACCTTTAATATCACTCCGCTTCAGCTCATTACGGCGGTATCCGCCTGTACGAACGGCGGCTATCTCATGAAGCCCTATCTCGTTAAGGAAGTGCTTAATTCCGACGGAACCGCAGCGTCTAAAACAGAGCCCACAGTGGTTAGACAGGTCATCAGTGAAAAAACAAGCGAAACTGTCTGTTCGATGCTCGAGCAGGTCGTCGGTGATAAAACTCAGGGCACAGGTAAAAATGCTTATGTCGCGGGCTATCGCATCGGCGGTAAGACGGGAACGAGCGAAAAGGTCGCGCAGGACGCGGCTGGCGGAAACAAGGAATACATAGTATCGTTCCTCGGTGTTGCACCAATTGACAATCCAAAGATTGCAATTCTTGTTCTTCTCGACACACCCAGCACCGCAACAGGCATCTACATAAGCGGTGGTCAGATGGGAGCTCCCACAGTCGGAAGAATGTTTGCGGACATTCTCCCATACATGGGCTATCAGCCGCAATATACGGCGGAAGAACTTAAAACAGTTGACAAGACCGTACCCAATCTTATGGGAATGACATCAGCCGAAGCCCTGTCAAAAGCTCAGAGCAGCGGGCTTACCGCGAGAGTAATGGGCACTGGTGAAGCGGTAACGGCACAGCTGCCTGCTGCTAACAGTGTTGTCGCGGCTGACAGTCAGATAATAATCTATTGCGGGGAAACCCCTTCGGGTGAAATGGAAGCTGTTCCTGACCTAACGGGCATGACTTACAGCTTGGCAAGACAAAACATGGGCTCATACGCCCTCTACATCAAGTCTTCAGTCCCGATTATTGACTCATCCACGGTCGTCGTCACCAGTCAGAGTATAAAAGCGGGAACGTCTGTCGAGCACGGAACGATTATTGAAGTCACCGTTGCCGACACAAGCGACCTCGGACGATATTGACGCAGAGCATACGTTTTTCACAAGAAAACACGGGGGTTTTATGAAACTCAAAGAACTTTTGACAAATGTTGAATTAATCGAAACACACGCCGATATGGAAACAGAAATCGGCGATATCAGCTACGATTCACGAAGAACGCAGAAAGGCGATCTCTTCGTGGCAATACGCGGCTTTGAAAGCGACGGGCACAGGTTCATCGGTGCGGCTGTCTTTGCAGGCGCGTCCATTATTCTCTGCGAAGAAAAGCCGGATGATAAGGTTCCCTATGTCTTGGTAAAAAACTCGAGAGAGGCTTTAGCCCTCGTTTCAAAGAACTATTTCGGAGATCCGTCATCGAGAATGAATCTCGTCGGAGTGACCGGCACGAACGGAAAAACGACTACTACGATGCTGATGAAACACGTTCTGGAGGATTGCACAGGCGAAACGTGTGGGCTTATAGGAACAAATCAGAACATGATAGGCGGGAAGGTTTTGCCAACTGAGCGCACAACGCCGGAATCCTATGAGCTCTATAAGTTATTCGGTCAGATGGCAGATGAGGGCTGCAAATATGTCATAATGGAAGTTTCCTCTCACTCTCTCGTCCTCGATCGAGTTGCGGGTCTGCGCTTTGAAGTTGCAGTATTCACGAACCTCACTCAGGATCACCTTGACTTCCATAAAACAATGGAGGAATACGCGGGAGCGAAAGCACTGCTTTTCGAACGCTGCAACAAGGCCGCAATCAACATCGATGATGAATGGGGCGGTTATATGGTAGAACGCGCAAAATGCCCTGTTTTCAGCTATTCGGAAACCAAGCTTGAGGCCGATCTCGTCGCAAAGGATATCCGGTTGTCGCCCTCAAATGTCAAGTTTTGTGCGCTTGCAATGAACACGCTGGAGAGAGTAAGCCTTGAAATTCCGGGAAGATTCTCGATTTATAACGGAATGAGCGTCATCGCGGCCTGCTTGCTGCTAGATCTCCCACTCAATGCGGTCTGCGAGTCGCTCAAAACCGCAAAGGGAGTAAAGGGCAGGGTGGAGGTAGTTCCAACGCCCGAAGATTTTACGATTCTGATTGACTACGCTCATACGCCGGACGCATTGGAAAATGTCATTAAATCCATGAAGGAAGTAACCTCCGGAAGAGTGGTCGTGCTGTTTGGCTGCGGCGGAGACAGAGACAAAACAAAACGCCCAATTATGGGAGAAATAGCGACAACGCTTGCAGATTATGCTATAATCACTTCCGACAATCCCAGAACCGAAGTTCCCGCAGACATCATAGCGGATATTCTAGCGGGCGTTAAGGCCCCTAAGAGCCGCTATAAGGTCATCGAGGACAGGAAGGACGCCATTGCCTTTGCCATTGATAACCATATGGAGGGCGATCTCATTATCCTAGCGGGAAAGGGACACGAGACTTACCAGGAAATCTGCAAAACCAAGTTCCACATGGACGAAAGAGAAATTGTTGCGGAGCATCTGGCAAAATAACCAAAGCGTAAAGGAAGTAAACTGATGATAGAGAAGCTTGTTTTGGCTTTCACAATAGCGTTTTTGACTGCCGCTGTGGTTGGCAGATTCCTTGTGCCTTGGCTCCGTAGGATAAAAGCGGGTCAGGCAATCAAGGAAAACGGTCCAACATGGCATATGTCGAAGGCAGGCACACCTACGATGGGCGGAATAATCTTTATTTCGGCGGTTGTGCTTGTCTGCGTCACAGTAGGCTTCAGCTTTATGCTCGAGGGAGACTTCGCACATATTTATGTGCTGCTTCTGGCTCTTGCATTTGGTGCGATTGGCTTTCTGGACGATTTTGAAAAGCTCAAGAAGAAGCAAAATCTCGGGCTGACTGCAGGTCAAAAGTTTTTGCTGCAGGTCGCAGTCGCGGCGGTTTTCGTATATTTGCTTCGCCGAATTGGAATGATTACGCCGAATCTTTATGTACCGTTTTGGGGAACGCAGTGGATTATGCCGGAATGGCTCTATTTTGCTTTTCTGATTTTCGTAATTGTCGCGACGGTCAACGCTGTCAACCTGACTGACGGAGTGGACGGTCTCGCGACCGGCACCTCGATCCCCGTCTTTTTCTTTTACATTGCGGCCGCCTATGCATGGGGAAGAGAATATCTCTCGCTCGGAATTTTCTCCGCGGGACTTCTCGGAGGACTTTTCGGCTTTCTGCTTTACAACTTCAACCCCGCAAAGGTATTTATGGGTGACACGGGCTCCCTGTTTTTAGGCGGTGCGGTCGCCGGAATGGCCATCGCTCTTGATATGCCGCTGATTATTATCACAATCGGCATCCTTTACATCGTAGAGGTGCTTTCGGACGTAATTCAGGTTGGTTATTTCAAGCTCAGCCACGGCAAGAGAGTATTCAAAATGGCTCCTTTTCATCATCATCTTGAGATGGGCGGCTGGACGGGTAAAAAATGGTCCGAAAAAGAACTGTTCGCACTGTTCACAGGAATATCCGCACTATTTGCGGTCATATCATTCTTCGGTATAAACGGCAGGTTTGGCGCTTGAATAAACATTTGACATCGGCAAAAAGGAGGCTTGGCAGTGAAGAGCAGAGACAACACCTTGGAGGATCACAGCAGTGACCTTACGATCTCGCGGGGACCCCTGGACATACCGTTTTTAATGCTGACGCTGCTGCTCCTTGCAATTGGTGTTGTAATGGTTCTTTCCGCAAGCTATGCCAGCGCGTATTACGATCTCAGCAAGGAAACGGGCGGTAATGCTACATATTATTTCGCAAGACAGCTCATTTTCGCCGTTCTAGGCGTTGTTGTTATGCTCGTCGCATCGCGTTTCCCAGTGAGCTTCTACCGTAAATTCTCCTTCTGGGTTATCGGCGTCGCGATAGTTCTTCTTGCAGCGGTGCTGGTCATCGGTACAGAAAGCGGCGGAGGAAAGCGCTGGATTATAATCGCGGGGCAGAGCATACAGCCCTCGGAAATCGCAAAGATCGGCGTTATACTGGCTTTTGCAAAGCTCATCTGCCGCTATAAGAACCTGATGGGAACTTTTAAGTACGGCGTTATGCCATTCGCCGTGGTGCTCGCGGTAATAGTCGGACTTCTGATTCTAGAGCCACATCTATCCGCTTCGATAATAATCATTGCACTCGGTGCAGTTATGATGTTCATCGGCGGAGCCAGACTGTTCTGGTTCGTTGGCGGATTAATCGGAGTTGGCGGACTTTTCGCAATCGTGGTGTCGGTTCTGAATTATTCGTCGGAGCGTATTTCTGCTTGGCTGGATCCCTTTGCCGATACCGGTGATACGGGTTACCAAATAGTCCAGTCGCTATATGCGGTCGGCTCAGGAGGACTTTTCGGACTCGGCCTCGGTCAGAGCCGCCAGAAGTTTCTATACCTTCCGGAAGAACATAACGATTTCATTTTTTCGATTGTGAGTGAGGAGCTGGGCTTTATAGGCGCCGCCCTCATACTCACGCTTTTTGCACTTCTCATCGTGCGGGGTTACTGGATTGCAATGCACTCCCGTGACAGATATGGTTTTCTTGTCTGCACAGGTATCACCTCGCTCCTCGCGTTGCAGGTCATACTCAATGTAGCTGTCTGCACGAACCTTGTTCCCTGCACTGGTATCTCACTTCCGTTTTTTAGCTACGGCGGCTCGGCTCTGCTGATGCAGCTCGGCGAAATGGGGATTATCCTGAGTATTTCGCGGGATATTCCGGTGAAGAAAACCGTGAAAAAACGAAAACGGGAAGCGGTCAAAACCTAGTCCGGCAAGCGGACGGAGAGGAGAAGAAGTCTTATGAAATTTATTTTCACCTGCGGCGGGACCGCGGGACATATTAACCCCGCTCTCGGGGTAGCACAGAGGCTTAAGGAACTCCTGCCCGACTGCGAAATTCTTTTTGTCGGCGCGGAGGGACACATGGAATCGGAGCTCGTCCCGCGCGAGGGCTTCCCGATAAAAACTGTAAAGATCACGAACATCAGCCGCGAATTGAATTTTGAGGGACTCAAACACAACGCCGACACGGTGAAAAATGTTTTTACCGCCATGACGCAGGCTAAGAAAATTATTCGCGAGTTTCAACCCGACGTCGTTGTCGGCACTGGCGGCTATGTCTGCTATCCGGTACTCAAAGCTGCTCATTCGATGAAGATACCTACAGTCGTGCATGAGAGCAACGCTGTTCCGGGGCTCACGACAAAAATGCTATCAGGAACGACCGACAAAATTCTCGTAGGTTTTGAGGAATCAAGGCAGTATTATAGACACAAAGAAAGAGTAGTCGTTACAGGAACGCCTGTCCGACATGACTTTCACAGCGCGGAAAAGCAGGACGCACGGGTGAAGCTGGGGCTTGAGCCGGATAAGCCGCTAGTGGTTTCGGTTTGGGGTTCGCTGGGCGCAGCCTTTATGAACAAGACCATGGTTGGTTTCATAGGAAAAGCGTTGGGAGATCCGTTTTTTGGGCTCATCCACTCAACCGGAAAGAGCGGATATCAGAAAATGTTCGAGGATATGGAAAAAGCAGGCATTAAAAACGCAAAGGAACGCGGAATGGACGTCCGCGAATATATATACGATATGCCCCTTGTCATGGCGGCCGCGGATTTGGTCATCTGCCGCAGCGGAGCTTCGACGCTTAGCGAGCTAACTGCGCTGGGTAGACCCGCGATTCTCGTTCCCTCACCGAACGTGACGAACAACCATCAGGAGAAGAATGCGCGTGTGCTTGAAAAAGCCGGCGCAGCAGTCGTTATTCCCGAAAG
This sequence comes from Firmicutes bacterium HGW-Firmicutes-16, assembly GCA_002841545.1. Taxonomy (GTDB): domain Bacteria; phylum Bacillota; class Clostridia; order Oscillospirales; family Oscillospiraceae; genus UBA2658. Next base: position 297,853 of record PGZZ01000006.1, read on the forward strand.
TGAGATAACGGAAGATAAACTCCTCGGCTCCGTTTCTCTGCTTTTGAGCCGCCCCGATACGCTGGCGGCAATGGCAGAGCAAATGAAAAAGATTGATATGGGCGACGCAACCGAGAAAATAGCCGATATCGTTCTCGACCTCGTTAAATAGCGACAAATCACACAACGGATAAATCCGGCCATCAATGCGGCCCGCAAGCGCTTTTCAAACACAAAAAATATTTGCCCGAAGTTTGAATTAGCACATTTTACGGATTCCGCATAGTATGGCGTGTAAAATCCACAGTGCGGAGGGGTTAAACATGAGCGTTTGGAAAGTTTCGGGCGGAAAAAAGCTTTTTGGCGATATTAGAATACAAGGATCGAAGAACGCGGTGCTTCCCATTATGGCTGCGGCAATTATAACCGGCTGCGAGACTGAACTGCTGAACTGCCCGCAGCTCAGCGACGTCGAAGCGGCTATGGCTATTTTGCGGCATTTGGGCTGTAAGGCGGAGCGCGATGGGGATACGGTCTGGATAGACTCAAGGGGGATGAACCGAACGGACATTCCTCATGATCTTATGCGCGAAATGCGCTCGTCCGTTATTTTTTTGGGCGCCATTTTGGCCCGCGCTCACGAGGCGGCGCTATCCTATCCGGGAGGCTGCGAACTCGGAGCCAGACCCATCGATTTACATCTCGAGGCGCTGCGGAGTCTCGGAGCCGAAATCAGCGAGCAGGGCGGAAGCCTATACTGCCGTGACAAGGGGCTCAAGGGCGCAAGGATAAATCTTTCCTTCCCCAGCGTTGGCGCGACGGAGAACGCAATGCTCGCGGCCTGCGGAGCCGAGGGAGAAACAGTCATCACGAACGCCGCAAAGGAACCTGAAATAATTGACCTGCAGGATTTTCTCCGCAAACTCGGAGCCGAGATTACAGGCGCGGGTTCATCGACCATAACGATCAGCGGTTTTGTACCGCAGGAAAAGATCGGGCACAGGGTCATGACCGATCGTATCGTTTCCGCGACGGCGCTTTGCTGTACAGCGTCCGCTGGCGGCTGTGTGACGCTAAAGGGTGTCGTACCGGCGTATTTTGAAACCGTAACATCTGTTCTGGAATCCATGGGCTGCGAAATTGAGCGCAGATCTACATCTGTTAAAATTACCTCGGACGGCAAACTGCACGCTCCGAGACCGATTGTGACCCGCCCGTATCCCGGCTTTCCGACTGACGCCCAGCCGCTTTTAATGGCTGCGTCCTTGAAGGCAGCAGGAACGACGGTATTCACTGAGAACATATTTGAAAACCGCTACCGTCACGTTCCGGAGCTTCTGAGATTTGGCGCGGATATCAGCGTCGTCGGCAGAGTCGCCGTTGTAACGGGAGTAAATGAACTTATTGCCGCGCCTGTCACGGCAGCCGACCTTCGCGGAGGCGCTGCCCTCATCACAGCGGCTTTGGGAGCGAGGGGACTCACGACCGTATATGACACGGGACACGTCGTGCGCGGTTATGATGACTTTGACAAGATGCTTCTGAGCCTAGGTGCGGACATCAGCTACGACCCCGAAACTCTGGCATCCGTAGTTTGACTATTAGCACGTCTTTCCCGGAGTAAATTTACAGCTCCAACGAAACGGCGGGTTCAGGTTTAACTGAGCCTTTGAAGCCAACGTTCAGATATGGGAGGAAAAATGGCCACCCAACAAAAGAAGAAAAAACAAAAAAACAGCGGAACACGGAGCTTTGTTTTCAGCTCTGTCTCGTTCATAGTGATCTGCGCCGCGCTGGTGTTCGGCATGAGCGTTTTCTTTCGCGTGTCAAACATCGAGGTTAGCGGCGCAGGACGCTATACGAAGGCTGAGATAGTCATGGCTTCCGGACTCAAGGACGGGGACAACCTCATGTTTATAAACCGTGAGGCTTCCGCTAAGAGGATATACTCGAAATTAATATACATTGGCGATGTCAAAGTCAGCCGAAAGCTGCCAAATACGGTTGTAATAACAGTTTCGGAAAGCGGCGTTGCCGCCGTAATCGAGACTGATTCCGGTCTTTGGCTGATTGACCAGAATTGCAGACTGCTGGAAGAATGCGCGACACAGGATGCGGAGTCTTACATTAAAGTGAAGGGGCTTTTCGCCGTAAAGCCGAAAAAGGGAGACACCGTCTCAACCGCACAAGAGGACAAGCCTAAGCTTAATTTTCTGAAAGGAATACTCGCCGCGATGTCGGCAAAAGGTATGATTTCAGATGTCGGCAGCGTTGACCTGAGCAACGTTTTGAACGCGGAGTTCGACTATTTGGATAAAAGGTACACGGTGAAGCTCGGAGTCGACGAAAACATGGATTACAAGTTTGAATTGCTGCTGAATGTTGTCCAGAAACTTGACTCAGACGACACGGGCATAATTGATCTTTCGCAAGATAAGAAGGCTCAATTCAGCCCTTTTTGAGGAAATTGACCACACTTCGGCATAAAAATGAATAAAACACTTTAATAATTATTTAGTTCACATAACATATTTGCAAAGAATACTTGACCTAGAGCAAAATTCGTTATAAAATAAAGCGAATAATTAGAAAATTGCCTGAACTGTATAATTATGTTCAGATTGATAAAACATGGGAGGCTATGTATATGTCGTTTCAGCTTGAAACCGGTCCCGAAAATGTTGTTACTATAAAAGTCGTTGGTGTTGGCGGAGCGGGAAACAATGTTGTCAACAGAATGGTAAAATCCGGAACGAAGGGCGTTGAATTCATCGCCATAAATACGGACAAACAAGCTCTTTCCGTTTCCAGCGCTACACAAAAAATACAGATCGGCGAGAAGCTGACTCATGGACAGGGCGCGGGCTCTGATCCCGAGATTGGCAAGCGCAGCGCTGAAGAAAGCCGCAATAATATTGCAAAGAGCTTTGAGGACGCCGATATGGTGTTCATCACTGCCGGTATGGGCGGCGGAACCGGAACAGGTGCGGCTCCAATCGTTGCGGATATTGCGCGCGAATCCGGAATACTTACGGTCGGCGTTGTCACAAAGCCCTTCAGCTTTGAGGGCAAGCGCAGAATGGATCAGGCTAAGCAGGGCATTAACGACCTGCTCGGAAAAGTCGATTCACTGCTTGTGATACCCAATGACCGACTCAAATTTGCTACCGATCAGCGAGTGACCTTTGCAAATGCATTCGAGATTGCCGACGATGTCCTGCATCAGGCCGTCACAAGCATCTCCGATCTTATCAAGAATACAGGTTTCATTAACCTTGACTTCGCCGATGTTACAACCATTATGAAGGACGCGGGCTTTGCCCACATGGGCGTCGGACATGCAGTCGGCAAGGGCAAGGCGGAAGACGCTGCCCGCATGGCGGTTGCAAGCCCCCTAATGGAGACTTCGATCGACGGCGCGAAAGGCGTTCTCATCAACATCACAGGCTCCATGGATATGGGTCTTGAGGATGTTGAAGCCGCTGCAAACCTCGTTCAGGCAGCAGCGCACCCCGAAGCTAACATTATCTTCGGCGCAACCTTTGACGACACAATGGATGATGAAATTCGTGTTACTGTCATTGCAACCGGCTTTGACGACGGTCCTGTCAAGAAAGCGGGAGAAGCAAAGAAGGAACGTGAGTCCGAAAAAACTCAGGGACTCTTCTCGGCGGCTTCTGAAATGGCTGGGAAGCAGCCCGAAGGACAGAAAAAGGAAGAAGACCCCTTCGATAGCATATTTAAAATCTTTAATTCCAAATAATCTGCATAAACTGTATAAAGCTCCCTCTGCCTATGGTGGCGGGGGGAGCTTCTTTAATCGGCAGAACCATTTTATTCAACTGCTGATTAGGAGGTGGATAGTCTTGGAAAAACCGAAGGAAAAAAACCGAATAGTGGCTAGTATAGAGGAATTCATCGAGATATATGTAAAAAACCGCGTTTCTCGCTCGGCGGCGGAGCTTGCGTTTTTCATGACGCTATCAGTTTTTCCCACACTTATCTGCGTCCATGCTATGCTCGCGTGGTTCCTACCGGGCATCAATGTCACGCTTGATACGCTCGAGGGCTTTATCCCTTCCGAAACACTGGATATAATCACCGATTATTTGCATTATGTTACAACAAACAACAACAATGCGCTTTTGACTGCGGGTATAATCGGTATGGCGACGACTTCCGCTGCGGCCTTCCGTTCGTTACACGCCATAATGGGCGATATTCAAGGTGCTGCTCGCTTCCGCGGTATATTTGCCTTGCTATTTAGCTTTGTCTTTTCGCTAATCTTTATGGCGGCAATTTATTTTTCGATTATTGTAATGATTACGGGCAACTGGATTTTTAATTATATTGGTGGTATTTTTCCAATCGTTGCCGGACTGCAGGTCTGGAATTTGCTCAAGTTCCCGCTGATGCTGGTCATTTTTGTACTGATAATATACGGCTTATACCGCATCACGGCTCCGGCAGATATACACAACACCCTCTTTCCCGGTGCGCTCATTGCCTCGGCTTTTTTGGTGCTTGTCAGTGTGTTGTTTTCATGGTTTATCAGTATGTTCACAAAATACCCTCTTATATACGGCTCACTTGCGTCTATAATCGTATTCATGCTGTGGGTTTTTATCTGTGGGCAGATACTAATCATGGGAAATGCGCTGAACGTGATAATGAGGCGGCACAGGCCGGAGAAGCCTAAGTCAGACGGCGGAATTAAAAAACATAAAAGGAAGCGGCTCATTTGAAATGAACCGCTTCTTCTTATGTCGCACAGCGCTAATCAACGGATATCACTGAAACGGGGCAGCCGTCCCGTGCCTCGACCGCATGATCTTCATTCTCGTTCGGCACCTCCTCCACTATCACTTCCGCCAAACCGTCATCGGCCATCTGAAACACCTCGGGGCAGGTTTCGACGCAGAGCCCGCAGGAAATACAGCCGCTTCGTTCTATAAATGCTTTCATAATGAAATAACCTCTCTTTTTGAGCTAGTATTGCCTTAACAAAGCTTTTTATTCGAAAATCAGACAGGTTATAATTAGCCCATTCAATCACGGAGAAGCATACTCGCGAGAACGAAGGGAAGAGTCTCGCGGTTATCCTTTGTGACTACAAATATCTCGCTGCGCTTGTGCGCGCGAATTGCGTCGAGAAAATCGGAATGCTTAGGCTTAATAACACCGAGTACGGGAATTGACCCATCAAGCGTGTCCATGACGGCTGTTTGGAACTTTTTCGCGTCTGACTCCATCAAACCCAGTTCGTCCATAATGATAAGCTTCGCGTTAATGGGACACGACGCAAGTATGGAAGTACCGATTGTATCAAAAGCGGAAGTGTAAGAGGTGAAATGACCGTCGCTCAGGCGCGAGCCAACGAGATGCTCAGTGTCGTGTGGGGTCTGTGCCCATGCCTTCTCAATAAAAACGTCCAAGATTGCGCCTTTCGTAATCGGCGTCGTGCTGACCGTTCGGAAGCCGCCGCACTCAGCGGAGAGCAGCAGAGACAGAGTTTTCTGTATTACAGTTGTTTTGCCAACCCCGACCTCACCAGTTAGGAAGATGTTTTTCATTTGTTTTTCTCCGAATAATACTTTTCCGCATGATATTGAAACAGAGCCTTGAGCATGGAGGTTACGTTCGAGGTGGTGACCGTTGCGCCGGACACGGCGTCCATATCTACGCTGGAAAGCTGGCTGCCGTAGCCCTGCCAGCCGTCAAAGTCGCTCTTTGGAGCGCCGACAAGGCACTGGACAAAGTTTTCGTCCATGTACTCCTCGGTGTACTCTAAAATGTAGTAGTTCGGGTTGCTGTCGCCGTAAAGCCCCATGTTGTTTCCAAAAGTGATGGTGCGTATCGCGGCGTCCTCCGAAGATTTCTTCGTGTTTAGCAGCTCCACATAGCAGACTGACAAATAACTGACCAGCGGGTCGCGGCAGTTGCAGGAAGCGAAAGCCACCTGATACGCTGTGAAGGTTGAGCACGACTGCTCAAAAAGAATGACGGCGGTGTATTTCTCCGGAGTTCCGCCGGAGGAATAGTGAGTGTAGGTGAATTCGGCGAATAGGTCCGTCTGCGCTTGTCCGGACGTGGTGCAGCCCGAAAAGAGCAGCATAGCGAGAAATAGGGACATTAACTTAATGACTCTCATTGCGATTTACCGATGGAGTGCAGGCGCGTAAAGTCGATATAGGCATAGTCAGCGCGCCACATGGCATAGATTTTGTCGCCGTCGGCATCTTCGGGATAGACGATGAGCTCCTGTGATTGCTCGCCTTTGTAGCTCCAGTTAGCGCCTATGTTGTACAGCTTTGATTCGTCCCAGCCGAGGAAAATCAGAAGGGACTTCATCATGCCGGAATAGCCCCCGCCGCCGCACATCAGAAAAATCGCCTTCTCCTTAGGAAAAAGCTCCTCAAGTATCATCACGGATTCTTCATAATTCGGCTCTGCGGACACGACTGAGCCGTCATCCCCCCAAGTCACCTTGAAAAGGCAGTCGCCGCTGTATGCTCCGGAAACGGGCAATTGAGATAGAGTGGCAATATAGGGATAAGGCACGATTTTGAAACCCTCAATGGTGTGTGTCAGATCAGCCTCTCCGCCGATTGCGGCATAGTCAGCAGGGTCAAAGAGCATACGCACGTCCCGATAGACCGCATCATCTCTGTTAAGCCAGTCGTCGATGGTATCTATATTGATGTTCTTATCCACGCCGAATTGACTGTCCAAGTCTGGGTCAGCTGTCGGCAAGGCCTTCTCAGCCGCAGTGCCGCAGGCGGCTAGCAGGGCTAAAAGCATAACGATAGCGAGGAAAAGGGGAAGTTTTTTCATAAGCGCCACTCCTTAAAGGGAAATCGGGATATGGCGGGCTTGGTTTATTTGCTATTTCGCGGTAATCTCGGTGACCAGCTTACAGTAGCTGCTGGAAGCGGTTTCGCTGCAGGGAGCTACCCAGATTGTGCCGTCATCACCGACAGTCTTATCTTTTTCAATCGCGACGAGTGTATACTCGCTCGTAATCAGTTCGGCTGTGAGCTCTGTCTCATAGCCATCGTTGGCTTTGACCGTTACGGAAGCGGGAGAAGCGACACCGCAGGCAGTCAGCACGTCCGCCAGCTTGTAGCCGGCGTAGGTGGACTCGGAAAGCGCACCGGACTTGTCCGTTACGCTTACGGTGATTTTGTAAACATGGAGATCCTTAAGCGTATCATTTGCGACTGCCGTGCCGTTTAAGAGGAAGGAAAACGCCGCAAACTCAACTTTGCCGGTCTTGTCCTGAATTTCGGGCAGCCCGCCTGCTGCTGCAGGAGCGGCGCTGCTTTCAGAGGCAGGGGCGGCGCTGACTTCGGGCGCGCCCTCGGTGGTGTTTACGAGAAGGGAGACACAGCCCTTGAGATAGTCGCCTGAGGTCTCGGAGGCGCAGGGAGCAAGCCAGGGAGAGGTGGCAAAGGGCTTGCCGTCTTCGGTCATAGCCAATAGCGTTGTGGGCGCAAGAACGGCGTCATCCTTGATTGTGACTGCGTAGCCGTCGTCTGCTGTTCCCTCAAGCCAGATGTAAGAATCCGTCAGTCCTGCGGCTTTGACAATGTCGCTTATAGCGAAGCCAACATAGGTCTTTGTGGACTCGGTGCCGGCGCTGTTCGTGCTGGTAGCCTGCACGGAATACATTGGGTAAGCCGCCATAGCGGTCTGGTCGACTGTAACGCCGTTTACTGTAACGGAGAAATTGGGAATGGTTACGCCTTTGACTTCTTCTGCAACCGCACCTGCTGTGTCAGACGGTTTCGCGGCGCCTGCGCAAGCGGCAAGGCTGAGGATGAGGATAAGTGCAAGAACGAGAGATAAAGACTTTTTCATTTTTATTTCCTTTCTTGTGTTAAAGGTATTTAAAATCTTCTTTTGAAGAATTTTAACTACAGATTTGGATATACGCAGACTCGGCGTCCGAATTCCTCTATATATTTGAGTTTTAGGTCGGAGCTGTAGACGTCTTTGAGAGAAGCCTCAGTAACAATATCATCCACCTTGCCGGAAATGAGATGCCCCTGTCTATCGAGAATCGCGGCGCGTCCGCCTAGCAGCATCGCGTGGTCAGGGTTGTGGGTGGTAATAACCACGGCAAAGCCCTTTTCGGAAAGGTCTTTTATCAGTCTCAGCACACGGAGCTGATTGCCGAAATCCAAATGTGCGGTTGGCTCGTCGAAAAGAATTATGCGCGGACGAGATACGATTGCCCGGGCAATGATAGCCTGCTGCTGTTCGCCGCCGGAAAGCTCAGTGTAGGGGCGGTCGGCAAGCTGCTCGATTTTCATCTCTGATAGGACCGCTGCGGTATCATCGCGCTCCTTCCTGCCCGGGTGGGAAAAAAGACCAATGCGGGAGGCACAGCCCATCTGCACAAAGTCAAAAACCGTATATCCGAATGCGGGGACGTGGCTCTGAGGCACATAGCCGACAACGCTCGCGATCTCGCGCTCTGACATATCATGCAAGAATTTTCCGGAGAGACTAATCGCGCCGCCTTGCGTCTTAAGAATACCGAGCATGCAGTTTAAAAGTGTGGATTTGCCTGAGCCGTTGCGCCCGAGAACGGATAGCACGTCGCCCTCCGATATTTTGAAATTCACGCTGTCCAGTACCTTGCGCTTAAGCGAAGGATAGGTGAAGGATACGTTTTCAATATCGAATAAAATACTCATGACAGCGTCCTCCTCTGACGGAAGAGCAGCCAGCAGTAGAAGGGCGCACCGATGATTCCTGTCAGAATGCTGACGGGCATCTCGGCTACTCCGATTGTGCGGGTAAGCGTATCGACAAGGAGCATGAACAGTCCGCCAATGAGTCCGCAGAGCGGAATGAGGCGGCGGTTTGAAGGTCCGACCAGCATCCTGCCGAAATGCGGAATGATGAGTCCCACCCAGCCTATGGTACCCGCTATGCAGACGGAGCCAGCCGTTAAAATAGTGGAGCAGGTGATGACGATTCTACGTATCAGCTTAACATTAGCACCGAGTGAACGAGCTTCGTTTTCTCCGAGCGATAGAACATCTATCCACCATGAGAGCAAAACCAGAATGACTGCCGGAACGATTATGACAAGAAGAACAGTGAGGAGCTCCGAGAGCTTAATGTAGGAGAAACTGCCCATAGCCCAATAGGTTATTGATGCAAGCTGCGTGTCCGGATCAGCCATGAATTTAATAAAACCAAATACGGAGGACAGCGCCGAGCCGACAATTATGCCGGACAGAACAAGCACAAGGTTAGAGCGATTTTTAATGAGAGACGGAATACTTACAGTCAGCAAAACGGCAATAATGCCGCCGACGAAGGCGAACAGTGAAATAAAAACTGTTGTCAGGGAGAGTAGTATCGCGAGAGCTGCGCCGATGCAGGCTCCACTGGAGACACCGAGAAATTCTGGTGATACAAGTGGGTTTTTGAATATGCCCTGATAGGCCGCTCCCGACATGGACAGAGCTGCGCCGACCACGACGGAAGCAAGGATGCGCGGTACACGCAGACCCATTACGACATTCTGCGTCATATCAGGCAGTCCGTTTGTCAGTCCGAAAAGACGGCTCCAGAGTATAGAAATGCTCTCGCCCGGCGAAACAGGGTATTTGCCGACGCAAACCGCCAGAACCACGCCCCCCAACAGAAGAAAAAGGAACGTAAGGAAAATGGCAAGGACATTGAGTTTTCTCTTTTTCTGTATGGTCTGCTTCATTTATTTCTCCAAATCATATCCGAGGTAAGAAGCGTCAAAGGTCTTTCCAAACATAAAAATATAGTAGTCGTCGATTTGCGCCTGAAGCTCATCGGCGGAGAAATAGTCGGGGTACATCTCATGCAGCATATACATTGTGCCGATAACGCAGCTGATACCGGGCATATCCCATGCGTCGAAAGTTGCGGGTATGCGGTATATGCACCCATTTTTCACAGCGTTCACAGAGCTCCATGACGAATCGCCATACAGTTCGTCCACGCTGTAATTAAGCGCGGTGGAGCCGGTGCAGAACAAAAAATCGGGGTTCCAGTCAAAAATGGTCTCTACGCCGACGTCTATCCAGTTGTGGTCTTTACCGACACTGTCCGCTACGCAGATACCGCCCGCCTTCTCAATCATCCAAGACTGCAGCATATCGCCTCCGGCAATGCGTCCCAACTCGCCGCCCATTACAAGAGCGGTCACGCGCTTATCCTCGGGAATGGTTTTCACAACTGAATCGATATAGGCGAATTTCGTGTCCATCCAGTTGCAGACCTCAGCTGCCCTGTCGGATACACCGAAATACTTTCCCATCAGGGTGAGAGTTCTTTTAACGTCGTCAAGGTTTTCGGTTTTGATACAAAGTACGTCGATGCCGAGAGCGGAAACGGCTTCAACGGTCTTGGGATCGTTTGAGCGGTGTATGAGCACATCCGGAGCGTATGCTGCCAGCGCCTCGAGATCGACAGTTCCACGCCCCACAGTGCCTGCGCTTGCGAGAGATGCGTCATTGTCCGTCCAGAACTTTGATTTTACGTTGATCGCCTTGACTCGGTCCGAAAGCCCCAGTGCAACGATGAAAGGAACTGATACGGCGTAGACCGAGGCGATAGTGGTTTTCGTATTGTTTTTCGGAATGGAGAGCACAGCACCGGAGCCATCCGTAACAGTGTTCTCTCCGGAAACGGCAGGTTGGCTCGCGTCGATTCTGCAACCGCAGAGGGATAGCGCGAGGGCGAGAGCCAGTAAGAGAGAAGTCGCTTTTTTCATATAGAATCCCCTTACTTCTTACTATCGAAAATACTGCTATCCACAGTGATGTTGATTTTTCCGGAATCCGGAACGGTGACGACAAGCTTAGACGCGTATTTGACCGAAGCTCCCTGGTTGGTCTCCGCAACGACACGCAGAGGACCATCCGAATTTTTGGCAAGCCCCGTGTAGCCCTCGTGGCTTTCGGAATCCACCAGCGGATAACCGTTTACGGCGTAGGCGAGAATGAGTGGTTTGCGGTCGCCGTTTTCATCCTCAACACCGTTTTCCAGACCGTCCTTATAGAACACGCTTAATAGGTCGTTCTTATAGCCGTCGGAAGCATAAGCGGTGACGGAAACGGGATTATCAATGCCGTTAACATCTCCTGCTATGAGCTTAACGAACTTCCAGAGGTCGATGCCCTCACATTCGCCAAGCTCCAGAACGGAGTATTTATCGCGTACTCTGATACCCGGTAGAGCCTCAAGCTGCTCCAGCGTGAAAACCTGCGACCATTCGCTGTCGTCGTTCTTAATCGTGAGGGTAAATTCGTAGTTAAAGAATTCGGAGTATACGTCACTCATCGCGTGACCCCAAGTGTCGATGTCATTTGCGGACACCTCAATGGCGACGACATTTTTGACGCATAAATCGGAATTTGCCTTATTCTCGGACTCCTGCGGCAAGATGAGCTTAAGCGGTCCGCCGGAGTTATCGTAGGCAAGGTCATAGCCTTGGGAGCTTTCATTAAGTACCAGCGGTTTGCCGTCCATAATGTCGCCCTCCGCTTTACCTGTTCCAAAGGCGAGGATAGCGCCAAGGGGCGCTTGACTCGGTGTGACGTAATTTGTATAGTTTTGTTTTTTGAGCAGTGACAGGGAGAAAGTGACGTGAGTTCCATCTTCGGCATAAACTTTGACGTCGCCCGCGTTGTTCTTGAGACCGATCTCGGTGAAAAGCTCATAAACAGGAATACCGCGGTAGCGAGCTTCCGTAAGTTTGCTATTGCTTATGAGCACACTGTAATCGCTTGTGACTGCACGTGTCTGCATGCTTTCAAGGTCTGATACGCTGTAGGTCTTTTCAGCGTTCAATCCCTCACCGTAGATTCGAACGGATGAATTAGCTAATGAGGAATAAGGTTCGGAGGTGTGCGCATATACATCGGGCTCAAGCTTGATTTTAATACTCGTGACATTCAATACGGATTTTGCGTCGGTGCCTAAGACGGGAAGGATAGTGGCAAGCGGCCCACCGTAATTGTCAACTCTATAGACTGCAGGATCGGCGTCGATAAAGGGTTCCAGCGCGAATTCCTTAACATAGCCTTCGCTCGTTTCGGATGGGACAAGCGGAGAACCGTTTTTGGCGAAAGCCAGCAGGGCGGCGGAAGAACCTCCGTTGAGAAGCTCCGCCATAGTGACGGTAAGCTCGTCTGTGCCGTTTGAGAAGGTCACAGTGCCGTTTTTGCCGGGCAGACCGAGTACGTCCATGAGAAAGTATTCAAGACCCACACCCTCGTAGACAGACCTTGTAGACCCGCGGTTTTCATTAGTTACATATGAGTCCTTGACTCTTGCTGCTTTGACGGTATTTCCCAGCACACCCTCGCCGTAGATTATGTCCTCTATCTCGCCGACTGTCATCGTGCTGTCCTTTAGAACGCCACCTTTTTCGTCATAGACCTCTATGGAAAGTGTATTGTTCTTCAGCGCATTTTGCGCCGCGTTATCAGTATATTTGTGAGTATTATAGCGCACATCGTTTCCGATTATGACATCGCTCAGATACTGCACCTGATAAGAGCCGTTTGCGTGGCTGTACTCCGTCTTGCCGAAAACCACTCGCATGGGACCGCCGTTATTGGCAAGTCCGGAGAGATAGCCCGCGTCCGATTTGCCGATGGTGTATGGATAGTTGTTGACACCGTAGGCGAGAAGTACGGGATAACCTGTCTTCACAAGGTCGGCGTTTGTGGGTTTGTAGCCGCCGTCACCCATGTCCGCGGCGTTCTTCTTATAATAACCGAAGGCATCGGGATAGGAGAGTGTGTCCACCGAAAAGCTCTGCTGTGAAGCAACGCCGTCCGCCGCGAGGAAGCTCACGAGCGTTGTTCTCGCTTTTGCTGTGCCCATGTCCTCGGCCTTGTCCATGCCGAGATAGACAAGCAGCTTATAGAGGTCAAGCCCCTCATATTCGTTGACGTACCAGTAAGTGGTGTTGGCGAGACTGTAGAAATCGGAATAACCGATGCCGCCCTCGACAGGCTTGCCGTCCTCGTCGTGTTTTGAGAGCTCTTCGAGTTGCTTCACAGTTAAGTCCAGCTCGTGCCCGAGAGCGTCGCCTCGGAAAGAAATTATGTAGTCGGTTAGCTTGGATGCGCTGTAAGCTTCACCGCTTGCATCAGTATGCTTAAAGCCCGGCTCCTCGGCTTCGCGTACATAGACGTAAGCCACATTTGAAAAGCGCTGATAGTCCTTGTTATCTCCGTAAGAGTCAAGGTCATAAACGAGCCGCAGGCAGCCGTCGTCATTTTTGAGCTTGGCGATATAGCCGAGAGCGTGTTCCGATTTGTTGGGGGAGTCAAATACAAAAGGAGCCGCCAGTGTTCCGTCCTTTGTGCCCTTTCCGTAGGCCAGGAGTATGGGGCGCCCAGCATCAGATGCATTAAAAACCTCATCCAAAGCGAAGGAGGCGATGGTTTCGCGGTTGCAGTTTTTTAGGTCAACGTAGTGGGCCTTGTCCGTGAGAATAATGCCATTGTCGCCGTCGACCATATTTTTAAGCATATAGGCAAGGTCAATGCCCTCGTATATGTTTTTTCCTGTTTTATCGGTGTAGACTTCGCGCAAAAGACCTTCTGTTCTGTTTTCAAGCTCTCGGACAGACAGCGGAATACTGCTGACCATTCCGGGACCCTCGACTGTCAGGGTGGCGCTCGTTATGGCGTCTACGTCATAGGGCAGACCGGCTTTGTCGGAAATTCCGCCGTTATTTATGTGCTTGTAGACGCTGGAGGAAAAATCTATATTGGAAAAATCAATATTAGTCCCTCCGCCGCAGGCGGCAAACAGAATAAATATAAAAACGGGAAACAAAACGGCAAGGAGTTTTCTCTTCATTATCCGGCCTCCATGTTATAAATAGATATAAAAAGACGGTCAGCGGAAGCATGACCGTCAAAGCGCAGTTATAACTGCGCAATTTTTTGGTTCATTCTTTCCACAATGGGAGGCAAAGCTGTTTTCGGCCTTACCCTACAGTCTGAGTTTTCGTGGTTTCCTTTAGAAAAAACAGATCGAATGAAGTATGTTGTGCTAAATTGAAGCTCTTATCCGCCGCAGCACATCGGGAAAAACCCAACCTCGGAGGAGCTTTGAAGCTTGACTTTTCGAATTGCGAGCACTTTTTCGCTGTCGGCAACAATAAGAGATGACTTTGCCGCTTTTTTTGCGGCTTTGCCATACTTATTTCCTATAATATCAATCAGACCCGAAAGAGTCAAGGCTTCAAAATCTTCCTCATTTTTGCCCGTCAATTCACGCATGTTTCCGTAATATTTTATATGTGCCATTGTTATACCTCCGTCATATCGAAACCGTTATGCCGAGCTTCTTGAGCTTCTCTGGCGTCGGAACGCCATTTTTGTCCCAGCCACGCACCCTGTAATAGCGCGGAAGCATTTTGTCGAGGGGGACAACGGTATCCGGCTTGCCGGGATCCTGCGGAGTTTTCGTCAGTCTGTCGCAGAGAGTATCGTCCGCCGCTGTCAGTCCCTCACGCAGATTGAAGAGTCTGTCGGTATTGAACGCCCTCTCACCGGCCTGCAAAAAGCTACCGGCAGTGATATCAAGACCCGTTGCAAGCTTAAGAGACTGAGCATAAGGAACGAGATACATCCAGTTGAAGGGAAGTATTCCCGGCATCATATTCCACATCACACCGAGTACAGGACGTGCAGTTATTAAGAACTTGCTCACAAATCTCGTTATTGGGTGGGCCGGTCCGAGATTCGACAGGAACCCGGGAATTACCGCCATCATCGTGAAGAGACAAAATCCGGACGCGGACGTTGCTTCTATCATGTTTTGGAAAAACACCGTCAATTCAGCTTTGCCCTTGGGCGTTTGAGTATCAACGGCAACCACTCCGACGGTTTCAATCAAAGCCGCATAACCGCCGTTAAGGTGGCAGCCGCCTCTGCTTGATGTCGCGTAGCCGAGTCCCATGCCGACGGACCTGCGCGGTTCGTACGACGCAAGCTCCAGTCCCTTAGCATGGATAGCAAAGTCTTTTCCGCCGTATTTTTCGCTGAGCAGTTTGGTGCCTAGCCCCAGTTCCTTGGCGGCGCCTATTCCGTAAGCTATGTCATGTATTGCCTCAAGCACGCCTTCCTTGGAGCCGAAGTGCAGACCAAAGTCCGCCATGCCCTTTTCCTGAAGCTCCATCGCGAAGGCAATTGTACCTCCGAGAGAAATCGCGTCCATACCGTAGATGTCGGCGACGTAGTTGATTGTGTCAATCCATTCCAGATCATAGTTTTCAATGTTGGCTCCGAACAGACCGACAGTTTCGTATTCCGGGCCTTTGACCTCTTTACCGTCTACCATTACGCGGCGGGCGCACCTGATAGGGCAGCTTACGCAGCCTGAGTTACGCGTCAGCACGGTATCCGCCAGCGCTTCGCCTGAAATTTTATCCGCGTGCTCATACTGCCCACGGCTGAAATTCTTCGTCGGCAGAGCGTGTGAGGCGTTTGCATTGTTCAGCAGTCCGGCGGAGCCGTATCTCGGCAGAGAGTTTCCCGTCATAGGATGTGTCCTGAGGAAATTGATAAACTTTTTGTTGTACTTGTCGAAACCCTCTTTGTCACAGATTGTTGCTCTATTCGTGCCGAAGGTCACAAGCGCTTTGATATTCTTAACGCCTAGAACAGCGCCTGCACCGCAGCGTCCTGCCACGCGCTCGCCAGAAACAGCCGCGGCATAGTGCACACCATTCTCACCGGCGGGGCCGATGACAAGCTTGCCCCAGTGGGGGTCGAATTCCTCCTGAACCTTTTCGGCATCCAGACCCCAAAGGTGCTCGGCACTTTTGAGACTTATCTCGCCGTCGAGTATCTCGATGTAAGAGGGGCTTTGCGCGCCGCCCTTGAGGATGATTCCGTCGAAGCCGGCCGCCTTGAGCATGACGCCGAATTGCCCTCCGCAGTTTGAGGATGCGATGCCGTTTGTCATTACGTTCTTGAACGACACGTTAAAGCGGCTCGAAGACGGAGCTCCAGTTCCGTTCATCGGACCTGTATTTACTATCATTACATTTTCTTTGGAAAGAGGGTCAACTCCGGCGGGCATAAGATCGAACAGCAGCCTTGAGCCGAGCGCCTTACCGCCTATGTAGTTTCTGAAAAGCTCCTCAGAAATCGGATAATTGCTGACCTCACCGGTGGAGAGGTCTATCAGCGCGTACTTTGGCAATGTCAGTTGTGAGCGTTTCATGTTCCTTCACCGACTTTCATTGTTATGGCGTGAAGCGGGCAATATGACTCGCACAGTCCGCATCCGACACACTGTTTTTCGTTTGCCATGTAGGCAAACACATGGATATCACCCTTGAACTGCGGTAATGAGATTGCAAGGCTGTCTCTTCCGCAGGCGGTCACGCAGATGGCGCAGGCGCTGCATAGCGTCGTATCGATAACGGGCTTTTTCCATTCCGCCTTCGGTATCTTCTGCGCAACTTCGCCCTTTGAATTCAGAACCGCTGATTTATTGCATACATTTCCGCAAACACCGCACTCGACGCAGCGTTTGGGGTTAATTACATGTCTTTGCTTGACTGTTCCTTCAATTGCCTGTACCGGACAGTTTTTCGCGCAGAGTGTGCATCCGATACAGTCCTCCGAAATATAATAAGCCATTTTCAATCTCCCTATAATAGAACTGACGGGTCTCGGCAAAAGTTTGTTTTCATATTATGACGGTGTTATATTCCTGTGTAAGCAAATCCACGAAAAGAAGTCTGCTTTGAAGAGAGACTTCTCTTCCTAAGAGGACTTTCACAGCTTCCGCTGTCTGAATGCTTGCGGCAAGAGCCGGCGTAAAGGAAAGGCTTGATGCTTGTTTAACAGCGGTTTCCGCAGGATAAATACGGTCAAAAGCCTTCGTGTTAGGCGCTATAACGGTGACCTGGGCGCACCACCCCGAGATTGCTCCGTGTACAAGAGGAAGACCGAGTCTGCCGCAGCTATCGGCAAGGATGCGCCTAGACGAAACATTATCCAGCGCATCCAAAACTATATCGTGGTTTTTCAGAATACTGTCGGCATTATCCTCTGTGAGGTACTCTGAAACGGCGTTAACCCTCACTTCTGAGTTTATCGCCTGTATACGCTCAAAAGCTGCGTTCGCTTTGCCCTCTCCGATAAGCGCCTCGGTCGACAGAAGCTGACGATTGAGGTTCGACAGGACAAAGCTGTCTCCGTCGACAACGGTCAGCGTCCCTATCCCTATTCTTGCGAGTAGCTCGATGACATAGCCGCCCAAGCCTCCGCAGCCGACAACGCAGACGCGTTTCGATTTGAGAGAGTCGATTTCATTCTGTGTTAAAGCACCGAGGCTTCTCGAATATCGTTCCTCCATCTTCTATAGCTCCTTGTGGATTTAATGTTCCACTCGATGTCAAAGAAAGCTCGTGTCAGCTTATAGTCGCTTCTTCCGTTACGGGGTTACGCAAGCGGTTGATGGTTTTTGTGAATTGTTCCTCGTCCCAGATGACGGGAACAGGATAGATGGGGTTGGCTTCTTTCATAGCCCATTCAACCATTTGCGGAACGTCCTTATCCTTGATAACATCAATTTGCGCGGGAATATTCATGTTCTTGTTCATCTGATGAATAGCTGCGATGAACGCGCGGGCTTTTTCGCCATCGTCATTGCCCTTTATACCCACAATATCTGCCAGGCAGGCAAGCGGTTTATATACGGCGGGACCGAAATCCTCCATAACATAAGGAAGAATAATGGCATTTGCAAGACCGTGAGGAGTTCCGTAAAGTCCGCCGAGAGTGTGCGCGATTGCGTGAACATTGCCGACACAGGCGCGGCTGAACGCTCTGCCGCCGTAGAAGGAGGCGAGCAGCATGTTACTGCGGGCTTCGAGGTTTTTTCCGTCAGCGTAGGCTTTTTCCAAATTTTCAAATATTAGCTTTGTAGACTTTTCAGCAAGAATACGGGTGTATTTAGGGGCGAATTTATTCGTATAGGCTTCGACGGAGTGGGTCAGAGCGTCCATGCCGGTAGTGGATGTGACATGAGGCGGCAAACCGACTGTCAATTCGGGATCGAGAACTGCAAAGCGGGGAAGCAGGACGGGGTCCTGAATAGCGTATTTGTGGTGGGTACTGTAGTCTGTCACGACGGCTGCGAGCGTTGCCTCGGAGCCTGTTCCTGCGGTGGTTGGAACAGCAAAAAGTGTTGGAACCTTCTTAAGTACCTTGAGCGTACCGCCGAGCTGCGCTACGCTGCGCTTGGGTCTAGCTACCCTTGCGGCCGCGGCCTTCGCACAGTCCATGGATGAGCCACCGCCGAAGGCGATGAAGCCCTGACATTTGTTATCGCAATACGCTTTATATGCTTTTTCGATACATTCGATGGAAGGGTTGACCTCTGCCCCGTCATACAGCACATAGGAGAGCTTCGCTTCATCGCATGCAGCGAAAAGACTGTTCAAAAGACCAATCTTTGAAAGAACGGTGTCGGTGACGATGAGCACCTTGTCGATACCTTTTGATTTGATAAACGCGGGTAGTTTTTTGATACTGCCGGCTCCGGTCAGCAGCTCGGGACTGTGCTGAGGCAAAAAGACCTCGCAAATGTTGAAAACGAACTGAAATGTCCTATACCACGCTTTTTTAAGAGTCCACATGTTTTCCGCTCTCCTTCATTTTTATTTGGAAATGCCTTGAAAATGGAAACCTCCATGCAATTGAAGAGTTTTGCTCCAGCTTGAACATTGCTCATTTATCAATAAATGTTACCACAAAATTGTACATTAAGGAATAGGGTAATGGCAGTTTCGTCCATATATCCAGTTAATGTGATAAAATACAGTGTATTTTACCATATACGTGTATTGTAAATTGTTACAAACTTGTTGTACAATGTCAATAGAGAAATGAATAGTACGGCTTGCAATATTGTGTCGACTGTTTTAATATTATGGAAAGCATAAATAACGGAGAGTATAAATGGAAAAAGCAAGTGCAAAGACAGTGCTGTTTGATAAAGCGATGGAGCTTTTTCGAAGTGACGGCTATGACAACGTGACCATCCAGCAGATTTGCAGGAAATCTAACGTGACCCGAAACGCCTTCTATTATTATTTCGATTCCAAGGAGGGGCTTCTAAGCTCGTATTTTGAGAACATCCCTAGATTTACCGAGACCCTGCTTGCCGACGTTCTGGCTCTTCCCTGCGATTGGGAAAAGCTGCGATATATAATTGAAGCTCATTTAAAGCTTGCAGAAAGTGAGGGACTCAGCGTCTGCCGAGCCTTTGTTAAGGTCAGTATGGACGGAAACGGAGATCTGCTCGCTAAATACTATGTAAGCGAAAACGTGACCATACCACTAGTCAGAAGCTGTCAAAACTCCGGTGCTATCGGAAACATGACGGAGCCGGGATCGTTAGTCTATCTTGCGACCCGACTTCTGCTGGGCGTTCTTGTGACATGGTGCTGCAAAAACGGCGAATTCGACCTGATTGCAGTATCAATGGAAGCATTCAGAAGTCTTATGCAGCCCGTACTATAACCTCTGATTATAGGTTTACGTGTTGGGAGAGGTGATTGAGTTATGAAATTAGTTGAGATTCACCAAAAGGGGACGGACGGGACTTACCGGAATACGGATTTTGCGGAGCTGATTGTTGGTAACTCCCCGCGCCAGATTTGCCTTGTGGATGGAAAGGCTCTCCAAGACGCCCGAAGTATCTCCGGTTTGTGTACTCAAAAATTTAATGCGGACCTTATCACCGAGGGCGTTGAGTATGCTTCTCTTGAATCTGGCAGCTGCCTTATTATCGGCGAGGCAGTGCTTGAAATCACCGCTGCTGGCAAGCGCTGCTTTGATGAATGCCTTTTGCATCAAGCGGGCGAAACCTGCTCATTGCCCAAAAATTGTGCCTTTGCTCATGTAATTTCCGGCGGGACGGTCCGTATCGGAATGAATTTTATTAATAGTTGAAGTACCTAAGAAATTTCCCGCAACAAGGAGGAAAAATGGATAAACTCACTCACGTTGATGAACACGGCAGAGCCAGAATGGTGGATGTGGGGGACAAGCCCGACACGAAGCGCAGGGCCGTCGCTCAGGCCATCGTTACCATGAAACCGGAGACGCTCTCATTGATATGCTCAGGAGAAGTGCCCAAGGGAGATGTGTTTGCCTGCTCCCGCATAGCTGGTATCATGGCGGCGAAGCGCACACATGAACTCATCCCGATGTGCCATCCTCTGCCGCTGGACTCCGTTTCGATCGAGCTGACGACGATGGAGCCTGACAGGGTTCGTGTTGAGGCGACTGTGTCCTGCATATGGCATACAGGCGTTGAGATGGAGGCGCTTACGGCCTGTTCCGTTGCGGCGCTAACGATTTATGATATGTGCAAAGCCGTTGACAGGGGAATGGAAATCGGCTCCGTGATGCTGCTCGAAAAGAGCGGCGGCAAGAGCGGAACGTTTATCAGAAATTAAATTTTTTAATGAAATTGTAAGCCGGCAAGGAAATAAACCTTGTCGGCTTTTATATCTGATTTCGATGGGTTTCGATGGAAAGAGTCCAAAAATGGGTTTCTTCGCATAAATCAGCAGTATCAGCTAAAAATATAAGCAAAACGATTCCATAGGAGCAGCTATGTTTAATTATATACAGAAAGTGATAAGGTACCGCAAGATGACGAGCAGCGGTGGCAGCGGTGCTAAAGAAAGTCCGGAAGCTCCGAAAGAAAGCTCCGACGAGCTTTCGGAAGACCTTGAAGCAAATATTCAACTGATACAAGGCATAATCGTCGAAAGCAACGATCTGAATATCCGAAGATTTGTTATCGGTAAAAAGGTCAAAGCGGCAATTATTTATATTGACGGCTTGGTTGACAAGACATTGGTGAACGAAACGATACTTAAGCCGCTTATGTATCATTCGGAAATGGACTCCCCGCCGGAAACCGTTGATATCGATTATGTTGAATCGGAGCTTTTGTTTGTCGGCGGTATAGACTCAAAGCAGAAAGTTAATGAGGCCGTCAATAAGATTTTGTCCGGAGACACGGTTTTTCTGATGGACGGAGCGGCGAAAGCTCTGATAATAGCACTTCGCGGATGGAAAATGCGCGGAATTGAAGAGCCGGAGACCGAAGCGACTGTACGCGGCCCGCGTGAGGGATTTACAGAAACACTGCGTATCAACACCTCTATGATAAGGCGAAAAATTAAAAATCCCAATCTGAAATTTGAAACACTTACTGTCGGAGATCGCACGAAAACCGATGTGTGCATAGCGTATATTACGGATCTTGCCAAGCCCGAACTGATTGAAGAAGTCAAGCGCCGCCTTAATAAAATCAAAACCGAAGCTGTACTCGAGTCCGGATATATCGAGCAATATATTGAAGACGCGCCTTATTCAATCTTTGCCACCGTCGGCAATAGCGAGAAGCCGGACAAGGTTGCCGCCAAGCTTTTGGACGGCAGGGTGGCGATTATAATCGACGGCACGCCCTTCGTGCTTACGGTTCCCTGTGTGTTCATTGAGAGCTTTCAGAGCCCTGAGGATTATTATTCGCGGTTTGCATTCACGAGTGCTTTAAGGATGATACGGTTCACTGCGTTTTTCATCAGCATACTCGCGCCTGCAATATATGTCGCACTGTCGACTTTCCATCAGGAGCTGATTCCGACTCAGCTGATTCTGTCCATGGCA
Source organism: Firmicutes bacterium HGW-Firmicutes-16 (assembly GCA_002841545.1). Taxonomy (GTDB): domain Bacteria; phylum Bacillota; class Clostridia; order Oscillospirales; family Oscillospiraceae; genus UBA2658. The sequence continues at coordinate 319,563 of PGZZ01000006.1, forward strand.
GCGGCTCACGAAGGAGTTCCATTTCCCTCTTTGGTGGAGGCAACAATAATGCTTTTGTTTTTTGAGATACTAAGAGAAGCCGGTGTGCGCCTACCTCGTCCTATTGGTCAGGCTGTCAGTATCGTCGGAGCGCTGGTAATAGGAGAAGCCGCGGTGACGGCGGGGCTTATAGGAGCGCCCATGGTTATTGTTATTGCAGTGACAGCCGTATCGAGTTTTACCATTCCCGCACAGCTGGATTCGGGAACGATTATCAGGATTGTCTTGCTAATATTGGCGGGATTCTTGGGAGGCTTTGGGATAGCGATTGGAATGTTTGCTCTGCTCATTCATATGGTCAATTTAGAGTCTTTCGGAACACCCTATCTTATGCCTATAGCTCCGTTTGATAAGAGCGGCTTAAAAGATTCGTTCATCAGAGCCCCGCTTTGGACGATGCTCAAAAGACCGAAAGGAATGTCGATGGACGATGTAAAACAAAAAAAACCGTCCGGACCGCCGCCGTTTAACGAAAACTGAAAAACACGATGTCTTTTGATGAGGGCTGTGAATGAGGATTAATAAACGATTATATAAAATCGCAATATGTTTTCTGGTAATCGCCTTACTAAGCGGATGCGGGACCAGTCGCGAGCTCAACGAGCTGGGAATTGTTATAGGCGTCGGAATAGATAAAGAAGAGGAATCTGATGCAGTAAAAATTACAACTCAGGTCGTAAAGCCGGGTCAAGTATCATCCGGCGGGAAGGGCGGAGGAGGCGGAGAAGAGGCGTATGCCAATTTCGAAGAAACAGGTAGGACGGTTTTTGCCGCTATAAGGGGGATTGCGAATAAATCGAGTCGAAAAATGTATTTTCCTCACAATCAGGTGATAATAATTGGCCAAAATGCGGCAAAGGATGGAGTTACAAAATACCTTGATTTCTTCATGCGTGACCCAGAAACGCGGCTTAATGTATATCTTCTGGTCGCTAAAGATACTGCGGCTGAAGTTTTAGAAACGAAATCGAAATTGGAAAGGGTTCCCGGAAACTCGATTTCGCTTATGCTCGATTCGGAAGCCAACGCAGCTTCGCAGGCAATTGATATCAGACTGAGAGATTTTAAAGAAAGCCTTCAGCTTAAAACAGTTGCGTCGGTTGCCCCTATTATTGAGGTTTCAGAAGAAAACGGCAAGAAAACAGCAACGCTCAACGGAACTGCTGTATTTAAAGGTGACAAGATGGTTGGCACCCTGGATAAATCCGAGGGCAGAGGTCTTATGTGGGTGCTTGGAAAGGTCAAAAGCGGTATTATCGAAGTAGAATGCTCCAATGGTAATTTGGTCGCGCTGGAAACTGTCCGTGCTAAAGGGGAATTTTCATCCGAGCTTGTCGACGGAAAAGTGAAGATAAAAGTAAAAATATCCGAAGAAGGCAATATAGGTGAAGACGCCGGTACTGAGGATATTTCCACTCTAGATGAAGTCGCTTTTTTGGAACAGCAAAATGCCGATGTCATAAAAAGCGAAGTGATGGCGGCTGTTAAAAAAGCAGAAGAGCTGGATGCGGACATTTTCGGCTTTGGTGAATCGGTACACCGCAAATATCCAAAGGAATGGACCTCCATGGAGGACAAATGGGATGAGATTTTTCCGACAATTGAAGTAGAGGTCGAAGTTGAGGCTAAACTGCGTCTTATGGGCAGGATCAATGCCCCTTCGGTACCCCAATAGGAGGATTTGATTAATGAAGCTAGAAAAAGGTGTTATTACGAATACGCAGCTCATCTATCTAATCCTAAGTTTTCTGGAATCCATGGTGATTTCAATAAACTTTTCTTATGGTATCAGCAAGCAGGACACATGGATAGCGGTTCTGGCAGCGTTTGTGATTACAATCCCCATTATGCTCGGATATACAGCAATTGCAAAAAGCTATCCGGGAAAAAATCTTATACAAATTAATGACGAAGCTTTGGGCCCGTATGTCGGCAAATTGTTTTCAGCTTTATATATCTGGTTTTTATTCGAACTCATGATTCACTACGCATATTTTTTCAACAGTTTTTGGATCACATATATAATGACGGAGACTCCGCGTCTTGTCTTCGTAGCTATATTTATTCTTGTTTCAGCATTTGCTGTCTGGAGCGGAATTGAAACCATTGCACGCTGCAGCGTTATTTTCACAATAATTGTATCAATCACTGTTGTTTTTGTGATATCCCTGCTGCTCAAGGACATGAAAATTGTTCACTTCCTGCCAATCCTCGATTTAACACCAAAGGATTTCATTCAAAGCGTCCATATTATTCTTACCATTCAGTTTTGCGATTTAATAGCTTTCCTTATGATTTTTCCCTATACAAAAAACAATAAGGCAATCAGAAAACCAATGCTGCTTGCTCTTTGTCTGAGCACCTTGATGCTTCTAATAGTCGTACTGGTAAATACGGCCGTTATGGGTGTACGGATTACAAATACTACGTCTGTATCCTTTGCTATAACGCGAGAAATAGATATTGGCAATGTGCTTACGAGGCTCGATGTGCTCGTAGCTCTGACTTTGCTTGCTACGGTTTTTATGAAGGTATCAGTATTTTACTATACTACTGTATTGGGACTTGCCCAGCTGCTCGGACTGCGTTCATATAAGCCGCTGATTGTTCCTATCGGACTGATCGCTATAGCTATTTCGGCAAACCTTTATCCGTCCGATATGGAACAGGTTTACGCCGGAAGAAATATATGGCCTTTCAATGCAATGCTATTCGAAATTATTCTTCCGCTTATAACGCTGATAACAATAGCATTGAGGAACCTTTTTAAAGACACGGGTGGTGAAAACGAATGATTGTATTAATGCTCGCTGTTTTTGCCGCCCTCATTATGCTTGAAGCCCCCGGACTAGTCAAAAAAAAACTTTGGCTTGAGCTTACGGCCTATTCGGTTTTGATGCTAATCGCAATCGTCATATCAGTGCTTTATCTGAAGCAAGTCGAGATTCCCAATCCGGTCAAAAATACTCAGTATTATGTGCAAAACATGTTTGAATTTCTTTTCGGCTTCAGTTATGACTGATTCAACAGTAAGTAGAAAAATAATTAGCGGCAGGGAAAGATGATTCCTGCCGTTTGTTTTTGGATTTACACCCAAGAACCGAAATTGCAGGGAGGGAAACGGCATTTGGACTTGCCGCGCTTACATAAACTGTACCAATAAGCTATGGGAGGGCGACAAAATGCTAGCTGGCGCTTTCATGTTATTGGTTAGCAGTGCGTTTCTGATGCTGCGTTTGGGAAAAAACTCGGGTTCATTTCCCAAGCCTCTCAGCGCGCGCGATGAAAAAAAATACCTTGAGCTTTGGGCCGCAGGAGACATCGAGGCGCGTAATGTGTTAATAGAGCACAATCTTCGACTGGTAGCACATATAGTCAAAAAATATTATACGCAAAGCGCGGAACTGGACGATCTGATTTCGATAGGCACAATAGGGCTGATAAAAGGGATATCGTCATACAAGCAGGAAAAGGGGGTTCGCCTCGCCACCTACGCAAGCAGATGTATTGAAAATGAAGTGCTGATGTATTTCCGCAGCGCGAGAAAGTCCGCATCTGACGTCTCACTTTCTGAATCAATCGAGACAGACGGAGCGGGCAGTTCGCTTTGTTTGATGGACGTCGTCTGCTTTGAGGACGATATGCTTGAACAAATCAGCAGAAGTGAGCTCTCGCGGACGATTGGCAAACTGGTCAGCGAGGTGCTTGATGAGCGAGAAAGCGAAATCATTCGTCTGCGTTACGGACTTGACGGAGAGCGACCGAAGACCCAACACGACGTTGCCGAGATTTGCGGAATCAGCCGCTCATATGTATCGGAACGCGCCTAATGTAAGTGATTTTGTGCTTAAATAAATACGCCATGAATCGGCGCTAACCATTGATGTTACAGGGATTATCCTGCTTGCTTCAACTGGCGGAAGCGAAACCGTATAATGATTTGTTTGCCCTCAGTCAGTTCCACACGCTCGACAAGGCTGACCAGCAGTTCCCTACTGGTGAATGAGCTGTCCAGGAATTGCTCTACAAGCGCGTTCGCATGATCCACCTGCTTTTCTGGTGAGTAATTCGGTTGTTCCAGTTCAGAAAGCGTCTTCTCCAGAGCTCTCCGCTCGTTTTTGACCCGCTGGTAAATGCGCTCAAAGTCATTATCATCTAGCATCCCACTCAGTTTATCCATATACACCTTATCAAGATGAGAACTCAAGCCTTCAATTTTAGATTTCAGTGCGGTAACTTCACCTTCGAGGCACTGCGCTTGGCGTGATTCTTCCACTGCTTTCTCCGCCATTGGCAACAGCGCTTTGACCTGCAAATAGTTTGCACAGACCTCCCGTGTCTTTTCCATTACGGCATCCATTACCGTTTTCTCCTTGATAGAGTGGCAGGTGCACACGCCGGCCGTTGTAAAACGCTGATAGGTGCGGCAAACGAAGTACAGGCAGTCCTCGCCTTTAGCGTTCTTGCGGTTTATCACCGCCATGGGATAGCCGCACTCGTGGCAGAAGATAAGGCCTTTCAGCGGGAAGTCATAGGTTCGTGAACGTGTATACTTTCGGCTGTTCACAAGCATTCGCACCTTTAGAAAAGTGTCCGTGTCAATGAGCGGTTCATGTGTGCCTTCAACTATCACCCAGTTTTCTCGTGTCTGCTTGATGCTCTTTTGGGACTTGTAATTGATCTTCACACTTTTTCCCTGCACCATGTTTCCAATATAGGTTTCGTTTTGCAACATGTCGGAAATCCTTTCGCTGCTCCACATTCCGGCGTAAGGCCCCACACGTCCCTGATTCAAGCCAGCATAGGTCGCCGGCGTCGGGATTTTTTCCGCGTTGAGCTGTGCTGCAATCTTATGGCAGGATATGCCTTCGAGCGACATGCCGAAGATCCGTCGAACCATCGGAGCAACTTCATCATCGATGACGATTTTATTTTTCTCATCCGGATCCATTTTGTATCCGTAGATCGCTTTGCCCCCGATGAACAATCCCTTGCGCTGCTTGTCATGCTTGACGCTTTTAATTTTCTTTGAGATATCCTTGGCGTACATATCGTTCATTATGGCGCGGAACGGGGTAATGTCGTTAGCCGTACTGTCCACGCCTGTGTCGATACCGTCCAGGAGAGATATGTATCGCACGCGCTTTTCGGGAAAATACCGTTCCATATAATGACCGGTCAGTATGTAATCGCGTCCCAGACGGGAGAGATCCTTTGTGATGACCATATTGACCTTTTTCGCTTCAATGTCGCCGATTAGCCGTTTGAAATCAGGCCTTTCAAAGTTGGTTCCCGACCAGCCGTCGTCAATATAGGTGTCGTAAACAGATAGGCGGTGCTCCGTCGCGAACTGACTCAGCAGAGACTTTTGGTTGTTAACGCTCTCTGATGGTCCATCGTTTTCATCCTCCTTTGACAACCTGATATAAAGGCCCACATTATAATCCATAGGGTTGCTTACTTCTAAATACATTTCAAACCTCCGAAAATAAGCGACCATTCATCATGGATGTCATACATGAACTGGTTCGGAGAGTGCAAATTTGTGGCCGTTCCGCGTGAGCTCCCGCTGAAGAAAAAACTCAAAGGAACGAAGTATTATTTGGGCGGCGTCCTCACCTTCATCTGTATAGAAGCATGTCACGGTTATTTCTGGCTTACTCATAAAGTGGCCCTCCTTGACGTTCTGATAATAAAAGATATGCGGAGCAGTGTGGATTTTGCTTGTACATTAAAAAAATCTCCATCTCTCGACTAGGGTGATGGTCAAAAGCAGGTGACAATGTGTTTCTGGTTTTTACCGAATTGCTTATTAGCGCTTTTGTTCGGATGTTGTTTTTTCGGCGCTATCGAGAAATACAAATAGATACAGGGTTTAATTATAACAAAACAGGCAACCATGTACTTTCGCATCGTCATGGTTGCCTGTAAAACTATCTTTTTACATACCTAAAAATAATTATAATTGACAAAAGTTCCCGGTATTATCTTATCAATAAATAAAACGCCATCAAGATGATCAATTTCATGGCAAACAACGCGTGCCAAAAATCCTTTGCCCTCCATAACAATAGTTTTCCCGCGATCGTTAAGAGCTTTGACAAGAACAGAATCAGGACGCTTGACTTTTCCATAAATTCCCGGAATACTGAGACATCCTTCCATTACCTGCTGTTCCCCGGACATTCTAATTATAACGGGGTTTATAAGATTAATCAGTCCGGTTTCGTCTTTTAGCACAACAACCCTTTTTAGTATTCCAATTTGAACTGCAGACAGACCAAATGCGTTGGCTGAATACATTGTGTCAGCCATATCCTTTAATAAGGTCAAGATTTCTTTATCTATTTGATCAACTTTAATTGATTTCTTTTTTAAAATATCATCTTTATCATAACGCATAATTTTGCGTAAAGCCATTTGCTTCCCCTTGTTTATTTATTGGTCTATGAAGAAATGAAACTGTACCTTTTCCCCATAAAGCATAGCAGATCATTCGGCTTAGATAATGTAATCTCAATGGTTACTAAATATTGTTGCTTACACGGAAGTAAACCGAATCTCAAAAGATATATTTTATGATTTCATCTTAATCGACCAGTTATCTATCTGGGACTTTATGGATAGCATTCTCCAAGAATACACAGATAATGATTAGCTTCTCTTAAAACATGATCTGCTAATAAGGGTATTATTATTGATTTGATTTTGCATTCTAATAATCCTTCAGTGCCTGCCGCTTTGAAAGCCCTTAATCGCTCCATGGCCGCGATACTATCAGAAGTAGATGTATCTTCATCTATTGTCCTCATGGTAGATTGTCTTGCTTCTTCGGTTAGTTTATCAAACTCTTTTCCGAAGTCTCTTGCGGTGTCAATAAGAGTTTCCTCTGTGGGATCAAGCAGTCCGGCGATGAACTTTGCATGCTCCGCCATCTGCCGGTTCCAAAATACTTCCATGTCTATTAAATCATTTGTTTCTGTGATTCCTGATTGGTTGACAAGGTTATTTAACATCTCCATATATAGATTTGCTTCTCTTAAAATATGCTCAATTAATAATGGATAATTTGCAGTAAATGCGTTACATGATAAAACATTCTGAAGTAAATTGGTCTTAAAATCAGCTAAAGCCGAGGTCATTCTATATGCTCTACGGTTTAAAGAATCAACACGATAAACGATATCAGGTGAAAGCGCGTTCCCAGAAGATAGCATCATTTCTCTTTGGGTAAGATTGGTATTAAAAGGTATTCCAGTATAAAAGCTTGTAAGTTTTTCAGCATCTGCAGTATATTGTGTTACAAATTGTCTTGATGCAATTGCTTGTTGACTTACATTTCCATTGGCTAACTGAGTAGCTTCATCAAGAAGTTTCTCAAATTCTGATCTAAATCTTCTTGCTTGTGCAGCCATATTAATATCTCTTTGCGTAAACCCCATTTCTAAGAAGAACGAATGTTCTTTCATTATTCTTAAGAAAAACAAATTGAGGTCAAGAGAAGTAATTACATATTTATTTTGATTTATCATAATTTCAGCTCCTATTAATTCCTTAAAAGAAAACAGCATCTGATATATTATACTGAGTATCTATAAATCGAGTGCAATCTATCAGTAAGAAATACCCCCTTGCCCTATACGCAGAGGGGTATTTTCGTTAAACTCGTACTTGAGACGTTTTGAAAACCGTTTGTTAAAGAGCACGACTTGCAACAAAATATTCGGTCCGCATAAAATGGAACGATGAACATAGAGAATTGTTCATTCTATCAATCTTAACAGAGACAGGTGTTAATATATGAACAATAAAATATGCCCTCCCGATTCAGCACAACATGTTGTAAAGAAAGGCGACACCCTCTGGAAGCTCTCGCAGACTCATGGTGTCAGTGTCCAAAGTATTTCCGACGCGAATCCGGGTGTTGACCCGCAGAATTTACAGATCGGCTCGACCCTTTGTATCCCGGCTGTACCAACACC
>PGZZ01000007.1 GCA_002841545.1 Firmicutes bacterium HGW-Firmicutes-16
GCCTGACACCGCTCGAAAAACGGCGTCAGGCTGCGTAATATTTCGATATTCTGCGATAGGGGTCTTTCTTTCCCTGTCCGTTGAACATGGTTCAGTGCAAGTATCGTGGGGGTTAAATAACATCGATCTTCTAATCCGTTCCTATCGATGTATCAAATCTGTAAACGGTTACCGTATGGTAATGTCCGTCTTTTTTCAGAATCGGGCTTGGGAAGTGAGGAAGCGCGAGCGCGTTCGGAAAAACCTGAGTTTCAAGGCAAACCGCAAAACGCCGGTCTATCGAATTTCCGCCCTTCCCCGCTCGTGGCGTGAGCCAGTTTCCACTATAGAGCTGCACTCCGGGAAGAGTCGTAAAGGTCGTCATTCGTATGCCGGTGTCGGGGCTCGAAAGCACCGCCGCCTTTTTCAGCTCCGCCTTATCGGAGAGCACGAAGTTGTGGTCGTAGCCGCTGCCATTGCGAAGCTGTGTATCATCGAGGTCGATATCACTGCCGACAGTCTTCGGCTTGGAAAAATCGAAGGGCGTACCGGCGGTTTTTAGCAGCTTTCCCGTCGGCAGGCAGGCCGAGTCATTTTCAGTGAATTCCTCCGCAAACACCTGCAGCCTGTGATTAAGAGCCGTTCCCTTTCCACTGAGATTGAAGTAGCTGTGGTTCGTGAGATTAACAACGGTGTCCGCGTCTGTGTCCGCATCATAGGTGATGATTAGCTCATTTTCCTCGGATAGCTCATATGTGATACATACTTCAAGATTTCCCGGGTAATTTTCTTCCCCGTTGGGCGAAAGCCGTGTGAAAGAGAGCATTCTCCCTTCTTCATGCGCATTCCAGATATGCTTATCAAAGCCCTTGATTCCACCGTGTAGGTGGTTTTCTCCGTCATTTTGGGCTAGCGTATAGCTCTTTCCGTTTAGTGTAAATTCGCTTTGGCCGATACGGTTCGCAACCCGTCCAATAGCCGCCCCGAGATATGCGTCATTTTTCTCATATTCCAAAACGGTATCGTAGCCCAGAACGACGTCTGTAAAGCCTCCCTGCGCATTCGGTACGGAAAGTGCCTGCACTATACAACCGTAATCCAGTATGACAGCATTGGCGCCTTTGCTGTTTGTCAGGCGATATGCCGTAACGGCCTCGCCCGTTTTGGCATACCCAAAAATGTAGTGTATCATAGAATTCTGCCCTTTCCTTGCCGTTTGACATACGCCGACGGCTGAGGCATTCTGAGGAGACTAACAGAGCGCCTTAGCCGTCACGCCGAAATATTCTTTTCGAGTTTCCCAGTGATACTCAGCCTTTGTCGCCGTCACGCTTATTGAATAGGCTGAAAAAGCCCTTTCCCCTGTGCTCTTTGAGCCCCGCTTGCAAGAACAGTTGCGCAGCAATCTTCTTTTGCACCGGCAGCCAGCTGTATTTGGGATAAAGCTCCGAAAACAGCTCTGAGAGCTTAACTGCATCTTGCTTTGTGAGAAGCGGGATTAGCACGTCCGTCAGCCCTTGTACTGCAAGCAGCATCCAGTAGGTCAACGAATCATCTTTATGCTTCTGCGGGATTTCAAAAACTACTCTCATCACGGCATAAACCGATTCCGATGAGGGCAAAGCTTGTGCAAAATCGTTTAGTTTCTGCTCGATTCTGTCTGCAAAGCGTTCATGACACACATCGTCGCCCGCCCGCTTGCCGAAACCCATTAATCCATCTGTCGGCTTACGGGTTGCTAAAAGATTCTTCACCTCTGCAATGTAATCGTCATATATCCCGCGTATTTCCCGAACGATACTTTCCTCTCCCATAATGCTTATGCGAAGGGGTTCTCGGTTGGATACGGCAGAGCCTTCGGCTGATTGAACCCTATGTCACCCACGCCGAGGAACTTGAACACCTCGAATATTTGCTTGCCGCAATGCGAAAACGCAACAGCGCCATGGTGCGGGAAACGCTTCTGAATCAGTACATGACGGTAGAATCTTCCCATTTCGGGAATTGCAAAAATTCCGATACCGCCAAAACTGCGTGTTCCGACAGGCAGAACCTCGCCCTCCGCTATGTAGGCGCGCAGGATACCGTCGCTGTCGCATTGCAGGCGATAGAAGGTTATCGGACTGTCAGCGATATCGCCCTCAAGTGTTCCGCGCGTGAAATCGGGCTCCGAACCCTGCGGCTCAAGAAGACGATGCTGAATGAGCTGGTACTTGACCGCTCGCTCCGCACACATTTTGCAGGAGGGAGTGTTTCCACAGTGGAAACCCATGAAGGTGTCCGTGTGCTTATAGTCAAACTTTCCGGCAATCTCGGCATCGTATTGGGACTTCGGAACGCTGTTGTTAATATCAAGCAGAGTTACGGCGTCGCCCGTGATGCAGGCTCCGATGTATTCTGAAAGAGCACCGTAAACATCGACCTCGCAGGCCACGGGGATTCCACGGGAAGCAAGACGGCTGTTGACGTAGCAGGGCACAAAACCGAACTCCTGCGGGAAGGCAGGCCAGCATTTATCGGCAAAGGCGATATATTTCCGACTGCCCTTGTGCTCTTCAGCCCAGTCGAGAAGAGTTAGCTCAAACTGCGCGAGACGTGTGTTGAGGTCGGAGTAATACTTGCCCTCTCCCATTTCCTTCGCCATGTCGGCGCAGACCTCGGGGATGCGCTTGTCGCCGGCGTGCGCCTTGAAACTCACGAGCAAATCGAGCTCGGAATTTTCCTCAATTTCTACACCCATTTCATACAGTCCTTTAATCGGTGCGTTGCAGGCAAAGAAGTCCTGCGGACGCGGTCCAAAGGTGATGATTTTAAGGTTTCTGACGCCAATGACCGCGCGCGCTATGGGGATGAAGTCCGCAACCATATCGGCGATGTCTGTTGACGTGCCTACTGGGTATTCGGGGATATAAGCGTTCAAATGGCGCATTCCAAGATTGTACGAGCAGTTGAGCATGCCGCAGAATGCATCTCCGCGCCCATCGATAAGGTCGCCGTCACCCTCCGCCGCCGCCGCGTACATACAGGGCCCATCGAAATATTTCGCAATTAGTGTTTCCGGTGTTTCCGGACCGAAGTTTCCCAGAAATACAACAAGCGCGTTGCAGCCGGCGTTCTTCACTTCGTCCACGGCGCAAAGCATATCTTTTTCGTTCTCAACAGTCGTTTTGGCTTCATATATATCCAGTTTCTTCTGTCCGCAGACGGCAACAATGGCTGCCCTACGTTTCTGTGAGAGCGTTATGGGGAAACAGTCGCGGGAAACCGCGATGATGCCCAGCTTCACTTCGGGTATGTTCGTCATCATTATCATATCCTCCTTAAGGTATCAGTTTTCTGATTTAATGTCTATATTTCTGCCGGTCAGACCAACGAAGGCTCCCGCCTTGGCTTCATCGGATTCGCTATGGGCAAGAAGCCACTTGTTGCAGGCCCAGAGCAGTCTGTCTTCCAGTGTGACTGGCGTAATTTCCGGTTTTTCGGTATTAGTGCCTTTGGGCAGGGCAATCATCACACGAAAGCCCTTTGCCGCATCCATTTGACAGGGCGCATAGTGCAGAGTCGTCGCGTAAATCTCCAGCGCAACCCCAGCCGGCGCACGGAATGCCTTGACCTTTGCTGTGTCGAGCTTTCCACCTTCGATTTCGTCCTCTTTCGCAAGGAGCAGTATAAAATCCTCTGTTCCAAGCTGGAACTCGCTGTCGCGGTGGTATTCCAAGCAGTTCAGCTTCGTATTGTGCCCATTGCACCAGCCGAATTGGACGGGCATCCCGCCGTAAACGGAGTTTCCGAATGCTTGAGCCTCCGGCAAAGACGAAAGCGCGGAGTCTTCCGGCACATAAGCGGTGCCTTCCGGAAGAGGTGTTTTCTCTTTGAGCGCCGTGATAAGGGTACTAAGCTCGACACCTTCTACAATTTTTCCATAAAATTTAAATTCAGGGTCAGTGACCTCATAAATCTTCATAGTTAGCCCTCCAAAATGCGCGGATCAATCTTCCTCATCGGTTTCGTTCTTCTCTGTGATGTCGGTTTCTTTGGTTTCCGGCAGCTCCGCCATTTTTCTTAAGATAAGGAATTGCTTCACCGCAAATACGCAGAAAGAAATTCCTGCAGCGATAAAGCCCGCGAAAATCAGCCATGCTCCCCATACGGGTATGGGGCTGTCTCCATTCAGTGTACCTGTCAGTATCTGCCACGCCAGATATGTGATGTATCCCGCAATAGCAATTCGAAGCACCAGACCTGTCAGTGCTTTGCTGGTTATCGACGCGTCATATTCTTTTTTCTGTCTCATATTCCGTTTCAGCCCCTATCCAGCTCATTTTTTATTATTCCGAAGAGCGGCTTCAACACGGGGTATATCTGTCGGAAAACCCTGTATCTCTCTTCATAGCGGGCAGCAATCTCCTCGTCCGGCTTGACGGTGGAACTCACCTTGACTAGCTTTTCAGCCGCTTCGCGTACAGACCCAAACTCAGCGCAGGCAACAGATGCGAGGATTGCACCTCCGTATCCGGGGCCCTCCTCTGTTTCCACGCTGTCCAGCTCCAGATTGAGGACGTTTGCAATGATTTCCTTCCACAGCGGACTTTTCGCGCCGCCGCCGCAAATCTTACTGCGCTTAATATCGATACCCAACGACCGCGCGACCTCGAGCGAATCGCGAATGCCGAACGCAACGCCTTCGAGCACCGAGAGCGTCATGTCCTCGCGCGTTGTGTCCATTGAAAGCCCGATAAAGGTGCCGCGAGCCTCTGAATCGTTGTGGGGTGAACGCTCACCCATGAGATACGGCAGAAAGAACACTTGAGAGCGTCCCATTGCCTCACGCGTTATCTTTGCCTGTTCCTCGGAATAACGCTCTGTCCTCAGAATGTCCTCCATCCACCATTTGTTGCAGGAGGCGGCGGAGAGCATGCAGCCCATAAGGTGATAGTTGCCGTCCGCGTGAGAGAATGAATGAAGCGCATTGTGATTGTCAACGCCGAAGGCATCGCTGGAAATGAAGATTGTACCGGAGGTACCGAGCGAAATATTGCACCGTCCGTCTCCAACCGTAGCGGTTCCGACAGCGGCGGCCGCATTGTCTCCCGCTCCTGCGGCAATCTTTACATTTTCCGAAAGACCAAGAGTCTTCGCCATTTCCGGTGTCAATGTCCCTACCGCCTCATAGCTCTCAAAAAGCCGCGGCATCTGTTCTTCCTTTATACCGCAGATATCGAGCATCTCCCTGCTCCAGCACTTATTCTTTACATCCAAAAGCAGCATACCGGATGCGTCCGAATAATCGGTGCAGCGGACGCCGGAGAGCTTGTAGTTAATGTAATCCTTGGGCAGCATTATTTTATCGATCCGGGCAAAAAGCTCCGGCTCGTGTTTTTTCATCCAAAGCAGCTTTGGCGCTGTGAAGCCTGCGAAAGCAATATTCGCGGTATACCTAGAAAGCGACTCTTTGCCGATAACCTTGTTGAGCCAGTCTGTTTCCTCGAAAGTGCGCCCGTCGTTCCACAAAATTGCTGGACGCAGGACTTTGTCGTCCTTGTCAAGTGCGACGAGCCCGTGCATCTGACCTCCGGTGCCGATGCCCGCAATTTGATGTTTGTCGCAGTCCAGAGTGAGTTCCTTGATGCCCGAAATAGTCTCACGGAGCCAGTCCTCGGGATTCTGCTCCGACCAGCCCGGATGCGGGAATGTTAGAGGATACGAGCGGGAGACGATCTTTTTGATTTCTCCCTCTCCGTCCATGAGCAGGAGCTTAACAGCCGAAGTGCCCAGATCAATTCCGATATATAACATACGATTACCTCCTTGGGAATGGGTCGTCCTCATACAGGGCAACGCAGACGATCCGCATTGCCCTGTATGTATCTGATTTTTATGCCTTGCCGGTCTTGTGGTTTGAAACGACGTCGAAAATCACAGCTATAAGAAGAACGGTTCCTTTAACGACGTATTGCCAGTTGTTATCAAGGCCGAAGATACTCATGCCCTGGTTGATAACGCCGAGCAGTATTGCGCCGACGATAATGCCGGAAACTGTACCTGACCCGCCGTACGCGGAGGCACCGCCAATGAAGCAGGCGCCGATGGTGTCCAGCTCGTATGTCAGACCGGTATCTCCGCTGACGGAGCCGATGCGGGATGCAACTAAAAGGCCGGAGAAACCAGCCAGTATACTCATCGAACAATAGGCCCAGAAATAAACCTTCTTCGTGTCAATGCCGGAGAGCTTCGTAGCCTTTTCGTTTCCGCCTACCGCGTAGAAATAACGTCCAAAAGCGGTCTTTGATGTTATAAACGCATACAGAAGAACAACGAGCAGTATCCAAAGCAGCATCACGGGGATGCCCTTATAATGTGCCAACTGCCAGGTGTAGGCGATTATAAGCAGGTCGATAACGGCAATCTGAGTATACTCCGCAATCGCCGACTTCATTTCATAGCCCTTTCTGGCCTTCTTCGAACGGCTCACGAAAGTGAGGAGAATCAAAGCCAAAGCAACGGCTATTCCGACAATCAGCGCCGACCAGTAGATTGTGTTGTCAACGCCCGGTACTGTAATGTAAGAGGAGAAAATGTCCAAAAAAGTCTTGTTAGCAATACTGACTGTTTTGGAGGCCAAAAGCACACGCCCCAGTCCACGGAACAGGAACATACCCGCAAGTGTCGCAATAAAGGGCGGAATGTGCATATGTCCTATCCAAAAACCCTGCCACGCACCAATTCCGAATGAAACGGCCATGCAGATTCCGATGGTTGCAAATGCACCTAATGCCGTCTTGGACAGAAGCTGAGCGGCAAGCGCGGCGACCAAACAAAGTGTTGCTCCGACCGAAAGGTCGACGTTGCCGCCGGTCAGTATGCACAGCAGCATACCGCAGGCCATAACCAGAACATAGGCGTTCTGCAGCAGCAGGTTCGAGATGTTCTGAGCGTACAGCAGCCTGCCGCCGGTCAGTATGGCGAAGAAGATGAAAACCACCACAAGGGCGATCATCATTGTATATTTTTTTACTATAGCAGATGCATTCATTATTTACGCTCCCTTGCTCTCTTCTTTGGCGCCCTTTTTGGATTTTAGGATTGCGCCCATGATCTTTTCCTGCGTAGCGTCATTGGCGCCCATTTCTGCCACCATCTCGCCCTCGTTCATAACATAGATTCGGTCACACATACCTAGCAGCTCCGTCAGCTCAGAGGAAATCATTACAACGGATTTTCCCTGCGCTACAAGGTCGTTCATGATGCAGTATATCTCGTATTTCGCGCCGACGTCAATGCCGCGCGTAGGTTCATCTAGAATCAGCACATCAGGATCGGCAAACATCCACTTGGAAAGAAGAACCTTCTGCTGGTTGCCACCGGAAAGATTGTTCACAAACTGCTGTATCGTTGGCGTCTTGATGCGCAGCTTCTCCTTATATTCCTCAGCGACTTTGTTTTCCATGTTTACGTCGATAATACCTCTTTGGCAAACCTTTTCCAGCCGCGCAAGAGTATTGTTTCTCGCCACAGAATCCCCAAGCACTAGACCGTTTACCTTCCGATCCTCTGTAACGTAAGCGATTCCAGCCTCGATCGCGTCACGTTCGTTTTTGAGCTTAACCTCACGTCCGGCGACCTTAAGCGTACCGGTGATAGCCGTACCGTAGCTCTTTCCGAAGATTGAGCGCGCAAGCTCTGTGCGCCCTGCGCCTTGTAATCCGGAGAAGCCGACAATCTCGCCCTTGCGAACGTTGAATGCCACATGGTTCACTACGCGCTTTTCGGTATAGACCGGATGATTTACGCACCAGTCTGAAACCTCCATGCCCACATCGCTGCCTATTTTACGTTCACGCTTCGGAAAGCGGTCAGTCATTTCTCGTCCGACCATTCCGCGGATAATCCGGTCCTCGTCAATGCTTCGGTCGGCGTTTTCGATAGTTTCAATCGTCGCACCGTCGCGCATTACAGTTATTTTGTCCGCCACGTAAGCCACTTCTGAAAGCTTGTGCGAGATAATAATCGACGTCATCCCCTGCTTTTTAAACTCGATGAGCATATCGAGAAGCATTTTGGAATCCTCCGAGTTCAGCGATGAAGTCGGTTCATCGAGGATAAGGAGCTTAACATTCTTAGAGAGAGCTTTCGCAATCTCGACGAGCTGCTGCTTACCTGTACCGATGTCCTTTATAAGCGTCGTGGGAGAATCTTTAAGCCCTACCTGCTTCAAGTGCTTTGCCGCTTGGCAGAAAGTCTCGTCCCAGTCGATGCCGAACTTACCCATTCGTTCGTTTCGAAGGAACATATTTTCGCCGATGGAAAGCTCCGGAATCAGCGCAAGCTCCTGATGAATAATGACTATACCCAGCTTTTCGCTGTCGCGCACGGTCTTAAAATGGCACTTATGCCCCTCATAGAGTATCGTACCGTCATATTCTCCTATCGGAATCGTACCGCTCAGGACGTTCATCAGCGTCGATTTACCGGCGCCATTTTCTCCCACGATTGCGTGGATTTCTCCGCGCTCAACCGCGAGATTTACGTTGTCCAGCGCGCGTACGCCCGGATAGAGCTTTGTTATTTCTTTCATTTCAAGAATGTTATCTGCCAAAATGATGCCCCCTTATTATGCTTTGTCGGGCACTTGCCTCGTATTCGAATTGTGCTTCTAACTGGAAAATGGGCGGGGCTGAAGCCCCGCCCATCTAGTGCTGAAAACTATGTCCGGGTTGTTTCGACTATTCGAAGCTTAGCCGACTGCCTTGGGATAGCCATCGGTGCCCATCGTGTAGTAACCGCTGTCTACGAGTTCTTTCTGGAGATTGTCTTTTGTTACAATAATCGGAACAAGTAAATATGAGGGAACTTTGCCGTTATTGTTGTCATAGGTATCGGTGTCGTAGGTGCAGTCAAAGGTCCAGCCGGAGGATTTGATCAGGTCGCCGTTAGGAGTCTCGCCTTTAAGGATAGCATCTGCAAGATTAACGGTAACTACAGCTTCGTTTGCAACAGCCTTGTAAACTGTCATGGACTGCTTGCCGTCAACGAGATTGGCGAGGTTTGCTTCGTCGCCGTCCTGTCCGGTGATAAGAACGGAGTTTGTGCCCTTATAGTCAGATCCGATAGCCTGTGTTACGCCGAGTGCAGTGGAGTCGTTTGAGCACAGAGCGACATCAAGCTGAGTGCCGCCTGCATAGAAGGAAGCAAGGATGTTCTGCATACGATCCAGAGCTTTCTCGGTTTTCCACTGTGCGGTAGCAACTTCTTCGAATTTGGTCTGTCCTGAAGGAACCTTCAGTATGCCGGCATCAATATACGGGCTAAGTACGTCGAATGCTCCGTTAAAGAAGAAGCCTGCGTTGTTGTCGGCGGGATCGCCGGCGGTGAATTCAATGTTGTAGCTCTTGGATGTGTCAGCAAGGTCAAGTCCCAATGTTTCGACGACATATTCACCCTGCAGTTTTCCGACCGTATAGTTGTCGAAAGATACATAATAAGAAATAGCGTCGGTGTTCATGATCAGACGGTCATAGGAGATGACGGGAATCTTAGAATCTGCAGCGGTCTGAAGAACAGTGGAGAGAGACTCACCGTCGACTGCGACGATAACCAGTAGGTTGACTTTGCCAGCGATCAGATTCTCGATGTCGCTGACCTGCTTTGTGGCGTCGTTGTCGGAATAAACGAGGTCAACAGTGTAGCCCTTTGCTTCGAACTGATTCTTTAGGAACGAACCGTCGCGGTTCCAGCGCTCCAGAGACTTTGTCGGCATTGCAATACCGATTTTTCCGCCTTCTGCAACTGTTGCCGATGGTTCAGCCGATGCTTTCGGGGATTCTTTGCTCGCCGATGTGCCGCAAGCGACAAGAACCAGTGCCAGTGAAAGTGCGAGAACGAGTGCGATAACCTTTTTCATTTTTTTCCTCCTCAAAAATGATTGGACACCTAATCTTTGCGCATCCTTAGATAAAATTCTTTTGTAAAATTCGTTTACAAAAGTCCTTGTATTTATAATACAATTCTCTTCGCGAGAAGTCAACGGATTTTTGGCGAAATTACTATTTTAGGAACAATACACAAATTCGATATGCCATTTTGTTGCTAAAGGTTCGAAGCGGTTTGGCATTACACACAGAGCTCGTCAGTCCGTTCTGTGCATTTGGTGAGGGTACATTTTTGTCCGCTCTCTCAGTTCCGCCTTCAGTAGCCAAATGGTATTTTAACCCATCATTGCGACTTAAATTAACTTTCTTTATTTCTTATTCAGGAATTGACATTTTCCGACACTATGCTTATCATATATAAAGAATGTTTATAAAAGTTGGGAGAACACCAATGACGAATCTTGAAGCGACAATTACTGAGCGGCGCAGGCAGACGAGGAACAGTATATATCAATATCTGTTTTACTCGGACACGTCGCACTCAAAGCTGGAGATTGCTTCCGACTTATCCCTCAGTCTGCCGACCGTACACCAGAACCTGACGGAGCTTATTGAAGCGGGGCTGATTCGGCGTGACGGCACATATCAGTCCACGGGAGGCAGACGCGCCATGCGCCTGACTATTGCGGAGTATGCCCGCTTTGCTGTCGGAGTTTCCGTAACGGACAACGGGCTTCGATTCGTAGCCGCAAATCTGCGCATGCAGGAAATCGCCTGTAAGAAGACGGAACGTCTTGCAATCAGCGAAATTGACGATGTCGGAAGGCTTCTGGCAAATGAGCTCGAAAGCTTTCTCGATGAATTTGGGCTGAACAGAAGCAGTCTTCTGGGCGTTGGAATCACTCTACCCGCGGTCATTGACCCCGATAATGAAAATATACGGCTTGCTCCGACCCTCCATTTGAAGGACATAAGTCTCAAGAAGATTATTCAATATATTAATTATCCCGTCTACGTTTCAAACGATGCGACCAGCGCAGGCTATGCCGAGTGGTTTTCCTCTCCGGAGCAGAGCAGTATGGCCTATCTCTTCCTTGAGAGCGGCGTCGGCGGGGCGGTACTACTCAAAGGCGCACCTTATTTCGGCGTTAACCAGCGCAGCGGCGAGTTTGGACATATGTGCGTCGAGCCAAACGGACGTCCGTGCAAATGCGGCAAATACGGCTGTCTGGAGGCTTATATCTCATCAGCGCGTATCAGCGACGATCTAGGTATCTCGATCGAGGAGTTCTTCAAAGGCCTCCAAAATAAAAAGCCCGAATACGAGGCTCTCTGGCAGGACGTCCTTAAGCACCTCGCAATCGGTGTCAATAACATTCGTATGGCGCTCGACTGCGACGTCGTAATTGGCGGTTTAATAGCTATGTACATGGAACCGTATATGCCGGAGCTAAGGCGGCTCGCAGCGCAGCTGAACACTTTTGAGACCAACGGTGACTACTTAAAGCTATGCCACTACTCCAGGAGCGCTGCAACTCTCGGTGTCGCCCTGCACTTTATAAGAGAGTTCATCGAGAGTATATGATTGTTACCCTGCCGTTCTGTGAAAGAGCGAATCCGGAGGAGCAACCGAACTTAACTTTTAAGTCCCTCAAAGCAAAGCTTTGCGGGACTTTAAATAATATTCTGATTAAAAAACCACTGTCTGACCGTCGAAGATTCTTGTTATTATTTATTCCCTGAAATCACCAAATTTTAAGTTAAAATACTCTTAAATAGGCATAATTAGGTATATTATCAATTATCTCCTGAAAGCATTTTTGCCCGCTCCGCAGTTGAAGCTTGCTTATTCTTGCGCTCTCCGCCGCCGTATGGTACAATTCTCCTAAATAATTCAACAAAGCGAGGGACGTGTTATGTTTCGAAAAATGCGGAGATTCAAGCAGGAGTTGCCGAAAGAGGATACAGCAATAATTTTTGAAAAAGGCTCTCACGGCGTGCTTGCCGTTTCGGGCGACGAGTGCTACCCCTATGCCGTGCCGATGAGCTACGTTTACACGGACGGAAAGCTGTATTTCCACGGCGCGAAGCAGGGGCACAAGCTGGACGCGATTGCGAACAGCGCGAAAGCTTCCTTCTGCGTCGTCGCACAGGACAGGGTCGTTCCCGAAACCTTCACGACCATTTTCTCGAGCGCAATCGCTTTCGGACAGTTGCATATTATTGAGGACGACGATGAAAAGCGCGAGGCGCTTCGACTGTTTTCTCAAAAATATTTTTCTGTCAACGGTAAAGCCAAAAACGAAGAGGAAATCGAAATGGATTGGAGCCGAGTGTACGTTATTGCTCTCGAAATCGAGCATATGTCAGGCAAGGCATCCATGGACATTATCAAAGATCGCGAAAACCTCGCACCGCAAAAAGCAGAATAAATATATCCATAAGAGGTTCAAGCAGCCAGCCGCTTGAACCTCTTATCATGTAACGGTTAACGCCGTTAATATTAAATACTTTTTGCTTACTTCGTCAGCGCCGCCTTACCGTATCTATATACGCCTAAAGGCGGCGCTTCCACGTCTGCAGGACTTTCTCGACCTCTGACATTATCCTTCAAGACTCGCATAAATCTTGTTCAAATTGTTTTCCATGCGTTCGAGGTAGCTCATGTCGTCCTCTGCGCTTTCAATGGTATATATAGTCTCGACCCTCGCGCCGACCTCGCTTGCCAAAGTTTCGGAAACCTCGGGGCTTGCCATTTCCTCGGCGAAAATTGTCGTGACGCCTGCCTGCTTGCAGTATTTCACAAGCTCGGTGAGCTGCTGTGCGCTCGGTTCGCCCTCAGCGAAAACATCCTCGACACTCTTCTGAGTCAGGCCGAAATCACGGCACAGGTAGCCGAATGCTGCGTGCCCCGTGACAAACATCTTATCAGATACCGTCCCGAACTTCTCGGCATATTCGTTATAGAGACTCTCAAGCTTCGAGATATAGTCCGCGCAGTTAGCTTCATAATAATCCTTATTTGAAGGGTCAGCCTTGACGAGCGCATCCTTAATGCTCAAGACCTCGGTTTCGGCACACTTTAGAGAAAGCCAAATGTGTGGGTCATACTGCCCATGCTCCGAGATTTCGTCCTCATTGGCATTAGTGATTGGCGTTACGTCCTTTGATGCATCGACCACTATAAGATTCTTGTTGCCCGCCGCCGCAATCGTATCTTCCACCCAAGCTTCCATACCAAGTCCATTATATACAAAAACCTGCGCACTGCTCAGACCAACGAGATCTTGCGCCTTTGGCTCGAAATCGTGCGGCTCCGTTCCGGCGGGAATTATAGTGGATACCTCCACCTTATCTCCTCCAACAGCCTCGGCAAATTCGCAAAGTGCGTTGAACGTGACAGAAACCTTCACTTTCTCCGATACTTCACCGGATTTTTGGCTCCCGCAGGCGGCAAAACTAAGCAGCGCAGCAAGGCTCAGTACAAATATTGTAATTTTTTTTAACATTTTTACAGTCCCCCCGAATTTCTACTTGCAAATGATTCGCATTCGCGTATAATAGATGATAGTCCCATAGATGCGGACTTGTCAAGCAAAAAAAGGTGAAATCTTGAAAATGAAAACGGTGAAATACTTATGATAAAGGCCGAAAACCTTAGTTTTTCCTATAGCGGCTCAAGCCCATTCATACTCAACGGACTCGAGCTGGAAATAAAAGACGGCGAATATGTTTCGATTGTCGGCGATAATGGCTGCGGAAAATCAACGCTTCTAAAGCTGATTCTGAAGTTTATCAGACCGACGCGCGGCAGTATCGTATCCGACGCAAAAAAAATTGGCTATGTGCCCCAGAAAAGCGATGGGGCGAATTCGGGCTTTCCGATAACGGTCTGGGAAATGCTGAATTCCTACAGTAAACTTCTGAAAATCAAGGACAAGTCAGTTGTCTCAGAGAGTCTTCGGCAGGTCGGTCTTTCGGAGCATTCACGGTCGCTCATGGGTAACCTTTCGGGTGGACAGGCGCAGAAGGCGCTCATCGCGCGGGCGCTGATGGGAAGCCCCGACCTTCTCATACTCGACGAACCCTCTGCCGGAGTCGATATTGACAGCCAAAGGGAAATCTACGCTTTCCTGAAAAAGCTGAACCAGGAGTGCGGCATGACGATTGTTTCGGTCGAGCACAATCTTGACGCGGCAATCTCAAACTCGACAGCAATCTTCCACCTTCACGGCGGACATGGGCATTTCTGCACGCCGGAGAAATACTCCGCTGAGTACTTGGGAAAGGACGACCGCCATGCTTAGTTACGGTTTCATGCAAAACGCGTTTTTCGTTTCGCTTTTCATATCAATTTTGTGTCCGTGCATAGGCGTTTTTCTCGTCCTGCGGCGCTACTCCATGATTGGCGACACACTTGCGCACTCCTCCCTCGCGGGTATCACAATTGGTCTACTCTTCAACCAAAGCCCCGTACTCGGCGCGTTTATCTTCACGTCCATATGCGGTGCTCTCATTGAATTTCTGCGCAAGTACTTCAAAAAATATACCGACCTGATACTCACGATTGTTCTCGCGCTGAGCGTGGGAACAGCGATAACCATTATCAGCTCCGGCAAGCTCCATACGAGCGCCGATTCCTTCATGTTCGGAAGCATCCTCACGGTTACGAAAACGGACATGATAATGGTCGCGGTTCTGAGCGTCATATCTGTTCTTACGCTTGTATTCCTGTATCATCAAATGGTCTACATCGCCTATGACGAGGAGGCGGCAAGGGTTGCAGGTGTAAAAGCTGGACTTATTAACTACGTTTTCTTCGTACTCGTCGCCTCCGCAATTTCAGTTTCGATAAGAATTGTTGGCGTGTTGGTGCTCAGCTCGATGATCGCGCTGCCCGTTGCGACTGCTCTCCAGCTTGAAAAGGGCTTTAAAACGACGCTCTTATTCTCCATAGTTTTCAGCATGATTGACATTATGACGGGGCTTGTGATTTCGTACTATCTGAATGTCGCTCCCGGCGGCTTCACGGCTCTTGTGTCCGTTTTCGTGCTTATCGTCGTAATGGCGGGAAAAAAGATATATTACAGTACGAAAGCCACATCAAAAGCTTAATCGTTATCACTTATAGAAGTAGAGAGGTGAATTGAGTTGAAAGAGAACGAGTCTGCATGGCCCATGGGGATTAAAAAAACCAAACAAAGAAAATTTGTACTCGATGTCCTTGAGCACGCGGAATCTCCGTTGAGCGCGTCCGATATTTTCGATAAGGCGCGGAGCGAGGACTCGTCCTGCTGGCTTTCGACCGTCTACAGGATACTCGATTATTTCGTAAGCGAGGGTCTTGCCGTTAAAACCGCTGTCATGGACAGCAGTATGGCTCTATACGAACTCAACCGCAACCAGCACAGGCACTACGCGGTCTGCGTTAACTGCCACAAGGTCGTTGAGCTTATGAACTGCCCGATGGAGAAGTTTGAGCCCGAAATTGCGGAAAACGATTTCCGCATAGTGGGTCACAGGGTCGAAATGTACGGCTATTGCAAGGACTGCGACAGAAAAATGTCCGGAATACACTGATAATCTAATGTCCACAATTAATAAAGCTCTTGCTCCAAGGCATACTAGATAAAAGTTTGCTTTGGAGGTTGGATCATGAAAAAACTAGTTGTTGTGGTCATTGTCTTATCGATGCTGACGGGTTTTATACCCGTTCAGGCAAGCTCAGCCGACTCTCCGACTGATAATCAGAGTGACGACACATATCGGAGGCTCTCCTTAACGCTCCTATCTCCGTATGTTGATAAGGCTATCGATGACTTTTACGACGAGTATATGACGTATCTGCCCGGTGAGGATACGTGGGATTATAAAGTTCTGAGCATAAGAGCTCCGCAGCCGGGTGATTATTTCTACACGGTTATACTTGAAGTGCTGCCTTATGTCGGTCCACATCTGACAGTTGGACGAGATCGAATCACGCTGAAAATCGATAACAGAGGAAACGTCGTGCTCGAAAAATTAGAGCACCTCGAGAGCCATGAGTTGCCTCCCCACTATCAAAACATGATAAAAAATAAGCTTCCGAGCACCTGATTGATAAGGCTTTAAAAATAATGAACACAAAAGCTCCGGACGTTTACTGTCCGAAGCTTTTTATTAATACTTGTAAAGACTATTGCAGAGGCAGTGGGGCAATCCAAACCTCCATACCGGTCGTTTCCGGAGTGTGGCTTGCGTAGCGCTCTGCAGCAAAAGGCTGACAGGTCAGCTTGTGGTTGGGAAGCCATGTTTCAAACAGGTATTTATCAGCCTTATAGACCGCGTCCATAATGAGATGTTCAAAATCCTCGGCTTCAAAGGAGCAGACGATATACTCTCCCTCCGGCAGCTCCCATGTGGAATAGCCATTGGTCGCTTTGCCTGAGTCAGTTTCCGTGCCCGCGAAATAGCGGTAATATCCTTCCTTTGTGCCCGGATAAGCGACGCCGAGCTCGTCGCCTCCATCTTTAAGCCCCTGAATACTTGGTTTTTTCTCATGGAATGAATCCCACAGCATTCCAAGTTCATCCACACCGGTCGCGCCGCTGCCGGGCATCTGAGCAGACGGTTCCTCCACGGTCAGTCCAATAAAATATTGCGGGGATGTGAGTTTTCTCCTCGAGATTTCGATAACGATTCCATCGGCAATCAGCGGCACGTTTTCGTCAATCAACGTGTAGTTCAACAGCAGCTGCGGCTTTATAAAGTTGTTCAGCCTGACAGGGTTTGACCGGTATTCCTCTGGAGTCATTCCGAATGCTTCCTTGAACGACCGCGTAAAGGTCTCGTGCGAGGAAAAGCCGGAATCCAGCGCGACGTCGAGTATCCTCACGCTTTTATCCTTCAGCGCTTCTGACGCTCTAGCAAGCCGGCGCAGCTTTATATAGTCGTTCACCGATCTTTTCACCAGACGGCTGAATAGTCTCTGGTAATAAAACTGCGACAGAGCGGCAAGTCTAGATAGCTCCTCGATTTTGATTTCCTCTGCAAGTTGATCTTCAATGTAGTCTAGTGTCACCTGAATTTGTTCCCATGCGTGCATATATAAGCACCTCCTTATTAAAAAGGATAACATGCTTCGGCCTTCCGGTCTTGACACCCAATGCTCTCTTTTGCACTGGTTTAATAGTTGTCGCTTACGGCTCATCGTCCTTTGAAATCAAATTTAATGTAAGTATATTAACATTATGCTGTTGATAAAGCAACGAGATTAGCTATATCTCAACGCGCATGATGCGACAGAAAAAGTTGCGCCGGGCAGATATACTTTTTAGTATACTCGGCCCGGCGAACACTGTTAAAACAATTTACTTCCTCACCATTTGATCAAATTCTTTTCTTATTGTCTTTTTACACCCCGCACAGGTGCAGAGCCAGCCAGGCCACACCGGCTGCCGCCGCACCCGCCGCGACGAAAAACGGCGGGGGGAGTTTTGACATGAAACTGCTATTTGACTTGTTTCTTTTCACTGGTTTGTTTCTTCCCGAAACATATGAATTCGCTATTCGCCGGGCCTCTTTCAGAACAGCCTCACTGCTTGCGCCTCTGCTCCTCAAAACGTCCTCTCGTATCACGAATATTGCCTCCTCAAAATACTTATCCGGCGATTTTACTACGATAACTCTGTGCGAAACACCTTTTACCACGTCAAATCCCCCTTGCGGCTCCATTTGTTCCCAGTTTAACCGCAGAAGGGAGCGATTATTCAGCATCGGCATCCCCGAGCTGTCGAAAAACCTTCTTTTCTTTTTTTGGCGTCTTTCTGCGTTCATCGTTTAAGTCCTTTCGTCGACGCGCACCGCCAAAACCGTCATGTCATCCTCGCATCCGAACTGCCTTACAGCCGCGCGCAGAGTTTCCTTCGCAAGAGTCTTCGTGTCAACGCCGTCAGAGGCTATTAGCATCTCACGGAGCCACGCGTCGCTTTGTTCGACCAGCACGCCGTCTGATGCGATAAGCGCGACATTTCCAGGCTTGAGTCTCATGCGGATAATATCTGGTGCGCTCCCCTCTCCGGCGCAGATACCCGCGGCCAAGCTCTCGCAGCGGACGCGCCTTATAGCCTTTCCATTCTTGACGAAGGACGGCGCCGCGCCATATTTGTAGAAGCAGGTTTCGCCTGTGAAGAGGTCGACGCACATGAGATCAATAGTTGAATAGCCCCACTCTTCGCCGTTTTTGAGAAGCAGTACGGAGTTTAATATCTTCATTGCGACCGTTGGGTCGACTCCCGCCCGCAGGAAGGCTTCAAGAGTTCGCACAGCGCTGATGCTCTCTTTTGCCGCGTCCTCTCCGCTTCCCATTCCGTCCGCGAGAATTACGCAGAGTATGCCCTGATCGGTTTTAAAATATGTTCCCCTGTCACCGCTGACCGGCTCGCCCTTTTTCTTCATTCCCGCGATACCAACGCTCACGACGAGCGGCTCTGCCTCAAAAACCACGAGCCTTCTGTCGGTTATATCATCTTCCGAGGGCGGCTTGCAAAGTCTGACTCCAAGTACCCCCGAGAGTATTTCAAGATAGTTGCCCTGGCGGAGCAGCGGTCCAAGATGCCCGCTTTCGATTATCGCGCGTAAGCGCCCCCTGTTGTCGCGGAAGACTGAGACATCCGCCTCGATATCCATCGCTCGCAGGAATCTCTTGACCCTTCGTTCAGCCAGCGGGTCTGCTCCTTTTGCATAGTTGAGCTCTTTTGCCACGCCCTCCATTATATCCGCAAGCTCCCTGTACTGCCCGTACGCAGCTATGCGGTTTTCGTTGAGCCGGCTTCTAAACTGCCTTCTGTACATTAGACCGCGAAGCTCCGAGTTTACAGACGATATGAAGGTATAGTGTGATGGGCACTTGTCCGTAAAACGCTCCGCCAGATCCTCCTTAACGAGCTTGCCCCTTCTCATCATCGGCCCTGTTGCGTCGTTCATAATTGATAGCGTGTCCATAAAGTTTTTCTGCCAGCAGTCATCCTTGTTTTTACAGTTGACGCAGACGGCTCCGGCAGCCCTATCGAAAACGGTTGCGATGTCATTGTCGTTCTCGGTACTCGTGAGGTTTTTGAATACAGTTCCGTAAAGCTCTCTGAAGGCTGTACTGATTCGCTCAGCCCTGCCTGCGGCGTAGCGGCGTAGACCCGATTCGCCTGTTCCAGGTACGGGGAGCTGGGCGATACCGCCAACGTATTCAAGCAGAGAGTCGGGCAGAAGTGCAAAGATGACCGTCGCCGCGAACACCTCGTACATCAGCTCGACCCTGAGCGACGCTCCCCAAGTCCAGAGTACTGCGACCGTATTCGCAATTATATAGCTTACGAGGAACATTAGCCTCCCGTGCTTTGAAAAAGTGCCTCCGATTAACCCTGCAAAGGCATAGGCCATTGAGAAGAACACCGCCCCGCCGGACGCCATGTCCATTGCGAGTCCGAGCGCTGTTCCTGCTGCGCAGCCGGAGAGCATCCCGCCTTTAAAGGCCGCCGTCAGGACTATGATAAGCGCCAAAAATCTGCCGACAGAAATAACATTTAAAACTGTGACCTGCGTCAGTGACATAAGAAGACAGGAAAGCAGAATGAGAAGGCTCACAGCCTGTCTGCGTTCGGTAGCTTCGCTGCCCGTCTTCTGCGGTGTCAGAGCGATTGAGAAGAAATACGTACTTGCTCCGGCCAGAACAACTTCTGAGAATATGCTGACCGCACTCGGGAAGCTGTCGAGGAATTCGTAGGTATTCAAAAACGAAGTCGCGGCCGTTATAACCGAGACTGCGGCCGGCATAAACCACGCCTTTTTTATCACCCTCGTGTCTCTGAATATGAACGCCACCGTGAATACGAGCGTGACTGTTGCGACATATTTGATTCCCCAATCAACCCCGCCCAGCAGAATATAGCTTATGCAGGACCCGAGAAGGCAGGAAACCCCGCCCCAATCCGCCCCCGCCCTTCCGACTATGCCGATGCCGAAAGGCGCGAGATTCGTCATTACTATCGAGCCGGACATCGCGAAACCCAGTATGAAATTAAGTACATACCCACCTACGCTTTTGATCCGCGGCTCATCACGAAGCCGCAGAAGACTGACTATCGCAGACCTCCTTTTTACTACTTTTTCTTTGACTGCCATTAATACCCCTCCGTTCTTAGTTGTTGACATAATTATATTTATGTCAACCCAAAAACGGAGTCGTTCCGCGCTGCTGAAATCTACTTTATTTGCGGAGGAAATAGCCGGAAATGGCAAATAATTTTGACGGCCGGGAGTTTTACTTCCGGCCGTCAAAATATTAATTACATTTTAAGTCTATTCAGCCGTGGACTCTCACGTCGCTTGCAACCAGACTCTCGCCCAACTTGTAGACGTCTCCCGCTCCGACTGTGAGTATAATATCGCCGGGCTCGGCGGTCTCCTCTAGGCTCTTTTCGATCTCGATAAAGGACTTGAAATGTTTCGCTCCCGGGATGTTCTCCGCAAGATCAGCGGAAGATATACCTAGCGTGTTCTTCTCGCGTGCCGCGTATATTTCCGCGATATACGCAATATCGGGGCGACGGAGCTGCTCAACAAAATCTCCGAAGAGAGCCTTTGTCCTCGAATAGGTATGCGGTTGAAAAACAAGGATTGTGCGCTTGTAGCCGAGGGGTTCTACAGCGTCAATCAGAGCCTTGAGCTCGCCCGGATGGTGAGCGTAATCGTCATAGACGTCAGCGCCATTATACTTTCCCTTGAACTCAAAGCGGCGGCCCGCTCCGGTAAAGCCCGCGAGTCCATATGTCACGGCTGTCGGGTCGATGCCAAGGCAGATTGCGGCGGCAGCTGCTGCCAGCGCGTTTTTGACGTTGTGCAGACCGGGCACGCGGAGACTTGCATGGGTAAAAAACTTCCCCTTGTGAATTATATCAAATTCCGTCTCGGCACCCTTTCTCTCAATGTTTTCTGCGTAAACATCTGCCTTATCCGTAAGTCCGAAGGTAACGAGCTCACGGTTTAGCGGCTTCAACGTATCCATCGTATTTTTATCGTCCAGATTTGCGACAATGTACCCATTTCCCGGCACCAAAGACGCAAACTTTTGGAAAGAGGCCTTGACATCTTCAAGGTCCTTGAAAAAGTCCAGATGATCGGCTTCAATATTGAGTATCACGGCGATTGTCGGGAAAAATGCGTGGAAAGAATTATAATACTCGCAGGATTCCAAGACTATTGTGTCGCCCTTGCCGACTCTGTGACCCGCTTGCAAAAGTGGCAGCGTGCCGCCGATCATAACAGTCGGGTCTTTTTGCGCCGCCATAAGAATGTGCGTCGACATTGAGGTCGTCGTGGTCTTGCCGTGAGTACCCGAAATGCAAAGAGCGTTCTTGTAGTCACGCATGATAGCTCCCCATGCCTGCGTACGCTCAAAAATGGGGATACCTTTTTCGTGAGCCGCAACTATCTCGGGGTTATCGTTATGCACAGCCGCTGTGCGTACGACGAAATCCGCTCCACCTTCAAGGTTTTCGGCTGCGTGCCCGATATGGACCGTTATTCCCAGCGAGCGCAGATGTTCGGTTTTTTCGCTCTCATTCATGTCGGAACCGCTTATTATAAGTCCCACTCCGCTGAGTACCTCGGCGAGAGGCGACATTGACACTCCGCCGATTCCTATTAAATATCCCTTTTTTCCGGGAACCAAATATTCTTCAAAACCTGTCATAAATCGGTAATCCTTTCAATAAGGACGATAATTTTCAACGTCAAATCATGCGGAATAAAAGCATTTTTTAAGCTATTCGCTCTATCCATTCGCTTTTTGATATTGTTTGGTAACTAAATCGGTATTATAATACAATTGCAGAGTCAATACAAGTAAAAACTATATCCGTTTTCGGGCGAAATAAACAACAATTTTAAAGGAGCCAGTGTGGATTTGAACAGTGTGAGGCCTCCAAAATATGTAATAAGCGTTATGGAACGGCTTACATGCCATGGCTTTGAAGCCTATATGGTCGGCGGCTGTGTGAGGGATCTCATCATTGGGCGCCGACCCTTTGACTGGGACGTCTGCACCTCCGCCTTGCCCGAAGAGGTAATGACGCTTTTCACCCGCTCACGCCCGACAGGGCTGAAACACGGAACGGTCACTGTTATTTCGCAAGGCTCTACTGTCGAGGTTACGACCTTTCGCTCGGACGGGGAATATAAAGATCACCGCCGCCCCGAGTCCGTCCTCTTCATCGGCGATTTGAAAGGCGATCTCGAACGGCGCGACTTCACAATTAACGCCCTCGCGATGCCGCTTTCGGGAGAAATTCTGGACCACTTCGGCGGAAGACAAGACATTGAGAAAAAGCTGATACGCTGCGTGGGCGAGCCTGAAAAACGCTTTGAGGAGGATGCCCTGCGTATGCTCCGCGCCTTCCGCTTTTCGGCGGTGCTGGGCTTTGAAATCGAGCATCAAACTCTGACCGCAATCAAAATAAAGGCTCATTTATCGGGAGGACTCGCCAAGGAAAGAGTTCGCATTGAGCTTGAAAAGACCCTGCTTTCGGATTCCCCGCAGGTCATTTCGGACGTAATCGGATATGGTCTGCTCCGCGGAATCGTTGCAAATGATATGCCGGAAGCCGATTTAATCTTGCTGAAAAGACTGCCGAAAAACCGCATGCTGCGCTGGGCAGGCTTATGCGCCCTGCTCCTACGACGCGGTATAATCGATGATACAGAGAAATTTTTGACGATACTGCGACTGGATTCCGCAACTATACAAGGTTGCACTAGAGGCTGCGCTTTAGTTTCGGCGGTTTCGCCGCAGGACGCAATTTCCTGGAAAAGGCTTCTCGCGGCAAATGGAATTGAAACGGCAAAATGCGCGGCATGCGCCGCCGACGTGCTTTACGGCAGGGGGCACATGGAGCTGCTGCGCTCGGTTCTCCTCAGTGGTGATTGCTGTTCGCTCAAAGCGCTTGCCGTTTCGGGAGACGAGCTATTGAAACTCGGATTTAGTGGGACTGAGCTTGGAAAAACTCTATCCTTACTCCTAGACTACGTTATCGAGCATCCGTCCAACAACAAAAAAGAGCTTCTTCTGGCGATGGTAACAGAAATTAAATAAACCCGAAATACCGACCCTATATTATATGAATTTCTTTTGTGAAATGTGAATATACTTGATGCACAAAACGCGCTGCGACCCGGGTAACCCCTGCCGCAGCGCGTTTATTATATAGATCTGTAACGAGTCAGCTCTTCATCCTCGTATGCTTCGACCTTCCCTCGCCTTTCGAGATGGCGGAGATGGCTGTGGCATTCGCCGACAGCAAACCACTTCTGGTTCGGGGGGAAGTCCTCCCATGAATTGCAGCGAATTCTCCAAGTCATTTTTCCCGCAATGTCATAGACAGTCTTGTTGGGATTAGCCAGAACCACGTCAAGACACTCTTCAAGGCGCTTTTCGTGGTGTTCGAGAAGGTCCGCGATCCTTGCGTGAAAATCTCCCGTCCCCCTATGTCCCGGCAGGGCAAGTTCAACGTCGTTTTTATCAATTTTTTTCAAACTCTCAAGGTAATCTCCCAGTGAGTCGTCAACGTTCTGCCAAAGAGTTATGTTCGGCGATATATCAAAAAGGACATGGTCGCCGGTGAACATTGTTTTTTGCTCTTCCATCCAGAAGCACATATGCGCGGGAGTATGTCCCGGAGTCATAACAGCCTTCAGCGTATAGCCACCGCAGGAAAATATATCGCCCTCATCAATGGGAAGATATTTGTCAAAGTTCGGATCTGGCGCCATTCCACGGGAGGTTGAAAAGGTTTTTCCGCTCCCTATCGTATCGGGCGTAAAACCCGAATGCAGCATTCTCTGGTTATCTCTTGCCCACAGCTCGCGGCGCGTATCCCCAATCATCCACGGAATTTCCTGACGGGAGAGGAAAACTCTTGTACCTGGAACGTAAATCTCTGGCGCAAGACCCGTATGGTCGGCGTGAAGATGCGTAAGGATGATGTCAGTATCCGCCATGTCGACGCCGAGCTCACTGAGCCCTGACATCAGCGATTGCCTGCACTCGGTTCGATTGAAACCGGTATCAATGAGGATGTTTCGTCCTTCGCCCTTTATCAGATAACTGTTCAGTATCCTCAAGGGACTATTCGGAAGTTGAATCTGTATACGGTAGAGATTGGTCATTATTTCTTCAGGCATTTATATCTTTCTCCCAGCTGAGCAATGTGCTCGGGTTCTATTTGTAGAAATTTATTTACTGAAAGCAATAGCGAAGCGTGAAATTATCGTTGCTACTTCGCATCTTTTTGCGCTCTCCTTAGGGCAAAGACTGGTTTTACTGCGACCGGATATCAGATTGTTTTCAACAGCCCACGCCATCGCAGCCGCCGCCCAGTCGGAGACCTCAGCCTTGTCGGAAAAGGTGGAAAGCGTGGCTGTACCGCTACTGTTGCCGTCTGTCAGCCCGTAGAGTATCGCGTAGCGATAGAGAAATACCGCCATTTGTTCTCGCGTAACCGATCCCGAAGGATTAAAGGTTCCATCACCCATACCACCTGCTATACCGTTTGCGGCACCCCACGCACAGGGCGCAGAAAACCACGTATTTTCGGGTACATCGGCAAAGCTGTTTGGAACACCTGTAATGGTTTCTCCGCTCATACGGCTCAGCACAGTCACGAACATCGCGCGGTTCATGACTGTTTCCGGCTCGAAGGAGCTGGTCGTAACGCCCGTGAACAGTTCGTTCTTGTAGCAGTAATCAATACTTGTCGAAGCCCAGTGTCCTCCTACATCGGGGAAGATTTCGCTAATGCTCCGAAGCTCATAACTCTTCATCACTTCTATAAAATTTGCTATGTTCAGTGAACCGTAACCGTAAGATGTATCATAGCCCTCTAAGCCCCCGTCAACTGATGAGGCCTTGAGTATTTCCTTGAAATGATTAATTGTTGCGCTCGGCTCATACTGCTTGAGTATGGTAGCGGCAACAGCGACGAAGGGCGCCGAAAAGGAGGTACCGTCACCTGTGAGCGTATCGTTGCTTTTATAGCTCAAACTAACAATCCTCGCACCGGGGGCAACAACAAATACGGACCTGTTCTTCTGCGAGAAACTTGCGACAAGGCCGTTCTGGTCCACAGCGCCGACACCAACAACGCAGTCATAAGCTGCGGGGTAATTGAGCGTTGAATTCCCCTCATTCCCTGCCGAGGCAACAACTATAACGTCCTTGCTTGCCGCATAAGCGACTGCCTCTTCCAAACTCCTCACATCTTCTTCCATACCGGAGCTTAGATTAATAACATCGCAGCCGTAACCGTCCACTGCCTTATAAATCGATTTGATTATATATGAAGCGCTTGTTTCCTTGCTAGCTCCAAAGCATTTTATGGGAATTATTGTAGCGTCCGTACAGAAGCCGGCGATTGCCTTGCCGTTGTTCCTCGCTGCAGCAAAAAGCCCGCAGACAAAAGTACCGTGACCCATTTCATCTTTAACGTCTGAGGAGTTATTAATAACGTTATATCCGGGCAGGACGTTTGCTCCCGCAAAATCCTCGTGCGTGAGGTTTACGCCGCTGTCAATAACCGCAATTTTTACACCCTGTCCGTTATAGCCAGCGTCCCACGCGGAGGAGATTCCCAGATAGCCAATACTCCACTGCTTCGAGGCATAAGAGTCATTGGGAAGCTCCGCGAGCTTCATCTTGTAGTCGGGTTCGTAATATAAAACGTCGTCGCCCAGCTCTTTGATTTCCGAAATCGTATCGGCATGATAAAGACAGGCATCAGAGCTGATTTCTGTAAGCTCGGTGTTTTCCATCAGGGAAACGGTATTCGCCGGAGTATCCTTTAGCTTGACTATGTAACCGTCCGCCGAGTCTGTTGTGGAAGTATATGTATCGCTTGCAAGAGCCCTGCTCGGCTGAAATACCGAAAGCAGAAAAACCGCCGCGAGTATTACACACAGTTTTTTCATGTTGTTGCCACACGCCGGTGTTAGTGATTCTGGCTGTGCCTTTCCTCCAAAAATTTTCCGATACTGTCCATCTGTTTTTGCACGCTCTCCTTCGCCGGACCACCTGCCACTTTCCTTGATGCAACGCAGGTTTCAAGCGCAATCGCCTCATATACGTCGGCGTCAAAGCTTGGCGACAGCTTGCGGTATTCCTCAAGCTCCAGTGTTTCGAGTGTTTTTCCCGTCTCTATACATTGGCTGACAAGCTTTCCGACGACTGTATACGCATCGCGGAACGGCAAACCTTTTTTAACAAGATAATCCGCGCAGTCGGTTGCGTTTATAAAGCCGCGAAGAGCCGCATTGCGCATATTTTCAGGGTAAAGCCGCATAGTATTCAACATGGCAGAGAATACCGGCAGGCATTTCTTGATGGTATCCACAGCGTCGAATACAGGCTCCTTATCCTCCTGCATGTCCTTGTTATAGGCAAGCGGGAGTGCCTTCATGACCGTGAAAAGGGTCATGAGGTCGCCGTATACACGGCCGGTCTTACCGCGGACTAGCTCCGCAATATCGGGATTTTTTTTCTGCGGCATGATAGACGAGCCTGTGGAATAGGCATCGTCCAGCTCAATGAATTTGAATTCCCAAGAACACCACAGGATGATCTCTTCCGAAAAGCGGGATAGGTGCATCATAAGAATGGACAAATCGTTCATCAGTTCAAGCGCGAAGTCGCGATCCGAAACTCCGTCCAAGCTGTTCTGCGTTATTCCCGCAAAACCAAGCTCGCGCGCGACAAACTCCCTGTCGATGGGATAGGTCGTTGCGGTGAGCGCTCCGCTTCCAAGAGGGCATTCGTCCATTCTCTCAAGGCAATCCTCAAGTCTTGTAACGTCGCGTCTAAACATATTCGCATAGGCCATCATGTAGTGAGCGAAGGTCGTGGGCTGTGCTCTTTGCAAATGCGTATAGGCCGGCATGATAACGTCCGTATTTCGTTCGGCGAGATTTAAAACCGTTTCGAGAAGTTCGAGCACGAGGATTTTAATCTCTGAAATCTCTTCTTTCAGGTACAGCCTGAAATCGAGCGCGACCTGATCGTTGCGGCTTCTTGCCGTATGAAGTCGCTTTCCGGCGCCGCCGATTCTCATCGTTAGCTCGCCCTCAATTGCCATGTGTATATCTTCGGAATCATTTCCGAAGCTCAATGAGCCCGCCTCAATATCCGTGAGGATGGCGCGGAGTCCGTCCGCAATGAGATTAGCGTCCTCTTCTGAGATTATCCCCTGCTTTGCAAGCATGGCGGAATGGGCAAGGCTGCCCCTTATATCCTGCCTGTACAACCTGAAATCGAACCCGATACTGGCATTTAGCTCATCAACCAGCGCATCGGTGTTTTTGTCAAATCTTCCCGACCAAAGTTTCATCGTATATTACCTTTCCGGATGAAAATTATTTTTTAAAACAGCGGCGCGAACACTCGCAGAACCGAGTCAATCAGTCCGCCCCAGAGCTGACGGATTTTCCCGCGTTTGCGTTCACTGATACTGACCTCATGGGACACCTCGAAGGTTTTCAGAGCGTCCCTTTTAAGCTCCATAACCTCATTGGTTTCAAACATCAAAACGCCGCACTCAAAGTGCAGATACAAACTGCGATAGTCCATGTTGATTGTTCCGACAACTGCAAGCTCATCATCGCAGACATAGCTTTTTCCATGCATAAAACCTGGGGTATATTCGTATATTCTCACTCCTGCCTCCATGAGAGGCAGATAGTAGGAGCGCGATAGCCTAAAGGCAATCTTTTTATCGGGCGTTCCCGGAAGAACCATTCGCACGTCCACCCCGCGCTTGGCGGCGGCGCACAGCGCAATGTTAAGCTCGTCGCTTATTGCAAGATAGGGCGTAAAAATATAAACATAATTCTTCGCCTGCGAAAGAATATCCAGATAAATGTTCACTGAAACTGTCTCTCCGTCCAGCGGAGAATCGCCAAAGGGCTGGACAAAGCCATCGCTCTCGAAACCGTTTTCCGGCGTGAGTTCGGGTCTAAAAACTGTAAAGTCCTCGTCGTCGGAGTTGTAGGAATTCCATATTTCAAGGAACATTACCGTAAAGTTCCAGACTGCGTCACCCTTGAGCATCACGCCTGTATCCTTCCAGTGACCGAACCTGATTTTTCTGTTGATGTATTCGTCCGCAAGATTTATCCCGCCGGTGAAGCCCGTGACGCCGTCGATAATCATTATCTTTTTGTGGTCGCGGTTGTTCATAACGAACGAGATTATCGGAATAAAGGGGTTGAAGTCCAGACATTTGATGCCCAGCTTCTCCAGCTTTCGATAGTAGTTTGCCGGAAGTTTGGGTAAACAGCCCATATCGTCATAAATAACCCTGACATCGACGCCCTGCTTCACCTTTTCTCGCAGAATATCGAGGATGGTGTTCCACATCTCGCCCTGTTCAATGATAAAATACTCAAGGAAAATGAACTTCTTTGCTTTTCTGAGTTCCGTCAACATATCCGCGTATTGATTCTCGCCCAGCGGATGATAGGTAACCTGTGTTTTGTTCCAGACCGGATAATGCGCGTAATTTGAAACATAAGAAAAAAGTCCGGCCGCGCGCGGAGAGCGCTTTTTCAGTTCCTCCATAACTTCGGGTTTCTGTACCGTCATTATATCATGGCTCTTCATGCCTTTTTTGAGCCTTATACGCATATATTTCGCTGGGCGTTTTTCACCCAGCAGAAGATACAGCAGTCCGCCGAAGAGCGGGAACATCATGATAAGCAGTATCCAGCCCATCCTGTAAGCAGGTACGTCAGCCTTGCTGATAACGTAGAACGCCATAACAACACTTAGTAACGTAAATGCGCCAGAAAAGATTTCGGAATAGCTGACAAGCCTCTGGAACATTAGGGCAATCCATGCTACCTGCACAACTATCAGGATGAGCGTTACGGAAAACCTGCTCGTCAGAAATTTAATGAGCTTGAATTTCTCCGTTGCAATCACCCCTTCAGACTTTTTCTTAGAAAGTATTTTGGTTGCTGATAGGTACTCCAGCAGCAACCAGCAAAATTTGGGACTTCAAGTATTTTTTTTGCTATTCTGATTCTATTATTTTTTACGATTATATCATCCTTCAATTTAAAAAAACAGTCCAAATATTTCAGCGCAATACCGGAAAGGAGTTGACCATGAGAAGCAGAATTGTAATATCGACTTTAATTTTTGTTGTCCTGTGCTCGGCAAAGGTATTCTTCCCCGCAAACGCCGCAAAAGTCAGAAGCTTTATCCAGCCCGCGATAACGCGTGAGGCAAGCCTTCGGGAAGATTGCATTGCAATCGGACGTGCTATATCCGGCGAGGAAAACAGCATTGGTGTCTGGGAGCGCCTTACCGGTCGGGAAAAGGCACCCGAGGCAACGCCATCGCCTTCCTCTCCGGAGGAAAGCCCTGCCGCGAAAGCGAACGCCACAGGAGAGTTTGCGCTCTCCGAGATGGTGAATAAGAACCTAAGAGGTTATGAAGCTCTTGCGGGGCTGGCTGCGGAAGAGACCCCGTCGCCAGAAAGCTCCACGGTGCCTCCCGAGGAGCCCGCTGCCGAAAGTCCCCCAGCTCCTAGTACTCCCGTGTCTGTGGTTTCAATCGCGCCGGATACGCTCCCTGTCGAGAGCACCGCGCCTATTTCTGAAACGAGTACAAAGATTGATGAGTTCTTGCAGGAGCAGGCAGCTTTCTCCGATTATGCTGTTCCCGCAAACGTGAGCTATGAGGCTCCAAACATACCCTTTCAATATTCAGACCCTTGTTCTTGCGCAGTTACGAGCAACTTTGGCTACCGCGAACACCCGCTCGACGGCGGCGTGAAGTTTCATTACGGCACAGACCTCGGAGCAATTGACGGCACCAACGTAACCGCCTTTGCGGATGGTAAAGTGCTCTCTGTTCAGGAACTTGATGGCTACGGCCTTGCTATACTAATTCAACATACTGATGGCTTTTCGACACTTTACGCTCACCTCGGGCAGGCACTTGTCGAGCAAGGTGCAACAGTCAAGCGCGGGGATAAGATCGCGCTTTCCGGTCATTCCGGAGATGTCACAGGGCCGCATCTGCATTTTGAGATCATCTATAACGGAAAATACTTAAATCCGGAGTTTTATTTATAATGCGGCGGGCAAAATTGAATACTATTGCGACACCCGTTTTTCGTATCAAGTTCGACAGTGGATTCATCCTGCTATTTGCGCTGATTTGGTTCTTTGACGAGAGCGGCTTTCTCGCGGCGCTTATCCCTTCCATGCTTATGCACGAGCTGGGACACATTATCTTTCTGCATTTCTTCGGAGCCAGACCGACGAAGCTTGGAGCTGCGCTTTCGGGCTTGAAAATCGACTATTCCGGTGTTATGTCCGATGCTCAGGAAATGCTAGTGGCTCTCGCCGGACCCGCGTTCGGGCTTTTGTTCTCGTTTCTTTGCGCATGGTTCGGCAGGCTTTGGGACAGCGAATATCTATTGATGTGCGCGGGACTCGGCTTCATCATAAACATCTTCAACTTCCTGCCGTCAGAACCGCTCGATGGAGGCCGCGTGCTGGGCTTTTTTCTCCGCGCTCTTCTCGACGAAGAGCGAGCTTGGGCTATTCTGCGTGGAGCAGGACTTATCACGGCAACACTGCTCGTCGCTTCGGGTTTATATCTATTGTCAAGAGGTCTTGGTCCCGCCCTTTTCCTTGCGGGGCTCTGGCTTTTCATATTGCAGCAGAAGAAGTCTTGTAAATAGCCGCTTTTCGGTATACAATATGTTTATAATCTTTGTGCCGTCTTACCCACGGCACATTTTAAACGGATGTGGATATGGACAAGAGACTTCGAAGAATACTGCCGAGGGTGCAGAAACCCGCGCGCTACACCGGCGGCGAATATAATCAGATAATCAAGGACAAGGCGCAGGTTGATCTTCGCATGGCGCTAGTATTTCCGGACACCTATGAGATCGGCATGTCAAACCTTGGCATCAGAATACTTTACGGAGCTATCAACGAGATGCCCGGCGTCTGGTGTGAGCGCTGCTTTGCACCCTGGGGCGACATGGAGGACGAGATGCGTCGTGCCTCGATTCCTCTTTGGGCACTCGAAAGCGGCGACCCGCTTACGGCTTTCGACGCAATCGGGTTTTCCCTAGGCTATGAGATGGCTTATACAAATGTCCTCAACATGCTCGACCTTGCAGGCATTCCACTCAGGAGTGCGGAGCGATCTTCGCTCACTCCCCTCGTTTTTGCGGGCGGTACAAGCTGTGTAAATCCCGAACCGATGGCGGATTTCCTTGACTTCTGCTTTATCGGTGAGGGCGAGGAAATGGACAAAGAGCTACTCACGCTTCTGCGTCAGGCAAAGAATCAGAATTGGTCAAAACAAGATTTTCTATCCGAAGCCGCTAAAATTGAGGGCATTTATGTCCCCTCTCTCTATGAACCTATATATAACGATGACGGTACTCTGAAGGAGCTGAAGGCTCTTGAGGGCGCGCCCGAGTTTGTCAAACGGCGCATTGTCACCGATTTTGATACCGCCTATTTCCCGACAAAGCCCATCGTCCCTTCTACGGAAATCGTCCACGACCGCGTGACTCTGGAGCTTTTCCGTGGCTGTATCCGCGGTTGCCGCTTCTGTCAGGCCGGCTTTGTCTACCGTCCTGTACGTTCCCGCGACAAGGACAGGCTTGTTGAACAGGGCATCGAATCGCTCGAATCAACAGGCTATCAGGAGATAACACTCTCATCCCTGTCGACGAGCGATTACCGGCCCTTGAGCGGACTTTGCGACGGACTTCTCGACTTCTGCGTGCCCCATAGCATTGGGCTTTCCCTGCCCTCCCTACGCGCGGACAACTTTTCCCTCGACCTGATGAGCAAGGTTCAGCAGGTGCGCAAAAGCGGACTGACCTTTGCCCCGGAAGCCGGAACGCAGAGGCTTCGCGACGCTATCAATAAAAACGTCCTCGAGGAAGACCTCCTCAACACCTGTAAAATCGCCTTTGAGGGCGGCTGGAACAACATTAAGCTCTATTTCATGCTTGGTCTGCCGACGGAGACGGACGAGGATGTGCTCGCAATCAGCGAGCTTGCAATGAAGGTGCTCTGGCTCTGGAAGTCGCACGCCTCAAACAAAGCGCGGGGTGTGAACATCACGGTTTCGACCTCTTGCTTCGTGCCCAAGCCCCATACGCCCTTCCAGTGGGAAGCTCAGGTAGACATGGAGGAATATCGCCGCCGTGTCAAACTTCTGCGCGAGAATATGCGCGCAAAAGCCATCAGCTATAACTGGCACGACGCGGACACGAGTCTCATCGAGGCTGTTTTATCCCGCGGTGATAGGCGAGTCGGCGCAGTCATCGAGGAAGTTTGGAAAACCGGCGGCAAGCTCGATTCCTGGACGGAGTATTTTTCTTTTGAGCGCTGGATAAAGGCTTTCGAAAATTGCGGAATCGACCCGAAATTCTACGCCTGCCGTGAACGTACCTCCGACGAGGTTTTGCCGTGGAGCCGCGTGGATATCGGCGTGAAGCCCGAATTCCTCTGGAGCGAGCGCGAAAAGTGCTATAGGGCGGAGCTTTCGCCTGACTGCCGCAATAAGTGCACGAACTGCGGCGCACTCTCTATGATGAACGGAGGGCGCTGCGATGGATAACCTGAGACTGAAATTCTCAAAAACAGGCCGCGCAATTTATATTTCACACCTCGACCTTTTGCGCACGATGCAGAGAGCTTTCCTGCGTGCTGATATGCCGCTTAAATACAGCGAGGGCTTCAATCCGCACGCACAGCTTGCCTTCGCTCTGCCGCTTTCCGTGGGCGCCTCAAGCCTTTGCGAGCTACTGGATTTCAAGCTAAACGGCTTTATGGAGCTTTCGGAAATTGCCTACAGGCTAAACAAGGCTCTGCCCGAGGGTATTGAAGCTCTTGAGGTTTACGAGTCGGAAAACAAGTTTAAAAACATCAAGTGGCTGGACGTCGAGGGTATTTTCGAATATGACGATCGCACCTCGCTTGATATGCTCCCCGGGTTAATGGATTTCTTTGCGCGGGACAGCATAATTATTAAAAAGAAAACGAAGAGCGGAATAAATGATTCCGACATCGCGCCCGGTATCCGCAGTATCGCCTTTGATACTTCAGCCGGTCGCGTGAAGCTCAAGGCGGTAATTTCCGCTCAGGAGCCGACGCTCAATCCCGAGCTTCTTTCCTCCGCGCTAGAACAGCTCGCACCGGAATTAAAGCCCGATTTCGCGTCTTTCACGCGCACGCAAATCTATGACAGTGAAATGAACATTTTCAGATAGTTTTATAGAAACACAAGACTGCGGATACCGTAACCTCCGCAGTCTTGCGGAAAAAATGGTCTTGAAGCGTCTTTTTGCGCTTGAGGAAACCTTTTTCTCTTGACAATTGACGATAAATTATCTATACTTTCAATTGCTCGCTTCGGGGTGTGGCGAAGTTTGGTATCGCGCTTGGTTCGGGACCAAGAGGCCTCGAGTTCGAATCTCGACACTCCGACCAAAATAAGCCTTAACTTTTTAAGGCAAAATGCCCGCTTTCCATTGATGATTCAGTGAAAAGCGGGTATTTTTTATTCATTTTGCTATTTGTATCTACGCTGTA
Organism: Firmicutes bacterium HGW-Firmicutes-16; assembly: GCA_002841545.1. Lineage (GTDB taxonomy): Bacteria > Bacillota > Clostridia > Oscillospirales > Oscillospiraceae > UBA2658. The sequence goes on from PGZZ01000007.1 coordinate 33,504, forward strand.
AATTACGATGTTTTTAGATGTTTTACGATATATTTGATGTCAAAATTGATGTCATAATTCTGGCATGTCACAGGCGCAATATTCTGGTTCCGCTTGTCAAAAAGAAAAGCGGCAACACTTTAGGCCGTTTCCAACCAGAGAAAAGAAAATTAATTTCAATTAAAACCAGATGCTGTTCTCAATCGTCTAATAGTTGACCGGTCAAAAACAAACAAGGGGGATATACGAGTGACAAGTGACGAGTTTTCAAACCGAATCGTCTCAATGATGCAAACGCTGTATCGCATTAGCTATACGCAGTTATCACAAAGTTGTGACCGAGATGAAGCGGTTCAGGAATGCTTGTGCAAGGCTTGGCAGAAGCGAAACCAGCTCAAAGATGAGCGCTTTATGCAAACTTGGATAATTCGGATACTTATCAACGAATGCCATAATATCCAGAGAAAACGAATTAACGAAACGCTGCTGGAGGAGCTGCCCGAACGAATTGCGCCTAAGGATGCCGATTTTGAACTACACGATGCGCTGTTGAATTTGGAGGAAACACTTCGGCTGCCGATTCAGCTGCACTACATTGAAGGCTTCTCAATAAGCGAGATTGCAAAAATTTTACGCTGTCCTGAAGGCACTGTAAAGACGCGTATGATGCGCGGACGCCAAGACTTGAAAAAATTATTATATGGGGAGGTTCATCTGCCATGCAAAATATGATTGACCTGAGCAATGCACTCGGTAAGGCCGATGACGACTTTGTCAACAATGTAAAGTATACCCTTGCCAATATCAAAATTAATAGTGATAGAAAGGATAAAAAAATTGTGAAAAGAACAAACTTTCGCCTTGTGGCCCTTATTGCGGTAATTTGCGTGTTATGCGCCGGCACGGCTTTGGCTTTAACTAATACTTGGGGGATACTTGATTTTCTGAGTGGGAGAATGAATGATGTGGAGGTTTTACCTGAAGCTGCTGAGATTGTACAAAATGAAGTAGCTCAAAGCGGCGGGCAGACAGACTTTGCGACTTTCTCGGTGCGTGAAGCGGTATTCGATGGGCAGAACGTATACATAGTAGTGGAGGTTAAGCCCTCAAAGGATGAGTATCTACTCCTGGGGTCGGACACGAATCCGTCAGATTCCGTCGGGAATATGGGCCCACTATTTGCTGACAGAACAGGAACAATCGCTAATTATGCACGCGAGAACAACAAAAAATTGATTAGAACCTCTTTAGGCATTGAAGGCGTAAACCAATCTTTAGATTTTCTCCTTGAGGATGACAACACGCTTGTCTTTATGATTAACTCAAGTATTACTGATGGTTCTTCCGAGCTCAATTTGAATATAAACTGTGTTGCTGCACCATTTGTCAGCAAGGAGGGCGATATCATTGACGAAACCAATATGAAGCGTACCTCGTTGTCCGTAGTCCTTGAAAATACGGGGACGAAAGATGTGGTAATCAGCTCAGAGCCTGTTATCTACAGCGATTGCGGCGTTCAGGTCGATAAAGTCACTCTTACTGGTTCGGCTATGGCAATTTATGCAGAAATCGAATTCACAGTAATCGACAAAGAAAAATTCGCCGAAACCGAAGAAGGGCTATGGTTTGAATTTTTAGACAGCAACGGGGAGCGCCTACCGAACGGTGCAGGCTCGGGGAGTATCGAGAAAATTGACGACAACCATTATGTTCAGAAATCCCAATTGCAAGCTGCGGAATCATTACCGGGTGAGATAATTCTTCGTGCCTTCAATTGCTGGGAGAAAAACAGATATGAAACGCATACGTTTGAGATGAAGTAAAGACATTAGGAAAAGACCACTATTTTGAGTGTGAATTCATTTTAGGCGTGGATATGTCGTTTGGACATCAAAATGGATATAACGCGTGCAAATTTCAAAAATGCACCCGTTTGCACCCGTTTCAAAGGCTATCGTTCGCTTGTATCAACAGTCTTACCATTAGACAGAAATAGCACTGAAAACACTACGTTTTCAGTGCTTTTTTGTTTTTCAAGAATTGTCCCAAATTGGAGAAAAAATTGGCCTATTACTAACCAATTACTAACAGCTTAAAACGCAAAAGCGCATCACGCTGAACGGTGATTCCGTGGGGGGAGCTTCTATTATATTACCAGATGCAAGATTTCTCCATACCAAGAAGCTTGGCATACAGTACTTTGAGTGACACTACCATTGCGTACATATGGAACAAGTTGCATTTTTGTTGTCAAAATTGTTGTCAGCTTTATGGCGCCCCGCAAGCGGTCAGTATTTACTCTAATCACTTTCGTACCATTGGTTTAAGCCGTTCATATACTAGAATAGCATCAATCTCTGCTTTGATTTGATGCAAATTCATGGCAGGTGACATGACATGAATAGACAAGTTTTGATAGGCATATTTTCTATTATTATATTTCTATTTTTGATTATATTCGCCGCAAACCGGCCGTTTCCAGTTCTGGACACAATATCACCGGCAAGCGGTCCTACAGCCGGAGGAACAACCGTTGTCATTACGGGAAAGAACTTTACCGGAATTACGGATCTACACTTCGGACCGGCGTCCGCTTCCAGTTTCACCGTGGTAACCGATACGAAAATAACGGCCGTCGTCCCGGCGGGTACTGCAGGGCCGGCAAATGTGACAGTGACGCGCTTGAGGCATGTCAGCAACAAGCTGCAATATGTGTATATCGGCGTTCCGGAATTGACCGCTATCGACCCATCTGTTGGTCCCGCGGACACCGAAATCACGGTGACCATTAAGGGCAAATATCTGACCGGCACAACAGCTGTCAGCTTTGGCGGTGTATCTGCCGTTTTCAAGGTGGAGACGGATACGGAAATATGCGCAACGACGCCGATGGGAATCTATACGCCGGTGGATGTGACCGTGACGACGATGCTGGGTACGAGCAATTCCCTGACCTATATGATTGGCGCAGCACCCGTTATAGAAAGATTTACACCCGATTCGGGGTACAGAGGATCTGTCTTTATTTTGAGCGGCTCCGGACTGGAGGAGACTACGGCCGTCAAGTTCGCAGGTTACTATCAAGCAGCTTTTACGGTCATCGACGATACAACCGTTGAGGTGACTGTTCCGACTATCCCGGAATTATCGTATGTGGATGTAAATGTGAGAACTCCTTATGGAATCAGCAACTCGAAAATCTTCTATATTTTCGGCTGATGACCCGATACCGTTTAACACGATATTGAACGACCTTGATTCAGGTCTTCAAAAGTTCTTGCCAATCCAACATTACAATGTTGTCACCGAGAAAGCAATCTCAGCGGCTCAAGCGTATTTAAGGGGAGAAGGATTTCTTAGTTAATACGTGCTTGTATAAAAAATTGATTTAGACAGATAATATATTAGCGTCATAGATGATAATATATGAAGAGCCAACACGAAGTTTATTAGGCTGCGATACGAAAAGGGAGAGGGCGGTACGCTCTCTCCCTGATTTTATAATTGATTCACTTCTGTTTTAATATGCCTTTAAAGGGATTAAATTCTCTGTTTTTAGTTCATTTTCATGTTGAATATATACAAAATCAAACCAAATAATATACTATATGCTTTTTAAGGAGGGCAGTATATTAGTTATGGCGGGTAAAGATGACCATCGAGATCGAAAAGATAAAGTAGTAGAAAATGAGAAATTGGATCTGAGAAAAGGAGAATTATCTATAATCTGCTATGGAAAAACGCCCACTCAAGGAACAGACAATTCCTTAAGTGGGCTGTTGATACATATATACTATGAAGAAAGCGTTCTTCAACCAAATCTGACACTCGGCAATTTTGAAGCAAGCCGCTTTCATGGCCGTTCTGAAATTGACGGTCTCCGTGTCTGCGTGAAAAATATATATTGCCGCCTCGGCCATATTGATGTAGGCGGCGCGAAGGAAATCAAAAAAAGCGCCATCCTCCATCTTGTCATTTTCTATATGGCTGTTTTCGCGTTCGGTATTGAATCACGGCTATGTAGACCTAAGCAAAACCGACGAGAAGGCGCTGAATATTGCGCTTAATAAAATCTCAGGCGAATGGGACGAGGCAGAACTGCTCAATGCTGCGGGCAATCTTCTCATATTCCGGGTCGCCCTTCTGAAGGGCCTTGCGCGGATTGCAGGCTGCCGACTGTAGGTCCGCTATTTTCCTTTGTTCTACTATAAATTTCGCTGTCTCCTTTGGGACACTCCACCGTTTTTCTGCCTGCTTTTCGGCCAATGCGTAACGAAACGCAGAAATTATTTTTTATTTTTTGTAGCAAAGAAACGCGCTTTCTCTGCCCCGCATCACTTTTCGGTCTGGGTAGTACCTAAAAGTGGCGCAAGGAGTCACCTTTATCCCTTTCCTGATATTTACATTTATTGCATATAGTGATAAAGTTATAGGTAAATTTGAAGGAGAATTGAATATGCCTTGGCTTAGCTTTGCTCCCATGATACTTATGTGGATAATGGAACTGACTCTTTTTGTTTTAGTCGTTATAGTTCTTGTTGAACTGAAAAAACTTGAAGTTCAAAAATTCTGCTCCAAAGTGAAAGCTACTAAAACGAATGAACAAACAAGTCCGAAGAATGACTCTCTGTAAAATTGCATACCCAAAACGTGAGAGACAGCTTTGCCAGCCGTCTCTCACGCTATCTCAATAAAATCAAATCATATTTTATCTGTAGCAGCCATTACGTCTGCAGCAGTTGCGGTTACGGTTACAGCTGCAGCATCTGTTACAGCAACAACAACTGTTACAACAACATCCGCAAAACAATGCTCTAAATAGGCAGCATAACATATACGCACCTCCTCTAATTCGGTATGCATACAGCTTCTTTATTCTATGCGGATGATAGCAGTGCGGTGCTAGGCTTACTGTCCTGTTGTCCACAGAAAAAGGAACAGCCGTCAGCCTGTCCCTTTCGCTATATCCAGTTTCCATGATAACAGCTTTACTCGCTGACATTCAAGGACATTTCAGGACAACATTCTGTAAGTAGGCTTAGTGCATCACTACGAAGCCGGGCTGTGCTTCTAACTTCATACCCAATATCCTTTGCAACATCATTCCACTCCTTGATGTTTATGTATCGAGAAATAAGAAGAGTTCGGAGTGTTCCATCAGAAATCTTGTATATTGTCGAAAGAATTTCCCGCTTTATTTCGATAAGCTGATCGACGAGATTATCTATATCTTTCGAGAGTGCCGCATAGGCAGCTAGCTTGCTGTCTCTGTCGGTTCCTCCTCCCGAAACCACAACATCCCGTAACGCTGACGTCGTCGAGGTACATCGAATGAAGGCCTTATACTGCGCTTCTAGTAATGCATCAATTTCTTTATTTATTGTCCCGGCTCTTTTGAGCCATTCTTTCGTTGTCATTTATTCACCTTGCTTTCTCTGTCTGCAAACTTTCAGAACGCTCTCCTTCATCTGTACATTTTTCTCATAAAAGTTTCGGGTTTCCGCACTCTTTGCTTTGACTTAGAACTTTCAAAATATAATCTTTGCCACTAACAAGAATTTCTAAGTCCGTGTAGCCTATTAGCTTCAACTCAACCATTTTGGGAATAGCTGCACTACATGTCCATTCCAGAAAAACTTTCGCATCAATTTCGCTCATACTGTTATTTCCATTCCCTTCCTGCAACGTGTTCTCATAATATTAACTTTGTGTAGTATGTGAAAGCGAGAAAGTTTTATTAATGGGTTCATGCTTATTAGGTCTATAATCAATTTTTTAATCGCTACAGCACAACAGCTTAATCCGACTTTGTCATCCTTTAAGTCAGTTCCAAATTGCTTGAATAACAGAAGTATGTCCAGCCAAGCTGTTTATCAAATAGCGCCGTGTGCGTTCCGCTTCCCTGCATGAAGTTTGCCTGGAAGACTACACTCGAATCGTTCATCACTCCTTCGCCCCAAGCAGACGCTTTGCCAGTCCGACAGACGAAGATCTTTAAAATCCTTCCTGTCCGTTTTATCGGGCGGCTTATGCTGTAGCATCGGATATAAGCTCGGTCAGCGCCCTTTCAAATCTCTCTTTTGCTTCCGCAGGGTTTCTCGCGCCATTCAGGACCATGGACACATATGCTTTTGTAACCCCAAGTCGTATTGCAAGTTCTTCATATGTAACTTTGTTGTTGTGCATCCTACATATGAGTTCACCGGTCCATTTTCTGGCATAGTTTCACCTACTTAGAAAAAATAAGAGTTGCAATAGTTAACAAGCCGTGATATCATCATGTTGTCACACATACAGTAACCACAGCTAACAAATTCCGATGATGTTTTGTCTTTACCAAGCCTTTTTGTTATCCATAGCAACTCTTATTGTCATTATAGTGTTGGCTTCGTTAACTGTCAGCGGGTCAATTCGTTAGTTTTGTTAACTATGTCGAATCGACTAAAATTCGGGGGTAACAATGGTGTTTTATGACGACTATGTTAGATTGTGCAATAATGTTAATAAGGCTCCGTCTGCCATTGCTGAGGAGTTAGGCTTAAGCAGAGCAAGCGTAAACGGATGGAAACACGGGAAAATTCCCTACGACTCAACGCTAAGTAAGATTGCAGATTATTTTGGCGTTTCCATTGATTATTTAAAGGGTAATGAGCAAGAAAAAACGCCCACCCTTTCAAATAAGGATGAGCGTGATATTGCCCGCGATCTTGAAGCCATCATGGCCGACTTGGACAAGGGCGGAGCTTTGATGTTTGATGGTGATCCCATGACTGACGAAGCGAAAGAAAGCATAAAGGCTGCCATGAAGCTAGGATTGCAGGCAGCTAAACAGAAAAGCAAAGATAGATTTACCCCTAACAAGTTCCGAAAGGATTAAGCGCCATTTATATTGAGACCAAAAAGCTTGCCGATAAACTGGCAAGAAATCACGGTACATGTGATCCTATACGTATCTCTGTGATCTGGCATCCGTCTCCTTTATCTGGGATACGGGGGTACTATCAGTATGTTCATTTCCTTGTCTAAGCAAGTAAGCATTATGAAATAGAATGGGATGGGTAAAAGCAATGGTTTGTGAGTATTGTGGAAAGCAGAACCCAGAAAATATAGACGTCTGTTCTGGATGCGGAGCACCGCTTCCACAGCCAATTCAGCAGCCAGTTCAGCAGCAAAAGCAAGATTTTAAAGTGGGTTGTTTGAGCTTAATTTTAATTCTTATTATTGTCATTGTGACCGTGATACTAATTGTTAATCACTCAAAAAAGGATTCGCTTTCTGTAGCAAATTATAACACACCCGTAATGCAAGTTACACAAACAAAGGAAGATTTTATAGCAGAATGCCAAACCTATACATGTGAGCAAATTTCAGTTGATCCAGACACCTATAGGGGATTGCCTGCGCATTTTAATGGGGAAATTTCGCAGGTATTGGAAGATAAAATTAAAAACCGCCCCCGGAACGACGAACACCGGAGGCGGTAGAAATATAATGAAGTGAGAGAGCTTGATGAAAAAAATCTGGAAGGGGTGGCTTCTCAAAATAAAGAGAGGTTCTACCCCAGAAGCAAGTACAACGGTTGAACCCGTGGTGTCCACCACCGTGGAAACGTTGTGTACTACGCCAGCAGGCAATGCGGACGAGGGTTTTTTATCAAAACAGCAAGTCAGCACAATTGAACCAGAATTAGCTTCCAACATAGATATTGCATCAGTAATAGCCAACAGAAAGTGCATTACAGCGAAGCTAATTAACACAAACAAAAGAGATCTTATGGGAAACCCCAGATATGAGAACTTGGACTTTGTTAATAAGGGCGATATTGTAACTCTTGGGTATATGGACGAGCCTAAAACGTATTTGGTTCTTGATACTATGAGTAACGAACTTGGTGAAATAAGTAGCCCTGTTTCTTCAACAATACTTAAATGTAACGAAAGTAGCATTATTGCAATAGTTGACAACATAGCTGAAAGCGATCAGGGGAAACGTATTGTGTCAATTAACGTGTACGCTTAACTTTTATTATGTTTACTCAACCTATTTTGTACCGTACAGTAATCATCAAAAACAGTCAACATACTTACGTGACAAATTGGCGTTCTCAGGTGCTTGCCTTGTAGTACGTTTCATGCCCTGCGGAACTTTAACCGTCAATACAGGATTATAAGTAATATGGCGCTGTATGATTGCATAATCAAAAACTTGCTTATACATTGACCTTAAAGAGGCTGCGTGCTTACAGGACATTCCTTGCGCTTTTCACTCAACAGCATAGCGTTGAGCGCCTCCGGATCTCGGTCGTAAGCCGAATGGCGTACTCTGTTATTATCGTGCCAATGGCCCATGTATCTACCGTCAGAGCGGAACGTGTACATCGATTTGTAATCAATTTTTTTAGCCATTGCTTTTTTAATTACCTCCTGTTATATTGGAGGTGGATGTGTTGGTCAGATATATCCACACTAATCGCTCTCAGTGTTTCGACGCTGGGGGCGATTGTTATTTTGTAGATTATCCCATTTATTTTAATATTAATATCATCAAAGTCTGTGAATTCATCTATTGCCTCGAGTAATTGTTAATTTGCTTTTTCAACCCCTGAATATGGCCAGCAAATAACCCGCAATCGTTATGATTGCGGGTTATTTTTCATTCCCCGTACCCTGATAAATCGCGGAAATCGTAGACTCTACTATACTCCTTTGTCTCGGGGTCCTTGACCACCGCGGACCTTTTGTTTTCGAGCAGTTTCACAATTTCATATACATTTATCCAAATCTCGCTCAAGCATTCCTTCTGCGACTCATCAAAAACAAGCTGCATCCCGAAATGCAAATGGGGTGTGTTGATGTTATTCACGTTCTCTTTTGTTGAATAACCGCTATGCCCCAGATACCCGATGACATCGCCCGCCTTCACGGAGGAGCCGACCGTCAGATCCTTTCGGTAGGGGAAGTTCTTCCGCAAATGCGCATAGTAATAATATCTTTTCGAATCAAACGATCTTATACCGATGCGCCAGCCGCCGTACTGGTTCCAGCCCAACGCCTCTACGCGCCCGCTCTCAACGGCAATGACGGGCGATCCAGTATTGCCTATCAGGTCGTTTCCGAGGTGCGGCCTAGAAAAGCCATAGGAGCGCTTTTTCCCGAAATCATCATAATGATTGTAATAATAGCCCTTCGCAATCGGTGAAAACGCCTTGATGCCATAGCGCTTTTCCCAATGCTTGCCGCTAGTATCATCAGGCACTTCGATCTCATAATCGCCCACGAAGCCGGACAAAACGGCGCTGAGGGACTCGTAATAATAATTATAGTACTTCGTGGCTCCTGCCACCTTTTCGATTGGTTCCCCCGACCTTAATTTTTCCGCAATTGTGTCCAACTGGCTGTCTTTATAGTGGCTAAAGTTGTTGCCGTTTTTTGTGGCGAGACAAGCCAAAAGCACAATATAATTGAATTTGACCTCTTTATCGTGCGACTCCACATCGAGCGCAATTGCCTTTTTCATCGCCGCACATGTGACGTTGAAATCCACCCATTTTATAAAATCCGCTTTTTTCTCTTCCTCTTCTTCCGCAAAGCAGGATGGCGCGCAAATTGACGTGCCCACGAGCGTTAACACTCCCGCCACCGCAACGATACAAATCAGTATTTTTCTCAGTTTTTCTCGCAAGAATCCACACCCTATCCCAAACTGCCATTATTGACAGCGAAATTTTAAATCGTTCTGATTTATTATTTCTGTTTAATTATTCGGTATGCCTTGTATTTTTTGTATTAAAATTCGAAATAAAAAAACCGCCGGAGTTTCCTCCGACGGTTTTGCTGTTATTATGATAATTCAGCGTCCTGTTCTCTGTGAAATGCCTTTTATCTGCGATATGACCCAGTCGTAACTTACAGCATTTATAACACTATCGCAATAAGGGCACTTCGCGGACTGGTTAATCTCAACGGGAGCACCGCACGACGGGCAGTGGATTGAAATCGTATCTCCCTTACCCTCACCTGAGGGTTCCGGCGTTTTCATGCCCTTTGAGCGGACAAGCGTCCATTCATAGGTCATGAACTTTTCCGCTGTCTTGGAGCCGCTTATCACCTTGCCTGTTTTGTCGTTCGATATGTAGTCAATGATGCGTGTCTGGAGCTGCGCGACTACGGCATCGTTGGCCTCGTCGCTTCTCCAGCCGAGCAGGTTAACCTCCAGAACCGCGATACGTTCAATATGATTCGTGCATTCGGAACGGATGAGCTCATCGAGCTGGAGCTTGAACTGGCTGTATAAAGAATCCGTCATAAATGGACGCATACTGTCAAATTCATTCGTCTGCCAGGCAGTCTGCATACGCACATAGAGATTTCCGATTTTTTCTTTCATCACCGCTTCGGAGAAATTCGGATCCGTGTCTCTCAGTGTTTGGATGGGCTTGAGTTCTGAAAAACCGTTCGTGCGCGCAGCTGTGAAAGTAGCCGTACCGCCTCTGCGTCCTGCATTTTTCAGGATCTTTATAACAATAAACGCAATTATAATTATTGCGATTACGCCGCCTGAGTGTCCGGAGCTTCCCAGCGCGAAGAGTGTCCACAGTCCGGAGCCTCCAAAGCTGCCGCCGGAGCTTCCGCCATAACTTCCCCCGAAATCGGAGCTGCCGGAGAAATTGCCGGCGTCTGCCATAGCGGGAATTGCGAGAATACTGGCGAGTAGTATGACTATCATCAACGTTATGTACAGCGATCCTCTTTTTCTCATGCTCTTCCTCCTGTTGCCGTGAAACAAATCTAATTGTTATTATACTAGAAAATAATCTGTGCGCAACTATATTTACGCTCTCATGTGCCAAAATATGCGTAAATAACACATTATTCACCGTAATTCTCTTATGAGGATATATTTATAAAAATATACTTGCAATATGGATAATCATATACTATACTCATTTTGAGGTGATTAGTTGTGCAAAGCAATTTAGGCGATATTATCTGCTCCTTTCGAAAAAAGAAAGGGCTCTCTCAGCGCGACTTTGCTGCGCTTCTTTCAAAGCGCGGAGTTAGGGTCACAAATCAGGCCGTTTCCAAGTGGGAAAGCGGCGCTTCTTTGCCGAACGCGGTGCAATTTCTGATAATCTGCGACATTCTTGATATTGTCGATATCAGCGGCGCTTTCAGCAACAGGAGCTATGATTTCCTTAAAGGTCTCAGCGGCGACGGAAAAAGGCTTGTGGTCGAATATGCGGCTATGCTGCTCGACAGCGGACTGTATGACGACCCTGCTTTGGGGACTCCTCGCGGCACAAAAATCCGCACACTCCCCGTCTATGACCTTGAAACAGCCGCAGGAAAGGACAGGCTCCTCGACCTCACGGATTATGTTTTAATGAGGGTCGGCAACGAAGTTCCGCTTTCCGCAAACTTCGGCGTTATTGTCCACGGCGACAGCATGGGCCCAGATTTTCACGATGGTGAGACTGTTTGGATACATCAGCAGCAAAAGCTCGAACACGCCGAGGTCGGCGTTTTCACCTATGAAGGCACCACATATTTCAAGCGTCTGCGTGACCGCGTCGGTGGAACAAGGCTCCAGTCAATCGACTCCACATATCCGGATATAATTGTATCAAGCCCTGAAGCTATGATCACTCTGGGCAAGGTTGCAGAGTAGTTCGTATCCTATCAGGACATCTATTATATAATTAGTATCTTTATGTTTTCTTAGTTCAAAAATATAGCCACCTGACAGATCCTCAAACGAGTGCTGTCAGATGGCTGTTTTTTTAATTCGTGCTATTTTTCGTGCTATTTAAAGTCCGAGACCACCGAGATTTAGCCCACCTGTGAGCTTTGCCATATTCTCGCCCGCAGTCGTCTCCGCCTTGCGCAGAGCCTCGTTGACAGCCGCGATGATCATGTCCTGAAGCATTTCGACATCTTCGGGATCTACTGCGTCTGGCTTGATTGCGAGAGATATAAGCTCCCTTTTTCCGCTGACCACAGCAGTCACAACTCCGCCGCCTGCCGCTGCAGAATACTCGGCCTTATCAAGCTCCTCCTGCATTTTCAGCATGTCGCTCTGCATTTTCTGAGCCTGCTTTATCATGTTCATGTTGAAGCCGCCGCCACCGCCGCCCATTGGGCTGCCGTGAAATCCGCCTTTTGCCATAATCCAGTCCTCCTATATGTTTGTTGTTCGTTTATTATAGTTTTATTAGCTATTCAAATTTGACGTTTCCGAACTTGGAGAGCCCGTCCAGCTTTTCCGCGCCCGCCGCCTGTGCCGTCTTGTTCTCGACAATTTTCACCAGGATCGTTTCGCCCGTAACCTGCTCTGCAGCGCTTTTAATGAAGCTTTGCGCTTGCTCAATCTGCCCCTTCACAAAATTGTCAGGCGCACCGACCGTAAGAGTGTTCCCATCCAGCGAGCTTCTCGACAAGAAATGGCTGCTGATTGCGTTGTACTTTCCGGGCAGCATCGAGGTCTTTAAAACCTCTAATATTCCTTTTAGAACATCGTCCGAAGAACGGTGCACGCAGGAGTTTTCTTCCGTTTTTATTGCAGGTTCCGCTTCGGGCTCCTCCTCGAAAGCCGGTTTTTCGGTTTCCGTTTTTTCCGGCTCCGGAGACGGAGCTGTCTCTAGAGCAGGTATTTCACGAACAGGTTCTTTCGCCGGTTCGGATATTTTATTGCTAATATCTTTTCGAACAGTATCCTTTGGGGATATATCTTGATTTTCCAAAAGCTGTTCCAGCTTTGCAATACGTTTTTTAAGCGTGCCGATATTGTCCCCAAGCTGTGGCTCACAGAGCCCAACGATGCACAGTTCCGCAGTCGTTTTCGGGTCGCGCCCATCGCGCAGTGAACCGATATGCGCCTGAACGGAGTCGATGCCACAGATGAGCTCCTCCGCCGTCATGCTGTTTGCAAAGCGGTCAAGCGTTCCTCTATCAAACCCACCGGACAGAAGCTCGCTTCCGCCCTTCGGCGCTACCTTTGTCATCAGTATGTCGCGCATGAGGTTACCCAGTTCAGAAAGCAGTGTCGCGGGAGCCTTCCCGTCGCTCCACATTGTTCCGAAGCTGGAAACTGCCTTTCCGGTATCTCCTTTGGATATAGCCTCAAGCAGTTCCGCTATGCGGAGGTTTCCCACAAGACCCATAGCAGAAAGAACATTTTCGGATGTTATCGTATCGTAGCCCAAACACTGGTCAAGAAGCGAAAGTCCGTCGCGCAGCGAACCGTCCGCAAGCCTTGCAAGCAAGTCCGCCGCATTTGGTTCAAGACGCATGTTCTCCTTGTCGGCAACATAGCTTATTCGCTTTGCGAGAGATGTGGGCTCAATTCGTTTGAAGCTGTGGCGCTGACAGCGTGAAAGAATTGTCGCGGGAACCTTGTGGAGCTCTGTCGTTGCGAGGATGAACAACAGATGCTCGGGCGGCTCCTCAAGTATTTTAAGCAGGGCGTTGAACGCCGAGGATGAGAGCATATGCACCTCATCAATGATGTACACGCGTTTTTTGACAATTGCGGGAGAAAATATTGCTTCGTCGCGCAGGGCGCGAACGTTGTCAACGCCGTTATTTGAAGCCGCATCAAGCTCGACCACGTCCATTATTGATCCGTCGTCAATACCCAGACAGCTACTGCATTTGTTACATGGATTGCCGTTTCCCGGATGCTTGCAGTTCACGGCCTTGGCGAGTATCTTTGCGCAGGAGGTCTTGCCCGTTCCTCTGGTTCCGATAAACAGATAGGCATGGCTAAGCCTGCCTGATATAATCTGATTTTTAAGCGTATCTGTAACGTGTTCCTGACCCACTACATCATCAAAGGTGCGGGGACGCCACTTCCTGTATAAAGCCTGATACATTCGATTGTGCCCCTCCTTTTTTCGAACTTTCCGGTCATATATGTTAAACGCCGATAGTCATTCTGCGTTACAGTGCCGAAACCATCAAATTGAAATAATCTTAAATAATTCTGATGAATCATTTAAGATTATAAACTAAAACACGGCCCGTGACAAGACTGCACACCCACCTTTGAATAAATTGATATACCCGTTACCTGAGTAGTTAGCTCGAACCCGGCTACCTCACGGCACACAGAGCTACCCGCTTAATGCTGCTCGGTTCCCCGCCTGACATGGTTCACAGGCTTCCGTTGCGCAAGACCAGGTCTTCAACACCACTTGCCGAGGTCAGACGACACATCAATTATCCTGGGGTGGGAATTCATCCCTGCTGTAGCGGATTGCAGGTACAGGGCACCGCTAGCTCCCCGACTAGTGCAGCCTTGTCACGGGCCGCGTTTAGTTATTTTACTACAACGGCGATTAAATATCAATACAGTACCAAATTATATTTTGACAATCAAAGAAATTGTGCTATAATATGCGAGTGATTGAATCGATCACAAGCTTATTCGGGCTCGTAGCTTAGCTGGTAAAGCGCCGCGTTCGCAACGCGGAGACCGAGAGTTCGAATCTCTTCGGGTCCACCAATTGATGCAAATCCAAACACCTTCTTTGTCATGAAAAATGTCTTTGGATTTGTAATAGAAATACCGAACATGGGTTAATTCCCATGTTCGGTATTTCTATTATTCTTTATAGCTCATTATATTAAAAAATCAGAAAAGTTTTTCGGGTTTTTCGACAAGCAATCTTAACAATTTGATTTTTAGACATGCTGTTTGACTTTTTGGTCAAATTGTGATATCATTTTTTATATAGAGAAATACTACGTAACGGTTGGACAGCTTTGGCTGTTTTCAAGATACGTCTTCTTGGGTGGGAAGTCCTAGTTTGGGCTGCCCATCTTTTTATATACATACAATAATCGCTTAATCCGTAATTGGAACGGGAGAACCATTTTTGGGGGTGAATCACGCAGTGCGTGTAGGGTGAACTTTCCATCCGAATCCGTCAGCTAATCTCGTAAGCGTTGGAAGTGAGGGTGATTGATTTTTTATTGCTAATCGTTTGATAATGTAATTGATTATACAAGTTTGAAAGGAGTATTAATGAAGTTATCCATTGGACTATTCGGTTTTGGTAAAACAGGTTCTATTGTGGCAAATGAGATTATTAAGGAGAATGACTGCGAACTGAAATGGGTCGTTCGAAAGTCATCAGTTCATGAAGGAACATATGCCAGTCGACATCTAGGATATGATCACGATGAAGGAATAATTCATTCTATAAATAATATCGATTTTACTCAATTTTATAAGGAGAATAAAGTTGATGTTATCATTGATTTTTCCAGCTCAAGCGCCGTTGATGAATATAAGAACGCAGCACAGTATGGTACGCGGATTGTATCGGCAATATCAAAGTATAATGGGAAGGAATTTGAACTGCTGAAAGAATTGAGCGATCATACCGCAGTTCTATACTCTCCTAACATAACATTAGGTGTTAATTTTCTGATAGAAGCTTCAAAGGTGCTTCAAAGTATAGCTCCGCACGCTGATATTGAAATCATCGAGGAGCATTTCAAGGGGAAAAAAGGTGTTTCCGGTACGGCTATAAGAATTGCTGATGATTTGGGTCTGGACAGAGAAAAAAACATTCATTCTATTCGAGTGGGAGGTACCATAGGAAGGCACGAGGTTGTTTTCGGTCTCCCGAATCAAACAATACGCATCATCCACGAATCGATTAATCGCGCTGCATTTGGACAAGGAGCAATATATGCGGCAAAATGGATTATGACTCATGCAAAAGGAATGTACAGCATGGAGCAGGCACTTTCCTTGTCAATGGCTATACAGAGTAGGAATCCAAATATAAAATGAGAAATGCCGAGCGTGGGTTGATTCCCATGTTCGGCATTTCTATATCGTTTAACAACTAGTCAGAAAAGTCTATTTTTTAGCTAATCAGCTATGATTATTTATCGCTATTGGGCCGATATATAGAGATTGAATTTTCGGGATAACGGATTCGCCGCATAGCCCCTTCCGGTTTTTTTATAACATTTTGCAGCCACAGCATGCTTCATAGTGCATAAAATGCGTTGCTTCGACAAATTACAAATTTTTTCTTTCTTTTTTTAAAAAAGTGTAGTATGATATAACATATTTTGGTCATAGCGCAAATATGCGTATTAATCACTTATTTCGCAGTCCATTTTTTCATGTTTGAGGTGAACTGAATGTATTTTGGCAGCGTCAAGTTTTTTAAACATCTCATTGTAACTGTTCTTATTGTTGTTTTCTTGGCTCCGACTGTTTCTGCAATTATCTCCGGCATAAAATGCACTGAGAACAGCAAAAAGATAGAAAAAATGGAAGAAACAATAAACACATTCGACGAGACCTTTCCTGACAAACTATCTTCGGAAGTTCATAAAGAGATAGTAGATTCCGTTAACACCGAGAAAACCGCATTTCAGAATGAAATCGAAAATTATGTTTTAGTTCAGGTAACTGATCTTAATCAGCAGATTGATTTATCCATGACTCAAAAAATAAACGGCTTGGATAATTCCACGAGTTCCCGGTTGAGCAAGCTTCAGACGGACTTGAATTCAAATATTGCCAATAAGACATCTGACCTCAACTCGCAGATTAAGAATCTAGACAGTTCAATCAGCGCTCGACTTGAAGCGCTGCAAAAGCGGCTTGATGAGTATGAGAACTCGCAGGAGACTAGCGGCACGTAGATTTCTGTGTGATTCATTTAGAATAATTGATTTGAATTACCCTAGAATATATATCATGGTTTTAATTTAACCTACACTAATCAAAAGAACTGGAGAAATTCACATGGGTCTGAAGGAAAACTTTTATCAGGCACTCAGAGAATTGCTCAATGGAGGCGGACAGGTCCGCTCCGAATCGGAGGAAAAGGCCGATTGCAATTCCGATTTGGATTCCTATTCGGAGAATCAAGCTTCGTCCAATCAGGATGATTCCAAATCCTATAGAAATGACTTTGCGGCTTCAAATGTCCAAACCATTGAAGAGCCAGACAGTGAAGACATGACTGTTAGTCCGAATTCCAATTCCGGCAGCGAAATCACTTCCAACTCACAGGTTGTTTCTGAGCCAAATGGTCAATATAATCAGGTCGGTCCTTTCGGCAAGTCCGTTCGAATCAGCCGCCCAACAAATATTGGTCAGGCCGATCCATCCGTATTGCCTGTATATTTCAGCCAAGCAAATATGCACAATCAGTCCGCCTCTGGCAATGCAGAGGAAGAGATGTCAATCATTTCAAAAAACACAGTAGTCTATGGCGATATTCGTTCTCTTGCAGACATCACGATAAATGGCAAGGTGCGCGGTAATGTCGATGTGCTTAAGGACGCCTCCATGCACGGAATGCTGGTCGGCAATCTAATGTGCAACAACACTAGGATGGAGGGCTCTTCGGTACAGGGTAATGTTTTGTCGAAAGGCAGCACGCACATATACAGTGACTCTATACTTCTTGGCAATTTAAGAGCTCAGTATTCCAGTATTGACGGCAAGATCAAGGGCAACATTGAAGTCGGCAGCAAAACCCATCTGCGCCAAAATGCAATCGTCGTGGGAGATATTAGTACGAACTCAATCGCTGTTGAAGAAGGCGCAAACATCAAGGGATATGTAGATACGGCTTTCCATTTTGAACATAGCGATACTCCTTTCCCCGATGAGATTATAATTGAAAATGATGATTTGAATCCCGGCAATCAGGAAATATGACGACCCGCTTCACATATAAATAGGCTTTCGGCAGCGAAGATGTCTTCGTAGCAGTAAAATAAATTCCGAGCGTGGCTAATTCCACGCTCGGAATTTTATCTTTTTTTACCTATATATTCGAACGGGTCATTTCTATAATACACACCGAATTGAAATATTCGATCAACCTGTGTTATAGTATTGGTGAGAATAATTCAAATACCGGAAAATACGACGAAACTGAGGTACAGAATATGTACGACGAATTGACCCAAGTCGATATTAAAAAAATGCAGGAAGAAATCGATCACCGAACTCTTGTGCTGCGGCCTGAGATTATCGAGGACGTAAAAACAGCAAGAGCGTTCGGCGATTTGAGCGAAAATTTTGAATATAAGGCGGCAAAGCGCGAGAAAATCAGGAACGACAGCCGCATCAAGTATCTGGAAAACATGATAAAAACGGCTAAGATCATTTCTGGAGAATCGAAAACCGATGCCGTGGGTCTGTTCGACAAGGTCGAGGTATACTTTGAGGAAGACGACGAAATGCAGTTATTTCAGATTGTGACCACACTTCGCCAGAACGCTCTCAAGGGGTTTTTAAGCAAGGAATCGCCTGTTGGCAAGGCACTGCTGGGTCACAAGGTAGGTGAGCGAATTAATGTCAAGGTGAACGATGAATATAGCTATTATATAGTAATTCGTTCGATTAAAAAGGGTCTGGATGACGATTCTCTCCCGATAAGCGCGTTCTGAACGTACGCTAGGCTTGAGAAAGGGCCATATGTTAGGATCGAAAATTGATAAAAACGGATTTACGCTGATTGAGCTGATAGTGACGCTCCTCATTATCGGAGTGCTGTCCGCCGTCCTTGTGCCATCGTATATCGGTTATATTGATAAGGGAAAAGCCGCCTCGGATGGACATTCGCTTGGTGTTCTTAATGAGACAACCCGCATTTATTATGCCGCAGACCCGTCTCCGAATCTCTTCGAAGCGGGGAGCTTAACCGATGCCGCTCTGATGCAGGTTCTTGTCGACGAGGGTATTCTTCCAAGCAAGCCCACACCCAAGCTGGACAACAATGTGTTCGTATGGTATGCATCCAATAAATGCTGGCTGCTGATACATGAAATTTCAGGTGCGGAAATAACATTAGGTACCGGAGGATTTTCTGGCTATATAACAGGAACCTATACGGGTGCCGCAACCGAGTTGACTATTCCGAAAACGCTTGATGGCGAAGAAGTCCTCGCAGTATATCAGGACGTTTTCATCGGCAAAGGACTGACATCGGTGACTTTCCCCGCAGACAGCGGTATAACGAGGATACACGCCAGAGCCTTCAAAGACAATAAGCTTACGGAAATTGTATTTCCCTCCAGCCTTACGCGAATCGACTACGGAGCGTTTATGGACAACAACATTACTAAAGTGACAATAGGCTCGGGCGTCTACCTTGAAGGCAGTGTTTTTCAAAATAGCGACACCTTTAAAACATCCTATGCTGCCGAGGGCGCAGGTACCTACATATACTCTGGAGGCGTCTGGGTCAAGCAGTGACCGCGAGTTGTTTCAGCGGACTTGAAATAACGAGGAGTACAAAACATGAACGTCATCGACCTTACTCATACAATTTCGGTAAATATGCCGGTTTATCCGGGCACAGAGGCACCAAGCCTTTCCGTTGCATGCACCGTGGAGAAGAACGGCTTTAAGGAAACACTACTGCATATGTTTTCGCACACCGGTACGCATATGGACGCGCCGGCTCATATGTTCAAAAACGGAACGCCTCTCGACGTGTTCGAGGCCTCGCAATTTGTAGGAAGCGCCGTTGTTATCGACTGTACGGAGCTTAATGAGGGTGAACGCATCGGCATGACTTTTATCGAGCGATGCCGTGAACTCACCGAAAAAGCGGATTTCCTGCTGTTCAGGACAGGCTGGGACAAAAAATGGGGAACAGCCGCCTATTTCGGGGACTTTCCCTGCATAAGCCCCGAGGTTGCTGACTTCATCGTCGACACCGGTAAAAAAGGCGTGGGGCTCGACGTAATCAGTATCGACCCCATAACAGGTTCAGGCTTTGATAATCATAGAAAGCTGCTTTCGCAGAATACTATTGTCATAATCGAAAACCTCTGCAATCTAGATACGCTCGGAAGCGGACTGTTTACGTTTATCGCGGCGCCGCTCAAGTTCGAAAATGCCGACGGTGCTCCGGTTCGCGCGTTCGCGGTTAAGGAATAAATTCTATTAATAAAACAGCAATCGGATGAAATTCCGATTGCTGTTTTATTATATTTGCTGTTCAGCTTTAATATGTTGTTAGGACTTTTCGGCTATGATTTTTGCAAATTTAGCCTCCGAAAGTATTTCGTTTGTTACAAATTCTCCGTTCCAAAACAGGCTGTATGTTGTGAATGGAGCAGGTGCGTTCTGTGCCTGTTGCGTGGTTTCGAAGCGTATCGCTTTAAAAGGTACGTCATGCGCTTTTGCTGTTTCAGCTATGAGCGGGACATATTTCACATTGAAAGGGCACTGATTGGAGTAATAAAGAACAAAGCCCTGCTCGGTAATTTTCGGTGACTTAACCGCCTGTCTAAACTTGGGCATGGGCGCGTCCTTTTCAAAAGGTAAATAAAGAAGCTCGTAGTAAGGTTCGGCAGTATCGGCTAGTTCAAAGCCTTTGTACCGCAGATGGCTCGGGTCCGAAAGAAAAGGTATTTTCTTTTTAGAAGATAAAACCGCGAGTCCCAGTTTACCTTTTGCTTTGCTGTCTTTAATGCATTCATCTAAAAGTAGGTTCGCGTTGCCCTGTCCCTTATACTGCCCTGATACCCAAAAGCAGTCTATATACATGTATCCGTCTGCTTCAACAGGGGCCCAAGCTTTCTCGGCAGGCACGTATTCAATGAAGCATTTTCCGCGTACATCGCACTTTTTAAATACGAGCCCGTCATCAAATCTCTCCGCAAGCCAAGCTTTTTTTGAGGCGACTTGACAGTCATTATTGTTCGAGATTGCGCAACAAATGTGTTCCTTTTCAAGGTTTTCTTTTGTAACTGTAATGATCTCCACGACGTCCCTCTTTCTCAACAGGATATTTATATTAGCGATACTCGCGCTTTAAGATAAACAACTAATCTAATTGTATAATATTCCTTTATAGATGTCAACAAACATCAAGTATGACCACACACTTATTAAGAAAAACAACTAAGGCTTTTATGAGTAAACTGTTTTGTTTTTTGCATACACTAATTAAATGGCAGGTTAGAATAGAGAGGAAAGATTTTACTCATGAGCGGTAAAAAGTATTTTTGGACACTGGCCGCCGTCTACATGTGCTATCTGACTCTGGGCATTCAGGCGATTGTTATTTCGCAGAACCTCGATAAGTTTGCAGCACAGTGGTCAACTGACACGGCCGGTGTTTATAACGTAATCGCATATACGGGACTTGCACGGTTCCTGAGCGTATGGATTTGCGGGGAGCTGTCCAATAAAATCGGACGAAAGCTCATGATAGTAATCGGCGCTATTCTGTATCTAGCATTCTTTGATGGTCTGCTGAAAACAACAAGTCTTGAGATTGCAATCATCTGCGCATTCATGGGCGGACTAGCGACATCGTTTGTTGACGGCGCCTGTTACCCTGCAGTGCAGGAGAGCTGGACAAAGGCTCCGAACTCCGCAGTTATCCTTATCAAGGTCGTTATTTCAGTTTCCAGTCTTATCTACCCCCTGCTTGTCGTTTCCTTCAGAACCGCAGGCACATGGCAGGTCGGCCTCATCATCCCCATCGTTATGTCTTTTATCATTTTTGTGCTCGCTCTTATAGCTCCCTATTCCTACGATGATGAGCTTCGCAAAAAACGTGCGAAAAGAAAAGAACTCAAGGCCGCGGGCAAGGAAATTGCTAAGCTCAACGAACTGGACGAGGGCGCTCAAAGAGCGGCTGCTCGCATTGTTAAAAAGCCTCCTTTCGCTGTCAATATCGGCTGCATACTCTTCGGCTTTTTCGCTATGGCTATAATGTACTCCGCTCAGCAGTTTCTCAACCGCTATGGTCTTACCGTTGCCGGTATGAGCGATCTTAAATCCGCATCACTCACAAGTCTCTTTACCTTCGGCTCCGTTTTCGCTGTTATTGTCTCTATGTTAATGATGGCAAAGTTTCGCTGGAGAACTATTAAGATCCTTGTCATTGACTTATCAGGTTCGGTTCTTGCTTATGTTCTTTTATGCACTGTTCCCTCCGATGCGATTGTTCAGATCGCGGCTTTGGCAATCGGTATCTTTGCATCAGGCGGCGCTCTCCAGTGCGGCGTTTCCCTTATGCTGGAATTCCATCCCGGCAACAAGGCAAGAAACCTTGGACTTTACTACACCTTCATGGGACTTGCGTCCTATACGATGCCAAAAATACAGTCCATTTTCACAAAGAACTTCGGCGAAGGACAGGCTATTTTATACAGCCTGCTTGTCAATTTCGGTCTCGCCGTTGTCGGCGTAGTTTTTATAATTTATCTCGCAACCAATTATAAAAGATGGTTCGGTGTCAGCGTTTTCAGCAAAAAAGCTGACATTAAATAAGAATCGCACTTCCGACAGGCGGCGTGCCAGCAAGCGCTAGAAACGTCTGCACGCCTAACAATGTCATAAAGAGCTATGTCCGCTGTGCAAGTGTACGGCAGACTCTATTTTATTTATCAGGCGCACAATTCTGTTTGATATGAGTGCCGCCTTGTGCTATACTGGCTCATGTATGGATTGTATATATTGGGTTGCCTTTTGTGCAACTGACCTATTAGGAGGCACAATATGAATATTGTTGTTTTGTGCGGCGGCATCAGCACAGAAAGAGACGTTTCCATCACAAGCGGAACCATGGTCGCAAAAGCTCTTCGCGAGCGCGGTCATAAGGTCGTACTGCTGGATTCGTTTTTCGGCTGCACCGAAGCTTACGAAAAGCCCGAGGACCTGTTCGCTCGCGAAATTCGTCAGGAAACAATCCCCGTCGGAGAAAAGGAGCCGGACATTGAAAAAATCAAGGCTCTGAGAAATCAGGACAACGAAAGCAGCCTCGGAAACAACGTACTCGAGATTTGCCGAGCGGCAGACATCACTTTTTTCGCTCTCCACGGTGATGAGGGCGAAAACGGCAAGCTTCAGGCAGCGTTCGACGTTGCAGGAATCAAATATACCGGCAGCGGCTATCTCGGCAGCGCGCTCGCCATGAATAAATCGCTTTCCAAAAAGCTCTTTGAATGCTCCGGCATTCTCACTCCCGCTGGCATAACGGTTTACGCGGGCGAGGCGCCCTATGCGGACGTCGGGTTCCCCTGCGTCGTCAAGCCCTGCTCCGGCGGCTCAAGTGTCGGCACCTCAATTGTAAAAAGCCGCGAAGAATACGACTCCGCTCTGGAGCTTTCGTTCAAGTATGAGCGTGCCGTCATCGTCGAGCAGTACATCAAGGGCCGCGAGCTGACCGTCGGCGTGATGGATGGAAAAGCGATGCCCGTCATCGAGATTATTCCCAAGGAAGGCTTCTACAACTACAAAAACAAATATCAGGCGGGACTGACCACCGAGCTCTGCCCCGCTCCCATCAGCGACGAAATTACCGATAGAGTTCAGCGTCTGAGCGAGAAGGTAAACTCTGTCCTTATGATAGATGCTTACTGCCGAGTGGATTACCTTATGAATGACAAGGGCGAAATTTTTTGCCTTGAAGCGAACACGCTCCCCGGTATGACGCCGACGAGCCTTATCCCGCAAATGGCGCAGGCACAGGGCAAGAGCTTCGGCGAGCTTTGCGATGAAATAATTATTGTTTCAATGAAAAAATACCGTTAGAGGTTTTACGTCTGATGAAAAATCTGACCATAGAAAACATCATATCTGCGGTGAACGGCGAGTATTTCGGCGACGCTTCCCTCCTCAAAGAGGAAATATCGTCCGTCACAACGGATAGCCGCGCCGTTACTCGAGACTGTCTTTTTGCCGCAATAAAGGGCGAGAACAGCGACGGGCACGACTATATCGGCACTGCGCTCGATACGGGCGCTCTGTGTGCTATCGGAGAACGTTGTCCCGAAAACGATAAGTTTCCGATGATTATCGTTAAAAATACCATAACGGCGCTCGGCGAGCTTGCCGCTTTCTACCGCCGCCAATTTGACATTCCAGTTCTTGGTATTACCGGTAGTGTCGGCAAAACAACGGCAAAGGAAATGATTTCGGCGGTACTTTCTCGAAGGTTTCGGGTACATAAAACCGCCAAAAACCTAAACAACGACCTAGGCGTGCCGCTCACGCTTTTCGGGCTTAACGAAAGCCACGAGTTCGCTGTCATCGAAATGGGAATATCGCACTTCGGCGAAATGAAAAGGCTCGCAGAAATCGTCCATCCCAATATGGCGCTCTATACCACGATAGGTTTTGCGCATCTCGAATTTCTCGGCGATTTTGACGGCGTTCTAAAAGCCAAAACCGAAATGCTCGAATATCTCCCCGAAAACGGTATTGTTTTCATAAACGGAGACGACGAGACTCTTAGAAAACTTACCTGTAAGCAAAAAATCTGCCTCTACGGGATGTCGCACGACTGCGAGGTCACTGCTGAAAACGTGAGGCTGCTCGGAACGGACGGTATGGAGCTTGAGATTGTTTCCGGCGCGCGCCGTATTCCCTGCAAGATAAATTCCTTTGGCGTGCATATGGTGACAGCCGCGCTCGGCGCCGCCGCTGTCGGTCTACAAATGGGTCTGACAGACGATGAAATATCCGCCGGCATCGCTTCCTACGTCCCCGTCGGCAGTCGTTCGGGGATAATTGATACGGGAAAGATAACAATAATTGACGACTGCTATAACGCAAATCCCACCTCTGTCGCGGCAGCTGTCGACTCGCTCTCGCTGCTCGAAGGCAGACGGGTCTGCATCCTCGGCGACATGGGTGAGCTTGGCGAAACGGCTTCAAAGCTCCACTTTGAGACGGGCGCTCATGCCGCTGAAAAGGGCATCGACCTCGTTATCGCCTGCGGTGAGCTTTCTTCGAGCACAGCGGAGGGAGCAAGTTCTGAGGGCGATTCCTCAGTCGTGTACTTTAACAGCAAGGAAAAATTTTTTGCGGAGCTTCCAAGACTAATTGAAAAGGGTGACTCGGTGCTTGTCAAGGCCTCTCACAGTCAACGGTTCGAGGAGATAGTCGAGGCACTCAAAACACTTTAGAATTATAAAAAAGCGGACTTCGGAAATGTTGCGAAGTCCGCTTCTATGTATTCATTAGCCGATAGTTTTATCAAGCAAGCGCCGTGTATACCATGAGCCCGACGGAAAGCAGGACGAAAAGTCCCATTCCCCAACTCACAAAAACCGTCTTAAAGCGCCCCTGCTTGGGGAGCTCCTTTGGCGTAATATATAAAACCGCCTTTTTGCGATTTGCAATCAACAGAACTACACCTGAGATGAATAGTGCCAGAACAGCAAGTCCGCTTAGTCCGGTAACAATGTACTGCGGCAGATTGCTCTGGACGGCGTTTATCAGCTCCTCCGTATTCTCTTCGTTCATGTTAAGTGCGCCGGTATTAGCGCTTTTAGCAACAAGCTGTGCCATCAAAACTCCGAAGCCGTTGATGATCGCGTGCAGAATTATGGTGTAGCGCACTTTTCCGGTTCTCAGGTAGATATACGCAAACAGGCAGCCCAGCCCAAAAGCATAGAAAAACTGAGACAGATTGCCGTGGAAAAGTCCGAACATAAGACCTGAAACAAGAATTGCTGTGCCCTCGCCGTATACGCGTATCCTGTCAATCAGCATTTTACGAAAAATATATTCCTCCAAAATCGGAGCAATCGTCACAACGACAAGCAGTTCAATATATATGCTGGAGCCTGTCAAAAACTCTTCTAGCGGATTTGTAGGCGTTGAGCCTTTCAGCGCTCCTATTCCCGCGTTCACCAAGATTCCGATAATATTTCCGATGTACATAACGGCAAAACTCATGGCGAGAAATGCTATGAGCTTCCCGAAACTCATTTTGTGCTTAGGCACAAGCAGCTTAGGTACCGGTTTGATTATTATGTACCCTATAGGAACGGCGACAAAATAAAGCGGGGCGAAGGACAAAGCCCAGATAAACCAAGAGGTTCCTAACAACTGCGGCGCAAGCAAATACACCACTGCCGCGCCTGCAAACTGCAAAAACGTGGTAATCCCCAAAACGGCGAAGAGCGTC
Organism: Firmicutes bacterium HGW-Firmicutes-16; assembly: GCA_002841545.1. Lineage (GTDB taxonomy): Bacteria > Bacillota > Clostridia > Oscillospirales > Oscillospiraceae > UBA2658. The sequence continues at coordinate 59,410 of PGZZ01000007.1, forward strand.
CATCCGATCCTCGGAAAAGGCGGCTTATCGCGTCTCACCGTGTAAACATCAGTCATCTCGTCCATATTGCCTCCTAAGTCTGCGACTTCAGTACCACCTAATTTAAATATACTAAATTACAGCCAAAAAGTCAAAGGAGTTCCGAGCGCGCCCGAAGCACCTTAAGCTTTTAGTTTCATTTCAAACTGTATTTCCAAAAACTCATTGATAGATAAGCGGAATTTACAGTATATTCATCTTTACGCCACCAAATTGTGTTGACTTTAATTTCCCATTGTATATACTTTAATATTGTTTAACTCTCTGATTTCTAAACAGGTTTTGAAAGGATTATCCTATGTTCAAACTTCTCAAGCGCTTTTCTTCGCGACAATGGCTCATGTCGGCCATAAGCACCATTCTGGTTGCTTTTCAGGTCTGGCTGGATTTGAAGCTCCCTGACTATATGAAGGAGATCACCCTTCTGGTTCAGACTTCGGGAAGTGAAATGTCCGACATCTGGCTCGCAGGAGGGAAAATGCTCCTTTGCGCTCTCGGGAGCCTTGCGTCATCAATTATCGTTGCCTTTCTCGCTGCGCGCATTGCGGCGAGTTTTTCGCAAAAACTCAGGCTTACAATCTTCAAAAAGGTGCAGTCCTTCTCGCTCGGCGAGATTAATAAGTTTTCGACGCCCAGCCTTATAACCCGCTCAACAAACGACGTAACTCAAGTCCAAATGCTGATTGCAATGGGGCTTCAAATTATGATCAAGGCGCCGATTATGGCTGTTTGGGCAATCTTCAAAATTGCGGACAAAGGCACCGAGTGGACCATGGCAACCGGCTTTTTGATACTCTTTATGCTAATTGTAGTCGTCACGATTTCCACACTTGCCCTGCCGCGTTTCAGACGTATCCAGACACTTACCGATAGCCTTAACCGCATTACAAGAGAAAATTTGACAGGGCTTCGCGTAGTCAGAGCTTATAACGCCGAGGAATTTCAGGGGAGGAAATTCGACGTTGCAAACAGCGACCTGACAAATACTTATTTGTTCACCTCCCGTCTCATGGCGGCTATTATGCCATGCATGACGATTGTTATGAACGGGCTTACGCTGTCCGTTTACTGGATTGGCGCTTCGCTTATCGACAATGCAGGTATGATGGAAAAAATGACGCTGTTTTCAAACATGGTCGTCTTCTCACAATATGCTATGCAGGTTGTCATCGCGTTTATGATGCTGACTATGATTTTCATCATGCTGCCGCGTGTTACGGTCTCTGCAAAGAGAATAAACGAGGTGCTGGAAACCCAGAGCGCAGTACAGGACGGTCCCGGAGCGGCAGCCTTGGCTGGCCTCCAGGGCGAGATTGAGTTTAAAAATGTCAGCTTCAAATACCCGGGAGCCGAGGATTACGTTATCCGTAACGTGAGCTTTACGGCGAGCAAGGGCGAAACAATTGCCTTCATCGGTTCGACCGGCAGCGGTAAATCGACAATCATAAATCTCCTGCCCCGTTTCTATGACGCAACGGAGGGCGAGGTCTTAATTGACGGCGTCGACGTGCGCGAATATACGCAGAAACAGCTTAGAAACAAGCTTGGATATATTCCTCAGCGCGCCCTACTCTTCACGGGTACTGTAACATCAAACGTGGCATACGGCGACAACGGTGAGGGCGAAAAAACCGAAGAAATGGTCAAAAAAGCCGTCGAAATCGCACAGAGTACTGATTTTGTCGACCAGATGCCAGAAGGTTATGACTCTTCAATTTCACAGGGAGGCACCAACGTGTCAGGCGGTCAGAAGCAAAGGCTGTGCATTGCCCGCGCAGTCTGCCGCGACCCAGAAATCTTTATTTTTGACGACTCGTTCTCTGCCTTGGACTTTAAAACCGATAAAAATCTGCGCTTGGCTCTTAAAAAAGAGCTTGCCGGCACGACCTCCGTTATCGTCGCACAGCGCATCGGCACGATACGCGATGCTGATAAGATTGTCGTCCTCGAAAACGGCGAGGTCAACGGTATCGGCACGCACAGCGAGCTCATGAAGACCTGCGAGGTCTACAGAGAGATTGCGCTATCACAGCTTTCAGAGGAGGAATTGGCTAATGGATGACGAAAGAAAGCCCAATCCGCCGCGCCGCGGCCCTATGGCTATTCAGGGTCAGTCCTTTGAAAAGCCGAGGGATTTCAAGACCGCGCTCTCCCGTTTTGTTCAATTCTGCAAGCCCTATGCCTTACCTATAATCGCGGCTTTTATATTGTCTGCGGCTGGCGCAATCTTCACTATTATAGGACCCGACAAGCTCAAGCAGATAACGAACCTAATCATCTCAGGTGCTATGACCGGCATTGACCTGGGGCAAGTCGAAAAAATCGGGCTAACGCTTGTAGTTCTTTACGGCACAGGCGCGCTCTTCTCTTATTGTCAGGGTTTCATCATGGCTTCCGTTACACAGAAACTCTCAAAATCAATGCGAGCACAAATTGGCGAAAAGATTAACCGTCTGCCGCTGAAATACTTTGACAAGGTTAGCTTCGGTGACGTACTGAGCCGTGTTACAAACGACGTTGACACAATCGGGCAGACCCTAAATATGAGTGTCGGTCAGCTAACTAGCGCCGCTGCCCTCTTCCTTGGCTCGCTCGTCATGATGCTCTATACAAACCTTATTCTGACAGCCGTTGCAATCGTGTCCTCGCTTATCGGCTTTACCGTCATGATGACCATCATGATGCGTTCCCAGAAGCATTTTAAGCGCCAGCAGCGCGAGCTCGGCAGAATAAACGGTCTCGTTGAGGAAGTGTATTCGGGGCTCAATATCGTTAGAGCCTATAACGGCGAGAAGCAGTCAGAAGAATCCTTCAGCGGGATGAACAACAACCTTTTCCAGAGCGCCTGGAAATCGCAGTTCGTTTCCGGCATTATGATGCCGCTCATGAACTTTATTGGCAACTTTGGCTATGTTTCTGTCTGCGTTGTGGGCGGAGCGTTGGCGATGAGCGGAAAAATCGAGTTCGGCGTAATAGTTGCCTTCATGATTTATATCCGTCTTTTCACCCAGCCCCTAGCTCAGCTTGCCCAGTCGCTAACGACTTTGCAGTCCACCGCGGCGGCCTCCGAGCGCGTGTTCGACTTCCTTGATGAGGAAGAGCTTTCTCCAGAGAAGGAGGATGCAGTCGCCTTCCATTCTTCGAAGGGTGAGGTCGAATTCCGCGACGTCAAATTTAGCTACAACCCAGACCGCGAGATTATCAAGGACTTCACTGCGAAGGTTGAAAGCGGTCAAAAAATTGCTATCGTCGGGCCGACCGGCAGCGGAAAGACAACCATTGTCAATCTGCTCATGCGTTTCTATGAGCTAAACGGCGGTGAAATCCTTATCGATGGTATTCCGATTAGTAAGATGACGAGACAATGCGTCCACGAACAGTTCTGCATGGTTTTGCAGGACACATGGCTCTTCGAGGGCACGATACGCGAAAACATCGTCTACAGCAAAGAAAATGTCTCCGACGAGGAAGTCACTCGAGCCTGCAAGGCGGTTGGGCTTCACCACTACATCCGAACCCTTCCGGACGGCTACAACACTATCCTCGGTGACAATGCCAGCCTTTCCGCAGGTCAGCGCCAGCTTCTCACTATTGCACGCGCGATTATCGAGAACGCTCCTCTGCTCATTCTGGACGAGGCGACAAGCTCGGTCGATACTCGTACGGAAATTCAGATACAGCGCGCCATGGAAAAGCTTACGGAAGGTCGCACCTCGTTTATTATCGCGCACAGACTGTCAACAATAAAGAGCGCAGACCTCATCCTCGTAATGCGCGACGGCTGCATAGTCGAGCGCGGAACTCACGAGGAGCTTCTTGGGCAAGGCGGCTTCTACGCGGAGCTCTACAACAGCCAGTTCGACGACGATATTGCTTAAGGTAAATGTTCCGCACATATGCGGACCCATCACAGATTGAAGGTTAAAGAGCATGAGAAACAAATTCGCAAAATTCATGTACGGACGCTACGGACTGGACGAACTTTCAAAGTTCCTGTCCACCGCATCGCTTGTCGTCATAATCGTGTCCATGTTTTTGGCTCAAACGTCAAAAACAGTCGTTTTCCTGATCGCGATTGCGTTGCTTGTCTATTCCTATTTTCGTATATTTTCTAAAAATTACGAAAAGCGCCGCGCGGAAAACGCAAAGTACCTTAAATTTAGGCAACCTATAGTGGACAAAATTAAACTGCGCCGTGAAATGTGGGCGCAGCGCAAGGAATTTAAGTTTTTCAAGTGCCCCTCCTGCAAGGCCGTTCTGCGTGTTCCGAAGGGTAAGGGAAAAATCCGCGTAGTGTGCAAAAAGTGCGGCACTGCGTTCGAAAAAAAGACCTAATGGGGGTGAGGACGGAGTGTTCGGTTATGTAATAGCAAACAGCGAGAGCCTTTCGGAAGAAGATAAAGTGCGTTACAAAGCGGTCTACTGTGGGCTGTGCCGTGCGCTCAAAACGCGGCACGGTAACTTTGGCCGCCTCGCGCTAAATTATGATATGACCTTTCTCATTCTCGTTTTGAACTCGCTTTATGAGCCTGAAATGTCGAAAGGTGAAGAACGCTGCGCGGCGCACCCCTGCTCTATGCACTGCTACGTCGCAAGCGAAATTGCGGACTATGCCGCCGACATGAACGTCGCTCTGGCTTATCTGAATCAGCTTGACAACTGGCACGACGACAGGAACCTTTTAAGTCTCATTTATGCGCGCATACTAAGGAAAAAATATAGTGCGGTTAAGGCAAAATATCCGCGCCAGTGCGACGCGATGGAGCGCTGCATTAAAAGGCTTTCGGAGCTCGAAAAATCCGGTGTGCAGAATCCGGACGCCGCGTCCCACTGTTTCGGAGAGCTGATGGGCGAAGTTTTCGTGCTTCGTGAGGACAGGTGGGCGGCACCACTTCGCGCTATGGCCTCATCTCTTGGCGAATTCATCTATATTTCTGACGCGGTCGTCGACCTTCCGCGCGATATTAAAAAGCATCGCTATAATCCGCTTACCGATTTGAAGAATGCGGGGCGCAGCGAGCTCTACTTTAAGGACATATTGACAATGCTGATAGGAAACTGTACGATGGATTTTGAGAAACTTCCTCTGGTCGAGGATGTGTCCATTATGCGGAACATTTTATATTCCGGAGTTTGGACAAAATATGAGCTTGCGCAGGCGAAAAAAGCGAAGCTAAAAGGAGATAAGCGCTAATGTCATCAGATCCTTACAAAGTCCTGGGCGTTTCTCCCGATGCCAGCGACGAAGAGATTAAAAAAGCCTACCGCACATTGGCTAAAAAATATCACCCCGATATAAATCCCGGCAATAATGAGGCCGAACGCAGAATGAACGATATAAACGCCGCCTATGACCAAATCAAGAATCCTCAGCAAAATGTGGGTTCCTCAAATGGTTTCGGAGGCTTCGGCGGTTTCGGCTCATATACGAGATACGGCGCGGGTCAAGGCTTCGGCGGCTTCCATTCGGAGCAGGAGGACGAGTCGACATCTTTGCGCGCCGCGATGAATTACATTAGAGCGGGTCACTATCGTGAAGCGCTCACAGCGCTTGAGGGTGTGCCGATTTCCGAGCGAAACGCACGTTGGCATTATCTTTGCGCCTTCGCAAACTACGGGCTCGGCAACAGGATTGTGTCTCTTGAGCACGCAGAGACCGCTGTTAGGCTCGAACCTGGTAACATGGAATACCGCAGCCTTCTCGAAGAAATTCAGCAGGGCGGCAGCTTCTACCGCGGCTTCACTCAGGGCTTTCCAACAGCGGGTTTCGGTGGTGGCGGCTTGTGCTTGGGGCTGTGTCTTGCAAACCTCCTCTGCCGCTTCTGCTCCTGCGGAATCTGACAGCAGGTTCTTACCGATAAAAAAGCCGCCGTTTGAAACGGCGGCTTTTTTGATAAACTATCGACTCCATTTATCCGAGAGCTGCTCCACCTGATCGGCGAATCTCCCCAGCTCCTTATTTGCCATGCCTCCGCAGCTTTTTGCAACACGCATAAGCTTTTCGCAGGCAGCTATGAGCCGAGCAAACACCTTGGCGGCTCTCTCGTCTCGAGGCCCCGTTTTGTATTCGCCGCGGCGGCCATCCTCTTTTTTCACAATCGGGATGCCCTCGGTCCGGGTCACAATTTGACCTGTCATCAAATCGTAGCTCGTGCCACTGTAAGGCACTGCGGTGTTTAGGGAATATTGGTCGTGCAGAAGCTGTGCAAAGCCCTCAGCAACAGCGTCCTCGCCGTGGTTCACAAAGACGAGGGATGGCTTTTTCTTGAAGCCTGTTATCCATTCGATTATACCGTTTTTATCGGCGTGTCCGCTGATGCCAGGCATCGAAAACATCTCTGCTTCTACCGAAATTGTTTCGCCGAAGAGCTTGACCTCCTTGATTCCGTCAAGCAGTATGCGCCCGAGCGTGCCGCCTGCCTGATAGCCGACGAAAAGAATGAGGCTCTCAGGTCGCCACAGATTGTGCTTAAGGTGGTGTCGGATGCGCCCGGCTTCGCACATACCCGAAGCGGAGATGATAACCTTTGGAGCGTTGTCAAAGTTTATCGCCTTTGATTCATCGCTTGAAACAGACATTTTAAGGTCGGGAAACACGAGAGGGTTAATCCCCTTTTTAAACATCTCTTTGATTTCGTCGTCGAAGGCCTCGGGGCTTGCCTGTAGAAACACCGCAGTCGCTTCGTTTGCGAGGGGACTATCCACATAGACTGCGAAACCGTCATGCCCTTTGACGAGGCCCTCATCCTTGACCTTACGCAGAAAGTAAAGTATCTCCTGCGTCCTGCCGACAGCAAATGACGGGATAACGACGTTGCCGCCGCGGTCAAAGGTGCGCTGCAGACAATCAACGAGTATTGGCAGAGTGTCTGATGCGGACTCATGCTGCCTGTCCCCATAGGTGGATTCAACTACAAGATAGTCGGTCTCCTCGATGAGTTTCGGATTATTCAGGATTGGCTTGTTCTCATTGCCGACATCGCCGCTAAAGACAATTTTTTTTGTGACTTCTCCCTCTGTAATCCAGACCTCAATGCTGGAGGAACCAAGCAGATGCCCCATGTCGTTGAAGCGTATAGAGACGTTTTCGCCGACAGCTTTCATTTCGTCATATCTGCATCCCAACATTTTTTCGACGGTGTGCCGGGCGTCCTCGATAGTGTACATCGGCTCAAAGGGCGGCATACCGGAGCGCAGCGCCTTGCGGTTTCGCCATTCCGCTTCAAATTCCTGAATATGCGCTGAGTCCATCAGCATTATCTTGCTGAGGTTGACCGTTTCTTCGGTCGCGTAGATGGTACCTCTAAAGCCATTTTTACACAGCAGTGGCAGCTTTCCTGAGTGGTCGATATGAGCGTGTGTCAGAAAAACGCAGTCGATGTCAACGGCATTGACGGGTATATCCTGATTGATAAAAATATCCGTTCCCTGCTCCATACCACAGTCGATTAGAAAGTTTTTTCCGTTCGTCTCGATCAGGGTGCAGCTACCAGTGACTTCGTGCGTAGCGCCCAGAAATGTAATTTTCATATGTTTAGACCTCCATTTTAGTAACGGATTGTTTTCCTTTTATTCTGTAAATCGGTTCTAATATTCATTCTAGCACAAAGCTGCACAGCTTTGAAGCTATATCGGCGAATTTCCCCACATAATGATAAACATCCTAAGAAAAACCAAATATTATTAAGGTGCTGGATTTTTTCATATCGCTGTGTTATAATTCCTTCCGTCAACAAATGTTATTAAACTACGCGAATTATTGGATATTGCATACTTATCATATAATTTCACTCAGAAAGGAATATCCTATGCTAGAACTGAAAAACGTTAATTTCAGCGCCGACGGGAAGCACATTCTCAAGGACATAAGCTTCAAACTGGGCGCCGGGAAATTCATAGCTATCACCGGACCCAACGGTTCGGGAAAATCTACCCTTGCAAAGGTCATCATGGGCATCGAAAAACCCGAGAGCGGCCAGATATTTTTTAACGGCGAGGATGTAACGAACTACACAATAGATCAGCGCGCTCGGATGGGCATATCCTTCGGTTTTCAGCAGCCCGTCAGATTCAAGGGGATAACTGTCCACGACCTGCTTAACCTCTCCGCAAAAGAAAAGCTTTCGAGTAAGGATGCCTGCAACATTCTTGCAACGGTCGGACTTTGCGCGAATTCTTACCTCGACCGCGAGGTGAACGCCTCCCTCTCCGGAGGTGAGCTCAAGCGCATCGAAATCGCCTCCGTTATAACGAGAGGAACCGCGCTCACCATATTTGACGAGCCTGAGGCCGGCATTGATCTCTGGAGCTTCAATAACCTTATCCGCGTGTTTAACGAAATGAGAGAAAAGCTTGCTGGCAGCATCATCGTCATATCACATCAGGAGCGCATTTTGAACATCGCCGATGAAATCGTTCTTCTGTCCGAAGGCAGAATCGCAAAAATCGTCCCTCACGGAGAACCTCTGGAGTCATTTATTCCTGTGCAGGATGTTCGCACCTGCTGTAAGCTGTAAGGAGGGCAAATAATGGATAAGGTAGTTTTAGATAAATTCGATTCCGCCCTTCTGAAAGCGGTCGCTGACCTTGACAATATGCCGACAGGGGCTTTTTCCCTTCGCAGAAACGGTCAGCCCGTTAAGGTCAATATTACGCCGAACATTAATATTATCCCAAAAAAAGATAAGCCCGGCATCGACATCTATGTCCGAGCCGATACAAAGGGCGAAACGGTACATATACCCGTTGTCATTACCGAAAGTGGCATTAACGACGTTGTTTATAACGACTTCTACATAGGTAAAAACGCCGATGTTATTATAAACGCGGGCTGCGGCATCCATAACGACGGCTGCAACGACACGCATCACAACGGTATTCACCGCTTTTTCCTCGATGAGGGTTCAAAGGTGCTCTATGTCGAGAAGCACTATGGTGAGGGCGACGGCTCGGGCAAACGCGTACTTGACCCCGTGACCGAGGTACATATGGGCAAAAACTCCTCCTGCGAGATGCGCACGACGCAGATTAAGGGCGTTGATTCCACCATTCGTACGACAAACGCCGTAATTGGTGACGGTGCGAGCCTAGTAATTACGGAAAAGATAATGACACATGGCGATCAGCTTGCGGAAACGAACTTTAAAGTTGATCTTGACGGCTTCGATTCCAAGGTACAGGTTACCTCTCGTTCGATTGCAACGGAGAACTCGACCCAGAAATTTGTTTCCAACGTTAACGGCAACAATCAGTGTTTTGGTCATGTCGAGTGCGACGCTATCATAAAGGATCACGGCAAGGTAATTTCAATACCTGAGATTACGGCAAATTGCGTGGACGCGAACCTCATCCACGAAGCGGCAATCGGCAAAATTGCAGGCGAACAGATTATTAAGCTCATGACTATAGGTCTTACCGAAAGCGAAGCCGAGTCAGAAATCATAAACGGATTCCTGAAGTAGGCTATATTCGGAGGCATGTAAAATGACAGTTGAATATACGCCGGAAGGCGTCTGCTCCCGAAAAATGATAGTCAGCGCCGAGGACGGAGTTATCACAAAGACTCAGATTATTGGCGGATGCAGCGGAAATTCTCAAGGCATCTGCAGTCTTATTGAAGGCATGAAGGTCGAGGACGCAATCTCTCGGCTGCAGGGCATTCGGTGCGGCTTAAAGAGGACCTCCTGCCCCGATCAGCTTTCTATTGCAATGCAAGCGCTTCTCGATACGGAAGCGCAGCAGTAAAGCAAAATACAAATAAAATACCCGACGGAAAACCCGTCGGGTATTTTCATATTTAGTATTAAACCCAGCTTTCCTCAATCTCGTGCTTTTTTGAGCGGGTCATGAGCGTGGTAAAGGTCTCGCGCAGCGGTGCGCCGTTATAAAGAACATTGTAAGTCGCTTCGGTAATGGGCATTTCAACGCCGCATTTTTTCGCCATCGCATGGCCTGATGCGGCTGCATAATAGCCCTCGACCACCGCTCCGACCTGTTTCATAGCCTCCTGCGGATCCATGCCTGCGCCGATTAAAAGCCCCGCACGCCGGTTTCTGGAATGGTCGGAGGTGCAGGTCACGATTAGGTCACCCATGCCAGCAAGCCCTGCGAAAGTTTCTTTGCGACCGCCCATTTTTGCTCCGACTCTCGCCATCTCTGTTAGTCCTCGGGTCATCAGCATCGCCTTCGTGTTGTCGCCGAAGCCCATTCCGTCACAGCAGCCGGCGCATAGTGCAATGACGTTTTTGAGTGCCGCGCCGAGTTCTACGCCGATAATATCGCTCGAGGTATAAACTCTGAAGCGTTCGTTCATAAACAAATCCTGCACCCACTCGGCAACGCCGAGATCAAGGCAGGCTAACACGACGGCTGTGGGTATTCCGCGCCCGACCTCCTCCGCGTGCGAGGGGCCGGAAAGCGCAACAACATTGTTTTTTCCGCGGAGCTCTTCTTCAATGACCTGCGACATTCGCAGGGATGTCTCCTTTTCGATGCCCTTTGCAACGGAGACCACGACTGTTTTAGGCGACAGTAACGGTGCAAGCTTCTTCGCCGTTTCTCGCACTGCAAAGGATGGGGTCGCGAGAACCACAGCATCTGCGTCACGAGCACAGTCGAGATTGGCCGTCAGCATGAGACTATCAGGGAGCGGCACGCCCTTAAGAAAGGGATTTTCCTTTGCGTTGCTAATGGTCTCACTTTCCTTTTCCGAATGCGACCAGAGTGTCACATCGTTTCCATTTTCCATGAGCAGCAGTGACAAAGCCGTTCCCCAGCCTCCGCTGCCAATTACAGATATTTTCATATAACATCTCCTTGGGATATCTACTTTAAATATACTATCTTATTAGGATAACTCGATCTGTTCCATTATCATATTTACACCAAATGGGCAGTAAAAGCAAGCTGCGGCACTTGCTATGCGACCATGGATAATAATAATCCAGAGCCGTCCAAAACGCAAGCGCCGCAGAGTTCAATTCATAATTATTTTACAGTTATCTCAAAGAATAATTGTGCAACCTGTAAATATTCATTATACTTGGGTAAGCCGTGGAAGTCATTCTTCGGTTCAGTCGAGGTTGAACTTCTCTCCGTAACCGTAATTCTCGTAAATATAGTCAATGTCCTTGTCACCGCGTCCGGAGAGGTTCACGAGGATAGTTCCGCTCTTATGCTCCTTGGCATACTTGAGCGCATAGGCAAGACCGTGGCTTGATTCAATTGCGGGGATTATACCCTCATTGCGGCAGAGAAGGAAGTAGGCCTCGATTGCTTCGTCGTCAGTCACTGATTTATAGTTTACCCTGCCGAGGTCATGAAGATACGCATGCTCAGGGCCAACAGAAGGATAATCTAAGCCGCTCGCGCAGGAATATACGGGTGCAGGCTCGCCCTTATCATCTTTGAGCATGATGCTCTCGAAGCCATGCATTACGCCCTTCTCGCCAAAGGTAATGGACGCCGCGTTATCTCCCAGCGCCTCGCCTCTGCCCATTGGCTCAACGCCGTAAATCTCGACAGGGTCGGCTAGGAACGCGGAGAAGAGTCCTATAGCGTTGGAGCCGCCGCCGACGCAGGCGCAGAGCGCATCCGGCAGGTTTCCGGTCATACTGAGGAACTGGTCGCGAGCTTCAAAGCCGACGACGGACTGAAAGTCGCGTACCATCATTGGGAAGGGATGCGGCCCTACGACGGAGCCGATGCAGTAAATCGCGTCCTTATATTCATGCATATAGCCTTCGAATGCTGCGTCAACAGCTTCCTTGAGGGTTTTGAGTCCGTGCGAAACCGGAATGACTCTTGCACCGAGCATTCTCATGCGAGTGACGTTTGGCGCCTGTTTCTTAATGTCGACTTCGCCCATATAGACGTCGCATTCCATGCCGAAGTATGCTGCTGCGGTTGCGAGCGCAACGCCATGTTGTCCCGCGCCCGTCTCAGCTATAATCTTCTTTTTGCCCATGAACTTTGCAAGCAGGCCCTCGCCCATGCAGTGATTGAGCTTGTGCGCGCCGGTGTGATTCAAGTCCTCGCGCTTAAGGTAAATCTGCGCGCCGCCGATTTTTCTTGAAAGTCGCTCGCAATGGTAAACGGGTGTCGGTCTTCCCTGAAACTCTCTGCGGATTCTTCGCAGCTCACTGATGAATTCCGCGCTGTTGCAAATAGTATTGTAAGCCTGTGTTATTTCCTCGAAGGCGGGGATTAGATCGGGTGGCAGGTAGGCTCCACCGTATTCGCCATAGCGGCCGTCCTTGGTCGGAACGTTCTTGAGATAGGTTTCAAAGTTTTTATTTGAGTTCTCATAATTTGCGTTCATCTTATTATCTCCTCATTCAATATTGTTGTTTATATTTATCCTCTTTGGATATATTTATTAATTCTTTAGCAGCATTTTTCCTGCTATGTGCCATCGTATTATTCCCATAATAAAACCTCCTAAAAACAACAAAAAAGCCTCTGTCCTATTCTTAGGACAAAGACTCAAAGTCTCTGCGGTACCACCTAAGTTGACGATAATTCGTCCACTCACGACATACGTTAATATGTCTGCACGTTTTACGGGTTGCTCTCCCGTCAGCCATTACTCACGCATACTGCGCTTTCCTGCCGCCCTCACAAGTCCATTCACGCACACGCTCGCTGCCGCATTTCCACCGTCTGCCGCTCTCTTTGAACCGCTCTTATACGTTACTAACTCTTGATCACAGGTTTATTATTTGATTGGCTTGATGCTAACATAAAGCTAGGCGCTTGTCAACAGTTTTTTCGTATAAATCATTTCCGGCAAATTTTCGGAAGTTTTTCCGGCTGTATAACACTCTATGCAAAAGAACATTGCTCTGTCCCTTTACTAAATAGAACAGCACGAAAGGCAACGACCGTCTTTCGTGCTGTTCTATTATGTCAACCAGTCACCAGCGCACTTGACCATTTCCGTAGATAATGTACTTCGTGCTTGTAATCTCACGAAGTCCCATAGGTCCGCGAGCATGCATCTTCTGCGTCGAAATGCCAATCTCCGCACCAAGTCCGAATTCCGCTCCGTCCGTAAAACGGGTCGAAGCGTTCACATAGACGGCGGCGGCGTCAACTTCGTTCAAGAATCTCTGTGACTTCGCGTAGTCCTTCGTCACAATGGCTTCGGAATGCTGGGTCGAATAGCGCGCGATGTGATCCATCGCTTCGTCTATTCCGGACACGATTTTTATCGCGAGGATATAGTCGTCATATTCGGTTTCCCAATCGGATTCCGTAGCCGTAATCGCCGATATTCCCAGTATTCTCAATGATTTCTCGTCGCATCGAAGTTCGACGTTATACTTGTTGAGCTTCGGCGCAACGAGGGGTAGAAACTGTTCGGCAACAGCCTCGTGCACGAGAAGAGTCTCGATCGCGTTACATACCGAAGGGCGACTGCACTTTGCGTTCTCAACAATCTTTGCCGCCATTTCGAGATCCGCCTCATCATCTACATAGACGTGGCAATTGCCGCTGCCAGTCTCGATGACAGGTACACTCGCGTTTTCAACGACGGACTTAATTAGACCGCTACCGCCGCGAGGAATAAGGACATTGATATATTCGCGGAGACCCATGAGCTCCTTTGCGCTCTCGCGCGAGGTGTCACGCACTAGGCAGATGCAGTCCTCTGGGAGTCCCACTGAGGCGAGCGACTCTCGCATTATGTCGACCAATATGGAGTTGGAATTAATTGCTTCCTTGCCGCCGCGGAGGATGCAGACATTGCCAGCCTTCAGGCAGAGCGCCGCCGCGTCAACCGTGACGTTGGGTCTCGCCTCGTAAATTATCCCGATAACGCCGAGAGGCACGCGCTTTTTACCGATTGTAAGCCCGTTCGGTCTGTCCGACATGGAAATCACTTCGCCGATTGGATCAGGCAGAGCGATAAGCTCGGCAACGCCTTTTGCGATGCCATCGATGCGCTCACTTGTCAAAAGAAGCCTATCCAAAAAAGCCTTTTTGATGCCTGTCTTTTCAGCTTCGTCTGTGTCGGCGGCGTTGGCTTCCAGAATACGTTCCTTATTTTTTAAAAGAGCCAAGCGTATTGCTTCGAGCGCGTCGTTCTTTTTTTTCGTACCTGCAACAGCAAGCAGGCGTTCGGCGGCCTTTGCAGCCGCACCCATTTGGGTCAGTTCAGACATTTTTGCACCTCTTTCCTACAAAAAGTGTTCCCGCAGGTTTTCCTGACGCAATATCGTAGAGGATTTCCGGAGTACTTCCGTTTGCAATGTACATATCTATTCCGTGTTCGGTGGCAAGCTCCGCCGCTTGGAGCTTTGTAATCATACCGCCTGTTCCACGCCCGCTCCCTGCTCCGCCTGCAAGGGCGCGTATCTCGTTGTCGATGACTCTTACCTCGCGGATAAGTCTCGCCTCTGGGTTTTCGTTCGGGTTGCCATCATATAGCCCATCTATATCGGAAAGGAGGACGAGCTTATCAGCTCCGCAAAGCACCGCAACTACGGCGGAAAGCGTGTCGTTGTCTCCAAACACCTTATGCTCCTCATTGTCGGCCTCGATTTCAGCATAGCTGACGGAGTCGTTTTCGTTCACTATCGGTATTATATTCATTTCAAGCAGCGAATTGAAGGTGTTTATCAGATTTTGCTTTTTTTCGGGGCTATCAACATCTTCTCCTGTCAGAAGAATTTGGGCGACCATCTTACCGTATTCCCCGAAGAATTTATCATATAGATGCATTAGTTCGCACTGTCCAACTGCTGCAGCTGCCTGCTTAAGACTGAGAACGGTCGGTCGCTCCTTCATCTGGAGCTTTCCTGCGCCGACTGCTATTGCTCCCGACGATACCAGAATGATCTCGTTGCCCATGTTCTGGATATCGGACAGTACGCGCGCAAGCGCATCGAAGCTACGGAAATTGAGCTTTCCGCCCTCATGCGTCAGCGTGGAGGTGCCAACCTTCACAACGATTTTATTTTTGACCGTATTGCCGTCCATATGTACTTTCTTCTTTCTCTCTTGGTTTAGATTAGTATACCACTAAATCAAATATTTGCAATCTGCTAAATAGCATTAAGTTTCAAGGCTTCTTGCCCTATTTTATACTAAAAATCAGCAAAAAACGGCGTCCCCGCGCTTTGCGGTGACGCCGGCATTGTTTACTTGCCAATTTTCAGCTTAGCAAGAGAGTTCGCAACCGAGGCAAAGCCCGCAATATCCAGCACTTCGCCGCGTATCAGCGGGTCAAAGCTACAGGAAGCGATAACGCTGCCGAGCGTTTCCTTAGAGTATCCCGTGAGCCCTGATGTGAGAGCGTTAACAAGCGTTTTTCTTCTTTGGTTAAAGGACGCGCGTACCACCGCAAAAAAAAGCTTTTCGTCAGTAACCATCACAGGCGGCTCGCTTCGCACCCTGAGCTTAATAACGCTCGACCAGACCTTCGGCGCGGGCATGAAGCAATCCGGCGAAACATCGAAGAGTATCTCTGGCTCGGTGTACCAGTTCGTATAGACCGTAAACGCGCCGTAATCACTCGTTCCGGCTTTCGCACAGATTCTATGTGCAACCTCGCGCTGAACCATAAGCGTCATGCTCTCAAAGCAGTTAGCCTCAATGAAGGCAGAAATCAGCGGACTTGTAATGTTATAAGGCAGATTCGCGCAAACGACCGGCTTGAGCCCTGCAAACTTTTCACTCACCATTTCTGTCAGATTCAGCTTGAGCACATCGCCGAAAACCACATTCGTGTTTTCGCAGTCCTTCAGCGTTTCTTCGAGCACCGGCGCAAGTGCCCTGTCAAGTTCAACGGCGACGACCTTGCCGGCAAGCTTTGAAAGCTCCACTGTCAGACATCCGACACCTGGTCCAACCTCCAGAACACCGGCTTGCTCGTCAAGACCCGCCTCATCAGCTATCCTTTTGGGGACCCATGCAGCGGTTAGAAAGTTCTGCCCCATGGATTTTGAAAAGCGGAATCCCAGCCCAGAAAGCAAGGCCCTGATTTGTCCTATATCGCACAGGTCCATAAAGCTCCTTTGTTTTTACAGTAGTTTTTCATAGCAAACGCGCTCGTTCTGCGCATCTCTATTATTATTTAGATATATCGTTCCGCAGTGCTCAAAGCCGCGCTTTTCGAGAAGTCCGCGCATCGCCTTGTTGTCGCGGTGTGTGTCGCCTCGCAAGCTAGATAAACCTCGCTCAAGCGCCATATTCTCCATATAGGATAACATTATGCTCGCTATTCCCATTCCACGATATTCTCTGCTCACAGCCGCGCGGTGAAACACCGCATAAGGTGCGTCTCCCGTAAGCCACTTTCCGTCCTCGACGACCTTGTAGCTCTCCTCAATCCCAAAGAAAACAGAAATCACTCCGGCGATTTTACCCTCGACTATGAATACGTGGCACGCGTCCTGAAAAATGTCCTGTTCGTAGCTTACACGCGTAGGATACCCGTTCTGCCACTGATCAACGCTATTTTCTTTCAGGAAGCGCTGCGCATCCGCAATTATCTCCATTATACGGTTAAGGTCCGAGGAAACCGCCAACCTATGTTCCATTTTGAACCCTCTTTGCCGCGCCGATCGCCGTCGCACAGCCGGAGTACTCCGGTATGACATAGTTGAGCTTATAGAGCTTTGTGAAGCCGTCATACACGACTTTTGCAATTCTGGTCTGAGAAATGCCGCCTGTAATTACTACGTTTTTAACATTGTAGCCGTTGCAGGCGAGAGCCGCATGAGAACCCGCGACCTCCATGATTGTATTCACTAATGCCATAGCCCAATCGGCTCTCGTTGCATCGTCACTGGCTTTTGCGAGATTCGAAGCAGTAAGATCAAGCGGTAGAGTATCCGTTCCGGAGAATAAATCGCCGATTGTTATATCAACCGTCAACCTGTTGCCCTGTTCTGCGAGTTCAAACAGTTCTCTTAGGTCAGTCGTACCGAACATTTTCTTTGAAATGCCGCGAAGCGTTCCGCTGCCGACGCCCGTGCCGCCAATATGTGTGAAGCTTCCGTTTCTCGCCAGCGCGAGAGATGTACCCGTTCCGATACTGACTATAATCGCCTCATCGAGCTTTGAAATCCATGAGCCGCCCAAACCAGTCGCTTCGATTTCGGGAACAAAAACGACCCTGCCATCAAAGCCATCGAATCGGCACTTTTCCGCGCCGACACCCGTTGCCGCGACTGTTTCAACGCTTGCTGCGGAAATATTGTTTTCCTTTAAAAACTCAAGGATCAGCTCACCCGCGAATCTGTCACTGCCTATAATGCATTTAGTTGCTTCGATTTTTTCGCCGTTTATCGCGATAATCTTAACCGCGGAAGAGCCATTGTCATATCCCAGAATCACTCTTGTCACCCCACATCTTTTTGACTCTCCAGTGCCTCATCTGCTTCTATTTCAGCAAGGAGCTTTTTATCCGGTTTCTCCGTGAAAACAAGCTTTTCATACATATCGGGTCTACGCTTTTTTGTGCGGATAATTGACTGCTTACGCCGCCATTTTTTAACATTAGCGTGATGGCCGCTTCGCAGAATATCGGGAACGCTCCTGCCCTCCCATATCTCTGGGCGTGTGTACTGTGGGTATTCCAAAAGTCCGTCCCAGTGGCTCTCGCCAGTGAAGCACTCCTCATTGGATAGGACGCCCGGTATCATTCGACAGACGCAGTCCGTAAGCGCCATAGCCGGAATTTCGCCTCCTGTGAGGACGAAATCTCCGACGGATATTTCTTCATCGACACATTCCTCTATAAAGCGTTCGTCGATGCCCTCATAGTGCCCGCATACCAGAACCAGATGGTCGTAGTCGTCCTTGAGATGACGCGCCTTTGACTGGTCGAATTTTTCTCCCTGGGGTGACATGTAGATAACGCGGGTTTTGCGCTCTCCCGCACACTCTCGCACAAAGTCGAGACAGCTTTTGAGCGGCTGCGCCATCATTACACAGCCCCAACCGCCGCCGTAGGGGTAATCATCCACTTGACCTTGTTTATTCTCGGTAAAGTCTCTTATCTGGATACAATTAATTTCGATTATATCCTTAGCCGCTGCTCTCCCCAAAATACTCTCGCTTAAAACGGCGTTCATAGAATCCGGAAAGAGTGTCATTATATCAACTCGCATCAGAGGCATCGAAGAAGCCTCTTCGTTTAAGCTATTCTCTAAATCATAGTTTTCGTCCATCCGTGCCTCCTGAATAAAGCGGGTACACATTACATTCCGTCGATCAGACGGACGGTGACGATACCTGCGTCCACATCTGTTTTCAATATAAACTGCGGCACAGCAGGAATCAGTATCTCCCTCTCGCCCGTGACAACATAGACGTTGCCGGCCGGCAGCTCCAGAACATCTGTAAGCTTGCCGAGCTCCGCTCCGCCCTCGTCCCTTACACTCGCACCGATTAGGTCCTGAATGAAGAACGAGCCCTTAGGGAGCTTAGCCTCGGCTCTGTCAATCGAGACAATCTTGCCTTTCAGAATCATAGCCGTATTGATATCAGAAACACCTTCAAACTGCGCTATGAGACAGTCCTTGTGAACCTTCCCTGAAACAAGCTCAAAAGGTTTTTCATCAATATAGAGGCGTTTGAAGCCCATCAGAAATTCGGCGCTGTCCGCCCACGGCTGAATCTTAACTTCGCCCTTAATGCCGTGCGTGTTCGCAACGACTCCCGCCTCAAGATACTTTTTCATATACCATTCTCCGTTTGCGACATTATTCCGTTAAAATCTAATTATGCTGGACAACGTTTAAGGGGGACAAAGTCCCCTTTATCCCCCTTTGAACGTATCAGTCCATGATTTCCACGGACACGTTTTTCCCCTGTCTTTGAGCCACGGCACGCATGAGTATGCGGATTTCTTTGACAATCCGACCTTGGCGGCCGATGATTTTTCCCATGTCGCCGTCCGCAACGCGAACCTCAAATACAGTTTCCGTATCGGTGGTCCTCTCGGTCACTGTGACCTCGTCGGGATTATCGACAAGGTTCTTTGCGATGTAGGTTAGAAGTTCTTTCATGCTAGCTTTATCTCCTTAAAGCGCCTCTGCTTTTTTCAGCAGAGCTCTTACGGTTTCAGTGGGCTGAGCGCCGTTAGCAATCCAATACTTGGCACGTTCACTGTCTACCTTGATTCCCGAAGGAGTGGAAAGGGGATCATAGGTACCGATTTCCTCAATAAACTTTCCGTCACGAGGAGAATGAGAATCCGCAACGACAATCCTGTAGAAAGGATTCTTCTTTGCTCCCATTCTGTGAAGCCTGATTTTGACCATTTATATTCACCTCCAAATTCTTTTTCTATATATGCAAACGCCCAAAAGCGGTGCAGACTCTAAAACTTGAACGGTAGTCCCTTGCCGGGCATTCCCATTCCCATATGTTTCCCTTTTTTCCCGCCTGCAGTCATCTGTTTTGTCATGGTCTTCATCATGTCAAACTGCTTAATTAGGCGGTTGACATCCACGACTGTGGTTCCGCTTCCGGCCGCGATACGTCTTTTTCTGCTGCCGTTGAGAAGCTGCGGGTTTTCACGCTCCTTGGCGGTCATAGATTTTATTATGGCCTCCGTCCGCGAAAATTCCTTCTCGTCAATTTTCGCTCCTGCAAGCGCTTTGGAGTCCATTCCGGGGATCATCGCCGCGATGTCCTTGATGTTGCCCATTGACTTCAGCTGTTCGAGTTGGTCAAGGTAATCTGAGAACGTGAACTGGTTTTTCTTAAGGCGCTCCGCCATCTGCATGGCTTTTTTCTCGTCGAAGTTCTGCTCCGCCTTTTCGATGAGCGTCAGAACATCGCCCATGCCGAGAATACGTGAGGCCATGCGCTCCGGATGGAAGGGCTCGATATTGTCAAGCTTTTCGCCGATACCGACATATTTAATTGGCTTGCCCGTCACCGCCCGAACCGAAAGCGCTGCGCCGCCTCTGGCGTCGCCGTCGAGCTTCGTGAGCATAATTCCGGTGATTCCCAGAGCCTCGTCAAAAGCACTCGCCGCGTTCACGGCGTCCTGACCGGTCATCGCATCGACAACCAGCAGTATCTCAGAGGGCTTAACAGCTTCGCGTATATTTTTAAGTTCGTCCATCAGCGTTTCGTCAATGTGCAGACGCCCCGCTGTGTCGAGAAAAACAAGGTCGTTGCCGTGGCGCTTCGCGTGCTCAATGGCGGCTTTCGCGATATCTACAGGATTACCCTGCCCCATCTGGAAAACAGGGATGTCGAGCTGTGCGCCGACTGTTTCGAGTTGCTTTATCGCGGCGGGGCGATAAACATCGCAGGCGACGAGAAGCGGACGTTTGCCGCTTTTTTTCACAAGTCCCGCGAGTTTCGCGCCGTTCGTTGTTTTGCCCGCGCCCTGAAGTCCGACGAGCATAACGACACTCGGTAACTGAGACGATATATTAAGCTTTACGTTTTCGCTGCCCATGAGCTCGGTCAGCTCTTCGTTGACAATCTTTATGACCATCTGCGCGGGAGTCAGGCTCTCCAGAACGTCCTGTCCTACGGCTCTGTCGCTGACTTTTTTAACAAAGTCCTTGACGACCTTATAGCTGACGTCAGCCTCCAACAGCGCAAGCCGTACTTCGCGCATGGCTTCCTTTATGTCCGCTTCGGAAAGGCGCCCCTTGCCCCGAAGTTTTTTGAAGGCTGCCGACAATTTTTCGGAAAGGCTTTCAAATGCCATAACTGCTCCTTGTTAGAAAAACGAGATCAGTCTCTTATGCTGTCAAGCTCCGAAAGGAGCTTCTGCGCAAGTCCTCGAGCTTTTCCATCCGTCAGAAGGGCAAGCTCACGCAGCTGCGTATCCATCCTGTCCTTTACGGTCTTTTGCTCGGAAAACTTCCTAATGAACCCGATTTTTTCTTCCGTATCTTTAAGGGTGGCTTCCGCTCGAACAATGAGGTCGCGCGCACCCTGTCGGGAGATATCCATGATTTCCGCGATCTCTGCAAGCGAGAGATCTTCGTTGTAGTGCATTCCGAAGCAGCTTCTCTGCTTCGGTGTGAGCAGCTCGCCGTAAAAGTCGAGGAGCATGGTCATCAAAAGAGTTTTGTCGCCCATAATATGACCGCCTCCCGGATCAAATACTCAGGAAGAAACCGCCCTGTATCGCATATATTACACGGGATTTTTACCGTTGTCAAGTATTATTACTTTACACCACAGAGAATATTTTCGGCGATACGTGGAAAACTTTTGCTTATGGAGTGGGGAGTATTAAGCTTACATCAGCTTTTTATGAACATCTCTGCGCCTTAAAAGCACGAAAAGAGGTCGAATAAATGACTTACGACGGCACGATGCCGCAAATAGATGACTCCGGTCTTCCCCAATACGGTGAAAACATCGCCAGAACTCTGAACATTACGGGTTTCGTCCGCGGAGCCTCGGTTTCAAAAATCCTTGATAAAAATATCCGCTTCCTTCATGAGCACCATACGGCTCTTGAGTTAAAATATCCGAGCGGCGAAGCTGTTCCGCCCCATGTCGAATGGCTTCTCGATAATTTCTATCTTGCCCATCGTGAAGGACTTTCGTCCGCGGCGGATCTGTATAGCTGCGGGAAAGTACCTGCCGCTCGTGGCTCAGCCGCTATATTCACGCTTTGTGAGGCGCTTATCCGTTCGGGTGATGGTAAGGTCACGCCCGAGCGCTGTGAGCTTTTTCTGCAGGGCTGTCAGCAGGCATACGTTCTGAGTCGGCGCGAGCTGACGCATTTCGTTCCTGCTCTCAAGGCCGCGGCAATTTCTGAGCTCGCTGATCTCTATTCCTCCGATATTGATGAAGACTATGCCGCCCGAGCAGCAGAAAAGCTATTTTCCACGCTACGCGCGCTCTCAACGCTTGATTTCTCGGAAATTTTGGAGAGCGTTGACAAGGCGGAGCAGGTTTTAAAGCAGGATCCAGCCGGAGTCTATGCCGAGATGTCCGAAAAGACCCGCACTCATTATAAAAAACGTATAGAAAAGCTCTCCAAAGCCTATCATGTCAGTGAACACCATATTGCTCAGCATGTCCTTGGGCTTGCGCAAAACGCCGAAGGAGCAGCGAATCATGTCGGCTACTGGCTTTTTACGCGTCCGATGAACGAAAACAAGACTTCCCGATCGGGCGAACTCTATATTACAACAATCATTCTGCTCACGTTGTTGCTCGCATTAACTGCTGCATTTGCGCTGAAAAGCGTCGCCGTCGGGCTGCTCCTTATAATACCCCTTTTCGAACTTGTCAAGACTGTCTTAGATTATTTTATTCTCTCATTCACGCCGCCCGCGCATGTGCCGCGTATGGAGCTCGATGGCGGCATACCTCCCGCGGGACGCACACTCTGCGTCATATCGGCCCTTCTCACAAGCGAAAACAGCGGTGCTGTTCTTGGACGAAGACTTGAGGAATTTCGTTTTGCCGCACGGGACTGCGGAGAGAATCTACTTTTCGGTATACTCGCAGACCTGCCGGATTCAAAGGACAAAGCATCGCCCGAAGACGAAAAATACATTAGCTCCGCAAAAAACGCAGTCGATGAACTAAACGTAAAATATGGCGGCGGCTATTTCTTTTTCGTTCGAGATCGGAGTTTCAACAAGGCGGACAACTGTTATTCTGCGTGGGAGCGAAAACGCGGTGCAATTACCGAGCTTGCATTGCTACTCAGTGACGAAAATTCATCCCTGCACGCTCTTGCGGGCAATCACCTTTCCCTGCGCGGTGTCCGCTATATCATGACGCTTGACGAGGACACGCGCCTTACGCCCGGAACCGCTAAAGAACTCATTGGTGCAATGCTCCACCCACTCAACACACCTGTTATCGATGAGAACTCGAAAAAGGTTACTGCGGGGCACGCCGTCATCCATCCGCGAATCTCGGTTGAGCTATCTTCCTGCAACAGAAGCAGGTTTTCAAAAATCTTTGCCGGACACGGCGGCACCGATCCATACGGAAGCGACAGCTCCGAGCTGTATATGGACGTTTTTGATAACGGCGGCTTTGCAGGTAAAGGCATCATCGACGCTCGCGTTTTTAGCGAATGTCTGCGCGGCAGAATACCCGAAAACCGCGTCCTGTCTCACGATGCGCTGGAGGGCGCGTTCCTCCGCGGCGCTTATATGTGCGACGTTGAGCTGACCGACAAATTTCCTTCGGACATGCTCTCGTATTACAAACGTCTGCACCGCTGGACACGCGGCGACTGGCAAAACCTGCCGTGGCTCTTCCGCAGGGGAAGATCTCTTTCAGCTATCGACCACTTCAGGCTTTTTGACAGCGCACGGCGCAGCCTTGTCGCTCCACTTATTTTTATCACCTTCGCGGCGGCATTTTTTTCGCCCTCATGCGGCCTCACCACCGCTGCTCTCATCGCACTTTTATGCTATGCGTTCCGGCTTGTTACAACTGCTGTTCGCGAGCTCTTTCGTGATGAGAGTGAAGTCAAGCTTCGCTTTCACAGCTCTATCATCCATGGCGTTGGCGGAGCCTTTCTGCAAACGGGGCTTAAACTCATCTTTTTGTCATATGAAGCGTACATCTGCCTGATTGCAACTGTGACGGCTCTCTGGCGGATGCTCGTCAGTCACAAGGGGCTTCTCAGATGGACACCGGTTTCTGTGTTCGAGGGCAAAGCGCAGGGTGTGTGGAAGTATTATCGTAATATGTGGTTTGCTCCGCTTGCAGGACTCGTTATAGTGCTTTTCGCACCTTCGATTATCGGAAAGGCGAGCGGCATCGTCTGGTTCTTCGCTCCGTTTTTCGCTTTTTCACTTTCAAAAATTATAGTCCGGCAAACGCCGCTATCCGAAGGAGAGAAGGGCTATCTTCTCTCCTGTGCAAAGAGCATCTGGACATTTTTCGAGGATTTCTGTACCGCGGGGGATCATTTTCTGCCTCCCGATAACTGGCAGGAGCGCCCACCTCTTGGCATTGCACACCGGACTTCACCCACGAACATCGGACTTTGCCTTTTGAGCTGTATTTCGGCGATTGATCTTGGGCTAACCAGGGAGCAGACCGCCCTCGGGATTATCCACAACATTCTCACAACGCTTAGGCGTATGCCGAAATGGAATGGTCACCTCTATAACTGGTACGACACGAGGACGCTCCGCCCCCTCCATCCCGCTTATGTTTCAACGGTAGACAGCGGAAATCTGGTGGCTTGTCTCATCATACTGCGAGAGGCGCTTATGGAATACGACAGACCCGACCTTGCCATAAGCTGCGACGAGCTGCTAAACCCGATGTCGTTTACCCCTCTATATGACAAAGCCCACAGACTTTTCTCGATTGGTATCGACACCGACAAGCAGCTTGTTACCAATAGCTTCTATGACCTTATGGCGAGTGAAGCCCGCACCACCGGCTTTGTCGCGATTGCAAGGGGCGATGTTTCCCGCCGTCACTGGCGAAGTCTTTCCCGCGCACAGGTTGAGAAGGACGGCTACCGTGGCATGGTTTCATGGACAGGTAGCATGTTCGAATATATGATGCCACGCCTGTTTTTCGAGAGTTCGGAAGGCTCGCTCATGTATGAAAGCATGAGGTTTGCGGTTGAAGTCCAGAAAAAGCGCGGAAAGAGAAAGAATCTGCCATGGGGTATTTCGGAAAGCGCTTTCTTTGCACTCGATCCCGCCCTCAACTACCGCTACAAGGCACACGGCTGCGGGGCTCTCGCCCTTAAACGCAACATGAACGACGAGTATGTCATATCGCCCTACAGCAGTTTCCTTTCGCTCTGCTGTGGCGTAAAAAGCGTGGTATCGAATCTCCGGAAGCTTGAAAAAGTTGGCGCTGCGGGAAGATACGGTTTCTGGGAGGCAGTTGATTTTACAAGTGGCAGAACGGTCGGAAATAGCGGAGAAGTCGTTTACTGTGTAATGGCGCACCATTTGGGTATGAGCCTTATCTCCATAACGAATACCCTGCGCGGGAATATCATGCCGCACAGGCTCATGCGTGACCCTGCCATGTCCGCCCATGCTTGTCTACTCGATGAAAAGCTGCCTTTAGGCGGTGTCCTGCTTCGCCGCAAGGAAAACAAGCTGCCTGAAAAGCCCCCGAGAATCTCATCTGTCTACTGGCAAAAACGTGGCAGTTTTGTGGATTTCGAGGCTCCCGTTTGCTGTGTGCTGTCCAACGGCGAGTATAATGTTATGTTAACCGACGGCGGCGTCTCTAAAGCCCGCTGGGGGAATATTACGCCCTATTTCACTTCAAACGAGATACCTGCTTTCTCGCACGGCGTTGAGCTTTATTTAAAGCGCGAGCACGCCATAGTACCTCTCCTTCCTTCGCCCGAGCTGGGTGATAATTCAAATTCCGATTGGGAATTCAGTTTATCCGGCGCAAGAATCGGCAGCTTTCAGGGAGATTTTCGCACGCAGGTCAATTTCAGCGTATCAGCATCGTCAAACGGAGAGAAGCGAGTAATTTCTGTCAGCACCGAAAGCTGCGAAGAGCAAAACTGTGAGCTTTGCCTGCTTTTCGAGCCGGTTCTGGCGGAGTATTCTGATTATGTAAACCATCCAGCTTTTTATAAGCTAGGGCTTCACGCAAAAATGCACGGCGGTGCGCTGGTAATCAGGCGACTTGAAAGAGAAAATATACCCGAGTGCTTCCTTTGCCTTGCCACTTCGATACCGATGGAGGTTTCCGTCAGACGCTCGCTCGTTCCGGGCAGAGGAGGGCTTAGCTCGGCTATTGAAGCCTTCGTACCTTCGCCTCTCGGCTGGCTTAGCGATCCGCTCATATGTGCGAAGCTCCCGCTTCGGCTTACAAGAGAATCTGCGGTAGCCGTAACGGTTGCAATTGCGATGGGTGAAAGCGAAAATGAGGCTTATGCCGCAGCGATGCGGATGCTAACGGGTGGCGAGGAGGATGCGGCCGATTTCCCCGCAGAGCGAGCTTCGGAGCTTCGATTGTCTGAAATTCAGACAGAAAGCGCGATGCAGCTTATTAGCACTCTCAGCTACCCCGCTCCGTTCAACTCTCCGAATGTTCCCTCAAGGGAGGAGCTTTGGCGCTTTGGAATTTCAGGCTGCCTGCCACTTATGACTAAAGCTGTTTCAGCATCGGAAGAAATGGATGCGGCGGAAGCGTTAATGAAGCAACATGCGTTTTTGCGCTCGCTGTCCTGCCCCTTTGACCTTGTTTTCTTGACCGACGAGGGCGGTGATTATATGAGGCCTGCCGCGACAGCACTCTCGGAGCTCAGACGCACCGTCGGCTTCGAAAGCGAGCACATCCACATCATTGACCGCTCTCTAAATGTCGAAGGCCTTATCGAGAGCTCCGTGAGCCCAAGAAACAGACGTGATAGCGCAAGCGATTCGTTGTATATTATGTCTACCTTTTCAGGCTCACATTTACA
Source organism: Firmicutes bacterium HGW-Firmicutes-16 (assembly GCA_002841545.1). Taxonomy (GTDB): domain Bacteria; phylum Bacillota; class Clostridia; order Oscillospirales; family Oscillospiraceae; genus UBA2658. The sequence goes on from PGZZ01000007.1 coordinate 85,817, forward strand.
GATATTTCCCCGATTTGAATGGGAATATGATGGTGGATTTTCATTTTATGTAAACCATTCGTTGCCGCCTCGCGCGTGGGGAAATATTCTCACTAACGGGCGCTTCGGCTTTTTTGCTACCGACTGCGGAACGGGTCACATGTGGTATAAAAACGCCCGCGAGTACCACATCAACCGCTGGCTTTGCGACAGTGTTACAACTCGCGGAACGGAGATATTTGAAACCTCCCGTCAAAGTCTCTTCGCTTCTCCGGAAGACACGGACTGTAAGGTGGTTTTCGGCTTCGGGTACGCGCAATGGGAGAAGCATCTGAATGATGCTGCAATTAAAACGACTGCCTTTGTGCCGCCGGACACCGACGCACGCATTATCATCGTCGAATGGGCGGGCGGAGGCACACTCCCCTTCCGATGGAGCACAGACCTAGTACTCGGCGGAGATGACAGCGGAGCCTTGCGTTCGCATGTAATTAGAGAAGGTGACTTCTTCACTGCAGCAAGTCCCGAAAGCCCATTTCCCGATTCAAAGTTTCGCATTTGCTCCTCCGCTCAGGTCACGGGCTTTACCTCGAACCGCGGACTGTGGCTTCAGGAAAAGACCGATGATAAAAGCGAAATCAGCGGCTTCATCGGTATTAGCTTCGTTTCTTCCTCTCCTTTTATTCTTGTTTGCGGCTGTGACGACGAGGAAAAAATCAAAGAGCTCTGCTCACCCGACTTCGCATCGGCTTCACTAAAAAGCACAGTCAATCACTGGCAGAACACTGTTTCGGGAGTGAAGATTAGAACTCCCCTGCCTGCGCTCGACCGCCTTATAAACGGCTGGGTGCCTTACCAGACTATTGCTTGCCGCCTCATGGGGCGCTGTAGCATATATCAGAGCGGCGGAGCTACAGGCTTCCGTGATCAGCTCCAGGATGCCGTCAATCTTATCCTGCTCGACGATTCTTATGCCAAGGCGCAAATCATCGAGTGCTGCCGTCACCAGTACGAGGAAGGCGACGCTATGCACTGGTGGCACACTCTCGATGATGAGACGAAGGGCGTCCGTACGCATTGCAGCGACGACCTTCTGTGGCTGCCATGGGCGCTGTGTGAATACACCGAAAAAACGGGCGACTACGCTCTATGTGACATTCCCGTCCAGTGGTTAAGCTCCCCGACTCTCCCCTCAGACGAGCACGACCGCTATGAAAAGGCCACCTTCTCGGACATTTCGAGCGAGGTCATTGTCCATGCCCAAAAATCGCTCGACCTTGTTCTGGAGCGCGGCACCGGTGAGCACGGGCTTTTGAAAATAGGGAGTGGAGACTGGAACGACGGCATGGACAAGGTTGGTGTCAAAGGCAAGGGCGAAAGCGTCTGGCTGACCTGGTTTTTCTCTCATACAGCGCATCGGGTTTCCTCCCTTCTGCGCTCGAGGGGGCAGGACGCAGAAAAATATGAAAAGGCCGCTTTGGAACTTGGTAAAAGCGCTAATGCGGCCTGGGATGGGCAGTGGTTCCTGCGTGGCTGGTATGACAGCGGAGAGCCGCTCGGTAACAAATCCCAGCCCTGCTGTCAGATTGATTCGATTGCACAAAGCTTTGCGACCCTTTGCCCAGACGCTGACAGAGCCCGCGTAAACGAAGCTCTCACTAACGCCGTAGAAAGGCTTTTTGATAGTGAGCATCGAATCATTCGCCTTTTCGACCCTCCCTTCGAGGACGCTGAGCCGAGCCCGGGCTATATCGAGAGTTACGGTCCCGGCTTCCGTGAAAACAGCGGACAGTACACTCACGGCGCGGTCTGGCTGGCGATGGCTCTGCTGCTCGAAAACCGTTCCGACGAAGCCTTCCGGCTCATAGAAGCCCTATTGCCCGAGAGTCGCGACCTCGTGAATTACGAGGCGGAGCCCTATGTTCTTTCGGCGGATATTTCAGGTAATCCCGACTGCCCCGGGAAAGCCGGCTGGAGCTGGTACACCGGCTCCGCAGGCTGGTTTTTCCGGACCGTAACGGAAGATTTGCTCGGTATTAAGCTTGAAAACGGGGAAATCGTTTTTGACCCAAAGCTCCCGTCCGTCTGGTCGGAAGTTCATGTCACGCTACGTGACAAAAACGGGAAAGAAAATGGCTTTATTTTGTCGAACAATGGCGCGGTCCCCGATGAAGATAAGTCCAATCAGCAGTAACTTAAAAATTCACGAAAATGTCATTTTCAAAATAGGTTAATTGTGGTATAGTTACTGCAATGAAAATTTAATTTCAATTCTGAACGGAGGGCGGACCTTGAATCCATCGACCGAACTCATAATGTCCAACGTAGTGCTGACTTGTCTGCAAACGGACAAATTCAAAACGAACTGCCTGAGCGTAAATCTGCTGACACCGCTAAGCCGCGAAACCGCGGCAAAAAACGCTCTCATTCCGGCGGTGCTCTGTCGCGGAACGGCGACTCTACCTGATATGGCTGCAATCGCCTCAAAGCTGGACTCGCTTTACGGTGCGCGCATTAAGCCCTTCATCCGCAAAAAGGGCGAGATACAGGTAATCGGCCTCTATGCCGATTTTGCCGACGACGCCTTTATTCCTGAGAAGAGCGACATTCTCGAACAGATAACCGGCCTTATAAGTGAAATGCTTTTGATGCCCAAGACTCACGGTGGGCTTCTTCTGCGCGAATATGTTGATAGCGAAAAGGAGCAGTTGCTCGAACAGATACGCGGACGTATTAATGACAAACGCGCCTATTCAATACAGCGCCTGTTCGAAAACATGTGCGCAATGGAGGAATACTCGACCGACAAGCTTGGAACCGAGTCGGAAGCCGAAGGCGTAACAGCTAATGAGCTGACCCGTCACTATCACGCAGTACTTGCAGCTTCCCCCATTGAGATTTTCTACTGCGGAAGTGCCGAGCCCGCCCGTGTCAAAGCGGCGGTCAAGGCAAGCCTCGCCAGTCTCCCTCGCTCCGAAGAGGAGCCTGATATGGGAACGGACATCCGCATGAACTCTCTTGAAGAAGCGCCCCGTTATTTTGAGGACAGTTTACAAGTAACGCAGGGCAAGCTCGCAATCGGATTCCGCCTCGGCGATTGTATGGAGGACCCGAACATCGCGGCTATCCGTGTCTTCAACGCAGTCTACGGCGGTAGCGCCAACTCAAAACTTTTCATGAACGTGCGCGAAAAGTTGTCCCTGTGCTATTTTGCGAGCTCCTTTGTCGACCTGCACAAGGGTATACTCGCTGTTTCCTCGGGCATCGAATTTGATAAATACGACGCCGCCCTTTCGGAAATACTCTCGCAGCTCGATGCGGTTAAGCGCGGCGATGTCTCGTCTCACGAGCTTTCTTCCGCGAAAAGCTCCGTTGCAAGCGATTACAGAACGATTGAGGATAGTCCGCTTGCCCTCGAGGACTTTTACCTAAATCAAACGCTCATTGGTCCCGACTGTTCACCTTCTGAGCTTGCAGCTCTGGCTGAGGAAATAACGCTCAAAGAGGTTATTGCAATAGCAAAGGGAGTCGAGTGCGACGCTATCTATTTCCTGCGCGGAGAAAAGGAGGAAGCTTGATGCAGAAGGAATACTTCAAGAACATCGACGAGACCCTCATTTCTGAAGTCCTGCCCAACGGGCTGAAAATAAATATCGTCCCCAAGCCGCAGTTTTCAAAAAGCTATGCAATGTTCGCCACCAATTACGGCGGTGCGGACAGACGCTTTAAGCTCTCTGGTCAGTGGCTGGACACTCCAGCCGGAGTCGCCCATTTTCTCGAACACAAAATGTTCGATATGCCGGATGGAAACGCTCTGAGCGTTCTCTCTTCGAGAGGTGCCTCGCCCAATGCGTTCACAAGCTCCTGTATGACAGCTTATCACTTTGAGTCAACCAGCCAGTTTGATGAAAATCTCCGCACCTTGCTCACCTTCGTTTCCACTCCGTACTTCATGCCGGAAAGCGTTCAGAAAGAGCAGGGCATAATCGGACAGGAAATCAGGATGGTCGAGGACACTCCGGGCTATGTCTTATATTACAACCTACTAAAATGCCTTTATTCGGCGAATCCCGTACGCGATTCGGTCGCCGGAACAGTCGAGAGCATCGCGGAAATCACGTCTGACACGCTTTACCATTGCCATAAGGTTTTTTATAATCCCTCGAACATGACTCTTGCAGTTGTCGGCAATGTTGATCCTGACGCCGTCATTGCAATGGCACGCGGAATTTTGCCTTCTGAGCCCGGCGAAGTACCCGAAAGCGATTTCGGCGGCGAGGAAGCGGAAACTCCGCATCAAAGCAATTCCAAAGCCACTATGGAGGTGTCGGCTCCGCAGTTTCTCTTTGGCTCAAAGCTGAATCCGGAGAAGAAAGGATTACCCAGACTCCGTCAGGTTCTTATCGGTGAAATCGCGCTTCGGCTGCTTTTCGGTCCCTCCTCTCCGTTTTATACCCGCTTATATGCCGACGGGCTCCTTAACGGCAGCTTTGAGTACGAGCTTGACTACACTGCGGGTACAGCTATGATACTTGCCGGCGGCGAAAGTCGAAACGTCGATGGTGTGATGAACGAGCTCAATACGGAAATCGCAAAAATTAAGACTGACGGACTTGACAAGATTCAATTTGAAAATGCGAGAAAGTCCCATTATGGCACTCAACTTCGCATACTGAGTTCATTCTCTTCGCTTTCACAGGAACTTGCAAACGGGGCTTTCGCAGATTATCGTCCGCTCGATGTCTTTGAAGAGATAAATAAAATCAATCTTTCGGACGTCCGGGATTTCATCACAGACAATCTCTCTCCCGTAAAGCTGGCACTCTCGGTGGTTTCACCCCTGGAGCGCGAAACGAAAGGACAATAAACAATGGATACTGTGCAAAGCGTGCCAGACGGGATCATCACTTTTCCCATGTTTGGCGATAAATTCGCAATTAATGTGCCCATGTCTTTTAACATCTTTGGTCTCCCTCTTTACTGGTACGGTTTTATAATCGCGCTTGGCTTCCTGCTCGCCTATTTCTACTGTAACCGCCGCGTAAAAGACTTCGGACTAACGCAGGATAACTTTATAGATGCGCTGCTGTTCGCCGTACCCTCCGCCGTCATCGGTGCAAGACTGTATTACGTCGTATTCAACTTTTCGCTTTTTAAAGACAACTTCTGGAGCGTTTTTAATACTCGGAGCGGCGGGCTTGCAATTTACGGTGCAATAATTTTTGCCGTAATTGCAGTGCTCATCTACTGCAAGGCGAAAAAAACATCTTTTGGTGCTTATTTCGATCTCGGAGCCTTCGGTCTGCTGATTGGACAAACCGTTGGTCGCTGGGGCAACTTCATAAACCGCGAGGCTTTTGGTCGTGAAACGGACATCTTTTGCCGCATGGGGCTGACGGATGCGACCGGCAAAACTATCTATGTCCATCCCACCTTTCTTTACGAATCCCTGTGGAATATTTTGGGTTTACTGCTTCTGCACTTATTTTCTAAGTCCGGCAAGCGGCGCTACGATGGTCAGATTTTCGCAATGTACGTCGCTTGGTACGGCTTTGGACGTATGCTGATCGAGGGTCTTCGTACAGATAGCCTGTACCTGTTCAATACAGGTCTGCGCGTGTCGCAGGTCCTTGCGGGCGCCAGCGTCATCATAGCTCTTGCTTTCCTTGCAATTAACGGCTCTCTCCCCCACAACAAAAGCAACATGCTTGTCAACGTAGTTGCAGCAGCTGATGCAAAAAATTCAATGGAAGCGGCGGAAATATCTTCTTTCGCAAAAAATACGGAAGATAATGAATCAGACAAAGAATAATAATCAACATATACTACATAGTGAGAATATTAAGGAGGAATTATTATGACAGACATGAACGAACTCAAAGGCAAATTTTTGAATACTCTTGGAACCGTAGCAGGAAAGACCCGCGGTTATGCGGAAAAGGCAGCCGAGAAAGCTAAGGATGTTGCCCGAATTGCAAAGCTCAACATGGAACTGGGTGCAGAAAAGGATACCATCGAAAAAGCATTTCTTGAAATTGGTAAGCTCTACTACGAAACACACAAGAACGCTCCGGACGGCTTTTTCGTACAACTCTGTGACGAGATATCACTGGCAAACGATAACATCTCAAAAATTCTTTCAGAGCTTGACGATCTCAAGTCCGGACTTAGTTCAAAGGATTGCGATATTGAAGTCGAGTTCACAGAAGTCACCGTTGATACGCCCGAAGTTAAGGTCGCGACCGAAGAGGACTTTGTGAAAGAAGGCTCAGACGGTGAGGATATCCCCGAACAGCCTGAAGAAAAAACAGAATAAAAAAACGGAGCCACCAATTCATTTTGGTGGCTCCGTTTTTTATAAAAATTATTAACTTGGTCAAGGCATTGTCACTTCCGGAGGTATAGCTTCGCCAAAAGCATCACTTGGAGCAGGACTACTAGATGCCGAAACAGGTACCTCCTCGAATAGCAGATTTAGATCTGTTCCGCCCTCGATGCCGTTTACTGTCCCAGTAAAGGAATATTGCCACATCGTATGCTTATAATAGAAGTCAGGGGCGCTGCCGGGCGCACCTACCCAAAATATAAGATTCGTAAGTCTGTTCAGTTCGTAATCATAATAGCCGAGCGAACGGTAAAAATAAACTCCGGTATCATAGCCCGCTGTTTCCACGGTACCGCAGAAAGCAAGCGCACAGTCGGTTATTGTGGTTCCGTCAACATCGTCCACACGCGTTTGCCCAACCTCCCCGACCCGCTCCCAATCGAAGTATATAGGTAGGTCAAGATTGTAGCCTTTAACTGAATTGAGGAGAAATTCCGCCTCCTCGGTTGCTTCCAGAGTATCAATGGCCTGCGAAAAGAAATATACTCCAACCTTCAATCCTGCGGCCTTGGCGCCCTCAATGTTCGTCTTAAAACAAGCGTCTTCAAAGAGCTTTCCTTCGCTGTATCCTCGGTATCCCACCCGGATAATTGCGTAATCGACACCGTCGTCATGGACCTTCTGCCAGTCGATCGTACCCTGATGTTCGGAAACATCGATGCCTCTGCGCGCTTTATACTGCGTACCGCTGTATTCTATGTAAGTCCCGTCTGGATAAAACTGATCGTCCACAAATGAGGATGCCGGAACATCGTCATAAAGCGTAACCCACATCTCACCGCCCCTACCGTCGGAAACGCTGACCATTCCAGCATGCGGATCCACATAGGTTTCCGTCTCCACACCGCACGCACAAAGACAACTCGCAAGTGTAAAAGCCGTCACAAGCGAAAAAAACTTCTTATTTGTTGCAAAACAAGATTTCATATAATATGTTTTATGCCTTTCAGATTTGCCGATGAAAAATACTTGCATGTATAATAACACAAAGGCTCTGCTTTTGCAAACTCATTCAGATACCGCATCAGCGATATATCTTCCGTTGTATTTGAGGTATTTTTTCAATCTGACCCTTCCGCGCTTAAGCGTCCTACTGACGGTCGACGGGCTGAGACCAAGTCTTCCGGCTATCTCCGTCATGCTCATCTGCTCCAGATAATAGAGGCTTATAAGCTCGCGCTGTCTGTCAGTTAGCTCCTCATTAATTGCGATGCGGACGCGGCTGCCAAGGTTTCCCCCAACATCGACAAGTCCTATGAACTCCTGCAAAGCCTCATATTCCAGCCTGTTGTCTTCTGAGCCTTTCAAGATGTTCTCTCCTTTCGAAGTACGCTCTGAGATAATTAGATGTGGCAATGCAGTCCCTGCTCATTGCCGTCAGCATTGTGATTTCTCTTTTCAGTTCATACTCATTGTGCTCTGAATAGTTGTCGCGGAGCCGCCTTTCCAGTTCAAGGAGCCGCCTTCTGCAACTAATACCAACAGCCCGATATTGGGTCGAAAGTTCAAGCATATCTGCCATATTCCGTCTCTCCATTCTTTTCTCGAAAGCTAAAATAGATGTTGACAAAAGGTCATAATTTTGCTATTATAAATCTCGCTGATGACGCGCTGGTGTAGCTCAGCCGGTAGAGCAGCTGATTTGTAATCAGCAGGTCGGGGGTTCGAATCCGTCCACCAGCTCCACATCCAGCGTCATAAAAAATCGAATACGGAGGAGTTCCCGAGTGGCCAAAGGGGGCAGACTGTAAATCTGTTGCGTCTCGCTTCGGTGGTTCGAATCCACCCTCCTCCACCACGTTGGAGCAAAGTTCGCTTTGCTCCAACGCTTTTTATTCTTACGAATAAAAAGCGGCATTCGTTAGCGGCTTGTTATTATTTGCAGTTGCCTTCTTGAAGGGCAGCTGCTTTTTTCCTTTTCAGGCAGATTTCCACGAATTCTTGCTCCGTAAGGAAGAAGAGCAACGTAGCGCATAGCTCAGATAAGTCTCGGTATTCTCTCGGCTCCCCGTTTCTAAGTATCTCTTTTATCACGGGGTGTTCAGAACAGTTTTTGTACATAAATTACTGCCTTTTATTTTGGGTTTCTGTTTTCGATGACCGTGAGCCGAGTCTCATGGCTGTTCAGGATATCTTCATGCTCTTCGACTCTTTCCCATAGCTTCGCATGGGATTCGCTGTTTTTCGCAGCGAGCCCCGATATGTTTTTTTCAAGCACATTGACAGCCGCCGTGAGACGTGTGATCGTTCCGTTTAAGCCGATTAGCGGACGGATAACCGCCGCTCCCAGCCCTACAAGAGTCACGATCACCGTAACTACAGTCCATTCGTTCATTGCCTTCTCCTATTCATAGATTTCAAACTCTCGCCAGCTCTGCACACTCGCCTCAATAGTTGCCCAGCTTGTCAATGCGATCATAAGCTCCCGCCACATCGAATAAATAAACAGATATTCGACCCCAAGATGACAGGGTATAATTTCCTCTATCCGCTTTTTCAGTTTGTCAAAACCATCGGGTATACCTCTGTTTTCCGGAAAACGGACATTGACCATCAGTGCGGAGCCGGATTCGGCTATATATGCCAAAATACCACAGCCGCTTAGTGTGTCCTGAAGCGTTTCAAGCGTAAAGCAGCCCTCACGTATACGCAGCAGCGCAAGCAAAGCACGATTTTCGTCCTCAGTCGTGATATAAGCGGGAGCATACGGCATCAGTTCTTCATAATTTGCAAGTCCATAGCTCACGGCTTGCGCCGTGACCGATTCCCGCCCAAGCTCCTCCAAAGCTTCAAAAACCTCGTCAAGCTGTTTTCCTATCACTTTAATTTCCTCTGCTCCAAGCCCTTCTTCAAGGTTATATATGCCCAGAGGTGAAAGCAACTGTTTCAGATAATCAGAATATCCCAGTTAAATCACCCCTCCGTCACAGTAATAACGCCGGCAACTGGAAGCTGGCTGGCCAATATGGAGACATCATTGGCAGGCAGTGAGATAGCGTAGTTTTTCACGCCCTTGATTCCGAAGATCACATATCCCAGCTTTGCCCGCAGCACACTCTTTCCGAGAAGCGAGCCGCAAAAATGCTCCTCCAGCGCCGTTTTGACCTTGGCCGCAACCGAATTAAACGTATATCCATCCTCAACCGCAACAGCAACTGAAACCGGAACAGTCACTGTTGTCGGAGCCTCGACTGCAACGTCAACGCATATCTCACGCTGCGCTTCGAACTTACTTTTAACAGCAGAAACAAGCGCTGCCGAAGGAATTCCGCTGAAACTCGCAATAATTATGTCAACCGTCCCCAGACCTCTCGCCTTCGGCAGCACGCATACAGCGGCGACTCCGTCGGTATTGAGCGCTTCGGATTCGTAATAGGCCTTGTTTGAGCCGTTCGGAAGATTTGCATAGCTCGCGAGCACGCGCCCCCTCAGCGACTCATCGTCTTCAATATCCGCCCCGCCTGAGAACGCCTCGGGGTTATAGCACTTCACAACCCCGATCGGCGCCAGTGACATAAAAATCACGCTGTTCGCGGGAACATTTCCAGCCTTCCCTGCTGTTTTGGCCGCAGCAGGTGCAAGACAAAAGAGCTCTCCCGCCTTGATGGTGGATGGCGAAAGCGTAGCAAATTCCACTCCCGCCGCATTCAGGCAGACTGTACCAGAAGCGATCATGATGTCCTCACTCCTTACTTCGTTTGTTTCAAACCTTACGATTCCCGTTGCAGCCACGCATGCAGTGCGTTCAAGCCCTCTCGCGTATGCGTGCAGGTCAAGATTCTCGCCCGAAGCAGTCTGGGGAAAACTCTGGTTTTTCGTCCACTCGACCTGAGCCCAGAGGCTGGAAAGCTCCGCCGCCACAGCATGAAGCCGCAAGGCCATGTCTCCGCCGCCGGAAAGGCTGACTCCGGTCTTTCTCTCAAGCTCTTCCTTCATCTCCGTATATATCTCGTTTGTTTCCTTCACCCAATCACCTCAAATCTCAGTTTCAACAGTCACCGTGTATTCGCTTTTGTATGTAAATGTTAGCAAAAGCGTCGCTTCCCCATCAGCCTTCTGTAAAAGCTCTAAGGCGGAAAGCTCAAGCTCCGTTTCGTCGGCCAACGCTTCCAGCACATATTGCCTTGCGGCAGTTTCTCGATTCGATGGCTTCGTTCTTGACAGCTGATACAGCCTGCTCCCATAATCCGGCAGCGGGAGAAAAGTCCCTCTTTGAACTTTCAATTTCATAAGTACACGCTGCAAAAGCTCATCCAGCTCTTCAAGCTCAAGCGGTGCTAGGTAAGCTCCCAGCGTATATTTCCCATCTGTGAGTTTAAGTTTCAAGTCTCCTCCTCCGCTCAACTGCCGGGCTGATAGGCTATACCGTTAATCAGCAAATCGCCTGTAATCTTCGTCGTGCCGCTGATAATCACAGTTCCAGAAAGCTCTATCTCACCGTTATTTTTGAGTCGTATGACTCCGCCGTTTCCAGTTGTTATGTAAACTTCTCCGTTTTCGATTACAGCCGGAGGAATAGCTCCAACCTGTCCGACAACGACATTCTCACCGTCGGGGCTTCGAATAAGTAGCACCTCATCGCCCGCTTTCGGAAGCCGCCCGACTCCTGATGAAACCACATCGGCAGCGCGCACCTCGCCCTCGACAAGAACAGAGGGTTTTGCTCCGCCAATCGTGATAATCCCGACAGCCGCGTTACTGTATCCCGCGTCTCGTCCGTCCTTTTTTTCAGAAAGCCACATTCTCAACCCTCCACTGAAGTCAGAACAATTTCCGTCCCGGCCCTATCGCCGTCGGCGAAGCAGCTCGTCCTGCTCACAAAATAATTTCCCGTTAATCCAAGCGGACTGCCTGTTAGCTCAATCGTGTCACCCGGAAAAACCTCACAGAAGGCACTGTAAGCGTGACGGTCAGCTCTTTCGCCTTTGACTGTGCGATTTGATACTCGCCGGTGGACCGCATCGCGTCGTATCTCGTCTTTCTCGGTACATTGACAATCCTTCTGCAGCACCCACCCTGCTCCGTAAACCTTGTGTTCTCGACTGTCTCCGTCATCCCAAGCGCCTTGTTTTTAACAAGCACCTCAGATATTACGCCATAGCGGCTTCGCTTGAGCACCTGTTTAGTGAAGGCGCTGTTTTCGCTAGAGATAAAGCTCTGACCCTTTTCTTCTCCAATTAGAAGCACACCGTCCTTTGTGAATCTGGGCTTGACTCCACAGCCAAACCACACAAAATTCTCGAGCACTTTCCACAGGCTCGCGCCGCTGTCAACAACGAGCGCCTGCTGCGGAGGGCTCACATTCTTTCTGACGTCTCTGATTCCATATGGGTAAACATACTTTTCCAGTATCATATCGAGGCTCGCCGAATAGTACTGTGCCGCTTCCGCCTCGTTATCCAGCAGCAGCGCCGCGAGTCCGCGTCCGTTTACGGTCACGATGCAGCCGTTCTCCGTAACTGAAATCTCAAAATCATCGACCACCCCTAAAAAAACCGTCTCACCCTTTTGCTCCGCACGTAAACGCACAGCGTTGCTCAGCATATCTAGCATTGATTTATTAAAGATAAAGGTAATTTCAAAAGCATCGCAGGGCAACGCACAGCCGTAGGAGAACTTCCATTCCAGGAGTACGGGCAGCCTATAGCTTGACCCTTCATAGTCAATAAGATATGTATCCAAAAAGCGCCTCCCTTACGACAAATAGATGACGTCGCCGACATAATAGATATTCGGGTTTCGAATTTGCGGGTTCAGTTTAAGCAGCTCAGTCAGGCTCAACCCGTTCGCCTTAGCAAGACCCCATAGCGTATCGCCGCTCTTGATCGTATATGTAACTCTTTTAGCAACAGTTTCCGTTTCAGAGGGATTTGATGCCGAACTTAGCACGGCCTTTGCCGAAAGCTGATAACCCTCAAAGCACTCCCAAAACTCGAACTCGTAACTCACATAGTTTTTTCTGGGCTCCTGCCTGAGCTTAAGGCTGACAAGCCATGCGGGTGCCGACTGCCATATCGGATGAACGAGAATTCTCGGCTCATCGCTGTAAAACATAGCCGCGAGCTTCCCGAACTCCTCATACGCTCCGTCACCGACAAATTCACCCTCCCCACGCAGTATGCGTTGGTCGCGTCCCATATCCGAAAGCGTGTAAAGTCCGAAAGGCACCTTGTGGCAGATGATACGCCTGTTATATTCGATCTCGTATATTTTAGGATTGTGGGGCCACACGAAATCCCCGAATCTCATTGGTGAAAGCACCGTAATTCCTCCCAGCTCAGACTAAATTAATATTTTTCTAACGCGCCGTCATAGCGTCGCGCATCCCTGCAAAATATGTCGGAGAGCTTTTCCGGCAAATCTGCCTGAGGCACGCTCCCCAAGCGCACAGCTGCATTTTCAACTGTCCCCTTGGCGTTTTCGCCCAATGCTCCGGCCGCGTTTTCTCTCGCTTTGCGCCTAAAAACCCTTTGCTCAAAAAAATCACTGCGCTTGAATCTTGGTGAAAATTCATCTGAAACGGCAGCTTCAGCGTTTCGTCTCTTAAGGTCATGCGCTTGCTCATATGGCAGCCGCCGATTTCCATCGCTCCAGAACTCACCGTCAGCAAAACCAAATCCTCCCCTGCTCACCTTCGGAGAGAATTCCAAACTTTCAAGACCGTTTTGCGCACTCTCCGCGCCATAAATTTCGCTCAGTATGGCCCTTGCCATTTCCTGAAGCTCTTCTTTTTTTATCTCTGTATCTTCGCTCATATCCTTCCTCCTGAAAGTTGCGAAAAACGCCCCTCATCAAAAGAGCCGTTTGTTCCTCCCTCACCCGAGGGAGCATCGGAGCGCAGGCGCCTATCAATAACCATGTGCGCTCCGCATACAATAAAGTCTTCGTCGCTTAGCTCCCCTGCCGTTTTTGATCTCGGCAGGACACCGAACTGACGCAGAACGAGCCATTTCAGACGCTCCATAGAATTTCCCTCAAGCTGCCTGATGATTTCTTCGGCAGTCAATTCGCCATCTCCGTTCTGTGGCTTGAAATGACCGTAATGCGCTCGGCGACCATCTGACTGAGCTCGCCCGACTCTTCGATCTTGCTCCATTGGCAGTTTGTATAAATGACACGCTTGTCAGGCTTGACGATAACGAGGGAAAAATCCGACAGCGCATGAAAGTTGATGCCGTCGCTGATTGCTTCGTCAGTTGCGTAGAGCCTTGTCAGCTCCAGCTTATAGCTGAGCTGATTTGCAATTGTTGCAACAGGCTCGCTATCTCCAAAGGCCTCAACAACCTGTTCAGCTCGCGTCGCCTGTGCCTTATAGCTCTGTACGACGGCGAGCTTTTTTCCTTCCGCTTCGATGTAAATGTCACTGCTTGTGGGAAATCCGATAACACTCATCTCTTTTCCTCCTTAAACGCTAATCCGCGCGGACAGTATAATTCTGTTGAGCCCATGCGCAACGGTGAATTCAAAACCGACATTGCAAATCGTTGGGTCTATTTCATCCGCAATGGCTGTGACGCAGCTGTATGCGTCGATAATTTCCTTTTTCAGCTTGCTCTCAAGCTCAATGATGACTTGTGTACGGATGGCGCCTCTCGTCTGCACCGTGTTTTTAACCCTCGGGAATTTAACGCGCAGTGCGCTTCTTACCGCGGGAATCACATCATCGATGATGAGCACAGTCGTAAGCTCACGCCAAGTGGTGTCACTGACTCCTGCAGTCTTCGTTCTGGTCGTAACCCCGCGCACAACGCAGGGACTCCCGTAAACGCTCTCAACAGGTGTAACCCCCGCTTGAATATGCGTAGTTATCTCTTCAATGGAGAAAATTCTCAACTTACTATCCGTTCCCGCCAGTTTTTCTCCATTAATTGGAAGTGCAGGGTCACTTCCGGCAGAGACTATCCCTGCCAATGCTGCAGCGACACCGCCGATAAGCGCGCCTTCTCCTTCGATTGCGGGATAGGCCATTACCATACGCTCATGGTTAAGCGCTTGAGCCTTTGCCGCAGTCTCCGCAACAATTCCAGCGCTTTCAACGATGCCGATGCGATATTTGCAGTTCTCGCTTACTCCCTCAATCGCCGACATCATTGCGCTGTATACATCCGTGCTTCTGCTGTCGCAGATCATGATTGTAACGTCCTCTTTTTCCATCAGCACAGCAACCGCCGCTATGTAATCCTCCGTCTCGGCGGTAGCCGCGACGGCAACAGGCACGGCCTTAATAGCCGCCGCTCCGTTTAGAAGGAGCACCTTTATAATCTTCGTCAAGCTGCAATCCACGCCAAAAAGGCTGACCGCCTGGCCGTAAGAGGAAACGCTTGTGCATACTCCCTTAGTGCCCAAAGCCGAAACGGCGGCAATGCCAACCGTTTTCCCTGTGCCGGCTGAACTCAGTGTGCTTGATACTTCAACGGTGGAATAAACCCCCGGTCTTTCGTTAGTTGCCACTATCAACAGTTCCTTTCAATACAAAATCCAAAAACTCTGTTTCGGTGCCGTCGCTCTCGGCAACCAGAAACGCCAGCGCCCTAATTGTGCAGACGCACCTAAAGCAGGCGAGCTTTTCGTCCATGCAGACCTCCCCGCTTTCCATTTCCAGAGCCTTAAGCCCCGACGGCAGCTTAGCCATACAATCTCTTAGCCTATCTGTACACTTCACACAGGCGGCTGCCCCGTGAGGCGCACCAACGGGCGAATATATCTCAAACAGGAGAGTAAGTTCCATTCGCCTGCCGAATAGCTCGGTATCATCGCTTCCGCCTTCACCTGCTCGTGTTCCAATATACTCGCCCATGCCGGAGCTCACGCACTTACAGTCGCCAAGTCCTACACTGACCGACACTCCGGTTTTCACATCTGCTCTTTTTTCGGGAAATTCCCTAAAAGCGCTGATACTTTCAGACTTCAACGCTATAACTACGGCATCCAGAAAACTATCAAGCATCGCTCTCCACCTCCCCGGCCTTTAAAAGCATGCACTCTCGGTGGGATACCTTCTCCCCGCTATAAATTTCCTTAACGCTCAGAACCTCAAATTTCGCCGTCCCGCAAACAATCATGGTCTCTGTCCCATAAGGAAAAGTCTCCGAGGGCGTTGCGATAAGCCGGTGCTCCTCGTTTGGAACGAAGCCCACTCTGGTCCTTGCTTCCACAACATCAGCGACAAGATTCGAAGGTTCAATAAACCCCAAGAAACTTCGACCAGAAGTCACTCCCTCGTCATAGGCGAACAGCTTCTGTCCATGGGACCAAATTCCGTCAAATACACCTGACGTCAATATCTCACCGCCCCGAAGTAAAATCCGCCGTCCTTCAAATACCCTGCCAGCATAAGCTCCGCCTGATTTCTAAGTTACAGAGCGGCTTTTCTTGTCGCCTCGTCTCCGCGTTTTTTCAGCGTTACATTTCCTGCGGAAAAGCTGTCCAAAGACGAACAGTCAAGCCCAATAAACATAGCGATTCCCAAAACGCCCGCGGCTCTCACGAATTCATCATGTATCGTGTCGACCAAAACGCCGTCTTTCAGTCTCGAAAGAAGCTCAGAACACGCGGCGGCGCACATCTCCCGCAGCACGTCAGACTCCGAGCCTGAAAGCTCCTCTCTATAAACGAGCGTGGCCTTATCGAATACTTCATCCCTGATCTCCAAAAAGCCTTCTCCTTTCCTCTGCGGGGAACGAAGACGTTCCCCGCCAAAATATCTGCTAAATAGTCAGAACCTTCGCCGCCTCTGTATAAAGCTTGGCAAAGCCTGAAATGCTTGTGATAGCCGCTCTTTCAAGCTGTCTGTCGATGAGTCTGTCGTATTCGACGGAAACGTCAGCCGCCTGTATCATCTCAAGCGCATAACCCCTGTCGAGTCCGATGACTGTACCGTTCGAAACGGCAGAGGTCTTGATAAGCTTTGCGCCGATAGGGTTCGTCAGCTCTCCGGTTCCCTGGAAGTTGAGGCCTGTCAGCGGATTCTGAAACTCACTGCATTTCAGTATCTGAAGCATGGCGTCAGGACTCACAAGCAGAGTGTTGAGAGTGTAGGGATCGAACTGATTCCAGAACTCAAGAATCTGATTGTATGTAAGCGTACCCGCCGTGCCGCTGATGGGCAAAGTGCCGACCGCGAATTTGCTTGCCGCGTTAGTGTTGCCGTCACCGTTAACGAGAACGTCAATCGCGTCCTCAAGATGCATACGCATTATCTGACTGCCGATCTGGCGCAGCATGACGGAGAAAAGGTCGAGCTTCTGAAAGCGCACAGCCTCGTAGGATGCGACCAACATACGTCCTCTCTTATGCAGCTTTACAAGGTTTTCGCGAACCTTCACCTCAGTCTGGGGAATGATCGCGCCCTCCTCAATGCGGCGAAGGCTCTTGGCGTCATCCGTCGGAACAGAGTAGATACTGCGGTAGTCCATTCCGTCAAACTTCGTGACAGTCGCCGTGATGGAGGGCAGTACGTTTTCCTCCTCCATACCCTGACGAACGCTTCTCGCAACGTATTCGGGAAACAGCACCGCGCTGTCCGTCGTGTGAAAGAACTTCTCAACGGAGTCGCTGCCCGTACCGCGAACCTTGATATCAAAGCGCTTGAGCTGACGCTGATATGCGTCGAGTCCCTCGTAGGCAGTGCCCTTGTAATCCTCTGAGGGATCTAGCTTTTCGAGTACCTGAGCAAAGCTCTTTCCTCTTTCTCCGTACATGCCTTTGTCGAGTCTTATTTCATTGAATTTATAAGCCATAAAAATCTCCTTTTGTAATTTGCGTCTTAAAGCATAAGACCTAGGATTTTGCCGGTCGTGTCGACATCAACGACAAGGAATTCCCCGCCGGTTTCAGACACCTTTACGCCGCCCGTACCGTTCGCCGCGAGCTTAACGAAGCCGACCGCCGGAGCCGTGCCCGTATACCCGATCTCGATATAGCCCGCAGTCTGAACAGCCGCGAAATCAGTGTCGCAGGCAAGTGCGTAACCAAGGAAACGATTTCCGTCCTCGCAGGCAGAAACCTCTCCGTTTCCGCTCATTTTAACGGGAACTCCCGCCGTCGCCGCGCTCACAGCGCTGTTGTAAAATGTAACTACACTTTCTCCTATACCCTCAAAACTTACCTTCACAATTTTGACCTCCAATCATATTTGCAAACAGCCTCCGCCGTATTGCCTAAACCATATATTCGTCTCCATCGAAGGAGACAGTTTTATCTCTTCCGGGAAGCTGCGTCTTCAGCGGAAAAGAATCCTCAAGCCGCTTTTCAAAGGCTTCCTTCAAATTCTCCAGTTCCTTCGCACCCATAAAATTGGCGTTTTCGGAAAGCGCCTCATAAATTTTAGGGTCACAAAGCAGCCCGAGGCGAAGAACCTCGTTTCTAAGCGTGTTTTTATATTCGCGGCCTAATACCGCATCTTTCTCCAAAGCCTCATATTCTGCAAAGAACCTCCCTCCCTGTTTTGACGAAACAAAGCCTTTTAGGCTGTCCGAAGCGCCGAAGCGCTTCACAACTCCCGCGGCCCTTTGTGCCGGCACCGCGACAAAGCTCCACTCATATGCATCCTTAACATCAAAAAGCTCAAGATAGCAGAGCTTTCCGTTATACTCCCGTCCCGGAATGTGTCCGCATCCACCAACGTGAGCTTCCTCACCACAAATGGAGCAGACTCTTTTTGCCACACTGCATCCGACGCTCGTCTCCTTTTTGATCCCCGCCTCGATCTCCTCAATAAGCTCCGAGTTTTTCTCATTGCGAAGCATATAGGCATAACCTTTTAGTACAGCGTAGGGCTCACCAAGACTGTTCAAAACACCGTTTTCTTTCAGTATCTCAGTCCTGTATATCCTGGCCGTCTGATTCGTTGCCTTCCACTCATGGTCAAAAATTCCGGTTTTCCCAACGAAAAGCTCCGAAAGTGCGCCCAGCGCCTCATCAGAAAACTTTTCAAAATCACGGTCCACCTCGTTGTCGCAGAGCACCACTGAAAAGGTATAAATCTGCTCCGATGTCATCTCCGTCTTAGCATAAGCATTGATTGCCTCAAGCTCCGTTTCGACGTCCGGCACCTTTTCACGCTCCACTCCAGCCTTATAAATTTTCAAAAAACATAACCTCCCAAAATATTAGTAGTTATCTTATATTTCTACTAATTATGACTATTTATCTGCATAGGCGATATTCCCCGCCTGTGCTGCATAAAGCGTCGCCTTTGCTTCCTCGACTGCGTCCTGCAAATTAATCGGTTCCCAGCACACCTCAAAGCCGCAGTTCTTTCCGTGCATGCGCAGCCACAGTCCACAGATTTGCTCAATTACGGGTGTCAGCGTACGCCTCAGCGCAGTCAGCTCGCTTGTCATAAGGTCAGCCTGCTGAGCGCTCATTCTCTCGGTCGAGGACCAGTTAAGTCCGAGCATAAAGGGCGGGATACCGGTACGCGAAATAAGCTGCTCGAGTATCTGCCGTACAGGCACCTCGCTGTCAAGGACTTGGCTGTCAGCCCCGATGACCTTGATATCCACATTCCCAACTGCTACAAAATCCCTGACGCTGCCATTTTTTCCGCTCTGCATGGCGGCGCTCCATTCCTTCGCAATCTGTTCGGAACGCTCTTTTGCATATGCCTTGTCAACAATGTCTCCCTGTGGCTTATATACAACAGCGTACCGGATATTACCGGCTCTCTCCCAGTTAATCCCTATAGAGTTGTAGATTTTCAACAGTATTTCCGTCAGAAAAGGCATACTTCGGAAAAGTGAAACGCCGTAGGGTGAATCAGCCTCGGGGTTGAACGGTGTAAACATGATAAGATTCTGAAAAGGCAGCGGCTCGAACATTCCCGAGTCTCCGCGCCCGCAGATAACAAAATCTAGCGGCGATAGGCCTTCCTTGACCTGCACATCACAGACATTTCCGCAAAGCACGGCTGCGATTTCCCTGTTTCCGTCGGTCACGATCTCACCGACCGCTCTCCCGCAGGTCAAAAGCGAATCCAAGTAATTGTCTAAAAACGCGCCGATACCCCTCTGCGAGCGCCCGACATTGACAGTGCACAGAAATTCGTTCAGCTCTTTTTCGTTTTTTCTGTCGTCGCAACAAACGGAAAAGCCGCCAGTCAGCCTGATAATCTTCATGACCGCCGAATCAAGCACCGGAACCGCTTCTCTGATAGCCCTGTAAAGCCTTATATCTCCACCGCCTAGCGGAACATAGTTATCGAGCATACCAAAGGGATGTGTTGCAGTGGACCGTATCTGGGTCGAAACCGCCGAAGGCTTCAGCCTTGATCGTTTAAAAATACTCATAAAATGTCCTCCAAAATATTGCGAGCTCTTTCCGAGCCTTCTCGTCTAAAATATTGTCAGCCCCGCTCAACATAGGTCGCGGCAAAGAAGTTGCCGCCGGAAGGAGAAACAACCGTCGCTGCAAAGTAGCGAATATCGTCCATCGCGTGGTCAAATTGCTTAATCGGCGCGTCCTTTCCCTCCCGCTTCTCATCCCACGAATAAAGCGAAAACTCCCGAATCGAGTCCATACAATCGTGGCAGATAACGATTTTCCCCGATTTCAGCAAATCCGCCGTAAGCCTTATCCCACTCAAAACGTCGTTATCCGCCTTCATAACATTTAGCCCTTCACGCCTTAACGCCTCGATAAAGCTAGCCGCCGAGGGGTCGACGACCACCGAGCGAGGACGAACTCCGTCGCAGAGACATATTAGCTCCCTCACATATTCGGCGTCGGTCTTCTGCGCTCCCTCTGTGCGCGAATTATAGTAATACTCCCTCAATCTGTACCAAACAGAGTCCTTCAAACCCCAAAGCCCGAACGACGCGGGGTTTGCCGTACCGTAGTCGCAGGAAACGATATAATCCTCCATTTCGCCCTCAGGTGGATCTCTCACAAAGCTCTCGTCAAAAAAGTCATAGACTCTCCCTTGTGACGCCACCCACTCGCCGAGAATAAATCGCCTGTAGAACACGCCGGAATACATCTTCCGATACCTTGCAATAATTCTCCTCGAGAGCACCGGATTATCCTCAAGCTCGAAATGTATGTATAGCGCTCTCCGATCCCGCGATTTTTTTACCCATTCCAAGTAAAACCAGTGGTTGGGACCTTCGGGGTTGCAGTTGAACCAGATCTTTGACCCCGTGACGCTGCATCGCGCACAGGCTTGCTCGACGAAACTTCTCGGCATCAAAGCAACCTCATCGAGCAGAATTCCCGCAAATGTCGCACCCTGAATAAGAGCCTGAGAGCCCTCATCTCGTCCGCCAAAGAGGAAAAACGTATTCGTCCTGCCTCCGAAGCTAACGGAAAAAAGGTTTTTGGAAATTTTCTCCTCGCAGGCAAAGCCAAGATCGCTCATGACTGGAAGAAGTACACCGATCACGTTTCTCCGTAGTGAAGCGATAGTTTTTCCGCACATGCCAAACTGCTGTCCTGAAAATCTGCGCATAGCCCAGCAGATAAAGGAGACACCCATACAGAGCGTCTTTCCGCTGCGGACTGCACCGTCGCAAATGATAGCGTCATAATCCTCATAGGCTGAAGAATCACTCCACCACGTTAGGGCAAGCGCCTGCTTTTCGCTGAAGGTCTCAAATTTCATGCGTCACCCGCGCTCAGCTTCGCGGCCGCTTTATCCATCGCCGTGAAAAAGCTCTCAGCCTCGCAGCCTTTTGATGTCTGTGGCGCTGTGAGCTTCGCCACCAGTTCAAGAAGAGCAATCCTGTCAAGAAGCTTCACCTCGACCGCCCCGTTCGAGCCTCTTTTGATCTCCGAAACCATGCTAAGGTCAAGCTTCCCAATTTGTTCCTTATCCTGCGGATCGAGAAAGACCAGTTTCACGGCATCGTTTGCTTTTCCGAATGCCAGAGCGCCAATACGGCCTATAACGTCAGCATCGCTCAATTTTTTCCTCAAGCTATTCCCTCCTCGCCCATAGGGAACAGCCGACGCAAATATGTACGTTTGCGTACACATAAAATAAAAAATAAGATTAATTTTAAAATTCTTAAACCATATAATTCGGATATACCCAAAATAAAACCATGTGCCTCTGTCGATGAAACGTATCGTAGCACCCAAGCTCTGCGAAATATGTCAAAACAAGTCGGAAAAGATAATATTATGTAAAAATAAGTCGAAACTGAATAAAAATAACCGCCGCCATGCTTTTTGAAAGCATAGTTGCGGTTTTTTTGATGTGTCTTGTTGCAAAATACCTCGCAGTGATAAAAAAAGAAGGCCGGCGCTTTCGCGCCGGCCGAGCCCGCTATTGCCGTGGGGACCTTGTAAGAACCTGCACGTAATTGCAGGTGGGTCGCCTCTCTGCTGTTTCTCTGCTTCCAACGTCCAAGAACGGTCAAAGCCGCCTCGGGAGGCCTGCAATTCGCAGCGGAAGTAGTTTACGGCGTCCCTTATAATAGATGTGGGTTTTAAAGATCCCTCACGCACACAGCAGGTTTCGAAAAACCGCTGTGCCCATTCATCGAACGAATACTTTTTTAAAGGTCTCCGTCCTTAATGAAATTATACAACCGAAGCCCTAAAAAATCAAAGGAAAAATAAATGAAATATTTGCCTCTCCACGGAACATTTTATTCCTCTTCCTCGTCAAAAAGAACTGAGGCAAATAATTCATAAACTTCTTCCAGCTCATCGGGATCATCAATTGAGCCCAATATTTCTTCGCCGTTTTCCACAATGACTTTTAGTATGATTAGACCGTAGTCCTCATCTTCTTCATCTATATCAGTGGGCAAAAAAGCCATGTAAAAGCAGCCTTTATGTTCCAGTGTATGCAGGTGCTCAAGAATATATTCGTTTCCCTCGTCATCGGTAATGGTGATTATATCGTTCCCGAAATCCTCATTCATAATTTGTGCCTCCTGTAAGTTGCGGGGCGAAAATCTACCGTCCCGATAGCACATTCTACCTCAAACATAGAAAAAAATCAATCCAAAGGTGCGAAGAATCAAAGCTTATGAGCCCAGGTCCTCAAGCATCATCATCAGTCTTTCCCTGGAATAGAGCTTCAGCCCTGTTTCAAGAAGCGTCTTGTCGAGTTCCCGAAGCGTTGACACCTGAATATCCGTGACCGTCATTGGACGAGACGGCTCGTTTTCCACATAAATAGCGACATATCCCTCATAATCTCTCAAAACATAGCAGGTCTCCACCTTGTTATCGGTCATACAGCTTACAGCAGCTCCTTCGTCAACCGCATTCAGGCTATCAACAACGGCAAACGCGCAAAGAAAAGCAGCCAAAACGACCAGCATTCCTATGATCGCAATTTTAACTTTTACTTTCAAATTACAAACCTCCACATAAGTATTTATTTGGATTATTCCCTAATAAGTCGAATTTATCCGCGACGAATGACAAAAATATATCTGCAATTAACACTTTCTCTATTTGACACCCTATGGTATAATATCCTCATATCGGTTACATTAACTTAATGAAAATAATATAATTTATATATGATCCAACGGAGGTTTTACCCTAATGGACAAGAAGGAAGTAAGGAAAGCTGCGAAGGCGGCGGCAGATACGACAGCGGGAACGGTCACGCATATCCTGCGTGTGACCCTGAAAGTGCTGGTAACATTATTGCTCATCTTTATCACAACAGGACTACTTTTCACCTGCATCTTTGCATATTACGTCAAGACAAATCTTTCTGATGATCTTGATATATCGCTCGAGGACATGACCCTGAATTTGGCGAGTACAATCTACTATACCGACGCCAGCGGCAACAATGTGGCGCTAGCCTCGCTGCACGGAAACGAAAATCGCGTCTGGGTGGACTATCAAAACATACCTGCGTACATGTCCAAGGCCACTGTCGCCATCGAGGACAAGCGTTATTATGAGCACCACGGTGTCGACTGGTACAGAACGACTGGTGCATTCGTTAATATGTTCCTGAGTATGAAAAACGACTTCGGCGGCTCCACAATCACGCAGCAGCTTATTAAGAATTTGACAAAAGAAGACGATATAACCGTCCAGCGAAAAATATTGGAAATCTTCCGCGGGCTTAAGCTGGAGAAGATGTACACCAAGGATCAGATAATGGAGTGGTACCTTAACGTCAGCTTTTTCGGTGAAAACTGCAACGGCGTCGGCACCGCCGCAAGGACCTATTTTGATAAGGATGTTTGGGATCTCGACCTTGCCGAATGCGCCTGCATAATTGGCATAACCAACAACCCATCAAAATATGATCCCTATATCAGCCGTTCCAACAACAAGGCGCGTCAGGAGCTCATTCTCAAGGAAATGTACGAGCAGGGTTCCATTAACTATGACCAGTACACGCAGGCAGTAAGTGAGGAACTTGTTTTTAAGCGCGGCGAAAATGAAGAATACGAGCAAACGATTAACAGCTACTATGTCGATGCGGTAATTGAAGATGTCCTTAAAGATCTTATGGAGGAAAAGGGCATCAACAAAAGCACCGCCGAAAACCTCCTGTATAATGGCGGTCTACAGATATATACTTGTCTTGACATGAATGCGCAGAACATAGTGGACAATATCTATCAGGATGCATCCAATTTCCCGACCGTTAAATCCCCCGCTGGTCAATCACTCCAGTCTGCGGTTGTTCTGCTCGACCCCTACACGGGTGAAGTAAAAGCGTTATCCGGTGGAATCGGTCAAAAAAAAGGCAACCTCGTCTTCAACAGAGCAGTTGATGCCCTGCGTCCGCCCGGCTCCGCAATTAAGCCGATAGCTGTTTATGGTCCCGCAGTTGATCAAGGCCTCATCTCACCCTCGACTTTGGTCGACGATAATCCCGATCTTCACCTCAACGGTACTAGCTGGTATCCAAGAAACGCAGGCGGCGGCAATGCTGGCATCATCACAATTCAACAGGCCCTTACAAGTTCCATAAATACCGTCTCCGCCCAGATTCTCGATAAGCTCACGCCCTCCGTTTCGTATGATTATCTGAAAGATCGTCTGGGAGTCGTCAGCCTTATAGATTCTGACCGCGACTATGCGCCTCTGGCGCTCGGTCAGCTCACGAACGGCATCACCGTGCGCGAAATGGCTCAGGCCTATGACGCTTTTCCAAACGACGGAGTTTTCACCTATGCTCGAACTTACACGGAAATTAAAGATTCCGACGGAAACACGATCCTTGACAATCCCGCGGAAACCGATGTTGCTTTCAAAGCGAACACCGCGTGGACCATCACTTATATGCTGAACATAGCCGCAACTTACGGCACTGGTTCCGAATCATATTTCGGTACGATGCCTCACGCCGGTAAAACCGGCTCCAGCTCTGACTATTGTGACCGCTGGTTCGTCGGCTTCACGCCTTATTATGTTGCCGCCGTCTGGACAGGTTACGATACTCCCGCCCGCATGTATGTTACCGGTAACCCCGCGGCGCAAATCTGGAAAAAGATTATGCAGCCGCTACACGAGGGTTTGGAGTATAAGGCTTTCAAAACGCCGACTCTGACAGGCCCGACAAATATCTTCGGCGAGCTTTCCGAAACACCAAGTCCCTCTCCCTCAGAGGAGGCCTCCGAGAGTCCGTCCGAAAGCAGCTCTGTCAACCCAACAAGCGGAACAGATGTCCCGACCCCGACAGCTCCGGTGCCATCAATGCCCGTAACGCCAAGTCCTTCGGCAGCGACACAATCTCACGGACCATCTGAATCGCCAGGAAATGCTGCATAATGTCAATCGTATAATAATATTACCCCCCAACGACTTTACACCGTTTTTGGGGGTAATATTTTATATCACTTTAACCGCAAGGTACTGCCCCAGCAGAACTCCTCCAAGGCAGAGAAGCAGATTAAGGCAGATATTTAAAACTCCATGTTTCAAGTCACCGTTACTGAAAAGCCGCACAGTCTCGTAGCTGAACGTCGAAAAAGTCGTCAGCCCGCCAAGCACTCCAGTCGTTAAAAACAGCCTCATATTCGGTGAAATAAACTGCGTTGAAATGCATATTTCCATTATCACTCCGATAAGTACGCCTCCAAGAACGTTAACAAACAAGGTCCCCAGTGGTATTTGTGCTTCGCCGATTTTCGACGAAATCAGATAACGAAGGACCGCACCGATGCAGCCGCCGATACCGACATAAAATATTTTTAGCATTTTGCCTCCTAAAAAAATAATGATCCCCGCTTAAAATAAAGCAGGAGTCATCAGCATAAAGCATTTAAAGGCGAACTCCATCGCCGAAATGATAATATATTATCTGGTGGTCTATGTCAACAACTTTTCATTTATGCAAGAAGTAATGTTTATTAATCAGACCAATCTGTTTTTTCCAAAATCAGACGACTAAGCCTTTGACTTTTTATACTTAACGTCATATATTGTTATTAGTCCAAATCAGGAGTAAATTAAATGAAAGTTAAATCAATTCTAGCCCTAAGTCTGATAATTGTCTTAGCACTTTGCTGTTTCACCGGCTGCGGAAAAGAAGTAATCGTAAAACCAATACAATCGGCATCGCAGGGCTCTGGTCAGAGCGCAGAGCAGAACACCGAAACAGCCTCATTCCCATCCACACTATCGGAAATAGATGTCAGTGATTTCGAAAACGCTCTTAACGACGAGTCGAATTACGGCTTCCTGTTATCCGATTATGACGACGTGCGCGACGCAGATATGTATCAGATTTTCTACATAGGCGCCGGACTTCCGGCTCCCGCAAACTCCGACGCAATAAGGGCCGCTGATGAAGCCACCTTCACGGACGGCACACCGGATTGCGATTCAACAATTCTGACGGCGCAGCAGGTTAGTGATTTCCTGCTCTTAAAAACCGGCTACTCTCTGGCCGATATGAGCAGCTACCTAAGTTGGGACTATGTAGCCGATTATGACGCCTATGTGCACTGGCATGGCGACACGAATTTCATTAGCATAAACTGCACCGGGGGCCGAAAGATTTCGGCGGATACCTATGAAATTGAATACGCGCTTGACGGCGGCTTCTATGATGACGACAGCAACCTTCTCACCGGCGGCATGGTAACAGTAAGGATTTCTGATAATACGCTTCAGTTCATTTCCAACTCAATGTATTAAAAAGTCCCATCCAGTCCAGTTAGTGAAGTGGGTTTTCCTTCACAGCCAAAAGAGCCTTAGTAACTTCAACAAGCACTTCCGTGTGATAGTTCATCTTTTCGGTAATAATTTTTGCCAGCAATTTGCCTCTCGTAGTAGTTACATAGTGAGGCTCAAGCTTATTGAGCGCTATAGCGCAGGCATTGAGTTTGCAAATGTCGCAGGAGCACATATCGATTTTTGAAATGACTTCATTGACCGTCATTATGACCAGTTCCTCGGCCGTATTAGCCAGTATCATTTCGTTTTGTTCTTCTTTTGTAATATTCTCGTTGAGCAAGCCCATTTTCCTTTCTCATCATAGAGCATTCCAAGTTTAACGCTCTCCTGCCCTGTGAATTAACGGAAAGCAATTTGCCTGCCCCAATATTTTCATTACAGGGTAGTTATGATATGCTTTATATATGATACTATAGCCAACAGCTTAAACAGGAACTAAACTTTTGTAAAAACACAATTACTATAAAAGCCGCCGGAAAACACTTGCATTTTCGGCGGCTTTCTGTCTGTATTATCCTAAATTAAAAGTTATGCTCCATGTTATGCTCGCTTCCACTTAACGCCCTGCGGTGTATCTTCGAGCACAATACCCTTAGCCTTCAGCTCGTCACGGATACGGTCGGACTCCGCATAGTTTTTGGCCTTTCTCGCTTCCTGCCGGGCCTCAATCAGCTTTTCAACCTCAGCGCCGATGTCCTCCTCGGGCTTAGTAATCGGCAGTCCAAGAACGCCTGCAAGCTCATCATATATGGCGGCGCAGGTCTTGGCAAGCGCCTTGGTGGGGTTCGAAGCAGGGCTCACCGCAGCGTTAATTTCGCGCACAAATTCAAAAATTACTGCGACCGCGTCCGCAGTGTTGAGGTCGTCATCCATGACTTCGCAAAAACGCTCGCGGTATCTGTCAAGTCCCTCGGCAAACTTCTTCTCTTCACCCGTCATCTCGCCGTCAACGCCATTTTCAGCGAAGAAATCGAGATTCGCTCTCGCGGTGGAAAGACGCTCAAGCGCGCTGTTCGCCTGCATCAGAATATCGCCCGAATAATTCAGAGGGCTGCGATAATGACTCATGAGCATGAACATACGGATAGAATCATAGCCGTAAGCCCCCGCCGCCTCGCGGACTGTGAAAAAGTTCCCCAGCGACTTACTCATCTTCTTATTATCGACGCTTATGAAGCCGTTATGCATCCAGTAGTTTACGAATTTACAGCCGTTCGCCGCTTCAGACTGGGCAATCTCATTTTCATGGTGCGGAAAGATAAGATCCTGTCCGCCGCAGTGAATATCAATTGTTTTGCCAAGATAACGGTTACTCATCGCGCTGCATTCGATATGCCAGCCGGGTCTGCCGTTGCCCCAGGGTGACTCCCAGCTAGGTTCATCGGGCTTTGCCGCCTTCCAAAGCGCAAAGTCCATCGGGTTCTCCTTGATGTCCGTCACATCAATCCTCGCGCCCGCCTGCAAATCCTCAAGTGGCTGATGACTCAACTTCCCATAGGAACCGAACTTTACAGTGCGGTAATAAACGTCCCCGTTTGCCTCATAGGCGTACCCTTTTTCAATAAGCGTCTTTACCATCGTTATAATCTGCTCGATGTTCTCGGTCGCCTTCGGATGGATGCTCGCCTCTCGAACACCCAGCCCGTGAACGTCCTTATAGTATTCCTCAATGTATTTTTCGGAGACCTCTTTTGAAGTGATGCCTTCCTCGTTCGCTCGCTTGATTATTTTATCATCAACGTCGGTAAAGTTCTGAACGAACTTAACCTCATACCCGCGGTACTCCATATAACGCCGCAGCACGTCGAACATTATAAGCGGTCTTGCGTTTCCGACATGAATATAGTTATAAACCGTCGGGCCGCAGGCATACATACTAACCTTGCCCTCCTCGATGGGCACAAACTCTTCTTTTTGCATTGTCAGTGAGTTGAACAGTCTCATTCGTATCAATCCTCCAAAACTTGGCTTTCTCTATTTTACTCGCCTTTTGCCCTTTTATCAAGCAGAGTGTTTATCTGCTCGTGCAGCGAAATCAGTTCGTTTGCAATGGGGTCTGTGACGCTAATCTGGTCGACATCTCCTGCGAAGTTAGTTTTTTGCCCGTCAATGCGGACTATCCTCGCGGGAACTCCAACAGCGGTACTGTTTGGCGGAACCTCCTTTAGCACAACGGCGTTTGACGCAATGCGGCAGTTGTCGCCCACCTTGAACGGTCCAAGCACTTTGGCTCCGGACCCGATGAGTACATTGTTCCCGATAGTCGGATGACGCTTTCCAGTGTCCTTGCCGGTGCCGCCGAGGGTCACTCCCTGATATAGCAGCACATCGTCGCCGATTTCTGCCGTCTCGCCGATAACGATACCCATACCGTGGTCGATGACCAGTCGCTTTCCGATAGTTGCTCCCGGGTGTATCTCAATTCCTGTCCTTCTGCGTGAACCCTGCGATATCCACCTAGCGATGAACTTCATATCGTGCCTGTAAAAATAGTTTGCTCTCTTATGTGATAAGGTCGCACGCAGGCCTGGGTATAGTAGCAGTATCTCCAATGTCGAGCGTGCTGCCGGATCTCTCGCCTTATAAGCCCCGACCAGTTCTTTCAAATTTCCAAACATATCTCTTCTCCTTCCAAAAAACAGAAACGCCTCTCACGGACAATTGTCCGTGAGAGGCGAATATACTTCGCGGTTCCACTCTCATTTATAACTCACCGGCAAGCACCGGGTCGTAACCTTAACGCGGCTCAAACGGGGAAGCATTTCCTCCTCCCTCGGCTCCGGGGCGCACTTCAAACATTCCTGCGTTATTGCCGCTTTCAGCCTAGACGGCAAATCTCTACAGCGCGAATACGTTTTACTTTTCCCGTTCACAGCCATATCAAGTTTTGTGCCATTATATTACCACGAAGTAAAAAGCGTGTCAATCCTTTGTATTCAGCACCTTTTTGTTCGCCACGAAGTAATCGACACCTGAATAAACGGTTACCAGAACTATGATTACAACATTTATCCAGTCGACCGTTCGCCACCAAGGGTAAGTAACAAAGTCGTGCGGAAGGAGCATTATGCAAGAGCAGACGATTGATAAGGCTGTCTTGACCTTTCCTGAAGTACCCGCCGCAATAACAATCCCGTCCTCCATCGCAACAAGCCGTAGTCCCGTAACGGCAAATTCGCGAGCTATAACAATCATGCAAGCCCAAGATGCCATCTGTCCGCGCTCAACGAAAATCAGCAGCGCGGCAAAAACAAGCAGCTTGTCCGCCAGCGGATCGATGAACTTTCCGAAGGTGGAAACTTGGTTATAATGCCTTGCTACATAGCCGTCAAGACTGTCTGTGATTGCTGCGACAATAAAAATGCCGAGCGCAACATATTCATGCCCTTTAAAACTCATCAGCGCCGCTGCCATAAAAAACGGTATCATGAAAATGCGCACCATTGTTATTTTACTTGCGGTAGTCATCAAAAGTCCACTCCTTGTAATTACACTTGTCTGCCGAACCATTCGGCTTCGGATGTCTCGGTTATCTCGACCTCGGCAAATTCTCCGGCGGAACACTCGCCCGCAAAGAATACGATTCCGTCTATATCCGGCGAATCGGCAAAGCTTCTGCCGAACTGCAATCCCTGCTCCTCGTCATAACCCTCGCATAGCACCCGAACGGTCCTCCCGACAAACGAACGGCTCCAAGCCTCCATAATCTCCGTCTGGATTTCCATAACAATCTCCTGACGGTGCTTTGCCTCGTCCTCGTCACAGCGATCAGTCATAGCGGCAGCCGGAGTTCCCTCTTCCGGAGAGAACACGAATACGCCAGCACGCTCCATTTTCGCCTCACGCAGGAAAGCGCAAAGCTCATTAAATTCGTCATCACCCTCGCCCGGAAGTCCGACAATAAGGCTCGTCCTTATAACAACGCCGGGAATCTTCTCTCTGAGCTTACGAATTAGCGTCCTTACCTCGTCTTCCGTTCCTCGCCTATACATGCGTTTGAGTATCCCGTCATTTATATGCTGGATTGGTATGTCGATGTATTTCAGAATCTTCTTTTCCGAAATGATTGTTTGAATGAGCTCGTCGTCAAATTCGTCCGGATAAAGGTAATGGAGTCTAATCCACTCAACGCCCTTGATTGCACAAAGCTTGTGTAAAAGCTCCGGAAGCAGGCGTTTGCCGTAAAGGTCGGTGCCGTAGCGCGTAATATCCTGTGCAACGACAATGAGCTCCTTCGTTCCGGTCTTTGCAAGGGCCTTCGCCTCATCGACGATGTCCTCCATCTTTCTGCTACGATATTTCCCGCGAATAGAGGGTATAACACAGAACGCGCAGCGGTTATTGCAACCCTCCGCAATGCGAAGATACGCCCAGCTCGGTCCTGTTGAAACAATACGCCCCGTCTCATCGACCGCTGCGTCAATATCTCCAAATTTCCCGAAAGGCTTCCCCTTCAATGAGGCCTTTACGGCTTCGACGATATCACCGTAACTGCCCGTTCCAAGCATAGCATCAAGCTCTGGCAGCTCCTTCGAAATCTCTTCCTTATAGCGCTGTACAAGACAGCCCGCGGCGACTATACTCTTTAGCTTACCCGCCTTTTTAAGCTCGCCCATCTCAATTATTGTGTCGATGGCCTCGGTCTTGGCAGATTCGATGAAGCCGCAGGTATTTATCACAACGGTATCGGCGTCCTCGGGCTCGGGTACAAGCTCCATTCCCGCCTCGTTCATCAAATACAGCATCTGCTCGCTGTTTACCAAATTCTTCGGACAGCCCAGAGAAATCAGAGCCACCTTGATTTTTGACATAATATCCTCCAATGCGCGGCTAAACCCTTGAAAATCGAAGTCACACGCTTCTAATCATTTCCTCTGGCGGTATATTTATTCACCGCCGCTTTTATCTCGTCCCATGAAAAGCCTCGACGAAAAAGCGCATCCGTCGCTTTTTTAAGCTCCGCCCTGTCGGGCTCCGAGTCCTTGAGCCTGCGGCAAAGCAGCTCATAGACCTTATCGTCCGTTTCCGGCATCTCTTCGAGTGCTTCGTCCCAAAGGGTCTTCGGAACTCCGTGCCTATATAGCTCGCTTTTAATCTTCTGGGCTCCGTAGCCCTTTCCCGCATAATGACGAACTACCATTCCGGCGTACTGCACATCGTCAAGGTAGTGCAAGCGGCACAGCCACTCTACACACTCCTCCGCATTATCGGATGTCTCGCCCTTCTCGACGAGCCTGTCGAAAAGCGCCTTCTTCGACAAAGGTCGCGCCCCGATGATTCGCAGAGCCCGCTCTTTACATTTTGAAAGTTCTGCAGCAGAGCGAAGAGCCGAAAACTCCTCTTCAGAAAGCTCTCGCCCTTTAAAAAGCGAAAGGTCCGCAACCGTGTCAAGAGCCAGCTTCATCTCCGACCCATCGGAAAAACCGACGACAAACTTTCCCTGAATAGTTTCGCGCAGCTCGGTAACAATGATATTTCCCTGTTTTTCGGTACTCATCAGCCCTCAAAATCGTCCGCCGAAACATCTACAGCGCGTCCTGCGGCCTTAGCCGCCGATTTTGACTGGGGGCTCATCAGCTGCACGGCGTTGTCGCGGATTTTCTGCTCAATCTCGTCGCAGACCTCCGGATTTTCTTTCAGATATTCCTTAACAGCTTCACGTCCCTGAAGCCTTGTATCGCCGACAGTGAACCAAGCTCCGCCCTTGTCTATCAGCTCAAGCTTAACGCCGAGATCGATGATTTCGCCGATTTTCGAGATGCCTTCACCGTAAATAATATCGAACTCTCCCTCTTTAAAGGGAGGAGCGACCTTATTTTTAATGACCTTAGCCCTTGTGCGGTTGCCATATGACTCAGTCCCGTTTTTAAGAGTCTCAGTGCGTCGCACATCAATGCGTACGCTTGAAAAATACTTAAGTGCTCGGCCGCCGGGAGTAGTCTCCGGGTTACCGTACATGACTCCGATTTTTTCACGAAGCTGATTTATGAAGACGACTATCGTCCTTGTCTTTGAAATTGTACCCGCCAGCTTGCGGAGTGCCTGCGACATAAGCCGCGCAACGACGCCGACGCTGGAGTCGCCCATTTCGCCCTCAAGCTCGCTGCGCGGCAAAAGTGCCGCGACGCTGTCCACAACGACGACGTCAAGAGCGCCCGAGCGCACCAGAGCTTCAACGATTTCAAGCGCCTGCTCGCCCGTATCCGGCTGTGAAATTAGAAGACTATCGATATCAACGCCGAGAGCTCTCGCGTAAGCAGGTTCAAGCGCGTGCTCGACGTCGATGAACGCGACCTCTCCGCCCTGCTTTTGCGCGCTTGCTAGAATGTGCAGGGCAAGCGTAGTTTTACCGGAGGATTCGGGTCCAAATATCTCAACGATACGACCTCTCGGCACGCCGCCTATGCCCAGCGCAAGGTCGAGCGTTAAGGAGCCCGTTGAAATCGCCTCGACATTGACGGGTATATCGTCACCGAGGCGCATAATCGCACCCTTTCCGTAATTCTTTTCAATCTGCGCGAGGGCTGCTTCCAGCGCTTTTTTCTTGTCATCTGCCTGACCAACCTGAGTAATCGCAAGTTTCTTCTTTTCTGCCATTCTGTTCACACCTCATCAATCATATTCGCCTTAAGTATCTATTCAAATCAAACGTTTCCGAAAACAACTCTTTCAATTCCTTGTGTGTCCTTGACGCAGCCTACATTGCTTAGTTCCGCGTCTCGCATCAGCTCCATGACGTCTTGCGACTGTCCGATGCCGACTTCAAAAATCATCAGTCCACCGACCCTGACCACATTGTGCCATTTTCTAAGTATAGCTCTGTAAAAATCAAGCCCGTCTTCCCCGCCGTCAAGGGCGGAGTGCGGCTCAAAATCTTTCACCGAAGAGTCGAGCGTCTCAATGTCCGCCTTCGGTATATAGGGTGGGTTGCAGGTCAGCATATCAAAGCTGCCCAGCATAACCGGCGGCGTTGCAAGCGCGTCAAGCTCTATGCAGGTGACCCGCGGATTCAGTTTCAGTTTCATCACGTTCTGCTTCGCAACCGAAAGCGCCGCGCGGCTGTTATCCGAAAGCACGATATGTGTCGCTGGCAGTTCCTTTGCAATCGCGCAGCCTATGCAGCCGCTTCCGGTGCAGAGGTCGATTATGCGCGCATCCATTTTCCGGCCTTTTAACGCCGTAATTGCCGTATCCACTAGCAGTTCCGTATCGTTTCTCGGTATAAGCACATCTCTCGTCACTATAATGGGCAGACCGTAAAACTCCCAATTACCCGTTATATAGGCAACGGGCTCACCCGCAAGCCTTTTTTCCGTAAGCTCTGACACCGTTTCCGCAACTGCTTCCGAAGTATATAGGTGCATGTCCCGCAGAAGCTGTTCTGTCGATTTTCCTGATGCATGGGCTATTATTAGTCTTGTCTCAAGGGGCGCAGCCTCAATCCCGCTGTCGCGGAGCTTTTTCCTTGCGTTGATATATATCTCGTTATATGTTTTTGGCATCTAATAAAAATCCTTTCAGTGAAAAACGCCTTACCATTCGTCCTGACCCTTTTTCTCAGGTATAACTAGTTTCAGCGCTTCGATGGCGCATTCCATCATGCCATCATCGGGCTCTGCGGTGGTGAGCCGCTGAAGCGCCTTTCCGGGAGCTGACAGGGCGGACGAGAGCCAGTTATCATGCTTTCCGGCCCAGTGGATTATTTCATATGAAATACCCATGACAACCGGCAAAAGCAAGATACGCAAGGCCATGCGCAAAAACACATTGTTCCAGCTCAGGAACGAAAACACGAAAATACTGATTATCATAACGATAAAAAGGAAGCTCGTACCGCACCTCGGGTGAAAGCGCGACTGCTCGCGCACGTTCTCGACTGTGAGCGGCAGACCCCTTTCGTAACAGAAAATCGACTTGTGCTCCGCCCCATGGTATCTGAACACCCTTTTCAAATCGGGCGATTTGGTACAGAAATACATATACAGGAAGAAAATTATGAGTCGCAGGGCGCCCTCGGTCAAATTGCGTAGAATCGAAGAATCCGTTAGATTCGTCATGAAGCCCGCGAGCAGAGTCGGCAAAAGTACGAACAATCCGACCGAAAGGCAGACTCCGAGGAAAACGGCAAAGCCTATGAGCGCCTTTTCCGCTTTTTCCGAACCGAGCTTTTCCTCTACCCATTTATCAAATTTGGTCGGCTGCTCCTGCTCCTCCTCCGGCATAAAGGATGCAGAATAGGTCAGCGCTTTCACGCCATAGACCATCGACTCGATGAATATGATTATGCCGCGCAAAAACGGCCAGCCCAAAATTTTATACTTTTCCCTTATGAAATGCGGTTCGCTTTCTTTAGTAACAAGCCCGTCCTGAGTTCGCACGACTATTGATTGTTTGGAAGGGCCTCTCATGAGGATACCCTCGATAAGAGCCTGCCCGCCTATGTTGGTACGAAATTCCTCCGCGGCTTTTTTCTTTTTGCTCATTATTTGTTTCCTTTCGAGTAAAATCCGTTAGATTATACCGCATTTTTACCTGCTGACAGGCAGCCTTATCGTAACGCAGACTCCACCGTCCTCGGCATTTGCAATAATTAGATCTCCGCCATGACGCGCAACAATCTCATCACAGACCGCAAGTCCGATACCGCTGCCGCGCTCTTTGGAGCTGCCCTTGTAAAACTTTTTTTTGACAAACGGAAGCTCCGAAGGCGGTATTCCCGAGCCGTGATCTCGAACCTTGATAACCACATAGTCCCCGTGCTTTTCCAAGGACACCTCGATCACCTTGCCGTCCTTGCCATATTTCGAAGCGTTGTCTAGAATGTTCAGAAAAACCTGTCTTATTCGCTCCGGATCGCCTGGAATCAGCGGTATGCGCTGAGAGCTGGGGGTATATTCAAGCTCCATGTCCATCTGGCGAAGGAGCTCTCCATAGGCGAAGATTGAATCCTCAAGCTCGGCCTCAATATCCATCTGCTCGATATTAAGATTAAATCGCCCGTCCTGTATGCGCGTGAATTCAAGAAGCTCCTCGACCATTTTTGTAAGCCTTGCGGCTTCCTTTGATATAATTGCGACGCCTCTCTGCGAATCCCCCTTAATTTCAGGGTCATACATCAGGGTTTCGCTCCAGCCTGTGATAGCTGTCAGGGGCGTTCGAAGTTCATGTGAAACGGAGGTGATGAATTCCGTCTGCATCTTCTCCGACTGACTTATCTTTGCAGACATTTCATTTATAGCGTCTGTCAGATCTCCAATCTCGTCGTTATATTTTTTCTCAGCCTGTATGCCGTAGCTTCCCTCGGAAATCTGCCTTGCAAGCTTTGTAAGCTCATATATCGGCTCGATAATTGTACGGATAAAGTACATATTAGAAAAAAATACGATGATGACGATTAGAAGCCCTATACCGAAGGCAATCGCCGCAATCTGGGCAACTCTTTTATCGATCAGCTCAAGGCTTGTAACATAGCGCATAACTCCGACAATCGAACCGTCGGCATATTTCATTGGTGCCGAGACCGACATGAGTCTCTCGCCCGTATCTGGGCTCACGCCCTTCCAATAGCTGATTTCACCATCTTCAAGTGCGATACCGATGTCCGGCGTTCCAGGAGAGGAACCGGCGGAAATGCCGTAGCTTGAAACCTCGACCCGCCCTTTCGTACTCACGAACTGGAGCTCGATGGAATCTTTGTCCTCGAAGGACTCGGTGTAGCGGTAAGCGCTCTCGTAATACTCAAGATAGCTCTTTGAAACATAGGTCGTGAAAAACTCGACAGCAGTCTGCGCCTTGTTTTCAAGCCCCGTTCGTGCGGTAGAATAGTAGTAATTATAAATAGCAATTGAGAACGCGATAATGGATACGAAAACGACAAGCAGAACACCGGCAATGCCGTTTACCATCCACCTGCCCTTTATACCCTTAAAGCTCATATCGCGTTTCACCATCCCCTGCAAATGAAAAATTAGTCTGTATCAGAAGCCCCATTTATAGCCGTATCCCCAGACCGTTGTGATGAAGGAGGGAATGGTCGGGTCGTCCTCAATCTTGATTCTGAGCCTTCGAATATTAACGTCAACAATCTTAAGCTCTCCGAAATAGTCTCTGCCCCAGACATCGTTAAGTATATCCTCTCTCGAAAGAGCCTTGCCGGGATTATCTATAAAAAGCTTCATGATTGAATACTCAATTTGGGTAAGTCTAATCCTGCTGCCATTTTTCTCAAGCGTACGGTTTCGTGTATTGAGTCGGAACGGCCCGCTCGTTATTTCACCCGACACCGTTTCTTCCTCGGCGTCGCCGCCTGCGCGCCTGTAAAGAGCATCAACTCTCGCCGTGAGCTCCGCGGGAGAAAAAGGCTTTGTAACGTAATCGTCCGCGCCCGTCATCAGCCCCGTAACCTTGTCCATTTCCTGGCTTTTGGCGGTCAGCATGATAATGCCGATCTTAGAGCCTGAGGCGCGTATGCGTCTGCAAACCTCGAACCCGTCGATATCGGGAAGCATAACATCCAGTAGTGCGACCTTAACGTCGGGGTTCTTCTTGAGCTCTTCAAGCGCCTGTTCGCCGGTTTCTGCCTCGATTGGTTCGTAACCGGAGCGTCTCAGATTGATGACAACGAAGCTGCGGATGCTGGATTCATCTTCCAAAACCAGAACTTTTTTCATAGCAGATTGATCCTTTCGTTTATAATGGAAAAGCCCAGCTTATACCGGAAACAACATTTATCAGAGTGCCCCTGTATTGAACTCGGAGGATATCAGGCGGAAGCGGTCTATTATATCCTGCTGCGCCCCGTCACCATCCATTATCTTTGCCGCGTAAACCACCGTCCCGCTGCTCATTAGCACAAAACGACCGTCAATCGCAGCTCTTTCCGTCCTGTTCTCGTCAGTGAGCGTATAGACAGCGAGCCTGTCCATAAGCGCTCCCGTATCCTCGTCAACAGAAGAAAAGATGACCCTCCGTTCTCCGGAAACTGAACCTTCCCGCCAAACCGAGACTGTGCTTCTCCATTCATCGGGCAACACAAAAAACCAGCCGTCCGTATAATCGTGATAGGTCGAAGCGCACTTCACGCTTTTACCGTCAACGCCATAGGTGTACCAGTCAAAAATCCAGTATTCAAGCGCGCCAGAGAGCTTTTCAGCAAGCGGCACATCGAGCGACCCGTTTCCGTCAATATCGGTGCTGTAAACGGAATAGTGTCTTTTCGCACTGCTGTCCTCGTCAGTACCGCAGCTAATGTTTCTCAGTTCGCCGTTTTCGAATACAATAATATCAGTGAGAAGGTCGTTGCTGTCATCTGTGGAGTACGGTCCTTCGACAAAGACCGCCGGAGTTCCGTCCGCAATAGCCGAGATACGGAATCGATCCGCCGTTCTGAGCGAAGTGGAGAGTCTGGCCGATTCTTGTGCAACATTCCCGCTTTTATAAATGGTATACATATCGACCATACCGCCGCTGGCTTCAAGGTTTAGCGCAATTATATCCGTTATCTCGTTCGAATCTAAATCACCGAGCTGGAAATCGGCGCAGCTTGCCATCATTAAAACGGACGATTTCCAATCTTTCATTGAATAGACCTTCAGAAGCCGCAGCTCTGCGCTGACTTCCCATGAAACAAGGATTTCAGAAACCCCGTCGCTATTTATGTCGGCACATTCAACCCGCCCGATTGCAGTTCCATCACCAAAAATTGTGGCAGCCAAAGCATAGTTTTCATCTGTCTTGCGGTAAACGCAAATTTCGGGCTGGAGGTCTTTGTTACGAAGAAAAGCGAGGGCTTCATTGGTACCGTCGCCGTCCAGGTCAACAAGTTGAATGCTCTGACGAAGTGAGCCTGCGGTCGGCGCAGAATATTCACTTCCGGCTCCAATCTCATCGTCGATTAGCTCCTGAAGCTGAAGATATTCCTTCGGAGCCTGCGGAAGGCTGTAAAGCTCGTGAACCCCCGTAAGCGAGCAGCCGGACAACAAAATAAGCGCGGCGGCTATGGCGGCAAAAAGCCTGTGTCTTTTCTCCAAAGCACCGCACCTCCCTAAAATCGGACAAAAACGCACAATAAAACTAATCTATTATAACACACCAGCTAAAAAAATGGTAGTGTAAAATCACAATATATTGTGATACAATACTACTCAACAATATACAGCTTCGAATTTTTTGATACAACGGAGGTGAGCCTTATGCGGCTGTATTATGCCGATATCCGCGGCATAGATGAAAACGACGCCCTCTATCCTCCCCTGAGCAAGAGCCGTGGTTCGGCCTTCGGAGTCTCTCTGCTTGCAGCGGCATACGAGGATTATGCGGGCGCTCCGCTTCCGAAAATAATAAAGCTGCTGTCCGGAAAATCTCATATGCCGGATAGACCCGAATTCCACTATTCGGTCAGTCACAGCAAAACTCATGTCTTCGTCGCGCTGTCGAAGAAACCAGTTGGTGCTGATACGGAAACACATAGAATAATGAAACAAACGGTCATCGAAAAGCTCACGACTCCTGCCGAACTCGCAGGACTCACTTTTTTCGACATCTGGGTACTTAGAGAAAGCTATTTCAAGCTCACTCAAAAAGGTGACCTGCGAGCACTGCGTTTCTACAGAAGAAACGGCAGAATAGTCCCGCCCGAAGAAGGCGTTCACTGCCGTCTTTATCCCGACATTGAGGGAAGCTCCACAGCCGTCTGCTCCCTAGACGCGAAATTCCCTGATAAGATAACAAAAATCCCAATCGAAGCCCTCCTTAAGAAAGAAGCCCGAAAGCGTCTCGAAAAGGAAAAAAAGGCTGCAGAACAAGAGTAATAACAAAAGACGCTGCCGGTTCTCCGGCAGCGTCTTTTCCTACAGTCTATTTTTACTATTCCTTGCTTTCGTTTTCATAAAGAGTCTTCTGACGAACTAATCTATCGTACTTTTCCTTGGCCTCCTTTTCGGCTCTCGGGAAAAGCTCCTCGGCGCGTTCCGGAAAGCTGAGCTTAAGCGACGAGTAGCGGACCTCGCTATTTATGAAGTCCTGATAGCTCGCAGTCGCAGGCTTGCTGTCAATAGTAAGCGGTTGCTCCTTTCTCGGATCATAGCGTAACATGTTCCAATATCCCGATTCAACAGCCTGTTTCTCGGTCGCAATAGACTTGCCCATCCCGTTCTTATTACCGTGGTTTATGCAGGGCGAATACGCTATAATCAGAGACGGACCATCGTAGCTCTCGGCCTCTGTTATGGCGCTTAGTGTCTGCTGGAAATTTGCGCCCATGCTAATTTGCGCAACATAAATATAGCCGTAGGTGATGGCTATTTGCGCCAAATCCTTCTTTTTAATCGACTTGCCGGCCGCCGCGAACTGTGCAACAGAGCCCGTCGGTGTCGACTTTGAGGCCTGGCCGCCGGTGTTCGAATAAAGCTCGGTATCGAAAACGAGGACATTGATGTTCTCGCCCGCGGCAAGAACATGGTCAAGTCCGCCGTAACCAATATCGTAGGCCCAACCGTCACCGCCGAACACCCAGAAGCTGGGCTTAACGAACATGTCGCGTTCTTCATAAAGCTTTTTCAGATTTTCGCTTCCCTCGCGCACTTCGCCTTGTTCTCTCATGTGCTTTAGGAGCATCGCTTCAAGTTCCTTAGATGTCATTTTCGATGAAGTCGGATTGTCCTTGCCGTCGATCCAGTTCTGTGCTGCCTGCTTCAGCTCATTTGGAGTATCGGAACCCTCGGCAATGTTCTTAACCTCCTCGATAACCGTTGCTCTGCGCTGCTTCACACCTTGGAGCATGCCGAAGCCGAATTCCGCGTTGTCCTCAAAGAGAGAGTTCGACCATGCAGGCCCGCGCCCTTCCCTGTTTTTCGTATAGGGAAAGCTGGGCTCCGCCGCTCCCCATATCGAGGTACAGCCCGTTGCGTTTGCAATATACATCCGGTCGCCGAAGAGCTGAGTCACGAGCTTTGCGTAAGGCGATTCACCGCAGCCAGCGCAGGCGCCGCAGAACTCGAGAAGCGGAGTCTTGAACTGGCTGCCCTTAATCGTGTTCTCCGCGAAGGGCAGTTCCTTTTCAGATAGATTCATATATGCGTAATTAAAAGCCTTCTGATCGTCAAGTCTTTCTTCAAGTGGTTCCATTTCGAGAGCCTTGTCCTTCGCGGGGCAGACATTTGCGCAGCTTCCGCAGCCCGTGCAGTCCAAGACGCTGGGGATGACGGCAAACTTATATCCCTCACAGCCCTTGCCCTTCATCTGGACAGACTTGGTGCTCTCCGGAGCGCTTGCAAGCTCCTTGTCGGTGAACACGAAGGGACGGATGACTGAGTGCGGACACACGAACGAACACTGATTGCACTGTATACAGTTTTCCGGTATCCACTTCGGAACTTCAACGGCAATACTCCGCTTTTCAAAGGCGGAGGTTCCTACAGGCACTGCGCCGTCCGCGATATCCATAAAAGCGGAAACCGGCAGCTTATCGCCGCGCATAGCGTTAATCGGCACGAGTAGCTTCTCGACGAAATCCTTCGCGTGGGGGAGTCCGCCCTCCGGAACAGCTCTCGGCGCGTCAGGAGCGGGAGAAGCCCAGTCCGCCGGAACTTGAAGCTCTCGAACCTGCTGGATGCCCGCGTCAACAGCCAGAATGTTCATGTCGACTATCTTTTCGCCCTTACGCCCATAGGTCTTGCGTATTGCGTCCTTCATATAGGTTACCGCATCTTCCTCGGGCATAATCTTCGCGAGCTTGAAAAATGCGGCCTGCAAAATCGCGTTGGTCTTGTTACCGAGACCGATTTCGCGGGCTATCCTCATTGCGTCGATTGTATAAACGCGAACCTTGTTATCCGCTATATATTTCTTTGCTTCAGCGGATAAATGCCCCGCAAGAGCTGCGGCGTCATAGGCGCAGTTAATAAGGAAAGCTCCTTCGGGCTTCACGTCCTGAACAATGTCGAAATTGTCTAGATAGGAGGGATTATGGCAGGCAACAAAGTTTGCTTTCGAAACATAGTAAGTTGAT
The DNA here is from genome assembly GCA_002841545.1 of Firmicutes bacterium HGW-Firmicutes-16. Lineage (GTDB taxonomy): Bacteria > Bacillota > Clostridia > Oscillospirales > Oscillospiraceae > UBA2658. The sequence continues at coordinate 127,300 of PGZZ01000007.1, forward strand.
TTTATGCTGCTCTTGCCAAAGCGCAGATGACTAATCGTTACGCCTCCGGACTTTTTTGAATCATACTGAAAGTAGGCCTGAACCTTGAGGTCGGTATGGTCGCCGATAATTTTGATGCTGTTCTTGTTCGCACCAACCGTTCCATCCGAGCCTAGCCCCCAAAATTTACATGATATCGTGTCCGTGTGCGTCGTATCAGGGTCTTCAGTAATCGGAATCGAAAGATTTGTCACGTCGTCTACGATGCCGATTGTAAAGCTGTTTATTGGCTGACTTGCCTGGATGTTGCGATATGCGGAAATAATCGAGCCGGGAGTGACGTCCTTTGAAGACAGCCCGTAGCGTCCGCCATAAACAGGTATATCGCGGAACTTCGTGCCGTTAAGAGCCGAAATCACATCAACATACAGCGGCTCGCCGACTGCTCCCGGCTCTTTCGTGCGGTCAAGTACGCCGATGGTTTTGACTGTGTCTGGAAGAACCTGAACAAGGTGCTGTACTGAGAAGGGACGGTATAGACGAACCTTAACAAGTCCGACTTTTTCTCCTTTTCCGTTCAGGTAGTCGACGACTTCTTCAGCCGCCTCGCAGACGCTACCCATCGCTATGATTACATGCGCCGCATCGGGAGCACCGTAATAATTGAAGAGCTTGTAGTCAGTACCGATGCGCGAGTTAACATCGTTCATGTAAGACTCAACTACAGCTGGCAAATCGTAATATTTTTGATTTGCCGCTTCGCGTATCTGAAAGAATATATCTCCGTTCTGGTTCGTGCCGCGAAGCACAGGGTCAGCCGGTCTGCTCGCTCTGTCACGGAAGTTTTTAATTGCATCGAAGGGTGCCATTTGGGCAAGCTCTTCATAATCCCAGACTTCGATTTTCTGCATCTCGTGAGAGGTGCGGAAGCCGTCAAAGAAATGCACGAAGGGAAGGCTTGAACGTATCGTAGATAGGTGCGCGACAGCACCGAGATCCATCGCCTCTTGAGGACTGTTTGCGCAGAGCATCGCAAATCCCGTCTGACGGCAGGCATATATATCCTGGTGGTCGCCGAAAATCGAGAGTGCATGCGACGCTATCGTTCTTGCTGAAACATGAATAACCGTCGGAAGCATTTCTCCCGCGATTTTGTACATATTAGGAATCATAAGCAATAAACCTTGAGAGGCCGTATAGGTGGTCGTCAGCGCTCCGGCTGTCAGGCTCCCATGAACGGCACCGGCCGCGCCGGCTTCGGACTGCATTTCAACAACATTGACCGGCTGCCCGAAAATGTTCTTTACTCCGGCTGCAGCCCATTTATCGGCATATTCCGCCATAGTCGAAGAGGGCGTAATCGGATAGATTGCGGCGACCTCAGAAAAAGCGTAGGAAACATACGCCGCAGCATTGTTGCCATCCATTGTTTTCAGTTTTCTTGGCATTGTTTCATCTCCTCGTAAATCTCAAGGGCCTTAAAGCCCAAGCAGCAATTAAGTGTAGTATTCTCTGTCGGACGGCATAAATTCACAGAAGCGATATAATGCTCTCGTTTAATAAGTTCAAATTTCACTAATAAATTTCCCCTTGTGCTTTTTAACCTTTCGAGTTATAATTACAAGACGTTCGATTCAGGAACCCACCGGCTTCCTCCGCACGCGCGGGGGCATTCCATTGTTAGAAAGGAGCCGACATCATGGTAAAAATCGAAAATGAGCTTGGTATGATCAGCATTACCAGCGATGTATTCATGAACATTGCCGGAGACGCCGCAACAAACTGCTTTGGTGTTAAAGGCATGGGGGCACGCTCCAAAACCGACGGACTTGTTCATTTGCTCCGCAGAGAGTCAATGTCCAAGGGTGTTGGTGTCAGCTTCAATGATGACGGCAGCGTTTCTATAGACCTGCACATTGTTGTTGATCTCGGTGTCAACATTAAGGTTCTTGCGGGAAGCATTATGAATGAGGTCAGCTATAAGGTCTCCAAATCGACAGGAGTACCTGTCAAAAACGTCGATGTTTATATCGACTCGATGCAGATAAGCTGAAAGCCCCGACGCTTTACTTGCTCGGGCTCAAGCCCTGTCATTCTTCCCCGGAGGTGTTTAAATTTGAGAGAAACGATTGACGGCGCATCATTTACAGAAATGTTGCTGTGCGCTGCCGCTGCTTTGGAAATTAATAAGCAGCATATAAACGAACTGAATGTTTTCCCTGTGCCCGATGGCGACACGGGTACAAATATGAGCATGACAATGTCAGCCGGCGCTACCGAAATTCGACGCAAAAAGCCGAATGGTGTCGGCGACGTAGCAAAATGCGCGGCAGATGCCTTGCTTCGCGGCGCTCGCGGAAATTCTGGCGTCATACTATCGCTTTTATTTCGGGGTCTTGCTAAGTCCCTTAAGGGCAAGGATACCTGTAATTCTTACGATTTTGCTCAGGCGATGAGCGAGGGTGTCGAAGCCGCCTATAACGCGGTTATGAAGCCTGCTGAAGGCACAATCCTCACGGTGTCTCGACTTTCCGCCTCTGCTGCTTCCGACTTTGCCGAAACCGGCAGTGATGTTGAGCTTCTTTTGTCCTGTGCTCTCGAATCCGCTAAAGAGACTCTTGCACAGACCGTCAACATGAACCCGGTTCTAAAAAAAGCCGGAGTCATCGACGCCGGCGGCAAGGGCTATGTTGTGATTCTTGAGGCAATGCTACAAAGCTTGCGCGGTGAAGTGACGCCCGAATCCTACGACATCGGAAGTATCGAAATAAATGACGCCGCAGATTTCTCTCGTTATGATTCCGGAGATATAACTTTCACATATTGCACCGAATTCATCGTTAACAGAGAAACAGGAAAGTCCGCAGACCTTCTAAGAACTTTCCTGCAAAACATCGGCGACAGCGCCGTTGTCGTGGACGATGAGGAGATAATCAAAACTCACGTTCATACTGACGACCCCGGAAAGGTTCTCACCGAAGCTCTAACTTATGGCAGCCTTCTCAAAATAAAGATTGAAAACATGCGTGAACAGCATTCAGATCTTGCCGGTGGCGCAGACGCGAATGATGTCAAGACGGATGCTCCCGCCGAGCCCGAAAAGGAGTTCGGTACAGTCGTTGTATGCGCGGGCAAAGGCATGGAAGACCTCTTCGTCGAATTAGGGGCGGACAGAATCGTGACCGGCGGCCAGACCATGAACCCTTCGACCGAGGATATTCTCAAGGCGATTGAAGCGACCCCTGCCTCCGTTGTCTTCGTTTTCCCAAACAACAAAAACATCATTATGGCGGCGCAGCAGTGCGTCCCACTAACTGAAAAAAGAGTTATAATCATTCCGACAACCACGATACCGCAGGGTGTTGCGGCTATGCTGAGTATGGATACTTTTTCGCAGACGGAAAAAGAAATCATCGAAAATGCCGATGACGCCATCAAAAACGTCCACACTGCTCTGATAACTTATGCTGCAAGGGACTCGGATTTCGACGGATATGAGATCAAGGCCGGCGAATACCTCGGACTATTGGACGGCGCTTTGCTTGGAAGCGATGCCGATATCAGTGTACTTGTCGATACTTTAGCTTCAAAGCTCGAAGCCCTCTCCCCCGAATTCCTCACCGTGTACTACGGCGAGGATGTCAATGCAGATAACGCCCAGAGTGTCGGCACAATTCTTTCAGATAAGCACCCCTCGGCTGAAATGAGCATAATAAACGGCGGCCAGCCCGTTTACTACTATATGATTTCTGCCGAATAAAGGCGTTTTCTTATAAACCCGATAATAGCTATCCCCCGCGGAGAAAATCCGCGGGGGATAGCTATTATATTAATCAACCGTTGCCTTGTCCGTCGTTACGGGGCTTGGGTTTGTTGTAATGGTGCTTTCTGTAATGGTTCTGATTTTTCTGATTGTCTTTCGGCTTATTCGGATTCTCCCCTTCGCTCGGCTGCGGTTTAGGAGTGTTCTGAGGGCGCTGTCCGCCGTTCGGCGCGCTCTGTTGCGCCGGAGCACTCCCCCTGTTATCCATAGGCTTCGCATTGTTTTGTCTGGGGTAGCCTCTCCCGCCGCCATTTCCGGGTCTTTGCCAGCGCTGCTCTTCTCCTCGGTTTTCAGGCCTTCCGCTTTGATACTGCGAAGGAGCCTTCACCTCGCCAGCCGTCTTCTGCTGTGAAGAGCCGTCCGTTTGCTCCGCAAATAGCGAAGGGGCCTGCCATGTATCTTCTGCTACTGGCTCCTCAGAAACTTCCTCAATCTTGACTCTTTCGACAAGAACCTGCGGCAGCGGCTCCCCGGGCTTCGGTCTTCCGCCGGGCACAGTTGCAACGTCTTCCGCGTCTAGGATTTTAAATTCTTGCTCCCCGCCGCTGTCTAGGCATACTTTGACCTTCTGCCGCAGCACGTTCGCCGACAGAACAACTCCGTAACCGGAGGATGTCTGAACGAAAGACCCCGTCTTCGGTATCTTCTTGACGAGATCCTCATAAGCTTCCTGTTCATACCGCAGACAGCACATGAGCCTGCCGCAGCTTCCCGAAATTTTCGTCGGGTTCAGCGACATGGACTGAGTCTTCGCCATTTTCGTTGAAACGGGCTGAAAATCGTTCAAAAACTGATTGCAGCAATAGGGTCTGCCACAGATACCGAGTCCACCGAGCATTTTAGTCTCGTCGCGAACTCCGATTTGGCGCAGCTCAATACGTGTACGGAACACCGCCGCCAAGTCCTTTACGAGATCACGGAAATCCACTCTGCCGTCCGCCGTAAAGAAAAACAGTATTTTGCTACCCTCAAATCCGCATTCAACGTCCACTAGCTTCATATCCAGCTTGTGAGCTTCAATCTTATCCTTGCAGATTGCAAAGGCTTCCTTTTCACGTTCCTTGTTCGTTTTCGCGATGCGGAGGTCATCTTCGGTCGCAATTCTAATAACAGGCCTCAGCGGAGGAATGATGCTTTCGTCTGCCACATAGTGCTCACCGAACGCGCAGTTTCCGATATCGAGGCCCTTCGAAGTTTCCACGATAAGCGTATCACCCGAATGGACATCAATACTGGTCGGGTCGAAATAATATGCTTTACCGTGGGGATTAAATTTTACACTTACTACCTTAACCAAAATTTTTCCTCATTTCATATCGTCAGCACGCAAAGCAAACCCATTACATGCTTTGCGCTGACATTCAGGCGCAGATAATCATCCGCCCTGTCACATAGTGAGAGAAGACGAAACGCGTCCTCGCGTGTCAAATTGTTATACTTTTTTTTAAGACTGATGAAGCTGTTGAGGCAAAACCTAACGTCACTAACAAACTCGCCCACCCGCTCGGTATCGAGAGCCTCGTGCTTCCCAAAAAAGGTACAGAGCTTAGCCTCGTCTCTCTTTGCCGCAAGCGTTATATACTCTTCCGCAAGCTCACTCTCATTTCCCAGTTTCTCTCCCGTAAGCAGTATTGCGGTGCAGCGCGAGCGAACCGTTGCAAGCAGCGACTCCGCGCTGTCCGTGCAGAGGATGAATACAGCGTATTCGGGCGGTTCCTCAAGAATCTTCAGAGCGGCATTCTGAGCCGAAATATTCATAGTGCCTGCGTCCCGAATAAGATAGACTTTTTTGTCCGCCTGAGAGGGCCGGACATACGCATCGGAAGCCATGTGTCTAATTTGCTCCACCTGTATATCGCGCTTTTTGTTCCCCTTGTCGTCGCTTTTTCTTGAAACGTCAATGATGTCAGGATGAAAGCCCGCAAGAACATTTCTGCACGCAGGGCATTCCATGCAAGGGCGTTTCGCCTGTCCCTCGCACAGAAAATAACAGGCAATATCAAGCGCCTTCTTTTCCCTTCGCTCAACATCGGGTGAAGCGATTATATAAGCGTGTGAATCGACAAACTGCTTGTCGCTTATCATAGCTTAATAAATTGATCGACGTCCATCGTAAAGACAACCGCGCGGCCGACTTTAACCTGCGGAGGCAGCTTGAAACTGCCCAAAAGAAAATCGGACGGTACATCCACAATCCTCTCGGATGAATTTTCCTGAATTATCTTCAGCGCGGCGCTAACCTTTTTATCGTCGATAGCAGACAAGATAATCGAGTTCTCCTTTTGGAGAAAACCGCCATAGCTATCCGAAACCGTTGAATGATAGCCCGCCATCGACATCGCGTTTGCTACCTTGGGTGCATCCGTCTTGTCTGTAATCACAACCATTAGTTTCATTTCGGATCCTCCCTCAACAATTGGTGGACTTCTTCAAATAATTGTACCTTTATTATCGGTATTCGTCAATGACAAATTGAAGTCCCCTTCTTTGCTTGACACCATATGTCTAAGCATATTACAATAATACAACAAGTATGTCAGGGGTGATGAAGGCTGAAAAGCATAATTGAATACGCGGAGATGGAGTTTAGCTCTTTGGTGGAAAAGCCATTCGGTCCTGTGGACAGCCTTATCCTGTCACAGCTTGCCTATATTAACTTTGAGGGTCTCGTACCCGGTCCGGCGGATGGCGCAACGCCCGTCCGAATTGCCGATTGTCTCAAGGCGGAGCATTTCACCTCTATGTTCTTTGAAACTCGTGATCCAAAAAACAACAAGCGTCTTCTTCAGGCTGTCGCTGCGAACCCACGTTTCAGGGATATTGGGATGGTTTCATTTGTCAGCGAATTCGACCTCGTCAGCCAGAAGCAGTTTTCAGCCGTCACGTATATTCTGCCCGAAAGCACCGAATATATCGCCTTTCGCGGCACGGATGACACTCTCGTGGGCTGGAAAGAGGATTTCAACATGGCATTCGTCTATCCCATACCGTCGCAGAAGCGGTCTCTGGGATACCTGCTCGATATTTCACAGCGCAGCTCTGGAAACCTGATTATTGGCGGGCACTCAAAAGGCGGCAATCTTGCCGTCTACTCCGCTTTCACGGCCCCTCAATCCGTCCAAAATAGGATACTGCGCGTATATGACCATGACGGTCCCGGCTTCAAGGCGGACGCGCTTGAGAGCGAAGGCTATTACCGCATTGAGAACAGGATAGAAAAGACCGTTCCCCAGTCCTCGCTCATCGGAATGTTGCTGGAAGGTCACAAGAAATACACCGTGGTCGAAAGCAGCCGCTTTGGCGTGATGCAGCACGACCCATTTTCATGGAAGGTCGCGGGCGACGGCTTTGTTACGACAGAGGAAGTTTCAGATGGAGCCAAGTACATGAACCGAACCATAAGAGACTGGCTGGACTCACTTTCTCAGGACGAGCGAGAGAAATTTACGGACCTTCTTTTCAATGTGCTAGACGCCGGCGACGCGAGAACCTTTTCTGAAATTACACAGGAGTGGAGAAAGAACTTTTCTGCTATTTTTTCAGCCATAAGAGGAGCGGATCCCGAAATGAAGAAATTTATGGGAGAGCTGATGAAAGACTTCGGTCTGCTCCTGTTCCACAATCTCCGTTCAAAGCGCAGAGCAACAGGAGCATTGCCGTCTGATTTGTAATATAGAAAATCGGGCAGCCTTTTAAAATAAAGGCTGCCCGATTTGTTTTAGATTCCGGAAGTCAGAAGGACTTTTTTAGCTGCTTTTCAATGAAAGTCACGATCTGACCGACCGAGTGAAGCTCACTTGCGTCATCGTTTGTGATGATGATATTATAGCCCTCCTCGAGGGTCATAATAAGCTCGACAACGTCTAGCGAGTCGGCACCGAGATCCTCAACTACCAAGGTGTTTTCGGTAATAGAATCGGGGCTGATTTCAAGCTGTTTTGCCAGTGTGATTCTGACGGTTTCAAAAATAGAATTATATTCTCCCACTATACGGCGGTCAAGCCGCCACTCACCTCAACTCTTTTATAAATTTTTTAATCCTGCGTTTTGACTTTTTCGCAGGAAATAACCACTCTGCGGTTCGGCTCAACTCCGGTGGAGCAAGTCGTAACGCCCTCGTAATTTTGGAGGGCTGTGTGGATGACATGACGTTCATAGGAATTCATGGGTTCGAGCGCCATACTTCTGCGGTATTTGAGGGCTTTCGCGGCCATCTTTTCCGCAAGGTGCTCAAGCGATTCCTCACGCTTGGAGCGATAGTTCTCCGCATCGATGCTGATATGCGTTCTCTCATCCGCACCGCGGTTCACGGCATAATTTGTCAGGTGCTGTATCGCGTCCAGAGTTTCTCCGCGACGCCCGATTATAGCTCCCATACCTGCTCCGCTCAGCTCGATTGTAATCGCGCCGTCGTCTCTTGTCTTGATTCCGATGTCGGCATTAATTCCCATGCGGCCTAGCAACCCATCAAGGAAGTCTCTGGCTTTTTCCTGAACGTTACCGTTTGATGGCTTGTCGGGAACATCATATATTACCTTGACAACGGCGGGAGAGGCTCCGATCCTCAGAAAACCGCTTTTTGCGCGTTCAACGATCTCGATAGAGACTTCGTCTCTTTGAAGGTTAAGCTGACGGAGAGCAGAAGCGATTGCTTCCTCCTCTGTTTTTCCCGTCACTTCGATTGAATTCTGCATTGCTTATCTCCCATATAAATGTCATATGCGGAAACTTCAGTCCTTATCACCGGTGTCGGTGCTTTGGGCTTCAACATCCGTATTTTCGGTACTCGTGTTTTCGTTAGTCGTATTCTCGGCAAATTCGCTGTCGACTTCCTCGTCTATAGCGGAGAACTCAGCCGCAGCTTTTGTAGCTTCCTCGGCCCCTTCGGGATTTATAAAGCGATCATCAACATAGGCTCTGCCTCTGGCGTACTTGCGATTTCCAACCTGTGAAGCAGGCGTTTCATTGCTAAGTCCCAGTGCGGCACGGCGCTCGGCTTTTTCCTGCGCACGCTCGGAAGCAAGTCTTTCCTCGCTCTGAGCCTTTTGCGTAGCCTGAAGCTTCTTTTTGCTGGTATTCTTGTTTCTCTCGGTCGCGCCTAACTCCTTGAGCTTCTCCGTTTCGAGACGTTTTTTCTCAAGCTCGGCTTCGCGCGCGCGGTATCTTTCGTTGCGTTCCGCATCCTCTTTGTCCAGCATCTTGCCGTAATGCTTGTTCAGAATTGCATCCTGAACGGTGGCAAGGGCGCTCTGCGCAATCCAGTAAATACCCAGAGCAGCGGGAGCAACAAAACCAATATAGACAGACATCAAAGGCATCATATACATCATGGTTTTCATTGAGCCCTGCTGCTGCGCCATCTGGGGATTGGCAGCGTTTGATAATTTCATGGAGAAGAAGGCGAATAAGCCGGATATAACCGGTATTAGGAAGAGCCCCACCGCGGGAAGCCAGCTGGATGTAAGGCTCCAATCCACGCCTGAGAATTTCCAGGAAGGGATCTCGCCCAGATTCATTCCCAAAAAATTAAGATTCAAATCGATAAGTTTGTCCGAAACGCCATTGAAAAGGCTAAAGTTATTATGGACGTAATCAACAAGCGAAAGCTGGGAATAAGTGCCGGTTGGTATAGTCCCACCATTGTTCGTAACAATATCCTTGATAGCATTAAACTGCGCTTCCGGAATACCCATAAGGTACGTGAAAGGATAGCGGATAACGTTGTACAGAATAAAGATAAACACCATGGGTATCAGTGACCAGAGGCAACCGGACATGGGGTTAATTTTTTCTTCCTTGTAGAGCTTTGCAACTTCTTCCTGATATTTCTGTTTGTTGCCCTCGTGCTTCTTTTCCAGTTCCTTCATGTAAGGCGTGAGGCGCGAGGTGCGCATCATGCTGTGCTTTGACTTCATCTGGAACGGCAAAAGAATGACCTTGACCACAACCGCAAAGAAAAGAACGGCAAGACCGTAGTTTCCCGTAAGGTTATAGAAAGTCATCAGAAGCAATGAAAACGGGTAGGCAATAATGTGGGACATAGGGTATCTCCTATCGGTTATGTCCGGTCAAGGGACCGGATCATAGAAATCGTGCTCCCCTCTATGGAAAGGGTGGCACTTGCTGATGCGCCTCAGCGCAAGCCACGAGCCACGAGCGGCTCCGTATTTTTCCAATGCTTCAACTGTATACTGCGAACAGGTGGGAATAAACCTGCATGAGGGTTTCGTATGCGTAGAGATATGCTTTTGATAGAACCTAACGAGTGAGATCAGAAATTTTTTCAACCGTTATCACCGCTTTTCGGTAAATCAGACAAAATTTGAAGTCTTGAACAAGCGTATAAATATGCTTTTTCAAGCTCAGCATAGCTGACATAAGGACTCTTCTGTCTGGCGACCACGACCATGTCGATTCCCTTCGGTATACGCTCCTCGTTAAGACGATATATCTCCCTCAGACGTCTGCGCACAAGGTTTCGCTTGACAGCATTTCCGACTTTTGTGCTTACCGTGACCCCAAGTTTATTGTAGTCCCTGTTTGTCTGTCTGAAATATACGACAAGGGACGGGGTCGCTGCGCTTTTGCCCTTTGCATACAGGCGGCGAAACTCATGATTTTTCTTCATTGAAACCGAGAATTTCAAATTTCACAGTCCTTTCGTCCCAAAGCAAAACCAGAAAACACCTAAAGGGCGGAAGTTTCCGCCCTGAAAATCGGTATTACGCTGTAAGCTTCGCTCTCCCAAAGCCTTTTAAATCCGCTTCACAGTACGTTGTAGTCATAGGATTAATAAGAAAGCTTGGCTCTGCCTTTGGCTCTGCGGCGAGCAAGAACCTTGCGACCGCTTTTTGTCGACATTCTCTTACGGAAGCCATGTTCCATCTGAGCATGACGCTTTTTGGGCTGATACGTACGAACCATTTTCGTACACCTTCTTTCGTTGTATGATACTCAACAACGGCCTTGTTCTAACAGAATCCTGAGAGGAGACTGCAAAATAGGCCGCAGTAGTTGATAAAATTGATGTCCGCGGGAACACTCTCCCGCGCTCTAACCGAATCAAAATAAATATGGTCAGAAAACTAAGTTATTATACAGTATCTGCGAACGACATGTCAACAGGTATTTGCATCGTCTGACTTTGAGAAATGCTCCCTATCGTCCTTGCTCCGTCCTGCACATAAGCGCCGAGAGCGCCGGACTTTTCAATATATATCTCATTGCCGGCAAGCCCAAAATGAGCATAACAGCCGCCTCACCCAGGCCAACCTGCGCACCGTATAAAACAAAACCCTTCCAAAAGGCAAATTCTGTCGATGCATAAGCGATAACGGCCCCCACTATCGGAGCGTTGAATAAAACAGGCATCAAACACGCGGCTATGCAGGTGCCCCAGCCTATATTTCCGTTTTTCCTAGCGCTTGAACCAATAGCCGCCGTGCAAGTTCCTGCAAGCAGTGTTGCCAGTGATCCGAAAACAATGTCCAGCGCACCGTAAGGTCCGATTAAATTGGCGACAACGCAGCCTACCGTCAACCCAAAAGCCGATGCGGGAAAGAAAAATGGCAGTATGCAAAGCACTTCGGAAAAGCGAAATTGTATCGGTCCGTAGGCAAGCGGATTAACAAGCGTCAGCGCGGCGTAGAGTGCGCCGATGACGGACGCGGTCACAAGTTTTCTTATGCTGAGTTTCATATAAAAAAACACCTTTCGTCGTTACTGTTTGCGGCATGCAGAGCCTATTCTTGCATCATAAGTCTATTTCCTCGCCTCAATGCTATATAGACAACCGCAGTAGCTCTGGCGGTAAAGTCCGTATTCCTTTGACAGCTCGATTGAGCGCTTGTAGCCCTCGCGTTTTTTGAAGTCTGAGGGCAGCCACTTCACTCCAAACTCGTTTCCGAGCGCAAGCCCTATCTCATTCAATCTTTGTCCGTCCTTATGCGGACTGACCGACAGCGTGGTGCAGAAATAATCAAATTCGCCCTCATTCGCAAGTCTCGCCGTCTCGCGCAGTCGGAGCTCAAAGCATTTAACACACCTTGCCCCGCCCTCCGGCTCGTTTTCAAGTCCCAGTGATACGGCATCAAATTCCTCGCCTTTGTATTCGCACTCAAGAAAAGTAACGGTTTCGGGATATCTTTCCGCAACTATCCTCATCCATGAAAGTCGCTTTTCATATTCCTCTTCCGGCTGTATGTTCGGGTTGTAATACAAAACCGAAACATTGAAAAATCCTGTCAAATATTCAAGAACGTAGCTGCTGCAGGGTCCACAGCAGCATTGGAGAAGCAGTTTTTTTCGCGCTCCGCCGAGCGACTTAATAACTTCGTCTGTCTCAAGCTGCCAGTTTCGCGCCAAACCGCTTTCCCCCTCACGTTTCACTAAATTATTCCCAATTGATACAGTTTTGTTGTTGACTTGCGGATATTTATTATAATACTATAAACTAACATTTGCAAAGCATAATTCAAGTATTGGGAGCACCCTATGAATTTAAAGAAACTCTTTTCCCTCGCTGTGGCAATCATATCTGTTTTTTGTCTGTTCTCCGGCGCTTATGCGTCGAATTGGGAAGATTTTACCGACATTTCCGGTCATTGGGCGGAAAAAACAATTAAAAAAGGCTTTGAAGACGGACTTATAACCGGCCTTGACGGCACCTCAGTCGCTCCCGACGCTCCAATAACGGCGGCTCAGATTATAACTGTTTTGTGCCGCATCCTCGGCGCCACAGAGAAAGCAGACACTTCCTCATTGGGCATTTCTTCAGACGTCTGGTATTTTGACGCCGCGGGTAAAGCCCTTAATCTCGGGCTCATCTCCGCCGAAACAGGCAATCTTGACGCCCCCATGACTCGTCAAGCCGCTCTTTCAATGATGGCGAAGGCCTTTAGCCTCGTCCCTGCGGAGCCGGATTACACCGTTCTAACTCCTTTCTCTGACGCATCCAAAATTTTCAAAGAAAATCGTGGGGCCATAGCGGCCCTCGTTTCTAAAAATTTAATTCAGGGCTTTGACGGAGCGCTGAATGTGGACGGCAGCATTACCCGCGCTGAATTCCTTACGATTCTATACCGTGTTGCCGATAATTACACAAGTGCAGGCGCGCTCACGTCAAGCACGTCCGGCGGCAGCATTGTTAAGGGCAGCGGCTCACTCAATTACATAAGCATAGGCAATTTATGGTTCGATTGCTCGGCGCGAAGCGTCTCACTTATCGGTGTCAAAGCCGATACCGTAACCCTGAGAAATAACGAGCTTACGAGCTTTTATCTCAGCGGCGGCTCCGACATTTCAAGTCTTGTCGTTGCAGTCGGCAAAGGGAGTTCGTCCCTTGGCGGCGACCTCGGCTCGAAAGTTGGGGTGCTCCGCCTCGAGTCCTGCAATGGGATGAGCGTCGGCTCAGGCATCGATAAAATAGAACTCACAGGGAACAACATGTCTGTTAGTATTTCCGGCGAGCACAACAGCCTCGTGATTACCGGCAGCGGCAACACAGTCACACTCTCGTCCGGCGCGTCTATCTCAGTGATGAAAGTCGCGGGCATGAAGAACACTATAAAAACAGCTGATGGAGCTGTTTACCTCGGCAAAACAGAAGTTTCGGGAAACGAGAACGATATTGAAGCAGTAATTTCGACCGGATGCTCACTTTCCGTCGGCGGCACACTGAACAAAATTAGTCTAAAAAGCGATGAAAATCTGGAAGCCATAGACGTAGCCGGCAATTCGAACTGGCTCTCTATTTCTTGCAAAGACCTGTCCACGGTGAGTATTTCGGGAAGCTACAACACTGTCAACAAGCTCTCCACCGGCGTTGTCACGTCCGTTGATGTCCCGGGTTCCGATAACGCCTTTGTCCTCTATAAGGATAACGTAATGACGCGCGCAGAACTCAACGGCCAGAATAACATCATGACCGTGAACGGAACATCTGATACCATCACTCTCTCTGGGCGCAAAAACACCCTTGACGGGACGGGAAATGTCGCGTATCTTAACGTCAACGCTTCAGGCTGCACGATAAGCCTCATAGCCGAGTGCGTGACGGATAACAGCGGTCAAGCGGAAATAGATCGAGTCCAAGAGCTCGTGACGCTCGGCTACACCGGCAACTACACCCTCAAATGGGCTCAGGAGCATGACTATGAGGAATCTGAAAAAGAGACCTGGGTAAACGCAAAGGATTACTCCAGCTCCACGGATTATATCATCTGGATAAATCTTTCCATGCAGAGAGTCAATATATTCAAAGGCAGCACAGGGAACTGGGATCTCATCTATAGCTGCATCGTCGGAACTGGCGCTCCGGGGCGCGGCACACCCATCGGCGAATGGAAAACCACCTATAAAGCTTGGAATGGTTGGACAACCTCGACCTACACGGTGAAACCCGTCGTCGGCTTCAAGGACAACACAGGCTACGCTTTCCATTCCCGTCTCTATTACCCCGGCACTACCACTCTCTCCGATTCATCGATAGGCTACCCCGTCAGCCACGGCTGTGTCAGAATGTATGATGCGGATATCCTGTATATCTATAACAACATCCCTCTCAGAACGACGGTTGTGGTATATTAAAAAAGCGACAGAGAAAACGATTTGGAGGAACAATATGGACAAAAGAACAAGTAAGGACGACTACTACCTCGGTATAGCGGACGCTGTGCTGAACCGCTCCACCTGCCTTCGAAGAAAATATGGCGCAATAATTGTCAAGGCGGACGAAATCATCTCAACCGGCTACAACGGCGCGCCTAGAGGTCGCGAAAACTGCAATGATCTGGGCTACTGCACACGCGAACACCTCAACATCCCCGCAGGTGAGCGCTACGAGCTTTGCCGGAGCGTACACGCTGAGCAGAACGCAATCATTTCCTGCTCAAGGAGAGACATGCTGGGCTCTTCAATCTATCTTGTTGGGCGGGACGCGAAAACGAACGAGCTAATAACAGCCGCACCCTGCACGCTCTGCCGCAGATTCATACTTAACGCAGGCATTGAAAAAATCGTCTGCCGTACCGTCAGTAACGAAATCGAAACCATAAACGTGGCAGACTGGATCAAAAACGACGATTCCCTGCCCGAAATGAAAAAACTTTAGACAACAATATTAAACCGCCGTGAGAAGGTTCTCACGGCGGTTTAAGCTAATTCGCGCTAAAAAAGCACAAATTTCAAATTGTTCGGAATACTTTATTTACCCAGACTTGTCGTCTTCCTGTAAGCCTCATAAACAGCTGAAGCAACTGCAGCGCGGAAAGCTCTCTTTTCGAGCTCCTCGACTCCGACTATGGTCGCGCCGCCGGGCGAGCATACCTCGTCCTTGAGTTCCCCTGGGTGTTTTCCGGTCTCAAGCACCATTGCTGCGGCTCCGAGGACAGCCTGGGCGGCATAGCTCTGCGCCTTGTCGCGCGGAACCCCTGCCATAACGCCGCCGTCCGCAAGTGCTTCGATGAACATATAAACATAAGCGGGCGAACAGCTAAAAACCGGTGTCGCCGCGTCAATGTAGCTCTCGTCAATAATTGAGGTCAGCCCGCCGGGCTCGAGCGCTTCAAGAAGAAGCGCAACATCCTCATCGGATACGTCCTTGTCCGGTGAAACAAGAATCATTCCCTTTCCGATCGCAACAGGCGTATTCGGCATGAGCCGAACTATTGGTAAATCGAGTCCCGCCTCCGCAAGGACAGCCTTAATAGAGCTTTTCGCCACTCCTGCCGCGATTGAAATAATAACTTTTCCGCCCAAAACTGGGCAAATAGCTCTCAATGCGTCGTGAAGGACGTTCGGCTTCACGCAGAGAAACACGAAGTGCGCGCTTATTGCAGCCTCCTCCGCGCTTTTTGCGACACTGCATCCGGTCTTTTCAGAAAGCTCCGCCGCCTTTTTTTCGTCTCTGTCATAGATAAATACGTTTTCTGGCGCGACTTTTCTGCAGACGGCCTCGATGATGGCTCCGCCCATGTTCCCCGCTCCGATAAAAGCAAAAATGTTTTTCATGATGACCTCCTACGCATTATACGCATCAGCCGCTATTAAAGCGGTCTATTTTTTATCTCTTCCGAAGAATTCGTCAAAATATTCGCGCTCGGCCTTTGATTCCAACTCGGCAAGGCTCTCGTTTCTGCCCTGACGTTCGGACGCAGGCATTAAGCCCTCGCCCCTGTATGCATCATCGGAATCGCTTTGCGCTGAAGTCTGCCGAGCACGCGGAGCAGCCGCGCTCCTACCAGTTTGGCGGTCGGCAAGCGTCTTTTCTCTCGCCTTGCGGCGCATTTCCATTTCCTTCATATATTTTTTTTTCGACCTACGGTATCGCATGACGAGGAATATGTAAGTCCCCAGAAGCCCGAAGACTAACAGCAGAAAAATGATTACTGCGGGGTTCGTTAGCGTTGTTCCGACCTTCGCCCTGATGAGCTGAGAATAGCTCACCTCAACAGACGAACAGGCCACAAGCTTTGAGGTACCGAAAATCACGCCATCGCGCGAAATGCTGATTTCGCCAAGGACTGCGCCTGCTTCAATCGGTGCCGAGAGCAATTCACCGTTTTTCTCAGAATAGATCGTTATCTGCTGTTCAAAGCTTGAAATGTCCTCGTCGTTCGGCATAAGGGCTTTTACAGCCGTTGCGGGACGTACAGTCACATAATCTGCATCCTGACCCATTTTCACAGATACGTCTTTGACCATGTCGGTCGTTTCAATTATGTCTCGGTAGCTGAAGTTCTCGAAGGCCCAGTTATAAACAGCGATAGAATCGGTAAAATTTGTATACTCGACTTTTTCCACTTTTTCGATTGCTATGCCGCCCATTACCACGCAGAGCATCGAAACGTTGTCCTTGGTCGCCGATGAAACAAGGCAATACCCCGCGTCTTTGGTGTGACCTGTCTTCATTCCCTTCGCATACTCGTAGTAATAGCCCGGATAAAGTTCCGAGTCGTTATTAATGAGCCCGTTCGTATTGCTTGTTATCCGCTCTCCCGATATGTTAGTCGCAGGAATAGATTTTGTAACAGTGTTACAGATTTCCATAAAAAGAGGATGTGTATAGGCCTCAAGAGAAATCTTGGCAAGATCAGTAGCCGTTGTGTAATGGTTATAATCCGGAAGACCATGTGTGTTCGTAAAATTAGTTCCGGTGCAGCCAAGCTCCTTGGCTCTCGAGTTCATCATGCCGACAAATGTCTGAACATCTCCTCCGATATGCTCCGCAATTATGTTGCAGGCCTCGTTCGCAGAGGAAATCAGCGTGCAGTAAAGCAGACTTTCAAGCGTCATCGTTTCTCCCGGAACGATTCCGGCAGTGCTCCCGTCCTCACTGAGTCCCTTCAAAATATCGCTTCCCGCGGTCACTGAATCCGTAAGAGCAGCTTTTCCGTTCTCGATTGCCTCGATAGCGAGCAGCGCGGTCATTATCTTCGTTGTGCTGGCGGGATACACCTTTTCATCCGGTGCTTTAGAAAAAAGGATGTTTCCTGTCGATGTGTCGACAAGAACGATTGCTTTCGCGTTCGTCACAGGATCCGTTAACGCCGCGGCGGAGCTCGGCATAAGCATCGCGGATATCAGGGCAAATACTAAAATATAAGATAAAATCTTTGACTTTTTCATATGCATCTCCGGAAAAATATGTTATATTGTATATAATACTTTCGAAACTTTATTCATTATACGGACTAATCCCTTGAAAATCAACTCTAAATATCTGCGCCGGGGCAAGCGGCAGTAGGGGGAAGATCGTTTGAAGCTCTCAAAAGCGGAGATTGCCGCAATTATCATAACAGTAATTTTTATCGCTCTGACAGTCGTTTTCTCCCTGCCGGGCAAAGACGTGGGCGTCACCGTGTCCGTTTCTACGCAGCACACAGAAACAGCTGAAAATTACGCTTCACAGGCTTTCCCATCATCAGCAAGTCTGGTGCCGACGATAGTGAACATCAACACCGCAACCGCTCAGGAGCTTTCTGCCCTTCCGGAAATTGGAGAAAAGATTGCCGAGAGAATAATCGCCTACCGCGAAAAATACGGACCCTTTAAAAGCACTGACGAAATTATGAGTGTTTCAGGCATCGGCGCAAGAACATTCGAAGAAATTAAAAATCTTATTACAACAGACTGAAAGCCGGAGGATCAGCAAATGAGAATACTTGTCGTGGATGATGAAAAAACGCTCGTCAAGGGAATAAAATTCAACCTTGAAAACGAAGGCTATGAGGTCAATTGCTGCTACGACGGCGAAACAGCCGTTGAAATGGCCAAATCAACCGATTATGACCTTATCGTTCTGGACCTTATGATGCCCAAACTAGACGGGCTTGAGGTCTGCATGCAGCTGCGCGAATTCTCCACCGTTCCCGTTATCATGCTCACCGCAAAAAGTGAGGATACCGATAAGCTTATCGGCTTTGAGTACGGGGCGGACGACTATATCACAAAGCCCTTCAACATACTTGAGCTCAAGGCAAGAGTTCGCGCGCTCCTGCGACGCAGCACAGTCCAGAACGCTGACGGGAAGGACGAACGCCTGACCAGAGCACATATCACAATCGATATTTCCCGCCGCGTCGCTAGAAAAGAAGGCATCCTAGTGGAGCTCACAGCAAAGGAATTCAACCTTGCCGAGCTTCTCATGCGCAACCCCGGCAAGGTATACAGCCGTGAGCGACTGCTTGACCTTATCTGGGGCATCGATTACCAAGGAGATGTGCGCACAGTTGATGTGCATATCCGCAGACTCCGCGAAAAGCTGGAAATTGACCCTGCCGATCCCAAGTGCTTCAACACGAAATGGGGCGTGGGCTATTACTTCGGTGAAGACTGATAAGGCGGAAACTTGATATAGACAAATTTCGCAATTTGAAATAAAATATTTTAATCATATCCGCTGACACAAGGAACCGTTGGGAGTAAAGCTCATGAAAAGGCTGCCAGGCGTAAAAGCATTCATAAACAGCGTCCAGCTCAAATTTGCCCTGACCTTTCTCGTTCTCATCGCGGGGCTCATGATGATGCTCAACACTTATCCCACCATCGTTTCCCGCGATCTGGTTTTTACCTCGAAACAGAATTCCCTTCAGACTCAGGCAAATGTAATGAGCTCTGCACTCTCCGCTTCGGATGAGCTCACGGGCGACACTGTGCAGGAAGTCATGAGCTTTCTTGATCTCCGCTCTCTGACCCGCGTTATTGTTACGGACTCCAGCGCAAAAATCCTTTACGACACCGCGGAGCTCGGCTCAGGATTGGGCAGCTTCGCCTTATTTTCCGAGGTTGGGCGCGCGTTGGACGGCGAAATTGTCTGCTATTCGGTCTATGACGGCAAGGCGTTCATGACACGCGAAGCAATGCCAATAAAAAACCGCGGTGACACGATAGGAGCCGTTTACCTCTATGAGTACGATTCGACACAGGCACAGCTCATTACAAGCATCCAGAAGAACCTACGCAACATTACACTGGTGCTCGGAGTGGCTGCCGTTATCCTCATGTTTATTTTCAGCAGGGCGCTGACGCTCCGCATCACGGAGCTTGTTCGGGCGACCCGTATCGTTTCTGAGGGAGATTATGATTACCAGATAAAGGCAGCTGGCAAGGACGAGCTTTCCGAGCTTGGACGGGAATTCAACAGCCTCACGAAAAGGCTCAAGGATACTGAGGAATTGCGGCGACGCTTTGTTTCGGACGCGTCCCACGAGTTAAAGACCCCGCTCGCCTCAATTAGACTTTTATCGGACAGCATAGTAAATTCCCAAAACATGGACAGTGACACGATGCTCGAATTTGTCACCGACATCGGCAACGAAGCGGAGCGTCTATCCCGCACAACGGAAAAGCTCCTAAGCCTGACAAAGATAGACAGCAGAATCGGCATATCTCAGGATAAGCTGGATCTGCGGCACGTCGCTGAAAAAACGATGCACCTGCTCTCACCACTTGCAAAGGAATATCGCGTAACCATTTCGACGGAGTTCCAGCACAGCTGCTATATCAGCGGCAGCGAAGACCTCGTCTACCGCATTATTTTTAACCTCGCTGAAAACAGCATAAAATACAATATGCCAGGCGGAATTGTCCGCATTCTGCTCTTCCGCGAGAATGAGCACGTGGTTCTCGTTGTTGAGGATTCCGGAATCGGAATACCGGACGAGGATTTGCCGCACATTTTCTCTCGTTTTTACCGCGTCGATAAGGCAAGATCGCGTGACGCCGGCGGAAGCGGCCTCGGACTTTCAATTGTCTATGATGCCGTCCGTCTGCACGGCGGTTCAATCAGTGTCGAAAAACGGGAAATCGGCGGGACACGCTTCATCGCCGCCTGCACTGCAACATCCGTCTCTGTAACCCCCACCGGAGGCATTTCCGTTTATCGCGTGCTCAGTCCCGATTACCGGACGAACAGCCAGCTGCTGCAATCGGAGCCTATCGCTCTCGCAGAAGAAGCGCCTGTTTTTCAGGCTATCGCCGCGCTTTCAAAAACACCGGAAGACCCTAAGCTTCAATCTCCCCTTCCTGCGAGTGTTAAGATACTCGACGCAGAGCAGACGGAAAATGTTGTGACCGTTTACGCGAGTTCAGCTTATCTCGATTTGAGCGGCATTGACAAAACAATAATGGATGCGTGTATCACTCTTACTATGTGCTCCATCAAGGGTGTTGACTTCGTCAGCATATGCGTAGGCAACGAGGAAATTGAGAAAGACCTCTCGGCGGAAAGTTTTCTTCTTTTTGATAACATTATCAGTTCTGGCAAGGCACAGGTCAGAATTTATTTCCCAAAAGCCTCCGGAGAAACTCTGGGTTCCGAATATAGAACCATCAGCTTTAGCGATGAGAATTCCGCTGAGCGCGAAATTCTGGACGCTCTTTTTGAGGGTCCAGTCGGCAACGATCTAAAAAGGGCATTCCCGCTCGGAACTATTGTAATGTCCGTGTACACGCTGGACGGAGTCTGCTCTGTCAGTCTATCGGGCATCACTCCTGACGACGGATCGTTCTCGCCCTATGATGCGAAGCTTGCGGTCTACGCCGTCGTAAACTCTTTGACTTCACTTTCCGGCATCAAGAGCGTCCATATTCTGATAGACGGAAAGGAAGCCCAATATCTCTGGGGCTACGATATCTCGCGTCCCCTGACAAGAAACAACAGTATAATAGGCTCGACTGTGACAGGTTAAGGGTCATTACTATAAAGAAATATGTGCTTTTCACGCGCAGCGAAAGGAATTATCAAAACATGAGCAGAATAGGAACAAAATGCGTACAGGCCGGATATTCGCCCAAAAACGGCGAGCCTCGCCAGATACCGATCATTCAGAGCACTACCTTCAAATACGACACTAGCGAGGATATGGGAAAGCTCTTTGATCTGGAAGCAAGCGGATATTTCTATAGCCGTCTGCAAAACCCTACCAATGACTATGTAGCGGCGAGAATATGCGCGCTTGAGGGCGGCACGGCAGCAATGCTCACCTCCTCCGGACAGTCCGCGAACTTCTTCGCGCTTTTCAATATTTGCAATTGCGGCGACCATGTCGTATGCTCTTCCGCAATTTACGGCGGCACCTACAATCTTTTCAACGTCACAATGAGAAAAATGGGCATTGATTTCACCTTCATCACGCCCGACTGCTCAGACGAGGAGTTTAAAAGCGCTTTTCGTCCCAACACAAAGGCGGTTTTCGGCGAAACCATCGCAAACCCAAGCCTTGCGATACTCGACATTGAGCGCTTCGCAAAAGCAGCCCACGCTCATGGCGTGCCTCTCATCGTGGATAACACCTTCCCCACCCCGATAAACTGCCGCCCCTTTGAATGGGGCTGTGATATTGTCACTCACGCCACCACGAAATACATGGATGGCCACGCTTCCGGCGTTGGCGGAGCGATCGTGGATTCCGGAAAATTTGACTGGCTAGCCCATGCTGAAAAGTTCCCCGGGCTCACAACTCCGGACGAAAGCTATCACGGGATTGTCTATGCCGAAAAGTTTGGTCAGGGCGGTGCGTTTATAACTAAGGCGACCTCTCAGCTCATGCGCGACTTTGGCGCGACGCCCTCCGCTCAGAACTCCTACCTTGTGGGTCTAGGTCTTGAATCCCTGCATGTACGCATGGAGCGCCACTGTAAAAACGCTCAGGCAGTTGCGGAGTTCCTCGAAGCGCATGACCAGATTGCTTGGGTAAACTACTGCGGTCTGCCCTCAAACAAGTATTTTGCGCTCGCGCAAAAATATATGCCGAACGGCTCCTGCGGCGTCATCTCCTTTGGCATAAAAGGCGGTAGGAAATCGGCTGAGGAATTTATGAAAAACCTTAAAATTGCCATAATTGCAACTCATGTTGCCGATGCGCATACCTGCGTGCTCCATCCGGCAAATGCTACGCACCGCCAGCTTTCCGAAACGGAGCTCATAAAAGCAGGCGTACCGAGCGACCTTGTCCGTCTCTCTGTCGGTATTGAGGATGTATCTGATATCATTGATGACCTGAATCAGGCATTGGAGAACGTCTGCGCAAGGATATAGAAAGGAACCATTTTAATGCTGACAATGCCGATACCGGATATCATCCTAAAAAGCATCTATGAGCTTAAGCCCGAAAAGCTCTCCGAAATGGGCATTAAGCTTCTGCTGATGGATCTCGACAATACTCTTGACAAATATCATGCCAAGTTTCCGACCGTCCGTCTCCGCAACTGGATTGACGGCATGAAAAGAGCCGGAATCGAGCCCTTTATTTACTCAAATAGCCACGGCGACAGAGCCGAGCGTTTTGCCAACTCACTCTCAATAGAATATGTCAACAAGGCAAGTAAGCCCAACGTTAAGCGGCTTTTTGAGCTTTTAAAAGAAAAAAATGTTTCTCCCGAAAACACCGCAATAATCGGCGACCAAATCTATACAGATATCCTCTGCGGAAAAAAGGGAGGCATATTAACCATCGCGATTACACCCATCGATATGACAAATCCCTTCCATCTTTTCCGATACGGAGCGGAGCTGCCTTTCAGATATGCGTATAAAAGGCGCGATAAAATGAAAGAAAAGAAGGACTGAGTCTTGGCAAACATCAAAAAAATCCAACAGGCTATGCTTTCAGCAGGACTTCCCGCTCTCTGGCTCTATGACGAATTGGACAGGCTCTACGCCTCCGAATTCCTCACGAGCGACGGCTCAGTTCTCATACTCCGAGACAAGGCCTATTTTATAACCGACTCCCGCTACATTGAGGCCGCGAAGGAAAAGGTAAGAGACGCTGAAGTCATTTTATGTACAACTGAGAACAGAGAAGCTGACATCCTGCGAAAACTCCTTTCAGAAAACGGTATAACCGAACTCGGCACACAGGACGGAAGTCTCTGCTATTCGGAATACCTGCGTATGCAGGAGTCACTTGGAGTCAACTTCGTGCCCGCCCAGAACATCACGAAGTCTTTGCGCGAAACCAAAGACCGCTTTGAGGTAGAAAGCATCATTTCGGCTCAGCGAATAGCTGAAAAAGCTCTCGATATCGTTCTCGGTAAGCTTGCTCCCGGGATGACGGAAAAGGAAGTCGCGGCGGAACTTGAGTATCAGATGACAAGAAACGGAGCTGAGGGTCTTGCCTTTGAAACAATCTGCGTTTCCGGCACTAACACCTCGCGTCCTCACGGCGTACCCACCTTTAACAAACTCAAAACCGGCGAATTTATTACTATGGACTTCGGCTGCAAGGTGAATAGCTACTGCTCTGACATGACCCGCACCGTAGCCCTCGGAAGCGTGACTGACGAGATGCGCCGTGTCTATGACACCGTGCTTGAGGCTCAAAACGCCGGAGAAAAAGCCGCCCGTGCGGGCGTTATCGGCAGGGACATGGACAAGGCCGCCCGTGATGTCATCGAGAAAGCGGGCTACGGCGAATACTTCGGCCATGGACTCGGACACAGCGTGGGGCTCTATATACACGAAGGCCCGAACGCAAGTCCCAAAGAAAACCGCCCTCTTCCCGCGGGCGCGGTCGTAACAAACGAGCCCGGCATATATATGCCCGGAAAATTCGGCGTTCGCATCGAAGATATGCTTTACATCAGGGAAGATGGAGCCGAAAACCTTACAAAAGCACCAAAGAATCTCATAATCCTTTAAAAAGCCGCGGCTTTAGCATAAAACGTCCTTGTCAAACGCACAAAACTAGTGTAAAATAACTTGGCTTAGGTACATTTTATAAAAACTTAAGGATAATTTGATTCAATTATATAGGAGGACCTGTTATGGTATCAGCAGGCGACTTTAGAAACGGCGTTACCTTTGAAATGGACGGAAAGGTCATGCAGGTTATCGAGTTCCAGCACGTAAAGCCCGGCAAGGGAGCGGCCTTCGTCCGCACAAAAGTCAAAAATGTCATCACCGGAGCCGTTGTCGAAACTTCTTTCAACCCTTCCGAGAAGTTCGAGAACGCCTATGTTGACCGCAAGAACATGGAGTACAGCTACGTAGACGGCGACCTCTACTATTTCATGGACTCCGAGAGCTATGAGCTCGTACCTATCGACAAGAGCGTTTTGTCCGACGGTTTCAGATTCGTTAAGGAAAACATGACTTGCATCGTTTCATCCTTCAAGGGCAAGGTATTTTCCGTCGAGCCCCCAAACTTTGTCGAGCTTGAAATTACGGAAACCGACCCCGGCTTTGCAGGTAACACCGCGACGAACGCGACAAAGCCCGCAACACTTGAAACCGGTGCCGAAATCAAAGTTCCCCTGTTCATTGAGCCGGGTGAACGCATCAAGATTGACACTCGCACGGGCGATTATCTTGAGCGTGCTAAAGGCTGATTGACAAGCGTATAATTCCAGTGAAAAACAGTTAAAATAAACCATTGGAACGTCGGACATATCGCAGGCCGAGTGTTCGTTGTTCACACGAATGCCAAGGAGGGTATCAAAATGACAACATCCGAAAAAGTCGCATATCTCAAGGGCCTGGCGGACGGTCTGGGTCTCGATAAGGAAAACAAACAGGACAAACTCCTCGCAGCCATCATCGATGTGCTCGAAACTGTTGCTTTGGATCTCGATGATCTTGAAGAAAACGCTCTCGACCTTGCAGACGAACTTGACGCTATCTCTGACGACCTTTCAGATATCGAAGAAATAGTGTATAACGATTACGCCGAAGATGATGACGAGTGCTGCTGCGGCGGCGACCACGGAGACTACGAAGACGCGTGCTGCTGCGGCGGTGACCATCATCACGGCGAAGACAGCTGCTGTGGCGGTGACCCCCATCACGGCGAGGAAAGCTGCTGCTGCGGACATCACCACGACGAGCCGATTTTCTACGAAGTGATGCTCTCGGCAAGATTGAGTGCCCCAATTGCGGCGAAACTCTTGAGTTCGATATGGACAGCATTGAATATGAAGAGGAAGCTCCCGAAAAAGAATAAGACGTGTCGACGTCACTTTCAAGGGTTGTTCATCAAGAGCAACCCTTGCTTATTTAGCTTTTTGACTGCACTACTGTATTGCAGAAAAGTTTTTTTAAACCGCATAAAATCGTTGTTTACATTCTTTTGCTTTTTTCACTTGATTAGAACGTTATAATAATGCTGGAGGTGAGCTTAATGCTATTTTTACGAGCCTGTGACGAATCCGATATACCCAGTGCGGCACAGATGCTGTGCCGGGTATATGCCGAAGCCCCATACAATGAAAACTGGCCGCTCGAACGCGCCGAAAAACGTATCACATCATACCTTTCCGGATCCAATTCAAGAGGATATGCCCTAATTATCGACACTCAAATAGTTGGATACCTTTTTGGAAGGATTATCATCGCGGCGAAATGCAGTAATTTCTATGTTGACGATCTCTTCGTCCATCCAAATTATCAGCGGAAGGGCTGCGGCAGCATGGCGCTCGACGCTCTCCACGACGAGCTGAAGAAGGACTGCCTGAGCAAGATCGAGCTGCACGCTCTTTCCGAGGACGCAAGCTTCTATGAGAAAAACGGTTTTATTAGATCAAACTACATTAACATGGAGAAGCCACTGAAATAAAAAAGACGCCGGACAAACTGTCCGGCGCTTTTATTACTTATCGGTTTCAGTGACCTTTTCTCTGAAAACAACTTACAAATCGTCCTGAACTGTGATAAAATCAATACGCAAATGATTACTGATGCATTGGAGCTTGCCATGAACAATCTGAAAATTACGGCGCTGATTGAAAATAAAGCACCGGAGGGGCTCAAGTCCGAGCACGGACTCTGCCTTCTGGCCGAATACGGTAGCAAAACCTTTCTGCTTGATACGGGTGCCTCGAATACCTTTGCCTCAAACGCGCAGAAGCTCGGAGTCGACCTTGCAAAAGTCGATGCAGCCGTTCTCTCGCACGCGCATTTCGACCATTCAGGCGGATATAACGCATTCTTTGCCGCAAACAGCGCCGCAAAGGTGTATCTTCGAGAAGGCTCAAGGGAGCTTTGTTATGTGAAAATCGGTCCCTATAAGCGCTATGTCGGTATACCCCGCGGCATACTTGATAAATACGCAGACAGGATCATATATGTCTCTAAAGACAAAGAAATCTCCGAGGGCGTCTGGCTTATCGGTCACAGCACCTCCGGTCTCGAAAAAAGAGGCCGTCTTGCGCACCTTTACCGAAAGACCTCCTCAGGACTCGTACCGGACGACTTCGCCCATGAGCAGAGTCTTGTCTTTGATACTGCGGACGGGCTCGTGATACTCAACAGCTGCTGTCACGGCGGTGCGGACAACATCGTTGCCGAAGTGAAAAAAGCGCTCCCTAACCACGAGGTCGCGGCAATCATCGGAGGTTTCCACCTTATGGGCGTTCGCGGAACTAAAACGCTCGGAGTGAAGCCGCAGGAGGTCGAAGATCTGGGCCGCAGGCTTCCGGAGCTGGGCGTGAAGCACACATACGTCTGCCACTGCACGGGTGACCCCGCAAACAAGATTCTCACGCGTGTAATGGGTGAAAATGTGTCGTATCTCCGTACAGGCACAGTCATAGAATTCTGAGAGGTAATACAATGCCACTATCCGAAAAAACAGTCAGCTTTCTTTTTGAAAACCGTGTCGTAGACAGCAAAACATGGTTCACTGAGCACCGCGCCGAATATGACAGCTTAGTCCTCGACCCGATACGGGAGCTTGTAACTCTTCTTAAGCCCACCATGCTTTCCATTGACCCGCAGTTAATCTGTGAGCCGAAGGTCGGACGCTCCATCTCGCGCATCTACCGCGACACACGCTTTTCGAACGACAAATCCACCTTCCGCGATATAATGTGGTGCGTATTCTCCCGTGATAAGAAGCTCTATGACGGTCTGCCGTGTTACTGGTTCGAATTTTCACCAAAAGGCTTCCGCTACGGCTGTGGTTATTATCAGGCAAGCGGTGAGTCAATGCAAGCGCTGCGCTCGCTCATTTTGAACGACGATAAATCTTTCAAAGCGGCGCTTAAAGCCTATAAAAAGCAGTCCGTTTTTCAAATGGAGGGCATGAAATATAAGCGCAGCCGCTATCCCGAGCAGACGGAAGAAAAGCGCGAATGGCTCGACCAGAAAAGCCTTGGCTTCATCACAGACAGCACGGATTTTGACCTGCTGTTCTCCGACGGTCTTTCAGACAAGCTTGCGCAGGACTTCATGCTGCTCACGCCGATGTACGATTTCATGATGTCCGCCGAAGCACGCGTGATTAGGCGCTGAAATAACAATAGCAAAGCTCCATGCCCGGACAAATCCGCGCATGGAGCTTTTTTATTTTACTGTTGTTTACTTTATCTCGCTCAGGAAGTCGATGAACACCTTATTAAATTACTTGGCATTATCGAAGTGAATATCATGACCTGTATCTGTAATGGTTATCATTTTTCCGTTCTTCAATAGGCTTTCTACCTTCGCCGCGTCCTCGTCGCTGTTAACTTTGAAAGCTCCGGCAGGTCTCTGGCGTAGTCTTCCCACTGCATTGCCTGACCATTTATGAGAAAGAGCGCCGGCCCGTTGTCCGGCCCTTCACCGTAGTTGAGAAGTACGCCGTTGGGGAGAGTAGTCTTGACTATCTGTCCGCGTTCGCCAACCTTAACCATTCCAAATATATGCTTTCCTCTTTCATCCTTCATGCGTTTCGCCGTTCTCCCATTTTGCGACGGCCTGTCTGGAAACGCCGATTTTTTCCGCGACGTCCTCTTGGGTCAGCTTCAGTACTCTTCTATAACGTTTCATGTTCATACTTATCATGTTTTTTCACACCTGTCATATTTGATTATATTAGAATTACTAATAGGTCTACCATTCGGCGCTTACATTTAATGTTATGATTAGTTGCTTTTCCGCTCGCATGATACCACGCATCTGCATTCTCTGCAAGATATGTAAAAATACAATACTCAGGCATCGTTATGCCTGAGTATTGTATTTTAATCCACCATCAGTCCTTCGCAAAAGCTAACTGCTTTTTCAACATCATCATCGTTTGGATGCCCCTTCTGCAAACCGCCCACAAACTTGAACGGTCCAAAGGTATCGAAGCCGCGGCAGCTGAATCTTCCGACGATATGCGCGCCTCTGCCTTCAAGCTTATTCAGCATTCCCTTGTCAAGCTTGTCGGAATTCGCGCCGCTCGTATACATTGTGAAGCAGTCCTTACCATCCAGACCCGCGACACTATCAACAAATGTAAGCATCGAATCTCCGAAAGAGGACATATAAATTCCGGACGCGAAGCCGACAAGCTCATAGTCTTTCAGATTTGGACTTTCCTTGCAGGGCAGCATGACAACTTCCGCGCCTAAGCGCTTTTGAATAGCCTCCACGAGTTTCCTTGTGTTGCCGTGATGTATTGAATAACAGAATATAAGCGTTTTTTTCATAGTAATTCCTCCGTTTTTATCAGCCGGCGATACCGTTTGTATGCGTTGCTTTAATAAAAAAGCTCTTCAGCACACAGCCTTTATACTAATCGTACTGCCTACTCGGAATCCAGTCAAGCGATATAATAATTATTTACACTCTCTTAACACATCAAGTTACCCCACACCGACTGGATATGCAAAAGAAGCTTTGCCCATTTCATTGATGGACAAAGCCTCTTTACTATTTAGTAGATGCAAACGGGGATTTTGAAATATCTCGTCTGCCGCTGTTTCTTAGAACAGATGTACGGTAGCTATCAGTCCTGCGAACACTATCGAAACCATTGACAGGAGCTTTATAAGAATATTGATCGACGGTCCGCAAGTGTCCTTGAACGGATCTCCCACAGTGTCGCCCACGACGGTAGCCTTATGTTGCTCGGAACCTTTGCCGCCATGATTACCCTGTTCAACATATTTTTTTGCATTATCCCAAGCTCCGCCGGAGTTTGCCATGAAGATAGCGAGTATAAATCCTGATACCAGCGATCCGCAAAGCATACCGATTACGCCCGTACCGCCGAGAAGCAAACCGACGACAATCGGGGATGCGATTGCAAGGAGAGTAGGAACAACCATTTCCTTAAGGCTGGCTTTAGAGCAAAGGTCAACGCATTTGGCGTAGTCTGCGTCAGCTTTGCCTTCCATGAGCCCGGTTATTTCACGGAACTGTCTTCTGACTTCCATGACAATAGACTGAGCCGCACGACCAACGGCGTTCATTGTAAGTGCGGAGAAAATGAAGGGCAGGCATGCGCCGAACAGAATGCCGACAAGAACCTTCGGATCCATAATGGAAAGGCTGTATTCTGCTCCGTTTGCATCCAGCTTCTCAACGAAGTTAGCTATGAGGGCAAGAGCGGTCAGAGCGGCAGAGCCGATGGCAAAGCCTTTTCCAGTGGCGGCTGTCGTGTTGCCGAGAGAATCAAGCGCGTCTGTGCGCTCGCGAACTTCTTCCGGAAGATGAGCCATCTCGGCAATACCACCGGCGTTATCGGCTACAGGGCCGTAAGCATCGGTCGAGAGTGTGATACCCAAGGTTGAGAGCATGCCGACTGCGGCAAGCGAGATGCCGTAAAGACCGAGCTCAGTATTTCCGGCAAAGCCTATGGTTGAGGCAAAATAAGCCACGAGTATTGCTACTCCCACAATGACAACAGGCAGTGCGGTTGAGAGCATTCCCAGTCCCATGCCACCGATGATGACAGTTGCGGCTCCGGTCTCTGAAGACGCCGCAAGTTTTTGCGTGGGTTTATAGGTATCAGAGGTAAAGTATTCGGTGCATAGACCGATAAGCACGCCTGCAAATAGCCCCGCTACGATAGCAATCCAGATACCGTAAAATTGAATTCCGAGTATCTTCCAAACAATGAAGAAAGAAATGACTGCGATTGCTATAGCAGAGAAGTTTGTTCCGCGGCGAAGAGCAGACAACAGGTGCTTTTGATCCGCGCCTTCCTTCGTATGCACTAAGAAGGTTCCGATTATGGAGCAAATAACGCCTACAGCCGCCATAAGTAGCGGAATTGCAACGGCATAAACACGGTCGATAGAGGGTATCTTGTTGAAAGCGAGAACTCCAAGAGCGCAGGTACTGACGATAGAACCAACATAGGATTCATAGAGGTCGGCGCCCATGCCGGCTACGTCGCCGACATTGTCCCCGACGTTATCGGCAATAGCTGCGGGGTTGCGTGCGTCATCCTCGGGTATCCCGGCCTCAACCTTGCCGACAAGGTCTGCGCCGACGTCAGCGGCCTTGGTGAAGATGCCGCCGCCCACGCGGGCAAAGAGAGCCATTGAGGATGCGCCCATGCCGAAGGTTATCATCGCTGCGGTTATGGTTTCAAGCGACTCATGGAACACGAGCTTCAGTACGGCGTACCATAATGAAATATCAAGCAGTCCAAGTCCCACGACGGTGAAGCCCATGACGGAACCTGCGGAAAATGCGATACGCAGACCACGATTCAGTCCCTCCTGCGCGGCAGCTGCGGTGCGGCAGTTGGCACGGGTGGCGATGCTCATTCCTATAAAGCCTGATAGGCCGGAGAAAAAGCCTCCTGTAATAAAGGCGAACGGAACATACCATGTAAGCAGATGAAAGTATGCCATTACACCGAGAGCGACGAACATACAAGCGAAGAAAATTCCGACAGTCTTGTACTGCCGTCTTAGAAACGCGGAGGCGCCGGTACGAATTGCTTTAGATATCTTCTGCATCAATTCGTTGCCTTCAGGAAAGGCGAGCACCTTTTTGCTTTGCAGTAAGACAAAGAGCAGCGCAATAACGCTTGCAGCAAGGCTTACCCAATAGAGGTTTTCCATGTCTATAATCACTCCTAATTTTTCCTCGTGTTAAACCCTTAACACGTCCTATATTCTAAACTATGCAAAGCTATAAAGCAAATGGAAATTGCGTAATATGCCCAAAAATTTCTGATTTTTTTTCGGAATGAGTACAAATTGTATGGGATGTTTGTGATATTAAGGACGCCACAATCGTTGATTTTGACAGTATTTATTGTGAATAATCTAACTGATTATGGTAAAAAGATGCAAACCTACTCAACGGGTATTTTACGATCTTCAAGCCTCATGATTCAATATAATAGTACACTTGCTTACTCACTTTATTATAATCTACCTATTCGTCACTGCATCATCGAAAGCGGCAATCAACTTGAATATTTCTTAATAATATTAATATAATAATTAATTATCTTAATATCATTATCATTATTATTAATTTTCTTATTGACAATATTATTTTTGAGGTGTATATATAAATCATAAAACGTTTTTGGATGGTGAAACAATGAAATACAAAGCTCCGGGCAAATGCCCCGTATGCGGCGAAAGGCTCTCTATTACAAAGCTGGGCTGCCCAAAATGCTCTACGGCAATCGAAGGAGATTTTCAGCCCTGTGAATTCTGCCGTCTTCCTGAAGAGGATCTCGAATTTGTTAAGGTATTCATAAAATGCCGCGGCAATATAAAGGACGTTGAAAAAGAACTCGGAATCTCATACCCAACCGTTCGCGGAAAACTAGACACAGTCATAAGAGGTCTAGGGTTTGAGGTTTCCGTAAAAGAAACCTTACAGGAAAAAGAAATGAAAGAAATCGCCAGAAACGAAATCCTTGATCAGCTTTCAAAAGGCGAAATAACAGCAAAAGAAGCAACCGAGAGAATCAAAAATTTATAAATTAAATGAGGTGTAAAAAATGAGCGAGCAATTAAAAATACTGGAAATGATCCAAAACGGACAAATATCCGCTGCAGAGGGCATGGAACTATTGGACGCGCTTAAGACCACTGGCGAGACTGCGTCTACTTATACGGGAGCAAACCAGTCTTCCCCTGCAATACGCAACTACAAGTTTCTAAAAATCAAAGTGACATCGGACAACAAGTCCGTAAACGTCAACGTCAACATTCCCATAAGACTCCTCACGACCATCGGAGAAATAGCCGGTAAGGTAACCGCCTATATACCGGCAGACGCAAGAACGCAGATGGAAGCTAAGGGTGTCGACATCACAAGCATTGATTTCGGCAAGATAATCGAAGAAGTGCTGAACGGCACCTTGGACGATCCGAACATTGTCGATGTGGAATCCTGGGACGAGGAGCATAAGGCTACCGTGAAGGTAAGGATTTATGTCGAATAGGGGCTTTCGGATTGTATGGTTCAACCTGCATACGGAGAACGGGAAGAAGTTTCGGCTTAGCTTCCCGATTTCCCTCAATGTCTTTCGCGAGCTTATGGACAGCTTTCAAGATCTGATAACTGTTATATGTCTCTTTGTCCCGAAATCCTTTGCTTCAAAAAACAGCATCTCTATCCACGCCGTTAAGGAAATTGCCGTGATGGTGATTGAGCTATTAGGCTCAATTACCGACGATGGTCCCTATGATTTGGTGGATGTCGAAGCCGACAATGTAAAGGTTTCGATAAAAATCAGGTAAAACTATAAGGAGAAAAAATGACAAAGCCAACTCTCAAATACTTATCTATTATCCTTTCGATATATATCGTGTCATTGCTGATACACAGCGTATACATCGGGAACATTTTCTCGCTGCTCATCATGGGATTGGTCCTGCTGCTTGTCAATCTGGTGCTGAAGCCAATCTTGCTTCTGATTGCATTGCCGTTTAATATTCTAACCCTGGGCCTTTTCAGCTTCGTTGTCAACGCGATTACAATAATGATTGCAGCCGGCTTGGTGCCCGGCATCAGCATGGGAGGCTTCCTTAATTCCCTGCTCGCGTCACTTATCATTGTCATCTTTAACAATCTGCTGATTGATGCACATAAGCCCACTAATCGTAACAAGTATGAATAAGCGGCCCGTTCCGGCTATAAGAGAAGGAGATTTCTTGCGAAATCTCCTTCTCTTTGTTTTTGTATAATACAATAGTTTAATGCAATTCCCGCCCATATAATGGTATCAGAAACCACTGTCATATTTCAACCGCAGTCCAATTCCATCTCGGCTTTATTTTGTCCCATGCGGCTGCTTTTTCTAACGCAGAGTATAATGGCCCGAATCTCATGCCGACTTCCTATGTATAATGTTTCCATATACAAAAAGCGGCACAGATGCTTCACTCATCAGTTGTACTCTCCAATGTTATGAAATCTTCTCTATACGGCAGGGCACGCGTCGGTGCATCGGCGTGAAGAATTCGTCGCTGTCAGTGCTTGAAACCAGTTCGTTGACGTTCACACCGTATTTTACTCCGTCATAAATTAGCCCTCGGCCGTGACGGACATAGACGCAGCCCTCGGCGGTGTATTTGCTTATCTCGACATTAATCTCTGCGCCGGAGACCTTGGTAACGATTTTTACCTTTTCGCCGTTTTCTATACCCAATCTGGTTGCGTCCTTCTCATTCATCAGCATCGCGTCGGCATCTCTGCCCTTGTTCCATTCTGGATTACGCAGGCTGGTGTTCGCAACAGTCTCATGGTGCAGGCCGGAATGAAGTATCATCGGGTATTCTGTCGGCATTTTCAGCCTTTCAAGCTCGTTTTCAATAGTCGCAGACTTTAGCTGTTCGTCAAGCTCTTCAATCCTCATAGCCAGCTTTTTATCCTCATGCTTTATAAGACTGAAATTGTCGCGGGTATAGCGCGCAAGTATCATCCCTTCGGGATGCTTCAAAATGTCGTCAAAGAGCGCCTCTGTGATCGTCAGGTCGTCGTCCGGATAGCCGAGTGCCGAGGCACCCTTCTTAACCGCCTTGCTGGCGCCCATAAGCACGCCGACTATCAGAGCCTTGTTTACGGAACCGAGTACAGGGGAGAGTGTCTCCGCAAGGATAACAGGAAGTATCTTCGCATACTGCAAGTTCTCTTGAATGAACATCATAAGCTCCATGCTGTAAGCCGTGATGCCGTCTTTGCCGGCTTCGTAGAGAGACTGCGGGAGCTCAGGCATAAAGCCCATTTCTTTTGTCAGCGCCAGCATGATTGCAGAACCTTCCTTCGATTCGTCACTGAGCGGCTCGAGCACCGGCTGACGAAGCTGGAAGTAGAGCTCCGGATATGAATAATTAAAGCAGGTAGTGTCGTAAGCCTCCATATAACTGAGGGAAGGTAGGACATATTCGCAAAGACGCGCGGTTTCGTTGTATACGACGTCGATGCAGACAGAAAGCTCCAGAGCTGAAAAAGCCTTTTCATATGCCAGCGTGTCAGGATAGGAGCGCAGAGGGTTGCAGCCGCTGACGAT
Source organism: Firmicutes bacterium HGW-Firmicutes-16 (assembly GCA_002841545.1). GTDB lineage: Bacteria > Bacillota > Clostridia > Oscillospirales > Oscillospiraceae > UBA2658. The sequence continues at coordinate 161,779 of PGZZ01000007.1, forward strand.
AAGCGACCGTATATGGTCGGGGTTGTCGTCCAGAACCTCGTCGGGGAAAATCGCAGGCGGAAACGCACCACAGACGGGGAACATTTTGTGCTTGGCCGTGCGCCAAGTTTTTGGCTCGCGCTCGTCGGAGTTGCCGCCCATGGGATAGAGCATGGCGGGGATTATCTGTCCTCCCTCGACGCAGATACGGCCGGTGATTACTCGCATAACGTGGAGCATATAGCTGTTTATTGTGGAGTTGCGGTTCATGTAAATACCCAAATCCTGATGAATGCAGGACTTGGTTTTCGCTATCAGACGAGCCACCTCGACCACAGCGTCGTAGTCGAGTCCGCAGACCTCAGTAACCGCACGCTTTGCGTCGAACCCTTCAAACAGCGGAGCTACCTCTTCCCAGCCGCTGACGTGCTCTTCGGTGAAATCCTTGTCGTCCCAACCGTTGTCAAGGATGATGCGTATCATCGCCTTAAGTAGCATCGTGTCTGTGCCCGGCCTCAGCTTGAGATGTATGTTAGCATGCTCCACAGTTTCGGAAACGCGGGGGTCAATGATAATGAACTTTTTATCGGGGTTCTTCTGCAGCTCAAGTATCAGCTCGCGAGCACGCGGCTCCTGATTGCTCATCCAGCCATTCCAGCCCCAACCGACGACCGTGTCAGCATTGTGGACATCGCACATGAAGGGCGTGCCCTGTTTGCCCTGTATGCGCCCATCGACCCAGTAGATATTCGAAAATTCTTGTGCCAACGAGGAATAGTAGTTGCGCGAACCGAGGAAACCCATCAGCCGCTGGCCCATTACGATTTCCATCTGTCCGCCGATGGCGCCGCCACCCATATAGGCGAGAGCCTTGCTGCCATGCGCATCCTTAATTGCAAGGAGCTTTGCCGATATTTCTTTGATCGCTTGATCCCATGAGATGCGCTCGTGATGGTCTCCAACTCTCTTCATCGGGTGCTCAAGGCGGTCGGCATTATGCACGTAATTAGCTATGCTCAGGCCTTTGCGGCAGCAGTAGCCCTTTGAGCGCGGATTGTCCTTGTCGCCTCTTACCTTAATTATGCGGTTATCCTCGACTTCCATTTCAAGACCGCAGTTCTGCGCGCAAAGCACGCAGCCACTTTTTTTCCATTCACCCATTGCCACCGTCTCCTTCGCTGATTTGATTTTCTTTCATAGCTTCCTGCCTTAGATTTCATACGTCTGTACGGTAATATAATGTTGACAAACTTCTCCGCCTTGTATATCCTTGAGGGTAGAAAAAGTTTGTTGAATCACATTCAACGAACTAGTTTGTTTATATCAGTATCATCATCAGAAGTCAATAAGGTGCAGCTTTATTTGGCATAGTACATAATTCAGGTGGGAAAAGTATATGTATAATAATGATAATAAAAAAATCTCCCGTAAAGAGCAGGCGCTCCAGACAAGGCGAAAGTTATTTAACGCGGGTATCAGGCTCTTCGGTGCTGGAGACATCGACGATGTGCGTATTAAGGATATCTGCGATGAGGCGGGTGTTTCCGTTGGTATATTCTACCATTATTTTTCTTCAAAAGAAGATCTCATGATGGAAGCTTACCGCTTTTTCGACGAGGAGATAGTATCCCGGGCTCGCAGAAAGGTCTACAGTTCAAATCTAGAGGCGCTATATTTCATAATCGGCTATCAGTGCGGGAATTACGATGGACTTTTTGACAGAGAAGCAGACGCACAGATACTTGAGATCATGTTCCATTATGAGGCAGGAGAACTGCTTTTATGGCGTCATGTGCTGAGAATCCAGCTAAAGCTGGGGGGCATAAGCGTAATAGAGAGCGATCGCCCAATGAACGTATACATCCATGAGCTGATTAAATGCGCGCTTTGTTCCGGGGAGCTGGTAATCGATCGACCTGCTGAGGAAATAACGGAGACTGTCCTGCGCATCAGCCGCGGGGTAATGTTCGATTGGGCAGTCCGCGGCGGCTCATACAAGGCGTACGAATATGCCTTGAGAGATGTTAAGGGTTATCTGGAGACCTAAAAATCCTGAAGCACAAAACAAATGCTATAAGCGCGAAATATAATACCTTCTTATATTTTTAGACTTAAAATATTTTCAAATTGCATATTTTTACCCCCCAGACTCAACAGCGTCTTCAAGGGCTTTTAGCTTTCGGACATACAAATAAGGACTTAACCATTGTATCAACAGTTAAGTCCTTATTTGTCTAATGTTACGACTGTTGATACAGTCGAGCTGTTGCCTTGGAGTTCTATTGTGCCACTCAATTCCTCAAGCTTCGCGTCATCGTAAAATGTCCAGTTTTCATCCAATTCACAGGCAATTCCAAGAAACGAATTTGTATAGACTCCACCGTTTGCAAAACCTACCTAAAATTTGCTTTCTTCCGTGTCTGGCTTCTGAGAAACATGCTTAACAAGCCGCAGAGCATCAGCATTGAAAAAACTCCGGCAATTACTTTTTTTGTTTCATTTAACTTTCCTGCTTCTTCATCAATTGGCAAATCCGATTCAGGTAGCTTCATTTTGTGCCCGATTTTTCATCCAAACATATACAATAGCAGCCGTAAAAAGCACAAGGCAAATACTTATGGCGATTATAATACCGGGGTATTGGCTTGAAAATCCGGAAGTGGATGTATGCTTGATTAGTATTCCGGTATATGCCCAAACCAGAACAAGACCATAAGCGGTACTCTTAAATCTAAGTAATGTTGCCACACAGATCAGTGCACCTATAGCCAGGATTATGATTGTCCAGATGACCTCAGATAATCCAAAACCAGACCATCCTAAACTTACGAGCAACACGGTAGCGTTTGCAATTGTTGCCACTGTAATCCAACCGAAATAGACGGCAAATGGCAGTCGAATTAGCAGTTTTTCCTTCGGCGAAAGTCCCTGCTTATCTATGATCACTGAGATGTCAATCAGGCAGATAAGTAGGAATACCATCAATACCATTGATAAAGGAATTATTTTATAATGCCATGAAAATATCCATGCTGCGTTTATTAAAGAAGAAATCGAAAATACAATACCCGTTTTGCGAAGAAGATCTACATTGACATGATTCTCTTTCCCCTGAAATAAGCCCAACAGATATAGCGTGTACACTGTAAGCAGCAGATAAATTAGGCCCCAGATTGAAAACGTTATTCCAGCGGGTGCAAACAGGTTCGGGAAGGAATCAGAGACCTCTCCTGGGGTTAACCCGTTTAGCGGGAGCAACGCCGAGAGGGCATTGACGGTAACCATGATAATGAATGTTACAACAGCAATTAACTTTAGCGGAATGTACACATTTTTCTTTTTCATAATACACTCTCCTTTTTTTTAATAACAATACTCGTTTATCCAACATTGCTATGAAAAGCTTGTCCTTGCTAACAAAAAATGCACAATGAGTACTAATTAAAATTTTGTAGAACTTCTTATGGATTATGTTCGGAATAGGCTCCGAGCTTGCACCTTCAGGTAAGAATGTAGACTAAGTTATAGAGCCTTACTCATATAAACCATATCCACTAATTGAATACCGTTATCAAACATTGGGTGGTCATAATTGTCTATGAAAAAGTCCTTAACCCTATACGAAATCCTAAAACCGTTTTTTTCGTAAAACCGTAATATCCATGGGCTGTCCCCTGTTCCCACAATCATAGTCGTATACTTGCTTTTGTAATGTGAAAAAATATGATGCAAAAGTTTGCTGCCATACCCATTACCATGCCATTTTTCATAAGTGGCTATGTTTTTTAGCTCACATACATCATCACTTTCCCGTGTAACTACGCACACGCTTTTCAAGTCGCTATCATATAAGGCAAAAAGATCCCCTCGCTCTAAATATTTGTCTATCATGGATTCTTGTTCATCAGCTAACAAGAGTAGATCCATGAACTGCTTTTTGTTTTCGCAAATACTTTTTATCTCCAAAATGCACCATCCAATCTTTTGCTTTTAGTTATCGCATCATTTATATATATACTTAGGACTTAGGACTTGGTACTCATTATCAACACTGTGAAAAGCTGGATAATGGGAAGCTCGTGGTTCCTGAAGATTCGATGCATGCTACTCAAAATGAGAATTAGAACTACACGCAAAAGAACCCACTCGGCCAAAAGACAAAGCGGGCCCTCAAATCTCACACTCTGCCTACATTATGAAAAAAACGGCGGTATTGCATGTTTACTATGTAATAATTAAATAGTAAAAATTAATATGGTTAATTATACCAACAAATTGTTGAAATAACAAGAACATCTATTGGCGTGTTAATGTCAAAATAGAAAATTGGCGGAAGCCGATGCCTCTGACCATCTTCCATCGAATCTACTTCCTTCGCTTTGAGAACTCTCGTCTATATAGATGCAGAAAGTCCCGAATTGGGGTCAAGATTACTCATTTTGTAATAAAACTACCTGTGCGGTAAATGAACCCGCACAGGCTGGTAGCACGTATGTAATATTGCATGGAATCAATGATCGATCATATCGTACCGATAGATTAGACGCAGTATCTGAGATAAAAAGATATCTGGGTATTGCTTTCGCTATTGGGTAAGCTCAATTATCTCAATTGCCTGAATTTGACGCGGCAGCCATAACACAATCTATAGCAAGCACAACCGAAAGAGCTACGATTTCATCATCTTTATCCGCAATGTCTAGTTCATAGCAATCGCCCCATGTCATCCACGCCTTATGAATTGTAACAATTGCCCGATTATTCTGCAGGACCCCATAGTCATGCGCCCAAAAATCGCCGCTTATTTCCCAGCCGAGCCCTTCAATGCTATATTTAGGGCGCAGAAAAGTCAGCTCCTTTACGATTTCTGCTATTTGCCGTCCGTCTATAAAAACAAAATAGCGAGGCATGAAGCTAAACACCTTTTGCTGTATAAACGCACGCTCAACGCTGCCCATATCGAAGACGTGTAGCTTCTTTCCAAAAGAGAACAACTCACCCTCAACGTAATATTTATCCAGTCCGTTTTCGTCTTTAACTGTGAAACGATCGACCCAAGAAAAAATTTTTTGCTTAATATATAGCTTCATTGCTAGTCACATCCTTTGGCATCATTATACTATTAATATTTTGCCTGCTTAATTTCTGTTGCGTTCAAAGCCCAAATAACGTGTACCTTGGAAGGTCAGCCTTCCAATATCATTTTCAGCAAACATTCCATACTCAGTATCGCGTATTTCAAATTCCAAACGGTCACCGCTGGTCACTTCAAATGTAGCATAATATGTAGTTGATGATGACATGTGCTGCATATTGTCAGTTCCTGTATTGTTACAATATCGCTGCACATCTGTTCGTTTCGTTACTATTCTCGCATCAACCGTAAGAACGGGCGATTCGTTATTTCGCTTCCACTGTTTTGCGCCCTGTATCGAACGCACAATAATAGTGCCAAATACAAAGACAAACCCAATAATTACTATTACAGGGATAATACTAAACATCATGCCGCCAAATCCGTCAAAAGGTGAATACCCCATATTTTTCATTCCTCCGGTTTAATAAACAATCAGACTTTACTTTCTTATCACAGTTTGTGGACACTACGCAATCGCTCAAACTGCCGCGCCTGTTTAGGCGCGCGTTATAAGCGAATTAATTTCTGTTTCTAAGCTATTGATTCTGTTTTCATCGTTAGCCAGCATATCTTTCAGCTTGCTGATAACACTTTCCACCTGAATCTTTACGGTTAAAACACTTTCCCATGATCTATTAATCTTTGTCTGCATATTCCAGTCGGCAAATATCCCATCGAAAAAGAAATCTGCAAATTTAGAGAAGCCATCAATATGTATACCAATATCTGAGCTGATTTTTACATCGGCAAGCTCCGTTTTAAACTCCATAATCAGTCTTTGAGTGTTTTCAATTTCATATTTAGCGTTATCTATGTTTGAATGCTTTGCTAAATCAGAGATCAGCCCTCCACCCAGCATATCCCACGTTCCCCAGCCAGCCGCACTATCCAAACTACAAAGCACGCTGTTAAGACTTGAAAGAACGTTATTTCCGGCGATGATTGCTTCTCGAGTTTCCTTAACTTTGATTTTAGACGAACCGATTTCTTCTGTAAGCTCCATTATTTTCTGTGCTGTTTCTGCGTTGTCACGCATTAACAGCTCTTTCTTTTGCTCGAAAAAACTATCATATTCCGATTGGCAATTTACATATTTCGAGCGTTCCGCATATAGATTTGAAATCTTATGTTCAATATCTTCGACATCCCTTAACGCCTGATCATATTTAAGTTTAGCGGCTAGCGCCTCGGCATTCTCCTTCTGGATATGCTTGTCTAAACTCCCCAATATTGAAAACAAAACGGATGAAATACTTCTGTTTTTCAGTTTTTCAACATCCAAGTTTTCCTTTTCCAGAGCTTTCTTCAGCTCGTGCTCCTTTTGTTCGAGTGGGCCAAGTTCGGCTTCAAGCTGACTTATCATGGAATAAATCTTATGCAGGCGAGCAATTCCCTGCCTTGCAAGCTCCAGTTTCTCATTAATTTCAGTGTACATTTCTATCCTCCAAACTTATGCTTTTGTTCAGATTACCGCATTACTATACCAGACACTTTCAGATACATCGTTGAAAATCATCTTGTTTAACCTGTAGCATACTTTGAAAGCTGAGTAGTAATGTTGCGAGATAGTAATATATTTTATGGTTAATTATACCATTATTTTATCAATATTACAATAACAATAGCAACAGTCACGTCCTCATATGTGTATAGACCCTATGCAAGTTTCAGGAAAGAGTGCATTATCAGCATATTGTATTGGCTAATTTTTACGCAAAGCAATAAACCGGCCAACCCTTTCGAGCTGGCCGGTTTGTTGCTTTTTCTGTCGCGCATTTCTGCAACGCGCCCTTTTTTATGAGGAAAAAGCAAGCATAATGCTGTGCGATTTTAGTTAAATCTTTTGGCGTATCGTCACAGGAATAATGCTTAATTTGCATGTCTAAGCTTTTTAATTTGTTATTCGCCGTCCGAACCTAAATAAGGAGAGGGAGCCGGTGCAATTCCGCGTTTCCACTCGATCCAATTTATGAGGTAGAATGCTGCCACGCCGCAAGCACTGCCAAAGACAATCGGCAAGATTCCAAGATAGAAGCTGCCTCCGGACAGAATCTGCCAGTACACAACGCCTATGGTACCAATAATGATGGAAACTATTCCTGAGTTTTTGGTAGCTCTCGGAACGACAAGCCCCAATCCATAGGCTGCGAACGGACCTGCGCTGCGTATTGCAAAAGCAAACGTGTTCAAGGTGATGATATCAATCTTTAAAAGGGATATCATCATGGCAACCACTGCGAAAACCACATTGCATGAACGGGTTAGGAAAATTATTCTCTTTTCTGTCACTTCTTTGACGTGTTTTGTTTTCATCCAAATGTCGTTAATGACTATTGTTGACATACACAGCAGATTGGAGTCAGCGCTGGACATTGTTGCGGAAATAATTGCAGCTGCTAGCAGCCCTGTGATTACACTCGGCGAATAAGCGCTGGTTACCTGCATCATTGCAGTGCTTCCTGCAATATTGGGGAGCTGATCTTTAACAGCAAGCGCGGCCAGACCGAGGATTGTCGGGAATATTGACATTGCAGCCATCAGCACAGCAGCAAGCAGAGCAGAGTTTTTGGCTGTTTTTTCATCTTTGGCACTTTCAAAGCGGCTGACCATTTCAGGCCCGGATAGGAAGGTACAAAAATAGTTAAAGATATAGCCAGCAATGGTAATCAAGCCGATTTTTGTGAAGTCAAGCTGAGCAGGAGGCAAACTTGCGGAAATTTTATCCCATCCGCCGCATCCGTTTACAACAAATGGCGTGGCAATGGCTAAACCGGCTAGAATAATGATGAACTGTATTAAATCGCTAATCTGATCCGCAATCATACCGCCCATCGTCGTATAAATGATGATGACTAATCCCGCTAAGATTAGGCTAACATTCAAGGGAATTCCGGTCAAGGTTGAAACGACTGAACCGGAAGCTGCAATCTGAGAAGCGGTTAGGCAGAAAAGCGCCAATATGTTGAGGACAGCTGTGACTGACCCCATTGATCTTCCATAACGGCGTTCTACGACCTCAGGAATAGTAACAGCAAGAGTTTTTCGAATTTTAGGTGCAAAGTACGATAGAGGAATCATTGCGACTGACGCAGCCAATACATACCAGCATGCGCTAAGTCCCCAATCGCCAAAAGCTTTGGCAGCTAATCCTGTGGTTGACCCTCCTCCAATATTGTTTGCAGAAAGCGAAAACGCCACCATGAAAAGGCCCATTCGACGTCCGGCTATCATGTAGTCTTTGCTGTCTTTTATAGCTACTTTGCTGACAATAAAGCCAACAAGCAGCATACCTATCAAATAGCCAACTACGATAATAAGTGGAGCGGTTTGCACTCCCATAAAATACCTCCGTCTTTCTGTAAATGTATATAAACCCGTAGAACCCTGATCGGTTATTATAGTAACCGGAATATATAACAAGTATTCATAGGGAAAATGCTCGCTAAAAATTGCTATAGTAAGGAACTATTGACATCTCAGTTTTTTGCAATCGTTTAAGTCGGCGTTAACAAAAATGAATTTTAATATGTGGTTGTTGTGAGTTGTGGATCATGTTTCGAATGTACCCGATGTACAAGTGCATTGGCACTATAAAAGCACAATCAAATGACCCTCTTTGTGGGCTGCGGCTTATGTTTTATCCGCTTTTTCAATTGCATCATTAGCAAGCGCAGCAGAAATTGCCTCACGGGCTGCCGTTTTTGGTGCCATATTAAAAAAGTCCAGATTTCAAGGGCTTTTCAGCCATCGGACAAACAAATAAGGACTCGACCATTGCATCAATAGTCAAGTCCTTATTTGTCTAATGGTTCGACTGTTGATACAATCGAATCATTACTTTGCGAACGGGTGCATATATCAAAAATGCACCCGTTATTCTGTTCCGAAGGAGACCAATTTAGTATCATCATTGCAAGCAGTGTATTCCGTCTTTGAAGAAACTGCTACGTTCATATTTATCCAGAACAGCAGTTATCAACTCACGCAGATTTAAATAAAGATGCTGCAATTAACCCAGGCAGCATCTTTTCCTTTGTGTGTCTGGTATGGGCAATAACTTGTCGGTAAAAAGTCTAGCCATTTGTAATTATTCGATTCTTTGACCTATTGTGAAATCTTGAATAAGGGGATTATTTATATCGAACACAGGATATATATTGCCGATAACGGCTCCTTTATGATCGTTGACTGTCGGAAATGCCCATGCTTTTAGGTTTTCAATTTCTGTATCGTTGAGAACACCAAATTGCTGTAGAAGCCTGATTATTACAGGATGCACTGCTCTTTCACTGCCGTCTTCAATTTTAATACAAATTCCCATATTTCTCTCAGGAATACTAACACAGTATAAGCCGTCATCACCAACTTTACCGATAACCTTGCTTGCACAGCCTTTCATCAGCTCGGTATCAAATTCTCCATCACCGATTATCATCCTGGGGTTATCTCTCATCGCTTTATTTATTAAACCCAGAGAATTTCTGTATTTCGATTTTGCACTGTAACCTGATGCAAGAAGCGAATATAAATAGGAATGCTGGTGCAGTGATATCATATATCCAGGAACTGAACAGTTATCGATGCCACGAATAATATCCGTGGTGGAACAGCCGATTAATTCTGCAATTGTAGTTAAAATTAATTGCTGTACAGGATGGTTCAAATCGATATAGTTTTCGGTGGAATAGCCGTAATATTTGCAAAGCGCAAGCATTCCAGCATGTTTGCCTGAACAGCAATTAAACAATGGTGACGGACTTTTATTTTCTTTTATTAATTGATTCACAGCATCCTGATTGTATGGTTCGGCAGAGCCACATTGTAAAGAACCCTCATTCAAGCCTAACTTGTGAAGAATGGAATCAACCGTATTTCTGTGAAATTCTTGTCCGCTGTGTGATGAGCAAATAACCGCAAGCTCCTCTAAGGTTACACCGAACTTTTCCATGGCGCCGGATTCAACAAACGCAACTGCGATAAAAGGCTTAGCCGAGGATCGAAGAAAAATTTTCGTGTTTGGATCCCCGAAATGGTAAATGATATTACTGTTGGAATCGGTAACGCACACCTGTCCACTATGCATGCATTCTATAAATCCTGACCTTGTTACAACCGCTAAAGGTTTCATGTTTCAAATCCTTAATTTTTAATTCTTTCCCCAATATTTATTTGTGTTTTTTTCGAACTTTTAATGTCAAAACAGGGCATAATTCTTCCTGTTTCCTCATTCAAGTTATTATTTAGAATTATATTATTCCAGTTTTCTAAGTTTGCTAATTCTGATTTTTCTAAAATCCCAATATCACGGAGGATTTGAATAACAACAGGATAAACAGCGCGTTCATTACCGTCGGCTATTTTTATGCAAATACCAAGACCATCCTTTTTGATGCCAAGACAGTATACGGCTTCGCAACCTACTTTGCCGATTAATTTCCCTCCGGTTGCCCGCATGAGTTCAGTACAGAACTCATTTTCACCGGCTACCATTTCTGGATGCTGTGTCATGGAATCAAAGATTGTTTTACATGAGTAATGGTATGGGTTGTTTTTGTCTTGCGTATATTGTGATAATTTTGCATAAGCTAAGGCGATATTATATATCGGAAGAAGAAATATAGGCGCGCCACAACCATCAGTTCCTATAGATATAGATTCGGCTTCGACATCAGTAAAATAAGCGACTGTTTTCAGAATTTCCTGCTGAACAGGGTTAGATGGCTTTTCATAGTCATCGACACTATAACCTCTGAAAATTGCTAGAGAAAGCATGGCGGTATGCTTACCCGAACAGCTGCAGTGAAAAACAGAAGGAGATTCTCCATTAGCAAGAAGCCTCTTTAATTCAGCCTCACTATAGGGGTTCATCGTACCGCAATGCAGGTTACCCTCAGCAAGACCTATTCTTTTTAAAATGTCTTCCACTGTTTTCTGATGGATTTTTTCTCCGCTATGAGAAGAGCATGCAACTGCAATTTCTTTCTTTGAAAAACCCAACGCATCAGCAGCGCCGGACTGCAGGAGCGGTATTGCTTGTATCGGTTTCGCGGAGGAACGGAAAAATATTCTTGTAGTATAGTCACCCAGACTATACACAATATTTCCTCTAGAGTTTACAATACAGACATATCCGTGGTGTAAGCTTTCAATATAATGATTTCTTGTAACAACTGCAAGTGGCTCCATGGCATACTACTCCTTATAAAAAAATCTTAGCAGCATATGGATGATGGATTTCGCCCTTCTATTTCTGATTTTTAAACGAATTGACCGTCACTGCTACTTTTTCAAGGTTTATAAATACCATTAGTAGCTATACATAAAAACGCCATGACGATATACTTATCATGCGTAATTACCGCACGTTTTTCGCTTCCCTTTAGTCTCTATATAGGATGAAAATCGATAATTTGCCCCATAAAGCACAGTCCTATTCTATAAGACCGCGGCTGCATTTTTAAAGCAAGAAGAGAGGGTTTAACCCTCTCTTCTTTAATGTGCAAACGAAATAAAATGGAAAACAAAAGATTCTTGTGGGCTTGTATATAATATCTTTCCAATGACTTTGCGGTTCTATTTTACTTGTTACGATTATTCTCGTTATTACGGTTGTTGTCGTTATTGCGGTTATTCTCGTTATTGCGGTTATTATCGTTATTGCGGTTGTTATCATTATTGCGGTTGTTGTCGTTATTGCGGTTATTCTCGTTATTGCGGTTATTCTCGTTATTGCGGTTATTATCATTGTTGCATTTGTCAGGCATTTTATCACCCCTTTCTCGATTATTATTTCTCTTTATGGGGAATCTATTCATATTAAAATTGAAAGGGTGTTAAGTATATTAATCGTAAACTCAAAAATAATCACAATGGCTGGAAACAACTATGATTCAGGCTGTATTCTTATAAAGGATAAAAAAATACAAAAGATTGCCGAAGCTATAGATATTGAAGAAAATGATGACGACATAATTATTGACGCAACGGGAAACTGGACATTACCGGGCCTTATTGATGCACATTGTCATATAGGAATATTTGAAGAAAAGAAAGGTAAGATTGGAGATAGCTCTAACGAGACCACTGAGCCTTTAACCCCTTATATTAAAGCAATAGATGCAATAAATCCTATGGATTCAGCCTTTCACAATGCAATTAAAGCCGGTATCACCTCCGTTATGGTTGGACCTGGTAGCTCAAACGTAGTCGGAGGACAGTTCGCTTTCATTAAAACAAACGGTAGATGTATAGATGATATGGTAGTTCTAGAACCAGCGGCCATGAAAATTGCTTTTGGTGAAAATCCAAAAACAAATTACGGTAATAACAATATGATGCCGTCATCCAGAATGTCTATCGGCGCAATGCTAAGAGAGGAACTTTTTGAAGCAAAGCAGTATATTGATAACAAGAAAGCAGCAATAGATAACGGTGAAAGTTTTAAAGAGAACTTCAGAAAAGAATGCTGGATACCTGTTTTTAACAAAGAAATTCCACTAAAAGCCCATGTACACCGGGCAGATGATATACAAACAGCAGTTCGAATTGCTAAAATGTTTGAATTGAACTTAACTTTAGATCATTGTACAGAAGGACATCTTATTTCAGAAAAAATAAGAGAGTCAGGATATCCGGCTCTTATAGGACCAAGCCTAGCCTCAAGAAATAAAACCGAGGTGCAATATATGGATTTTAAGACACCCGGTATACTGTGCAAAGCGGGAGTTAAAGTTGCGATAATCACTGATCATCCAGTTACAGTTATTCAAAGTTTGCCTGTTTGTGCAGCTATTGCGGCTAAAGAAGGGCTTGGCATGGATGAAGCTTTAAAAGCAATAACTATTAATGCAGCAGAAATTTGCAATGTCTCCTCAAGAGTGGGGAGTTTAGAAGTAGGGAAAGATGCAGATTTAGCAATCTTTGATGGTAATCCATTGGAAATAGCAACTAATTGCCTATATACTATTATCAACGGAGATATAGTCTATAAGCTTACGGAGAATTAATAAAACGCGAAAGACTAATGGCACAGGTGAAAAATGAGTGCTCCCACCTAGCTGATGAGTCATACAAGAATAACTGCCCCTTCATGGAATGATACCCCATGAGGGGGTATTAATATTATTATTCCAATAACTAGCGGCCAATTATAGTGCTCTCCCTGTTAGTGAAGAACTCCGCAGAACGAGCGTCTTGTCCTACTCCGCTATCACGCCCATGTCGGCAATATGTTAGCAAAGTTCATTCAGACCATAGCAGCCCCAAACTATATTAATAATATTAGAGGTTTAATTTAATACTACAAATACTGAAAGGAGATGAAAATATGGGAATAGTAACTAACGTAACAGATGCTTATCAGAAATGCATTGACGCATGTGGCCGCTGTGCTCAAGCTTGTTATGAGTGCTTTGAAGCATGCTTGAACGAGGCCGACGTCCAGGCCAGAACTAAATGCATTAAGATGCTGATCGAATGCGCAAGAATGTGCGAGATGTCTGTCGCAGGAATGTCTTCAAACGCTAACTTCGCAAAAGACCATTGCAAGCTTTGTGCGACAGTCTGTGATGCTTGTGCTCAGGATTGCGCAATGTTCAAAGACCAGCATTGCCAGCAGTGCGCTCAGGAGTGCAGGACATGCGCTCAGGAATGTAGAAGCATGGCTGGAATGTAAAAAACAAACCCTAGAAAGCCGGTGATTAATACTGTTAAACGATATACTTTTTGCTGTCTTGCGTTCTATAGCGTCTTATATTTTGCTAATCATTATGGCGCGCATACTAGGCCGGAAAGCATTATCGCAGATGACGTTTTTTGATTTTGCTGTGGTCATTACTTTTGGCTCTGTAGCTGCAAATATCGGTATCGGGCAAGACAATTCGTTCCATACTGCCATAACAGTATTAATCACCATTGGTCTCTTGGGCGTATTATGCGGTTTTCTCCATATAAAAAGCTTTAGGTTCAGAAAACTTATTAATTCTGAGCCTCTTGTCGTAATAAAGAATGGACAAATAATTGACGTTAATATGCTCAGGGGCAGGGTTACTATTAATGAGTTAACTTCAATGCTCAGAGATAAAAATATTTTTAATATCACTGATGTTCATTATGCTGTGTTAGAAAACTCCGGGACACTTTCAGTACTGCCTAAGGCTGAAAGCAAACCGCTAACACCCAAAGATATGCAAATAAAACCAATAGAAGGCGGCCTCACAAAGGATATTATAATTGATGGAATTATAATGCGAGAGAATCTTAATTCTACAAATTTGACTGAAGAATGGTTGTTAAATGAACTAAAGGAAAATGCTATAAAAAATGTGAAAGAAGTGTTTTATGCTGGCTTAGCGTCCAATGGAAGTTTATATATATCAAAAAGATCAAAGCAACATAAAGAAAAGCATGGCCAGCACGGTATTGAATAGGATACAAAAACTCCTTTATTAATCATATTAGATTTGTATTAAAATAGTGAAATACTATTTATTCCCATTAAAATCGAATATCTCAATGCTACCAAATATAAACAAAAAGGTAAGTGAGTAAAAGCACATTACGTCTAATTCCGCAAGGTGCCTTGTGCGCTATTTTACATTATCATTCCACATAACCGTCAGTGGCTTTTTTTACAGCGAGAGAGAATGGTGGATTTCAGCATGAAATAGATAGTCAAGGCGTAATACCAGTCTTATCCTGAATTTTACTATTCAGAGAGAGGTAAGGTTATGAAGGCAATTGTTTATGAAGGCATGAAGCAGGTTAATGTAATAAAAGTTGTTGATCCTATTATGCCACCGACATTATTACATATAGGATTCCACTTGATAAAGGAAGTTATGGATACGAATTATTTGATAAAAAAGAGGACGGCTGTATAAAAGTCGTTTTTAAGCTGTAGAAAACTTAAGCAAGAAGAGAGGGCTTAGCCCTCTCTTCTTAAATGCGATACATCACCCGATTTGTAGGGGTACAAGGATATTAAGCAGCTGATGGCAGATTTGAGGCTGGTCTACAAAGCTGTTACGGAAGATGAGGACTTGGAAAACTTAATAACATTCAAAGAAAAATAGGGCAAGAAATATCCGTCTTGTATTAAAACGTAGGAAGATAACTGGCTTATTTTAAGCACTTTCTTCGCATACCCGCCTGGGATTCGGAAGATAATATATACTACAAATATCATTGAGGGCTTAAATCGACAATTCCGCCAAGTAACAAAGAACAAGCCATCGTTTACAAACGATGGCTCACTCCGAAAACTGCTCTATCTCGCTTCCAAAAACATTGTCAAACGTTTAATTAGTTGTCGAAACTGGGTTGTGGTTTTTAATCAGCTAAACATCATGTTTGAGGACTGAATTGCCTGATAATTTTTCCAGTACTAATGTTTTTTGAAGCATTGAAGGCATTTGTGCCTGTTGGGCGAATTTCAGAAAGAACGGTCTGTAAAGGAAATTTAGACTTCTGATTCCGAGTGAACTCTAATTCCTATTTTCACAAAATCCGCTGAGTCGCCCCCCTATCTAATAATATCGATGAACTTAATCGAATAAAGATCGGATATTACAAGGTCATCTGAATTTTGTGGCTGGAGAATTATATAATTAACTCCCACTTCACGTAATACACCGTTTCTATCTATAAGAGGCCCATTTGTTCCAATCAGGTATTGAACTCGCATATATTGGCCAATATACCACCTTAATAACCCCGCCATATAAAATGGGCTCTCCATTGTTGCTGGCACAGGATTAACAGAAGGAAGAACGGCAGGAGGCTGTATTCCGGGAATTACAGGCATTACATCCCTTGGATGTGTTGATGGGCTAGTAGGCGGTAAAACTGTTTGTTGATCCATTCCACTTAGATAGTTATACCTTTCCTGAAAACTGGGCGTTTGATTTATTGCCATGCTATATTTACTCCTTTCCTTTCGTATCAAGTTAACGCGTAAAGCGAAGTTGGTATGAAAAAGCAATGCTGAACGACTCTATTTAACTGTACACCGGCCCTATTATAAGGAAAATATGGCGGGCATTCAGGAACAAAAGGATTCATGTACCAAAGCGTATCAACGACCCCGGGATGAACGTTTCCTGCAAGTGCCCAATCTGCGACATCATAGTGTATCTGGTCAGGCGAAATGTTCCAGACATTTTGTGGATTTGGAACACCTCTTAGTGTTGTTCTTAAGCAATCAAACTGTCCAGGCTGTTCTAATACCCTTCTTAAGTCTCCTTGCCCAACCCTAAGGTACTCGCCATAAGCTACATGAACTCTATTCATAATGGTTGAAGCCACAGCTTCCATTCCATTTATACCTTCACCACCAGCTTCACATTTTATCATTCTCGCGAATAATTCTCTTGTTGGCATAGGCATATTAATATCACCACTTATATTTTTTAATTATATTTAGTCTTATATACTATATGCATTGCCTTTTAAAACTGCTTTCAGGAAATAGAGGATATTAATTAGAAAAAACTGAAGGACGTGATATAAAATGGCAAGCCCGAGGCTTAAGCTTCTATATATAATGAAAATACTCCTTAAAAAAACGGATGAAAATCACGCTCTGTCAATCAATGAGCGAGAAACAAAAACCATTTCACCCCAGTCGAAGTTTTCCCTACAGATAGAGTGCTAGGCTTCTCAATAAAAACGGCCGATTCCTGATGCTGTCTTAGCCACTCCTTAAATAGATTCTGGTTATTTACTTATGCCTACATGCTTATTTAGACATAAATTATCATAAGTTTTAATTTCAACTTAACCTTAATTTTTTGGCCCTCGAGCAATAAGGTGTCCATACTTTTGGGTTTTACATAAAGCAGAACTTTACATCTGTCAACGATCTGGGGTTTCTTATTTGTGATAAAGTCCGAATTTCCTAGGTTTTCGCAATTCCTTATACATCTGAACGATTACCCCTTACCCCTGAACGATTCCTATATTCCTGAACGGCAACAAAAACGTGTGCATTTGTAACTATTTCAAACTCCCTCAAAACCAACAACGGCTGCCTGTGATATTTAAATCACGAGCCGCCGTTGTTTCTGCTTTTCAAAAAAGTCCTGATTTCAAAGGCTTTTCAGCCTTCGGACAAACAAATAAGGACTCGACCATTGTATGAACAGTCAAGTCCTTATATGGTGCCGGTGGCCGGACTCGAACCGGCACGCTGTCGCCAGCGGTGGATTTTGAGTCCACTACGTCTACCATTCCATCACACCGGCGTGTGACAAGGGTCATTATACAACAGCGCCTCCATTTTTTCAAGTGCCAATTTTCCAGCCGCAGTATTCACTTTGCGGTTAAAATACGCTGCACTGCATATCCTTCCTAACTCTGATAGGTTTCTAAATAATATTCATCATTTCTCTTTACAAATACCCCACTAGGGTATATTATACCAATACCCCCATAGGGTATTGGAGATGAACGTATGAAAGAAGAGACCTATGACATCGGCGGAATGCACTGTGCCGCCTGCTCCTCGGCAATCGAGCGCGTAACGAGGAAGCTTGAGGGCGTCGAGCGCAGCGATGTTAACCTGCCGATGAACCGCATGACGATTGTATATGACGAAAGTCTTGTGAATCCTGAACAGATAATATCAAAAATCGAGAAAGCCGGATTCACTGCGAACCCACGGAACAAAGAAATTGCAAGAGAGTCAAAATCTGACAGTGACGGAAAAAAAGAGCTACTTGAAGATCGCAGAGGTTTAATAACCGCGGCGGTGCTTTCCATCCTGCTGCTCTATGTCTCCATGGGCACGATGCTGGTCAAAAGCCTCCCCCTGCCAAATATCATCGGGATGGAATCTCACCCCACGAACTTTGCGCTTACGGAGCTTCTGCTCACGATTCCAATTCTTTATATCGGGAAGCGCTTTTTTATAAGCGGTTTTTATTCGCTCCTTCACTGGAATCCGAACATGGATACGCTGGTCGCCGTGAGCTGCAGTGCGTCTTTCCTCTATAGCCTAGCTAACATCTTCCTGCTCACGGACAATCCGCATGTGATTCACAGCCTATATTTTGAGTCTGCGGCGATAGTCATAACGCTCGTCCTTCTCGGAAAGCACCTTGAAGAGAGTAGCAAGGAAAAGACCAAACATGCCATTACGAAGCTCATGGAACTCACGCCCGAAACGGCGATTCTCGTACTTGAGGATAAGCAGTGGGAAGTACCGACAGACACTCTGAAAAAGGGCGACCTCGTACTTGTCAAGTCAGGCTCGAAGGTACCGCTTGACGGACGTGTGACAAAGGGTGAGGGCAGCTCGGACGAAGCAATGCTTACCGGCGAAAGTATGCCGGTTGAAAAATCCGTCGGAAGCGAAATCATAGGCGGAAGCATACTCGTCAGCGGAGCCGTCTTTGCCGAAATAACCCGTGTCGGCGAGGAAACGACACTTTCAAAAATCATCAAATTCATTGAGGACGCTCAGGGCAAAAAAGCTCCGATTTCAAAAATCGCAGACAGAGTGGCAGGCGTATTCGTCCCAATAGTAATAGCAATTGCCGTTATTGCTCTCGCCGTATGGCTAATAGCAGGTGAGGAATTCTCATTTGCGCTTCAAATATTCACATCGATTCTTGTCATCGCCTGTCCATGCGCTATGGGGCTTGCGACTCCGACCGCGATAATTGTTGGCACAGGTCTTGGCGCAACAAGAGGCATACTCATTCGCAGCGGTGAGGCGCTCGAAATCACACACAAAGCAGACGTAGTTGTCCTAGACAAGACTGGAACCGTTACGGAGGGAAAGCCACGCGTTACAGAAATCATTTCTAATGAGATTTCCGAAAACGAGCTACTCGCTCTAGTGGCAGGAGCCGAGAGCCTTTCCGATCACCCTTTGGCAAAAGCAATAACTGCAGAAGCCAGCGTCAGAGGTCTATCCCTCGCGTCCGTTTCATCCTTCGAAAATCTCACCGGTCTGGGCATCAAGGCAAAGCTCCAAAATGGGCAAACTCTGCTTGTAGGTAATGTGAAGCTTATTGAAATGGCGGGCATATCGGTTGAAAAATATTCATCGGACCTTTTCCGCCTAGCCTCGCAGGGGCAAATTCCAATGCTGGTGGTAAAGGATGTATCTGTTCTCGGTATTATTAGCGTTGCAGATACCGTTAAAGTGGGCAGCAAAGATGCAATTTCAGAGCTCCGCGCTCTAGGCATAAAAACTATCCTTCTCACAGGTGACAGCAGCGCTGCCGCAAGGTATATCGGCTCCATCGTCGGAACGGACGAAGTCATCGCCGAAGTTCTGCCGAACGACAAGTCGGCGGTCATTGAGAGGCTGCAAAGAGAAGGCAAAACCGTGATGATGGTCGGAGACGGAATAAATGATGCTCCGGCTCTCGCGCAGGCAGATATCGGCTGTGCAATCGGTAGCGGCAGTGACGTCGCAATCGAATCTGCCGAACTTGTCCTTATGAAAAGCGACCTGAACGACGTCCACACCGCAATTAAGCTTAGCCGACTCACGATACGCAATATTAAGCAAAATCTATTTTGGGCGTTTTTCTACAACATTTTAGGAATTCCAATTGCGGCGGGTATACTTTACCCTAGCCTCGGGCTTCTGCTCAGTCCCATGATAGGGGCTCTCGCAATGTCGCTCAGTTCAATTTTTGTCGTAACGAACGCTCTGAGATTAAGGGGGAAAAAGCTGTGATGAATAAAACAAAGCACCGCGATGAGGACGAGCTCCGCTCACTGATGAACCGCCTGAGCCGCATTGAGGGACAGGTGCGGGGAGTCAAAAAAATGCTTGAGGACGAAGCCTACTGTACCGATGTTTTAACGCAGGTGACGGCAATTCAAGCGGCACTGAATGCCTTCAACAGGGAACTTCTCGCAAACCATATAAAGAGCTGTGTGGTCGACGACATCAGAAACGGCAGCAACGAAGTTGTTGACGACCTTGTCGCCACGCTTCAAAAGCTAATGAAATGAATAATAAAATCTAGGAGGAAAACAGTATGCTATTAAAAGTACCGGATATGAACTGCGAACACTGTGTCAGCCGTATTACTAAGGTTCTGGAGGAACAAAAGCTCAATTTCAAGGTCTCCTTGGGCGACAAGACTGTCGAAATCGATGGTGACAAAACCGCAATCAACTCTGCAATCTCTGCAATGGATGGCATCGGCTACGATGCATTCGCAACTTAAGAAGCACTATAAAAGTGGCCCCCTGTTGGGTGCCACTTTTGTTTTTAGAATAAAGCCGTTACAGTTATTGCGCTTCCTCAAGATTGACAGCGTTACTAAAAGTTGAGAACATACTGATTGCATGACGCTTTGAAACAACTTCCCAGTTGACTATTTTGAAATACGCGTCGATATAATCCGCCCTGCGGTTCTGATAATCAAGATAGTACGCATGCTCCCAGACATCGATTGTCAGAAGGGGCTTCAAACCGTCCTTGAGCGGTGTTTCCTGATTCAATGTGCGAACGATTTTTAGCTTCGCGTCGGCATCAACGGCAAGCCATGCCCAGCCGGAGCCGAACTGCGCTAAAGCCGCCTTTTTGAGCTCGGCAAGGAAGTTTTCAAAAGAGCCGAAAGCCACAACAATTGCGTCCTCGAACTTCTTTGTGGGCACGGTCGAGCCCTCTAACGCCAGAGCTTCAAAATAGAAGTTGTGATTGAACACTCCGCCGCCGTTGTTTGTTACTGCCGTCGCAATTTCAGTCGGGAGCTTATCGAGGCTGCTCAGAAGCTCCTCAAGGTTTTTTTTGCGGAACTCCTTCGAGCCCCCCTCAAGCGCCGCGTTGAGGTTATTCACATAGGTCTGGTGGTGCTTGTCGTGGTGAAATTCAAGAGTCGTCTTACTGACGGACGGCTGGAGAGCCGAATAATCATAGGGCAGGACCATAAGGTCGAACGGATACGAATTACTCATTTAATAGTTTCCTTTATTATAGTTTCCATTAAAAACTGCACTCGAACTGCGGAACAAGTGAAAATAATGTTGGATTTAGTCTAACATACGCCATTTTTTTAATCAAGCGGTATTTTAGTCTCAGATGGAGTAGGTATGGTCAAGCGGTCCCGAGCCGCGGCCTAAGTCCAGCCCCGCCTTCAGTGCGCCGGTTATATAGGCTTTCGCGTTCTCAACGCTCTTTTCAAGTGAAAATCCCTCGGCCAGATTGCAGGCAATTGCGGAGGAAAGCGTACAGCCAGTGCCATGCGTATTGGGATTATCGACTTTCTCGCCGTCAAACCACAGAGCTTTTCCGTCCGTATAAAGAAGGTCGCTCGCGTCATCCTCGAGGTGCCCGCCCTTGATGAGTATCGCACCCGAAATGCTTTTCGCAATAGACGAAGCGGCGCGGAGCATATCTTCCCTGTTTTCAATCTCAAAACCGCAGAGAGCCTCAGCTTCAGGTATATTGGGCGTAATTACTGTTCCGAGCGGCAGAAGCCTTGAGAGAAGCGCATTCATCGCGTCGTCCGAGAGCAGACGGCTGCCGCTGGTCGAAACCATAACGGGGTCAACGACAATATTTTCTGCCTTATATTCAATTAGCTTGTCCGCAATCACGTTAATTATTGCCGAGCTCGATACCATACCGATTTTCACAGCATCGGGACGTATATCTGTGAAAATGCAATCAAGCTGGGATGCCACAAATTCTGGACTCGCCTCCATGATGCCAAAAACGCCTGTCGTATTCTGTGCCGTCAGCGCGGTAATAGCGCTCATCGCGTACATTTTGTGCACCGTTATCGTCTTAATATCCGCCTGAATGCCTGCGCCTCCGCTGCAATCCGAGCCCGCAATAGTCAGCACCTTTTTCATTTCTCCGCCTCGCCTTCTAGGGCCTTTTCCGCAAGCCCACGCAGTGTTCCAGTCGCCGTTTTAATGTCCTTTTCCGCAAAAATTGCAGATACCACTGCAATGCCGTCTATGCCCGAGCCTGTGAGCTTTTCGATGTTTTGAGCGTTAATGCCTCCGATTGCGACGACGGGTATCGAAACCGCCGCACAAATTGACTTAAGCTCATCGTAAGGCACAAAGTCCGCATCCTTTTTGGTGGACGTAATGAACACCGCACCCACGCCGATATAGTCTGCCCCGCTCTTTTCCGCAAGCACCGCCTGCTCGACCGTCTGCGCGGAAACTCCGATGATTTTATTCGGTCCAAGCCTTTCGCGCACCTTAAACGCCTCCATGTCGGACTGCCCGACATGAGCTCCGTCAGCGTCGCACGCAAGCGCAATCTCAACACTGTCATTTATAACAAACGGCACACCGTATTTTCGGCAAAGGGCATTAACTTCAAGTGCCTCCGCCAGAAAATCGTCGTACTGAAGCTCCTTTTCACGAAGCTGTATCATTGTCGCGCCGCCCTTGAGGGCTTCCTCGACATCGCGCGAAAGCGTCCTGCCGTTTAGCCACGCTCTGTCCGTCACGGCGTAAAGCAGGAGGGCTTTTTTATCGAACTTTTTATTCAAAACTATATCCCTTCCATCAAACGATTGTATACCGCGCACCCTTATCGAGTTCACTTTCATCCAATCTGTAAATCTCGTCGATGAGATAATTGCGAAAGCTCGAGTTACCCGCGTGATTTTTCGCCGTGGTGTCGTATGCCTTTTCGCCGCAGAGCCCCATCGCGCAGACCGCCGCCGCAGTCGCCTCAAGGACATTATCGGAATTTGCCGTGATGTATGCCGCCGTCATTGCCGTCAGCATACAGCCGCTGCCCGTTATGCGTGCCATCACGGGATGACCGTTCGTTATTACAAACGCTCGATTTGCGTCCGCAACTATATCGGTTGCTCCCGTTATTGCAATAACCGTACCTGTTGCCTTAGAAAACTCCTTAGCGAAAGCAACTACGCCCTCCAGAGTATCCTCCGTCACTGCGTCCGCAACGTTCGCGTCGACACCCTTTGTCGAGCCCGAACCAACCGCGAGGGTCTTAATTTCTGAAATATTCCCGCGGATGACTGTAAACTTCAGCTCGTCGAGCAGTCTTTTCGCCGTTTCTGTGCGCAGAGCGGATGCCCCCGCACCAACCGGGTCGAGAATGATGGGATGACCCAGTTCGTTTGCCTTTTTTCCCGCGAGCAGCATCGCCGGAATCGTTTCCTTGTTCAGCGTGCCGATGTTGATATTCAGCCCGCCGCAGATTGAGGTAATTTCCTCGACCTCGCCGCAGTCGTCGGACATAATGGGCGAAGCTCCGCAGGCGAGTAGGATGTTCGCGCAGTCGTTCACCGTAACATAGTTTGTGATGTTGTGTATTAGAGGGCTTTTCGCCCTCACGTTATCAAGGTATTTACCTAGCATGTTTTTGACCTCCAAAAACTTTGTTCGCAATTATGCAGAGAATCGAAACAATTATCATGACCGGCAGAGTGTAGCCGACGGGAAGATTAATTTGCATCGAAAGCCGATAGACGGCAAAGCCAACGCCCCAGATGATGAGGTTAAGCACACTCACCGGACTTTCCGATCTATCCTTCTTCAATATGAAATAATCCGTTATCAGGATTGCCGCCATCGGAGCGAACGCCGAACCGATGAAGTATAAGAAGCTTTCAAATCCCGATACGGGCGCGAAGATTGCAAGCGCCGTCCCGATTACGCAGACTGCAATGCCCGCACGCTTCTCGTTTATTTTTCCCGAAATGCTCCCTGAACTAACTCCCGCAGAAAATGCGTCCAGATAGGTCGTCGTGACAGTCGACAAGACTACGATTAGCAGTCCCGCAATACCCAGTCCTGCTTTTACCATGATTAAAGCAATATCGCTTTCTCCGGTAAAGAGCGCCGCGCCCAGACCGATAACGTACATCCAGCAGCTCGCGACAAAATAGATTCCCGCGCTGGCAAACGAAGCCACCTTCTTTTTCTCCGCGGTTCTGGTATAGTCCGCAATGAGCGGCAGCCACGAAAGCGGCATAGCCGCTGATAGCTCGACAGCCGCCCCGAAGGAAAGCCCTCCGCTTGACGCAGCTGTCATTTTTCCTTTAAATATGACGACGCTCAAAATTGCGGTCAGCAAAAACAGTCCCAGCATCGCCACGGTATTGAGCTTGACGAGGTTCTTCGGCCCTGTCAGTATCCAAAGTACTATTAACGCGCCGATAATGAGGCACCAAACCCAAGCTCCTCCGAGGTTTGCTGCAAGTACAGCGGCGGCCGCTCCCGACTGCGTCATGATTGCCGTCCAGCCGATGAGCTGTATGACATTAAGCACCGAAAACAGAACAGAACCTTTCTGCCCAAAGGAGATTTTGACGCTCTCCATTGCGCTTTTTTCGGTATTCGCGCCAATCAGCCCGGCGAGATATAAAAGCACACAGCCGATTACGTGACCGATTAAGATTGCCGCAAGCCCTTTTCCAAAGCCCAGTGGCGCGATAAATGTGCCCGTCAGTATCTCCGCAATGGACACAGCCGCGCCGAACCAAATTAGCCCGTTCGAAAAAACGCTCGTCTTGACCTTTTCTTCCATACCTACCTCTTTTCCACGAACAACACCAAAAACGGGAAGCACCTGTATAGGTACCTCCCGTTAAAAAAGCTATTTGCTCTCCCTACGTTGGCATTACCCAAATCAGGTGTAAGGGTCGAAGTTCGATTACTTCCTCTCAGCCTGCAAAACAAGCTCCCCTGTTCGTATTATTTGTCGTTATTTTAAATCCTAATCCTGAATTTGTCAAGACTATGCTTTTCCCACCGCCGCATTATACAGCTCGTTTTTCGAGTATCCCGTATCCTCGGACGCAAGCTTTGCCGACTGCTTAAGGGACTTTCCCTCGCTGCGGTAGAAATCTACTCGAGAAAGCGCCTCCTCGAGCGTCATTTCCGGCTCCGCCGTTTCTTCCTTACCCTTAACCACAAGTACATATTCGCCCCTCGGTGGAATTTTGGAGTAGTGTTCAAGCGCTCCGTCGATTGTCGTACGGATAACTTCTTCGTATATCTTAGTAATCTCGCGACAGAGCGAAAGCTCCCTGTCTCCGCCGAAAGTATCCTTTAAATCCGTCAATGTTCCTATGAGTTTGTGCGGCGCTTCGTAAATTATCATTGTGCGCTTTTCATTTTGCAAGCTCTCCAAATGCTCCGCTCGGTTTTTGCCAGAGTTATTTATAAAGCCCTCGAAGGTGAAGCGCTGAGTGGGCAGCCCGCTTACGGCAAGTGCTGAAACGGCGGCGCAGGGTCCCGGTGTACAGCAGACTGTGATGCCCTCGCGTGCGCAGAGGCGCACAAGGTCCTCCCCTGGGTCGCTGATTGCGGGCATACCCGCGTCCGATACCAGCGCGACATTTTCGCCGTTACGAAGGCGCTCAATTATCTTTTCCCCGCTTTGAGCTCGGTTATGCTCAAAATAACTGATAAGCGGCTTTTTGATCCCGAAATGGTTGAGCAGCTTCAGCGTGACGCGTGTATCCTCCGCCGCAATGAAATCGGCGTTCAGAAGCGTTTCCACGGCACGCGGAGAAAAGTCGCCAAGATTGCCAATCGGCGTTGCAACAAGATATAATATTCCGCTCATAGCTTCATTTCCTTTTCATCTGGAGCATAGGCCCCTCTTTTGTATATTTTCTGCACCTCGTCGGAATCGCTCCCGTCGGCGTTCGTTAGGTTGAGCTGCGCCTCGATTTTTAGCCCTTTACCGCCGCCGCGCTTGCCTTCAACGAGAACAAGACTCGGCGCTTTGAGCGCGCTGTGCGAGACCATACGCAGTCTTTTCGGCTCAATTCCGGCCTGCGTCATCGCGCAGAGCACTTCACTCAGACGTTCCGGACGATGCACAAGCGCAAAATTCCCTCCCCAACGCAACGCCCATTTCGCAGCGGCGCACAGATCTGACAGGGAGCAGCTTTTTTCCTCTCGCGCGGATGCACGGTGAGGAGCCGGCGCACTGTAACCCGAATTCTCCGCGAAATACGGCGGGTTTGAAACGACGAGGTCAAAGCTCTCCGCCTTAACGAGGCTTCTGTGCTCACGCAAATCGGCGTTTATTATGCCCGCCCTGCTCTCCATGCCGTTTTCAGAGAGGTTTCTTTGGCTCAGCTCGGCAAAATCCGGCTGTATTTCGATTCCCGTGATTGAAGCGTCTTGATTTTTTGCCGCGAGAAGAACGCAGAGAACGCCGGCACCACTTCCAAGGTCCAAACAGCTCTGTACACGCTTCATATTCGCAAAATCGGCGAGCAGAACCGAATCAGTCGAGAGCTTAAAGCTCTCCTCGGTCTGCATGAACCGCGGGCCTCCCCGCCAGAGCTCGTCAAACGCTTCCATTATATCCATCTCCATAAAAAAATCAAAGAGCCTGCCGCAAAACAAACGTTGCAACAAGCTCTTCAAAATTACGACATTTTATTTTTCGGCTATAGCGCCTGTGGGGCAGGTATCAACGCAAGCGCCGCACTGAAGGCACTTGTCCTGATCGATCTCGTAGTGCTCATCGCCCATTGAGATAGCATCTGCAGGACAGCTGTCCGCGCAAGCACCGCAAGCGATGCAATCGCTGCTAATTACAAACATTTATGTATCCTCCTTGGTTGAAATAAGTCTCTTACTTTTGAATTATAACATATACTTTTCGTATTGCAAGAAATTTTCTTGAAATGCTTTTAAATTCTCGTGAGCACCCGTTAAAGCAAGAAAAACAATGAATGCACGAGCTATCGCGAGATAATTAACGATAACTCAGCCTAATTGGTCAGGATAGGTCAAACCAATATTTGCATTACTGACCTTTCCTGATTATTATAATTACAAAGGTCAAAGATGGTCAATTTCAAATTAAACATTCTACGAGGTGACAGCATGGGAACAAGCGATATGATAGCGAGCTTTATAATCAATGCTCTGGAAAATGCGGGCGGGATGGCGGAGCTTCAGCGTTCCAATCTGGCTGAAAAATTCAGCTGCGTCCCGAGTCAGATTAATTATGTGATTTCAACGCGATTTTCTCCCGAGCATGGCTACATTGTCGAATCCCGAAGGGGCGGCGGCGGTTTCATACGGATAACGAGAGTTCAGGCAAGTCCCGAAAGACTCATTATGCATACAGTCAACGCCGTCGGCGATAGTCTTGACCTTCGAACCGCTGCGGCCTTCGTTTCGAATATGCTCGGCTCTGACGCGATGGACGGAAAAACGGCGGGACTCGTTATGACGGCGATAAGCGATAATTCGCTCCGACCCATAGCCCCTGAGCACCGCGACATTGTAAGAGCTTCAATTTTCAAGCAACTGCTGGTCAGCATTTTGGCAGTATTGGAATAATAATCATATATTTTCAAGGAGGTAACTTTTATGAAATGCGAAAAATGTAACAACGAGGCTGTATTCCACTTTCAGTCGAATATAAACGGTGAAAAAACCGAGTATCATCTCTGCTCGGACTGCGCGAAGTCTGCGGGTTTTGGCGAGATGCTGGATTTCCGTCCCCGTTCCATGTTCGAAAGCGTCTTCAGCGAACCCTTCGGTCTCATGGACAGCTTCTTCAAAGACCCGTTCGCTTCCTTTGGGACACTTGCCGACGGTTTCTTTGCAAGAAGGCTGCTCACTCCTACCCTTGAGGCGCCCAGCGTGAACGTCGCCGTCGGCGAGCCCGAAAAAGCGACAGAAACCGAAGCGAAAGCAAAGGATAATATCCCTAGGGACGCAGGTGAAGAATTCCGCCGCAAGCGCGAGCTCTTTGCTCTGCGGCATCAGATGAGAACCGCTGTCAGATCGGAAGAATTTGAAAAAGCGGCCGGTCTTCGGGATAAGATTCGCGAACTCGAGCGATAATTAAGTAAATAACTAGGAATTGTTTGGAAAATCCATTTCGAGGAGGAATGTGAATGCGCAACCAGGATAGATTTACAGAAAGAGCGCAGCTAGCTCTTTCAAAAGCACAGGAAGCCGCGCAGAATATGGGCCACAGCTATGTAGGAACGGAGCACATCCTCCTCGGGGTGGCTCTCGAGGGCGAAGGTCTTGGCGCAAAATTACTGCGCGAAAACGGACTTGAGGAGACGCTTATTTCTGAGCTTCTGGAAAAATTCGTAGGGCGAGGCGCGCCGGGGACACCCGCTCAAGGACTCACCCCCGACGCTAAGCGCGTTATTGAGCTTTCAATTATTGACGCCAACCGTTTGGGTCACAGCTACATCGGAACGGAGCATCTGCTTATGGGCATGCTCCGCGAGCCCGAATGCGCAGGCGCAAGGCTGATTTCTTCCACCGGCGTTGACCTCAACAAAATATACACAGACATTGTAAATGTCTTCCGCAGCTCCGACTACCGCCAGATGCCTCCGCAGGCAGCGGCGCAGACTTCCGTACGCAGCGGCAAGAAGACCGAGACCAAAGTTCTCGACCAGTTCAGCCGCGACTTGACGGTCTCCGCGCAGGAAGGACAGCTCGACCCCGTTATCGGTCGTTCGCGCGAAATTCAGCGCGTTATCCAAATCCTTTCGCGCCGAACGAAAAACAACCCTGTCCTCATCGGAGAGCCGGGTGTCGGCAAAACTGCCATAGCCGAGGGGCTTGCACAGATGGTCATAGCGGGTGATGTACCGGAGGATCTTCGCGGAAAGCGCATAGTCTCCCTCGACCTCACTGGGATGCTTGCGGGTACAAAGTACCGCGGTGATTTTGAGGAACGCATCAAATCAGCTCTGAAAGAGGCACAAAAAGCTGGAGACATCATCCTTTTCATAGATGAACTCCATACAATAATCGGCGCGGGCGCCGCGGAAGGCGCGATTGACGCGGCGAATATCATTAAGCCTGCTCTCGGCAGAGGCGAGATTCAAGTAATCGGCGCAACAACGCTCAACGAATACCGAAAGCACATTGAGAAGGACGCAGCGCTTGAGCGCAGGTTCCAGCCTGTCATGGTCGAGGAGCCCTCCGCCGAGGAGTCAGTTGCGATAATCACCGGTCTGCGCGACAGATATGAAGCGCACCACAAGCTGAAGATAACCGACGAGGCTATACGCGCCGCCGTAACGATGTCGGGGCGCTATATCAATGACCGCTATCTGCCTGACAAAGCAATTGACCTCATGGACGAGGCATCCTCCCGCGTGCGTATGAAAACGCTGACTGCTCCCGATGAGCTTAAGGTAATTGAAAAACGCATTGACGCTCTAATAAACGAAAAAGAAGCCTCAATCAAGGCACAGGACTTCGAAGCAGCCGCCAGAATACGCGACAAGGAAAAACATCAGCGCGAGGAGCTCGACGCCGCCCGCAAAAAGTGGGATGAAAAACGCGGTGGCATGATAAGATGCGTCACCGAAGAGGATATCGCCGAGGTCGTTTCCGGCTGGACCGGTATACCCGTCACAAGTCTTACTGAGAGCGAGAGCGACAGGCTTCTAAAGATGGAGGAGATACTTCACAAACGAGTTATCGGGCAAAACGAGGCCGTTTCGGCGGTTTCCCGCGCAATCCGCCGCGGGCGCGTCGGTCTTAAGGACCCGAAACGTCCGGTTGGCAGCTTTCTGTTCCTTGGCCCCACGGGCGTCGGCAAGACCGAGCTTTGCAAGGCTCTCGCGGAAGCGGTTTTCGGTGACGAGAGCGCCATGATAAGAATAGATATGTCCGAATACATGGAAAAGCACACTATCTCGAAGCTCATCGGTTCGCCACCGGGCTATGTAGGCTATGACGAAGGTGGCCAGTTGACCGAAAAAGTCAGAAGAAAGCCCTATTCCGTCATCCTTTTCGACGAGATCGAAAAAGCTCACGAGGATGTTTTCAACATCATGCTTCAAGTAATGGATGACGGTATCCTCACTGACTCGCAGGGCAGAAAAGTAAACTTCAAAAACACCATCATCGTCATGACCTCGAACATCGGCGCGCGCAACATTACCGATAAGCAGAAAACTCTCGGCTTTGCTGATGCAGATGTCACGAAGAGCGGCATCAAAAACGTCGAAGAGATTCGCACGCTCGTAATGAAGGATTTGAAAAGCACCTTCCGTCCGGAGTTTCTAAACCGCATAGACGATACGATAGTTTTCTCGCAGCTCTCCCGCGAAGACATCAGAATAATTGCGGGGAACATGATTGCAATCGTTGCGAAAAGGCTTAAGGACCTCGGCATAGGTCTCGCTGTTTCGAACGAAGCCCTTGACAAACTCGCATCTGATGGCTTCGATCCAATTTACGGTGCGCGTCCCCTGCGCCGCACAATCCAAGCCACCATCGAGGACGCGGCGGCGGAAAAGCTGCTCGACGGCTCTCTGAAGAGCGGCGAAAAAGCAGAGGCGACCGTTGATGAAGGAAAAATCGTTTTGAAAAAGGCAATTTAACAAAATTCTCTTTCAATATTTAGTAAATAGTGTTAAGATACTCCTGCCCGCTTAAGGCAGGAGTATTATTATCGCGCCAATCCGACTTTTAGGACAAGGCTCAGCGGAGGTAGAAAGATAAATGTCTGAAGATTACAGCTATGAAGATAACTTGGCAGGTCAAAAAATGACCAAAGAAGAGCGCTACTCAAAAATGATTGACTATATGAACAGCGTTCCCGATTTCAACTTACACAACGGCATCAAGCTAACCGAGCTGCGTGACAATTTTGCGTCTTGCAGAGTCGAACTCACTCCGGAATCCATAAACGCGCAGGGCATGGCGCATGGCGGTTTAATATTCTCAATTTGCGATGTAGCCGCGGGCTTTGCGGCAGCGTCGATTGACCGCCGCTGTGTCACGCAGGCTTCGAATATTAATTTCCTGCGTCCTGCGCTGGGAGCTTATCTCACAGCAAAGGCGGAGCCTATAAAGGTCGGTAAGACCATATCCGTGGTCGAGGCAAGGGTCTATGACGATTCGGGGCGCCTCGTTGCGGTGTCCACATTCTCGATCTTTTACACCTGAGTTTTTTAATAATAAGAGGCAAAGCGAAAATTCGCTTTGCCTCTTATTATTACATAATCGAATCGGTCACCTATCATATTCCTTAAAACAGCCGAGACAAACCTTTTTTCCGCTGACGAGCCTGATTTTATCTTCTCTAGCCTTTTCACCACAGTTTTCGCAAACGACGGATTGGAATATCCTTGCCGGCTCCGGAAGCTTAAACACAGGCTTTGTAAGCGAGAACAGCTCCTCCGTCGGAGCGTCCAGTATAAAGGCAAGCCTTTCCTCTCTGGACATCTCCCTGCCGTCAGCCTTAAAAAAGAGCCTGACAGATTCGTTGCTCTCGCGGAAATAAAAGTTGAACGCCATCTTTCCCATGGGCTTATAAATCAGATTGCCCTTACCGAAAGTAGTGCCCAAAAGGCTTTGCACGGCGTCAACAGCGCAGGTGTCGTTTTCGGTGATGCAGACAAGCTCCTCGTCAACTGACGCATTTGTCGATAAATGCTCCGAAAGCGCCTCACAGACCTTGAAGCCAATCGCAAGTCCCGGACATTCGTGACCGTGGAATTCCACCGCTTTTCTCCATTTTAGCTGATTGTACACGGGTTCACACTCCTTAGTGTTTTTCATTTGCATGAATCTTTTTCTTTATTAAAACGGATTATATAACGAACCAACGAAAATCTCAAGTCACCTATGTTAAATCCTCTCGGCACTAGGTTTAGCACATTTCCGTCTCAGGATAATAGTGCGAGAGTATCTCTCTGTAATCAAAGCCGTTACGCGCCATAACATTTGCACCATACTGGCTCATTCCCAGCCCGTGACCGTAGCCCGTTACAGTGAACGTAAAAATTCCGTCCTTATACTCAAGCGTAAACGCGGTACTTCGCAGCTCAAAGAGCTTTCGCATCTCGGGACCTGTCAGCGCGGCGCCTCCGATTGTCATGCTCTTTACCCTGCCGCTCTCGTCCAGCTCCGTATCCGTGACCCATTTTGTAGGATCGTCGGAAAAGGAGGCGTCGGACTTAAGAAGAAGCACAGTTTCGCGGAAGTTCTCCTTTGCGACCTCGACCGTAGTCACAAAATTCGGAACGTCGGTCTCCGTTTCGGGGCTGTTTACACAGACGAGATAAGGGACGTCTCCCCATAGCTCGCTGCCGCTTTCTGTCTTTCCGGCGGAGGAGGAGTGGAACGACGCGAGGATCGGCTCGCCCGAATATGTCAGCACCTGCCCGTCCGTATCCGTAACAGCAGACCTAATCGCCCCCATGTATTCGTCAAACTTATCTCCCCAATTTCCTCTCAGCTCCGTCTCTTCGGTAGCGGCCATGCAGCAGCCTGCTTCCGTGCAAATGTTTGCCTGCGGGTGCTTTGGGTTGACGTGCTTCGTGCAGTAAACTATGTAGGTTCTCGCCGCAACAGCCTGAGCTTTCAGAGCCTCTTCGGAGAAGGTTGCGGGCACCTCGGCTGCCAGAACATAGGGCAGATAGTCCGCCATTGTCACATCCTTCACCGCTTCTCCGTCTAATACGGTAAAGGTGAATTCTTTGTCGGACACTTTTTCATATACACTTACTGGGCCTGTCGGCGAGGGGGACGCGGCCTCCGTAGGAGCCACTGAAGGCTCGTCCGAGAGATATTCCCCGCTGACGCTTTCCTTCATAAATAGAACGGGCATAATAATGGCGGCCATTGCCAACAGGATCGAAACCCAGATTATTCGTTTCATCTTCTCACCCCGATTAGTAGTTGACGCTGATGTAAAAAAAGTATAGAATGGGTCAATCAAATATTGGAAAAGGGTATGGGGTTTGCCGCCCCTTGCCTTGTCGGTTCCATAGTAATTATATTTTGACTGGAAGGTTAATATGCGAAAGAAATCATTAAAACTCTGCGGCTTCACGGTGATAATGGGGATCTTCGGTGCCTTCCTCCGATGGCTGCAAAACATCAATATTTTTGAAGCAGATACGGAGCTTGCTATATCCCATTCCCCTTGGAGCTATGCTGTCGTAATTTTCGCCCTACTGTTCGCTGTCCTTCTCTTCGTATGGCTCCGCAGGTATAGAGCTGTCGGTTTCGCTTCGAGTTATCCCGCGATCTACTCCGAAACCGTACCCTTCGTTACCGTGGCGGCCTATATTATCGGCGTCATCATAGCAATCGGAGGCGTTCTCACTATCTCCCGTGCTGTGAGCACCTCAAAAACCGCCTTCGATCTCATCCTAGGACTATTCAGCCTCATCTGCGCCGCCGGTATGACGACTTTCATTTTATCTGTAGGCAAGCCGGAAAAGAAAAACAGCGGAGCTTTCGGCTCTGCCGTAGCTGTCTTCTTTCTCTGCTTCTGGCTCATAGCTTCATATAAATACAGCGCGTCCGATCCCGTCATCTGGCACTTCGCGCCAAGGCTTCTAACGATTTCTGCAACAATTCTCGCTTTCTATTTCATCGCGGGTTTTGTTTTTAATAAGCCTAAGCCCCTTACTTCACTTTATTTCAGTCTCCTCGGAACCTTCATGTGCCTCGCAGTTCTCGCCGATTCCTATCCCCTTGGTGAGCAGTTTATCACGGTCGGCTTTCTTGCTGCGATGACACTTTTATCCTTCAGCCAGGTAAGCGGCGCAAAAAAAGCGACATGATTTTTTAAAAGTAATATATTAAAATACCCTGTGCCGTGAAAACGGCACAGGGTATTTTTCGATTTACGAGCACTGATATTCAGTGCGTTTCGCCAATCTATCTCATTTCGCTTCTTCCATTGCTTTGATACAGTCCTTGCAAATGTTCTTACCTTTGAACACCACAATATCTTTGGCGTTGTCGCAGAAAATGCAGGCGGGCTGATATTTACGCAGAATAATAGAGTCGTCGTCTACATATATCTCCAAAGAGTCCTTTTCTGCGATATCCAAGGTTCGGCGGAGTTCGATTGGCAATACGATTCGCCCGAGTTCATCTACTTTTCTAACTATACCGGTCGATTTCATAAAAATGCCTCCCCGTTTCGGTAGTTTACTTACTGCTTCCATGTTTGATATATCTTTCTATATAAAATTATATTGAACTTATCATGAATGTCAAACATATTTTTGAAAATTTATTAGTTATTCACAATTTTTGTTATTTCTCACAAGAATTCTGGAATAAAAATGGAGATGAAGATTAATGCTTTTTAATCTGGTAATTGTTCTCATGGTAGTGTTCTCTCTCGTATTCGGCGCTTTGAGCGGTAACCTCACCGTGCTCTCTGCCGCTGCGGTTTCCGGCGCAAAGGATGCTGTCACACTCAGCCTTTCTCTATGCGGAATGATTTGCCTTTGGTCGGGCGTAATGGAGCTTATGAAACGTTCCGGACTATCCGAAAAGCTTTCTCGTCTTATGCGTCCGGTGCTTTCCAGACTCTTTCCGTCTGCAGCTAAGGATGCTGATACAATGGACGCTCTCTCCTCGAACGTCTCCGCCAACCTTTTAGGGCTGGGCAACGCCGCCACTCCCGCGGGTATAAAGGCGGCTGTGGGCCTTAAGCGTCTTTCCGGGCTTTCCTCCGCTTCAGACGAGCTATGTCTGCTCGTTGTCATGAACACCGCGTCCATACAGCTCCTCCCGACGACGGTAGCTTCTCTGCGCGCCTCGTTCGGAGCCTCCTCACCCTTCGATATTCTCCCAGCTGTCTGGCTGTCCTCGCTCATTTCCGTAACGGCGGGTATCCTCGCCGCAAAGCTGTTCCAGCGGTTCACACATCCATGAAGCTGATAGGTGAGCTCGCCATCCCTGTCATCATCGCGTTTGTGATGGTCTATGCCATGAGGCGCGGAACGGATGTTTTCTCGGGTATGACAGCGGGCGCAACAGACGGTCTCAAGACTGTTCTGGGCATCGTCCCCGCTCTTATAACGCTGCTGCCCTGCATTTATATGCTGCGGGCAAGCGGTGCTATTGACGCGCTCTGCGCCCTCCTTTCACCACTGCTTTCAAGGCTCGGCATACCGGCTGAAACAGTTCCGCTTATGCTACTTCGCCCGCTCAGCGGAAGCGGAGCTCTCGCAATCGGCAGCGATATAATCAAATCTAACGGCGCCGACTCTCTCATAGGGCGCTGTGCCGCCGTCATGCTCGGTTCAACCGAAACAACCTTCTATGTTATCGCGGTATATTTCGGCGCGGCGGGTATTAAAAATAGCCGCCATGCAATTCCAGCAGCACTTATCGCCGACCTCACCGGTTTGCTTGCGGCGGCTTTCTTCACGAGGCTCTTCTGGGGATAAAAAACGTCTCCGCTCATTAAGCGGAGGCGTTCTTAACATTTTACATCTTTTCCGGAGCTGTTACGCCAACGATATTGAGCGCGTTTGCAATTACCTTCTCGGTGCAGTCGCACAGAATGAGCCTTGCATCGCGTAGCTCAGGCTCGGCTTCCTTAATACGACAGCTCGTATAAAACCTGTGGAACCTTGCAGCAAGCTCTGTGACATAACGGTTTATACGCGAGGGATCGTAGTCTCGTGCCGCAATCTTAATTTCCTCCGTAAACATGGCAAGCTGTTTAATCAGCTCGCGTTCATGCTCGGTGCTTAGTAGAGCCGCGCTGACTGCTTCACACTTCGGAAGGGAATGTCCTTCCTCCGCCATTGCGGCAATCAGACTGCAAATTCTCGCATGGGCATACTGAACATAGTACACTGGGTTCTCGCTGTCCTGCCTGATTGCAAGGTCGAGGTCGAACTCGAGATGCGTATCCGGTTTTGCGTTAAAGAAAAATCTGCATGCGTCGACACCGATTTCGTCCAAAAGATCGTTGAGCGTAAGTGCCTTGCCGGTACGCTTGGACACCTTAACAATCTCATTGCCGCGCACAAGACGGACCATCTGCATAATCAAAAAATCAAGCTTCTTGTTCTGAAGACCAAGCACAGGAGCCGTCATCGAGGCTGCGAAGCGTATCGCGTGACCGTGATGATCCGCGCCCCAGACGTCTATAACTCTGTCGAAGCCGCGTTCGATGAATTTGTTGCGATGATAGGCTACATCAACTGCATAATATGTGTAGAAGCCGTTCCCGCGGCGCAGCACCTCGTCCTTGTCAGCTCCGAATTCGGTATTGCGGAGCCAGAGTGCGTCGTCCTTTTCATAGGTATAGCCCCCGTCCTCGAGGAGCTTCACCGTTTCGGCGACATAACCGCTATCGTGGAGCGAGCTTTCAAGGAACCACTCGTCGAAATGTATACGGTAGCGTTCCAAATGCTGCTTCATCAGCGCAATGTTGTAGGGGAGTCCGAATTCAACAAAGACCTTGCAGCGCTCGTCGCTGTCCATATCGACGTATTTTCCGCCATCACGGTCAAATAACAGCTGCGCGAGAAGTCTTATGTCCTCACCGTGATAGCCGTTTTCGGGGAATTCGACCGCGTCCTCGCCCTTTATGAGCTGAAGATATCGCACCTCGATAGATTTTCCAAACAAATCGACCTGATTGCCCGCGTCGTTAACATAGAACTCACGGAAGACCTTATAGCCTGCCCTATCAAGTACGGAGGCGAGTGCGTCGCCCAAAACTCCGCCGCGTGCATTGCCGATAGTCATCGGTCCTGTCGGATTCGCCGAAACGAATTCGACCATAACCCTCTCGCCGTGTCCCTCGTCCGAGCGTCCATAGGAAGCGCCTTCGCTTTGTACGGTTTCAAGAACCTTTGTGTACCACTTGTCGGATAGTCGGAAGTTTAGAAACCCGGGTCCCGCAATCTCTACGCTTCCAAAATAGCTATCGGTAAGATCAATATGGGAAACCAAAATCTCCGCTATAGCGCGCGGAGGCAGTTTCAAGGCTTTTGCCCCAGCCATCGCGTGGTTCGCCGCGTAGTCACCGTTGGATGTGTCCTTCGGTATTTCAACCTTGCCGGAGAGAAGGCCTCCATCCGGAACAGCTCCTTCGCCGACTGCTTTTTTATAGGCTTTCTCTATAATCCCGTCAATGGAGAGCCTAGCTTCTTCAATCAGATTGGCCATTTTGTTCTCTCCTCTGCTCACTTACTTTGATTTTAAACATGTTGTGTCCGACTACGGAATGTTGAAAATCCACGACATAGTCGATTTCCATATTCCCTCCGTGCTCGTCGAACGACATAGAAATATTCGTCGTGTCGACGCCCATGGTCGCCGCGCCGAACGGCGTTTCATAAAGAAAGTTGTGCTTTCTTCCCTTTTCGAAAACCATGCGGCTGTTGAGACTGCCCTCTCTGGTCATTACAACGCCCATAGGACTAATCGCAAACGAGGTTTTCGTCCCGTCAAGCCCTGTCAGCTCGCTCTCATTGTAGGACAGCAACCCCTCTCCGTTTTCATAGGCAAAAATTCCGTCCGTCTCAAGCTCTATTATATTGTCCTCTCCCTGTGGGTCGTTTTGCGTCCCACGGATGGAGATTATAACATCTTTCATTTTCATATTACTCTCTACCTCTCGGATAAACGGTAATAAATCGAATACCCGTATCATTCCTATTCATAAACTAGCCGTTCGATACGCAGAGCAACTACACTTAATGTACGCAATGTCCGTAGACGCGGACATTATATTATAGATTACCATCCTTGTCAAAGGGTTCTATTCCTTTGAGATACGGTGAAATGTCGCGCCTTAGCATAAGTAGCGCCGTTGCGGCAAAATTCTCGAATGAGCCTGTAGTATAGTATTCCGCTTTTGACGATCTATTTTCGCTGGTAAGATTGTTTTCGCGAAGATAGCGGCAGAGCTCTCTCGCGGCGGCGGCACCGGCACTTATGAACCTTATGCCTTCACCCATATACTCGCTTATGACTTCCTCAAGCAGCGGATAGTGCGTACATCCTAGAATCACGGTGTCAACTCCCGCCTGCTTAAGCGGAGGAAGGTATTCCGCAACCGCGCGTATGACTCTTTCGTCTTCTTTATCAAAAACGCCATCCTCGACCATCGTCGCAAATTTAGGGCAGGCTTTTGCGGTTACTTCGATTTCCATCGATTTCTCTCGTATTAATCTCTTATATGTTCCAGCCTTGACACTCGCAGTGGTTGCGAGCAGCCCGATTTTTTTGTTCTCCGTCAGCCCGACTGCCTCACAGACCGCGGATTCAACGACTCCGAAAACTGGCACAGGACTTTCCTCTTTTAGAACTTCCAGCGCATTCGAGGTCGCAGTACCGCAGGCCACGAAGACCGCCTTGACTTCATGTTCCAATAAAAAGCGCAGATCTCTGCGCGACATTTCAATTATCTGCTCACGAGTCTTTTCTCCATAGGGAAAATTGTATGAATCACTTAAGTAAATTATGCGTTCATCGGGTAAAAGCCCCGAAAGCTCCTCAGCCGCGGTCAGTCCGCCCAGACCTGAATCAAAAACGCCTATGGCCCTGTTATCCATCTATGCCTCCCCTGCGTTTTGCGCAAAGATTTGTTTTAGCGTAATGCCGTATAATAATACCTCAAATTGCCGCTTTTATCAAGGAAAAGCAGATGTATATTCTTATATAAAATAGCTGGTATTTTAGTTTTGTTTTTGATATAATTTAGGGTATACAAAAAATATTGATCTTCCCGTCTTAAAGGCCGAACACTCTCTATCCGGGTTTAAATAATATATGGTAGCCGCTCATCGGCTGTTATTCGGTCCTTAATAAGACAACATTACCGGCAAAGGCGGTAGGCGACGCCGCTGTTCTCATTGAAAGGAGGCCGTTATGGATATAAAGCTCTCTACGAAGGAATTTCGTCATCTGCTCGATCTGGTCTATATCGGAAACTGGATCCTGAATTCCACAAGAGGAAACGATCGCTTTGAGGACTATGATCTCGTGCAGGAAAAATTTTTTGCGTTGGCTGCTCAAAACGGTCTGCCCGAACTCTCGCAGACTTATCTTGGCCATGTTTTTCCCTCTCGAGCCTATGAAGAGGGTGGAATACACGATGCCATCGCGGATTATGAAGACGCCGTTTTTTTCGACATTCTGGCGGAGGAACTTGCACGGCGCGATATGACCGAGGAACACCTCAATCCCGACGATCTAAGTGAGCTCACGGCGAGAATGGACACCTATATGTCCGAGTTCGAGGCAAACGGTATCGAAAATATCAACCTCAGCATTTAGCATTTTTGTTTTGAGTCGCACAGAAAGGGCTTATCACCTCTGATTTTTGATATTTAACCTCCTTTTGCGGATAATAAACGCTGAAGGAGGTTTTTTGTCGGTAAACATCTCGCAAAAAACCAAATTCCAAATATTCCTTCATTGGAGGACATCATGGATTATTTCAAAATGTCAAAGGAAGAGTACGGAGCATACGTAAAGAGGGTTTCCCCGAATTCGAAATTGCTTCCAAATATGATAAAGGCCTTTCTAATAGGCGGGGCTATCTGCTGCGTCGGGCAGGCGATAGTCGAACTGTACGGCTCTGCGGGGCTTTCTAAAGAGCTCGCGGCAACTGCGGAAAGTATAACCCTTGTCTTTCTGGGTGCTCTCCTGACCGGTCTGGGGGTCTATGATGATATCGCAAAGCACGGCGGCGCGGGAACGTTGGTGCCGATAACAGGCTTTGCAAACTCGGTCGTGGCTCCGGCGCTTGAATTTAAGACCGAAGGCTTTGTCACCGGAACGGGTGCGAAGATGTTCATTATCTCGGGTCCAGTGATAGTATACGGCATCTCGGCCTCGATAATATACGGAATAATCCTCTGGCTCATAAAGCTGATACAATAAAAATTGGTCATTGTTCCAAATAGGAGCAATGACCAATTTTAAGCGGTTTTTCACACGAGCTCGATAACTGCCATTTCGGCAGCGTCGCCGCGGCGGGGCCCGATACGAATGATACGGGTGTAACCACCATTGCGCTCTGCATACTTGGGGGCTATCTCATCAAAGAGCTTCTTTGCAACGTCTTCTTTGGTGATAAAAGAAATCGCCTGACGGTAATCCGCCAAAGACTTATTCTTGCCAAGAGTTATCATCTTCTCGGTTAAGGGTCCAATTTCCTTGGCGCGGGTAATGGTTGTTTCCATGCGGCCCTTTTCGAGCAGATCAGTGACCTGCTGCCTAAGCATAGCCATACGCGCATCGGTGGGCTTGCCGAGCTTCCTATTAGTGGGCATTTCGGTTTCCTCCTTCTAAAGAGTAAAGGCTTAAGAAGGCTCAAAGCCTTCGTAGCAGTTCTTTTCCGCTATGCGGTAATACTGAAACTAATTGTTGTCGTCACTGGCAAGATTAAGTCCCATCATGGCCAGCTTATGCTCGACCTCTTCAAGAGACTTACGTCCGAGATTTCTCACCTTGATCATCTCGTCCTGAGTCTTTCCAATGAGGTCCTCGACTGTGTTGATGTTGGCGCGCTTCAAGCAATTGAAGCTGCGAACAGACAAATCCAGTTCCTCGATAGTCATCTCAAGTACCTTGTCACGCTGAGTTTCAACTTTTTCCT
The DNA here is from genome assembly GCA_002841545.1 of Firmicutes bacterium HGW-Firmicutes-16. Lineage (GTDB taxonomy): Bacteria > Bacillota > Clostridia > Oscillospirales > Oscillospiraceae > UBA2658. The sequence continues at coordinate 202,206 of PGZZ01000007.1, forward strand.
TCACGGTGGATTCACTGCCAATCGTTTCAGATAGGTCGGTGAACAGCGTAAAGTGGTCGCAGAGAATCTTTGCGCCGAGAGAAACAGCATCTCTGGGCGATATGGTCTTATCCGTCCAAACTTCAATCGTGAGCTTGTCATAGTCGGTCTTGTTGCCTACGCGTGTGTTTTCCACGGCGTAGTTGACCTTAAGCACAGGCGAATATATGGAGTCGATTGGAATCGTACCAATAATCTGCTGCGTTGATTTGTTCTTTTCCGCGATGACGTATCCACGTCCGTGGTCTACGTTAAGCTCCATACTCAGGTAACCGTCGGCACCCAAAGTTGCGACGTGCAGGTCGGGGTTCAATACCTCGACTTCACTGTCTGCCTTGATATCGCCGGCACGGACTTCGCACTCGCCGCTTACTTCGATATAAACCGTTTTCGGTCCGTCGCCGTGAAGCTTAAAAATTATACCTTTGACATTGAGGACAATCTCGGTCACATCCTCTTTGACGCCGGGAATTGTTGAAAACTCGTGCTGAACACCGGCTATCCTAACGGACGTGACTGCTGTACCGGGAAGAGAGGATAGGAGCACCCTGCGGAGAGAGTTACCCAAGGTCGTGCCGTAACCGCGCTCTAAAGGTTCTACGATATATTTTCCATACGACTCGTCAGACTGATTCTCAATACATTCAATACGCGGTTTTTCTATTTCAATCATGTTTAATTACCCTCCTTCTGAGTTGACGCATGCCTGCGTCTCTATTAATCAGCTTACCAATTATGAGGGTCTCTGCATTACTTAGAGTACAGCTCGACAATAAGTGTCTCCTCTACGGGGAAGTCTATATCTTCTCTTGCGGGAAGCTTAGTAACAGTTCCCTTGAGTGTATTCTTTTCACGTTCAAGCCACTGGGGAGTTGCCACAAAAATGGCATCCTCGCCGAGAAATCTTTTGAACATAACAGAGCTGCGGCTACCTTCGCAAACCTCAATAACGTCCTTGGGAGACACGAGATATGAGGGAATGTCGACGCGGCGACCGTTGACCGTAAAGTGACCGTGGCTGACTGCCTGACGGGACTCGCGGCGTGTGGTGGCAAAGCCAAGACGGAATACTACGTTATCAAGGCGGCGCTCAATTGTTGTGAGCAGGTTCACGCCGGTGATGCCGGGAGTCTTAGCCGCTTTTTCATAGTAGGAACGGAACTGCTTTTCAAGAATTCCGTAAATAAACTTAACTTTCTGCTTTTCCTGGAGCTGCATTGCGTATTCGCTCTGCTTCCTGCGCATCTGACCTTTGGGGTTACGGATTGTACCACTTTTAGTCTTGGAAGTGTACCCCATGACGGCAGGAGAAATGTCGAGCGTCTTGCAGCGTTTTACGATGGGCTGCATATTTCTAGCCATAATCTGTTTCTCCTTCCTAATTAGACGCGACGTCTTTTGGGCGGACGACAACCGTTGTGGGGAATGGGTGTTACGTCCTTGATGAGCGTTACTTCAAGACCTGCGGTTTGAAGCGCACGGATAGCTGCTTCACGTCCGCCGCCGGGTCCCTTGACGAAAACTTCAACTATCTTGAGGCCGTGCTCCATTGCAGCCTTGGAAGCGGTTTCTGCCGCTGTCTGAGCTGCGAAGGGAGTGGACTTTTTGCTTCCGCGGAAGCCCATTTCGCCAGCTGATGCCCATGAGAGCGTGTTGCCGTTCACATCGGTAATCGTAACCATCGTATTGTTAAAGGAGGAACTGATATGGACGACTCCTTTTTCAATGTTCTTGCGTTCTTTGCGGCGTGTTCTTACTTTTTTGTTCTTAGGTGCTGCCATTACTTTATGCTCCCTCCTTTACTTTTTCTTTCCGGCTATAGTGCGCTTCGGGCCCTTACGGGTACGAGCGTTTGTTTTACTTCTCTGTCCGCGAACGGGAAGTCCGCGTCTGTGGCGCATCCCACGATAGCTACCGATCTCGATAAGGCGCTTGACATCAAGAGCAACACTGCGGCGGAGATCGCCTTCGACTGTAAAGTTCAAGTCGATGCACTCACGCAGTTTTCCTTCTTGCTCTTCGGTCAGATCCTTAACTCGAGTATCGGGGCTGATACCTGTCAGTGCAAGTATCTTGGTTGCGCTGGTTCTGCCGATGCCGTAAACATAGGTAAGAGCAATTTCGATTCTCTTATCTTTAGGCAGGTCAATTCCGGCGATACGTGCCATTTAAATAATCATTCCTTTCGCATAATGCGGACTTATACCGCAACGTTTTTGTGCTTACAGAAATACGCAAATTTTAGTCTGCGTAACGGGTCTTTTTTGAGGGCGACCTGCTCAGCCCTGTCTCTGCTTATGCTTGGGGTTCTCGCAGATGACCATTACCTTCCCATTGCGCTTGATTACTTTGCACTTTTCGCACATGGGCTTCACGGACGGTCTTACTTTCATAATTAAACCTCCATTATTTGCTTCTCCAGGTTATTCTTCCGCGGGTTAGGTCATATGGCGACATTTGAACTGTAACCTTGTCGCCCGGAAGGATGCGGATGAAGTTCATCCTCAGCTTTCCGGAAATATGAGCCAAAATGGAGTGTCCGTTTCCGATATCAACCTGAAACATCGTATTGGGCAGGGCTTCAATTACCGTGCCCTCAAACTCAATAACATCATCTTTTGACAAACTGTCTTCCCTCCTCGGTCATGCCGGCCTCGCCGCGAAATATCGCAAGCTCTTTTCGGATTGCACTGTCTGTCGCTTTGCCGGCACTCAATGCGTCGGCAAGCTCCGCTGATCCCGTTTTACCTAAACATAAATGCTTGAGGCTTTTCCTTTTGGGGTTTGTGAGCTTTCTCGTCTTTCCGTCGACAATAAAGGCATAGCTGCCATCTGTTCTCAGAACGACATACTCTTTGCCTTTGTCGTGACCGGCAAGAGAGAAAACGACGTCTAAAGACCTTGTGGTCTCCATTACAGATCCTCCGCCATGGTCAGTATCTCCGGCTCACCGTCTGTAATGAGAATTGTATTCTCATAGTGAGCTGACAAACTGCCATCAACTGTGACAACCGTCCAATCATTGTCAAGAACTCTGACCGCGGCACCGCCCATGTTGACCATGGGTTCAATCGCGATTGTCATCCCCTTAACAAGGCGGGGTCCGTGTCCCGGCTCGCCGAAATTTGGAACCTCGGGAGCCTCGTGAAGATTTTTTCCGATACCGTGACCGACATATTCACGAACAAGCGTATAGCCGAAGCTTTCAACATACTCCTGAATTGCATGGGAAATATCGGATACGCGGTTTCCCTCGCGGGCATATTTTAGTCCCACAAAGAAGCTTTGCCTAGTCACTTCGATAAGGCGTTTGGCTTCTTCCGTGGTTTTTCCTGCCGCAAAGGTTCCGCAGCAATCTCCATGGAATCCTCCGATATAGGCACCGACATCAATGCTGACTATATCGCCCTCATTGATAAGCCTTTTTCCGGGGATGCCGTGGATAACTTCATCGTTCACCGAGATGCAGGCACTGCCGGGAAATCCGCCGTAACCCAGAAAGGAAGGCGCGGCGCCGCATTTTTTGATGAACTTAAATATTTCTTTATCGATTTCTTGGGTTGTAACGCCCGGGGTCACCATCTCCCGTCCGATAGAACGGGCTGCCGCGGTAATTTTCCCCGAAGCGCGCATTAGCTCTATTTCCCGTGGGCTCTTAATTATAATCGTGCTCATAGCCCCAGAGCCTTTTCTGCCGCTTTTGACATCTCTTCGACCGTGGTATCGCTGTCAACGGTCCTGAGCTTGCCCCTCTCCGCATAGAACACCTTGAGAGGCTCGGTTTCTTTGTGATAGACGGCAAGCCTTTCTTTAACGGTCTCCGGCATGTCGTCCTTACGAATTATAAGGTCTCCGCCGCAGCTGTCACATTTGCCCTCAACTTTGGGCGGAATGTTGACGATGTGATAGGTCGAGCCACAGTTCTTGCAGACGCGCCTTCCACCCATGCGCTCGACAATCGCCTCGTCGGATATTTCCAGCGAAAGCGCTGCATCGATGTCGATTCCCGTTTCATCCAGAGCCTTCGCCTGAGGGATTGTTCTTGGCACGCCGTCCAGAATGTAGCCGTTCTTGCAGTCGTCTTCGGCCAGTCGCTCCCTGACGATGCCGATAATGACATCGTCAGGAACGAGCTTGCCGCTGTCAACATACTCCTTGGCCTTGAGTCCGACGGGGGTACCGTTCTTCATCGCGGCTCTGAGCATATTTCCGGTCGATATGGTAGGGATATTGCACATGCGGCTGAGAATTTCGGCCTGTGTGCCCTTACCCGCGCCGGGTGCTCCTAAAAGTATTAACTTCATTGATATCCCTCCCGATTAATCAATCAAGGAAGCCTTTGTAGTTGCGCATGATCATCTGAGCCTCAAGCGCTCTCACAGTCTCAAGTGCAACACCGATTACGATTATAATCGATGTACCACCGAGGGAGATTCCGCTGTTTCTCGCGGATTCGCTGAAAACGCTGATGATGATCGGGACAACCGCAACTATACCGAGATAAATCGCGCCGAATAGCGTAATCTTGTTGAGCGACTTCTGGATGTATTCGCTCGTCGGCTTCCCGGGACGGAACCCGGGGATAAACCCGCCGTTCTTCTTCAAATTGTTCGCAACCTCAACAGGATTGAACTGAACCGTGGAATAGAAATACGAGAAGAAGATAATCAGCAGGAAATAGATTATTGCGTAAAGAATCGATGTGGTATCGATGGCTTTGAGGAATCCGTGAGCAAAGCTCCCGACTTCCGGTGTAGGGAAGAATGCCGCAATAGTAGCCGGAAGTGATGCAATCGACTGCGCGAAGATTATTGGCAGAACGCCGGACATGTTAACCTTCATGGGAAGGTGCGTTGACTGTCCACCGTACATCTTGCGTCCGACGACGCGCTTGGAGTATTGGACCGGAATCCTTCTCTCCGCATTCGTAACGAAGACGATGAGGACTATGATGGCGAGCGCTCCCAAAAGCATACCTATCATGCCGATGAGGGAAAGACCGCCGCCCGATACGTTTGTGATCATCTGGGCGAGTCCGTTCGGGAACCGTGCTACGATGCTAGCAAAAAGGATGATGGAAATACCATTGCCGATGCCGAATTCGCTGATCTGTTCACCGAGCCACATGATGAGCGCGGAGCCAGCGGTAAAGGTGAGGATAATAACTATTGCTTCCCACACACCGGTACCAGATTCGAGCAGATTAGCGCGACTTATAAGCATATAGTAAGCGAAGCCCTGCAGCAGACCGATCGCCACTGTTGAATAACGCGTGATGCTAGCCAGCTTCTTCTGACCCTCTTCTCCGCCCTCTTTCTGCAAACGCTCAAGAGCCGGAATTGCAATGGTCAGCAGTTGGATAATGATCGATGCGTTAATATACGGCTGAATGGATAGTGCAAAAATCGACGCTTGGGAAAATGACCCGCCGGACATTACGTTGTAAAGTCCAAGAACAGTGTTCTTCAAACTATCGAAGTGTTTACTCAGTGCATCTATGTCAATATAAGGCACTGGGATTGCGTTGCCCAGACGATAGAGAAGTACTATGAAGAGCGTAAAGAGGATTTTTTTGCGAAGCTCTTCGATTTTCCATGCGTTACGGAGGGTTTCTAGCACTTAAACCACCTCCGCCTTCCCGCCTGCGGATTCAATTTTCTGCTTCGCAGCTTCGGAGAAAGCGGTTGCCTGAACGGTCAGTTTTTTTGTGATCTCGCCGTTGCCGAGTATCTTCAGACCGTACTCACATTTTGACAAAACTCCGGTGGCAAGCAGTTTTTCCACGGTGATAATATCGCCGTCTTCATAGTTGTTGAGAATGGAAACATTGATTGCGGTGAGAGGCTTTGCAAAAATATTGTTAAATCCACGCTTGGGGACGCGGCGTGCCAAAGGCATCTGGCCGCCTTCAAAGCCTACTCTGACTCCGCCGCCGCTGCGGGAATTCTGTCCCTTTTGGCCGCGGCCTGCGGTTTTTCCCTTACCCGAACCATTGCCTCTGCCCTTACGTTTTGAGGCGTGGGTAGAACCGGCAACAGGAGAAAGTTCATTAAGTTTCATGCCTGCACCTCCTTATTCTTCCGTGACCTTAAGAAGATAGCATATCTGAGCTATCTTACCTCTGGTCTGGGGGTTATCGGGCTGCACTGTCTTATTTCCGATCTTATGCAGTCCAAGAGAGTTGGCAGTGGCGATGTGTTTGTCCATTCTGCCGTTTAAGCTCTTAACCAGCTCAATCTTAAGATTAGCCATTGCTGCACCCTCCTATCCTTTGATTTCTTTAGCTGTTTTGCCCCTGACGATTGCAACCTGCTCCGCATTGCGAAGAGAGCGCAGACCGACCATTGTAGCCGCGACCACGTTGTGGGGGTTATTTGAACGCAGACATTTGGTACGAATGTCCTTGATTCCGGCAGCCTCAACGACTGCGCGAACAGCGCCGCCGGCTATAACGCCGGTACCAGGTGCGGCGGGCTTAAGAAGGACTCTGCCTGCTCCGAATTCGCCAATCGCCTCGTGAGGGATCGTGCCTTCAGAAAGAGTGACAGTCACAATGTTCTTCTTAGCGTCGTCGATGCCCTTGCGGATCGCTTCGGATACTTCGCCTGCTTTGCCGAGGCCGAATCCTACACGGCCTTTTCCGTCTCCTACTACGCACAGAGCGGAGAACTTAAAGATACGTCCGCCCTTAACAGTCTTGGAAACTCGGTTGAGGGAAACAACCTTTTCGGAAAATTCAGACGGTTCTTCGTTGCGTCTATTGTCTCTGTTATTACTATAAGCCATTTTGTTTCCTCCTCCCGACTAAAAGTTCAGACCGCCCTCGCGGGCTCCGTCTGCAAGTGCTTTGACGCGACCGTGGTAAAGATAGCCGCCTCTGTCGAAGCATACGTTTTCGATACCCTTTGCCTTGGCGCGCTCTGCGATAAGCTTGCCGACTTTTGCGGCTGCTTCACAGTTGTTGCCGCCTTCAAAGTCCTTTTCGACTGAGGAGGCTGTAGCGAGGGTAACGCCGTTAACGTCATCGATGATCTGAGCGTAAATATTGGCGTTGCTTCTGAAAACGTCAAGTCTGGGAATTTCGGGCGTGCCGGAGATCTTGGCACGGACTCTCTTATGGCGCTTTAAGCGCTGCGATCTTGTGTCAGGTCTATTAACCATTTAGGCACACCTCCTTTATTTCTTAGCGCCGGTTTTGCCTTCTTTGTGGCGAACCACTTCGTTGGCATACCGAATACCCTTGCCCTTATAAGGCTCGGGGGGTCTTTTCTTACGCACATCAGCCGCAAACTGACCGACCTTTTGCTTGTCGATACCGTTTATGACGATAGTGTTGGCACTGGGAACTTCGATCGTGATATCCGCATTGTCCTCAACAATAACCTGATGGCTATAGCCAATGTTCATTGTGAGCTTGCTTCCGTCTTTTGCGACCTTGTAGCCGACACCCTGAACGTTCAGTTCCTTCTTGAAGCCGGTTGTAACACCCTCAACCATGTTGGAGAGAAGCGTTCTCGTAAGTCCGTGCATGGAACGGCTGTCCTTTGTGTCGTCAGGACGTGATACTGTCATAACGCCGTCGGCAAGTTCGATTTTCATCGAAGGCACGAGCGTGCGCTCAAGAGTTCCCTTGGGTCCTTTTACGGTGACGTGATTGTTTTCTTCGATACTAATTTCCACTCCGGCGGGAACGGTGATGGGAGTTCTTCCAATTCTAGACATTCCTATACCCCCTTACCATATGAACGCCAGGACTTCACCACCGACGTTGGCCTTGCGAGCGGCCTTATCAGTCATGATGCCTTGAGACGTGGATATGATTGCAATGCCCAGTCCCTTAAGGACATAGGGCAGTTCGTCCGAGCCGGCGTAAACGCGCAGACCGGGCTTTGAAACGCGGCGAAGGCCCTGAATAGCCTTTTCCTTGCCGGGCAAATACTTGAGCGTAATGCGAATAACGCCCTGGCCGCCATCTTCAATCAGTTGAAAGCTCTTTATATAGCCTTCTTCCAAAAGGATGCTTGTAATAGCCTTTTTCATGTTGGAAGACGGAACATCGACAGTGTCATGTTTTGCGCTTCCTGCGTTGCGGATGCGTGTGAGCAGGTCCGCGATAGGATCGGTAATTTGCATACTTTAATTATCCTCCTTGTTAGAGTTACAGGCGAAATAATCGCTCTGTTCAGGCAGCGAGGTTCCGAGCCAATACATGATTGCCCCCGGCCTTTCGCCATCCGATTGTTTATTTGTAGCGGTAAAACCGCAATACAAAACGAATGTTTTTCCTTGCGGAGTGTTGCTTTAAGGGCGTTTCTAAACTAGCGTCTTAAAACGCCCTATATTACGTTCAATCTGCAAGTGCAGGAAAATTGCCTTCAAGCTAAATCGAGGCGGCGACGCTGTATGAGTATACTGCGAGCCGACGAGATGACGCATGAAGCGATTTTTACCAGCTTGCCTTACGGACCCCCGGGATTTGGCCTTTGTGTGCCAGCTCACGGAAGCAAATACGGCAAACGCCATAGTCACGCAGATAGGCGTGGGGACGACCGCAGATCTTGCAGCGGTTGTACTCTCTTGAAGAGAACTTTGCCGGAAGAGCCTGCTTGATTTTCATTGATGTCTTAGCCATGCTTTATCCTCCTAAGCCTTTGCAAAAGGCGCGCCCATAAGGGTTAGCAGCTCTTTGGCTTCTTCATCGGTAGCCGCAGTGGTGCAGATGGCAATGTTCATACCACGCAGTTTTTCGATCTTATCGTATTCGATTTCCGGGAATATAATCTGTTCCTTCAGCCCGAGGCTGTAGTTTCCGCGGCCATCAAAGGCATCCGCATTGATGCCGTGGAAGTCGCGGACGCGGGGCAGTGCGATGTTGAGCAGTCTGTCAAGGAACTCCCACATTCTGTCCTGTCTGAGTGTGACCTTTACGCCGACGCTCTGACCCTGACGAAGCTTGAAGTTCGCAACGCTCTTGCGAGCGACCGTTGCAACAGCTTTCTGTCCTGCAATTGCTGAGATGTCCTTGATAACAGCGTCCAGAGCCTTCTGGTTGTCTTTGCAGTCGCCTGCGCCGACGCTGATAACGATTTTATCTATCTTGGGGATCTGCATGGTGCTCTTGTAGCTGTACTTCTTCATAAGAGCAGGAGCGACTTCCTCACGATATTTGATTTTTAGTCTTGGCATTTAAAGAGTCTCTCCTTTCTTAAATAGTTTCGCCGCACTTTTTGCAGACACGTACCTTGGATCCGTCCTTCAGGAACTTGTGGGCTTCGCGGGTGGGCTTGTCGCACTTGGGGCAAACGCGCATAACCTTTGAAGCATAGATCGGGGTCTCTTTCTTGATGATGCCGCCCTCTGTGCCAGGCTTTGTGGGCTTTTGATGACGCTTCGCGACATTCACGCCCTCAACAATAACCTTGCCGTTATCGGGATCGGCAGACATGACCCTTCCCTGTTTCCCCTTATCCTTGCCGGACAGAACAATAACTCTATCGTCTTTTTTAATGTTCATTATTTTGTCCTCCTATATGACTTCGGGAGCCAGAGATAGGATCTTCATGAAATCCTTGTCACGCAGCTCGCGTGCAACCGGTCCAAAAATGCGGGTTCCACGGGGGTTTTTGTCGTCTCTGATGAGAACTGCGGCATTTTCATCGAAGCGGACATAGGTTCCGTCCGTACGGCGGACGCCCTTTGCGCTACGAACGATGACTGCCTTCACGACATCACCCTTTTTGACGGTGCTGCCGGGCTGAGTCTTACGGACAGACGCCACAATGACGTCGCCGATGTTGCCGTATTTGCGTTTACTTCCGCCGAGAACGCGGATGCATTTGATCTCTTTGGCGCCGGTATTGTCGGCCACCTTGAGAAATGTTTCCTGTTGTATCATTTCGCGGCCTCCTTACTTTGCCTTTTCGACTATTTCAATTAGACGCCATCTCTTATCCTTGGACAAGGGACGAGTCTCCATAACCTTAACTTTGTCGCCAATTTTGCACTCGTTATTTTCGTCGTGTGCCTTCAAGCGATAAGTTTGCTTTATGATCTTCTTATAAAGAGGATGCGCAACGCGATCCTCAACGATGACAACGATGGTCTTGTCCATCTTGTCGGACACTACCTTGCCGACACGGGTCTTACGGGAAGATGTTCTTATTTCATTCATTTACGTTACCTCCTCACTGCTCGAGCTGTTTCTGGCGAATAACTGTCTTGACTCGGGCAATGTCACGGCGTACGGCAGAAATCTTTATCGGGTTGTCAAGATGGTTCGTGGCATGCTGCATACGGAGGGTAAATAAATCCTTCTTAAGCGAAAGCAACTTTCCTTCAAGCTCTGCAGCTGACATTTCGCGTATCTCATTTGCCTTCATCTTGTTCACCACCTGTCTCGGAATCCGCAACTTCATCGCGCTTGACAAACTTCGTTTTGCAGGGAAGTTTGTGACTTGCAAGACGCATTGCCTCACGCGCTATTTCTTCGGTAACACCGGCCATTTCGAACAAGACACGACCGGGCTTAACAACTGCTACCCAGTACTCGGGGGAACCTTTACCGGATCCCATGCGGGTCTCGGCAGGCTTCTCGGTCACGGGCTTATCGGGGAATATTTTAATCCAGACTTTACCGCCGCGCTTTGTATAACGGGTCATAGCAATACGCGCTGCCTCGATTTGATTCGAGGTAATCCAGCTGGGCTCTGTGGCCATAAGACCGAATTCACCGTAAGCAACAAAGTTGCCGCGAGTGGCTTTGCCCTTCATACGTCCACGATGCACTCTGCGGTATTTGACTCTCTTTGGCAGAAGCATTACGCATTGCCTCCTTCCTTAGGGGTTGTAGGTGCGGGTGCAGGAGTTGCAGGTCCGCGATTATAACCACCCTGGCCTCCCTGAGGTCCGCGGTTATATCCGCCGCTCTGACCACCCTGAGGTCCGCGGTTGTACCCACCGCCCTGCTGGCCCTGGCCGCCACGGTTATAACCGCCGCTCTGACCCTGGCCCGTGCGGGGGGGATAATTGTTTGTTCTCTTGCGCTCGCCGCGGTTGTTATCGTCCCTTTTGGTCAGATCCATCGTACGGGGAGTGCTACGCAGTGTCTGGCTGAGGACTTCGCCCTTGTAAATCCAGACCTTTACGCCACAGCGGCCAAAGGTCGTCGCGGCTTCCGCGAAACCGTAGTCGATGTCAGCACGGATGGTCTGAAGGGGAATGGTGCCCTCATGATAGCACTCACTACGTGCTATTTCTGCGCCGCCCAAACGTCCGGCGCACATAACCTTGATGCCCTTGACGCCCAGTCTCATGGCACGACCCATTGAGTTTTTCATAGCACGACGATGGCTGATGCGCTTTTCGAGCTGAGCTGCAATGTTCTCTGCAACGAGCTGTGCATCGGTATCGGGAGTGCGAACCTCAACGATAGAAAGGGCAACAGGCTTGCTAATCATCTTTTCAACCGACAATCTGAGACGCTCGATCTCCGTGCCGCCTTTTCCGATGACCACGCCGGGGCGTGAGCAGTGGATAAAAATGCGAACTTTGGAGCTGTCACGCTCGATTTCGATCTTCGGGATGCCTGCGGAATACAGGGTCGATTTCAGATATTTACGGATATTGTAGTCCTCGACGATAAGATCTCCGACCTTGTCGTTTCTTGCGTACCATCTGGAATCCCAGTCTGTGATGACGCCGACACGAAATCCATGCGGATTAATTTTCTGTCCCATACTCTGCCTCCTCCCTATTCTTTCTCGGCCACGACGATAGTGATGTGGCTGGTTCTCTTGTTGATACGGAACATACGGCCCTGTGCTCTGGGCATTCCTCTTTTGAGGATGGGGCCGGGGTTTGCGTAAGTCTCTTTAACATAGAGCTTATCGGTATCCATGTTGAAATTGTTTTCTGCGTTTGCCACTGCGCTCTTAAGGACCTTAATCATGAGCTCGGATGCTGCCTTCGGGGTATTGCGCATCAAAGCTTCGGCTACCTTAACGTTCTTGCCACGGATAAGGTCGCATACGATGCCGACCTTACGGGGAGATATGCGGGCAAACTTGTGTTCTGCTCTTGCTTCCATTTTTCTCCTCCTTATTTGCCGGTCTTGGAGCCGGCATGACCGCGGAAAGTGCGGGTAGGCGCGAACTCGCCAAGCTTGTGTCCAACCATATCCTCGGTAACGTAAACCGGAACATGACGGCGGCCGTCATGGACGGCAATCGTGTGACCAACGAAAGTCGGGAATATCGTGGAAGCGCGGCTCCAGGTCTTGAGAACCTTCTTTTCGCCGGATTTATTCATTTCGTCGACCCTCTTGAGCAACTCGGGAGCAGCAAAGGGGCCTTTTTTAATACTTCTACTCATTTAATCATTCCCTCCTTACTTCACGTTCCGACGCTTGACAATGAACTTATTACTCTTGTTCTTCGTCTTGCGAGTCTTGTAACCGAGCGTCGGCTTGCCCCAAGGAGTAACAGGTCCGGAACGGCCGATCGGGCTCTTTCCTTCGCCGCCGCCGTGGGGGTGGTCGCAGGGGTTCATAACAGAGCCGCGGACGGTCGGGCGCCAGCCCATGTGACGTTTACGTCCGGCTTTGCCGATGTGGATATTAGCGTGATCGATATTGCCGACCTGACCGATGGTCGCAATGCAGTTCATGCGAACCTTGCGATATTCACCGGAGGGCAGGCGGACAGTTGCTAAATCGCCTTCCTTAGCCATAAGCTGAGCCTCGACACCTGCTGAGCGGACAAGCTGTGCGCCCTTGCCGGGATAAAGCTCAATGTTATGGATAATTGTGCCGACGGGGATGTTTGCAAGCGGAAGCGAATTGCCGGGCTTAATGTCAGCTGTCGTAGAAGCTATGACTGCATCGCCTGCCTTGAGTCCGTAAGGAGCAAGGATATATCGGCGGTCACCGTCTGTATACTCAATAAGAGCGATGTGAGCAGAGCGGTTGGGGTCATATTCGAGGCGCAGCACCTTGCCGGGCATATCAAGCTTATTACGCTTGAAATCGATTACACGGTATTTCTTCTTGTTACCGCCGCCCTGATGGCGGACAGTGATGCGGCCGTTCGCGTTGCGGCCAGCGTTGTTCTTTAGGACCTCTACAAGGGACTTTTCGGGCGCTGTGTGCTTTGCAACTCCGTCAAAGCCCGAGACAGTCATGTGTCTTCTGGACGGTGTAGTAGGTCTATAAGTTTTAATGGACATATCTCATTTCCTCCCTTACACCATACCCTCGAAGATTTCGATGTTCTTAGATTTTCTGCTGAGCTTAACGACGGCCTTCTTCCAATCGGAAGTATAACCTGCGGGCTTCGCGCCGACGCGCTTTTCCTTGCCGGGTACAATCGTCGTTGTAACTTTAATGACTTTGACGTCAAAAATCTCTTCGATTGCTTTTTTAATTTCGATCTTGTTTGCGCTCTTCATCACTTCAAAAACGTACTTTTTGATGTCGAGGTCCTCCATGGACTGCTCTGTGATGATGGGGCGAACGATGATGTCGTATGCTGTTCTCATCATGCGTAGACCTCCTCGATTTTCTCAAGCGCAGCCTTGTCGACGACAAGTATCCCGGCGTTCAGAACGTCATATGGGGACAGAATGGTCGCTATCGTCGTAACGATACCGGGAATATTTCTTGCGCTCTTAATAACGGGCTGGTTGACTTCTTTTGTTATGACAAGAGCCTTACCGGTGACTTCGATCTTGTCAAGGAAGCTCTTGAAGGTCTTTGTCTTAATCTCGGAAACTGTGAGTCCGTCGATGACAATGATTTCGCCCTCGGCAGCCTTCGATGAAAGCGCGCTCTTGAGAGCCAGTCTCTTAACCTTCTTATTGAGTGTGTAGCTGTAATCGCGGGGCTTGGGAGCGAACGCTACGCCGCCGTGTCTCCATACTGGAGAGCCAGCGTGACCTGCGCGTGCGCGGCCAGTGCCCTTTTGACGCCAGGGCTTCTTGTTTGTAACATCGACTTCGCCCTTTGTAAGCGCACTCTGCGTACCCTGTCGGCAATTAGCGAGGTGGTTCTTGATGGAATCATGCAGAACCGACTCGTTGGGTTCAATACCGAAGATGGATTCGGAGAGTTCGATCTCACCGACCTTTTCGCCGGCCATATTGTAAACTGTTGCTTTAGGCATTTACATTCTCTCCTTTCCCTTATCTCGCTCTTGCGGAAGCCTTCTGCGGGTTGACCCTTGCGGAAGCCTTCTGCGGATTGACGCTGATGCCGGCTGCGGCACCCTTTGCCTTAACGTTCTTCACGGTGTTCTTGAGATACACAATGCCGCCCTTGGGGCCGGGGATTGCGCCGCGAACAACAATCATATTAAGTTCGGGGTCGACCTTAACGACGTCAAGGTTTTGAACAGTTACCTGCTCTGCGCCCATGTGTCCTGCGCCGATTTTTCCCGGGAAAATTCTGGACGGATCCGAGCCAGAGCCCATGGAACCTGCATGACGGTGAACAGGTCCGCCGCCGTGGGTCATGGGAGTTCTGTGTGCGCCCCAACGCTTGATTACGCCCGCGTAACCTTTACCCTTGGAAATTCCGGTTACATCGACCTTGTCGCCCTCAGCGAAAACGCTTGCGGACAGAACATCGCCGACATTTAAAGACTCGCAGTCTTCAAGGCGGAACTCTTTAAGATACTTTTTAAAAGCGACTCCCGCTTTTGCAAGGTGTCCCTTTTCGGGCTTGGTGAGCTTACGCTCTGTCAGGTCTTCAAAACCGAGCTGAACGGAAGTGTAGCCTTCCTTGTCAGCAGCTTTCTTTTGGACAACGACGCAGGGTCCCGCTTCAATAACGGTAACCGGAACGACTTTGCCCGCTTCATCGAAGATCTGCGTCATGCCGACCTTTTTGCCGATGATAGCTCTTTTCATGTTATTTCCTCCTTATAGGTTATTGGTCAGCTCGCATGTTGTCGCTTTGCTGGACTCTCGTTTTGTAACGAAACGAACCAGAGGCTGCTGACTTGACCCTGCCCGTTCACGCAAGTAACGAACAATCGGGTTTTTGATGTGATGGGTGTTGTTCTCAAAGCTTTCTCTACAGCACATACGCGCTTAATTACGCAGGATTTTTCTTACGTAACCGCCCGCACCTGATTACGCGGGATTTTTCGTTTTGGTCGAAGGCGAGGCGGCGCCGCTGTATAGTTTATACTGCAAACCGACGAGCCGAAGAGATAAGCGAAAAAGACCAGTAATCAAAGTTTCATTTCGATCTCTACACCAGCAGGCAGTTCCAATGACATAAGAGCCTCAACCGTCTTCTGGGTCGGGTTCATGATGTCGATGAGACGCTTGTGGGTGCGACGCTCAAACTGCTCGCGGCTGTCCTTATATTTATGAACAGCGCGGAGTACGGTGATGATTTCCCTCTTCGTGGGAAGAGGAATGGGGCCGGAAACCCTAGCTTCTGTGCGCTTTGCGGTTTCGACAATCTTCTCGGCCGCTTTGTCGATAAGTTGATGGTCATAAGCCTTGAGTCTGATGCGGATCATTTTCTTGTTTGTTGCTGCCATTTGTTTTTCCTCCTGAACGTCAGTTCTGCGGCGGAATTAGCACCGCCGTTTAAATTTCAGTTCGGTGAGAAGTTTTTCTGTACACTTTGCCGTGCGTATCAGACCTTACCCGAAAAACAAACCGGATTTTTTATCCGGTTCACATCCCGTCCAAGCGATATACGCGTGAAGCAGAAACGTTCTCAACCGCCCGATTACAGCCGATTTTCTCGGCACGGACATACTCCACGAAAGTTACCGGATCATAATCCGCAATCTCCCGCTTCATCGCAATGTGCGCAATTAGGGCGCAACTTCCCCAATAGGCGCTCCGTTAGAATATCAGATAATTCTTCCTCTGTCAATATATAATTGCATTTTTCCATACATAAAATATGATTATACGCGCAAATTAAAAAAATTTATCAAAAGAGCCGAATTATCATGCAATACGAGTAAAAAGGGAGCGGTTTTCCGCTCCCTTTGCCGTATTTATATTGTATTTACTATCAGCCGCCGGATGCGAGGATCGAGAAGTGCATGTAATCCACCGCAGTGCTCCAGCCCTGTCCGCCCCAGCCCCAGCCATAAGTGGCGAAGGCTTTGACGACACTGCTGTTCGGGGTGATGCAGTAGGGGCTCGTGCTGGTTTTATAGCAGTAGCTTCCAACCTGCTGACCTGTTTTGTAGTTTACATAGTAGTTTTCAACAGGATTAATATCGATTGCGCAGCCCCAGCTATGGCGCAGGGTATCCGTGGTTCTGAAGCCGCCGAGAGAATGAATCGGGAACTTTTCAGGGCTATTATATATGTAGTCGAAAATCGCCTTGACCTCACGGGCCACCACGGTGTTCACATACAGCGTCCATGTTCGAGTATATTTCGCTCCGTTTGAATTAATATCCCAAGTGTTAACCTTAACGCCCACAATATGGCTGCCCGCGTCGGCGGTGCTAGTAAAGTAGCTCTTGTTGGTGTCTCCGAAGAGCGCCAGTCTGCGATCAGCGTTTGACATGGTTCTGTATTGTATCGCGAAGGACGTAAAGCTGGTATCGTACACGACTTCCTTTTCGAGCGCCCAGCTTATTGTTTTTCTTTCCGATTTCCAAGCGAGTCTAACTATAACTGCTGCAGCCTCGGAGCGCTTCAAGTTGGAAGCTCCCCAAAAATAGCTGTCGGCGTCACCGTTCAAAATTCCCTTGGCATAACATTGCTCAATCGCAGTTCTGTATCCCTGATCCATTCCGTTATAGTCGCCGATGTGGTTGGCAAAGCTGTCATTTGAATCTGTCAAGACCATCGGATTCTCATAGAAAGCCATATATAGCACAGAATTTATCAAATACGCCATCTCGTAGCGCATAATCGGCGTATCAAGCGCTGCGGCCGTACAGGGGAAAAGCGTTCCGCTGCTGTTGAAGCCCGTTGACACTTCCAAAAGGCCGCCGTCATTCAAAGCGTTCCAGCTGCCTTCGGCCCAATGTATACCTTTCGGCGTTTTGTCCGACCATATCTCGGCTACCATTGCCAGCATTTTTATAAATTCACCGCGTGTAAGCGTATTTTCCGGCTTGAACGTGCCATCCGGATAGCCGTTAATTATCCCAAGCGCTGATAGCTTATTCACGTTTTCATAGTACCATGCATTCTGCAGTACATCTGAATACGAAGTGGAGCTTGTAGTCAGCGCCCCTGCCGAAATCGGCGCCTGAAGCAGCATCGTGAAAGCGAGTGCCAGCAGAATAATTGTTTTCAGTCCTTTTTTCATTGTATACCTCTCCGGATTTGCGCTTTTCTTTATGTATTATTGGTTTTGGCATTTTAATTAATCGTTTTTCCTGTAAGAAGTCTAGTAAATAGCGGCAAAGACAAATTATTATTGTCTCTTCGCCAAAATACGACAATATCAAAGCGCGTATCAACGTCCTCGATATCAAGAGCGGCGCAGTTTTTTCCAAACTCTCTTGCCATAGGATACGGCACGAGAGAAATACCGTTACCGTTTCTGACCTGCAGGAACAGGGATTCCAGCGTCGGAACGGATAATATCTCACGCTCGGGTTTGTTTTTAAGAACTTCCTCTTCAAGCCTTCTGGCAAATCCGCTTCGCTGCTCACCGACACCCACATAGCTTTCCACGCCCAGTTCCGACGCTTTTACGGACTTTTTTAAGGCAAGCGTATGAGTTTCTGAGCAAACGACGCAGAATTTCTCCTCCGCAACACTACGAAACTCGAAATCTTCGGGATTCTTCGGAAGCGCATATGAAAACGTCACTCCTAAATCCATCTCGCCTTTTCCGACAAGGCTGTGGACTTCCGAGAGCTCGTTGTGATAAATGCCGAGAACTACATTGGGGTAGCGCGAACAGAACGCGCCGTATATCTTGTTCAATTCGCCGGAATAAAGGTAAACACTTGCAACGGAGAGCTTACCCGTTTCACCGCTTTCGGCATTCCTGACTTTGTTCTCCAGCTCCTCGGTTTTTTCAAGAAGCAGCTTCCCTTCGCTGTAAAAAAGCCTCCCCGCCTGCGTGAGACGCAGACCTCGGCTGTCACGGTCAAGAAGCCTTATGCCCAGAGCATCCTCAAGCGCAGAGACATTTCTTGAGGTAGTCGAATGGCTGATATACATCAGCTCGGCTGCTTTTGTGAAGCTGCCGCAGTCAACAACTGTAATAAAGATTTTTAGCTGTTCAAAGTCCACTTTGCTCAGAGCTCCCTTCCGATAAGATGGAACGGCACGTAATAAAGAAAAAATCAGAAATCCCCGAGTCTGAAAGGATGCGGCATCAGTTCCTTCAGCCTGTAGCTGACATATCCGCCGGAGCCACGGGCGCAGAGCACCTCCATGTCCTTCGAAAACTCGGTGAGCACCTGACGGCAGGAACCGCAGGGCATGCAGTAGTCCTCTCCCTCGCCGTAGATTGCAATACGAGAAAAGTCTTTTTCGCCTTGGCTTACAGCTTTGTAAATAGCGACTCTCTCGGCGCACATGGTACTGCCAAGCGCGCTGTTTTCAATGTTGCAGCCGGTGAAAATACTTCCGTCCACGCATTCAAGCGCAGCACCGACTTTAAAGCGGGAATAGGGTGCGTAAGCCTTTTCTGAGGCTTCCTGTGCCAGAAGCAGCAGTTCTCTGTCGGTCATAGCCAAAAACCCCTCTCTGCGTCAGTCTGTGTTTATCTCCCAATCCTCTATTCCGTTGAACACATTATCTTTAGTCGGTTTCATCCCCGAAACCACACCCCTGTGCGTAATGACCTGACTTTTTTCAAAGCAAATCGGAACTATTGGCGCCGTATCGGTGATGTATTTGAACATCATATCAGCAGCCTTCTGTCGACCTTCCTCGGGGCAGACCATGTAATCGTTCACATACTGTTCGAGCACGGAGTCCGAAAACAGTCCGTAGTTGAGGCTTCCTCCCTCAAACAGGAGGCTTCTGATTGAAAAGTCATTTGTAAGCCTGACCTCGGCATAATACATATCAAAGTCGCCCGCCGCAAGCGCGGCTGTATACTCGTACCATGACAGCAGCCTCAAATCGACTGTTATGCCCAGGTTTGTAAGATTTTCCGCGATTGACTGGGCTGCCTGTACCTTTACTGGGCTGTCACTGCAAACTATGAAATTAATGCTTATCTCGACAGGTATCCCCGTTACCATCTGCTCTCTTTTGCCGTCATCATCGTAATCCTGCACTTCGGCAGCGTCAAAGGCGGCTTCGCTCTTTTTTACCGAATATGAAATAATGTCCGAATACGCGTCGTTATACAAAGCAGAGGTCGGATTCATCGGCAACGTAGCGGCCGATGCAGCGCCCTCCAGATAGTCTGTCACTATATGTTCCCTGTCAATGACATAAGTCATCGCTTTTCGGCAGTTAGGATTTATAAAAAACTGGCTGCTGCTTCTAAAGCCGAGGTAATGCATATTCGTTGTAGGACAGCTGCGTATCTCGTTCGCTGAGCCATAGCCGAGGCTGTATACGCCAGTAGGGTCGTTCGCAACCAAGTCAATCTCAGAGTTTTCAAATGCTGTTATAACATCCTCAGTTTCCTTAATCTCCTTGAGATAGATCGTATCGACTGGAAGTGAAGAGTAGTTTCTGTAATCAGGAAACGCCGAAAGCTTCGTATACTGCTCGTCCGGCATGTAAGGACCCGTTCCAAGTGGTGCATAGTCCTCAACCGTGCCGTTTTTAATTACGGGAATATCGAGCAGAGCCGGAAACTGCATATCGGGATAATTGAGGGTCACAATGAAAAGGCTCTCATCCATCGCGCTAACGCCGAAAATGCACTGAAACCTTGTTTTAAACTGCGGACTGTGCATCGCACGCTGTAGCGAATAGGACGCATCCGTCGCCGTGAGGGTCGTCCCGTCCCAGAACTTGACAGAGGTATCGACATAGAAATACCAACTCATTCCGTCATCGCTCTTAAAGCTTTTCACCAGATTCGGCGTAGCGGCAAAGTTTTCATCGACCGAAAAAAGCGTGTCGTACATCGCCTGCGTGCAGATGATGTTCGAGGCATTAGTTGTAGTAAAGGGGTTAAAGCTATATTCCTTATTGCAGTTGAGCGAAAAAACGTTATCCGCTTTATAGTATTCTGCCTCCTCGGTGATGGTGCCCGAGACTTCGGGAAGTGCAGCTTCGCCGCTCGTCACGCTCGTTCCACAGCCTGAGAAAATGCCTGCAAAAATGGATAATACAAGGCACGAAAGAATTATTTCTCTGATTTTCTTTGCCATAAAGCTATCCTTTCGACTTTCCGCTCAGGTAACGACAATGACTGCCGCCTGCGAGCCTCTTTCTCCCTTGGTCTTTCTATGCGACCAATATTTGTCACTGTTGCAAGAGGTGCATTCGTCGCTGACCGAAATGTTCTCGCTTTTAAGTCCCAGTTGAAGTAGCCTTCTCCTGTCGGCTTCCTTGAGGTCGACCATGAATTTCCCCGTATCACCTACGGCAAAGAACACATCCTCGCAATCACCGCCTAGCAGCTTTTCGATGGCTTCGGGGACGTCAGTGTCCGTCTCGTAGCAGCACATTTCGATGCCGGGGCCAATGGCCGCCCTTATATTCTCCGCGCTCGCGCCGAGCTTAGTCATCTTCGAAATTGCAACACCCAGTATGTCTAGAGCGGTGCTTCTCCAGCCGCAATGTATTGCCCCTGCAACTCCCGCATCGGGGTCGCAAAGCAAAACAGGAACGCAGTCCGCCGTGAAGCAGAAGAGCGGCAGATTCTTAACATTCGTCACTATTCCGTCCGCCTCGTAGAGGAAGTGCGTAAATAGCTCCCGCCTGTCTTCGTCCGTCACGATGCGGACAACATTTTCATGCACCTGCTTAGTAAAGCAGGGCTTTTGTTCGTCAAGTCCCAAAGCTCCGAGGACCCTGCGGTAGTTCTCGCGAACATTTTCCTCGCTGTCGCCTCGGTTTTCACCGAGATTGAGGCTGTCGAGATGCCCTGTACTTACGCCGCCCCATCTTGTCGTGAAGCAGTGCGGGAAGGGTATTGTCGGAGCCGTCATAAACACGAGCCCTTGGTAGCTCATTTCCGAAAAAGGCTTAGAAAATTCCAATGTCATTTCACTCGTTCCTGCCGCAGCATTCCTTATATTTCAGGCGTCTTGAGCCGTCCTCTTTCATTTTCCCGCAGGGGCAGGGATCGTTGCGTCCCGGCTTAGCGGCGGCCTTAACAGGCTGCTTTTTGACGGTATCATCTCCGCCGATGTTGTTGACCGGTCCCTTCGCAACGCTCTTTCTTTCAAGAGGCTGTTCCTTCTTGACCTGAACGGTGAAGATGCGGCGGACTACCTCGGTTCGGATACCGTTAATCATCTCTTCGAACATATCGTAGCCCTCGCGCTTATAGGCGTCGACAGGCTTGTCGTTTCCGTAGGCGCGCAGACCTATGCCTCGGCGCAGTTCCTGCATTGCTTCAAGGTGGTCCATCCAGTATTCATCGACGACGCGCAGCATTATAACGCGCTCAAGCTCGCGCATGAGCGGGGTTCCGTTGGGCATAAGCCCGAATTCCGCCTCGCGCGCCTCGTAGACCGTCGTAGCCTTCTCAAGCAGTCTATCCGTAAGCTCGTGCGTTGTAAGCTTATCGAGTTCCTTCAGTGTCAGTTTTATCTCACCTTTGCGCAGGAACACCGCTTCAAAGGGCGTGACAGTATTTTCGAACTGCGCCACATCCTCGAAATAATCGCGTCCCTCCATACCGGAAGTAACCGTTCCCCTGATGTAGTCCTCGATCATGGTATGGATAAAAGAATTCACATCTTCGCCGTCGAGCACCTTGCGCCGCTGATCGTAAATCGTGTTGCGTTGTACGTTCATGACATCATCGTATTCGAGAACGCTCTTGCGGCTCTGGAAGTTGCGGCTTTCAACAGTTTTCTGCGCGTTTTCTATTGCGTTCGAGAGTATCTTAAAGTCAAGCGGCATATCTTCTTCGACGCCCATCCGCTCCATCATGCCAAGCACTCGCTCGGAGCCGAAAAGACGCATGAGGTCATCCGTCATCGAAAGATAGAAACGGCTTTCGCCGGGGTCGCCCTGACGTCCGGAACGTCCGCGCAGCTGGTTATCGATACGGCGGGAATCGTGACGCTCCGTGCCGACGATGAACAGTCCGCCCACTTCGCGAACCTTGTCTGCCTCTGTGGCAATCTCGGTCTTGTGGAATTCGAGTCTCTCAGCGAACATTTTCCTCGCTGCAATTACGTTCTCGTCCTCCGTTTCGGCATAGCCCGTAGCCTCTCCGATGAGCTCGTCGCCGAAGCCATGCTTTCGAAGGTCGTGCTTCGCCATATACTCCGCGTTTCCGCCGAGCATGATATCGGTTCCGCGTCCCGCCATGTTGGTAGCGATTGTGACCGCACCGAACACACCCGCCTGCGCGATGATTTCCGCTTCCTTCTCATGGTTCTTCGCGTTCAGGACGTTGTGCTGAATTCCTGTTTTTTTCAAAAGGGACGAAACGATTTCGCTCCTCTCAATCGAGACAGTACCGACAAGGACGGGCTGTCCCTTCTTGTGGCACTCGACAATCTGTTCGATAATAGCCTTGTATTTTCCGTTTTCATTTTTAAATACCGCATCGGAATTGTCGATTCTGGCAAGGGGCTTATTCGTCGGAATCTCGATAATGTCAAGATTATAAATTGAAATGAACTCCTCCTGCTCTGTTATTGCTGTTCCGGTCATACCCGAGAGCTTTTTGAAGAGTCTGAAATAGTTCTGGAACGTAATCGTCGCGAGAGTCTTGCTCTCTTCCGCGACCTTGACATGCTCTTTCGCCTCGATTGCCTGATGAAGTCCCTCCGAGTAGCGTCTTCCCAGCATTATGCGACCGGTAAACTCGTCGACAATAAGGACTTCTCCGTCCTTGACTACATAGTCGATGTCGCGCTTCATAATACCGTGCGCCTTAATTGCCTGGTTCAAATGGTGCGACAGTGTGGAGTTTTCAAGGTCGGAGAGGTTTTCAATCCCGAAGGCATCCTCCGCCCTTTTAACGCCGCGCGCCGTAAGGGTCACGTTTCTCGCCTTTTCATCGACGACGTAATCCGCATCGAGATCGACAGCCTCTTCAGTCTTTTCGTCAACGCTTGAGTACACTATTTTCTTGAGGCGGGATACAAAGCTGTCCACCTGGCCGTAAAGGTCTGTGCTTTTATCGCCCATTCCCGAAATAATGAGCGGAGTTCTGGCCTCATCTACAAGGATCGAATCGACTTCGTCAACGATTGCGAAGTGATGACCTCTCTGGACCATGTTGCTCTTATAAAGCGCCATGTTGTCACGCAGATAATCGAAGCCCATTTCGTTGTTCGTGCCGTAAGTAATGTCGGCATTATATGCCGCCTGACGCTCTTCGTTAGTCAGCCCGTGAACGATGAGTCCGACGGTCAGTCCGAGGTAGCGGTAAATCTTGCCCATCCATTCGCTGTCGCGTCTGGCCAAATAGTCGTTCACCGTTACGATGTGTACGCCCTTGCCCTCAAGTGCGTTGAGATAGGCGGGAAGCGTTGCGACAAGCGTCTTGCCTTCGCCGGTCTTCATCTCGGCGATACGCCCCTGATGCAGGACTATGCCGCCTATGAGCTGCACTCTAAAGGGATATAGACCTATAACTCTTTTTGATGCCTCCCGAACGGTTGCGAATGCTTCGGGCAATATATCGTCCAGAGTTTCGCCCTTTTCAAGGCGCGCTTTAAATTCATCTGTCTTCTCGCGGAGCTGTATGTCTGACAGCTTGCTGAAATTTTCTGCCAGAGACTCGATTTTGTCCGCTATCGGCTTTATCTTTTTCAGTTCCCTTCCACTGTGGGATCCGAATATTGTTTCTAAAATACTCATTGGCAATAAGCCTTCCTTTGATGCTTTCTTGGTATTGGGTTCAATTCTTCCGACCCTAAACACACCTAACTATAGATTGTAGCATACAATTATGAATAAAAAAAGAGGAAAAATCCTGCCGTTTTCACGTTTTCTCTTTTTGTCTCTATAAATATCGACAAACTATTTGAAGAATATGCCATCCTGCGTTATAATGATACAAAATGATTAACCTTGCTCATCAATGAAAGAGCCGCAATCCGTATTTTCTCTACCTCCGCTATAACAACGAAGGGAGCGGGTTTTTCCCGCAGATAACGTTATGGACAAACCCCGCCTGTGGACTAAGAACTTTACTATCATAACGCTCGGAAGCGCAGTATCCATACTCGGCAACTCCGTCAGTGCTTTTGCGATGGGGCTTTTCACGCTGGATAAAACGGGTTCTGTCTTTCTTTACGCCCTGTTTCTGGCGGCCAACAATTTGCCAAAAATAATTCTCCCTCTCATGGCGGGGCCACTACTTGATAAACGCTCAAGAAGAAAAATCGTGTATACTCTCGATTTCCTCTCAGCAGGACTCTTCATTGTCATGTTCGCCGTAACGCAAAGCGGTTTTTTCAGTTACCCACTCTTTCTCGCCCTCAGCATATTAATAGGCTGCATAGACAGCATTTACATAGTGGCCTATGACAGCTTTTTTCCGATGCTCGTGACCGAGGGTAACTTCTCAAAGGCATATTCTATTTCGAGTCTTCTATATCCCATCGCCTTTATGATGACGCCTGTCGCGGCTTTCATTTATAAAATGTTCGGATTGCCTCCGCTGTTTCTTTTTAACGCCGTCTCCTTCCTTATCGCTGCGATTTCTGAAACACGGATCAAGATTGACGAGGTACATATACAAGACAGCGGCGGCGAAGCCTTTTCTTTCCGCGTGTTTAGAGAGGAGCTCCGAAAGGGTCTACTCTATATCAAAGGCGAAAAGGGCCTCATGGTCATCACGGTGTATTTCTTTATAAACACCATGACCAGCATGGGGATGGATACCCTGTGGATACCCTTTTTCAAGTCAGCGCCCGCTCTGGGCATTATGGCCTATTCCTACGCCACCTCGATAAACGTAGCAGGGCGGCTTGTGGGCGGCGGTGTGCAGTATCAGATTAAATACCCCGCAAAGGAAAAATTTGCAATCGCCATGTCGGTTTATGTCATTTCGTGTGTCTTTAATAGCGCCGTCTTGTATCTGCCCTTTGCCTTGATGCTAATATTGTTCTTCGCGGACGGTTTCCTGTCTGTGACATCGTTCAACATCCGCCTTTCAACCACCCAGAGCTATATACCCGAAGACTATAGGGGCCGCTTTAACGGTGTTTTCCAGATGGCCTGCAACACAGGCATTATAGTCGGCCAGCTTATCGCGGGAGCTCTTGCGGAGCGCTTTGATTGCCGCCTCATAATTATCGTACTCATGGCTGTGAATCTCATCGCGACCTACGCCATCATGTATCGAGGGCGCCAACATGTCACTCCGATATTTAACCGCGACGTATAAAAAATAAAAATGTCGGCGCAGAATGGTCAACGTTCCCTTTCCGGAACAGCTGTTCCGCGCCGTCTTGGTATAGTATTACTCTTGACGCGCCTTCGTTTTTAGCGTATTATTAAAAACACCTTTGCGATTTAAATTAAAAAACCTTATCTGAAAGGGATGGTCGTACATATATGAAAACGCTTCTTTTGGGTAACGAAGCCGCCGCCCGCGGGCTGTATGAAGCCGGCTGCCGCTTCGTTTCCGCTTATCCCGGCACGCCCTCTACTGAAATTGCCGAAACCGTGGCAAAATACGATGAAATTTATGCCGAATGGGCGCCCAATGAAAAGGTAGCGGCAGAAGCCGCAATCGGGGCTTCCATCGGTGGCGCGCGCTCTTTCTGCGCAATGAAGCACGTCGGCTTGAATGTCGCTGCCGACCCTCTCTTTACTGTTTCCTATACAGGTATAAACGGCGGACTTGTCATCGCAGTCGCCGATGATCAGGGCATGCACTCCTCCCAGAACGAGCAGGATTCCCGCCACTACGCGATTGCGGCAAAGCTCCCGATGCTCGAACCTTCTGACAGTGCCGAATGCCTTGAATATATGAAGCTCGCCTTCGAGCTTTCGGAGGAATACGACGCACCGTTTCTCTTCCGTACCTGCACAAGGGTCGCCCATTCCCAGAGCGTTGTCGAGCTGTCGCCACGCGTTGAGCATGAGCTGAAACCCTATGAGAAGACTCCGTCGAAATATGTCATGATGCCTGGCAACGCGGTTAAGCGCCACCCAATTGTCGAGGAACGCACGCAAAAGCTCATAAAATACGCCGAAACGAGCGGCATAAACCGCATCGAGATGGGCGACACTTCGGTCGGCTATGTCACTGCGGGTATCTGCTATCAGTACCTGCGCGAGTGTCTTCCGAACGCGAGCGTCCTAAAGCTCGGCATGGTCAATCCCCTGCCCCTTGAGCTAATTCAGGAGTTCGCATCGAAGGTCGATAAGCTCATCGTAGTCGAGGAGCTGGACCCGATAATTGAAACGCATCTGCGCTCGAGCGGCATTAAGGTCGACGGCGGCAAGAACCTCTTTGGTCTCTGCGGTGAACTCAGCCAGAACAAAATCAGAAAAGCGCTTGGCATGAGCACAGCGTCTTTCATTGATTTCGGCGAAACTGTCCCGCCCCGTCCGCCCACGCTCTGCCCCGGCTGTCCGCACAGAGGGCTGTTCTATACGCTTGGCAAAATGGGTCTAATGGTTTCGGGCGACATCGGCTGTTACACTCTCGGCTCCCTGCCCCCGCTCACAGCCATGGATACTACAATCTGCATGGGCGCCTCGATTTCCGGTCTGCACGGCTTCAACACCGTCCGCGGTGCGGAAAGCGCAAAGAAGTCCGTCGCTGTCATAGGTGACAGCACCTTCATGCACAGCGGAATCACGGGACTTGTCGATATAGTCTACAACAAGGGCATCTCAACTGTGCTTATACTTGATAACTCGATAACCGGCATGACCGGACATCAGCAAAACCCCACGACTGGCAAAACTCTCAAGGGCGAACCCGCCCCCGCAGTTTCGCTCGAAAAGCTCTGTGAGGCTATCGGCGTGAAGCGTGTGCGCGTCGTCGATCCCTATGCGCTCGATGAACTTAAGGCTGCGGTCACGGAAGAACTTAACGCGCTCGAGCCCTCGGTAATCATCGCCAGACGTCCCTGCATCCTTCTTCCCGAGGTCAAGACCTCCCCTGCGCTATATATCGATCAGGAAGCGTGCAAGGGCTGCCGTCAGTGCATGACAATTGGCTGTCCCTCAATCAGCTTTAACAATAAGAAGGCAGCAATCGACCCCACTATATGCGTCGGCTGCGAGCTATGCACCCAGATGTGCAAATTCGGAGCCATCCTCAAGAAGGAGGACAAATAACATGAGCGAAACAAAAGGCATTATGATAGTCGGCGTCGGCGGGCAGGGCACTCTGCTGGCCTCCCGAATCCTTGGAAGCGTTCTCATCGGTCAGGGCTATGACGTTAAAATGTCCGAGGTTCATGGCATGTCCCAGCGCGGCGGCAGCGTCGTCACCTATGTAAAATTCGGTGAAAAGGTCTATTCCCCGCTCGTCGATCAGGGCGAGGCGGATTATATTCTCGCTTTTGAACGACTTGAAGCCGCGCGCTGGATTTCCTATCTGAAGGACGGCGGCACTCTCATCGTAAACGACCGCAGGATAAGCCCGATGCCCGTCATCACGGGCGCTATGCCTTATCCCGATGAAATCGTCGAAAAGCTTCGCGCAAAGGGCTCGAAGATAATCGCATCTGACGCTCTCTCGCTCGCGAACGAGGCCGGAAACGCGAAATCCGTCAACGTCGTTATGATTGGCATACTCTCCGCTCTTGCTGAGTTTTCCGAAGATGTCTGGCAAAAGGCGATTGTCGAATGCGTCAAACCAAAATTCCTTGAGCTCAACCAAAAAGCATTCTCGCTGGGCCGTGAATACGCGTTAAAGAGCCTTTGAACCGTTACACTCTCGAATAATAGTTTGAAGACGCCGCTCATCAAACGCGGCGTCTTCCCTTTTAAAACAGTCTTTACGAAAGGAGCCGCCATGCTCGGAAAGCTACAGGAAGTAAATATTAAGGAAGATATGCCGACGGTCTCAAACGCAATTAAACGCGTTACCTTCCACTTAAGCCGTAGCAAGGCGCTCGGCTACACTGCTATCAAAATTATTCATGGCTATGGCTCCTCCGGAAAAGGCGGCGGGATACGCACAGAGACCCGCGCTTATCTCCAGCGCCAGAAAAATGCGCGTGTCATAAAAGATTTTATACCCGGTGAGCAATTTTCGATTTTTAACGATGCAACCAGAAACGCCTTCGCGCTCTGCGACGATTTAAGACGCGACTGCGATCTTGAGCGCTCGAACAACGGGATAACGATTGTCATCCTCTGACCTCAACAAATGTCTGATAGTGGCATAAACTATGTATGCCGACAGAGGAAAACCGCCATAAAGATATTGACAACGGTATTATAAGATGTTATTATTCTATGGCTGAACTCAAATCTGCGGGCGTGGTTCAATGGTAGAACACCAGCCTTCCAAGCTGGATACGTGGGTTCGATTCCCATCGCCCGCTCCATCGTCGAAGCAAACTGCGTATCGTTCGCTTCCGTGCAAGCACGAAAGCTCATTCACTCCGTTGCTTCTCCTCTTCGCGTCAAAAGCCAAGCTTTCGCCGCGAGGATACGAGAGACGACTGACGCGGTTTCTTCCTCTCCCTACAAAGTCCTTCGGACTTCGCGGGGATCGTAGGACGAAAGGTTCCAAGTTTTGGAGCAACCTAAAAAATAATCGTTCCATTCGTTTTCCAAACGGAAGCCCAGCGAAGTGGGTCTCGTTTGGGGAGGAGCGGCTGCCAACCGTGCTTAGAAGCCTCGCTTGCGAGGATTCGTGCAAAGGCAGGCAGTGAGCGACGATATGCGCCAGTAGCTCAGGTGGATAGAGCAACTGCCTTCTAAGCAGTAGGTCAGGGGTTCGAGTCCCTTCTGGCGTACCAGTTCTTTCTCGGCTGGATGCCGGTTTTTTGTTCAGGTATTAGTATTTGGTGGGTATAGCTCAGTTGGTTAGAGCACCGGATTGTGGTTCCGGGGGTCGAGGGTTCAAATCCCTTTACCCACCCCATAATAATTCTTGGGCTGTTTTCGCTTGAATCTGCGATGGGATATAGTGTAATGGTAACACACTAGACTTTGACTCTGGTATTGTAGGTTCGAGCCCTGCTATCCCAGCCATTTTTTATCATCAAATTTGATTCAGTAGCTCAGTCGGCAGAGCATTTGCCTTTTAAGCAAAGGGTCCGGGGTTCGAATCCCCGCTGAGTCACCAGCAGAAGAAGCCTTGAAAACGCTATGTTTTCAAGGCTTCTTTGTCGCTATTGCACTTCTTCCATAACTTACTCCTTGCCTTAATGGTTACAAATAGTTACAATGTAGTTACACGAAAGGAGTGAGATATGATGAAAAAGTTACTTGTGTCCTTGCTGATTATGTGTATGCTTGTAGCGGTCCTGCCAAGCGCGGAGGCCGTTTCCCTGCAGGTCAACAGCACAACGTTAACCAGCAACGTATCGATGTATAATTCTACAACTTACGTTTCGCTCAGATCAATCAGTCTCCTGCTCAGTCCCGGAGCACAAATCACTTGGGAGAACAACCAGGCTGTCGTACGCACATCGAAGCTCACCGTAATAGCACGTCCCGGCAGCTGCTATATCAACGCCAACGGTCGTATGCTTTATGCGGCAGACGGTGTACGACTTGTTAATGGCACCACAATGGTTCCCGTTAGAGTGATTGCCAAGGCAATGGGCGCTTCGGTATCGTGGAACGCATCGTCTCAGACAGCGGTTGTGACCGGCGGAAGCGGCACTATCACAGCCGGAGATAATTATTATAGCAGTGATCAAGTTTACTGGCTCTCTCGCATTATCAACGCAGAAAGCAACGGCGAACCGATAAAGGGAAAGATTGCGGTCGGAAACGTGATTCTTAACCGTGTGGCCAGCTCTGATTTCCCCAACAGCATCTACGGCGTCATCTTCGACAAAGTAGGAGGCACGCAGTTCACGCCTGTCGCAAACGGAACGATCTACAATACGCCGTCAACCGATAGCATACTTGCCGCAAAGCTCGCTCTTGACGGGGCCTCTGTCGCCGGCAGCAGTCTCTTCTTCCTCAATCCCGTCATCGCAACCAGCTCCTGGATTTCGAAGAACCGCCCCTATGTTGCCACCATCGGCAACCATGTGTTCTATGCATAAATTAAGCTCCGTTTAATAAGGCAGATTCCATAAGAAGATATGCCCTCACGTTTATTCCGTGAGGGCATATCTTCTTATGGGTTCATATCCCGTTCGGGTTCGTCGGGTTGTTAACAACACCAAGAAGCGCGAGAATCGTCCCGATTGCGCTGACTATGTTGTTATAAGCGTCGTTTGTAAGTCCAATTTTCTGCGGCAATCCGAGTGTCGATGCGAGCAGCCAAAGTGCCGAGAGTATCCCAAGCCACATAGGCCAGCTTTTCCATCTGCTTTGTTTTGCAGTTTTGATAGCGGTTTTTGTTTTGTCCATGGCGGTTACCTCCTTATGTATAATAGATATTAGAATTTAGCCCGAATATTTCTGAATTTTCAATAATTCAAAAGCGTAGGATTATCTTGCCTTTTCTCTCGCTTTCTCTTCCGCTCCCCCTTGCCAAACGCAGATATCTATATTACAATGCTAAGTACAATTAAACATTCGGTGCAAGGGTGCGGCGCTATAAAAGAGCCGCCTAAGAGGGAAGCGGGGTGAAAATCCCCCACGAGCCCGTCGCTGTGCAGGAGGAGTCCGTTTGCTTAAAACCACTGGGCGTATGCTTGGGAAGGTGCAGACTGGCGATGATACCAAGTCAGAAGACCTGCCCACGCTACCGTACAAAAAAGCCGCGAGTCCCGGCACTTGTACATCACACGAACGGGATAACTGCGCCTTCTTTGTACGGATTTCAGCCGAGCAAGGGAGGATTTTTTTATGAATAAAAGCAAAAAAACAGGTATTGCACTAGTATTAATTCTCGTCGTTCTCGTCGCAGGGGCTTATTTTGCCTATAGGCTCCTCATGCCTGATACCGTCGTGGGAGCCAAAACCATCACAGTCTCAATTGACCACCTAAACGGCGACGACAAGACGCTGACGATTAAAACAGACGCCGACTATTTGCGCGGCGCGCTCGATCAGGAGAAACTCATCGAGGGTGAGAACAGCCAGTAC
The DNA here is from genome assembly GCA_002841545.1 of Firmicutes bacterium HGW-Firmicutes-16. Lineage (GTDB taxonomy): Bacteria > Bacillota > Clostridia > Oscillospirales > Oscillospiraceae > UBA2658. Next base: position 233,484 of record PGZZ01000007.1, read on the forward strand.
GGCTTCTTCATCACCGCCATGGACGGCGAAAAGGCCGACGATAGCAACCAGCAGTGGTGGGGTTACACTAGGTCCGGCGAATATGTCGATACTGGCGTCGACCAGACTGCGATTGCCGACGGCGAAAGCTATGAATTCACACTCCATGAGGGAACCTAAGCCCCCCCTTTCCGTAAGGGAGCTCATTGAGCTCTCACTCATGGCCGCGCTTATGGTCGGCACTCAAGTCGCAATGGCGGCACTGCCGAACATCAACATTGTGTCGGTTCTCATCATTCTCACGGTAATAGTCTACGGAGCAAAGGCCTTTTACTCCGTGGCTGTGTTTGTGTTGCTCGAGGGAATGATTTACGGCTTTGGACCATGGTTCATAAACTATCTATACGTCTGGGCGATATTGGTCGGTGTTGCGTTGTTATGCAGAAAAAACGAAAACGCCCTCATATGGGCGGTTATTGCCGGTCTGTTCGGACTGATCTTCGGACTTTTCTGCGCGATTCCGTATCTTTTCATAGGCGGACCCGCAATGGCGCTAAGCTACTGGGTCAGCGGAATTCCCTTTGATATTACTCACTGTATTTCCAACTTCGTTCTGACTTTGCTGCTTATTAACCCTTTGAAAAAGCTGCTTCTAAAGCTGCGGACGGCAGGATAGCAGTAAAATGTTTGTTATTTGAGCCTTTTGGGTGTATTCTGACTGTACAGTAGCCAGAATAATCATAGGAGGCGGCCTATGTTTTGCCCTAAATGCAAATCAGAATACATAGAAGGATATACCCACTGCAAAAAATGTGATGTCGACTTGGTTGATGAGTTGCCGGAAGAGCCTGATGAGTATGAAGATGCGCCGTCAATCGACCCTGTCAAAATCCGATATGCTCCGAACGCTATTGACGCGGAGATGGCAATGGACTTGCTCCGGCAGAACAATATTCCCTGCTTCAGCAAACATTCAGAGTCTGGCGGATATATGAGCATTTACATGGGTTTCTCTGTTTACGGCGAAGACATATATGTTGACAGGAATAACGCGCAGGCGGCTCTTGATGTACTCAATGACTGGGACATAGTCCAGGGAGCTTTGGGCGAAGATCCGGACGAGCTTGAAGAGCCCGACTCACCTGAGGCGCCCGATGAGCCTGATGAGTCTTACGATAACGCTCCAAGTTATACACGTCGGCGTACTGCCGCAAGGGTATTTGCAGTCTATTTCGCGGCTTCAATAATATTGGCATCGTTATTCGGAGCACTAATAATGCTGCTGGATATATTGCTAGATTAAAGAACGAAGGCGGGTTCAAATGAACCCGCCTTCGTTTTACTTACCGCTGTCTATATTGACGTAAATCGTGTTAATTTCTATCTTTTCGGGAGTTATATCTCATATGGGTATTTACCGCAAGGTCGGAAACGGAAAAAAGATGCGCCCCAAAGGGCGCATCTTTTCAAAACTCACTGATCTTATCTTTTGAAGCAGTCGCTGCAATACACAGGGCGGTCACTGCGCGGCTCAAAAGGAACCTTGCAGGGCTTGCCACACCCGGCGCATACTGCGTCGAACATCTGGCGGGTACCACCGTTTCCGCCGCGAGAGTTGGTATTACCCTTGCGTGCGATACGGCAGGACTTGCAGCGCTGCGGTTCGTTTGTGAAGCCTTTCTCAGCATAAAACTCCTGCTCACTAGCAGTAAAAGTGAATTCTTGTCCGCAATCTTTGCAGACCATGGTCTTGTCGTTGTACATGAAATACCTCTTTAATTTAGTTACGCAATACCTTTATGTGTTGCGCTTTTTAAGTATATGGCGAGTCTATACGAAAGTCAACTATTTTGTCAACTATTTTTTAAATTAATTGCATAAAAAAACGCAGATGGGCATCATTTTGGCCCATCTGCATTTTATTTCCTTATTATCGGCAACTGCTTGTTACCGCAGTTTTCCGTTTCGACAAAATACTACCTAAAAGCTCTCGATCTATTCGTAGAGCTTAACGAGCTTTTCGAGGTGTTCATATCTGGCCTTTGCATTAGCTTCTGCATCAGCGAAGAGTTCCTCCGCGCGCTCCGGGAATGCGCGTGTCAGGGACGAATAGCGCGCCTCGCTCATTATGAAGTCGCGGTAGCTACCGGTCGGTGCCTTGCTGTCCAGAATGAACGGGCTCTTGCCCTCGGCCTTCAGCGCTGGATTAAAGCGGAACATGTTCCAGTAGCCGCAGTCAACAGCCTTCTTCATCTCGCTCTGGCAGTTTACCATACCGCCCTTGATGGAGTGCATCTCGCACGGGGCGTAGCCAATTACGAGGGACGGACCGTGGTACTCCTCGGCCTCCTTGATGGCCTTGAGCGTCTGAGCGGGATTTGCGCCCATAGCGACCTGTGCAACATAGATATAACCATAGCTCATAGCGATCTCGGCAAGGCTCTTCTTGGCTACAGACTTACCTGCAGCCGCGAACTGCGCAACCGCACCGATCTGTGTCGCCTTAGACGCCTGACCGCCGGTGTTGGAATACACTTCGGTGTCGAAGACCATGATGTTAACGTCCTCGCCAGTGGCAAGCACATGATCAAGTCCGCCAAAGCCGATGTCATATGCCCAACCGTCGCCGCCGAATATCCAAATTGATTTCTTGCTCAGATATTCTTTGCTTGCGAGGATTTCCTTTGAGTAGGAGCATTTAGGATCTTTTTCAAGCTCGGAAACAAGCGCTTCTACTGCCGGCTTATTGGCTTCGCCATCATCCATGGTGGCAAGATAAGCTTCGCAGGCGGCTCTCTTGGTGTCGATGGTGGTGATTCCCATCAGCTCCTGTACCTTGGCAGCGAGGCGGCTTCGAATGGCCTTTTGACCAAGATAGAGACCAAAGCCGTGCTCGGCGTTATCCTCAAATAGGGAGTTTGCCCATGCAGGACCCTTGCCTGCCTTGTTGACGGTGTAGGGCGAAGTCGCAGCCGGTCCGCCCCAGATGGACGAGCAGCCGGTAGCGTTCGAGATATACATACGGTCGCCGCAAACCTGAGTAATCAAACGGGCATAAGCGGTCTCCGCGCAGCCTGCGCAGGAGCCTGAGAACTCAAGCAGCGGAGTTTTAAACTGACTGCCCTTCACGGACGTGGTATCCTCCACCTCCGGCTTGGATGAGGCCTCGGAAACCATGTAATCGAACACAGTCTGCTGCTTCAGCTCTTCTTCCTGAGGCATCATGGTGAGTGCCTTTGCCGGGCAGGTGCTGACGCATACACCGCAACCCATGCAGTCCAAGGGAGAAATCGCTATTGCAAAGCTGTATACGCCTTTGCCTTTGCCGGCCTTGAAGGGCGCGCTCTTTGTGCCTTCCGGCGCTGCTGAGAGCTCGGACTCGGTAAGCGCATAGGGACGAATGGTCGCGTGGGGGCAGACATAGGAGCACTGGTTGCACTGAATGCACTTTTCCTGATCCCAGGTTGGAACACTCACGGCTACGCCGCGCTTTTCATAAGCGGCCGCGCCCAGCTCGAAGGTTCCGTCCACATGCTTTTCGAAGGTGGATACGGGAATACTGTCGCCATCCATCTTACCGATTGGCAGTGTGATTTCTTCAACCATTTTAACAAGCTTGGCATTGCCTTCAAGTGCTGTCTTTTCGCAGGTCGTGGACGCGTTTGCCCAAGAAGCGGGCACATCGACTTTTACAAAAGCGGTAGCTCCGGCTTCGATGGCCTTGTGGTTCATGTCCACGACATCCTGACCCTTTTTCAAATAGCTTTTGGTCGCCGCGTCCTTCATGTATCCTATGGCCTGCTCCTGCGGAATCACGCTAGCAAGAGTGAAAAATGCGGATTGGAGAATCGTATTTGTACGCTTGCCCATTCCCATCTTTATTGCTAGATCAATAGCGTTGATGGTGTAGACATTAATATTATTATTTGCGATATACCGCTTGGCTTCCGCGGGCATGTGCTGGTTTAGCTCTTCCGGCGTCCACTGGCAGTTTATAAGGAATGCGCCGCCGGGCTTTACGTCACGCACCATTTTGTAGCCCTTGAGGATATATGAGGGGTTGTGGCAGGCGACGAAATCGGCCTTGTTTATGTAGTACGGGCTGCGGATGGGCTTATCGCCGAAGCGCAGGTGGCTGATGGTCACGCCGCCGGTTTTCTTGGAGTCGTACTGGAAGTACGCCTGAACATATTTGTCGGTATGGTCGCCGATGATTTTAATCGAGTTCTTGTTTGCACCGACTGTGCCGTCTCCGCCCAGACCCCAGAACTTGCACTCAATGGTGCCGGGGGCTGCGGTGTTGGGCGCGGGCTTCTCTTCAAGCGACATATTGGTAACGTCGTCTGTAATACCGATGGTGAACTGACGCTTGGGTTCAGCTTTTTTAAGCTCCTCATAAACGGCGAAGACGCTTGAGGGCGGCGTGTCCTTGGAGCCTAGTCCGTAACGTCCGCCGATGACGGCGTTGGTCATACCGGCATTGGCAAGAGCCGTAACAACATCCATATACAGGGGTTCGCCGATTGCTCCGGGCTCCTTGGTGCGATCGAGAACGGCAATCTTTTTGGCGGTCCTCGGAATCGCCGTAATCAGTTTGTCAGAGACAAAGGGGCGATACAAGCGAACTTTTATAAGACCAACCTTTTCGCCCATAGCGGTCAGATAGTCGATGACTTCTTCAGCTACGTCGCAAATCGAGCCCATTGCGATGATGACGCGTTCGGCATCCGGTGCGCCGTAATAATTAAAAAGCTGATAGTCGGTGCCAAGCTTTGCGTTTACCTTGCCCATATAGTCCTCGACTATGCCTGGCACGGCATCGTAATACTTGTTGACGGCTTCACGGTGCTGGAAGAAAACGTCTCCGTTTTCGTGAGACCCGCGCATAACAGGGCGATCGGGGTTGAGCGAGCGCTTGCGGAATTCGTTCACGGCCTCCATGTCGCACATTTCGGCCAGATCATCATATTCCCAGGTTTCAATCTTCTGAATTTCGTGAGAGGTGCGGAAACCGTCAAAGAAATTTATGAACGGAACGCGGCTCTTGATGGTTGCGAGATGTGCAACAGCAGAAAGATCCATAACTTCCTGAGGATTTGTTTCGGCAAGCATGGCAAAACCCGTTTGACGGCAGGCCATAACGTCCGAGTGGTCGCCGAAGATGTTGAGCGCCTGTGTCGCCACTGTTCTTGCAGAAACGTGGAATACGGTGGGCAGCAGCTCACCGGCAATTTTATACATGTTCGGAATCATTAGAAGAAGGCCCTGCGAGGCGGTATATGTAGTGGTCAGTGCGCCCGCGGCAAGAGAGCCGTGGACAGTTCCGGCGGCACCGGCCTCGGACTGCATTTCCGCTACGTTGACCGTTGTGCCGAATATGTTTTTCCGACCTCCGGCTGACCACTGATCAACATTGTCCGCCATCGGGCTGGAGGGTGTTATAGGATATATGCCCGCCACTTCCGTAAACGCATATGATACGTGCGCGGCAGCCGTGTTGCCATCCATCGATTTCATTTTTCGTGCCATTTTCTAGTCTCCTTATTAAGTATATTTGCTAACGATATATATGCATAACATCATAAGTTCCTTACGCCGCAGATGTTTTTTATGAAATAATCCTAGTACTATTGTACTTACATGATAGAGTTAATCCGTCTTTTCCGGTTTTCAACTCATCACAGACGTTTATTATATCACGAATGTTAATCTGAGGAAAGTATTTTTTAAAAAGAGGAAATGCCGCTCTCCGCATAACAAAAGAAAAAAAGGCTCCAATTCTGCGGGCAAAAATCCCCTTTTTCTTATGAAAACAAGCGGATATGACTACATTTTTCCCAACAAAACTATTATAGCGGCAAAGCATTGATAATTCAAGTAATTTTAGTTTTGCAAAATGAACAAATAATTGCACTATTGCGCTCAATTCCTGAACTAAAAAGAGCGGCCTTGGTATAAACCCTAGTCGCTCTTTTCAGTAGCCTTATTGATGCTAGCTTTATTGATTATCAGTTTCAGTTAACAGTTGTTCAACTATTTCCGTTGCATCCTCAACCATTTTTGGACAAATACTCGTAAAAAGATTCTTTTCCCGTATTTTTTTATTTTGCTCAGGAATGGAAAGATCATAGCCCAATAATTCTTTGCATACAACGGAATTGTTTCGCTCGCAAAAACGCTTATTAAACTCTACAGCAACACTTATGGCTTTTGATATCTCTTCTTTGTCTCCTGAATGGCTGTTGCCGTACTTCAGTCCCAGCACCATCAGTGCCCCCGAAACAGCTCCGCACAGTTGTCCACATCTAGCACCGCCGCCAAGTTCTGTTGCAAGTTTCAGCGCAAGCTCTTCGTCTATGCCAAAATCAGGAGCAAACGAAGCAAATACAGCTTGAGCACAGTTAAAATTGTTGCTAAAGTATGTTAAGGCTTTTTCTTCGTGATTCATTTCTTTCCCCCTCATCTATGGATAGCCACAAAACGTTTTGTTCGAAACAAGGAACACACATAGTTCAAGAGATAATTAAGTCAATGCTTAAATAATCCTATAACCTTGTGTTCCTTAATCTGTGTATTCCTGCCGCTTTATCAGCTTCTGATTTTCCAAACGCCTATTCCAAAAAGCAAATTTCTACGCCTTTCATATCATTATCCATCATATTTCTTATATAGCCAGGCCCTTTAATCCCCAACTGTTTTAGTTTATCGTCTATTTCCTTCTTTTGAAAGATTATCTTTACATCTTCAACCGTTAGCACTCTACCAACGGAAAGAACCTGATTGTCAACAACAAGTGCCGGAGTCTGATCAACGCCGTACTTAGCCACTTTCGCTGCATCACCGATGGGAACGACTTCGTCAGCAAAACCCAATTCCTTTACAGCCTGCTTAACATTTTTAAAGGTTTCATGGCTTTCTCGCCCACAGGCTCCGAGAAAAATAAAACGCGAAGATCTATCTTCCTTTTGCTCACTGCAACCGCACTCGTCCTTATGGTGTTCATGAAATTCGTTGCCTCCGCAGCAACAAGCTTCTTCATGTACCTCTTGCATACTATGACCGCCACAGCAGCAATCGTCTTTTCCAGTTTCCTTTTTTGAACTAAACATAGCAAACATCTCCTTTTCATAATTTAAAACACATAAATTGCTAATTACTCATAAAGCAACTACTTGCAGTTTTCCTGTCCACAACCGCAACCACCCCCACCTTCAGTGGGCGTCGAGCCGGTATTATCACCGACATATGTAATAGCGTGCTGAGTACAGTGATTACCGCATCCGTGGCAGGAGTCAAGGCAAGCTTCTGGGTCATTTACATCAGGCATAGGGAATTTGGTTTTTTCGAAAACCATGTAGGGACAAAGTCTTACGCAGGAGCCACACTCGACACACAGTGAATAATCTACAACCGGGTACTTGGTTTTTGACATATGACTTCTCCTCCATAATAATAAACCGGTTTGTCCAGATTGTTATATATAAATAGGCCTAATCCGGCAACGCTATCCTATACAGTCTATTTAAACTAATGTTTAAATAGACTGTATAGGATAGCGTTCATTTTGTCAATAAATATCTTGTAATTGTTCTATTCAGACTGATTTATATCATATATCTCTTTTCGCTGTTTATTTAAATTGCTATTGACAAAGGGCGCTGTCAAATATATCGTTTATTCATAATATTAAAAAGAATTCTAAAATATAGAAGAGGAATAACATGGGACTGACTGAAACCTTTGCAGCTTTGTCTGACCCTGTAAGAAGAGAAATAGTTGCTCTACTGCGAAATGGAAAGCTTTCCGCAGGTGAGATTGCCGGACACTTTGATGTTACAGGCCCAGCAATTTCGTATCATTTGAAGAAGCTTAAAGAAGCGAATTTAGTTGTAGAGTCAAAGGAGAAAAATTATATTTACTATGAGTTTAACCCCATTGCTTTTAATCCTGTTCTACACTGGATTGAAGCTTCTCCTGAAACATTGAAGGAATTATCAGATAAATAGAGGGGGTACTTCGCTTCTCTGCTAATGCACGCAATACCAGCGGATGCTAAAAGACAAAGGTATGCGACAAAGCATGGGTCGCAAGGGTAATTGCCTGGACAATGCTGTGATGGAAAACTTTTTTGGTTTGCTCAAAAGCGAGTTGCTTTACCTGCAAGATTTTAATTCTATCGAGCATTTTAAGGTGGAGTTAATCGACTATATCGACTACTACAATAACCTACGCATAAATGCAAAGCTTAAGGGCTTGCCGCCTGCTATTCGCAGACAGCAAGCCCTTAAGGCTGCTTAACAAACTATTCGTCTAACTTTGGGGTCATTTTACTACTTTTCCGGTCTGTTTTCTTGCTTTAATACCTGTATCAGCATTCGTAGGTCTTTGCTTTTTCGAACTCTTCCTGAATTTCTTTTGAAGGTTCTTTGGTTAAAAGCGAGACGACAATGATGAAAACACAGGAGACAAGGAAGGCAGGGAGCAGCTCATATATGCCCAAAACTCCGCCCATTGGACGAATGAGAAGCTTCCAGATGAACACCATGCTGCCTCCCGCGAGCATGCCCGCAACCGCGCCCTGCAGAGTGGTGCGTTTCCAGAACAGTGAAAACAGCATAATCGGGCCGAAGGTTGCGCCGAAGCCCGCCCAAGCAAAGGATACAACGTCAAAAATGACTTTGCTTTTATCCCAAGCCAAAAGCATACCGATAACGGCTATCAATACCAATACGATACGGGACACGGTCATAACCTGTTTGTCCGTCGCGTTTTTCTTGAGAAGCCCCTGGAAAATGTTCTTGGAGAATGCCGAGGATGCGATTAGCAGATAGGAGTCGGAGGAACTGATGGTGGCGGCAAGGATACCGGCCATCGCAAGTCCCGCGAGCAGCGGCGGCAGAAGATTTGTTGAAAGAAGTATAAATATGCTTTCCGACTCCCCGGAAGTCAGAAGCTCAACAGGATAAAGCACTCTGCCGATAATGCCGATAAGCACGGCGGCTGTCATGGAGATAACTGCCCATGTGGTTGCAATTCTTCTGGAGGTTTTAAGCTCGCTTACTTTACGTATAGCCATGAAGCGCAGGAGAACCTGCGGCATGCCAAAGTAACCAAGTCCCCAGGATAGCGTTGAAAGAATGGTCAAAAACCCGTATGGCAAGGCACTCCCGAACAGAGCTTGTCCGTTTGAAACCTGCTGAACTTTATCGACTGTCGTCGGAGATGCCATTCCGAAGAATTCAAAGAAGCCCGGAATGCCCTTGATGTTTTCCAAAATTTGAGCAGAACCGCCAGCGGTGATGACTGCAACAACGAGAACCGCTACCAAAGCAATTATCATTACTATGCTCTGCATAAAATCGGATGTACTCTCGGCCAGAAATCCGCCCAAGAAGGTGTATACGATAACGAAAAGTGCTCCCGCTATCATCATGCTCGTATAAGAAAATCCGAACAGGGTGCTGAAAAGTTTTCCGCAGGTGATAAAGCAGCTAGCGGCATAGACCGTGAAGAAAACAAGAATAAAGAGTGCCGCAATTGACATTAGAATCTTTTTCTTGTCATGGAAACGGTTCGAGAAGAAGTCCGGTATAGTAATCGAGTTATCTGCCACAGCCGAATAGCGGCGCAGGCGCTTTGAAACAAGAAGCCAATTTAGATATGTACCGACGGCAAGACCGATTGCCGTCCATGTGGCATCGGCGAGACCGCACCAATAGGCTACGCCCGGCAGACCCATGAGCAGCCAACCGCTCATGTCGGAGGCCTCCGCGCTCATCGCAGCAATCCACGGTCCAAGGGACCTGCCGCCGAGAAAATAGTTGTCCGAGTTCTGATTGGAGCGCTTTGCGAAAAACAGACCGATGCCTATTACCGCGAGCATATAGACAGCCATTGCTATCAGAATTTCTATGGTTCCACCACTCATTAAATAATTCCTCCAAAATATTTTTCCTCTCATTTAGTGCAAGCACATTGCACTGTTAAAGAAATTAACATATTTTATGGGATACCTCAAGCAAAAAAACAATATTCTTCATATATTTGCATTTTTGCTCGTGTTTATATGCAAATAGCAAAGAAACAGGACATTTGAGCGAAGCAGGTAAAGTATGGAAGACTCGCGAAAACTTCGTTGACCGATTATGGTGATTTGTGTATAATGTTCAATAGAGAGTGGTCAATGTTTGGCAGTTTTCTGAGGACTTTTCAGCTGTACTACTGAGGATTATTTCTACAAACTTTAGTACTGATTTTCGCTAGATAAGGGAATTATAGTATTTATACAGACAATCTCGCCGCCGAGCGCGGCGATAAATTTTGCGGAGGCTTTAAATGGAAACAAAAAAAGAAAAAGCAGTGCTGGCAGGGCTTTCCGCGAATTCTATGGCGGTGGATGAGCGGTCAACCGAAATCAGCATGCAGGAGCTGGCGGCGCTCGTTGAGACAGCGGGCGGAGAAGCGGTGGCCTATGTGCTGCAAAACAAAGCAACGCCCGAAGCGCGGACCTTCATCGGTGAGGGCAAGGTTCAGGAAATGAAGGAACTCATCGACCGCAACGAATGCGACCTCGCAGTCTTCGACAATGAGCTTTCTCCCTCACAAATGCGCGTGCTTTCGGAGGATCTCGGCGTCAAGGTGCTTGACAGAAGCGGCCTGATTCTCGACATTTTCGCACAGCGCGCGCAAACAAGGGAAGGCCAGCTTCAGGTCGAGCTTGCACAGTACGAATATCTACTGCCCCGCCTGACGGGAATGTGGACCCACCTTGTGCGGCAGACTGCCGCGGGCGGCTCCTCGCCTATCGGTACGCGCGGACCCGGCGAAACCCAGCTTGAGACCGACCGCCGTCATATAAGACGTAAAATACAAAAGCTGCGTGAGGAGCTGGAGGAAGTGCGGCGTGTCCGCGGAACTCAGCGGCGCAGACGGGAAAAAAACTCGATGCCTGTTGTCGCTCTCGTCGGCTATACGAACTCAGGGAAATCAACGCTCCTTAATTGCCTTACGGGTGCGGGTATACCCGCGAACGACAGGCTTTTCGATACTCTGGACACGACTACTCGCCGCACAGAAATTAGCGAAACGCAGGAAATCCTGCTCTCCGACACTGTCGGATTTATAAGAAAGCTCCCGCACCATCTTGTCGAAGCCTTCAAGGCGACGCTTGAGGAGCTCGCCTACGCGGATGTGCTTCTGCACATAATAGACATTTCAAGCCCGACTTGGGAAGAGCAGGCGAAGATAGTTGACGAGCTCATTGACCAGCTCGGAGCCTCAAAGACGCCTTGCATCCGCGTTTTCAACAAGTGCGACGCTTTTTCCGGTGAGCTTCCCCATGGAGAGGGCATTGTCTGCATCTCTGCAAAAACGGGAGAGGGAGCGGCAGCGCTCCTGTCCGCACTATCAAAGCAGCTTGAAAACGGAAAGAGAAATGTCGAGCTTTTGTTGCCTTATCGGGAGGCCGGAGTTCTGGAGTTTCTCCACCGTGAGGGCTCAGTGACATCTGCCGAATATGTGGATGACGGCATCAGGGTGAACGCGGTCATTAGGCCGGAGCTTTGGGGCAGGGTTCGCGCTTTCGTCATAAAAGGCGAAACGGAAGATTTATCACAAGACGATATAACTTAAACGTGCGTGGAGGTGGAGCCTATGACGAGCTATCTTGTACCGTCAGGCGAAGGCAAAGCGGAATTCACGGAAAAGCATTCCCGCTTTATCGGACACGTCTGGCGTACGGACACCGAGGAGGAGGCGCTGGAATTTCTCCGCGAAACTCGGGAAAAGCACCGCGATGCTACGCATAACGTCTATGCCTATATTATCCGTGAGAACAACATAACGAGATATTCGGACGACGGAGAGCCAAGCGGAACCTCGGGTATGCCGACGCTGAACGTCTTTACATCAGAGGAAATTAAAAATGTATGCTGTGTAGTGACACGCTATTTCGGCGGAACCCTTCTCGGCACCGGAGGTCTTGTGCACGCCTACTCCAAGGCGGCGAAGATGGCGCTCGATGCCGCAGGCATATCAATGATGGCGGAGTGGCGAAAGCTCTGTATTTCCTGCGATTACAGTTTTTTTGAGCGGACGAAGAGGATACTCGAGGAATCTGAAGCAGTCATACAAAATTCGAACTTTGGAACGAACGTTAGTGTCGAGGCTCTTGTCCGCGCGGATAGGGCGGAGGCTTTCACACAAAAGCTCACGGACGCGTCCAACGGAAGGGCGAGCGTCACAGATGCTGGTGGCGTTTTTCAGGCCGTCAGGATCAGATGAACGTGGCTGAAACAAAGTGATAATACATATAGATGGGGCGGTATCCTTTTAAATTACCGTCCCATCTATATTTTATTCCCATAAAATTGATAATAAAAAAAGAGGGAAATGACTGGCAATGTCGTATAAGATGATAGGTCATTTCATACATCCCCAAAGACTTTGGAGGTGACACGTATTGCCGAACCCAAGAGAGAGACGAGAACAGCTTGAACGCCTTATGATTTCCGACATAGGTGTGCTTGCTGAAAATTCAAAGGGACGAGCCTTTCCCGAGGCGCCCGATGAGGTCCGAACCTGCTTCCAGCGCGACATCGACAGGATTACGTATTCAAAATCCTTCAGACGTTTGAAGCATAAGACTCAGGTCTTCCTCCAGCCGGAGGGTGACCATTACCGCACTCGCCTGACGCATACGCTCGAAGTGACGCGCATAGCAAGAACAATTTCCCGCGCGCTTATGCTCAATGAGGATTTGACTGAGGCGATAGGTCTCGGTCACGACTTGGGACATACCCCCTTCGGTCACGCGGGAGAGCGAGCACTTTGCGAAATATATACCTGTGGCTTCCGGCACTATGAGCAGAGCCTGCGCGTTGTCGACAGGCTCGAAAAATCAGGAAAAGGGCTGAACCTTTGCTTCGAGACTCGCATGGGCATATTAAACCACACAAAAGGTGCTCCAGACGACTCTGCAGAAGCAATAGCTGTCCGCCTCGCGGATCGAATCGCCTATATTAACCACGATGTTGACGATGCGATTCGAGCGGGCATCCTTACGGCGGCTGATATTCCAAAAGAGGTCCGCGCGAGAATTGGCGAGAGGCACAGCACGAGAATTGACGCAATAATCAGAGACGTAATCGAAGCGAGCCGCGAGGGCGAAGTCCGAATGTCAGACGATATGGCTCAAGCGGTGGAGCTGTTCCATGATTTCCTTTTTGAGAAGGTTTACCGCAATCCGACGGCCAAGGGCGAGGAGGCTAAGGTCTCAAAAATCCTGGGCGCAATCTGGGACTATTATCTCAAAAACCCCGATAAGCTTCCACCAGATTACAGGAGCATAGCCGATACCGAGGGTGTTCCGCGCGCAGTCTGCGACTATGTTTCAGGAATGAGCGACGACTACGCTGTATATACATTCAGTAATATCTATATCCCCGCCGCATGGCAGGTTAAGTGAGCAAATATTTTAAGCTGCAATTAATTATTGATGTGCCGCCGCCTGCCGCTATCGAATAAAGGCGGAAAAGGAAGATTTTTTAGGAAATGGAGGCGACGAGATGGCTTTTCCCGAGAACTTTATTAAGGAACTCACAGAGCGCAACGATATTGCCGACGTCGTTTCCCAATACGTCAGACTTAACAAAAAAAGCGGCAACAACCTGTTCGGGCTCTGTCCCTTTCATAGCGAAAAATCTCCGTCGTTTTCAGTCTCTAACGATAAGCAGATTTATCATTGCTTTGGCTGCGGCAAGGGCGGCTCGGTCATTAACTTCATTATGGAAATCGAAAACCTTTCTTATCCCGATGCAATCCGATTTCTCGCAAGAAGGGTTGGGCTGGCGGTTCCCGAGGACGAAAAGGACGAAAACTATTCCCGCCGTGAGCGAATGCTCCAATTAAACCGCGACGCGGCAAGGTTTTTCTACGATCAGCTTTCAACGCCGAGCGGCGAAATCGCAAGGCAGTACATAATTAAGCGAGACATATCAAACGCGATGGTGACCTCATTCGGACTCGGCTTTGCGCCGGACAGCTGGGATAGCCTCGTTTCGGCAATGCAGAAAAAAGGCTTCACGAAGCCTGAGCTTCTGGATGCGGGACTTGCGAGAGCTTCAAAAAAAGGCGACGGGGGTGTATACGATACCTTCCGAAACCGCCTTATGTTTCCGGTCATCGATATACGCGGCAGTGTCATCGGTTTTTCGGGTCGCATACTCGACGATGGCGAGCCAAAGTACATGAACAGCCCGGAAACACTCGTTTTCAGTAAGAGCCACAATCTTTTTGCAATGAATTTGGCTAAAAAGTCAAAAATGGGATATATAATCCTGTCAGAGGGAAATATAGACGTTGTAGCGATGCATCAGGCAGGCTTTGACTGCGCGGTGGCTTCGCTTGGCACCTCGCTTACGCCGGAACAGGCGCGGCTCATTTCTCGATTTGTTAACGAGGTCGTCATTATATACGACGGCGATGGAGCTGGGATAAAGGCGTCTCAACGTGCGATAAATATTTTAAGAGAATTAGAAATTAGAGTTAAGCTGGTTCGAATGGTGGGAGCTAAAGACCCCGATGAGTATATCAAGAAATTCGGTGCAGCCTCATTTGCAAATCTATTAACCGGTTCGGAGAAGGATAAAAACTATATGTTGGCAGATATTGCCGTAAAACATGATTTAACCACCGATGAAGGACGAATTGCGTTCCTAAATGATGCTACAAATTTTGTATCTGGTTTTTCAAAAAATGTCGATCGCGAAGTTTATTCCTATAGACTTGCCGACATGACCAACGTCAAAAAAGAAACAATTCTCAAAGAAGTTGAACGATTGCATAGTAAAAAAGCTAATAAGTGGTACAAAAATGAAGCTAAAGAAGAAGAGAAGCCGGTTAAAATGAATCAGCCAAAAACTAAATCGATACATTTTGATGATGTTAAAAGTGCTACCGCCGAAAAAGGCGTGATTTCTTTTCTGTATTCAGATCCATCATTAATAGATAAATGTAGTGAACTTGACGAAAATGATTTTTCGGACCAACTTCTCGCAAGGCTTTTTACTGAGATAAAAAAACAAATAGAAAAAAGAACTGAGCCATCAATTTCATCGCTTTCGGAATACTTCACTAATGAGGAGATGTCGATTTTTGCAGGTACCTTGAACAAACCATTAGAACTTTCTAATGGGGAAAAAGCAATGATAAATTACATAAATATAATTAAAGCCCAGAAGCTCGCACGCCTAAATAGCGCAGGGAATTCGTCAATTCTTAACGATTTTGCCAGCAAGCTTCGCGAGAGCAAGGGTTATGGAGGATAAAGAAATGGCTGCTAAAGAAAAAGACGAATCAAAGAAGAAGGCAATTGCGCCTGTCGAAACAGACAACGAAGTGCAGGTTGATAACGTTACCGTTCCCGAAAAACCCCCTGAGGACTTCCTGCGCGAGCTGATAGAAAAGGGTAAAAAGGCCGGAAAGCTTACCTCCAAGGAACTCATGGATGTGCTGGAAAATCTGAATCTCGACGCCGATCAGATTGACAAGTTCTATGACACGCTCGAAAATCTAGGAATCGAGACCGCGGGAGAGGACTATCTGCGCCCAATCGACGAGGAAGCGCTTCCCGAGCTCGAGGAGCTTGAGGAGCTTGAGGAAGTCACGGAGGAGGAGCTGGCGAGCACTGAAACGCTCGTGGATTCCTACTCAACAGACGACCCCGTCCGTATGTACCTCAAGGAAATCGGAAAAATACCACTCCTCACGCCCGACGAGGAAGTTGAGCTCGCCATCAGAATGGCTGAGGGCGACGAGGAGGCAAAGCGCCGTATGGCGGAGGCGAATCTGCGCCTTGTTGTGAGCATCGCAAAGCGTTATGTCGGTCGTGGGATGCTCTTCCTCGACCTCATACAGGAGGGCAATCTCGGTCTTATCAAGGCCGTCGAAAAGTTCGACTACACAAAGGGCTACAAATTCTCGACCTATGCGACATGGTGGATACGCCAAGCAATCACGAGAGCAATCGCGGACCAGGCGCGCACGATACGCATTCCCGTGCACATGGTCGAAACGATAAACAAGGTCATCCGAGTCTCTCGCCAGCTCCTTCAGGAGCTCGGGCACGATCCGTCTCCGGAAGAGATAGCCGAGGAGATGGGCATGCCCGTCGAAAAGGTGCGCGACATACTCAAAATCGCACAGGAGCCTGTTTCGCTCGAAACGCCTATCGGCGAAGAGGAGGACAGCCACCTTGGTGACTTCATCCCCGATGAAGACGCTTCAGAACCGAGCGAGGCAGCTTCGTTTACACTGCTGAAAGAGCAATTAATGACCGTTCTTTCAACGCTCACGCCGCGTGAAGAAAAGGTCTTGCGCCTGCGTTTCGGCATCGAGGACGGCAGGACGCGCACGCTTGAGGAAGTTGGCAAGGAGTTCAACGTCACTCGTGAGCGCATCCGTCAGATTGAGGCAAAGGCCTTGCGCAAGCTCCGTCACCCCTCGCGTTCGAAGAAGCTCAGAGACTTTTTGAATTGAGCTAATATAGCCTATAACTCCTATTAGGGAAAATTCCCAAACAGGTAGTTTTGTCGTGAACGGACAAAAAACCCAGGTGTAACCGACTTTTCAAAACAGAATAGTGTGTTTAACACAAATTGAATAAATACTATTGACCGCAAACACACAAGCAGTTTTGAAGCTGCTTGTGTGTTTTTTAGTTGTCTATGTAAAGCAAATAATGTCTCAGATTGTGAATAAATGTATGCGGCAAGGTAAGATAATTGTCTTATTAAGCTGAAGAAAAGTGATAGTAAGTGTGTTAGCGTACATGCAGCGGAATTCGGAGATATCCAAGTCTTGGCATAAAAACACCCCATTTGTTATTCAGTATATTGTGCACTGCACCATGTTCAACGGACAGGGAAAGAAAGACCCCTATCGCAGAATATCGAAATATTACGCAGCCTGACGCCGTTTTTCGAGCGGTGTCAGG
>PGZZ01000017.1 GCA_002841545.1 Firmicutes bacterium HGW-Firmicutes-16
AAATTATGCTTTTTTTGCAGGCTGCTTTCGCCTCACAATTAGGGTGTTGCGGCCTGTTACTCCCATGATTACTACTTCGCAGTCTGTTTCAATAAGCTGTTCTTCATCGGAAACGGCATCGCATTCACAGTAGCGTTCCTGAATAAGAACATTGACCTTTCCCGTTCCAGTTCGATCTGGAGGAATTGGGATATAGACACGTCCCGTCATGCCCAGCGCGCTACTGTAATTCACCGTTCCGTCAGACTGAAGCTTCAATGCCCAGTATATAACGAAGCCTGTTATGACCATTGCACACGAGCCGAGAACAAATCCAACGAGCAGCGACATTGACGATGACGCTCCCGAACGTGACAGTGCAAGGAAGCTCCAGCCGAAAATCGTAAAAAAGGTCACAAAGCCGCGAATCGTAAAAATGTGTACTCCGGAATCCCCAAAATCGCCGTGTTCGCCTGCATCCTGAATGCCGTCGCCGTCAACATCAACGTCGAGTCCGTCGCCGGGGCCTCCGTCAAGGCCGAATAACTGCATTACAATCTGTATCATAAGAATCAGCGTTGCCGGACAGGCAATGCCGGCCGCCATTTTTTCAAGCAGTGTAAGCGACTCCCACCAAACTGTCATTTTTTAACCTCCTTCATTGATATCAATATCAGAAATCATATTTTCCGCCTTCTGGCGAAGTCTCGATGCCTGGTATGCTATTACCATTATTTCAAGAACATGGGCGACTCTGACCCCGGCGCCGGGAAACGGTTCTCTATAATCCGATAATACTGACGTTATGTCTGCTTTTTCTCCGCGCTCAACAGCCGCACAAAGCTGAATAAGGTAGATGTAAAGCCGAGTATCGTCAATACTGTCGTCTCTCTCGTCGCTCAAATCGCCGTTGATATAGCTGAGCAGCGAACACACCCTGTCAATCTGAAGGCTTCCTTTAAGCATATTTATAATAAATATCCTTGAAAGCTGACGGCGAGAATATCTCTTGTGGCGAGGAGGAGATACAAAGCCCCTCCTCACCCAGTTCTGAACATCATACGGGGCGAGCCCCGAAAGGCTTGCTACCTGCGAAAGCACCAGCCCGCCCGACAGAAACATGGCTTCGAGCATTTTGTCCGCAGCGTTCCACTCTGCTATATCTAGTTCAATTGTCGATCCAGGCATCGCTTTTATCACATCAGCACTCCTTTCTTGTCTTCATGTGTCATTACTTTAACACACAATCACATGACTGTCAAGTGTTATCGTATGATTGACGACATTTAAGGAAGGAAAAATCAAATACAGGAAGCTGCTATCATAGTTTTGAGGGAAAATCAAAATAGCGCCCTTTTTGAAATCTACAGCGTTTCAAAAAGGGCGCTAAGCAAATAATGCTCAGGTATTTTGGCTGTTTCGGGCATATAAAAAGTCCTGTATCCATTGAGAATACAGGACTTTGGCCCGTCCGAAAGCACTTAAACAGCAATTTCTCCGGGCGCAGACGGTTATTTCGGCGAACTAAATCGCCAGTTCCCGTCACCTAAGGCAAGCCGTCACGCCTTGGGGTCAGGTAGCTTCATTATTCATGGTGAGCTCAAAGCTTTGCGCACTCACGGACGCTGCTAATCGGCGCCCTGCACCCGAGCCGCAGCGCTCCCGGGGAGGACGAGTAGCCTTAAGCGGCTACTAGTTCTAAATTATCGTTGTTCTTTAATTTATAAAAGAGCCCATTTTTAGGATGGTAGGCGCATCCGCCCGCTATTCCTGCCTCCACACCCCCGTCGAAACCGGTACATCCCCATGAGAGCGCCTGATTCGGCGCTATTTGGTTGGTGCAAGACATATTGCCTTGATAATTAGACGAAAACTACTGCTGTTTGTTCCCTATCAGTTCTTGACAGGTTCTGGATAATCAACGCCGAAAGTCTCGACCGTTACGGCTTTCATGCGCTGAGTTTTTTTCGGTCTGTCGTTCATGTCGCAGTCTGTTGCGGCAATCACATCGACGATGTCCATGCCCTCGATGACCTTACCGAAAGCGGCATATTGTCCGTTCAGGTGCGATGAGGTTTTATGCATGATGAAAAACTGGCTTCCGGCGGAGTTCGGCATCGCTGAACGCGCCATTGAGAGGACACCGGGGTCGTGGTTCAAGGCGTTTTTGAAGCCGTTCGATGAGAATTCGCCCTTGATGGAGTATCCGGGGCCGCCCATTCCGGTACCGTCCGGGTCGCCGCCCTGAAGCATAAAACCGGAGATTACGCGGTGGAAGATTACGCCGTTGTAAAAGCCTTTTTTGATGAGTGAAATGAAATTATTGACGGTGTTCGGCGCGACTTCGGGATAAAGCTCTGCCTTAATTAAATCGCCTGATTCCATTTCGATGGTCACTATTGGGTTTGCCATATTATTCTCAGATTCCTTTCAAACTATTTGCGCTCTTTTATCGCTCTTTCCATCTCACGAGTTGCGCCACGAATAGCCTCGCTCTCACGCTTATCGTGGAGCTTTTTGCCTTGGCACAGTCCCACCTCCAGCTTCACTCGGCTATCCTTGAAATACACGGAAATCGGAATGAGCGTCAGCCCGTCCTGCGCCACTCTGGCGGCGAGCTTCATAATCTCGCGACTGTGCATCAGGAGTCTTCGCGGACGAAGTGGGTCGCGGTTAAAGATGTTGCCCTTTTCATAAGGGCTGATGTGCATGGAGCGGACGTAGAGCTCCCCGTCCTTGACAGAGCAGTAGCTGTCCTTAAGGTTCAGTGTCCCCGCTCGGATAGACTTTACTTCTGTACCGCAAAGCTCGATTCCCGCTTCAAAGCGCTCAAGCACATAATAGTCATGAAAAGCTTTCCTGTTCTGCGCTGCGACCTTGATTCCGGTCGCTCTGGGTGACATATAGAGTCCCTCCTTCCCTTTTGGGCTGCATACTTATATTAAAATAACTCTTTAACAGACATTGTATCACACGCGGAAAGCCGCGTAGTGATTTTTTTATTAACAATTCCAAATGTCTGAATAGATAATATATCACGGGCACCGAGAGGCAGCGTGATATTTTCATTTTAACTATAATGTCCGTATCAGACATTATAACACAAATGTCAAGTGCGCAGTCTGCAAAATGAGGGGCTTTTGATTATCTCTGTTCCAGAAGTCTAGCCAGAAAATTCGGGATGAATACTTTTACCGGTTTTGCGAACAGGAGTCTCTGGTCGCGGTATGTAAAATCCTCGATTTCAATCGAGTCCCACTGAGCAAGATTTCTTGAATCTAGCGCCGAGCGCACTATTACCTGCGCTATCTTTTCGTCCAGCAGTTCTTCTCCTTTTGCTTCAAGAACGACTAGCTCCGACGTAGCGATATGAATCTTCATTTTTGCCTCCAAATAATATGTATCAATGTAGAAAGGTCCCGAAAGTATTGTACTTCAACAAGCCGCCATATACCAGTTAAAATTACTGGAAATCCTGCGAGTCCTGTGCTATACTAAATGAAATTAATGCGTAAAAAACCGAAACTTGCCGTATAATGTAAAACCGCTTTAGATTACATATAACGCAATCACAAAACGGAGGTCATTTGCTATGGATTATACTGAGACGCTGGTGCGTCACATCAACGGTTATAACGGGCTCATCACAAATACAACGCTCGACAGGGTCATGCTTCAAAACGGCGAACACACTCTACGGGAGGTCGTCGAGCATCCCGGCGGCGTGACCGTTATTCCCATCGATGAGGAGGGCTTTGTATACTGCGTGCGCCAGTTCCGCTATCCGATGCTGGAGCACCTTTTGGAGGTTCCGGCGGGCAAGCTGGAGAAAGAAGAAGAGCCTTTGCAGTGCGCCGAGCGTGAGCTTTCGGAGGAAACAGGAATCAGAGCAAGCGAATATGTCTTTCTCGGAAAGGTCTACCCTTCCCCCGGATTCTGCCGCGAGATACTATATATTTATATGGCGAAGGGTCTGAGCTTTGGCACTGCCCATCCGGATTTGAATGAATTCCTCGACGTTGAGAAGATACATATCGATGAGCTCGTTCGCCTCGTCATGGAAAACGAAATAACGGACGCAAAGACCATTATCGCTGTTTTAAAGGCGAAAAACATCCTTTCCTAAAAAAATTAAATCCACGAAAGGGTCAACAGATATGGCAAGAACAGTTTTGATAGTTGATGATGAAAAATCCATCGTTGATATCCTCAAATTTAATCTTGAAAAATCCGAATACAACACGATTTGCGCCTACGACGGCAAAGAGGCTCTGCGTCTGGCAAGGGAAGAGAGCCCGGATCTTATGCTTCTTGACGTTATGCTCCCCTACACAGACGGCTTCGATGTCTGCAAGACTCTCCGCAGCGAAGGCAGCAATATACCCATAATCATGATTACCGCGCGCGAAGAGGAGACTGACAAGGTCTTCGGACTTGAGCTGGGTGCGGACGACTATATAACTAAACCCTTTTCCATCCGTGAGCTTCTGGCGCGGGTTAAGACTAATATGCGCAGATTTGCGACGACTGAGGCTTCCCCCACTGAGGGTAGCGGTGAAACTATCAGGTTCAAGGATATCGTAATTGATTTTGAGCGCCACACCGTTTTTAAATCCGGCAAGGACCTCGAGCTTACCTCCCGCGAATACGAGCTCATCAAGTTCCTGGCCTCGTCTCCCGGAAAAGTCATATCGCGTGAACAGCTTATGAGCGAAGTCTGGCAGTACGATTATTACGGCGACCTTCGTGCAGTCGATGTTGCTGTCCGCCGCCTGCGTGAAAAGCTTGAGGAAAACCCTGCTGATCCGATATACGTTATGACAAAGCGCGGCGTCGGCTATTACTTCAGCGAAGAATAATCCAATTTTATTAAATCGCGGAGGTTCCGATGAACAAAAGCCTTTATACAAAGCTCGTACTTATAATGGTGGCGCTGATCGTTTCGCTTATGGCCGTTGTCGGTGCTTTCCTCATGAACGAGATACGCTCGTTCTATCTAGACGATTTTTATCAAAAAATGCAAACCGTTTTTGATTATCAAACGCTGGCGGATGGACTGTATTCGGCCGCGAATGGTGCTGACGCCCCGGAGGAGATGGCAAAAGTTCTGAAAGCCTATTCCGGACAGCTCGGCATAGATTCAGGCTCGAGAAATTACTATATCCTTTCGGGCGATACCGGCGCTGTAATGACGGGTTCAGGCTCCGAGACCGGAACCTTAGCAAAAACGACTAACATAATGACCGCAATCGGTGGAAACGCCGGTTATGTTAGTGACCACAGCTCCTCATATATGGACGTCGCCCTGCCTATAGAAGGCAGCGCTGGGCGCTTTATTGTCTATATAAAAGACAACAAATCCAACGTGCGTGGACTGAGCTCCAAGCTCTTCGGCATCATCGGGCAGGCGCTACTAATCGGTCTCATAATATCGGTCCTTTTGAGCCTGCTTCTTGCAAAGGCAATGGTCACGCCCATCCAAAACTTGACTAAAGCAGCGGAACGGGTTGCCGCGGGAGACTTTTCTCCTAATCTTACTTCAAACGCGCAGGACGAGATTGGTGTTCTGACACGAACCTTCAACGGCATGGCTCTTCAGCTTGAAAAAACGCTAGACGACCTCAAAAAGTCTGAAGCTATGCGCCGCGAATTTGTCGCTAACGTCTCCCACGAACTGCGAACCCCGATAACCAGCATCAGGGGTTATGCGGAGACGCTTCAGGACTCAAGAAATATGCCTAAGGCAACAGAACAGGAATTTCTCGCTGTCATCGTTAATGAATCGGATCGTATGACGAAAATCGTTCAGGACCTTCTCATGCTCTCTCGTTTCGACGCTGGTAGCATTGAGTTTGCCTATGAGCGCTTTTCGTTCGAAAAGTCTCTGCACGATGTTTATAACGCCATGCTGCTCGAAGCTCAAAAGCACAGTCACAACTTTACGCTTGAGCTCAAAACCCCTATTCCTGACATCGTCGGCGACACGGCGAGGCTTGAGCAGGTTCTGATAAATATGGTTTCAAACGCCATTAAGTATACCCGTGACGGCGGTAGCATTTCTATGATAGCCGGACGGAAGGACGAGGTCGTATGGGTCAGCGTCCGCGACAACGGCATCGGCATACCTAAGGAGGATGTTTCCAAGGTATTCGACCGTTTTTATCGCGTTGACAAGGCGCGCAGCCGCGAGTCCGGCGGAACGGGTCTCGGACTTTCCATCGCGAAAGAGATTGTAACTCGCCATAACGGCACAATAGAGCTCACCAGCCGTCAGGGAAAGGGAACTGTCATTACCATGACGCTCCCCGTGGAGGGTCGGAAAAATGAAGAATAAGGCACGTCTTATTGATATGGCGAAGAACTTTGCCATCGTCTTACTTTTGATTTCTGCCGGTTTTCTTCTTCTGAAGGCCACGGTTGGCGGGAGAGGCAGCTTCTTCGGCGGACTTGAAGGTCTTTTCGATGGTAATTCTGACTCCGTTTCCGCCGAGCTTCCGGAGGGCGAAGTCACTACCCTTGCTTCGGACCCCGTTTTTCTCCTTGTAACATCGGAAACCGGCTCGCACTATGCAGTCAAGTACAACAATGATACTAAAGATAAGCTGATGGCGCAGTTTTCCGGCTCACTGGGCGAAGCTCTGGGTTCATCCGGTAAGCCTACCGAAGTGTCTGTCGAAAAGTGGCAGACTGCCCTTTCAGGAAGCGGTGTCTTTTTTGACTATCTCTATCCCCAGCCGCTCTCTGCAATCGCCTCGTCGCTTGGCACCGAAATAAGTAGCGATGCTTCTCTTGAGACTGCCAGAAGATTCTATCTTGGCGAGGATGGGGGAAATCTGGTTTTGTACTTCATAAGTGAGGACGAGGGTATAATTTACCGTTGCGATACGGTTTTGAGTTTTTCGACGCTCAAAACGAAAATCTCTGAGTGCCCATTGGGCAGCGCGAATTTCGCATTTGAGCTCGGTGAAGATTACGCTAATATTGACCCGTATTTCATATTCTCGCATGAGAATGAGCCTCTTAGTGCGGTCACTGTTACAAATCCGGTACGTGACAATTATGACGGTAGCGGGCTTCTTGCGCACTTTGGAATGAATAGCCGAATAGTTTCGGAGTTACCCAAGTCGGACGGTTCAAAGGTCTATGTTGAGGGCGACAAGAGCCTTAGTATTGAATCGTCCGGAAGGGTTATTTTTGACGCGTCCGGAGGCAACGGCATTATTATTAAAGGTGGATCAGCGGGTCTTACGATTACAGACTCCATCTCGGTATGCTCCGAGATTGTTAAAAACAGCATCGGCCTTGTCGGCGGCGACGGCGTCACGGAGCTTGTTAAAGTTTCGAACGTCTCTACCCCGTCCTCCTGCACGGTCAGCTTCGGATACTTCGTTAACGGGATACCTGTTACCCTGCCAGGTGGCGAAAGCGCGGCATCCTTCCAGATAATTAGCGGCACCATTGTAAAAGCAGAGCTTTACCTCCGCCGCTATACTCTGCCCGGTGGAACCATCGTACCTCTTCCGGAAAAACAAGCTGCAGTTATTGCAGAAACTCGGGGCGGAGAGCCTGTTCTCACTTACGAGGACAGGACCGATTCCGTTACCTGTGCATGGATAAAAGGTTAAGTCCGTCAGGAGTTCAAAAAATGGATAAATTTAAAATCAAAAACTTTATACTAATCCTTCTTACCTTGGTCAATGTCTTTCTGCTATTTATCGTGATAACCAACGTAATAGAAGAACGAAAAGCGCAGGCCTCCCGCATGGAAGCGCTGGAGAACGTCCTTGCCGAAAAAGGGTTCACGCTCAATCCCGACATTGAGCTTCCCGATTCTGTTCCACCTCTTTTATCCCTTAAGCGCGACATGAAGACGGAAAAGCATAACCTCTCCTCTCTCATCGGCAGCTGTTCGGTATCGGATCTGGGCGGCAACATCTTTTTCTACAGCGGGCTAGATGGTGAGGGAAGATTCCGAGGCACGGGTGAATTTGAGATAATACTGAACCCAGGAGTCATTTCAAAGCGCAGAGATCCCGTCGGTGCGTCGAAGACCGCCCTGAAAAAGCTTGGCCTTGAATGCGGTGAACTTGAGCCGCTTGTGACGACTGACGGCAATGATACCACGGTGGTTCTATCCTGCTCATGGGATGGTACCGATATATATGACGCTCGCGTTACGTTTAATTTCACTTACGACAATCTCCTGCTTATTAGCGGGACAAGGCCTTTGGACGCAAAATTCTCAGTTCAATCCTCCGATAATTACCCTGACAGCGTTACAATTCTGATGAACTTTCTGAAGTCGGCAGCGGACACCGGGTTTATCTTCAGTGAAATAAATGATTTAAAAATTGAATACTATATGTATTCAGCCGTATCCGGAAGCTGCACCCTTAAGCCGGTTTGGTGCATCACGACTAATTCAGGTCCTTATTATATTGACGCCGAGACCGGCAAAGCCGAAAACATCGAAAGCGTCTCTTAGGTCCAACATTTATTTTTTGTTGAATTTTTGTAATCTTTATGTTATAATTCACTGGAAAATCTTTGATTGAGATTGTCCTTTTTCATTATGGGAGAACTATATTCGTTTTTTACGCGGCTATTATCTCTCACTTCGGGTATCATACATAAATAAAGATGTGCGGTATTTTCTCGTCACGGGAAGGTGTATTGTTTGGATAAATATGTAATCAGAGGTGGAAATCCTCTACACGGCGAAGTTGAGATAAGCGGGGCTAAAAACGCCGCTGTAGCAATCATCCCCGCCGCGCTTATGGTTGAAGGCGTATGTAGAATTGAAAACATACCTCAAATCAGCGATACCGATATGCTCCTTACAATTTTAAGCGAAATGGGAGCTAAGGTTCGCACTATAAATAAAAGCACGGTCGAGATTGACTGCACCTGCGTTCGCAAAGAGGGCGCGCCCTATGATTTGATGCGCAAAATACGCGCCTCTTATTATCTCATCGGCGCTATGCTCGGACGTTTTGGCTCCGCAAAAACAACAATGCCCGGCGGCTGCAATTTCGGTGTCCGCCCTATAGATCAGCATATTAAAGGCATGACGGCATTAGGCGCTCAGGTTGAGGTCAAGGGCGGCTTCGTCTATGCAGAGGCTACGAACGGCATCCTCGCAGGAACCAAAATCTACCTCGATAAGGTCTCCGTTGGCGCAACGATGAATATCATGATTGCGGCCTCCAAGGCGCAAGGCAAAACAACCATTGAGAATGCGGCAAGAGAACCGCATATAGTCGACCTCGCTAACTTCCTAAACTCTATGGGAGCGGATGTGCGCGGAGCCGGTACTGACACAATTAAAATCTATGGGGTTGAAAAGCTCCACGGCGGAACTTATTCCATCATTCCCGACCAGATTGAAGCAGGAACATACATGACGGCCGTTGCTGCGGCTGGTGGAGAGATAACGATTCGAAACGTCATTCCGAAGCACTTGGACTGCATCTCGGCAAAGCTCCGCGAGATGGGTGTCACAGTCGATGAATACCCCGATTATATCGTTGTGCGCCGTACGGGAAAGCTTACCCGCGCTAATGTGAAGACTCAGCCCTACCCCGGCTTTCCGACGGATATGCAGCCTCAAATCAGCACTGTTCTTTGTCTGGCAGAGGGTACGAGCGTTGTCACCGAGGGCGTCTGGGACAACCGCTATAAATATATTTCGGAGCTCAAAAAAATGGGGGCCGAGGTTCAAGTGGACGGCAAGACTGCGGTAATTGAGGGTGTTTCCTGCCTCACCGGCGCGCCTGTTGCCGCTTGCGACCTTCGTGCCGGCGCGGCAGTCGTAATTGCCGGTCTTTGCGCAAAGGGCGAGACAGTTGTCGAGGAGGTTTCCTATATTGAACGCGGTTACCAGGATCTGGTCGGCAAGCTGAAGAGTCTTGGAGCCGATATCACCTGCATTTCCGATCCAGACGAATATTCGTCCGCAGTAGTTTAACATTCGAGGACATAAGATTTATGCAAATCTATACAATAGCGAGCGGCTCCACCGGAAACTGCACCCTAGTAAAGGACGGTCACACGGCGGTGTTGATAGATGCCGGTATTTCGACAAAGCGCATTGTTTCGGCGCTGTCTTCACTCGGCATAATGCCGGAGCAGCTTTCCGGTATACTTATTACACACGAACATTCGGATCATATTAGTGGTCTTAACACATTCATAAAGCATTACGAAATACCGATATTTGCCCCCCGTACTGTGGCCAATCATCTCAGTTGGTCAATTGCGGGGGTCGACGATTATTTGACTGTGCTGCTGCCGGGCCAGGATTATGACATTCGCGGGTTGACCGTTCTCCCCTTCCATACGCCGCACGACACACCAGAGAGCGTCGGTTATAGGCTTTCGGGCAGCGCGGTCTTCGGCTTCTGTACGGATTTCGGGCATGTCACAGACGAGATTCTCGAGGGTCTTCGCGGGGTCGACGCCGCCGTTATCGAATCAAATCACGACCTTGAAATGCTGAAAAACGGTCCGTACCCCTTTCCGCTCAAGCGCAGAATACTATCAGATAACGGACATCTATCCAACGACTGTTGCGGTCAGCTTGCAATGGAGCTACATAAAAACGGTACGCGAAAACTGGTACTTGGACACCTAAGCCGCGAAAACAATATTCCCTCGCTCGCGCGGCGATGCGTTTCGGACATACTATCCGCTGAAGGAATAAACACCGAAAGAGACGTATCAATCGAAGTCGCGCCCGAGCGGGACATACTAAAATTATCTGTCGGGGACGATATTTTATGCTGAGTATAAGTCTGATCTGTGTTGGCCGCATGCGGGAATCCCATTACATTTCGGCTTTTGCTGAATATGAAAAGCGGCTTAAGCCATACTGCAAGCTGGAACTATCGGAGCTTTCCGAAGCGCGACTTCCGCAGAATCCTTCGCAGGCTGAAATAGACTCTGGACTTCAAAAAGAGTCGCTTGAAATCGAGAAAAGCATACCTTCCGGCGCTTTTGTCATCGCGCTGTGCATTGAGGGTAAACAGCTTGGAAGTGCTGAGTTCTCGTCCCTCATTCAAAAATGCGCAAGCACTGGCAAATCTAGGCTTTGCTTCATTATCGGCTCCTCTTTCGGACTGGACACTCGCATAAAAAAACTCGCCGATCTGTGTCTGTCGATGTCGGAAATGACTTTTCCTCATCACCTCGCAAGAGTTATGCTTGCAGAACAGATTTACAGGGGTATAATGATAAACGAAAACAGTAAATACCATAAATAGCCGTGAAGAGCTAAGTTAACGCTTTTAAGGAGAGTTAGAGATGTGTTTTTTTAAGCACAAAAGTAAAAGCACAGCCAAAGGCGAGAAACAGGAAGGAGTTTCCGATAAGGAAACGCCGTCATGGTATCGATCTCTGCCGGGTGATATATACAGGAATTGGCCGAAAACCGACGGCGAACCCGAAGCGCCTGTATTTCTCAAGCACTGCACATCAGTTGATATGGAAGACGAAATGCTGATAAGCATGCTGTCTGCTTATAGTATCCCCGCTGTGAAAATTTATCCCGGAAGCGGTAGCTTTGGAGCTGTCATTCTTGGCATGAGCGGCGAGGGCAGCGACATTTTCGTACCGGTCTCAATGCATGACGATGCAGCTTCTCTTATCGGAGGTAGCGCAAATGAATGACTACATGGAAGAATACAGACGTTGGATGGATAGCCCCGCTCTTTCTGAAAGTGAATGGAAAGAGCTGGACGAGATAGCAAGCGACGAGGAAGAGATCAAAAGCCGCTTTTTTGCTCCGCTTGAATTCGGTACCGCGGGGCTTCGCGGTATCATGGGCATGGGCCTAAACCGTATGAACAGGCACGTAATTAGGCACGCGACACAGGCTTTCGCCTCTGTCATCTGTGCCGAAGGCGAAGAAGCCATGAAAAATGGCGTCGTTATTTGCTATGACTGCCGCGAGAATAGTGAGCTCTTTGCGCGCGCGGCGGCTTCCGTCATGGCGGCAAACGGCATCTTTGTGCGTATCTTCGACGCTCTGCGCCCGACACCGGAGCTAAGCTACGCTATACGCAGTTTTGGCGCGACAGCCGGCATAAATGTCACAGCGAGCCACAATCCGCGCGAATACAACGGCTATAAGGTCTATTGGGCGGACGGTGCACAGCTCCCTCCAAAACACGCCCAGGCAATCGCGGACGCAATGGCGCATATTGACATATTCACGGGTATTAAGAGAATGATTTTCAGCGAAGCTGTTGAAGCGGGTCTTATTGAAACCATTGGTGCCGAAACGGATGAGGCTTTCCTCGAAAATGTTCTGTCTCAGTCCATCGACCGCGATGCCGTTGCCCGTGTTGCTGACAAATTTAAGGTTGTTTATACTCCCTTCCACGGCGCAGGATACAGGCTCGTGCCCGAAGCGCTCCGCCGTCTGGGAATCAAAAACATCATCCCCGTTCCGCAGCAGATGGTTATCGACGGCACTTTCCCGACTGTCAAGAGCCCCAATCCCGAGGATCCGGCGGGTTTTTATCTCGCTATCGAACTAGCAAAGCGCGAAAGCTGCGACCTTATCATTGGAACTGACCCCGACTCGGACAGAGTCGGTATAATGGTGCGCGACGACGAGGGCGAATTTGTCACTATGTCCGGTAACCAGACCGGTGTTCTGCTTCTGGACTACATCATAACCGCTAGAAAAAGAGCCGGTACCCTGCCGGAAAATGCCGCTGTGGTCAAGACTATCGTCACAACCGAGATGGCTCGCGAAGTTGCACAGCAAAACGGAGTCCATATCGACGATACGTTCACGGGCTTTAAATTCATGGCAGAAAAAGTCGCCGAATATGAGAAAGCTGACAGCTACAGTTACATTCTGGCATATGAGGAAAGCTACGGCTATATGATCGGCGACTATGTCCGCGACAAGGACGCAGTCACAGCGTCCATGCTGTTAGCCGAAATGGCTGCCTATTACTTTGGAAAAGGGCTGTCCCTCCTTCAGGCGCTGGATAGTCTCTATGAAAAATACGGCTACTTTGCCGAAAAAACCCTCAACCTTGTCATGCCAGGCATCGACGGACTCGAAAACATGCGCAGGCTGATGTCAAGACTCAGGGAAAATCCTCCCGTCGAAATAAGCGACGTTAAGGTTCTCCGCGAAAGGGATTATGCAAGCGGGAAAATCATCGTACCCGGTCTGGGTGTGGTCGGCAAGACCCATATTGTCGGCTCAAACGTCCTCTATTTCGAGCTTGAGGACGACACCTCGTTCATTGTCCGTCCATCGGGCACCGAGCCTAAGATCAAGATTTACATCCTTGTAAGCGGAAATGATAAACGGGAATGCTCTTCGAAAATCGATAAATACGTTGCTTACGCCCAAGCACTAAGGTGAGCTGGTAGGTATTTTCCTGAGTTTTCGGCCGGTTTTTTAAGGAATAATCCTTTTACAATGTAATTTAGAGGGTCATAGGGTCAAGGCTAATTGTTAATAAACTATTAAATAATTATTAAATATTATCGCTTATGCATTGACTTATTCCCCCATCGGTGCTAGTATCAACGAGTTGCCAGCGAACACCAATTGTTCTCTGGGAAACTATCATCAGTTTGGAGGATAAAAAACTATGAAAAAGACTTTTGCTGTAGTTCTTGCCGCTATGATGCTCATGGCCGCTTTCGCGGGCTGTGCCAAGAAGGCCGAGGAGCCCTCAACGCCTCCCATAGAGTCCGTTGAACCCGTAACCAGCGAAGCTCCTGTCACCAGCGAAGCTCCTGTCACCAGCGAAGCTCCCGTTGCTGCTCCTTCGGCATCCGCTGCTACAAACGGCTAATACTACGCTTACTTAAAGCCAAAGAAAAACGAGTGTATCAATACACTCGTCTTTTTTCTTGTTTATCTGCTGATTATGATGCACTGGGTGAAGTAGCGGGTGAAGCTTTGGGTGATGCGGCCGGCGAAGCAGCGGGACTCGGCGAAACTTGTCCGGTTGGAGCGGGACTTTCGCCTGTAGTGGGAGAAGGAATCGCGGGACTCTGCGAAACTACCGGGACATTCGGGCTGACGGTCGGCGTTGTGTCAGTATTCTTGCAGCCGCCGAGCATAGCCAGAATCATTAGAGCCAACGTGATGATTGCAGTTGCTTTTTTCATTTTTTAACCTCCAAAATGAATTCAAAGGTATTATGGGCAATTTGTTTGTAATTTATTTCAGTTTCATTAAAAATAATCATCCATATTTCAAAAAATGGTCCTGAAAATTTGAATAGTCCTATCATGCTTTTGACATATGCAAAATAAAATAGTAAAATAAGATACGACATTGCCAATCTCGGAGGATTTCTATGGAAATAGAGCAAGCAGCCTGCACCTTTACCGGACACAGAGAAGAAAAGCTTCCTTGGAAAAGTTTTGAAAGCGACGAGCGGTGCGAAATGCTAAAAGAGAGCATTGCTGATGCCGTGGAATCCGTTTACCGTTCGGGTATCCGTCATTTTATCTGCGGCATGGCGACCGGCTGTGATATGTTTTTCTGTGAGGCAGTTATGGCACTGCGGGCCTCGCACGAGGACATTACACTCGAGGCGGCTATTCCATACGAGCGGCAGTCCGAAAGCTGGTCAGAAGCGCTCAGGAAGCGCTACGCAAGGCTTGTCGCAGACTGCGACTATTATACTCTCGTGCAGAAGGACTACACTCCGGACTGTATGATGCGTCGAAACAGATATATGGTTGACAATTCCTCGATACTTATTGCGGCTTACGGCGGCAAACCGGGAGGGACGATGAACACCCTGCTCTATGCTCTGCGCCGCGGACTTGAAATAATCGAACTGCCGATCGAGTAAACACCTGTTATTTCTGGAAATAGTGCATTTTCGGTTGACTTATCGGAAATCACCATATAAAATATTTACAATAGGGTTACAAATATTTCGCATTGTTCTTTAATCATATAGGGGGTTAATTCCATGCCCATATTAAACGAATTCAGCTTCAATTCATGTGATTGCAAAAGCACTATTTATGTCCGCGAATGGCTGCCCGACACTACTCCGATCGGCGTTATCCAAATCTGCCACGGAGTTGCAGAACACATAAGCAGATATGATAAATTTGCGCAGTATCTTGCCTCAAATGGCTTTGTTGTGGCGGGCAATGACCATCTAGGCCACGGCAAGAGCGTTGCCGACCCGAAGTATCAGGGCTACTTCGGCGAGCATGGCGGCTGGGAACTTGTAGTCGGCGATATGCGAAAGCTATACGAGCGCCTTAAAGAGCGATATTTCAGCCTCCCGATTTTTATTCTCGGGCATTCAATGGGCAGCTTCCTCACCCGTACATACATAATCCGCTATCACGACGGGCCTGACGGCGTCATCCTTAGCGGTACGGGTCAACAGAGCAGTCTTTTGCTGAACGCCGGTCTGGCGTTCGCAAACAGTATTATTAAGAGCCACGGGACGAACTATAAAAGCCAGTTTTTGCACAAACTTTCTTTCGGAAGTTATAACGACCGCATTAAACCTAACAGAACAGAAGTTGACTGGCTGACTCGGGAAAATGCGATTGTCGATGAATACATAAGCGATCCCGACTGCGGCTTTGTTTCCTCCGCCGACCTCTCCCGCGACATGATGATGGGCCTCAAGTATATCGCAAGCCCCAAAAACCTTGAACGAATGAACAAAAATCTGCCTGTTTTCTTCGTTTCAGGAGACGCGGATCCTGTTGGCGAATACGGTAAGGGTGTTCTCCGCGTTTACAACGGATTTCTGAAGGCCGGTCTATCGGATGTGACGCTTAAGCTATATCACGACTCGCGCCACGAGATACTAAATGAGCAGAACAAGGAAGAGGTTTATGAGGACATCCGATTCTGGCTTCAGGCAAAGTGCCGCATCAAGGAGCTGGAGAGCGCGGAAGCGAACAAATAGCACACCCTTCAATAGCACAAAATCAAGGACGGAACTTCACGGTTCCGTCCTTGATACTTTCTCGTCTGCCGGGCTTTCATGCCTTATGGGTTATTTCATCTGACGCTTGCGGGCAAGGTTAACCATGCCCTCTTCCATGTTGGTGAAATGGTCGAGCATTTTACCCGCTCCGTAGGCCACGCAGGTAACGGGGTCGTCCACAGGGTTTATATTGATGCCGGTCTTTGCGAAAACAATCTTGTCGAGTCCGGGTATCAGGCTGCCACCGCCGCAAATTACGATGCCATTGCGAGAAATGTCCGCAACAAGCTCAGGCGGAGTCCTTTCGAGTACCAGCTGGACTGAGTCGAGTATCGCGGACAGCGGCTCCTGGAGCGCCTCGGCGATGTCGTTGGTGTCAATCTCTACAGTACGTGGAAGCCCTGTCACAAGACAACGTCCCTTGACCTCCTCGGCGCTTGGATTCTGCACCGGATAGGCGCTTCCAATTCTAGTTTTCAGCTCTTCAGCCGTTTTAAGTCCGACAAGCAGATTATGCTTGCGGCGTATGTATTTAACTATGGCTTCGTCAAATGCATCGCCTGCCGTTTTAATTGATTCGCTCTCAACAACGCCGCTGAGTGACACTACGCCGACTTCCGTCGTTCCGCCGCCGATGTCGATTACCATGTGCCCATCAGGCTTTTTGATATCCGCTCCAGCGCCCATTGCAGCTGCAACTGAGGACTCCACGAGATAAACCTTTCTCGCGCCCGCCTCAATGCCAGCGTCTATAGTCGCGCGTTCCTCCACGCCTGAAATGCTGCCGGGTACGCAGATTATAATGCGCGGCTTGAACAGGCTGAACGAGGTTATTCGCTGAATAAGCTCCTTGAGCATCCTCACAGTCATATCGTAGTCGGAAACGACGCCGTTAACTATCGGATGTATGGAAACAATATTTGCGGGAGTTCTTCCGAGCATCTTCTGCGCGTCCTCGCCGACTTTTAGGAGCTTGCCTGAATGCTTGTCCACGGCAACGACCGTCGGCTCGCGAAGGGTTATCCCCTTTCCGCTCACATATACAATTATACTGGATGTTCCCAAATCAATTGCAATATCTCTTTCAAAAAAGATCATTTATACGACCATTCCTTTCGATGTTTCTATGAATAGGGCACGTGTCAGACTCCGCTACCTTAATTGAATCTTTGACAAAACTTACCGATTTTATTCTCTCGTCCTCGCGAGCGTGCAACAAATGACCTCCACGGCACCCGAATATTTAAGGGTCTTGGCGCATTCGGAAAGGGTTGAGCCTGTGGTTATGATGTCGTCTATCACAAGGATGCGCCTTCCGCGAACAAGTTCCTCGTCGGCAACGCTGTAAACGCCTGAGATGTTCGCGCGGCGCTTTTCGGCTGAGCCTACGCCGGACTGAGCCGGAACGTCAGTGTTCTTTTTGAGAAGCTCCACAGCGACATCGTCGAGCTTCAAAGCGGCCGCCATCGCAAGCAGCATAGCCTGATCATAGCCGCGCTTCTTCAGACGTGTTTTACTTAGCGGAACCCAAGTGATAATATCGTAGCGTCCCTTGAGGTTTTCTTTAATACAGTCCGCCAAAAATCCTCCGAAAAGTTCGGCATAGCCCGTAGCGTCGTTGAACTTAAAGCGGAGTATCGCGTCGCGCACCTCGTTTTCGTAATATAGCGGTGATACGCAGCTTGAAAAGAAGTCCCCGCCCTGAGCGCCGCCGTTATGCGTGCGTTTTATTGTGTCGCGGCATTTTTTGCACATGCCGATTTCGCCGGTTTTGAGGACTTTTCTACAAAAAGCGCAGCGTGGTGGATATAAAAGATCCAAAAGTCCCGAAAAAACTCCCATGGCTTTACCGTCCTTTCTAGTAGCGCGGTAGTTTGCATCGCGAGCTAATCCGTCAGTCTGGCACGAAGTCCTGAGTATCTTCTTGTCACCTTGTGGTTATCTATCATCTTGAAAACCGTCGCGTCGTTCCCAACGATTATCAATAGCTCTCTCGCTCTTGTCACGGCTGTATATAGGATGCTTCTGCTCATAAGCTGGGGCGAGCCGTCCTGCGCCGCGAGTATCACGGCTTTGAACTCGCTGCCTTGGGATTTGTGGACTGTCATCGCAAAGGCGTGCTCAAGCTCCGGCAGCATATCAAAGCCGTAGTAAGCGAGCCTGTCGTCAAAAAGTATCGCCATTGTCTCGTTTTCGATATCAAGCCCAGCCACGATGCCGATGTCTCCGTTAAATATGCCTGTACCGTGCTCGGGCTTAGCTCCCATTGTAATTACGGTAAGACCTGCTCGGTCAGCCTCGTTCGAATACTCGATTATTTCCGGTCGTGACCATATTATATCATAGTTATTTCTGGTTTGCATCACTCTGTCTCCCTCGCGAAAGACAATTTCACCGTATTTTTTCTCTTTTTTGCCTGCTGACGCAGGATTCAGAGCCCTTTGAAGCACTGCGTTTAAATACCTTGTGCCTGTTTCGCCGCGCCTTGTCGGGCTCAAAACCTGTATGTCAGTCGTCGGAATCCCCATTTTTTCGGGCAGACGGTGACAGCACAGCTCGACTATCGTTTCGACTGTCTGGGCTTGCTCGCCCCTGCGCAGGAAGAAAAAGTCGCTGTCCGACGAGTTGCTCTTTAGCTCGGGGTAGTCTCCCCTGTTTATCATGTGCGCATTGGCAACGATGCGGCTCTCCGCACCCTGCCTGAAAATCTCTGTGAGACGCACAGTCTCGACGATATTGCTTCGTATAACATCCAAAAAAACGTTGCCCGGGCCGACACTCGGAAGCTGATCCGCATCGCCGACCATAACTAGTCTGCACTTCGGTGGCATAGCGCGAAGCAGCGCCGCCATGAGATATATATCCACCATTGAGCATTCATCCAGAATCACGGCGTCACAAACGAGCGGTTCGTCCTCGTCGCGTTTGAATATAAGCTCATCGTGTTCTTCTGAGAATCCCGCTTCGAGCAGTCTGTGCACAGTTGCGGCATCCCTTCCGGTCAGCTCGCTCATGCGCTTTGCAGCGCGTCCGGTAGGCGCTGTGAGGAGGGTTTTCAGCCCCAGTTTCTCAAATAGTGAAACTACAGCGCGCACAGTTGTCGTTTTTCCGGTGCCGGGGCCGCCCGTCAGCACCATAATCTGTCGCTCAGCCGCAATCTTCAGGCTGTAGCGCTGCATATCCGCGTAAGAAACCGCCTGTTCCTTTTCAATCTGTCCGATGAGCGAGTCGATATCCTTTTTCAGGCTTATTTTTTCACCTGACATTTCTTTTATTCTTTCGGCCGAATACACTTCAGCTGTAAAGAGGGAGGCAAGGTAACAGCCTTCCCTCTCGGCTATCACTGTGCGCATAATCTCACCGCTGTCGGAAAGGACATCAAGCGCCTCCTCGACCGCCTCGGCGCTCACTTCAATGAGCTGAGACGTTGCCGATATGAGCTTATCCGCCGGAATGAACGTGTGCCCGTTCCTCGAATTGTGCCAAAGCTCATAGAGCGCCGCCGCGGCGACCCGCTCTGCGCAGTCGTTCTCAAAGCCCATTTTAAGGGCGAGCGCGTCAGCTTCAGCAAAACTCGCTCCGATATGCTCGCCGGCAATGATATATGGGTTTTCCTGCAACAGCTCCAGCGACTTATCTCCGAAGTCGTGATATAGCCTTATTGCAATAAGGGGTCTTATCTCGTAGTTTCCGAGAAACTCAAGCAGTCTGCGAATCCCGACCTGCTTTTTAAAGGCTTCCGAAAGCTCGAAGGCCTTTTTCCTGCCTATGCCCTTGACCTGACCGAGTCTTTCGGGTTCGTTTTCTATGACCTTGAGTGAGTTTCCACCAAAAGCCGTGACGATAAGCGTCGCAGTTGCAGGGCCAACCCCGCGCAGTGCGCCCGAGGCAAGGTATTCAAAGATCGCCTCCGCGCCGACCGGCATTGTGCGCTCCGCCCACTCGGCCTTGAACTGCTCGCCGTGGACGGAGTGCTTTGAATATTCACCTGTGACGGTGAGTAGCTCTCCGGGGCAGGCATAGGGCAGACAGCCGACGACGGTTATAGCTCCGCCATCCTGTGTCTCCAGCTTGATAACGGTGTAGCCGTTTTCTTCGTTCTGGAACAGGACGGCCTTAACCATTCCCGAAATTTCTATGTAGTTATCCTTCTGCTCCATTCCAGATACCCCGTGTAATGATATTTGCGATTTCCTCAGGTGTGCATATACTAATCGTCGGATCTCTGCGCTGCAGGGATCTCGCAATCTCTGCCGTCTGCGCATCCATACCCGCATCGACTATGAGTATCTCCGTTCTCAGCCTTCCGTCTTCTCTCAGCCAACGCAGGTTTGTTACCTCGCGCTCAAGGTCTTTGGTATTTCCGTCCGCCGTTAAAACCGTCGTAATTCTTATTCCTCCTCCGCAGGCAGGAGGCCTCAACATAAAGCCCTTAATTGTCCAGATTAACAGAAGAAAGGAAAGCGAAAGCGCGAACGCCGAAATGATCTCAATCGTTTCCATATCAGTTCCCCCTTTTACCCATGATACGGGGAACCGGCTCAATTTGTTAATTAATATATGAAAAAGTGAAATTATTAGAGCATTTTCTTTAGGAACTGACCAGTATAGCTTTTCTCGCAGGCGGCGCATTCCTCCGGCGTCCCCGTAAAGATGATTTCTCCGCCCATGTCGCCGCCGTCGGGACCGAGATCGATGATGTAGTCGGCGGTTTTTATGACGTCGAGATTGTGCTCGATGACAATAACCGTGTTACCTTGTTCGACAAGCCTGCCCAGAACCTCCACCAGCTTATGCACATCCGCGACATGGAGCCCTGTGGTCGGTTCATCCAGAATGTACACAGTTGAGCCGGTGCTTCTCTTGCAAAGCTCAGTGGCAAGCTTAACCCGCTGCGCCTCGCCGCCCGAAAGAGTGGTCGAGGATTGCCCTAGCCTGACATATCCCAGTCCGACCTCGCAAAGCGTCTGAAGCTGATTTTTGATTTTTGGAAGATTCTCGAAGAAGCTGACGCCCTCTTCGATTGTCATCTCAAGGACTTCGGAGATGTTCTTGCCTTTATAGCGCACCTCGAGGGTTTCCCTATTGTAGCGTTTGCCCTTGCAGACCTCGCAGGGGACGTAAATGTCCGGCAGAAAATGCATTTCAATTTTGATTAGTCCGTCGCCGGTGCAGGCCTCACAGCGCCCGCCGCGGACATTGAACGAAAAACGTCCCGCGTTATAGCCGTGCATTTTTGCGTCCTGAGTGGAGGCGAAAAGCTCGCGTATTTCGTTAAAAACACCGGTATAGGTCGCCGGATTTGAGCGCGGTGTCCTGCCGATGGGGCTCTGGTCAATATCGATTACCTTGTCTAGGTATTTAAGTCCTTCGATGCTGTCGTGCGCGCCGGGATGGGTCTTGGCACGGTTAAGCTCCGCCGCAAGAGTCTTGTAGAGAACTTCGTTTATAAGCGACGACTTGCCGCTGCCTGAAACGCCCGTCACGCAGGTGAATACGCCGAGAGGTATGGTTACGTCAAGGTTTTTAAGGTTGTTTTCTCGCGCTCCCCTAATTATGAGGCTGTGGCCTGTACCTTTCCTTCGCTCCGCAGGAACAGGTATCATCTTCTTCCCGCTCAGGTACTGCCCTGTTATCGAGCTCTCGCAGGCGCAGATATCGTCTATCGAGCCGGTGCAAACAACTTCACCGCCATGGATGCCCGCTCCGGGGCCGATGTCCACGATATAGTCTGCCGAGCGCATCGTATCCTCGTCGTGCTCGACGACGATGAGGGTGTTTCCGAGATCGCGCAGATCTTTCAGAGTTTTAATAAGCTTTTCATTGTCTCTCTGATGCAGGCCTATGCTTGGCTCGTCGAGAATATAAAGTACGCCCATCAGAGATGAGCCGATTTGCGTTGCAAGCCTTATTCTCTGGCTCTCGCCGCCCGAAAGACTGCCAGCAGCACGCGAAAGCGTCAGATACTGGAGGCCCACACTTTTGAGAAAGCCCAGACGCTGGCGAATTTCTTTAAGTATTCTGTCGGCTATCATCGTGTCTCGCTTTGATAACTCGAGTTTATCTATAAATTCCAGCGCGTTCGTAACGGACATCGTGGTGAAATCAGTAATGCGTATACCGCCGACCGTGACGGCGAGAACCTCGGGTTTAAGGCGCAGCCCGTGGCAGTCGGGGCAGTCGTATTCACCCATGCACTGCATAAGCTCGTTGCGCATTGAGGGACTTTGCGTCTCGTGATAGCGACGCTCGATATTGTTCGCAATACCTTCAAAAGGCTGGTTAAGCGTTCCCTTGCCGCGCGGCTGGTCGTAATAAAGCGTCAGCTTTTCGCCCTTGGTGCCGTACAGGATAATGTCGATTACCTCGGGTGATAGATTCCTAATCGGCTCTGTCAGAGAAAATTTATATTTCTTCGCTAGCGCCTCAAAATACATTCTTGAAATGCCGTCATTTCGGACGTTGCCCCAGCCGCTCGCCTCAATGCCGCCATCCATAATGGACAGTGCAGGATTTGGAAGTATTGCCTCCGAATTAACGCGGAGCTGGATGCCCAGTCCTCCACAGGTCTGGCACGCACCATAGGGGTTATTGAAAGAGAACATCCTAGGTGTAAGCTCCTCAATTGAAATTCCGCAGTCCTCGCAGGCGTAATTCTGAGAAAAGAGCAGTTCTTTTTTCTCGTCCGGAATATCAATTATAACGATGCCGCCCGCAAGCGCCGCAGCCGTTTCGACGGAATCCGTCAGACGCTGCGTAAAATCGGGCTTAACCGCGAGCCTGTCCACTACAATTTCGATGTTGTGCTTTTTGTTCTTCTCAAGGCTTACCTCCTCGCTCAGGTCATAAACGTTGCCGTCGACCCTTGCGCGGACGTAGCCGGACTTTCTCGCATCCTCGAACACCTTCTGGTATTCGCCCTTCCTCGCTCGGACGACGGGAGCGAGAATCTGTATTCTTGTCCCCTCTGGCAGCAGTAAAATCTGGTCGATTATCTGATCGATGGTCTGCTGCTTAATCTCCTTGCCGCATTTCGGGCAGTGAGGCACGCCGATACGCGCCCACAAAAGGCGCAGATAGTCATATATTTCCGTAACCGTGCCAACGGTCGAACGGGGATTTTTCGAGGTCGTTTTCTGATCTATAGATATGGCGGGAGAAAGCCCCTCGATGTAGTCCACATCGGGTTTTTCCATCTGCCCCAGAAACTGACGGGCATAGCTCGACAGCGATTCCACGTAACGCCTCTGCCCCTCGGCATAGATGGTATCGAACGCCAGAGACGATTTTCCACTTCCGGAAAGCCCTGTAAAAACCACAAGGCTGTCACGGGGGATTTCAAGGTCGATGTTCTTCAGGTTGTTTTCTCTCGCGCCTTTAATAAATAAGTTACCATGCATAATAATTGTATCCTCTGGAGATGATTTCAAAAGCCGTAATTTGCACCGATTTTTAGTTCTTCGGCGCAACAGCATATTGCATCATTATATCCGAAAAGTATTAACAATTCAAGGCAACAGGGCATTTTTCTGAGCAAAAAAAGCTATGGTCGGAAATATCAAATTAGCACAGGTTAAACCAGTTGACACAAAACCAATATTATGTTATTATACCAAAGCGACCGAAACGGAGAGATGTCCGAGTGGTCGATGGTGACGGTCTTGAAAACCGTTGTGCGAAAGCACCGGGGGTTCGAATCCCTCTCTCTCCGCCATTTCCTTAAAAAGAATGCTTCAATGCGGAATTGGAGCTCGGTGCAATCATATAGTTCGTCTTTCGGCATGGAGAAGTACCCAAGTGGCCGAAGGGGCTCCCCTGCTAAGGGAGTAGACGTGTCAAAAGCGTGCGAGGGTTCAAATCCCTCCTTCTCCGCCAAGCAAAAACCCTGTAACCGCAATGGTTACAGGGTTT